>NZ_SMGD01000014.1:0-178108 GCF_004339545.1 Celerinatantimonas diazotrophica | reverse complement strand
GGCTCTGCAAGAGATTCTTCAACATCTAGGTTCAGATCAAGCTCTTCATCTAAGTTTTTTGCTGAAACCTCGGCCATTTCTTCGGCCATTTGCGATTCCAGTAACTCATCATTTTTAACTCGTTCTGGATCTTGCACCAAATCATCTGCCATCTCATCCATTTGCAATAATGATTCATCAGCAGAAAGCGGCTTTTGCTCTTCCTCAAAATCTATCGGCTGCTCAGGTCCTTCGTCGCTAATATCCGTCGCTGATGATTGTTGCTCCTGAGTCATTAGATCGTCTGTTGAATCTTCGGTTTCAGGGAGTTCCAAATCAGGCAAAGGCTGATCAAAATCTATGGATAACTCATCTTGCTCAGGTTGAGGTTTAGACTCTGGAACTGGTGTCGATAAAGGCTCTTCAGGCATCAAGTCATCATCACCGGGGAGATCGATATCAGGTTCATCATCTTCCTGCGATGGTAAGATCACATCTTCATCATCTAAGGCAAAATCGTTCTCTGGCATCAAGTCATCGAAAGCTTCTTCTTCAACGTTCTGATCTTGCTCTGGATCCTCAAATTCAGCTAACGCATTCACAGCATCATCATCAAAGGCAATTTCTGAATCTTCGGAAAGACCAACAGAGTTATCTTGTGACTCATCTTCTGGTGGGACGACTGGCTGGGCATGATCGTCAGTACTTGGGATATCATTAAAGGGCTCAGTTGGCGGGAGATCTTCATTAAACAACTTCGAAAATTGATCATCCACTTCTTCTAACGAAAGCTCTTCTTCGTCTAATTCCACCTGTTTATCTTTCTTTTTCGAACGTAACCGTAAAATCAAAACCACCACCAACAAGATCAGTAGTAATGGAATGCAAACAGCTAGCGCCAAGTTCAGCGGCGATTTTAGAATTTGATTAAACGTTGAAGCTTGTTGTTGTTCTTTAGCCTGTTGATTCTGATTCAGGCGATTTAAGATATCTTGTTGCGTCTGACTCGTTTGACTCAACTGATCTTTAATTGCTTTGAGCTGATTACTTAAATCGGCAATTCGCAATTTTAATCGATGGTTCACCTCCGACATACCGAGCATTTGTTCACTAGCTTGATCGAGTTGTTTGCGCATCACATCAAGTTCTTTGTTGCGCATTGTTTCAAGCTCATCTAAACGCTTTTTAAGTGCAGTAATCTGAGCAGTAAGATCACTAACTTTTTGATTAGAAACTGAAGATGACCGTTTACGTGTCGTCTTAGATGCGGCAGCCGATTTAGTTGATGATGTCGAGTCAGTCTGAGTCGAACTTTCTGACTGCCCCAAAACAATACGCTGAGCTTCGCGAGAAGGAATCGCACGAATTTGCTCAAGTGTTGGGATAGAAATATAGGCCCCATTAACCAAGGAGTTCATATCCTTGCCAACAAATGCTTGGGGATTTGTCCGGAAAATAGCGACCATTGTTTGATAAACACTGACAGAGCTATTCGGACGATAACGATTAGCTATCGCCCATAATGTATCGCTATGCTGAATAGGTCCGTAACGCTGATTAATAGCGTCTCCTTGACTATTCACAGCCTCATTCGGACCAACCATCTGGATATACGACGAGGGATCAACAGCGGCATGAGAAATAATGGGTAATCCCAAGAGCCCACAAAACAACAGTATCGCCAAGCGCGAACTATATCGCTTCATAATGATTCCTTTTTATACTGAGCACTTACACGCCATCCTTGTCATACTTACTTCGCTCAGGTAATTAGGTGAGTCCACTCACCTAATTTATAATTGCAACCTTATAATAAGACAGATTTAATCGTCCCTAATTATATTTCGGCGTCATCTGACTTAACTTAAATCGGTTGATGACTACATCCCCCCGATGCGCTGAATTAATTTAGCAAGATAAGGGACTACACAAGCATTCATAACATCGGCCTGAACACAGAACTTTAGCTGCCTTGGCTGAGCAGGACTCTGACGGATTTGACTGACACTGGTATATATATTTTGATTTAAATCCGTTACCAGCGTTACCGGCTCGTCGAGCTGGATCTCAACACTGTCAATCTCGCGCCAAATATCAACACATTCGGCAATGGACACACGCCCCTGACAATTCACAGTTACCTGCGCCATCGCGCCATAAAAAACAGGAACCGTCACACTATGCGCAGCTACTTCAGGCTCAGAATGACTGAAAATAAGTCCAAGTTGTTGCTCTATATCATCTGCAATAGTACTTGGATGGATCGCCTGAGGTAATAAATTAAATGCTATCTGCCGGGAGTAAATGTTGGGCTCAATGGGTAACCCATTAAGTAACCGAGCAGTCTGAGATGCCAGTTCATCAATCCCTTCTTGTCCATTTTCACTAACCGCCAGTAGAACACTCACATGAACAGCCTCGATCCCCACTTCATTCTCAAGCCGTTTCAACAAGTGAGTCAACATGATTACAACGCTGTTGGGAAGCTGATAAGCGCCTTGAGCTCCTACCCAATCGCCATCCTCCATGGTCAGCGTTGAAGTAGCTCCAATCACTTCAGTTGCGCTAGCATTAATTAACACCCCACCAAAATTCAAGATATCATCGCTATAGGTTTGAACTAACTTCTCATCACACCCAATAACCGCTTGAACACTACCCCAATCAGCCTCACTTGGATCAAGTAAGTCATATTTGTTCTCAGCAATTTCTAACGTCGAGTTTTCATCATCGATTGCGTTATCAACAGCGACGATAGACTCGATGGGATAATTCCAAGCGGTTAATTTTTCAATTAATGATTTACCTAATAGGGAAGATGCTCCCAAAACCGCAATTGCCATATATTCTCTCTTTCATTCAAGCGACAAACGCTTAATTTAGTTAATTTTAAAACCTGTATCCATAAGCTTAACCGCTATTACTCAGTTTGGATGAAAATCACGTTGTTGATTGACGCAACTTTGATGAGTACAAACGCTCGTTAAGGCTTAATCCTATTATATTTTAAACACGGATATTAGTATTAAGAATACCACTTTGTTGCTTATAGATTACATTAACTTTCAATATGTTAATGACCATATAACAAAAAGGCTACCAGAGGTAGCCTTTTTGCGAGGAAGAGCTCAATGTTTACTTAGAAAAACGCTTGAACACTAAAGTCGCATTAGTACCACCAAAACCAAAACTATTAGACATTACTTGATTTAGCGTTGCCTCTTGAGCCTGATTAGCAACAATATTAAATCCTTGTGCTTGCTCATCAATCTCATCAATATTAATGGATGGTGAGACAAAATTATTCTCCATCATCAATAACGAATAAATAGTTTCGTGAACACCCGCCGCCCCTAAGGCATGGCCAGTCTGAGATTTAGTCGCACTGATCAGAGGTTGGTTGTCACCAAATACTTCTGAAATAGCTCCCAGCTCTTTCACATCTCCAACCACCGTTGAGGTACCATGCGTATTCAGATAATCAATTGGTTCTTCTAACCCTTGCATGGCCTGACGCATGCAGCGAACAGCACCTTCACCCGATGGCGCAACCATGTCATAACCATCTGATGTTGCACCATAACCAACAATCTCTGCATAAATTTTAGCACCGCGAGCCAAAGCATGTTCAAGCTCTTCAACCACAACGATACCGCCACCACCGGAGATAACAAAACCATCGCGATTAGCATCATAAGTGCGGCTAGCTCGATTCGGTTCGTCATTGTACTTGGTCGACAAAGCGCCCATAGCATCAAATTCCATAGCGAGGGTCCAGTGCAACTCTTCACCACCTCCGGCAAACACGATATCCTGCTTACCCAATTGGATCTGTTCAAGAGCAGTCCCAATACAGTGGGCAGAAGTAGAACACGCTGAGCTCATTGAATAGTTGACGCCGTGGATTTTAAAAGGCGTCGCTAAACATGCTGAGGTTGTGCTGGCCATCGTTCGTGGGACCATATACGGGCCAACACGTTTAACGCCTTTGGCACGCAAAATATCAGCAGCTTCAACCTGATTTTTCGATGAAGCACCACCAGAACCAACAATCAAACCGGTCCGTTCAGAAGAAACTTGCTCTTCAGATAATCCAGCATCTGTAATAGCCTGTTCCATGGAAAGATAAGCATAAGCGGCGGCATCGCCCATAAAGCGAAAAACTTTGCGGTTAATCAGTTCAGCTGGGTTAATATCCAGATCTCCCCATACCTGACTGCGCAGTTTCATCTGCTCGAACTGCTCGGAATGAGTAATTCCTGACCGACCGGCCTTTAATGCTTCGAGTACTTCTTCTTTATTGTTACCGATACTGGATATAATACCCAGACCAGTGATTACGGCTCTTTTCATCAGACGATCTCAATCGTTTAAACACAAAATTATGCTGTTTAGGGTAACGCTCAATATATGTCCGTTACCTTGTTTTGTGTGGAAGATTACAGGTCTATGCCGATAATTTCCAGTATAAAACCAGCTTTATAAGAGGTGCATTTTGGTAAAACCCATTCATTCAGCCGACCTTGCATGGAACGAACAAGGTTACCCAGTGGCTTGCGCATTTGATGACGTCTACTTTTCAAACCAAGATGGTTTAGCCGAAACTCGCTATGTATTTCTCAATCAAAATCAGCTGCCACAACGGTGGTATAATGCATCTTTTAATCATTTTACCATTGCTGAATCAGGTTTTGGAAGCGGGCTTAACTTTTTGGCGACCTGGTATCTATTTGAACAGCTACCAGAAGAACACCGCCCTAAACAAATTAATTTTATTAGCTTTGAGAAATTCCCGTTAGAAAAACGTGATATTGAACAAACCTTAGCACACTGGGGCGAATTAAAACCTTACGCAGAGCAGCTAATTGCACATTATCCAACCATTTTAACACAAGGATGCCAAAGACTTGTCTTTGCCAATGGGAGGATTAACTTAGATTTGTGGTTTGGTGATATTCATGAATCACTGCAGCAAATTCCTACATCTTCATCAGGATTAGTAGATTGTTGGTACTTAGATGGATTTGCACCTTCAAAAAATCCAGACATGTGGACACAAGCCTTATTTGATCAAATGGCTTCCTTAAGCCGAAATCAAGCAACAGTCGCCACCTTCACAGCAGCAGGATTTGTGCGCAGAGGTTTAATCGATGCCGGATTTCGTATTGAAAAGGCCCCCGGATTTGGTCGGAAACGCGAAATGCTTCATGGCCAAATTGAACGCCAATCAACGTACTCAAGCATCCCCCCTTGGTTTTATCGCCATCGCGCCGAACAAATTGATGAAGTTGCGATTATCGGTGCGGGGCTTGCGGGGGCCAGCCTTAGCTATGCGTTAACCAAACGCGGCATAAAACATCACATCTATGAAAGTGAAAATGCAGCGGCAACCGCCGCATCAGGCAATCGTCAAGGAGCTATTTATCCGCTACTTAACGCAGAGCAATCAACTTTAAGTGAATTTTTTATCTCGGCGTTTACTTATCTGAATCAAATTATCCAAAGGCTACGTGCCAAAGGTCATTATATCGCATCCGAACAATGTGGCGTTTTACATCTAGGATATAACGAAAAATCAGCCAAAAAGCTGGCCAAAACGGCCCAAGCGCAATGGCCAGAAGCACTCATCAAACCGATTTCAGCGGAACAAGCAAGTAACATTGCCGGATTGCCACTTGAACACGCAGGATTATTTTACCCTCAAGGATTATGGGCAACTCCCGCTGACGTTGTTCAGGCGATGCTTTATGAGGCCGTCTCTTCTGGCTATGGAAATGTTCATTATCAACACCTCCTCACGCATTGGCAGCCCCTAGCTGATGGCAAAATAGAACTACATTTTGCTAATCAAAGCAGTAAAAAAGTTAGCCAACTGGTTGTGTGTAATGGCTACCAAATTACCCAAATACCTGCGTTTGAAAAGCTACCCATTACACCGGTTCGAGGCCAAGTTACTCATCTGAAAAGCACCGAGCCATTAAACAACTTACAAACCGTATTATGTTATGACGGCTATCTAACGCCAGCGCATCATCAAATCCACTGTATTGGAGCCACATACCAGCGCCTGCAGGTCGAACGACAACTTGCAAATGAAGATTCTCGACAAAACCTTCAGGCTCTGCAAGATTGCATTGACCAATCTTGGACTCATCAAATTGCAATCGATGAATCGCTAGGACGAGCGGCAGTGCGTGCAACAGTACGTGACCATCTGCCATTAATGGGCCCCGTTGCCAATATCGATGCGCTCATCAGAGAGTATCCACCGCTTAATACACACAAAAGCCGAGAATCAGCACCTCAACTGCCTCTACTTAAGAACGTTTACACGCTCTCTGGCCTAGGAGCACGAGGGGTTACCAGTGCGCCACTACTGGGTGAATTATTAGCCTGTGAATTGACTGGAGAAGCCGCCCCGGTCAGCCAAGCAATATTAGATGCATTACATCCTGCTCGGTTCTGGGTACGACGTCTGTTACGAGGACAACCCGCTACACGGAGTTAAAGGTGATAAATAGCTTCATAAACAAGCATTATCTCTGTAAAAATCGCATTTTCTTTTCAATGCCCGTAATTGACAGCTATGCTTGATAAATGAATAAGTTCGCCACAATAACGCTATTTTTAGTTTGGTAATTTAACCGTTCAAAACAAATGAGTCGTAAAGTGAAGACATAGAAACCATGACCATACCAATTTTAATTTGTGATGATTCAAAATTTGCACAAAAACAGATGGTAAGAGCATTACCCGAGAACTGGGATGTGCAAATTAGCTACGCAAGTGACGGGGTTGAAGGATTAGATGTCATCCGCAAGGGGTTAGGCAATATTGTCTTTCTTGATCTTAATATGCCCAATATGGATGGCTATGGCGTACTTGAAGCCATTCAAAGTGAAGACTTGCCCGCATTAGTGATCGTCGTCTCCGGGGATATTCAGCCTCAAGCATATACACGAGTGACCCAAATGGGGGCCCTGGATTTCATTAAAAAACCTTCGAGTCGTGAAGAGATCCGTGACATCTTATTACGTTATGGCGTTGCCACCGAAAAAGAACTCAGCCCCTCAGTTGAACTTCCTAAGGAACAACCCGAATTAAGTGATACACAGCCTAATGAAATCCACACACCCACTCCCCCATTGGTCAGTAAATCTTCTCGCAGCGAAGCAGACGACATTATTGATTATCGCGACCAATATCAGGAAATTGCCAACGTTGCGATGGGACGAGCAGGCGACCTGTTGGCTCGAATGCTTGGCGCGTTTGTGGTTTTGCCAATCCCAAACGTCAACATTCTTGCCATTAGTGAACTTCATATGGCGCTGACAGCGGTAGCTGAGGACGATTCAATTTCGGCTGTCTGTCAAGGGTATATCGGTGCAGGCATCAATGGTGAAGCCCTGCTCCTTTTTCATGACTCCAGTTTCGAAGATCTGGCGCGATTAATGCGGTATGAAGGTGATTTGGATGATGCAGGACAACTCGAAGTACTCATGGATGTCGCCAACATCCTTATTGGAGCTTGTCTTAAAGGCATTGCTGATCAGCTAGACATGAATTTTTCACAAGGTCACCCTGTCGTACTCGGTCAACATACCAACATTAATGAACTCATTGAAGCTAGTACTCGCCAGTGGAAAAGTAAAACGTTAGCTATCGAGATTAATTACGCGATTGAAAACCATAATATTAAGTGTGACTTATTGTTGCTGTTTACCGAAGATTCATTACCGACAATTAACAATAAACTCATTTATATTATTGAAGGGAGTGAAGCATGAGCCGAATTCAGGTTGATCTGAATGACTTTCACTGGATGATCGAGATGATCCAGACCATTGATGTTGGTTTGGTTGTACTAGATCAGAAATACAACATCCAGACCTGGAATACGTTTATGGAAGCACATAGTGGCTTGCGTCCCGACCAAACTCAGGGCAAAAATATTTTTAGCCTGTTCCCTGATCTCCCCGAAACTTGGCTCCGCAATAAAGTTGATGCTGTATTTATGCTCAATAATCGGGCCTTCACAACATGGGAGCAACGCCCACATGTCTTTAAATTCCGCAATTACCGTCCAATTACAGGCATGGCGGATTACATGTACCAAAATATTACGATTATTCCACTGAAGTCGTTAAATGGTGAAATTACCCATGTCAGCTTAATTATTTATGATGTGACGGATGTTGCCATCAATAAAATGCAGCTTGAAAAAGCCAACACTGAATTATCGCAGGTGAGTCGCACTGATGGCCTCACTCAACTCAATAATCGACGCTACTGGGAAGAACGAGCCCAAGAGGAATACAACCGTAACATTCGAACGAAACAGCCCTGCTCTATGGTGATGTTTGATATCGACCATTTTAAACGAATCAATGACAATTATGGTCACTTAGCTGGAGACCAAGTCATTCGCCAAACCGCTAAATTACTCAAAGAAACCATGCGTAACACTGATATTGCTGGGCGTTATGGTGGCGAAGAATTTGTTGTTATTCTAATTGATACAACACAAGAAAATGCTATGACTTTCTGTGAACGCATACGCCGGATGATTGAGCAATCGGTAGTGAAATGGGAAAACGAAACCATCCAATATACGATAAGTTTAGGTGTCAGCGAGCTAAATGCTTCCTTTGCTAACCATCAACAATGGCTCGAACACGCTGACAATGCTCTTTATCATAGTAAGGAAAATGGTCGTAACCAAACAACGATGGCGAAAAAAACAGAACCAAGCAAAGAAAACTAGTAAGCTAGCATTCCACGCGCCACCACATTCATAATCGCATTGGGTTGCTGATCATTATTGCTCAATACATCCATGCAACGTTGTCCACGAGCAAAAAAGCGCGCTTATGATAGCTCACCACTTGGCGCTGAAAAGCTCGTCAATCAACAGGCTTCACACCGAGATTCTCGACACTTGCGACTCATAACATAATGATCAATACACATAGATAACTCTCTAGGGACTGGTGACCTTTGGTGGTTGAATTTTGTTCAAATTAAACGCATTTTGAACGCGGCGCCCCCTACGTCGCTTAATGAGTTAAGCAAGCAGGGGGCAACAAAGTTCAGGATGCGTTTAAATGAACCCCAAGGGCAGTATCTGAGAGGAATTTATCCAGCGTTAAACGTTCTTTGTGGAGAATAACTACACGGCACAACGTTTGCCTTGCCTAAATCCCTCTCAGATTTCTGCAAAACTAATCACCAAAGGTCAACAGTCCCTAGCAAAGACCTTTAATTATGCCGCAATGATAGCGATAACCTTTTGGTTAACATGAAAAAAAGAAACATCGCTTGACTGGTTAAAAAATGACTCCGGCGGGCATGATTATGGTATCATCATGCCTCGTTTATGATGGGGTTAATGGAAGTTGTTGATGAAGCAGTGGTGCAATCATCTAAGCCTATGGACTTGGATGATTTTAGGGATAGGACTCTTTGGGAGTTTGATTCCACGAGCTCAAGCACAACCGCTCACAATCAATCCGCAGCAATCGCAACAATCCCTAGATAGCCATTTTGCGATTTTCAAAGACCCCAGTGCGAAACTCTCACTCCATGATGTAATGGCGCAACCACAGCGTTTTAAACCCTCATCTGGACGTAATTCACTGCATATAGGTTATACCCAAGATACCATATGGTTAAAAATCATATTACAAAGCCGACAATCACTTGAGCATGTATTGATGTTTCAATACCCTTATTTGGATCGCATCGATCTATATGAAGTGGTCAATCATCATCTGGTCAAACATCAATATAGCGGATTTTCGGTCCCACCCGCTCAGCGGGCATTGGATGACATTCACCCGGCTTTTTTATTAAACATTCCGGCGAATCAACCCGTTACTCTGTATTTAAAAGCTCAAGCAACTGGGAGCATGACTTTGGATGCATCGATGTATAGCATTGATGAATTTCATCGTGTCAGTAATCAAACACTGTTCTTTCAGCTTGTATTCATGGGAATGGCCATTGCACTCGCGCTTTATAACTTCTTTCTTGGCACTGTATTACGTCAACGGGTTTTTCTGCTGTATTGCGGTTTTATCAGCTGTTTTGCCATTGCAACGATGACCGCCACCGGCGTTGGAGGCCTGTATGCTTGGCCCTTGTTAGGGCCAGTGATCAATTATGTGGTACCTTGCGGATATAGTATCGCCGTGGTCTGGGCCGTTATTTTTGCACGCTATTTCCTATCACTTACCAACACAGCCCCCCGAGTTGACAAGGTCCACCAAGTGATGATCGTCATCACCGCCATTATGGCAGGTTCAACTTTATTTTTACCTGCTCAATTTGGGGTGAAGATCATGTCATTATTAGGTTGTAGCATGGCCGCTTTTTTAGCCTTTTGTGGCTTCGTTGGTATCCATAACAAGGTTCCTGCGGCGCGTTATTATTTGCTCGCATGGGCCTGCCTACTGCTCGGTTCAGTACTGGTATCGCTACGCAACACCGGGCTCATCGCTTCCAATTTTATCACCGTGTATGGGATGGAAATTGGCTCCGCCATGGAAATGCTCTTACTATCCTTTGCGCTGGCGGCGCGCTTTAATGAGCTAAAACGACAAAAAGAATTTGCCCAAAACAAATTGCTGAAAGCCTTAACAGCGCAAGAGAAATTACTCGAACAGCGGGTCAGTGAACGAACTCATGAACTCAAATTAGCCAAAGAATCCCTCGAATCGATGGCCAGTCATGACTCACTCACACAAATTTTTAATCGCCTCGGTTTATCCAATAGTTATCAACGATTAAAACAGGAGATGCCCGAAGAGACGACTCAAGCCATCTTTTTGATTGACCTAGATGGTTTTAAACCCGTCAATGATCAATATGGTCACGCCGCAGGAGATGTACTCCTGCAAACGATAGCTAAACGACTCAAATCCATCTGTCGTCCAACCGATATTGTGGCCCGACTCGGTGGGGATGAATTTGTGGTCCTTTGTTTAAACATCGATAAGCAAGACATTTTGTTAGAGTTTGCCAAACGATTGCTACGCCAAATCATCGCTCCGATTCATTTAGACTGCAATATTGAAACCAAAGTGGGTGCCAGCATTGGGGTCTGTTTAAGTTCCTTTAAACAGCACTCTTTTGAACAACAACTACATTTAGCCGATCAGGCGATGTACCATATTAAAACTTACCGCAACGTCGATATCGCGCAAAAAATTGCCATTGATGATCAGTTAACACATCGCTTTTTGACGCTCAATCATTTATCCAGAACCCCCGCCGACTTAATCACGGGTTAACCGCAACATCATAGAGATCCCAAAAGTACCAAAATCTATCTATACTAATCATTAATACACTAACTATAAAAGTATATCTATAAACAATATTTGCAATAAAAGACATTGTTTTATATAAAAATAATAATTTTTATATCATTAAAAATGGTTAGAGATGAAAGTATTATTAAAATATGCTAGCATTATTGAGTAATAATTGAATTATGTTTTATGGTTTTGAAGCGGTAGCGTTGCGAAACCATGAAACACTATTTGCTGTTTTTAACCCAAAAATAGTCACAGAAAGGAGCTATTCATGGCGACGATATCATCGCCCGAAACAGACCCATCCCTTTGTAAGCTACCGAGTTTTCCGTTAGCGATTACGCCTATCATCCTGACTCTAATGCTATTAGGATTGCAAATTTTCTACTTCGGTGATTTTACACCGCATATCCCATTAGCATTAGGGTTAGCCATTACATCTCTGGTAGGCCTGAAACAGGGTTTAAAATGGAAAGATATTGAACAAGGGATGCTGCACGTTGTCTCACTGGCACTGCCGTCAATCGCCGTACTAATTTGCGTTGGCATGCTCATCGGCACTTGGATTGCCAGCGGCACCGTACCAACCTTAATCTATTATGGGCTAACCATGCTGTCCCCTCATATCTTTTTAGCAGCAGCCATGTTGCTTTGTTCAGTCGTTTCCTTGGCGCTGGGAACATCTTGGGGAACAGTTGGTACCGTTGGTTTAGCACTGATGGGGATTGGTTCGGGATTTAATATCCCAATGTATTGGACGGCTGGTGCCGTAGTATCAGGGGCCTTCTTTGGCGATAAAATGTCACCGTTGTCAGATACGACTAACTTATCTCCGGCAGTAACTGGCACGGATGTTTTTTCGCATATTCGAAATATGATCCCAACGACCTTGCCGGCCATGATCATTGCATTTTTGATCTACCTCGTGGCTGGGTTTGTCATGATCCATTCAGGTCAGAGTTCTTTTGATAATATCGCCAGTGTCACCCAGTCACTCGAGAGCCACTTTAACTTATCAGTTTGGTTGCTACTCCCGGCTCTATTAGTCATTGCATTAGCAGTCAAACGCATGCCTCCCATTCCATCTCTGTTTGCCGGGGTATTAGCTGGCGGCGCAACGGCGATGATAGCCCAAGGTGCGGGCCTGCACGATGTATTTACTTTTGCCAGCAGTGGCTACAACATTCACACCAATGTCGATGCAGTCAACAGTCTGCTCAACCGTGGTGGGATTCAATCGATGATGTGGACGGTCTCTCTGATTTTAATCGCCTTAAGTTTTGGGGGGGCATTAGAAAAAACACGTTGCTTAGAAGCTATTATTAGAGCAATTGTAAATCGCGTTAGTAAATTTGCCCAGCTGCAAACGGCTGCAGCTTGCGCGTCAATGGCAACCAATTTAGTCGCAGGTGACCCTTACTTGTCGATTGCTCTGCCAGGACGAATGTTTGCACCAGCTTATCGTGGAATCAAATACTCTACACTAAACCTAGCGCGGGCACTTGAAGAAGGAGGGACGCTGATTTCACCATTAGTCCCTTGGAATGCCGGTGGCGCATTTGTCATCTCGGCCTTAGGATTGGGAATATCTCAGGGGAACTTTGAAAACTTGCTATATATTCCACTGGCCTTTGCTTGCTGGCTATCGCCCCTGACAGGGATCTTATTTGCAAACTTAGGGATCTTTTCCCCCAAAGCGACCAAAAAAGAGCGTCAGGAATGGCGAGATAAAAACGAGCTGATTGCTGCCATTGAAGGCATTGATTAACATTTAAACCCGCGGAGCTTGCCGCGGGTTTCCTAGCAAGGGCTGTTGACCTTTCAGGGTTGAATTTTGTTTAATTTGAACAAAATTCAACCACCAAAGGTCAACAGTCCCTAGTTATCTTTGGCAATTGACGAGGTAAAAAGCTGTTTGACGAAAGCATCAATCAGGCTTTGATCATTTAAATTCCTTGTCAGTAGATGAAACCAGCAAAAACCAAATGACATTTTTAACACCAATTCAATATCGGTCATTGCACTAATATCACCTCTAGCTATTCCTTGTTGCAAAATCTCCCGAGGTAATTTAAAACGCCGCGCCATAAAATCGCTCAACATGAAATCAAGATCACTTTGATTGAGCTGCGACTCGGCAATAAAACAACAAAATGCCTCGCCACAAACCGTATTATTCCAAAGTGACCAAAGTTCATGAAGTAACTGAGAAAACTGTTGTTGAGTTGAACCAGTTGGATTCATTGTCAGCGTTTGGGAGCTCTCTATTTCATACAATTCAGCCACCAAGCGAGCCTTATTAGGCCACCAGCGGTAGATCGTTTGTTTGCTCGCTTTCGCTTTTTGAGCGACTTCTTCAATGGTAAATCCTTGATAACCTTTTTCGCTTAAAACATCTTTCGTCGCAGCCATAATGGCGCGGTGTGAACTCTTGCTTCGGGTACGTGGCATCGCTTGATTCCATGACATTTTATTGAAAATTTAATCAATAGCGTTGACTAGGGTGAAATATACTCCTAATATAAAACGGCACGTATCGTACTAATATAAGTTATTCATGTCAAATCCAAAGGACAGATACTATGCACACATCCACAGGGATTGTTAGTTATGGAATCAGCCTGCCGCTATTGAAGTCACCTCTGAGGCGGACATTCCAGCACTCGCAGTGATCGGATATGGCGAAATGATGCCTCGGCATATTGCGATGGTACGACTAACGGATGAGATAGTAATCAAAAGTGAAATTGTTGATGTGATTGACCCTCATCAACTGCAAATAGGCCAACCGGTTGAACTGGTTATTCGCAAACAGGTCCGTGAAAGTAACCTCGCTTGGCAATACAGCTACAAATTTCGCCCCAAACAACAGCAAGCCTAGCTCTGTTTGCAAAGCAACAGATGATCACGCTTTCGAGTGTGATCTTTTTAATAATAAAAATAATGGTGAAATACTATGAAAAAGGTTTTGATTCTATTCGCTATCATTTTTGTTGTGTTAACTGGCGGCTATACCTGGCAAACCCACCGCCCTATAGAAACCGATGATGCTTATGTACGGGGAAATATCACCACCATCTCCCCTAAAGTTTCTGGACAGGTCATTAAAATCTATGTCGATGACAACCAGCAGGTAAAAAAAGGGCAGTTACTGGTACAAATTGATGACCAAGACTACCAAAAACAATACGCACAAGCACAGCATAGCTGGCAAAGCGCTAACGCCAAACTTCGCCAACTCCAATCTAGCTATCGCTATCAACAAACGGTCATTGCCCAAGTACGAGCAACACTTGCTTCAAAACTAGCCAACCTAGATAAAGCGCAACATGACTATCAGCGTTATTTCTCACTGAAAAACTCGGGTGCAGTGTCTCTTGAACAGTTCGATAGCGCCCAAAATAGCTACAAGTCACAACACGCTCTGGTAAAAGCAGAACAATCTAATTTAGCGGGACAAAAAATCCAATTAAAGATCCTCAAAGAACAACTTGCTGGCGCCCAAGCTAACCAACAACAACTCGCCGATGCAGTGGCGCTGGCCAAATTAAAACTTTCTTATACCGCGATTAAAGCCCCTATCGATGGTGTGATTGGCAATCGCTCTGTTCAAACCGGCAGCTACGCATCGATAGGTTCGGCGCTGTTTAGTATCGTTCCATTATCAAATTTGTGGGTTGTTGCCAATTTTAAAGAAAATCAGATCAATCAACTACATCCCCATCAGAGCGTTAAAATATTAGTCGATAGCTTTAACAACACACCGATTATCGGCCATATTGATAGTATTTCGCCTGGCACCAACGCTAGTTTTAGTGCCATTCCAACAAGTAATGGGAGTGGGAACTTTGTAAAAGTTGTACAGCGAATTCCCATTAAAATCGATTTACCCTCGAGCTTATCGCTCAGGCTGGTTCCGGGAATGTCTGCAACAGTCAGAGCAATAACACCATGAATCACTCAGTTAAAAACGGGCGCCACTATTATCGAGCTTGGTTACTCATCAGCCTATTTTTTGCGATCGGTGCTGATGCCTTATGGTGTGCTAGTTTGACCATGCTCAACAATGATCTACAAGGAACATTGCACCTTACCAAAGACCAGCTTGGGCAATTAGAGGTTATCTATACCGCTGGGAAACTATTTGGCTGGTTAGCTATTGGCGCCATTTTACGATTAATCAATCGTAGCCGTTGCTATCGCTCGCTATTAGTGATCTACGCTTTGGCAAGTTTAGCGATGATGGTTACCAATGCTCAGACAATTTTTGGATTACGATTAGTCCAAGGTGTATGTGCCGGAGCGCTACTGAGCTTAGCTCAAGCACAGCTATTTCAGCAGTATCCACGGCGGATTCAACCTATGTTACAGATGGGGTTTGCAATTGTAGCTGTGGCTAGCACAATTAATTTGCAAACTTATTTACAAGCGCTTTTTGTAGAGGCGAATGCATGGCGTGAATTGTTTATTTTCCCCTCAAGCTTTGCCTTGATTGCACTGCTGATTTATCCAGCTCGAACGCATGCCAACCCAAGCTCAGAGCTTAGCAAACAATTCATTAGATTCATCCCTCGCTATAGCCTGTTGGCCGCAGCTATTTATTCACTCAGCTATCTTGTGCAACGCGGTGAACGTTGGGATTGGCTCAACAACTATTGGTTACGCTGGGATATTATCGCAATCTTCACCTTCGCCTTTTCGTTTGCACTGATAGAATACTTTTCCAAAGTAAAATTATTGCGCTGGAAAATCTTCGCCACAACACCATTCGCATTTGGTGTTTTTGTTAGTTTAGTGGCTGGGTTTGCACTATTTGGAAGCACCTATCTGATTGGCATTTACACATTATCAGTGATGCAGATGTCATTTATAGCAGCAGGCAAGGCCATTGTACCGGGTTGTCTCAGTTTTATTCTCTGCCTTTATCTAGCCGCTTATTTTATCCAATATCGGCACATGAATCCGATTATCGCAGTTCCTTTAGGAATTGGGCTCATTATCTTTGCCGTATATCTACACAGCTTGCAGAATAATCAAAGCGGTTGGCTTGATCTGTTATACCCCGTTCTAGTGCGAGGAGCTGGCATGGGGTTTTTACTCATGGCTCTGACGATGATTACCTTTAGCGCTATCAAAAATGCACCGATGGTAGATGCGATAGGTGTTTTTAGCGCTTGCCGACAATTGGGGGGACTCATTGGTATCGCTGTTATCGAAAGTTACGCCAGTCAGTTTAAAATTCAGGCTCAATCAGTGATCAACGGCTATTTAACTAGCGGTTCAGCCCATTTAGAACAACTGCAAACAACGATTGTCACAGCGATACAATCAGCTCATCCCAGCTTCATACAGGCACAGCAATTAAATCAATATCTTTTGAATCAGGCAATTCAAGTTCGAGCATTAACTATCACCTATAACAATGCATTTATGATTATTGCGATGATGTTTGTATTTGCCGTGCCAATGATTATTAGCGTGAAAATAGCTTTGGCTAAATTGATAAAAACTTGAGTGAATGAGCCTCTTTTAAGAGGCTCTTCATCATTAAAGCAGTTTTAACAGTGCATTGGCACATTCAACCGAGGAACTTGGGTTTTGTCCGGTCACTAACAATCCATCGGTCAGGACATAACTGCTCCAGTCATCACCTTTGGAATAATTGCCCCCATTAGCCTTAAGTTCATCTTCGACCAAAAACGGCACAATATCAGTTAGCCCAACCGCGTCTTCTTCACTATTACTAAAACCAGTGACCTTTTTACCTTTAACCAAGGCTGTCCCATCGCTGTTTTTAACATGGCGTAAAACTCCCGGCGCATGACAAACGGCCGCAACCGGGCGATGATCGGCCAGAGTCTGTTCGATGAGCTTAATTGAATCAGCATTTTCAGATAGGTCCCACAATGGTCCAT
Source organism: Celerinatantimonas diazotrophica (assembly GCF_004339545.1). Classification (GTDB taxonomy): domain Bacteria; phylum Pseudomonadota; class Gammaproteobacteria; order Enterobacterales; family Celerinatantimonadaceae; genus Celerinatantimonas; species Celerinatantimonas diazotrophica. Next base: position 160,899 of record NZ_SMGD01000014.1, on the reverse strand, counting down.
GACCACCAGGATAAAACACCGCATCAAATTCAGAGCCATCGACATCCGCCAAGGCGACAGTATTCGCTAGCACTTGCTGCGCTTGCAAGTCATCCTTAAAGCGCTGTGTAAATTCAGTTTGTGCTTCTGGATCATCACTCTTCGGGTCCAATGGTGGCTGGCCACCAGCAACAGAGGCAACCGTCAATTGCGCGCCCGCATCTAAAAATGTGTAATAAGGTGCTGCAAATTCTTCCAACCAAAAACCCGTTTTGTGGCCTGTATCACCGAGTTTATCGTGTGAGGTTAAAACCATTAATATTTTCATTTCTCTCTCCCTTTTCAAGATTGAGTTAGTAAACCATTGGCCTTAACCGACCATTGACAGTCATTCTAGTATAAAATAGACCGGTCGTCTACAGATGGTGGCATTTAAACGCGCAACGTTCCTTTTAGCTATGCTGTTTGATGCCATAACCCAAGCAACTGACCAACCAACGTAACAGGCCATACACGACAGCACTGACCACTAGCGTCGGTAAGGTCGCCCCCCAATCAGGGTAATAACTGGTCATAACATGATAGGTCACCACACCTAAAAACCAAGCGACCAACGCTGCACAGACCTGAAGTTTTCCAGGAGAACGCAATTGTTTAGATGAAAAATAATCAACCATTAATAGCGCAAATAACGGGGTAAACACTGACCCAATCCACAACAAGAAATCGAGATAGGCAGCCGTTGGAACACACCAGGCAACAATCGTTGAAATCACTCCAAACAACATCGCCAGATAAGAGATAGGCCAACGCACCACTATACTTGCCGATACGGCAGAAGAGTGAATCGGTGCAAAAGCATTCTCCGTTTCATCAAACAGCACCATCAACAAAGGAAGCCCACTAAACGCAACCCCAAGAGATAACATCAGTTGGGTACTAGATGAGCCGGCTGGCAACACCACTTGATAAGCAACACCTAAAGCCATTATCCAGACCGTCCCGACCAGATACCCCAGTGCGGTACCATGAAAAGTATGCCCGGAACTCTTACCGAAACGGCTATAATCGCCCACCAGCGGTAACCAGCTGACAGCCATAGAAATCACAATATCCAACCCCAACGCTTTGGGCATTGAATGATCGCCGGCTTGCTGCCAAAAATGAGCCAGTGAGTAATGGCTAAACCAGTAATAAGTGAGTCCGGCACAGCCGGTGATCACAATCCAAATCCCCACCCGACGCAAAAAAACGCGAACCCAAGAAAGCGGTCCCTTAATCGCCTGCCAGGTTGCCAGAACCCCCAACAATAACGTCCAAACGAGCGGGATAGTTAACCACGTCGAACCAGGCCACCACTGCTCAATCAATTGAATCGCGGCATTGCGCATCAGCACAATTTCAAAAGCCCCCCAACCAATGAGCTGGATAAAGTTCATGCACGCCGGAATGTATGCACCTTTCAATCCCAAAGTCTGCTGCATCAACGCCATTGATGAAAGCCCATGACGCTGACTAAACCAACCCACTGTGGCAATCAGTGCCGAACCGATAACAGTCCCAACCACGATCATCATAATAGACTGTGCCAGTCCTAAACCGGGTCCTAATAATGCGCCGGTTTGTAATACCGCCAGACCGATCCCCAAGGAGGTCCACAACGCGAAAAAATCACCGAATGCCCAGCTTTGACGCTCACTAGAAACGGGCTTAACACCCGTATATTTTTCTGTCGCTTGCATAACTTACAGTATCTTTTTTAATTGAAAGAGTTGAGAGGGATTCAGCATGGCATCCTGCGCATCGATTAACTGTAATTCGCGCTCACCAGACTGAGCCGTTTGTTTTAATAATGCATAAACAGAAGCCGCGACGAACTGCAAAGCTTGTTCTGGCGCGGCTCCTTTAAGCAACTGAGCTAAAAATAGAGCACTCGTAGCGTCTCCGGCACCACTTAAGATTTCTTTAAAATCAAGTTTCGGGGTCACCACTAGATAACAACCATCTTCGTTATCCAACAACATTCCAATCTCGTCCTCAGCTAGTTCTTTGACATCCAAAGATGTCAACAATACCTGCTTAGGACCTCTTTTACGCACCATCTGCGCTGCTTTAATCGCATCATTGAGCGAACTAATATGATGATCGGCTAAAAAACTCAGTTCAAACTGGTTAGGCGTAATCATATCTGCATGCCTAATCGCGTTATCGCGGATCCATTCAGGCAAACCATCCTGAACATAAAAGCCACAGCCCACATCCCCCATAACCGGGTCACAGCAATACAATGCATTCGGCTGGCGAGCACGAATCCGCGCCAACGCATCCAGAACAACTTCCCCGGTATTTTGGTCTCCCAAATATCCCGATAGCAGGGCACTCATATTGTCCAGCGCTCCACACTGCTCAACCCCATCAAGCACCGTGCGTAAATGCGTGGGAGGAAATACATCACCTTTAAATTGCTCGTATCCAGTGTGGTTGGAAAACTGCACGGTATGAATCGCGGTAACTTCAAATCCTTGGCGTTGCAGTGGGAAAACAGCAGCACAATTTCCCACATGTCCAAAGGCGACATGGCTTTGTATAGATAGCAGATGATAAGGCATAAAATTTGATTATTACTTCAACATAGAAGCATTATGCTACGAGTGACTTGCTCACGAAAACCCCATTTCTAATAAAAAATAAATATAAAAAATAAGCAATCTGCCTAATACACTAGCGAATACACAACGTTTGTGTACTTGTGTGTATTTTTGTACTTTGTTGTATTTGAGTAAAAACTCGGCATGATACAGTTTATTGCCAGTAAAAAACTATTATTCAGGGGGTAACCATGGCCACGCGATCCACCATTATGGACACCAACAGTTTTCGAGCTGAACATGCAGCAGGGTTGGACCGTCATACTCGCGAATTAACCGACAAACGCTCGAAAGTACTCGGAGAGTCCTATCGGTTGTTCTATCGTAAACCGGTCCACTTAGTGAAAGGCCAAGGCCAATATCTATGGGATGCCGCCGGAGACAAATATCTAGACGTATACAACAATGTTGCCAGCATTGGCCACTGCCATCCTGCAGTTATTAACGCTGTAAATGAACAGATGCATCAGCTTAATACGCACACCCGTTACCTGCATGAGCGTATTTTGGATTACTCTGAAGACATCCTCTCCACCATGCCCACCGCAATTGATCGCGCCATGTACATGTGTACCGGGTCCGAAGCCAATGATCTAGCCATGCGAGTTGCACGCTCATACAGCTCAGGAACAGGCATTATTGTAACTCAAGAAGCCTACCATGGTACCAGCGCCCTAACCTCTGGCGCATCGCCAGCACTAGGCACAGGTCAGACATTGGATGCTACCACACGTCTTTTGCCGTCTCCGGATCATTACCGACTCAGCGATGTCGATTTAGGCCACTGGTTTGCCCAACAGATGCAAGCGCAGATCGATGACATGGCCGCTCATGGGATTAAATTTGCCGGGTTTTTAGCCGACTCCATCTTTTCATCTGATGGTGTGTTACCCGGTACTGCCGGATTTATGCAAGAGGCGATTGATGTCGTCCATCAAAATGGGGGGATTTTCATCGCCGATGAAGTTCAACCTGGCTTTGCCCGCACCGGCGAAGCATTCTGGGGATTTGCCCGCCATGCTTTAGTGCCCGATATCGTCACAGTGGGGAAACCCATGGGTAATGGCATCCCTGTTTCTGGATTATTTGCTAAAAGCGATGTGCTTGCCTCATTTAGCGACCACATCCCATACTTTAACACCTTCGGAGGCAACCCCGTCGCGATGGCCGCAGCCCAAGCTGTACTGACAGTGATTCGTGATGAAAACTTGCAAGAGCACAGCCTAACCGTCGGTCGCAAACTCTTAACAGAGCTACAAACATTAATGGATAAACACGAGTGCGTCGGTGATGTTCGCGGTGCCGGGCTATTTATCGGCTTTGAACTAGTTAAAGATCGCGCCAGTAAAGAAGCTGACCAACAACTAGCGCTGGATGTGATTGAACGGCTCAGAGAAAAACATGTTTTAACCTCAGTAGCAGGCCCTTATGGTAACGTCCTCAAACTGCGTCCGCCACTGGCATTCCAAGAACAAGATATTGACTGGTTGGTGGGTGCGTTAGATGAATCACTCACTGAGCTCACCGCTTAAGTCAAACTGACTAATTGGCAAGGGAAAAGGGGCCGAAGCTCTAATACCGAACAGTTAAGACAAAATGGATCAGTTGACCACTCCTTTTAAGGCGGCAAAATCCGGTATCAGTTTTCTGATATCGGTTTTTTATATGAATACACGACTTAATTTCATTTTTTCACAATGAATCATGGGAGCAATAAAGGGTTAGTTTCCCTATTTTAAGTGGGTTGACCGACTTTCAAATCCACTGGTTATTCTCTCATCCTGAGACTACCATCCCAAGGAACACCGATCTTCCCGTTAGGGGGCGTTTTAAAACCACCATAAAGAGCCTGATCTGCCGCAGTTTTCCTAAATTCTTCACCAGAATCATAACATCCAGTTCCTGTTTTCAAACCTTTCAGCAGATCCACTTCTGAAGCAGGGGTATTCATATCGTCTTTCCATTTTTGTATCAATTTCTTAAACATATTATTCCCTTCTATGATTCATTTTTTGGCATATCAGATTTAGTGCGACTACCTTCTGGGCTGATGGGCATCGTTTGATGAATATTTGTACTACCTTTCAGTTTAATCCCATGTTGGGAATGATCAACACTCGGAGTTACCTTCGCTATTTGATGTTTAAGATCTCGATGGCTCATGGCACGCACATCCGCTGGATGATAAGAAGCGCCGTCGGGTCAAAGTTAGTCCCTTCGCTCTGCATCATTTTTCCAAGTCCAAAATAGAAATCTTTTTCAAAATGAGCAGCTAAAAAGAAAGCCATCTGCTTATCCAGATGGCTTTCACTTATTGATGATTTTTTCAGTCATAGTTTTGCCAAAAGCCCAACAACTTTAAAAGTACATTACCGCGATTCATCAAAGCGAATGAACCGCCACTATTGCGGCGGCAGAACTAAACCAAAATCACTTTATTTGCCCGCTAACATCGCATCTTCCGGAGCATGCTGACGCTGCGCACCGGTCAGGCGGAAATAGACATAACCGACGATTAGCATTCCGACAAAAATCCCCGCCAGCATCAGGTTAAACCAGATCATTGCAACCAATGCCAAAACTGAGATCAGCAGCGCAATCGCTGGAACCACCGGATAGCCTGGCGCACGGAAACTGCGCGGTAAATTCGGTTCACTGCGACGCAATTTAAACAGACTCAACATACTCATGATATACATCACAATGGCACCAAAAACAGCCATGGTAATCATAGCCGCGGTGAGGCTCATTCCTTCCAAGTTAACGAAACTATCACTGAAGATGGCGATGATACCAATGATGCCACCGGTGATAATGGCTCGGTGCGGCGTTTTAAACACAGATAATTTTGCCAGGCTTTCCGGCAAATACCCGGCCCGGGCCAGCGCAAAAAATTGCCGAGAGTAACCAAGAATAATGCCGTGAAAACTCGCGATTAAGCCAAACAGACCGATCCAAACCAGCATATGCATCCAACCCGAATGGGCCCCAACCACTATTTTCATCGCCTGCGGCAGCGGATCATTAATTCCTGAGAGCTGTTGCCAGTTGCCAGCACCTCCGGCTAACATCATGACCCCAATTGCTAACACGACCAACGTCAAAATGCCGGAAATATAAGCTTTCGGAATGGTGCGTTTTGGATCTTTGGCCTCTTCGGCTGCCATAGCCGCCCCTTCAATGGCGAGAAAAAACCAGATAGCAAATGGAATCGCCGCAAAAATTCCAGCAAGAGAATGTGAACTAAACTGATTACTACCAGCCCAACCATTGATAACAAAATGGCTAAAACTAAATCCCGGCGCCACAACCCCCATAAAGACTAATAACTCGATGACCGCCAACAGGGTGACCAATAACTCAAAGGTTGCAGCTAACTTCACCCCAAGGATATTCAAAGTCATAAACACTAAGTAGGCGCCAACTGCAGCATAACGCGGGTCTAAATGCGGGAACTGAACATTTAAATAAGCACCAATCGCCATTGCAATCGCGGGTGGCGCAAACACAAACTCAATTAAGGTGGCCATCCCTGCAATCAACCCCCCTGTTTCACCAAAAGCGCGACGGCTGTATGCAAAAGGACCACCGGCATGAGGTATCGCAGTGGTTAACTCCGTAAAGCTAAAAATAAAACAGGTATACATCACGGCGATTAGGGCAGTCGTGATCAAAAAGCCCAATGTCCCCGCAACCCCCCAGCCATAACTCCAGCCAAAATATTCCCCCGAAATCACCAGCCCCACTGCAATTCCCCATAAATGCAGTGTGCCCAGCGTCGGTTTAAGTTTTTCTGTCATGCGAAATCTCCATTGATCGACCGAAACAATTCAAATAGCGAATGATCGACGCTTTTTTGAACGTCCCTTTGATAATCAATGATTCAACAAAAGAAAACTTGACCAAAACCAACGCAGTTTGCCACCTAAAGTCAATTTAGCCGCTCAGTTGACTCAATGGAGCATCCCCCAGAGCTGACTGCAATCAAAGGTCAAGCAAAACACAGTAGAAAATTAGAAGCTTTCACTATCGACTAAGAGATGGAGTTTCCAAATGTCCACGCAACAATACGATACCTTAACCGATCAGCAGATTCTGGCATTGGCTTCAACGCTATTAAAGCGCTATGCAGCCCCCTATCAGGGCGATATCAACTTATTATGTCGCTCAGAAAATGCCACTTTAAAAATAACGAGTGCAAATCACCGCTATGCGCTGCGGATTCATCGCCCTGACTACCACAGCTTGAATGCGATTCAAAGTGAACTGTTATGGCTGGATGCCTTAAATGCCAGTGGTATCGAAGTCCCCCAAGCAATCGCAAATAAAGATGGCGAACGAGTTCAGAAAATAACCCTCGCCGATGGCGAACCTCGTTATGCGGTAATGTTCGACTGGATCGAAGGTGATATGCCCACCAGCGAAGTTGACCCTAAAGCTTTTTTTGCGCTGGGAGCTATCAACGCTAAACTCCATCAACATGCGCGAAGCTGGCGACGCCCAGAAAATTTTGAGCGCATCATCTGGAACCATCAAACCATGGTCAGCCAGCATGCTCATTGGGGGCGCTGGCAAAATGCGCCGCATCTAAACGCTGACGATCACCCGATCATCGAACAAGCACTACAAAAAGTCGCACAGCAGATGACCTCATATGGCATGAGTGATGATCGCTACGGCTTAATCCATGCAGATCTACGCTTAACCAATATTCTCTTATTCGATGGTCAAACCCGTGTGATTGATTTTGATGACTGTGGCATGGGTTGGTATATGCACGATTTAGCCGCAGCCATCAGCTTTAATGAACATCTAGCTAATGCACCGCTATGGGTGGATCAATGGCTCAATGGTTACGAAACACACGCGCATTGTGAGGCGGCCGATATTGACATTTTACCAGCCATGATCATTCAGCGCCGAATCCAAATGTTAGCTTGGACAGGCACCCATGCGCAAACCCAGATGACGTTAAGCCTTGGCGATCAATGGGCGAATGAATCGGTACGTTTATGCCGCCAATATTTGGAAACTGACGGGCTGCCGATTGGTCAGTAACATGCACAAACTTCGCACAGCAGCGCAAAAACAGTGCGTGCGGCAGCGCTTACACGCGCCATAAATAAGCTAACTTATTGAAATATAATAAATAAGACATTGGTGTAAAAATTGCTTCATAAATCTTTATGTTCACTCTGACATAGGAGTTTATGATGACTGACCAAATGTTGATTACCCGTCCGCTCATTGGCGCTGCGCTGCGTGAAAATATTTGTGTAAATCAAGGTGTACTGGCCGCTGCGGCCAGTGGTCTGGATCAGTTCATCAGCCAATATGGTGCAGATGTGGACCGAGTTTTAGGTCGCAGCGGCATTAATCCCGAAATTCTCACCTCACCAACGCAATCGCTGCAATTAGTCAACTACTGCAAAGTGCTTGAAGAAGCAGCCAAAGAGAGTCAATTTGATAACTTCGGTCTTTACTATGGCCGTCAATTTCAACCGCAATCGTTAGGGCTCATTGGTTACATTGGTTTGTGTTCAGCCAACCTCGCCCATGCCTTAACCAATGTCGCCAATGCGTTTCATTGGCACCAACATGATACTTTTGTACAGTTTGTCGAACAGGGCGAATGCTATCGCTTTGATTATCAGGTTCGCCACGGTGCCATAGTCTGTCGTCGCCAAGATGCTGAGCTGACAATGGGTATGATCTTCAATCTGATTCGCCAGTGTGCAGGGAAAAATTGGGCACCGCGCGAAGTTCACTTTGAACATCCTCGTCCAGAACTTTGGCATGAACACTGTAAAGTTTTTGATGCACCGGTTTACTTTGAACAGCCATTCAACTCGCTGTTAATTCCCAAAAGCGATCTGAAACGAGCGATGCCAGGGCATGACCCGATTTTACTGAGTGTGATGACTGACGCTCTCAAACGTCTCAACATGCAACCTCCCGCTCAAGATGTGATCAACCAAACCCGTGCGCACATTCAAAGTGCCCTGCTCGACGGTGAACCCGACCTGGACACCATTGCAGAGCAATTGAATTTATCTCGGTGGTCCTTGCAACGGCGCCTTCGTCAGGAAAATTTAAGCTTTAGTGGTCTCGTGGATAAGGTTCGCCAAGAAGTGGCCACTCATTATCTACATCAAAAACAAATGCCAATCTCGGAGATGGGATTGATGCTGGGGTATTCTGAAACAAGTGCATTTTCTCGAGCCTTCCGGCGCTGGTTCGGGATGAGTCCTCGTCAATACCGACAAAACCAAAACCAGCCACATTAACAACCAACAAACCCGTGCGTTCGAACCAGATTTATGCTCTGATAACAACAGCAATTAGTGACTCCTGTGAAACATGCTGCAACAAACGCGACTTTTAAAAATTCAATCACTGCTTGGCCAGTATCGACAACTCAGCAACGACCAGTTAATGGATGCGCTGAATGTTTCCCGTGAAACAATTCGCCGCGATATTATCAAACTGACTCATCAAGGATTAGCACAGCGGGTTCATGGTGGCATTCTCGCTCTGGATACTCCTGCAGAACCCCCTTTAATTATTCGTCAAGGCGCCCGCACCCAAGAAAAAATTCATATTGCTAAACAGTGCGCACAGCTCATCGCCCCAGAACAGACTATTTTTATTGACGCTGGCAGCACGACCTCTCACCTCGCCGAACAGCTTAAAGCACCGATGAATCTGACCATCATCACCAATAGCCTGCAGGTGGCGCTGACACTTAATCATGGTCAAAATCCAACCCACAATGAAGTCATCTTACTGGGGGGGAATATGCTTGCAGGGGCAAACGAAACACGTGGTGGCGAGACGATCAACGCCATTTATCGCTATCAGGCTGATGTGGCGGTTGTGTCACCAGTGGGCATTCATGCCAGCGGAATCAGCAGTTACTATCAGTGGGAAAGTGCCATCGCAGAAGCGATGTTTGCCCAATCGAAACAACACATTGTGCTGGCCGATCATAGTAAAGTTGGCAAAGTCAGCCGCTTTATTTACGCGCCACTGACAGCCGTGGATAAATTAGTGACCAATCAGAATGTTAATAATACGGTGTTCTTAGAACAAATAGCACAGCAAGGGGTCGATGTTTACTGTACTTAACACTTAACCAGCCGGCTTGATCGCTGGGGTTAGGTTGCTAAATCAAAGCATCGTTGATTAATCGTGTTATCACAACAAGGGCTGTGCTAGACTCGCGGCGCTTTTTTTAATCACCATAGGTATCGTTATGCCATTGCTGCATTTTGGATTGGCTCTGGTCGTCATTTTTGCGCTAGCTATTGCGGTTAGCTTTGAACGCAGCCAAATTCGCCCTCGTTATATTATTCAACTACTGGTCATCGAGATTGCACTTGCCTGGGGAATGCTCCATTCTCAAAGCGGCATTGCAATTGTGCATTCCATCGCTGAAGCATTTGATAAATTGATGTTTTTTGCCGGGAAAGGCACAGATTTTGTGTTTAATGGGATGCGCCCCAAAGGGATGGCATACGTCTTCTTAAACGTTCTCTGCCCAATCATCTTTATCTCAGCACTAATCGGTATTTTGCAGCATTTTAGAATTCTGCCGTGGCTGATTCGGATCATTGGTACCGTGTTGTCTAAAGTCAATGGCATGGGGAAACTCGAGTCATTTAATGCCATTAGCTCACTCACCTTAGGCCAGTCAGAAAACTTTATCGCCTATAAAACGATTCTTTCCCAACAATCGCCGCGACGGATGTACACGATGGCGGCAACGGCGATGTCGACCGTTTCGATGTCGATTCTGGGTGCCTACATGCAAATGATTCAACCTCGGTATGTCGTGGTTGCCATCATTTTAAATGTGTTCTCAACGTTTATTATTTTATCGCTGATCAACCCTTACAAGCCAGGTGCAGAACCCGAAGTAAAACTTGAACAGCTCCATGAAAAACAGAGCTTCTTTGAAATGCTCGGAGAATACATTCTGGCAGGCTTTAAAGTCGCGATGATCGTGGCAGCAATGCTCATTGGCTTTATTGCCTTGATCGCGTTACTCAATGCGATTTTTTCAGCCATCTTTGGCCTGTCATTTCAGCAACTACTGGGCTATGTTTTCTATCCACTGGCGTGGGTCATCGGCATTCCATCTGCTGATGCACTGCAAGCCGGCTCCATTATGGCCACCAAATTAATCGCCAATGAATTTGTCGCCATGCAGACATTGCAAAAAATTGCGATGAATTTCACCCCCAGAGGATTGGGGATCTTGTCAGTCTTTCTGGTTTCATTTGCCAACTTTGCCTCTATTGGCATTGTCGCCGGGGCTATTAAAGCGGTCAGCGAAAAACAGGGCAATGTGGTCTCACGCTTTGGTTTTCGTCTCGTCTATGGCGCGACTTTAGTCAGCCTGCTGTCAGCAGCTGTCGTTGGCCTCGTGATCTAAACCAAGTGCCAGCGCACTATATGATATGCTGACTCCGCTACATGATATGCTGACTCCGCTACGTAATAGCGGAGTCAGCCCTCGGGCCAAACTGAAGTCGTTCAGGCCCGTTACAACCAAAAAATCCGATAGCCGTCTTTGCTATCGGATCTTACCTTTTTAGCTAAAACCGCAGTACATCGTTGATGTTTTGGGTTATTCGCAATCAACCACTGAATTGTTTTTCGGCCTAAAAAGACACGCAAGGGGTGCTATCGACACGCATCACCGATTCTTGCTGAAACTGATGCATATAGAGCTGGCGCAATTTTTCAATTTTGGCATTGCTGGCTTTATCCCGGCGCGGATAAATCAACACCAATGCCCGGCTATGTTCTCTGGCAATTTTACCATTAGCGCCCAACCACTGTCCCTGTCCACGAAACACCGTTAACCCATCACGAAATCGTGGGGTCACTTCGCTGTTTACAAAATGCTGCCACTGCGCTTGCGTAATATTCGGACCATCAGCTCGACTCATACCAAAATACAAAGTGGTTTGGGACATGAGATCACCCTGCTCACAAACTGATTGAGCTTGATGATGAGATGTACTGTGCTGTGCACACCCAGCTAACGTGATTAGAGATAAGCATAAAAAGCCAATTTTGAGCGAACGGGAAACCAACAATTTCATCAAAAACTCCGTATCTATGGGGGAACCCAATACTACTAAAAATCGGCGCAAAATGAAGATAAATCAGGAAGTCACTCTTTAATTATAAATACCATTCTATCTGGCTCTGACGCTAAGCATTACTTTGCGTCTGTCATCACAAAATGTTAATTGAATTTTACGGTATATTAATATATGTTAAATTAGAGTTATCTAATATAACAGGTGATCCCATGCTCAATGTTCATTCCATTTTCGACTCGAATACGAATACCATCACGCATATTGCTTACTGTTCACAAACTAACGCTTGCGTGATTATTGATCCGGTATTGGATCTCGATCCGCTCAACTGGCATACCCAAACAAACAGTGCCCAAGAAGTCGTTCATTATGTCCATGAACATCAGTTAAAGGTTCAAGGAATTTTAGAAACTCACGTACATGCCGATCATCTAACCGCAGCGCCCTATTTAAAAGAGCAGTTGGGTGGACAAACTTACATCGGCAATCAGATCACACAGGTCCAGCGCGTGTTTAAAGGACTGTTTAACGCCGAACCGGAATTTGCTACAGATGGACATCAATTCGACCATCTGCTTGCCGATGGCGATACCTTTAATCTCGGCCAATTGACCGGCCATGTGATTCACACCCCCGGACACACCCCCGCTTGCGTCAGCTACCATATTGATGATGCGGTCTTCGTGGGCGACACCCTGTTTATGCCAGATTACGGAACCGCTCGTTGTGATTTTCCCGGTGGGGATTCAGCAACACTGTATCACTCAATCCAAAAACTCTACGCCCTACCCGATGAGACTCGCATGTTCCTCTGTCACGATTACCTCCCCGAAGGGCGCACAGATTATCAATGGCAAACCACTGTCGGTCAGCAAAAAGCCGAAAACATTCATATTCGACCAGAGACAACCGAAGAAGAGTTTGTTCAGTTTAGAAACTCGCGGGATGCCACATTAGCGCTGCCTAAATTAATTGTGCCGTCAGTCCAAATTAATATGCGCGCCGGAGCCTTCCCCCCTGCAGAGCAAAACGGCACACACTATATCAAGTTTCCACTCAACCGGTTGTAATTAGATGCTCACATTTTTGGCATGGCCAGCAGCGGTCGTCACCGGGCTCAGTTTAGGATTACTGGGCTCAGGCGGCTCTATCATTATTATTCCAGTATTACTTTACCTGTGCGGCTTAGGCGAAAAAGAAGCGATCGGCAGCGCATTGCTGATCGTCGGATGCATCAGTAGCATCGGGGCCATTGCCTATATTCGAAAAAAACTTGTGTATTGGGATGCCTTGCTCTGGTTTGGACTTCCGGGAATGGCAGGCACTTATGTCGGAGCCTGGCTGGCCACCTGGATGAGTGGATTACTCCAACTGAGTTTATTTGCGCTCATTATGCTCATTGCCTCTATCTTTATGCTAAGAAAACCCGCGCTCCCCCAACAGAGCACCGATACACTGCAACCCAAACGCCCTTGGTATCAGCTCATTCTAGGTGGCTTCAGCGTTGGGATAATTACCGGAACAGTCGGCGTCGGAGGTGGCTTTCTGATTGTCCCAGCACTGTTATTTTTAGCACGATTTAAGATGCAAAATGCCGTTGCCACCAGCATGGTGATCATTACCTGCAATGCCTTGACTGGCTTTTACAAGTACACCGAAGTCTTTCACCAACACGGCCTCCACTTCAACTGGACATTGATCACCATCATCACCATATTAGGTATTATCGGAAGCTTATTCGGATCAAAATTAGCCATGAAAATTCCACAACAAAAGTTGCGGCAGATTTTCGGCATATTTCTCATCGTGATGGGCGCTTATATGCTTATTCGCTCCATCTTACAAATGCATTTACTGGGATAAGAGAACCATTATGGAAATTCATCAAATCACGAAGCAACTCTCTGTCTGCCCACAGCTGACAGTGGATGAAATAAAGACAATCCATCAATTAGGATACCAAACGATCATCTGCAACCGACCCGATGGTGAACAACCCGAGCAACCTAAGGCAGAAGACTTAAAACAAGCGGCCGAAGAATTAGGGATGACATTTATTTTTCAGCCGATCGTGAACGGTCAGATCGAATTCAGTGATGGAACTGAATTTTTATCCTATCTCGAGTCAAGCAACACGCCTATTCTAGCCTATTGCCGAACCGGAACACGTTCGACGATTCTCTGGGCGCTATCGCAGCACAACCGCTTATCGGCTGAACAAATACGTCAGCAAACACTGGCCGCCGGCTACAAAATTGACGAAAGCTATATCACTGGCCCAAATCAAGCCAATTAATCCTAAAACCACCATGGCCCTGTTGCGTCGTTATATTAACAAGGAACAGTCATGGTGAAATCGTTCGGTGCGGATGATGAGTAAATTAATTGTAAAGGGCCAATCCTATCAATTGATTTTTCACTCAAAAAAGACAAACATAATACTCCTTTGAATTTCGTATTATTTTGATATCAATATGAGCACAAAAATAAAATGGTTTAGCAGTTTAATCGCCATATTGATTATTCTATCTTGTTACTTTAGTCACATAACTGACTTTAGTCTGGATGATCAGAGTCATACATCTCAGGTGTCATTCTCTTCCGGAACAAATAAGCTCAGCGGCACACTGATCGTTCCCAAGGGGGTTACATCGCCACCCATTGCTCTGATTGTCCATGGTGATGGTCCTCAGGACCGCTTTTCTAACTCCGACTATCTGCCATTTATAAATCAGCTTCTGGAAGCAGGGATTGGGGTCTACAGCTGGGACAAGCCCGGAATAGGCAAGAGCAGCGGTCACTGGTTATCCCAATCGATGTCAGATCGCGCCCAAGAAGTCTTAGCGGCACTTAAAAAAATTAGAAGCTTACCTAATATTAATCCGCAAAAAGTGGGTTTGTTGGGCTTTTCACAAGCCGGATGGGTGATTCCACTCGTTGCCGATCAAAGCAAACCGGCTTTTTCAGTCATCATTGGCGGGGCCGTCAATTGGCGACATCAGGGTGCCTACTATACTCGCCGGCGACTGCAACAACAGGGATTACCCAAAGCAACGATCAACCAACGAGTACAGCAAGAACTGCAAGCCGACGATCACATTTTTAATAACCCAGCCACAGCGAACCCCAATCAGCGACCGGATATGACGCCGGAACGTTTCTACTTTGCATTAAAAAATTATCATGAAGACGCCTCATCGGCACTGAAAAGCATGAAAGGACCGCTCCTGGCCCTGTGGGGAAAAGCCGATCGCAATGTTGATCCGATTTGGAATGCCAATCGCTATCGGGCCCTATTGGCAAATCGAGCCAATACTGAGATAAAGATCATTCCCAAAGCGACACATGGCCTATTAAATGCCAATCTATTCAACTACCAACTCCCCAGTGACTGGCCTGTATACAAAGAAGGATTATTCATATACTTGGGTCGAAAGTCATATGTCCCTGGGGTGTGGACATTCATCTCGAACTGGATTAAAAAAGCAACCCGCACGAGCAACAAACAAAGTCATGCACCGACCAGCCAATAACACGCTTATGCGAGATTAATGAGCAATCAGCGAAGTAGATCAGACGAACCTTTGACGCAATCATCGAGGTGCATCGTTTGAAGCATTTGGCATAAATTCTCAAGACGTGGCGAACGTCGACCCGCTCGCACCGCTAGCCAGATCGAGGCCCTTAATGGCACTTGCATATCCAGTGGCCGATAGCTAACGCCTACAGCCGCAATGCGTTTGAGTGACTGAGGCACAATCGAAACGCCCAGACCGGCGGCCACTAAACTCATCATAGTGGTCAAACGCGGTGCTTCTTGGATAATTTCGGGGCTAAATCCAGCCTGATAGCAAGCCGTCAGAATGCTGTCATATAATCCCGGCCCCGATGGACGCCGATATAAAACAAAAGGCTCATGGGCTAATGCACTAAGCGCTATCGGACTATCCTGATGTGCTAACGGATGGTGGGCAGGCAATGCCACCAGCATCGATTCTTGGCTCACAGCAAACAGCTTCAACCGCTCACGATGACTCGTCGAAACACTACGAATAAAGGCTGCATCAAGCTGCTCAGTTAACAAACCTTGAACTAACTCACCACTTCCCGCTTCTTCCAGCCGCATCTGTACATTTTCAAATTGTTCTCGATAGTGATTTAACAACGCCATCACTGGCTCAGCCAACGCGGCTGAACTGGTAAATCCCACGGCCAACTCACCACTTAGCCCTGAAGCGGCATGTTGCACGATACTGGGAAGTCTTTCCACCTTAGCTAAAATAATTTGTGCTTGTTCATACAAGGCAAGCCCGGCAGCAGTCGCCTCAACACCACGCGGCAAGCGCGTTAATAAAGGCGTATCCAAGACCTGTTCCAGGCTTTGCAAGAGCCGTGATAAAGAAGGTTGCTGCATGCACAACTGCTCAGCGGCGCGACTCATATTCCCAGCATCGACGATCGTCACAAACGCGTGGAGATGGCGTAGTTTGAGTTGATTCATAACATTTTTGTTATAGATATGGCCATAAGAATGCATTAGTCAATATAGCACCTTTTGCGCGATGATATCACCACAACGATAAAAGAGAGCAAGTCTTATGAGCACACCGGCATTAGAGCCAATCAACATCACCAAATCCCTCAACTGCCGAGCTCTATTCTGCGGTTTTATGATGCTGGGAATGATGGGCTTCGGCGGAGTATTACCGCTTGCCCATCGCATGTTGGTTGAACGACGGCAATGGTTAACCGATGCCCAATTCACTGAACTATTAGGACTTTGTCAATTCTTACCCGGTGGTAATATCATCAATTTATCCGTCGCTGTCGGGGCGAAGTTTCGGGGGATCCGCGGTGCCATCAGTGCATTATTCGGGTTATTACTGGTACCGACTATCGTCGTTATCGGATTAAGTTATATCTATCAGCATGCTCAAGACAACCTGACCGTCCAGCATCTTTTTCTTGGCTTGATGGCAGCAGCAACCGGGCTCTTAATCACCACCGCGTTAAAAATGATCAAACCCTTTCTCGGCAATCCCCGCGCACTCTTTAGTATCACCCTAACCATTCTATTTATGATATTCATCCACTTACCACTACTGGCAATATTAGTCAGCCTAGTGAGCCTGAATGTATGGATGCAACGAGGAGACTATCGATGACACTGATGATGAGCTTTGCGTTAATCTTTGCCCAACTCTCATTAATGGCATTTGGTGGCGGCAACACCATTTTACCGGAGATGCAACACCAAGTCGTACAGGTACATCATTGGCTTAATGCGCAGCAGTTTTCCACCTTGTTTGCCATGGCTCAGGCGGCTCCCGGCCCAAATATGATGATCGTCCCTTTGATTGGTTGGCAAATCGCTGGAGTTAAAGGACTAATCGTCACTTCTGCAGCAAAATTTATCCCATCCTCGTGTTTAACCCTACTAACGCAACATTTCTGGCAGCGCTTTGAACATGCCACTTGGCGAATACGCATCCAACAAGCCCTCAAGCCAGTGACCATCGGGCTGGTTTTTGCAAGTGCTTTTTTAATCGCTAAACCCAACGCGGGTCACTGGCAACTGATGATGATCATGATGCTCGTCACGGCGCTAAGCTATCGCTATAAAATCCACCCGCTGTGGTTACTCGCCAGTGGTGCAATTGCGGGAATATGGGGCTTGTCATAACCCCAAAAGCGATAGTAGTTAATATCTTTTCTAAAGAAGAAATGGCCGTTTTCCATACTTTAGTTGCAGGATACGTTCCTCAATTCTCTTCAATATTTCCAGTGAAGGTGCTTTGCAGGGCCATGAATGAAAGGTCCACAGCGTGAGTGCAAACATCGCGAACATCTATCTGCATAAAAGTGGTATCTTAATGATTAACCCTATTTTTTAAGTGTTCATTCATTCAATTTTGCTAAACGATGGAGTGTCATTGCAACATGAGCAAATCGGTTCACTATACCCTAGGTCAAATTAGTGACTACGAATTAAAACAGCTAAGGGTATTTAAAACTGTGGTTGAATGTGGTGGTTTTTCCGCATCGGAAACCCAACTTAATATTGGCCGTTCTACGATTAGTTTGCATATATCCAACTTAGAATCACGGCTCAATTTAACCTTGTGTCGACGGGGACGCAGTGGTTTCGCCTTGACCGATGAAGGGACTATCATCTATCAGATGACGCAGAAGTTACTCGATTCATTGGAAGATTTTCGCAATACGGTGAACAACTTAAATAGCAGCCTAACCGGCCGCCTGAGGCTATTACTCTCCGATGGCATTAGTCTTGATCCTCGCTGCCAATTCAGCGAAATAATCGACCACTACTGCAGCCAAGCTCCCGAGGTCAAATTACTCACTGACATGGCCCCAATGGCTGAAATTGAGCGAAAAATTCTCAATGACGATGCGGATATCGGCTTTATTCCCTATCATCGTGAGCTTGAAGGGCTCAATTATCTGCAGCTTTATCATGATCGCTGTTATCTCTATTGCGCCGCTAACCACCCCCTTGCGAAGCACCCAGCCACCATTACTGATGAAGATATTCAGCAAGCCGCAGCAACCCATGCGGGCTTAAAGCCACACCAACAGGTCAATGAACAACTGTTGGATCTGAATCTGGCCGCAACCGCGTATTTTTATGATATCCGCTTAAGTTTGATTTTATCCGGCCACTATATCGGCTTTTTGCCAGAGCGTTATGCCCAGCACTTAGTGCAAAATGGGCAACTCGTCGCGCTCAAACCCGAGCAGCGTTTTTATAACCTGGGCGTGGCCGCAATCAGTCGCAAAACTGCTCAGCCACATAAACCCCGCGAACTGTTTTGGCAATTACTCCAACAACAGAAATATTGCGAATAGCAACTGAGTTTACAGGGTGCGAAACACACCCCGTAATCATCAGAATTTAAGCATGCGCTTCTATAGTCGTTTCATCAAGCTCAGGTGGGCTATTGCGAAATCCGCGAGTGATAAAGGCCAGATAAGTCACACCAATCAGCGCCCAAGCAACCCCCAACTCGATGGCATGGCTATCTAAGCTGGTCAACAGCCAAAAATCACATACTGCACCGACAGCTGGGAATAATAAATAGCGGATCACATTGCTAAATCCACGACGTTTAGCATGAATAAAGTAGTGAAAAATCACCGACACATTGACCAACGTAAAAGCAATAAAAGCCCCAAAATTGATAAAGGAGGTTGATGTCGAGACATTCATCGTCAATGCTAACAAACCGATGACAGCTACCAACAAGATATTAGCCACAGGGGTTTGATATTTTGGATGCAATTGCCCGAAAATCGACTCGGGTAACACACCATCACGCCCCATCGCATAGAGCAGACGTGAAGCGCTTGCCTGAGCGGAAATACCAGAGCAAAACTGAGCGATGATCAACCCAGCCAAGAAAATGGCACTAAATAGGGCGCCACCAATCTGTTTTGCTATTTCAAAAGCAGCTGAATCAACATCTTTAAAATGTAAATCCGGATGCACCAAGGTGGTGACATAAGAGGCCAGAACAAAGATGCCGCCGCCAATACAGGTCACTAAAATAATTGCCCGAGGAATAGTTTTGGTCGGATTTTTGCTCTCTTCCGTCATCGTCGTGATGGCATCAAAACCCAAAAAGGAGTAACAGCCAATCGCCGCGCCTGACAAGATGGCCGAACCGGCATGCCCATAGTGATTCACCAAAGGTTGCAGTGACAAAAGCGTTCCTAACCCTTGCCCGTGTTCTACACCGCGTACCGCCAAAATAATAAACAAAGCAACCACAAGCAACTGAAAGCCCATCAACAACATGTTGACGCGCATGCTGTATTTGATCCCCACAATATTTAAGAAGGTCGTAATGACAATAAAAGCTAACACCCATGCCCAACTCGGGATCTCTGGAAAAGCAGCATTTAAATAGGCACTCCCAATCAGCCAAATTGCCATCGGGATAAACAGATAATCAAGCAAGGTGCCCCAACCGACCATAAACCCTAAATGGCCATTGAGTGCTTTACGTGTGTATGTATAAGCGGAACCCGAAACCGGAAAAGCTTTCACCATCTGGCCATAACTAAGCGCCGTAAACAACATGGCAATCAGCGCAATAAGATACGCGCTAGCGCTCATCCCCTCAGTGGTTTGTGCCACCAAGCCGTAAATACCGAAAACGATCATCGGAGCCATGTAGGCTAGACCAAATAACACCAGATGAGGAAGCGTTAATACGCGTCTTAAAGTGGTTGAATTTTCCATAACGAATATCCCAGTTTTGGTTGTTGATGTTGTGTGATTTGTTATTCATTTTTGACATCTATTTTTATAATGGATTGTTATTATTAGGTTTTTTATATTTTCATGGTTCTTAGTGAGGATGCCACATAGACACGCCTGCTCTCAAAACGCATCTACATGGGAATATTCAAACAATAGCCATCCTCAAGCCATCGTCTAAATCGTCGCTAGGCGAGTGAAGCCATCACATCCGAGAGAATATCCATCGCTTCGTCTAAAATTTCGACTGGCGCAGTAAGTGCCGGCAACAAGCGAATCACATTGCCTCGCGTACCACATGACAACAAGATCAGCCCTTTTTTCGCCGATTCAGCCACAATCGCTTTGGTTAATTCGGGGTTAGGTCGTTGCGCATCACCGTCATGCACCAGTTCAAAGGCAACCATTGCCCCTAAATGGCGGACATCCCCAATCAGCGCTGGATGACGTTGTTGCAAGTTGTTTAAGCGCCCCGTGAGTTGTTCACCGATACTCAAAGCTCGCTCACATAATTGTTCTTCGTCGATGACTTCCAGCACCGCTAAAGCGGCTGCACAGGCAATCGGAGAACCACCATAAGTACCGCCTAATCCGCCCGGTTGTGGCGAGTCCATAATTTCCGCTTTACCCACCACACCAGAGAGAGGGAATCCGCCGCCCAGACCTTTAGCAATCGTCATTAAATCAGGTTCAACTTCGGCATATTCACAAGCGAACAATTTACCGGTACGAGCAAAACCAGATTGAATTTCATCAATGATCAATACAATGCCGTGCTGATCGCATAACTGACGCAGTGCTTTTAAAAAGCTGGCAGGGGCACGATAAAAACCACCTTCACCTTGCACAGGTTCAACCACAATGGCTGCCACACGCTCAGGTTCAATATCCACTTTAAAGCGCGTTTCAATGGCCTCGATGGCTTGATGCTCGCTAATGCCCAAATAAGCATTTGGATAGGGGACGTGATAAATCTCTGCTGGGAATGGTCCGAACCCTTTTTTATAAGGATTCACTTTGCCGGTCAGTGCCATCGCCATCGCGGTGCGCCCATGAAACCCACCATCAAAGGCAATCACGCCACTGCGTTTGGTATAATGGCGAGCAATTTTAATCGCATTTTCAATCGCTTCAGAACCCGAGGAAAACAGCGCCGTTTTTTTACGGCTGGGCCCAGGGGCTAATTGATTGAGCTTTTCAGCCAATTCAACGGCTGGCGCATAAGGCGTCACAGTCATACAAGTATGAGTGACATGTTCCAGCTGTTCTTTGACGGCTGCGAGCACTTTAGGGTGACGATGGCCGGTATTAAGCACCGCGATCCCTGCACCTAAATCAATATAGCGATTCCCTTCAGTATCCCAATATTGCGCGTTTTCAGCCCGATCAATAAAAATATCGAACGCATTGCTTTGGCCTGCGGCGAACGCCTGCTGCCGACGTTGTGCCAATTCCTGATTTGTCATTAATCGATACTCCAAATTATCAAGCGTTAATCAACGCTCATACATAAATATTTGATTTCACTGTATTCATCAATCCCGTGGCGAGAACCTTCACGCCCTATCCCCGATTCTTTAACCCCACCAAATGGCGCGACTTCATTAGAAATAAGCCCTTCATTGATCCCCACCATGCCATATTCAAGCGCTTCACTAACCCGCCAAATACGACTCATATCACGGGCATAAAAATAGGCGGCCAAACCAAAAGGCGTATGATTGGCAAGCTCAATCGCTTGCTGCTCACTGTCAAAACGCACCAACGGTGCCACAGGGCCAAAAATTTCATGATGAAAGATATCCATCTCAGCGCTTACCTCGGTTAAAACCGTTGGCTGATAGAACAAACTATCGGTTTGCGCTTGTCCGCCAAGACGCACTTGAGCTCCGGCACTGATGGCTTGCGCAACCAACAGCTCAACCTTATCGATTGCGGCTTGATTAATCAGAGGCCCCATGTTCACTCCAGGCTCAAGTCCATTGCCCAACTTGAAAGACTGCACGGCTTGCACCAGTTTTTCGCAAAACGCATCATATACACCCGATTGCACTAAAATTCGGTTGGCACAAACGCAGGTTTGGCCACTATTACGATATTTACTCGCCAATACGCCTTCGACCGCTTTATCTAAATCCGCATCATCAAACACGATAAAAGGTGCATTCCCGCCAAGTTCCATCGACGTGCGTTTGACTGTATCGGCGCACTGTTGCAGCAAAAATTTGCCCACAGGCGTTGAGCCGGTAAAACTGAGTTTTCGAACAATCGAACTACTCGTCAACGTCTCACCAATCACTTTGGAATCACGGCCAACAACAATATTAAGAACACCAGCTGGAATCCCTGCACGGTCAGCAAGTTGAGCTAACGCCAAGGCACACAGCGGTGTCTCTTCAGAAGGTTTAATCACCATGGTGCAACCTGCTGCAAGTGCCGGAGCTGCTTTACGGGTAATCATCGCAATGGGGAAGTTCCATGGCGTAATCGCTGCGACCACACCAATGGGCTGTCGAATAGTGAGCAGGCGCTGTTTAGAATTCGTTGCAGGGATCACTTCGCCATACTGGCGTTTGCCCTCTTCAGCAAACCATTCCACAAAGGATGCGCCATAGGCAACTTCACCTTGCGCCTCTGTCAGGGCTTTGCCCTGCTCTAAGGTCATCAATATGGCTAAATCCTGCTGGTTCGCCTGAATTAGCTCAAACCATTGGCGCAGATAGTTGGCACGCACCTTTGCGGTGAGCGCTCGCCATTCGTTCAAAGCTTCTTGCGCCGCACGAATGGCTTGTTCAGTCTCGATTTGAGCACAATCGGCGACCTCGGCTAACGATTCGCCGGTTGCAGGGTTGTATACTGTAAACTGCCGACCATCAGCCGCATCACACCACTTTCCATCAATAAATGATTGATGACAAAGTAACGAAGGATCCGATAACTGCATAAAAATCTCCTTAAGGATAAGTGACAACATCGCCTTAATCGATGAAGCGTTCCTTTGCGTTGTTACGCGGTCAATGTAAAACAAATGCAAAATATTATGTTAATTTGATGTTAGAGGCGCAGATAGCGGTGAAAAATCACGCACTATCAATGCATAGTTTGATGCCCACAAAACTTTATCGAAGAGAACAGCGACTCATTCTCACTGCATATAAATATAGTTATGAGTAAATATCTATTCATTGTATAATGCATTCAGTAGTTTGCTATGCATCATGATGCCATACGCACGAGCTGACCCTTTAGACAGATTAACTAACGCACAACTCACGATGACCTCTTTATCCATACGGTAGCCACCATGTTCCATTCTCGTTTTTTTCGCTCATTTTACAGCTTGAATTTTCGCCTTTGGGCAATCGGGGCGCTGATCTCCAATATTGGGACATGGATGCAACGGACCGCTCAAGATTGGCTCGTCCTCACGCAATTAACCCACCATGATGCAGCCGCTGTTGGCATTGTGATGGCTTGCCAATTTGGCCCACAATTATTATTACTCCCCGTCAGTGGTTTTTGTGCCGATTACTTTAACCGCCATAAGCTGATGATGGTCACCCAAGGTATTTTATGTGTGCTTGCCCTGATATTAGGCACACTGACCGTCACAGGCGTTATCACACTTTGGGAAGTATATCTTTTAGCATTTCTATTTGGCTGCACGGCAGCCATTGATGCACCAACACGCCAGACCTTCGTAGGCGAGCTGGTGGGTGATAGCTACCTGAGCAACGCAATTTCATTAAATTCAACCTCTTTTAATGCCGCCCGGATGATTGGACCGGCAGTAGCAGGGCTCATCATTGCCGCCGTAGGCACTGGTTGGGCATTTATCATCAATGCTGCATCATTCCTAGCTGTTTTAGCCTCGCTCAAATTGATGCGCCCAGCCTTGTTCTTCCCACTGACTCGGCCACTGCGTACCAAAGGGAGTCTAACCGCTGGATTTAGCTATGTTTGTCATCGTCGAGATCTGCGAACCATTTTGTTAATGACATTTATCATCGGCACCTTCGGTATGAATTTCCCATTGTATATTTCGACAATGGCGGCATCGGTATTTCATACTGGGGCGAAGGGCTACGGATTTTTATCCTCCTGCATGGCAATAGGAACCATCAGTGGCGCCATCCTCTGTGCGATTCAAGAAAAACCGCATATGCGTAACTTGCTCTTCAGTGCCTTGTTGTTTGGGATTGGCTGCACTTGGGCAGCCCTCGCTCCCAGCTATGGCTGGTTTGCCGTGATTTTGATCATCGTTGGACTAGCGGCTCTGATTTTTAATAACAACAACAATAGCTTGATGCAACTATCAACCGAACAATCAATGCGTGGACGAGTCATCGCCATTCGCATGGCCATTATGATGGGAGGCACACCTTTGGGAGCGCCGATTGCCGGCTGGGTGATCAACCATTTTGGCGCTCGCTGGGGATTAGCCATTGGCGCTGCATCCGGAATTTTTGCCGCTTTAATCGCCATCGGTTATTTTATTTTTGCTAACCCTTCCGACTCGTCATTTCAAGCCAGCAAATGAAATATCACGCAGTTGACGCTGAAATAACGGCGGTTCGTGTGCACGCCACAATAATTTGTTTTGACATCTCCTCAAACATATATGATATTTCATATATGTTTGAGGAGTCATAATGATAGAACCATTAAAATTATTTAAATTATTAGCCGATGACACGCGTCTTAAGATACTGTTGTTGCTGACTCAAAATAGCCAGTTATGTGTGTGCCATCTCACCGATGCCTTGCAGTTATCGCAACCCAAGGTCTCTCGGCATTTAGCGATGCTGCGTCAAGCCCAATTAGTGCAAGACGCACAACATGGCAAATGGCGCTACTATCAGCTTGCGCCGGACTTAGCTGAATGGGTCGTCACACTGTTACAACAAGCACTCCTCTCACAACCTAATTATTTATCAAAATGTAATCAACGACTTACGAACAGCTTAACGACTT
The DNA here is from genome assembly GCF_004339545.1 of Celerinatantimonas diazotrophica. Classification (GTDB taxonomy): domain Bacteria; phylum Pseudomonadota; class Gammaproteobacteria; order Enterobacterales; family Celerinatantimonadaceae; genus Celerinatantimonas; species Celerinatantimonas diazotrophica. The sequence continues at coordinate 135,901 of NZ_SMGD01000014.1, read as the reverse complement.
GTGAGACCCCCTCATGAAAATTCTTTATATTTGCACCCATAACCGTTGCCGTAGCATTTTAAGCGAAGCCATCACCCACTATTACGGTGGTGATCTGCTAGAGGCGAAAAGTGCTGGAAGCCAGCCTGCTGGACGAGTCCATCCGTTATCGGTGAAATACCTGCAACAGGTTGGGATCCCCACTGACAACCTGCAAAGTCAGTCTTGGGATGATATGAGCTCATTTGCCCCAGATGTTGTGATTACCGTCTGTGATCATGCGGCCCAAGAAAGTTGCCCCGTCTGGTTTGGCAACGCTTTACAAGTGCACTGGGGACTCACTGATCCATCAAAGTTAGAGGGTGATGAAACAATCATAGAAGAAGCCTTTCTCCAGACCATTCAAACCATTCAAGAGCGAGTAACCGTACTAAAACAGATAGCCATGTTAAATCAAGCCAACTGGCAAGACGCCTTGCAACGCTGCGGCGCACGTATTAAATCTTAAAGGTTATCCGATGGGACGTTTTGAGAGATATTTATCACTGTGGGTGGCGCTGAGCATCATTGCCGGAATGCTTTTAGGAAATCTATTTTCCGGCCTGTTCAACTTTATCGCCACTGTTGAGTATGCTCACGTTAATTTAATAGTCGCGGTACTCATTTGGATCATGATCTACCCAATGATGGTACAGATTGATTTCAACGCCATTAAAGAAGTTAAACGTCGGCCGAAGGGGCTGTTATTAACGATTGCCATCAACTGGCTCATCAAACCATTTACCATGGCCCTATTGGGCAGCTTATTCTTCTATGTTCTATTTTCCAGATGGGTCGATCCTCACCAGGCCGCTAGCTATGTCGCAGGGATGATCTTATTAGGTGCGGCACCGTGCACCGCGATGGTATTTATCTGGAGTCAGATGACCAAGGGTGACCCTAACTACACCTTAGTACAAGTCGCAATAAACGATCTCATTATGGTTGTCGCATTTGCCCCGATCACGGCCCTATTGTTAGGCATTAGCGATATTGTGATACCTTGGCAAACCTTGCTGAGCTCTGTGATTCTCTATGTTGTATTGCCACTGGCAGCCGGCGCGGTTACCCGAGCGCGATTGCCTAAAGCGCGACTCAATCAGTTGTGCGCCAGACTCAAACCGTGGTCGATCATCGGATTACTCGCAACTGTAGTCATTTTGTTTGCCTTGCAGGCACAAACCATTATCAACAACCCACTGATTATTATCCTGATTGCAATCCCACTCCTCATTCAGACCTATGGTATTTTCGGGTTAGGTTACATCGGCGCAAAACTATTAAAGTTGCCGCATAAGATTGCAGCACCGGCCTGCTTGATTGGCACCTCAAACTTTTTTGAACTAGCAGTGGCTGTCGCTGTATCTTTATTTGGGCTGCATTCAGGAGCCGCTTTGGCCACCGTTGTAGGTGTATTAATTGAAGTCCCCGTGATGCTCTCTTTGGTAGGATTCCTCAATCGGAAAAATCACAGCTTGACCTAAGGCCTAAATACAAATGGAACTGCGATACAACTCACAACATCTCTTTCTTAAAGGATTAAATTAAAGTTGAAGGGTTGTTACTAGTAATTTAACTTCGAGTCTATCGAGCATGGCTCACCAATCACTGCTGCAAGCTCTGAGCCCGCGTTCTAGGGACACTAGAATGATCGCCCTTCTTTATGCGTTCCACGACGCATAACGTGACACAACTATATCTTTTATCGATGGAGGAATAGCCATGAAAGCTGTTGTTTATCACGGTCCAAATAAGATTAGTTATGATGAAGTGGCAAAACCAGAACTTGATCTACCAACCGATGCAATAGTCAAAGTATTAAAAACCACGATATGTGGAACTGATCTACATATCATAAAAGGCGATGTGCCAGAGGTCGAATCAGGGACAACTTTAGGGCATGAAGGGATTGGGATTGTTGAATCAGTAGGCAGCTCTGTTAGCCATTTTAAAGTCGGCGACAAAGTCATTATTTCCTGTATCACTTCGTGCGGAAGCTGTCGTTATTGTAAAAAAGGGCTACCCGCACATTGTGAAGATGGCGGCTGGATTTTAGGTCACTTAATTAACGGAACTCAAGCTGATTACGTCCGCATTCCTCATGCAGATAACAGCCTGTATCCAATTCCCGATGGGGTTGATGACGATTCGGCGATTATGCTCAGCGATATTCTGCCCACTGGCTTTGAAATTGGTGTATTAAATGGTCAAGTCAAACCTGGCGACCGCGTCGCGTTTGTAGGCGCAGGACCCGTTGGGATGGCGGCGATGATGACCAGTCAGTTTTATTCGCCATCGGAAATTATCATGATTGATGTCGATGATAATCGCCTTGAAGTCGCCCGCCAGTTTGGCGCAACAACAACCATTAACCCAGCAAAAGAAGATGTTCAGCAGCGCATCGATGAGCTGACTCAGGGGGATGGGGTTGAAGTTGCGGTTGAATGTGTTGGCGTACCAGCCACCTTTGATATTTGCCAGAAAATCGTTGGTAAAGGGGGGCATCTGGCCAATGTTGGCGTTCATGGTCAAAGTGTTGATCTGCAACTACAAGATCTATGGATTAAAAATATCCATCTCACCACCGGCTTGGTCAATGCCACCAGTACACCAATGTTGCTGAATGCCTTAACAGCGAAAAATAAAAGCATTGAGCCCGATGGATTAGTCACACACCATTTTGATGCGAATGAGTTTATGCATGCCTATGAGGTCTTTGGCAATGCTGCAAAAGAAAAAGCAATGAAAGTTGTGATTAGTTGCTCCTAACTCAACGAACCAGCCTGAAAAGGCTGGTTTTTTTATGTTCTATTTGACCGCATGTTCAAACCTATCTGAAGCTCTTAAAGAAACCTTATCGTCTATGACAATCTAAAGACATTCTCATATTTTGTGGCGAGTTAATAACTTAAAAACCATTATCGCCTTAGAAACAAAAATTCAATATGAGTCAATTCACATTTAGCTACCGCCTAATCTTTGAAACTATCTCCAATCTAATAAATAAAACCCTACGCGATAAAGGAGCAAATCATGCTGATGGCATTTTCGGGATTCATGATGTTGGCAACCATCATGTATTTTCTGTTTAAAGGACGGACTATACCAGTCGTTGTATTTATTACAGTACCAGTACTCGCCGCTTTTCTGGCTGGATTTTCAGTAACCGAAGTCGTTTCTTTTGTTGAATTTGGCATAAAAAAGACCAGTAAAATGGCAGTGTTATTTATCTTCTCAGTCACATTTTTTGGCATTATGTCTGATGCGGGTATGTTTGATGGTCTGGTGAATAAACTGGTGACCAAAGCGGGAACGAATGTGGTTGCGATAGCTATCGCAACAGCAATTATCGGTATTATCTCGCATCTTGACGGTGCAACAGTAACGACTGTACTGGTCACCGTACCGGCGATGCTGCCCGTGTATAAAAAGCTAAATATCCGGCCGCACTTACTCCTGCTAATTGTCGGTTGTGGTATGGGAGTCATGAACCTACTTCCATGGGGAGGGCCAGTGGCCCGCGCAGCCCTGGTATTGGGAATTGATCCAACCACCTTATGGCACACCATGATCCCCATTCAAATCATGGGTATTTTTGCAACCGTCGCGCTTGCTATCGTCATGGCAATTCGGGAGAAAAAATTCCACAATGCCGGTCGTGTTGATCTGGTGGTCAATGAAGTCAGTGGTGATGTCGAACTCAAAGAGCATGATGAAGCAGCTCTGAAACTAAAACGCTATAATCGCACCTGGATTAACCTGAGTATCACAGCCGCACTGCTGGTCATACTTCTGCTTGGTATCTTCCCGACTTATTTCACATTCATGCTTGGTGTCTGTGCAGCACTCATAGTGAACTATCCAAACGTCGACGAACAGAAACGTCGCATGAGAGCTCATGCTCCAGTGGCACTCGATGTCGCATCGGTTATGCTTGCCGCTGGCATTATGGTTGGTATTCTTGGCAAGAGCGGCATGCTTGAAGCAATGACGGTACCGCTACTACAAATCATTCCAAGTTCAATTGCTCATTTCCTATATGTCATTATGGGGGTCATCGCCTTTCCTCTGGGCACAATGCTCGGCACCGACTCATACTTCTACGGGCTTCTTCCATTAGCGATTAAAGTCGGCGAAAACTACGGCATTACCGGATTGACCATGACGATTGCGATGCTGATCGGTAAAAATCTGGCATTACTGATCAGCCCACTTGTTCCTGCAACCTACTTGGGTATAGGTCTGACTCATATCGAACTCAGAGATCATATTCGCTACAGCTTCTTTGGCTTGTGGGCGGTCGGTCTGATCATGTTTGCCTTTGCCTGGATGATAGGCATGTTCTAACACCATAAAAATAACAAGGCCCAATTAAATTTATCTATATAGGAACAACCCATGTTGGATAACTATTACGGAATGAAACGATCTCGTGAAGCCAAAGGCATTTTCCCTAAGCCTCTGAGTGCAACTGACACCAGCGAACTGGTTGATGAATTACAAAAAAGAATATTAATCCCCCCTTGCTCTTGAGTTAAAGACACTTCTGGCAACATGTGTGCCACCCGGTGTGGACGAAGCCGCAAAAGTTAAGGCTGATTTTCTTAGTAAACTGTACTGCTTTCTCATTTCAACCAGAGCAGCGCAGTTTTACATCATTAAATTACTTAAATTCATAAAAACCACATGAAACTTCTAGGTTAATTAATCCTTCCAAGCCAATAAGTATTTACTATTCGTCTCGCTAATTACGGCATATTCAGACAAACCAAAATAGATAACAATGATAAAAATGGATGGCGCTTTATTCAGTAAATTCAAATTTCGTACTCGCGTAGCATTAATGCTTTCCGTTTTTTTTGTCACTCTTATCGGTTTTCAAAGTGGTCTATTTCTCCATATTTTTGAACAAACCATCGTGGATATGGTCGGTTCAAAAGCATTGGTTCAAGCAAAAGAAATTGCGGCTGATCCATCTGTCATCGCCAGTTTGAATCATGCGGATAAAAAACAGCTCTCGGATATTTTCCGTCGTACAAACCAGTTAAGTGACGCCGATTATGTTGTTATTGCAGATCGGCAGGAATTACGTCTTTATCACCCGAATCCAAACTATATAGGGGAAAAAATAACCAGCGAAGATAACTATGACGCGCTGAAATTAGGTAAAAGTCACGTGTTTGTCAGCAAAGGGCAGTCTGGCCTTTCAATTCGGGGGAAAACTCCCGTAATAGCAGATAATCAAATTATTGGCGTCGTCTCAGTGGGCTATCTAGTTAATAGACTGAGCCATCGGATATTTGAGTACTCATTACCCATATTAAGTAGCATTGGTGTCGCCATAATCCTGACCATTATAGGAGCCTACTTTTTCTCTAATCACATTAAAAACCAAATGTTTAATATGGAGCCAGGGGAAATAGCCCAATCACTACAAATCAAAACGAGCATCATGCAAACCATGCACGAGGGAATCATCGCAACGAACAGTGACGGGAGCATTTTAAGTATCAATCGATCCGCATTGGAAATGCTCGGTATAACTCATGCGCCAGAGACCTTAACAGGAAGGTCTATTCAGGATTTTGTTACGCCAGCCAGCTTTTTTATACCTTGCCAAGAAAGCAAGCATGCAGCAGATGTCAATGATGAAATAATGACTTGTAATGGTGAAACCTTTATCGCTACACGAGTAAAAATGACCAATGAAACTGGCATATTTGGGACAGTTGTAAGCCTTCGTAAACGAGATAATATTACTACCCTCACCACTCAACTAGCTCAGGTGCAGCATTATCTAGATAATTTGCGTGTTATGCGTCATGAGCACAACAATCAACTATCAACGATCAGTGGACTTTTACAAATTGGTGAAAACCAAAAGGCACTGGAATTATTAGAAAGTACCAATAGTAAGCGTCAGGCTCTGGTTGATTTAGTGACTCAGATTTTTAGACCTAGGATTATCGCTGGTTTATTACTTGGAAAAATCTGTCGGGCAGAGGAGCTGGGGCTAACTTTGGATATTGACCCTATGTCGGCTCTGATCGGTGGCAACTGGCCTATTCAAGAAGATGAATTAAGCGCCCTGCTTGGCAATGTGCTGGATAATGCATTTGAGTCCAGTATTAAAAATCCCGACAGTAACAAAATTATCTCTTTGTTTATGAATGATAGTGCAGAAGAACTCATTGTCCAAGTCAGTGACAATGGCATTGGATTTAAAGGTCGTGACCCGGAAGACCTAATTACCAGAGGTGTGTCGTCCAAAAAAGCAGAAGGCCATGGCATCGGATTATATCTGGTCAGCAAGTACATAAAAAATGCTGGGGGTACGTTGCTAATGGAAGAAGCTGAACCTCAAGGAGCTGTATTTTCTATTTATATTCCTAAAATTAATCAAAAGGAGACATCGTATGAAGGTGTTTAATGTTTTAATTGTTGAGGATCAGTCAAACATCGCGGAATTTCATGCGGATTTTCTAAATAAAACCCAAAAATTTGTTGCTGTCGGCATTGCGAAAAATATAAGAGAAGCCAAAAGCATGATTGCTATCATCAAGCCAGATTTAGTCATACTGGATAACTATCTTCCTGACGGTAAGGGAATAGAACTGATGAAAGATATCAATGCCAAAGAGAACCCATCAGACATCATCTTCGTAACCGCCGCCAGTGATATGGATACCGTGAGTAAGGCTATTAGAGCGGGTGCTTTTGATTATCTACTTAAGCCAATTTCATACGATAGACTTGAGGATTCTTTAAACAGATATTTAAGCTATAAGAGCACATTGGAATCCACAGATTCGGTTAACCAGAAATATGTTGATTTAATGCTTAATTATCAGTCCAAAGCAGGGGAAACAGGAGAAAATTTACCCAAAGGCATTGATCAACTCACCCTCGATAAAATTAAAGCAATATTCAGTGATGACGAAGTTATTCATACGACTGACTCTTTATTACTCGAAGTTGGAATAAGTAAAACAACAGCAAGGCGCTATCTGGAATACTGTATTCTTTCTGGCTTTCTCCAAGCAGAAATTTGTCATGGGAAAATAGGTCGTCCTGAACGACGCTTTAGAAAAAAGACCGTGGCAAAATAAAAGGTTCATAACAAAATATGGAAGAATTAGGTTTATATCAGTCTGTTTTCATTGATAATAGGTAGCGACCCTATGACGCCCTGAATGGGCAGCTATACATCAGTCATCCGTGAAAAATCTTCTTCTTTTAGCAGCAATTAGTTAGTCTCAGATATTCCTTTAGCCGTATTTTCCCAGATCCGTTGTTTCCATCGGCATTCCACCTCTCGTTGCTATTGCTCTCACTTACACAAGATAACCTAAGCAACGATCCACGGATTTTAAACCGTTAGCCATTTTCCTATTTTTAGTTGTTTTCGCTAAGCGGCGGGAACAGATGACCGAGGCTCTTATAGGCTTCGAAACACAAAGAATGTTGAATCAACCATGCCTAGCTCAATCGGCCAGCTTTTATACACATAGTCCACATCCGAATAACAAGAACAGCTGGGATAAGGCCTCCCGAAAAAGGCAGGCCTTAGAAGTTATACTTTGAATCGACTAACAATTGCGATCAACTGATTGTTTACCCGTTCAATATCTTCGGCATCATTGAGAGCTTTTTGACCATTACTATCCAGCTCACTAACAATACTACTGATTTCATTCATATTACGACTAATTTCTTTAGTCACACCACTCTGCTCTTCAGCTGCCGTTGCAATCTGCGTACTGAGCCCATTGATTTGATTTACAAAATTGGTCAGAGCATCAAGACTTTCAGCAACCGCATCGGAACCTGAAGTGGCATCCTCACAACGCGCTTTGGTATCGTTCATCGAGTGCACAACCTGACGGCATCCTTGAACCAAACTCTCAATAGAGTTTTCAATCTCCTGAGTACTATCTTTCGTGCGACTTGCCAATGAGCGGACTTCATCTGCGACCACCGCAAAACCACGCCCTTGCTCTCCGGCGCGGGCTGCTTCTATCGCGGCATTTAAAGCCAATAAGTTAGTCTGTTCAGCGATTGCACCGATCACATTTAAAATCGAACTAATATTCTGGGTCTGATTATCCATCAATTGGACATCATTCGAAGCATTCTGCACATCAGTAATCAACGCAGACATGGTCTGCTGGGAATTATTCACAATGACTCGCGAATCATGGCTGGTTTGATTGGCCTGTTCGGTCAGCTCAGCTGTATTGGCTGCATCCGTTGCCATTGAATTTGCCGTAGCATCCATCTGCTCTACAGCCGTCGCGACCTGCTCAGTCTCACTCAAATGTTTCTGTAAAATGGTCTTATTTTGTTCAGCCTGTTTACGAAGACGAACCACATTACTCTGCAAATAGTCACTCGCATCTTTCACCTCGAGCATCATTTGCTGCAAACTTTCGATAAAGGTGTTGATCCCTGTAGAGATCTGGCCAATATCATCATTACTGTTAACTTTCAGCCGTTGCGTCAAATCACCATTGCCGCTAGAAAGTCCGGCGATCATCTCCCGCAAAGAAATAATCGGGCGATATAGCAACTGAATCAGCATAAAGGCAATAATAATACTCACCACTGTAGCTATCAGTGCAACAAGAATAGCCGTGTCGCGAGCAGAAGCTAATTCGGCAAATGCGATCGAACGATTCACGCCAACCGCGTAAAACCAATACTTATCACCCACTTTAATCCGATGTGAAAAGAGAATTTTATCAACACCATCGACCTGATAATCAACCACAGCATCTTGTTGATCTAACGCTTTAGTGATGGCGCCTTTAAACCAAGGAAAATCGAGTGCGTTTTGACCGGATTTAACATCTTGAGAAGATGAAGCCAACAATAATCCATCCGAATTGAATATAATAGCCACAGAACCTGGAAGATTTGCTGAGGGTTTCACTAAAGCATCCAGAAAAGAAAGCTCCATATCGGTGGAAATTGTGCCGCCATCGACCTTCTCTATAATACTCACCCAATATTTTCCATCAGTCCCTTTATAAGGATCGGTCACCAGCACACCCTTATGACGAAGAGCAGCTTGATACCAAGGTCGTGTCGTCACATCACCAGAATACTTATGATTCATCCAAGTGGGGGTTGACAGGTTCCAGTAACCATCACCATTTTCAAACGCGATCACGGCACTATTTAAATTCATCGCATTTGCTAAAAACTTCGTTTGCTCAATAGTATCCGCTGCACTATGAACGACGGAGCCCATCAACGGTTTATTCTTGAACTGTTTAGCCAACTTAGTGATCCCACCGACTTTCTCATTGAGCATGGTCTTAATGACATCACCACGGCCTCGGACATAGCTTTGCCCTTTATCCATGATAGCAGTGGTCAATATTGATTTTTGTTGTAAATAAGAGACATAACTCGATATAGATACCGAGATAGCAACCAGCAACAATATTGACAACAACATGACTTTCTTAAAGCCCAATTGCTTCATCTCTACTAATCCTTTATGAGAGTCACAGCTATATAAAGAATAGCCACAAATAAAGCGAGCGGTAGAAATTTATCGGCACTTTACGTTAATCGTAATACCTAGGGGCTGTTGACTTTTTTATTAGTTTTGCAGCAATCTGAGGTGGATTAAGACAAGGCAAACGTCTTGCCGTGTCGTTATTCTCCACAAAGGACGTTTAACGCTGGATAAATCCAGCCTCAAATGCTGCCCTGAGGAGACAGAGATGCTCATTTGAGCTTACCTTAGGGCATCAGCACATAGCCAGCCTATTGAAGACTGGGCATAGCTATAGTGACATTTAGACATGTTGGGATGTTCGCGGCACCTGATCGCAACTATCTCAAAGAATATAAGTAGCGATACAATCAGTTGAGTAGGATGATATTAGCCATCCCATCCAAACGTTCTTTGACCTTCTCCCACCCCGGCATGACTTGCCCCATAAGGCGATAAAATCTCTCACTGTGGTTAAACTCTGCTAAGTGGCATAGCTCGTGTAATACCACGTAATCAATACAATCTCTGGGTGCTTTAACCAGATAGGGATTCAACGTAATTCTGCCATTTGGAGAGCAACTGCCCCATTGGGTTTGCATGGTCTGAATACGCAATGGTGGCCGTTCTGCTAGCCATAAGGCATGTTCAAGGACGTCATCAAGACGTTTAGAGAAGGTTTCTTTAGCTCGTGTTTTATACCAATCGTTAAGAAGTTCTTTTACTTTCTCTGCACTTTTTCTGCGCACTGATACCTCAAGTTTTCCGCGCAGTAATTTGACTCCCTGGATACTATTTGGGGCTTCTATGACCTTAAGTAGATATTGTTTACCGAGATAATAGTGACTCTCACCACTGATGTACTTTCTTGGTGAGGTATACTCCAATTGCTTACGAAAATCCCGCAACTGCTCGTATATCCAACGTCCCCGTTTTTTAACGGCATTCAGTACAGCATCATTGTCAGCATCTATCGGTGCTGAGACGATCACGCGACAATCAGGATGTACCTTAATCAATACCTTGCTGTTTGCCTGCGGACGAATAACCCGCTCAAAAGCGATGAGTTCATCACCGTAGTGAAAGTTCATCAGATGACAGCTTTGTTTAATAGGAACATTCATAGTTACTCAATACTTTTAATTGCCGTTCAATCCGACGCGCGTAATCTGCACGACCATCTCAACGATTTTCTTGGCCTGATCCATTCCGCCACCAATTGCTTTGCACTCTTGGAACATTTTGGGCAGCAACTTCTTACGGATATCAGCTTCAATGTTTTGTGAGTTTATGGAGTTCTCTGCAACTGAAATATCAACGGCCTCATCAACTTCAAAGGCTAGTTTGACCCATTTGTCCTGGACTTGTTGATCCTGAACAGCAAAAGCTTCAGGTAATACCTTCTTGAGCACTCCAAAATAAGCCTGCGCATGATGATTTCCAGCGAAAACATCAGGAATTTCATTCAGGCGTCGGTCATGGACTTGTTCTTCAAATTCACGAAACAGCATGTATTGTTTCAAAGGGTGGTCAAACAACTTCTCAGCGTCTTCGATAGCTTGACGCAACAGTTTTGAGAAGGCTTCCTGAGCGTAAGGATCATCGCGTAAATCTTGTTCAATCATTCGCGTAACGCGAGTTTTGATGATATCAGTCTCGTTACGAGTTTTATCTTCGCTCCAGTCTTCAGGTTGCAGCTTCTGACCCATTTTTCCCACTTCGTACACGCCGCCAGGTTCTTTGACTTCGACACCGACAACATGCTTATCCAGTAGTTTTTTCACTTGTTCGGCATATTCGTCATAATCAATTTTTTCACCAGCATCTTGTTGGACTAATTGACGCAGACTAGAAAATTGCTTCACTGTTTCCTTATAGTGACGACGGTCATCATCGCTAAAGCTTTTATCTTCAAAGAAGGTTGCTGACTGCAAGGCAATTTTTAGACAGCTCGCGAAAGCGGTTAAGGCTTCATAGAAGTCTTCGCGAACTTTGAGGTTTACATCAACTAACTCGCCATTTTGATCTTCAACTTTGGGAACTAATACCTGACGTAATTGTTCAATATCATTCTTATTTTTTACGCCATCAAAAATGGCCCACAGCTGTTTGTATAGCTGTGGTAATCGCTTGTATTCAGTGCTCATTTGATTATAGAGACCAGCTATATCATTGATGTCATAACCACCTTGAGTACGGGCGGCGAGATCCTGATATTTCGCAATTGTGGTATCTAAGTCAGCAAGAATGCCGCGATAATCAATCAGCAAGCCAAATTTCTTCTTCGGATGTAATCTGTTAACCCGAGCGATGGCCTGAATCAAATTGTGTTCTGTTAATGGCTTATCAATGTAGAGCACTGCATTTTTGGGCTCATCAAAACCAGTCAGCAGCTTATCGACTACAACCAGCATTTTTAGCGGGTCATTTTCGTCAGCAAATCGCTCGATTATGTGCCCGGTATAGGTTTGTTCATCTTGACGACCCACATTCGCTTTCCACCACAATGTGACTTCTGGTGCGGCTGTGTCATCAACAGCGGTATTTCCTTCTCGGCTGTCAGGTGGACTCATCACGACCGCTGACTCAAACCTGTTTTCCTTCGGCCAAAGGGATTGGGCTTCATCAAGATATTTTTTGTACTTGATGGCTGAAGCTTTGCTGTCACAGGCCAATTGCCCCTTGAGACCATTGATAATGTTTTTATCGAAGTGTTCAGCAATATCATTAGCAATCAATTGAATGCGGTCATCAGCGCGATATAGCTCACCGCGTTTTGCATATTTGCGCTTCAGATCGGCTTTCTGTTCATCGGTCAGACTTGTTGTAATACGAGTGAAGCCGGCATCAATGGCTCTGTCATTGATGTCCAGATCAGGTATCCGTTCTTCATAAAGTAATGGCGTGACCATTTGGTCTTCTACAGCGCGTTGCATGGTGTAGGCATGGACTATCGGACCAAACTTATTGGTTGTTTTGTCGTCTTTTAATAACGGGGTGCCAGTAAAGGCGACAAACGCTGCATTCGGTAGTGCTTGCTTCATGCGGACATGATTCTCACCACCTTGACTGCGGTGACCCTCATCAATTAACACAATGATGTCCGAGCTGGTATTGATGCACTCTGGCCGTTTAGTGGCGGTATTAAATTTCTGAATCAAGGAGAAGATAATCCGCTCGGTTCCTTGGCCAATCTGTTGCGCCAGACGTTTGCCCGATGTCGCCATTGCAGCTGCTTTATCTTTTTTCCCCGCAAGCTCTCCGCCAGATGCAAAGGTCTGGCTCAACTGCTTTTCCAGGTCTACCCGGTCAGTGACCACCACAATCCGGCATTGCTTCAGGCTATCGTGCAAAATGAGCGCCTTACTTAAAAACACCATGGTGAACGATTTTCCGGAGCCGGTGGTATGCCAGATGACCCCACCTTCACGACCACCATGGAGATTGCGGGTATTGATTCTCTCAATGAGCCGCTTAATAGCAAACACTTGTTGATAACGGGCCACAATTTTGCCGACTTTCTTATCAAACAGGGTGAAATAACGCGTCATTTCCAATAAGCGGGATGGACTGAGCAAACTGATCAGTAATTTATCCTGACCGGTCACTGCTAAATTGCCTGTTGCAACAAGACTTCGATACCAATCCAAATCCTTATCCGAACGATGGCTAAACAAGCTCATAACTTGCGCTTCAGATAGTTTTTTATTCTTGATGGCATACATTTCAGCGTCTGAAATGTCCTCTTCTCGCCAAACCGCCCAAAATTTAGCGGGCGTGCCGCAGGTGCCATAGCGACCTTCATTGCCATTGATAGCAAGCAGCATCTGGCTATAGGCGAACAATAAGGGGATTTCATCATGGCGCTGGTTACGCAGGCTTTGCGAAATACCTTCGTCAATAGTTGGGCCCTTTTTTGCATTACCATCTGGGCGCTTAGCCTCTATCACAACCAGAGGAATACCGTTTACAAAGCAGACAATATCCGGTCTGCGCTTGTCTTGAAATGAAGAGCCGACTCCTCCAGAGCGGGTAACGGTAAATTCTTCGGTAAAGATAAAACTATTATTAGTAGGGATCTGCCAGTCAATCAGCGCAACCGTTGGATTGGCCTTTTTGCCATCCACAAACTCAGTGACAGAAATGCCATACAACAGATGGTTGTACAGGCGTTCGTTGCCGGTTAATAGCCCCTCATTCAACCCTGGGCTGCACACCTCTGCAATTAAGTTGTCGATAGACTTTTCTGACAATGGGTAGCTTTTTCCCGCAAACGTAAACCTGCGTTTTTGCAGTTCACTGCGAAGCACCTGGCGAAGAACAACCTCATCCGTTTTTCCACCACGAGCAGCTAATGCCTGTTCAGGCGCAAGAAAAGACCACCCTAAGTTGGTTAATAATGTCAGAGCCGGTAGCTTGGCACTGTACTCTTCTTGAAATTTGGGCGTGTACAGGGTCATTTTGTTGGCTTCCTTTTCTGGCTCAGGCGCTGCTCCAGCTTTTCCAATTCCTTGAGTTCTCTTTCATCTTCCGCCAGAGCTTCCAGTTTATTGCGCTGAAAGTTGAAAGCCTCATAATATTTGTGAGCGATTTTCTCCATCTGCTGGTGGCTGATGCGGCCGGCGCTGTTTAGCAGTGGTTGCTCGTTAAAGTCCATAAACTTATCGACGTATTCACGCCAATCTTGCAAGCGAAGGTGAGCTTTGTTTTTTGCCCGAAACTCGGCAAACTCGAAGAACATGCTGACCAAGCGATTCAGGTTTTCCAATTCATCTGCTTGTAGATAATTTTTAGCAATTACGACATCGGCTTTACGAACCTTATTGCCCGCAAAGCTGGTTAGGTTCATGTTGGGCTTGGATGCGTCTGCACGCTCAACAACCAATTCAGCAGCAGTATGACCTGTGACGGCAAAGAAAAGTTTGTTTTGAACCTCGGCAAACAATAATCCTGTTGCTTTCTCGTTTGTCCGGTAGTCTTCAGACAGCGCCAGTAAATCGCGGATTTTTTGATAGAAACGCTTCTCCGACGAACGGATGTCGCGAATGCGTTCAAGCAGCTCATCGAAATAGTCCCATCGAGGGTCTTTAAGGCGCTCGTCATCCATGGCGAAGCCTTTTACCAGATATTCGTCAAGGGTGCGGGTAGCCCATTGTCTAAACTGGGTGCCACGGGTAGAACGTACGCGGTAGCCTACGGCAATAATCATGGGTAACGAATAGTATTGAATACGACGTTTGACTTCTCGGCCGCCTTCATTTTGAACTGTCAAGTTTTCCTTGACGGTTGCATCTTGAGCAAGTTCACCTTCCTCCAAGATATTTTGTACGTGGAGACTAATGTTCTGTTTGCTGGTCTGGTACAGCTCTGCCATTTCTAACTGGGTGAGCCATACTTGCCCACCTAATTCGCGCAATACGAACTGCGATTGACCATCATCAGTGGTGTAGAGGATTAGATCGTTATTCATATCAACTTAACCCCTTACCAATATCAATACCTTGGGCTTTTAGCCATTGAAGCCCTTTTGCGGTTGTGAGGTAAGCCTGATTAGGATGATTAACCACTTCTGGATAAAGGTAATCAATTAAGCCCTCTTGCTCTCTGAGTACGTTCAAATGATTGTGTTTTAAAGGCGTTTCTTTACGTGCTAGCTGTGTTGCCAATTGCTCGGCTTTATAAGGGTGTAAAGCACATAGCCAAACAATGATTGGCCAGAGTTTGTCCTTACGTGCTTTTGAAGTGAGTTGTTCAATCCTTTGGGTGAGTTCATTCGGGACAGAGAACTCACTCGTATTTGGAATCAGGTCACTTGTATTTTGGGTAAGGTCACTCGTATTTGGAATAAGGTCACTCGTATTTGACGTCTCAGTCGCTGCATCATTAGCTGGAAACAGCGATAACTGATCATCATTTTGCAATGGCTGCGCTAACTGGTAATACGTTGCAGGACCTGCGCCGCCTTGCTCCAGTAAACGATATTGATAGTGCAATTTGCGCAGCAGTTGACTCGCCGATAATGTATCTAAACCCGAGATGGCACGCAAGCCGGCATTATCAACTGCACCCGTTTCCTTTGCGAGCAGTAGAGCTTTGGCTTCATGATCGGTTAAATGTAACTCGGCAAACTGCTGTAACCAGCTGAGTTGCTCTTCACCTAGCAGCTGATGAAGCAAATAGGTACCAACAAATTCATTTTCAATTACTTTACTGATAAATACCGGCGCGGTTAATCCCGCTTGCTCCAGCAACCGACGCATGGTTTTAATACCAGAACCTTTAGTTTCGGCAAAGCTTAAATCGTAAAGCACGGCGGCAATAACGGGATTACGTAGCTTTGACCCCATATCGCCCAGCGCGATCTCTGGTTTCAGAGAATAACCTGCATTGCGAATTTCAATGCGGTTACTGTAGCGCACGACCAGAATGGGTTGATTGACCTGATAATCTCTGTGCATCACGGCATTCACGACCGCCTCACGGATCACCTTATGGGGCAATAGCGGCTCATCATTACGCTGTGTACTGCCGTCTTTTAGTCGAAAATGACGAGGTAGATCATCACTAATCGTGGCTTCAAGTTTTGGAATCAGCCGCAGTAGTGATTCACGAATATCCAACGTAATCGCAAAACGCTGCTCTGGGTCTTCTACCCATTGGGTGCCATTAATTCGCACATAATCAACGCGTACAGCAGGTAACAGACGGCGTAGTGCCAATGGCTTACCCATCAACAGCAACCCTGCAATATTAGGTACCCATTTGTCGCCTTGTTTCTTGACCAGATTCAGCGCATAAAGCATTTCATGATCAGACGCTTGTAACTCTTCAGCATATGGGCGTACTTTGGCACGTAATGTACGGTATAAAGCAATGGCAGAAGGATCTAAGTCATCCCATTCAGCATCGGGCAATATGACCTGCTCATAATTCATGCCGCTTTTGGCTAATAACAACGGTTCCAGCTCGTGCTGGCTACATTCGTAATCCCCATTCAGCCCGCGTCGCCACACCCCTGTTTTACGCTTATTTTTGCTATCGAATTTCCCTTTGAAGGTACAAGGCTTAGCGGCAGGCTCCAGTTCTGGCACAAATAAGCGAATCACTTTTTTGCCTTCCAGCTGGGCAACTTCACCCTGCACCGGAATCGGTGCTTCAAACTGCTCCCGGCAGTTACTCTGGATGCTATTTAATAATCTATCGGCATCGGTCACCCCACAAACGTGAAAGGTTTCATCAGAGGTTTTTGGCTCATCAATCCCCAATAGCAAATAGCCACCACCCAGCCCGGGTTCATTGGCAAAGGCACAGATGGTTTGCATCACCGACTTGCCAATGTCACTGGCACGTTTGGCTTCTATACGTGGTTGTTCGTCCAGTTGACGCAGTTGCTCCAGTAATTTCGCAGGGGTAAATTCATCCATATCAGGCCGCTTCCTCGACTTTCACCCGCCGCTTACCCGTCAATAACTGTTGCATTAGCGCTTTTTTCTCCTGTTTTAAGGCATTGAGCTTTTGTTGTAGGCCAGTGATTTCCTGATCGGCCGTGGCGAGTACGGTGGCGATTTTTTGTTGTTCTTCAAAACTGGGGATAGGCACTTTTAATGAAAAGAAATCCGAAGGCTTTACGTTGAGCAAACCATGAGCGCGACCACCTTCGTGCGCAATTTGAGACAACCCCTGGTTCAGAAGACCCGATTCGAAGTAGTGTTCCCAAAAATCGCTATCGGCGTGATCAGAATCTGATAGTTCAAAGCAAATATAGAGCGTTGTTACAACACCATCTGGGTAGCGATTCAGGCGTTTGATTGCACCCATTGGATAGCCGTTTGAATAGCTTTTGTTGTAGGCGAACTGCCCCTGCTTTAGCAAGAAGTAGCCATCAAGAGTTTCAGAAGCAACAGTTTTTTTGAAAAAGTCTTCCTGCCGAATCAAGCCATGTTGCCCTGATATGGTAACTACGTTTGTGCTTTGACCATTATTTTTTGTCGTTACACGTTCGAATAGCTTTGAAAGCTTAGATACCTTCCACTCCCTACTAAACCTAACCCCATTCTTATCCAGCAGGCGTTTTTTGCCAGTGAGCAGTTGTTGCATCAGGGCTTTTTTCTGCTGCTTACCTGTGGCGAGTAGTTGTTCTGTGGTGGTGATGGCCTTATCCCAGGTGGAGAGAATTTGGGCGATTTTCTTTTGTTCAGTAAGAGGAGGAACGGGAACTCTAATTGCTTTTACCAATGTACCACTCAAGTTACTTTGCCCGGCAGAATTACTCATTGCTCGGATATTTTCATACTGGCTTAAGAGAAAGTTAAAGTGAAAAGTA
This sequence comes from Celerinatantimonas diazotrophica, assembly GCF_004339545.1. Lineage (GTDB taxonomy): Bacteria > Pseudomonadota > Gammaproteobacteria > Enterobacterales > Celerinatantimonadaceae > Celerinatantimonas > Celerinatantimonas diazotrophica. The sequence goes on along the minus strand of NZ_SMGD01000014.1, from coordinate 118,055 downwards.
GGTTCCTGATCATTTTTGAATATGATTGCAGAACAATTCTGATTTGTTGTTGCCTCAAATTTCAGTAATGCAACTTGTCCTCTTGTTTTCCCTTGCCCAATCATTGCCAATAAGACTGCTCCAGCAGGTACAATCTTGGCCGAAGAATTCTTTAAACCTAATTCGCTAATATACTCCTGAGTGTCTTCAGGAGTTAAAACGCAATTTTGGACTTCAGTGGTTCTTATCCATGGCACTGTTCCGTTCAGCCAGTATTCTGGCTTTTTACGACTAGGCGTCCCCCCTGATGTTACCTGGGCAATATCGGCTAGGGGCTTTACATCCCAACCTTCAGGCACCATAACTCAACTCCTCCAGATACTTGGCCAGCTCAGTCTGTTGGGCTGTTGTTCGTTTCGTTTCTGCGTAATTATTCATGGCTTGTTTCCCCATCACTGAGGGTGTCTGGATTTCTCAGTGATTTTTTATCTGCAGAGGCTAAACGACGCTCAACTTTTTTTACATCCTCTGCTGGTGGTAACTGTTCAGGACGTATTCCTCGGCTTAACAAGGTTTGGCGGACCGCATCGTTATTCGTGATATGCTCGTTAGATATTTGTTGCTCGCGAGTCATTTGTTGTGTCCGGGCATTGTGGATAGTGATCTCAGTGGCAAAGTCTTTCGCTTTAAGAATAATCGTAGGTGCAAAGTCGGCCAGTGGGCGATTATCTGGCACAAGCCATTGCGCTTTCATGGCTTGCGTACTCTTTCCAAACAGAGCACTATCGCCTTTGCTACGGATTAAAGCAAAGTTTTGATTCCCACCCGTCTGTTCAAAAATAACGCTGGAGAGTTCTTTTTCCGTGGCTGAGAGTTTGTGCCGCGCAACAACTCGTTCGGCTGCCAATAAACGTTGTTCGATTAGCTCCGCTTTACGGGTTTGCATGGCAAAGTAAGTTTGAGCAAAGGCGATTTCTCGCTTACGTGAATCACCATTCTGAGCGATCAAATAGCAGGCGTAGCGGGTGAGCATCACATCATCGATTTCCCGTTGACTGCCAGAACCAAGCTCGACCATTTTCCCAACGTCGGCAAAATGGTCGACAATGGCATGACCACTAATTTCGCAGGCCGTTTTGGCTTTTGAGATCACGCTGACAAAGTTATCCCATTTACCATAACCCAGCAGATGTTGCAGATCGCGTGCTAGCCAAAATTCGACACCATTTTCGGTTTGCTGCGCATGGCCTTCAAAGGTGGTTGTAAGCGATTGAATGTGCTGTTGTTCCATGTGAAACCTTCTTATTCTGCGTTGCTTAAATAACCCAATTCAGCCAAATAAGATGTCATTTCATCTTCCAGACTAGCTAGCTGTGCTTTGAGCTGTTCGCGTTCTGCTCGCACGGCCATCAGGTCGATCTCTTCCTCTTCCTCAAAGGTATCGACATAACGTGGAATATTGAGGTTGTAGTCGTTATCTTGGATCTCTTTCAGGCTAGCCAAATAAGCATACTTATCGACGTTTTCTCCCGCTTGGTAGGTGGCGACGATCCTAGCAATATTAGCTTCGCTGAGCTGGTTCTGATTTTTACCCGGTTTAAACTCGCGTGAGGCATCAATAAACAGCACGTTGTCATCGATCTTCTCTTTTTTGAAAATCAGAATGGCGGCTGGAATCCCGGTCCCGTAAAACAGCTTCTCTGGCAGGCCTATTACTGCATCCAGTAAATTTTCTTCAATCAACTGTTTGCGGATTTTACCTTCTGCGGCACCGCGAAACAGCACGCCATGGGGAACAACGACCCCCATACGACCCGTCTTCGGCTTAAGTGTCTCAATCATATGCAGAATGAAGGCATAGTCACCTTTGGTTTTTGGCGGTATACCACGGTAAAAACGGCTGAACTTGTCGTTTGCCGCGTCTTCATGACCCCATTTATCCAAAGAAAACGGCGGGTTAGCGGTTACGATATCAAACAGCATTAAATCACCGTTTTTATCCAGCAACTTAGGATTACGAATGGTGTCTCCCCATTCGATTTTGTGGTTGTCTTCGCCGTGTAGGAACATATTCATCTTGGCTAGTGACCAAGTAGAACCAATTGCCTCCTGTCCGTAGAGCGCATAATTTTTACTGTCAAAGTTGCTGCGGACTTTACTGCCACACTTCATCAACAGTGATGCAGAACCACACGCCGGATCGCAAATGCTGTCGCCTGGTTGTGGCTCAAGCAGTTCAGCAATCAAGTCACTGACTTCTGGCGGCGTATAAAACTCGCCGGCTTTTTGGCCGCCACTGGCGGCAAAGTTTTTGATTAAGTACTCGTAGGCGTTACCAATTACATCCAGTGTCCCGACGCAGCTTGGACTGAGGTTGAGTTCTGGTTTGGCGAAGTCTTCCAGCAGATAACGCAGGATGTTGTTTTTCTGTTTCTCTTCACCTAAGCGGTCGGTGTTGAAAGAGATATCCTGGAACACACTTTTTCCTGCATCGTTGAGTTTGGTGCCATTGGCTTCTTCAATGGCATGCAATGCCTGATCAATGCGCTCGCCATTGCCAGGTTCATGGCGATGCTCGTACAAAGCATAGAAGCTGGCATTTTTTGGCAGCACAAAACGCTCGTTCTTCATCATCTCTTCGATGAGCTCTGGTTCATCACCGTACTGTGTTTTGTAACCATCGTAATGATCCTGCCAGACATCAGAGATGTACTTCAGAAACAACATTGTCAGAATAAAGTCTTTGTAGGTGTCTGCGCTGATGGTTCCGCGGAAAGTGTCGCAAGCGCCCCACAATGCTTTGTTAATACTGTCTTGGTTGATTTTATTATTTGTTGTTACTTGGTTATTCATGAATGGGTTCCCTTAATCATTTGTTGAAACATGCCTTGCAGCATGGTTTCACGATTTTTTAGCAGCGCTTTGGTGAGGTGTTGTTCCTGCTCCCATAGATGATTGATGTGCAGAATTTTCTGTTGTATCGCGATTGGAGGAATGTCCAGTTTCAGCTCTCCGGCTACCTTGGTATTTAACATGACAATGTTGCTGCCCTGACTGCCTGTTCCTTCTGATAGCCAGTATTGAACAGCCGGTTGATTAAGAGACCAACAAAGAAATTCTGGTATCACATCTGCTTTAGGTGTGATAACCACAAACTGACTGCTAACCACTACGGGTTTTGAAGAATGTTCGTCTGTAACTAAACAAGAGGCCCTGAAATAGCCGCCTCTAGAACCTCTCGCAGGGAGCAATACTGTACCAGGGCTAACAAAAGCATTACTTTTGCCTGTCCACTCTATCAAGGGCATTTGGCTGGCTTGTAGGGTAAAAAGGTTGGATTTTTCCCAAGCCTCTCTAACGTCTTTAATTTGCGCCACATGGACATTGCCGGCCTCTTTATCGACTTCCTCTATTTTTCCTCGGAAGGTAAATCCTGTTCTTAGGTCGGCAATGTCACTTAGCGCTCTGGTGCTAGTGCGTTGTGGCATCGATAACTCCTTTAGTCGGTGGAACAGACAGCATACAGCCTGCTATGCGGTTGTTGTGTGCATGGGGCACGAATTTAGCTATCTTCCAGCCTGCCGCCAGCGCTTTATGTTCAAACCACTGTTGAATTTTGACTGTCATTTTTTTGCGTTTAGCGCTTTGTTTTTGTTGCTCTTTGTTATAAATGGCGATAACTCTCTCTGTATCACAGAAACACTCATTACTTTCAGTTGCTTTTGGTGTAGGGAAAGCAAATTTTTCTCGCGATGTTTTAGGTTGGGAGTCCTTGCTTGCAAGCTGTTGGGGCGACTTCGTGATTTGTTGGGTATGAACCAAGTAGACTCGATGTTCAACTTGAATTTCTTGCATGGCCAGCTGGGTTTGGTATTCTTTCATTATTCGATCTCCTATGTGTTTCTCGGCACTGTTGGTATTGAATGGAGCGACAGGTTGCAGCCTGTCGCTTTTTTACATGGTTATAATTCACTCACAACCACATAAAAAAACGCAGTAGGAGCTCTATACACAACCAATGTGTGTATAATTGCTGATCTTTTTTTATCCGTCAAGCTAAAATTATGAGGTTTTTTGTCTACTGCAATAAAAAGTTTATTCTGTCGGTACAAATTTAGTGATTAAGGCCGTGATCAGCCGTTGGGCGCTTTTATTTACTGCTGCTCTCTTCCTTGAAATCTTAGATATCGCCTGCCATTTGGTAGAGGTTAGTGTCATTCCACCGACATAGCTGGCGCATTCTCATCAGATTAGCGTTAGCTCTACGGATTATTGAGAAAACATCTTCGACAGCTGTAATCACTGGTTTTTCCCAATCTTGTGCTCGGGAAAAGTCGTCTTGGGGTAGCGGCAGTAACCTTCACGGGGAAGGTAATGGCTAATCACTTGGAATCCGGCAGCATTCTTTTTAGGTTTAAACTGGTTATAAACCCAGAACATTTCCAATTTAATCTCTCGCAACCTAACACGGTAACCAAAGTGGCCTGGATAACCCGGAGAATTTTCTCCTCTATGAGCCTGATGGGACGCAGACCATTCTTATCTGGTTCGCGTTTCTGGATAGTGATTTTCATGGTCTGCTCCTATTGTGCTCCGAAAACTTATACTCGGAGCACACACGGAGCATGAGGGGTAAAACGGATCAAACTGTTTGCAAACACATAGGATTAATTTATTTATAAAACAATATTTTATCTTTATTTAGGTAGATCTTTTTGGTCGTTTCACTTCCCGATACAAAAGCTTGAGAAAATCCGTCCCAGCAGGTCATCACTAGTGAATTCGCCGGTGATTTCATTTAAGGCATTCTGACAAAGCCTGAGTTCTTCGGCCACCAGCTCGCCCGCTTTGTACTCTTCAAGCTGGACATGGGCATTTTTTAGATGCTCAAAGGCTTTATCCAGAGCATCAAGGTGCCGACGGCGCGCCATAAAGGTGCCTTCGTTCGACCCTTGAAAGCCCATACAGTCTTTTAAATGCTCGCGCAACAGCTCTATCCCTTGACCAGTTTTTGCCGAAAGCGATAACACCGGAATATCCCCAACGTGCGCCATGCCAATGGTTTCACCGCTTTGATCGGCCTTATTACGAATCACACTGAGTCCCATCTGTTCAGGTAAGCGCGCCATAAATTCAGGCCAGATATTGGTTGGATCTTTGGCATCACTTTCACAGCTGTCGACCATTAACAATACCCGATCCGCATGATTAATCTCATCCCAGGCACGGGCTATCCCAATCTGTTCGACTTTATCAGGACTATCGCGCAACCCTGCGGTATCGATAATATGCAAGGGCATGCCATCCAGATGAATATATTCACGCAACACATCGCGCGTAGTTCCGGCAATCTCGGTGACAATCGCGGAATCTTTCCCCGCTAAGGCATTCAGTAAACTCGATTTACCAGCATTCGGACGCCCGGCAATAACCACTTTCATCCCTTCACGCAACAGTGCGCCCTGCCCAGCTTGGGCCCGAACGCCTGTGAGTGCCTGCTCAACTAATGATAATTCGGCCGCGATTTTACCATCCCCTAAGAAATCCACCTCTTCTTCGGGAAAATCGATGGCCGCTTCCACAAAAATGCGCAAATGGATCAATTGCTCGACTAACTCACTCACTTGTTGAGAAAATTGTCCCTGCATTGAATTCAGTGCACTTTTAGCCGCTTGTGCTGAGGTTGCTTCAATTAAATCGGCAATTGCTTCGGCCTGAGCAAGATCGATTTTATCGTTCAAAAAGGCGCGCTCGGTAAATTCTCCGGGCCGAGCTGGACGAATATCATCTAGCTTTAGGATTTGCTGGATCAGTAAATCCATGACCACAGGGCCACCATGGCCCTGCAATTCTAAAATATCCTCGCCAGTATAGGAGTGCGGCCCTTTAAAAAATAACGCAATCCCTTGGTCTATTAATTCACCATCGGCATTTTTAAAAGGCACATATTCAGCATAACGCGGTTTTGGACAGTGCCCGAGCATTGCTTGAGCCACCACTTGAGCCTTGGCGCCAGAAACCCGCACAATTCCAACGCCCCCGCGCCCAGGAGCCGTTGCCTGGGCCACAATGGTATCAATGCTTTGCATATAAACTCCTATTGCTCTAAGAGCATAAAAAAATGCCACCGATGATGCAGTGGCATTTTAAAGATTTGTAACGATTCGTTAAGCGTTATCGTTATTTTTTCTTCTCTTTCTTATCCCGACTGTGTAAGCCTTTTTTCTCTAATTCGCGATAAATCAGCGTTTGTTGAATCAATGTGACACAGTTACTGACCAACCAGTACAGTACCAAGCCCGCAGGGAAGAACAGGAAGAATACGGTAAATGCCACTGGCATAAACTGCATAATTTTCTGCTGCATCGGGTCAGCAACCGCCGTTGGCGACATTTTCTGGATCATGAACATACTAATCCCCATCAAGACTGGCAGGATGTAGTATGGGTCTTGAGCGGATAAATCATGGATCCAAAAGATGAACGGAGCATGGCGCAGCTCAACACTCCCCAAGAAAGCCCAGTACAGTGCAATGAAAATAGGCATCTGCAAGGCAATTGGGAAACACCCACCGAGCGGATTCACTTTCTCTTTTTTGTACAATTCCATCATCGCCTGAGACTGTTTCTGGCGATCATCTGCATAGCGTTCACGCAGCTCTTTCATTTTCGGCTGGAGAATACGCATTTTTGCCATTGAAGTGTACTGAGCACGAGTCAATGGATACATCACCCCTTTTACAATCAATGTAATCAGGATAATCGCGACACCCCAGTTGCCAACTATGCTATGCAAGAATTTCAAGAATTTAAACAATGGCTGAGAGATAAACCAAAGCCAACCATAATCAACGGTTAAATCCAGATGCGGCGCGACAGCAGCCATTTTGTCCTGCAGTTCAGGACCAATCCAGATAGAACTTGTAAGCTGACCAGTTTGTCCCGGTGCAATCTCTTTTTTGGCACTGATAAAGCCGATATGGGCAAACCCATCTTGGTAGCGGCTATACAACGTGCTTTCTTGATTTTGCGGTGGTACCCAAGCTGCTGCAAAGTAATGCTGCAACATCGCTACCCAGCCTCCTTTGGTGTTGATATTCAGAGGCTTCTCTTTAATGTCACCAAAGGAGTATTTTTCATAGCGGGTATTATCGGATGAATATGCCCCACCTCGATAGTTCGGATGGCCGAAGAAACCACCTTTCGCTTTCTGAGTGGTCTGTTTGAGCTCAGCAAACTGTTGCACAGAAATGGGTTTATTTTCGTTATTGGTGACCTTATAGTCCACCTTAACGTCATAACTGCCTTTATCTAAGGTAATCAGTTTATGATAAACAACCCCGTTTTGACCGGTATATGTCAGTGGAACAGTCACCTGTTTTTGACCAGCCGCCAATTTAAAGGCTTTTTTATCGACGCTGTATACAGGACGCTGACCTTTAGCCAGACCGTTATCACCGATTAAACCACTGCGCGCAGTGTATTTATGGGCACCGTTGATATTAAGCAGTTGAACTGGATTTTTATTTTTCTCAGTTTTTGCATATTTGAGAAGATCAGCTTCAACAATATCACCACCGCGAGTATCAATAGTCAGTTTCAAAACATCTGACTGCACGGTAATTAACTGACCATGCGCACCATCATCAGCAGGTGTCGCGTTTACGTCTCCCGGAGCCTGAGGAAGATTATTCGACTGGCCAGAATGAGTCTGAGTTGTCGTTTGTTCTGTATTTACTGGCTTAGGGCTGTGATCCTTGCCCCATTGCTGATAAATCAAAAAACTGACGAACAGCAAACCAATTAACAATAAATTGCGTTGAGATTCCATAATCAAGTCAATCTCTTTTAGTTTTATGAACAGGCGGAACCGGATCGTATCCGCCTGAGTGTAAAGGCTGGCATTTTAATAGACGTTTGATAGATAACCAACTGCCTTTGATCAAACCATGGACTTTTAATGCTTCGATCGCATAATTTGAGCACGTAGGCGTAAACCGACAACGCGGACCAATCAGCGGACTAATGGCTAACTGATAAAAACGAATCAGCCCAATTAAGAGGTAGCGAAACGGCGCAGTAATCTTCGCCATGACTTATCCAATAATTTGTTGAGCTCAGGATCCGACAAATCCGACACCCCAAACTTTGAAATAACAACAATATCCATGCCCGATAGCTGTTGCTGATTCAGCCGAAAGCTCTCTCGAATATGCCTTTTAATTCGATTTCTGGCAACTGCTCGCTTATCGCTTTTTTTGGAAATGGCCAAACCAAGGCGGGGATGTGATAACTGATTGGCTACAGCCAGAAAAGTAAGCTGAGGTGTGCCGATACGAATCGGTTGATTAAAAACCCGTTTAAATTGCATGGGAGTTAACAAACGTAACTCCCTGCTGAACGACTGATTCGCCACAATTAGGCTGACAGACGTGCACGACCTTTGGCACGACGACGAGCCAAGACCTGGCGACCTTTTTTGGTAGCCATGCGAGCGCGAAAACCGTGAGTACGGCTACGTTTCAGTACGCTTGGTTGAAATGTACGTTTCATAATAATAATACCGTTTTGCTAGCTAGTTTTTACTGTACAGCAGGCCCGAAAGCCTGGAAAAAAGAGGCGAAATTCTAATCATTGGCATCGTAAAAGTCAATCACTGATGAAAAACCAACCGCCAATTTAGTATCCCACATCAATTTATGCCCGATTAGCGCGAAATTATAGCGATTATTAGCACACAGGCAAGCATCTTCCTAAGGTTTCTGTGAGCTTTTCTAAACCGCTAAACTTGTTACAATGCTTTTTTTCTCTCAACAGTTGTAGGTTATGGCTGATTTTAAGACCCATACCATTGTTGCTGCCGGTGTCAGTGGGGCAATGACCACTGGATTACTTGTGCATTATCAACTCAGTGTTCCTTTGGCTTTGTTGTTCTGGGCATCCGGAACCTTTGGCGGTATATTGCCTGATATCGATTCTGATCATTCCACCTCAATTCGGCTTATTTTTCAGTTATTGGCCGGGATAAGCGCCGTGATCACGGTGGTAGCTCTGCATACTAGATTGCCATTATGGCAATTATGGCTGGCGGGGCTGATCAGTTTCTTAGCAGTCTACTACCCGCTACGTCAATGCTTCGCTTCATTTACCATTCACCGCGGTATCTTACATTCACTGCTGGCTAATTTATTATTTGCCCTGGTCATGATTGTTGCCGGATACTACTTACTTGATATGCATCCTTGGGTCGCTTGGGGATGTGGGTGTTTTCTGTTTTGTGGCGCCATTATTCACCTCTTATTAGATGAAATCTATAGTGTGGACTTGGCGGGCGGGCGATTAAAATCGTCATTTGGAAGCGCCCTAAAATTAACCCAATGGAGTGAGCCACTGCTAAGCGTGGTTGTAATTGGGCTCATTGGCGGGCTTTACTATCTGGCACCGCCCGATCACTATTGGCTCCATTTAATGGAACACCTATTTGCACCCATGATTCACTTTTTTAAATCACTTTAAGTAATTTACAGGTATTAGTCGTGCCACTAAATTCCACCTGATCACCATGAGTAAGCGCGACTAAATCACCATTTTGCAGATATCCCTGTGCTTTGAGCTGGGATAGAACATCGCGGATTACATCGTTAATATCCCCGATTTGGTCAAAGAAGACCGGATAAACCCCCCGAAATAGCGCACATCGATTCAATGTTTGTTCATGCCGCGATAGCGCCAAAATAGGGATTCGCGAACTTAATCGCGAAGCTAACAGAGCCGTACTCCCTGATTCAGTCAAGGTTATAATGGCTTTCATTCCGGTTTGGTGTTGTGCTGCAAACATCGCCAACATTGCAACTGTTTCATTGATCTCATCAAAGTATTCATCCTGACGATAATTGTACACATGAATACTGGGATGCTTTTCAGCCCCCACACAAACGTTAGCCATCGTTTTGACCGTTGCCACGGGATACGCACCAACGGCCGTTTCACCCGAGAGCATCACGGCATCAGTGCCGTCTAAAACGGCATTGGCAACATCCATTGTTTCAGCGCGAGTGGGCATTGGTGAGCTGATCATCGACTCCATCATCTGAGTGGCAGTAATCACCAAACGGTTATGTTGTCGCGCCAAATAAATTAACCGTTTTTGTACCCCCATCAATTCGGCATCACCGATCTCAACCCCTAAATCACCGCGAGCCACCATCACGGCATCACTGGCCTTAATAATGTCAATCATCGCGGCTTCACTGGCCACGGTTTCAGCTCGTTCCACTTTTGCTATAAGTTGTACTTTTGCCATTCCCGCTTCTTGCGCTAAAGCACGCGCATAGTGCATATCTTCACCATTGCGTGGAAATGAGATAGCCAGATAATCAACACCAATCGCCGCCGCAACTTGCATATCTGCTTTATCTTTATCGGTCAGTGCCGCAGCTGAGAGTCCGCCCCCTTTTTTGTTGATCCCTTTATTATTAGAAAGTTTGCCGCCTACCGTCACTTGGCAGCGAACTTTACTCCCTTCGATATCAATCACTTGAAGTTGCACACGGCCATCATCAAGTAGCAATGTATCGCCTGGGATCACATCATGGGCCAAGACTTTATAATCGAGTCCTACTTGGGTGTGATCGCCTTGGCCGGGTTGCAATTGGGCATCTAAGCAAAATAGATCCCCCATAGAGAGTTCAATCGGACTTTGTTTAAATGTAGAGATCCGGATCTTAGGCCCTTGAAGATCCCCTAAGATGGCGACATGAGTGTGATGTTTTTGAGCAATCGCGCGAACCAACGATGCCTGTTTTTGATGATCTTCTTTTTTACCGTGGGAAAAATTTAAACGCACCATATTCACCCCGGCGAGGATCATCTGTTCCAACACCCCATCAGGTGCTGTAGCCGGGCCTAACGTAGCAACGATTTTTGTTCGACGAAACATCCCATGCTCCTTCAGCTAACAAGATAAACTTTAGCAGTTATGCCAAAGCATGAGATGGAATATAAAGAAAGTAAAGAAAGCGGCTAAAAAATCACGAGCGAACTAATCGTAATGAGTCACCCAGTCAGTTAATTTTTCACAGACCCAACGCGGATCATCCAGTGCTAAGTCATGCCCGGCACTCAAATGTGGAAATAATGGCACCTGCCATTTTGCAGCCAGCGCATAACTCAATGATGAATGAACCCAGTGATCATGGCGAGAAACCAAAAGTTGTAGTGACCCCTTTGGTGAAAAAGAGCTCCCCGATTGCATAAAGAGCTTTATCTGTTTCACTAGAGGTTCGCATCGCAATGCTAATGAGTTGGTCATTTCGGTCAGTTCAGGATGCAACCCAGGCCAAGCCGATAACCGTTTAAACCAGCGTCTAGACTGGCTCGAAGTCAGCACTGACAACACCAAAATTTTTAGCAATATCCACCAAAGTCGCGGATGCCAACGATGTTCCCGGTCTATCACAAGCGGATTAATCAGCGTGACACTTTTAATCTCATCACTAAATTGGTGTTGCCATTGCAATGCAACATTAGCGCCTAGCGACAAACTCACCAAATGACACGAGTAGCCTTGTGTCTGCTCATATAATTGGGTGCGAAACGTTTCAACTAAGTCGGCACAACTCTGCGTTTGCGAGCTTAATTGCTCACGGAGCGAAACCAGAACAACTTTGCGCTGCAGAGTCTGCTCTAGAATCTGTTGAAAACGCAGCCAGTAATAGTTTTCACCTAACAACCCTCGAATAAGTACAACAGGACTGAAATGATCCAGTAGCTGTTTTTCCTCGGTCATATTTAATCCTTATCCAATCAATTGCTCAACAAAAACTCCCAACTTGTCAATTTTGGATGTGAGCTCACAAACCATAGTACCTCATCATCCATTAGACTCTACATATTTCTCCATCTCAACAACGATCCATTGTTGACCATCGGCAGTGGCTACCGCATGCTGGTTAATCATTTTAAAACCGAAATATTGATAGCGATTCAGTGCAATTTGATTATGTTGATAAACCCCTAATTCGATTCTTTTCACTTTCAGTTGATCCCGAGCAAATCCAATCGAGTGGGCAATTAGCAAGCGACCGAGCCCCTGTCGACGATGCTGCGGATTTACAATCACCCGACATAATCGAACACTATTTTGACGGCAGGGTTTAAGCTGAAAATATCCTAATAGTTGCGGCCCATCGATCATCATTCGGGCCCAACCATCCAGCTCACTATCAAGTAATTTTGAGACACTCAACGGAAACGATAAATTAGGGCCCGCAAAAAGTTGAGTTTCCAGAGCATTATTAGGCCAATGAGCCAACTGTGCTAATCCATTTGGAATACTCTCAATAAACTGCATAACGTTCTGCTTTGTAACAATGATTATTTATAACTTTACATGGCTTAGCCACGCTTTACATCTTTAACACAAACGCACTGATGTGTAGCGATGCAATGCAGCAAATACCCATAGTTCAAGGATAAAGCGTTACAGAGCATCACGGCTTAGTGTGGTGGTGCTCCCTTCTGCCAGGCAGCATTCGCAATAACGTATTATCTTTTCGGACAAAATGGTGATAAAACGCAGCAAGCGCATGTAATCCAACTAAAAAATATCCGATAGTAGCAATCTGTTCATGGAACTGATGAAGCTGCACTGAGGCTTTAAAATCTTCGCCTAGAATGGGAGTCATTATGCCCAAAAACGGCCACGACTGTTGTTGTAACGCTAACGACAATGCCCCTAATATCGGCAAACTCAAAAAGCAGGCAAACATGAGATAGTGCATGAGCTTGGAAATAACCTGTTGCAAACGAGCAATCGGAGGAACAATGGCAACAGCTTTAGAACGCGTTATAAAAATAACGAATCGAGCCATCATCACGCCCCACAATAATCCACCGCAATTAAAATGCACTAAACGCAATAGTTCACTGATACGATAATCGGAGAATGCATCCTTTAAGTTGACGCTAGTATAAGCGCCAATCACTAATCCAACCGATAACCAGTGCAACCCAATCGTCCAAGATGAAAATCGTTGCATAGTAACCCCTTGGCCCGCTAACTCAGTATTATAAAGTCGAGTCCCTCTCTTATTTATAGCCTAATATAAAGCTTCTATTGTTATTAACCTATGTATAAACAGCTTGTTTAATAACAAAATGGAATAAGTGAATAAAAATAGTCATGTTTATAATGGCGACAATCACAATAAAGGGATACAGAATTTATGAAATATTGGAGCAAAATTTTCGCTATTGCTGCCTTACTGATGGCAATTAGCGCACCGTCAGCATTTGCCCAGGAACAAGTTGTAAAAGTTGGGATGTCAGGGGGGTATTTTCCATTTACCTTCGTTCGCAATGATAAATTACAGGGCTTTGATGTCGATGTATGGAAAGCGATTGGTAAGCTCAATCATTATAACGTGAAATTTGTTACAGCGAGTTTTTCTGGACTATTTGGTCTTTTACAAACAGGCCGAATCGATACAATTTCAAACCAGATCACGATTACGCCACAACGTAAAGCTAAGTATTTGTTTTCCAATCCATATGTGATTGACGGCGTGCAAATCACGGTTCGTAAAAACAATAACAGTATCCACTCGTTAAAGGATCTAAACGGCAAAACAGTCGCAGTTGATTTAGGGAGCAACTTTGCTCAGATCCTTGAAAAATATAATAAAGATCACAACGGCACGATCAAAATTAAAACCTTTGAAACAGGCGTTGAACAGGTTGTAGCGATGGGTCGAGCCGATGCCTATGTTATGGATCGGTTGTCAGCGGCACAATTGATTAAAAAATCACATTTGCCATTAAAATTGGCTGGCAAACCCTTCTCTGAAATTAAAAATGCTTGGCCGTTTGTAGATAATGCAAAAGGACGTAAACTGCGTAATCAAGTTAACCAAGCTCTGGCTGAGTTGCGTAAAAACGGCACACTGAAAAAAATATCTGAAAAATGGTTTGGTACAGATATTACTAAATAATCATCTAAGGCAAATTGAAAAAACCCGTTGCCTGCGACGGGTTTTTTATTACGCCAGGCACAACGCAATAGGCCACAGAGGTCTAAAAGAGGCATAATGAATTTTGACTTTGCATACATGCTCCATCTGTTTCCAATTTTGCTTAGGTATCTAAGCACCACCATGGAAATGGCTTTTTTGGGAATGTTCTTTGCCCTGATATTGGCCATTTTAATTGCGAATATCAGAATTTTTCGTATCCCAGTTCTGAACCTGCTCAGTCAGTTGTATATCAGTTTTTTCCGTGGTACACCGCTATTGGTACAGATGTTTCTGTTTTTCTACGGATTGCCTCAACTATTTCCTTCGTTGGTGGGCATTGATGCCTTTACCGCTGCAGTCATTGCACTGACATTGCACTTTACCGCCTATATGGCCGAAAGTATCCGCGCCGCAATTTTAGGGATTGACCGCAGTCAGATGGAAGCAAGCTTATCGATTGGCATGACCAATTCACAGGCAATGCGCCGTATTATTATACCGCAGGCCACTCGTATCGCCTTTCCATCGTTAGTGAACTACTTTATCGATATGATTAAATCGACCTCGCTAGCATTTACGCTCGGCGTCACCGAGATGATGGCTGAAGCAAAACTAGAAGCAGCCTCTAGTTTTAAATATCTTGAAGCTTTTTTAGCTGTCGCAATTATCTACTGGGTGGTGGTTCTCATTATGACGCGCATCCAAGTCTGGGCTGAAAAACAGATGAATAAGGCGTACCAGAGATGATTAAAATCACGAATTTACATAAAAACTTCGGCGACAGTGAAATTCTGAAAGGGATCGATCTGAGTATCAATAAAGGTGAAATTCTCTGTATCATAGGTTCCAGTGGGACAGGTAAATCCACCTTACTACGCTGCATTAACTTTTTGGAAAAACCAAGCCAAGGCCAGATTACTATCGGCTCACACTCAGTCGATGTGACACAAGCCAAACGCAGCGATATTTTAGCATTGCGCCGTTCCTGTGGGTTTGTATTTCAGAACTACGCATTATTTGCCCACATGACAGCACGAGCCAATATTGCTGAAGGGTTGATCACGGTCCAGAAAAAAAATCGCAAAGATGCCTACCAAATAGCCGATCAAATCCTCGCGGATATTGGTCTCGCTGATAAAGGTAACTCGTATCCAGCGGCGCTATCAGGCGGCCAGCAGCAACGCGTTGGAATCGCCCGAGCGATGGTATTAGAGCCAGAAATTCTGCTCTTTGATGAGCCCACTTCAGCTCTTGATCCTGAATGGGTCGGGGAAGTTCTCTCGCTGATGAAAAAACTTGCGCAACGACACCAGACCATGGCGATAGTCACCCATGAAATGCAGTTTGCTAGAGATGTCGCAGACCGGGTGATCTTTATGGCTGAGGGGAATATTGTCGAACAAGGAACGCCTCAGGAGATATTTGACACGCCTCAAGACCCGCGTTTAAAACGGTTTTTAAATCAGGTGAGTAAGGTTTAATACAGTAGTATTTCGCATTTTTCTTCATCCGATATCCACCTTGGATATCGGATTTTTTATGGCTGTGTTAGCCAATCTTACCAAGCTATTGGGGTTTACCCCCTAAATACGAGAGAGTCAGAGGGTTACAAACTTGGCTTTATCACGTCCTAATTAGCCCTTCTTGAGACGAAATCAAACTGATTGAACCAAAGCAATGAGCTCATAACTTTCTTGACGGTCTGATTCGTTATTCCGCGTTTGCTCTAAAACTAACCAAGTATTCCTCTATAAAGAATATTTATCGCAATCACACCACCCGCAATTTCTGTATTATTTGCCTACTCAGAGCAAAAATTTCTCAATGTCGCTTGGCCAACCGATCACTTTTACACAGGTTGATCTTATTAAATGATCGGGATAACTGATCCCTTAAATGATCGCAGCATCAGGATCTTCGCGGGTGATCCACACATTTGCGAAGGCGAATATCAGGTGCACAATATGTGGATCAACTGTGACTTTTATTCGATCTTAATTTATAGTCGCAACAACATTTTGTGGAAACTGCTTAAAAACAAAATATTCATCCACAAATAAACGAGGTTATTTTTACCTTCTTTTCGAATGAGGAGTCGTTATGGAAATTGATCTCATTGTGGGATCTATGATGGGTGCAGCAGAGTATGTAGCCGATGAATTAGAGCAAGACCTGATCGATAAACATCAGGTAACACAGCACTTAGATGCAGATTTAGAAGAACTTGCAACCGATGGGAGTCATATCTGGTTAGTTTGCACATCAACACATGGTGCTGGTGATTTTCCTGATAATATTCAACCCTTTGTTGACCAGCTTAAAACACAAAGCCCTGATCTTAGCCAACTAAAATACGGCATTATCGCGTTAGGTTCGAGCCAATATGACACGTTCTGTCAAGCCGGACGAAATATGGATAAACTACTCACTGAACTCGGTGCAAAGCGCATCGGTAAACGATTGGAAATTGACGCTGAAGAACAACCCGTACCAGAAGATAGCGCATTAGAATGGCTACCAGGGTGGCGCGACGAGTTAGAAGCATAATAGTCTATCCACAATCAGCGAATAAATTGTGAATAACGGGATCAATATCCTCTGATCTTAGCAATGTTATTCCTATGGATAACTTACGACTGCGATTCATCTGTGGATAAATAAGGATCTTGCGCCCAGCTTCTACGCGATCAGATCAATGGTTAAACACATCTTTTGATCTGATCTAACTTAATGATCTAAGTGTTTTTTTTCCACTTAATCACAGAAATCCCGCTCCTTAGTAGTAGATCTAATAAAAAAGATCTTTAAATAAGATCTTATATTATTAATAACGATCTTTTCTGAGATCCTATCTAAAAATGATCGTTTCCTCTGAGCCATTAAATCGGTAGAATACCCACCCCCTTAGCGTAAGGGATCATTAAAGATTGATGGGGTTAATCAGATGTTCTTAGATCAGCAGTTTGACGTAATTGTTGTTGGTGGTGGTCATGCCGGCACAGAAGCAGCTAGTGCGGCAGCTCGAATGGGGCGTAAAACACTGCTCCTAACACACAATATCGAAACACTTGGACAAATGTCCTGTAATCCAGCTATTGGTGGGATCGGCAAAGGACATCTGGTTAGAGAAATCGACGCAATGGGCGGGATCATGGCGCAAGCTGCTGATCGGGGTGGAATTCAATTTCGTACCCTAAATTCAAGCAAAGGCCCTGCCGTTCGCGCAACTCGTGCTCAAGCCGATCGGATTCTCTACAAAGCTGCCGTTCGGCAAATGTTAGAAAACCAACCTAACCTGTATCTGTTTCAACAGGCCTGTGATGACTTAGTCATTGAAGGTGAGAAAGTAACCGGTGTGATCACTCAAAGCGGTTTAACATTTCATGCCAAAACGGTGGTTTTAACGGTTGGAACATTTTTGGCGGGCCGTATTCATATCGGTTTAGATAACTACGCAGGCGGTAGAGCTGGCGATCCACCTGCACAGCGTTTAGCTCAGCGTTTACATGAATTACCTCTTCGGATCAGCCGGCTAAAAACAGGGACTCCTCCACGTATCGATGGTCGAACCATTGATTACTCAGTGATGAAAGAACAGCCAGGAGATTCCCCAGAACCGGTTTTTTCGTTTATTGGCCAGCGCAGCGATCATCCACAGCAGATCCCGTGTTATATCGCGCATACCAATTTAAAAACTCATGAGATCATCAAAACTGGCTTGGATCGCAGTCCAATGTTTACCGGGGTGATCGAAGGCGTTGGCCCTCGTTATTGCCCATCGATTGAAGATAAAATCACGCGCTTTGCTGACAAAGACAGCCATCAGATCTTTATCGAACCTGAAGGGCTAACCACCAACGAAGTCTATCCAAATGGGATATCAACAAGCTTACCTTTTGATGTTCAAGTTGAGCTGGTACATTCCATCAAAGGGTTAGAAAACGCTCATATTCTGCGCCCAGGGTATGCAATTGAATATGATTACTTCGATCCACGCGATCTGAAAATGACACTTGAAAATAAACATATTCAAGGCCTCTTTTTTGCTGGACAGATCAACGGCACAACGGGCTATGAAGAAGCCGGTGCGCAAGGATTAATTGCTGGTCTAAATGCCGCTCGCATGGCTTGGGATGAAGAAGGCTGGGCACCTCGGCGTGAAGAGTCCTATGTTGGTGTACTTATTGATGACCTGTCAACATTAGGGACCAAAGAACCTTATCGAATGTTTACCAGTCGTGCGGAATACCGGCTGTTACTGCGTGAAGATAATGCGGATATTCGTTTAACCCCCGTTGGCCGTGAACTAGGGTTGGTTGGCGATAAACGTTGGAAACTATTTAACGATAAAATCGAATCTGTTGAACACGAACGCCAACGGCTCCGCGCAACATTAGTTCATCCACGGACTCCTGGAATTGAACAGCTGAATCCACTGTTGAAAAATCCGCTAAATCGGGAGCACCGTTTAGAAGAGATCTTACGTCGACCTGAGATGACGTATGATCAATTGATGTCTCTGGATATTTTTGGTCCAGGTCTAACTGAACCAAATGCAGCTGAACAAGTTGAGATCCAGGTTAAATACGATGGTTACATTAAACGCCAGCTCGAAGAGATCGAAAAATCTCGGCGCCATGAGCAAACATTGTTACCTCATAACATCGATTTTAGCCAGATCAGCGGGCTTTCCAATGAAGTTGTCGCTAAACTGAAAGAGGCTCAACCGGAAACCTTAGGCCAGGCATCACGTATTTCTGGAGTAACCCCTGCGGCTATTTCACTATTGCTGGTTTATCTTAAAAAGCATGATTTAGTGCGTAAATCGGCATAAAAAGGTGATCGGGTGCTAAAATCTTTATTAAATGAGCTGCTTAAAGAAGCAAAACTCAACCTTGATGCAGCGCAAATTGATCAGCTTGTCGCATTGGTTGAATTACTTGATAAGTGGAATAAAGCCTATAATTTAACATCGGTGCGTGATCCCAACGAGATGCTGATCCGTCATATTCTCGATTCTCTGGTTGTTAGTGAACACCTTGAGGGCGATCGATTTATTGATGTTGGAACCGGGCCAGGATTGCCGGGGTTGCCGTTGGCCATTATCAATCCAGATAAACAGTTTGTATTGCTTGATTCGTTAGGCAAACGAATACGTTTTATTAAACAGGTTTGTTATAGCCTGAAGCTCAATAATGTGACAGCGCTGCAAGCGCGGGTTGAAAATTACCAACCAGAAGATAAATTTGATGGTGTTTTAAGCAGAGCCTTTGCTTCATTAAGTGATATGTTACAGTGGTGTTCTCACTTACCGGCAAATCATGGTAAATTCTATGCCTTGAAAGGGAGTATTCCTGAGTCGGAAATTGAAACCTTAGACGTTGGGCTAAAAGTTCGGGATATTATTAAGTTACAGGTTCCACGACTTGCAGAGCAGCGTCATCTGATTATCATTGAACCAGTTTCACATTAAAACAGAGAGTGCTTGTGGCTAAAGTGATTGCGGTTGCCAACCAAAAAGGTGGTGTCGGCAAAACAACGACCAGCGTTAACTTGGCAGCTTCTATGGCTGCGACTAAGCGCAAAGTATTGTTAATTGATCTCGACCCGCAAGGGAACGCGACGATGGGTAGTGGCGTTGATAAATATGACGTTCCTAAAACGAGTTATGAGCTACTGGTTGACGAAGAACCAATTGATGATGTTCTTGTCCATGAAACATCCGGTGGTTATGATTTGTTAGCCGCTAATTCCGATGTGACAGCTGCCGAAATTAAGCTGATGGAGTTCTTTGCTCGAGAAGTTCGTCTACGCAAGGCCATTGCTCCCGTTCGTGAGCGTTACGATTATATATTTATTGATTGTCCGCCATCGCTGAATATGTTGACCGTAAATGCCATGGCTGCGGCTGATTCTATATTAGTGCCGATGCAGTGTGAGTATTATGCTTTGGAGGGTTTGACGGCGTTGATGGATACCATTAGCAAATTGGCTTCGATCGTCAATCCCGACCTTAAAATTGAAGGAATTTTGCGGACTATGTTTGATCCGCGAAACCGTCTGGCAGCGGATGTTGCCGCGCAGCTTAAACAGCATTTTGGCGAAAAAGTATACCGGACCGTTATTCCTCGCAACGTCCGTTTAGCGGAAGCCCCAAGTTTCGGTAAACCTGCTATGTATTACGATAAAACATCGAATGGGGCTAAAGCATATCTGGCACTCGCTGGCGAAATCATCCGTCGCCAAGAATCTAATCAAACAAAAGTTGCGGGTTAATTTTTCATGGGAGCTGATTTTTCAATGACGTCTCGTAAACGTGGTCTAGGTAAAGGTTTAGATGTGCTGCTAAGCACCAGTCATTCTGCGCGTCAGCGAGAACAGTCTGAGCATGCAGCGTCCGGTCAACAAGATGAACGTTCAGAGTCATCGGATAAAACGCTACGCACACTGCCGATCGAGTGGCTGAAACCAGGCCGTTATCAGCCGCGTAAAGATATGTCTAGCGAACTGCTTGAAGAGTTGGCGCAATCCATTCAGGCGCAAGGGGTGATTCAGCCCATAGTGGTCCGTCCGGTTGGTCATGAGCAATTTGAAATTATCGCCGGGGAGCGGCGTTGGCGTGGGGCCCAGCTGGCTGGACTACATGATGTTCCATGCTTGGTCAAAGATGTTGATGACAATGCTGCGATTGCTATGGCCTTAATTGAAAATATTCAGCGTGAAGATCTCAATGCCATGGAAGAAGCGGTTGCGTTGCAGCGTTTATTAGATGAATTTTCCCTGACTCACCAGCAAGTGGCAGATGCTGTAGGTAAATCGCGTACCGCTATTAGTAACTTATTGCGTTTGAACGGACTAGTCGCTGAAGTGAAGCAGCTTTTAGAGCATGGTGACATAGAAATGGGCCATGCCAGAGCATTATTATCGCTTCATGGTGACCAACAAGTTGAAGCAGGTCGCATAATTGCAGCAAAAGGTTTAACAGTTCGAGAGACCGAAAAGCTAGTTAAAAAGTTATTAAATCCCTCCTCACCTTCGGTTTCGACCTCCTTAGATCCGGATGTTGAAAGATTACAGCAACGTTTATCGGAACAGCTTGGTTCTGTTGTAAAAATACAGCAGTCAAAACAAGGAAAAGGTAAATTAGTGATCAACTACACATCTTTAGCCGAATTAGATCAAATTATTAATAAATTTAACTAGAATAAACCATTTAACTTGAAAGTTTATTTCTATTATCACTGGAATAAGCCAATAACCCTGTAATAAATTGACATGAGTCAACGCCGGATAAAGGCAACAGGTTGAATATATGAGTGGTTGGTTTCTATTGATGAAATAGCTTTGTTATATAACGCGAAAGTTATATTTGTGAAAAAATTTAGCGTTGTTAACAACATTGCAATGACTATTAAGCAACGTATAATTGCATTTTTGTTGGTGGCAGGTGGGTCTATTATTGATTCAGCCAGGGAGTCTTTCCGTGTCGGGACATTTCTTTGAGTATACGCGCCGGCGAGTGTTTTTCCTGATGGGTCTGCAGGCTTGCTTTATCTGCCTATTAGTATTTGGGACTGCGTTATTTAAAGAAAAACAAATTGTTTTATCTGTTTTTATCGGTTCCTTGATATTTTTTATTTCTAACTGGTGTTTTATGTTATTTTCTCTTCGAAAATATACGGAATTATCGCCAGCATCAGCGGTAAAAAGTATCTATATTGGTCAGGCAATGAAACTGGCTTTGGTAGTAGGGCTTAGTGTTGTTTTTATGCATGTTTTTACGTTGAATGCGTTAGCGGTTTTGTTGAGTTTCATCGTAAGTGTATTGGCGCACGGTCTTACTCTTTTACTTATATTTCAAAGTAGATAATTAGGTGGGGCTTATTGTATGGCTGCAACTGGAGAACAGGTGTCTTCTGCTGAATATATATCACACCACTTGCAGAACTTGCAGGTTGGGACTGGTTTTTGGCAGTTCAACATCGACTCGTTGTTTTGGTCGGTCCTATTAGGTGTGCTTTTTTTATGGTTATTTAGAGCCTATGCGAAAAAAGCAACTACCCATGGTGTACCGGGGAAGATGCAATGTTTTATCGAGATAATTGTCGAATTTGTGGATAACTCCGTTAAAGATATTTTTCATGGTAAAAATAAACTTATTGCGCCATTATCTTTAACTATTTTTGTTTGGGTTTTCCTGATGAATTTCATGGATTTACTCCCAATTGACTATCTCCCTTATGTAGCAGAACACTGGATGGGTTTACCAAACATGCGTGTTGTTCCATCAGCTGATGTGAATATTGACATGTCTATGGCATTGGCCGTCTTTGTTTTGGTTATCTTTTATAGTTTGAAGGTGAAAGGTTTGGGTGGGTTCATTAAAGAACTGACCATGCAACCGTTTAACCACTGGGCGTTTATTCCAATCAACTTTATCCTGGAAATGGTTTCATTGCTTTCTAAACCATTATCGTTAGGGCTTCGGTTGTTTGGTAATATGTACGCAGGGGAACTGATTTTCATTCTGATTGCAGCCTTGCTGCCATGGTGGATTCAGTGGCTTCTGTCTGTTCCGTGGGCTATCTTCCACATTCTGATTATTACATTGCAAGCGTTTATCTTTATGGTCCTGACGATCGTTTATCTGTCTCAGGCAAGTGAAGATCATTAATTTTTAAACTCTATTGTTGGATAAACATAGTCGATAGAAAACTGGAGAAACTAATGGAAAATTTGAATTTTGATCTGCTGTACATTGCCGCGGCTATCATGATGGGGTTAGCGGCTATTGGTGCTGCTATCGGTATCGGTATCTTAGGCGGTAAGTATTTGGAAGGTGCAGCTCGTCAACCTGATATGATTCCTCTGTTACGTACGCAATTCTTCATCGTTATGGGTCTGGTCGATGCGATCCCAATGATTGCAGTAGGTCTGGGTCTATATGTCATGTTTGCGGCCGCTTAGAAGGATAGTGTTTAATCGCTATTATTTGATATTTTATTCATTATTTAGAGAGGTATTGCAGTGAATCTCAATGCAACCATCCTCGGCCAGGCTATCGCTTTTATTATCTTTGTCTGGTTTTGCATGAAATTCGTATGGCCACCGATTATGAAAGCCATCGAGGATCGTCAGAAAACTATTGCTGATGGTTTACAAAGTGCAGAACGGGCAAAAAAAGATTTGGAATTAGCAAAAGCTAAATCTTCAGATCAGCTGAAAAGCGCCAAAAACGAAGCCGCCGTCATCATTGAACAGGCGAATAAACGTAAAGCCCAGATCCTTGATGAAGCGAAACAAGAAGCTGTCAGTGAACGAGAAAAAATCGTTTCGCAAGGACAGGCTGAATTAGAAGCCGAACGTAATCGGCTTCGTGAAGAGCTGCGCGCTCAAGTCGCGGCACTCTCTGTCTTGGGAGCTGAAAAAATCATTCAGCGTTCCATTGATGCAGAGGCCAATAAAGATATTATCGATCAGGTGCTCAAGGAGCTTTAGAGGGGTAAGAGTTTATGGCTGAACAAAGAACCATTGCTCGCCCTTACGCGAAGGCTGCGTTTGAGTTTGCTGTGGAGCATAAAGCAATCGATAAATGGGGTGATATGCTGGGGTTTGCGAGCGTAGTCGTCCAAGAACCTCAGATGAAGGAAATTTTATCGAATGCCGATAAGACCCAACTAATGGCTGATATTTTCGTCAACGTTTGTGGGGATGCGCTCGACGGACATGGTCAGAACCTGATTCGGGTTATGGCCGAAAACAAACGTCTTGGAGTCCTTCCTTCGGTCTGTGAACAATTTATGGAGTTCCGTTCGGAATACCAAAAAGAGATTGTCGTACAGGTTGAAAGTGCGGCCGAACTGTCACAGTCGCAGCTGCAAGAGTTATCGAGCGCCTTGGAAAAACGATTTGCGCGTAATGTGCAGCTAGAATGCAGTGTCAACAGTGATTTGATCGCCGGCATGGTGATTACCGCTGGCGATACAGTGATTGATAGCTCTGTTAAAGGGCAACTGGCAAAACTGTCTGACACGCTTAAAGCGTAATTGGGGAATAGAGCATGCAACTGAATTCCACTGAGATTAGCGAACTGATCAAAGAACGAATTGACCAGTTTCAGGTTGTTAGTGAAGCTCGTAATGAAGGTACTATCGTTTCAGTAAGTGATGGTATTTTGCGGATTCATGGCCTTGCAGATGTAATGCAAGGTGAAATGATTGAGCTTCCTGACAATCGATTTGCACTCGCACTTAACTTGGAACGTGATTCCGTTGGTGCGGTTGTTATGGGGCCTTATGCCGATTTGGCAGAAGGCGATAAAGCTAAAAGTACTGGCCGTATTTTAGAAGTCCCTGTAGGCCGTGGTCTGTTAGGCCGTGTGGTTAACACCTTGGGACAACCGATTGATGGTAAAGGCGCTGTTGAACATGATGGGTTCTCACCTGTTGAAGTGATTGCGCCTGGGGTTATGGCCCGTAAGTCAGTCGATAAACCTGTACAAACGGGTTTGAAAGCGATTGACTCAATGATTCCAATCGGTCGTGGTCAACGTGAGTTGATTATTGGTGACCGTCAAACAGGTAAAACTGCCATTGCTGTCGATACCATTATTAACCAGAAAGATGCTGGTATTAAATGTATCTATGTCGCGATTGGTCAGAAAGCATCAACAATTGCTAACGTGGTTCGTCAATTAGAAGAACACGGAGCAATGGCTTACACCACTGTAGTTGCTGCATCTGCATCTGATACGGCTGCGCTGCAATATTTGGCACCTTACTCTGGCTGTGCCATGGGTGAGTATTTCCGTAACCGTGGTGAAGATTCTCTGATTATTTATGATGACCTGTCCAAACAGGCGGTCGCTTATCGTCAGGTTTCTCTTTTGCTACGTCGTCCACCAGGTCGTGAAGCATTCCCTGGGGATGTGTTCTATTTGCACTCTCGTTTACTCGAACGTGCAGCGCAGGTTAATGAAGAGTTTGTTGAAGAGTTCACCAAGGGTGAAGTCAAAGGTCGCTCTGGTTCCTTGACTGCTTTGCCTATTATTGAAACTCAAGCCGGGGACGTTTCTGCATTTGTTCCAACCAACGTAATTTCGATTACCGATGGTCAGATCTTCTTGACGACTCAGCTGTTTAACTCAGGCGTACGTCCTGCGGTTGACCCTGGTATTTCAGTCTCTCGTGTTGGTGGTGCTGCTCAGACGAAAATCATCAAAAAACTTTCTGGTGGGATTCGTACCGCACTGGCTCAGTATCGTGAATTGGCGGCCTTCGCTCAGTTTGCATCTGATCTTGATGATACCACTCGTAAACAGTTGGATCATGGTCAGAAAGTAACTGAATTGATGAAGCAAAACCAGTTTTCACCCCGTTCTGTCGCTGAACAGGCTCTTAGCTTGTATGCCGCTGAGAAAGGGTTCCTGGATGATGTTGAAGAGAACAAAATTGTCGATTTCGAATTGGCATTGCTCTCTTATGCAAAAGCAGAACATGCAGAACTGTTAGCCACTATCAACGAAACTGGTGATTACAACGACGAGATTGATGGAAAATTGAAAGCGCTCTTGGAAGCTTTCAAATCCACTCAAACTTGGTAGTTCACCGATAGGAGCATAACTTTATGGCCGGCGCAAAAGAGATTAAAGGTAAAATCGGGAGTGTGAAAAACACTCAGAAAATTACCAAAGCGATGCAAATGGTTGCCGCCAGTAAAATGCGTCGCTCCCAGGAGCGTATGGAATCGAGTCGTCCATATGCACGAACAATGCGCAAAATGATCGGTCATATTGCGCTTGGTAAGTTGGAGTATAAACATCCTTATACTATAGAACGACCTGCTAAGCGTGTTGGTTATATCATCGTCTCAAGTGACCGTGGGTTGTGTGGTGGTTTGAATATTAACTTGTTTAAACACGCCATCAGCGATATGAAACAGTGGAATGAACAAGGTGTTGAAGTTGATTTAGCACTGTTAGGTTCCAAAGCCACTGGTTTTTTCAACTCCCACGGTGGACATGTTGTGGCTCAGAATTCAGGTTTGGGTGATGCACCCTCGCTGGATGAATTAGTCGGGACTGTCCGGGTGATGCTGGATGCGTATGACGAAGGACGCTTAGACCGTCTGTTTTTGGTGTATAACCAGTTCGTTAATACGATGGTCCAGAAACCAAAAGTCGATCAGATTTTGCCTCTGCCTAAAGCAGATGATCCGGAAATTGCTAAACGTAATTGGGACTATATCTATGAGCCCGATGCACGGGACATCTTAGATACACTGATGTCTCGATATGTTGAATCGCAAGTGTACCAGGCATCTGTAGAAAACTTGGCATGTGAACAGGCCGCTCGAATGATTTCCATGAAAGCAGCCACTGATAATGCCAGTAGCCTGATAGACACACTGCAGTTGGTTTACAACAAAGAACGTCAGGCCGCCATTACCCAAGAACTGACAGAAATTGTCTCCGGGGCTGCAGCAGTTTAATGGCAGCGAAAGCATAAAGAATTTAGAGGAATCAACATGAGTAACGGTAACATCGTCCAGATTATTGGCGCTGTTGTGGACGTTGAGTTTCCACTGGACAGTGTGCCTCACATCTATGATGCTCTGAACGTTGAAAGTGCCGGATTGGTACTGGAAGTTCAGCAGCAAATTGGTGGTGGCGTTGTTCGTTGTATCGCAATGGGCTCATCTGATGGGCTAGTTCGCGGTATGGACGTTAGTAATACTGGTGAAGCTATTAAAGTACCGGTTGGCGAAGGCACCTTAGGACGTATTATGAACGTACTAGGTGAACCAGTTGACGGCGTTGGTGAAATTAAAGCCGACGAAAAATATATTATCCATCGTGATGCTCCAACCTATGAAGAACAATCTAACGCGATTGAACTTTTGGAAACGGGTGTAAAGGTTATCGACCTGATTTGCCCATTTGCTAAAGGTGGTAAAATTGGTCTGTTTGGCGGTGCCGGTGTGGGTAAAACTGTCAACATGATGGAGCTGATTAACAACATTGCGACAGCTCACTCAGGTTTGTCTGTATTTGCTGGGGTCGGTGAACGTACCCGTGAAGGGAACGATTTCTACTACGAAATGCAAGAGTCAGGCGTTATCGATAAAGTGGCCATGGTTTATGGTCAGATGAATGAGCCTCCTGGGAACCGTCTTCGAGTTGCGCTCACGGGGCTGACAATGGCGGAACGTTTTCGTGACGAAGGCCGTGATGTATTGTTGTTCATCGATAATATTTATCGTTATACCTTGGCTGGGACTGAAGTATCAGCATTGCTGGGACGTATGCCATCAGCGGTTGGTTATCAGCCTACATTGGCTGAAGAAATGGGTGTTTTGCAAGAACGTATTACATCAACTAAGACGGGTTCAATTACCTCGATTCAAGCGGTATATGTACCAGCGGATGACTTGACTGACCCATCACCAGCAACTACTTTTGCTCACTTGGATGCAACGGTTGTATTGTCTCGTAACATTGCTGCATTAGGTTTGTACCCTGCGGTGGATCCACTGGACTCAACAAGTCGTCAGCTTGATCCATTGGTTATCGGTCAGGAACATTATAGCGTTGCTCGTGGTGTTCAGACGATCTTACAGCGTTATAAAGATCTCAAAGACATCATCGCTATTTTAGGGATGGATGAGCTTTCTGAAGACGATAAATTGGCTGTTGCTCGGGCACGTAAAATTGAACGTTTCTTAACTCAGCCATACCATGTTGCTGAAGTGTTCACCGGCGACCCTGGTATTTACGTTCCACTGAAAGAAACTATCCGTGGCTTTAAAGGCATTTTGGATGGTGAATATGACGATCTGCCTGAACAGGCCTTCCTGTATTGTGGTTCGATCGATGATGCAGTTGAAAACGCTAAGAAAATGTAATCATTCCACTTTTAGATAGTGGATTGAGGAGGCTATCATGGCAGCAATGACAGTCCATCTGGATGTAGTTAGTGCTGAGGATAAAATGTTCTCGGGGCTAGTAGAAAGCATTCAGGTGACCGGTCAGGAAGGGGAACTTGGCATTCGTTATGGCCATGCTCCATTGCTGACCCCGATTAAGCCCGGTATGGTTCGTATCGTTAAACAACACGGCGAACCCGAAGTGATTTATCTTTCGGGGGGGATCTTGGAAGTTCAGCCTAATCTAGTGACCGTTTTGGCTGACACTGCCATTCGTGGCGAAGACTTGGATCGCGCTAAAGCTGAGAAAGCGAAGAAATCAGCTGAAGAGCGGATTAATAATCCGCATAGCGATATTGATTATGCTCAGGCCCACAGTGAGTTGATGAAAGCCATTGCTCAGCTGCGTGTTCTGGATATGGTGAAAACTCGCTAAACGTATATGAACAAGGCTTATCAATAGTGAAGGCAACCTTTAGGGTTGCCTTTTTTTTAACAAATTTATAGTGACAACATAAATTCGGTTAAGTGTTTAAGTTTAATCATATGATATAACTCAGGGGCTAATAGAGCGCATGTGAAATTGCTATACTGTCAGCTCAATAAATTGAAACTGCTTAATCTAAGCGATTTATGGATTGCTTAGCTTTTTTATATTTTTTCTCATCATTAGTGGAGTCGTGCATGAATTTAAGTGTGGTTATCCTGGCAGCCGGGAAGGGGACCCGGATGTATTCTCGTTTGGCAAAAGTTCTCCATCCGATTGCAGGTAAAGCAATGGTTCAGCACGTCATCAATACGGCTCGCGCGCTCGGTAGCGAGTCGATCCACCTAGTTTATGGTTTTGGGGGGGAGCAACTCAAAGCAACCTTAACTGGAGATGATCTAAATTGGGTTGAACAAATTGAGCAACTTGGTACGGGCCATGCGATGCTCCAAGCCGCTCCATATTTTAAAGATGATGAAATTGTCTTAATGCTCTATGGTGATACACCGCTGGTTGAAACCGAAACACTTGAGCGGCTGATTGCTGCTAAACCACAAGATGGCATTGCTCTGTTGACGGTTAAACAGAACGATCCAACTGGATATGGCCGAATTATTCGTGACGCAGACGGACATATTACCGCGATTGTCGAGCATAAAGATGCCAGTGAAGAGCAGCGCAATATTAAAGAGGTTAATACTGGCATCATGGCGGGGAGCGGTAAAGATTGGAAACATTTCCTCGCTCAACTTTCTAATGATAATGCTCAAAGAGAATATTATGCCACCGATGTGATTGCGCTGGCGGTTAGTGAAGGGCGTTCAATTGGTTATGTTGAAGCGCTCAATGCCGATGAAGTCGCTGGTGTGAATAGTCGAGTGCAGCAAGCTGCGCTGGAGCGTGCATATCAGTTAAAACTGGCGAATCAGCTATTGACCGATGGTGTTTCTTTGGCGGATCCAACACGTTTTGATTTACGTGGACAGTTAGAACATGGCTACGATTGCTTTATTGATGTGAACTGTGTTTTCCAAGGTAACGTAACGCTTGGCAATGATGTCAGTATTGGTGCGAACTGTGTCCTGAGCGATTGTGTGATTGGCGATGGTTGTGAAGTGAAACCCAATACGGTCATTGAAGGGGCTATCCTTGAGAAAGGTAGTTCAGCCGGACCTTTTGCGCGGCTGCGTCCCGGTGCTAAGTTAGCCGAAGATGCCCATATTGGCAATTTTGTTGAAATGAAAAAGGCCTCGCTAGGTAAAGGTTCTAAATGTGGTCATTTAACCTATCTTGGTGATGCCGAAATAGGGGCTAATGTGAATATTGGTGCAGGGACTATCACTTGTAATTATGATGGCGTGAATAAATTTAAAACAGTGATTGAAGATGGTGCCTTTATCGGCAGTGACTCTCAGTTGGTAGCGCCAGTTCGTATCGGTAAAAATGCAACAATAGCTGCAGGTACAACTATTACCAAAGATGCGCCTGCCGAGCAGTTGACTCTTTCCAGAATACGTCAAACATCAGTTGCTCATTGGCAACGACCCGCTAAAAAAGCTGAAGATTAATCAGGCTTCGGCATCGCAGGGTGCCGATATTGTGTTGTATTGAAAGGAGTTGTTGTGAAGAAGTTTCATCTTGTGACCGAACGCTCCCAGGTGGTGTTATTGCAACCTGGGCTCGCGCCATTTTTAACCGACTATATAATTCGTAATCGTGACCATTTAGGTCCTTGGGAGCCACCGCGTCGTGAAGAATATTTCACACTGAAAAATACTCAACAAACCATCGCGGCAAAGTTAAAACTCTACGATCAAGATTTGGCCTTACCATTGGTCGCCTTGGATCGCAGTAGCCAAAAAGTTATTGCAACCGTGAATGTCTCGAATATTGTTCGCGGTATATTTCAGGCCGCTCATTTGGGATATGGAGTCGATGAGAAATATCAGGGCCAAGGATTTATGACCGAGATCTTATCAGCTGCCATCCCGGAAATATTTACGCAACTTAAGTTGCATCGGTTAATGGCCAACTACATTCCGACCAATCAGCGCAGTGGTGCACTTTTGCAACGTCTTGGTTTTGATAAAGAAGGCATTGCTAAAGACTATCTGTTTATTAATGACCAGTGGCATAACCATATTTTAACAGCCAAAATCAATCCAGACTTTCATTTTTAATTGCCACTAAATCTTTCATGACGCATTAACCTACTGATTTTTACTTCAGTGGGTTGATCTTATCTTTCGAATTAACCATAATAAGTTTCAGTTTGAAATTTAATTAAGTTTTTTCATGGCAAAACGTAACACTCAGCAACGACGACGGCTCATTATCGAGCAGTTAAATAGCTCGGGTGAATTGAAAGTTGATCAGTTGGCACAACAGTTTAATACATCTGAAGTCACCATTCGTAAAGACCTAGCTGAATTAGAAGAAAATGGCTTATTGCTCCGTCGTTATGGGGGGGCGGTCCCTTTGCCAAGTGAACTACTCATCGAAACGAATGAACAAGAAGTTTCGAAACGAAAGAAATTGATTGCAGCTGCTGCGGCTAAACTAATTAAAGATCATCATCGAATCATTTTAGATTCAGGGTCAACGACCGCAGCCCTGATTCCTGAGTTGTCAGCCAAACAGGGGCTAGTGGTAATGACTAACTCTTTGTCGATCGCGGCTTCACTGCGCGAGCTCGAGAACGAGCCAGTGCTGTTAATGACTGGTGGCACTTGGGATCCACATTCAGAAGCATTCCAGGGCAAAGTCGCTGAGGAAGTGCTGAAGTCCTATGACTTTGACCAGCTCTTTATCGGTGCCGATGGCATTGATGTTGAACGTGGTACAACTACATTTAACGAGCTGTTTGGGTTAAGCCGAGTGATGGCGGATGTTTCAAGAGAGATTATCGTTATGGCCGAGTCAAATAAAGTGGGCCGCAAGATGCACAACTTAGAGCTTTCGTGGCAACAGGTAACAACATTGGTTACCGATCACCAAATCGCGACTGCTGAACGCCAAGCGATCGAAGCGCAGGGTGTGCAGGTCATTTTAGCGTAACGAATTTAATAAATAGTATTGAGATTATGAGGTTATAACTATGTGTGGAATTGTAGGGGCAGTTGCGCAGCGTGATGTCGCTGACATTCTGGTAGAAGGGTTACATCGTTTGGAATATCGCGGTTATGACTCGGCCGGAGTGGCAACCATTGATACTCAAGGCGAACTGCAACGAGTCCGCTGTGTGGGCAAAGTACAGGCACTTAAAGATGCGCTAGCTCAATCTCCATTAAGTGGTGGCACTGGGATTGCGCATACACGTTGGGCGACTCATGGTGAACCGAGTGAACGCAATGCGCATCCACATGTTTCATGTGAAACTATTGCGGTTGTTCATAACGGTATTATTGAAAACTATCAGTCGCTTCGGCAGATGCTGAAAGGCAAAGGCTATGAATTTACCTCCGATACTGATACCGAAGTCATTGGGCATCTAATTCATGATCTACTTAAAACATACGACTCTCTGCGTGAAGCGGTGCAGGCCGCCAGCTCTCAGCTCGAAGGGGCGTATGGGATGGCTATTATGGATAAACGCCACCCTGAAAGTATAGTTGTGGCGCGCTCTGGGAGCCCATTAGTGATTGGTTATGGTTTGGGTGAAAATTTTGTTGCCTCTGATCAGCTGGCATTGTTGCCTGTCACGCGTCGTTTTTCTTACCTTGAAGAGGGCGATGTTGCAGAAATAACGCGTCAGTCAGTGACGGTTTTTGCTAAAAATGGTGAACGAGTTGAACGGGCTATTGCGGAATCCAGCGCTTCTCATGACAGTGGTGATAAAGGGCCATATAAACACTTCATGGCGAAAGAGATTTTTGAGCAGCCTCAAGCTCTGCAACAAACGTTAGAAGGGCGTATCAAAGGTGGAATGGTTCTCGATAGTGCTTTTGGTGAGCAGGCCAGTGAATTATTGCCAAATATTGAGCATGTGCAGATCATCGCCTGTGGGACCTCCTATAACTCTGGAATGGTTTCCCGTTATTGGTTTGAAGAGTTAGCGGGAGTTTCTTGCAATGTCGAGATTGCCTCTGAATTTCGCTATCGTCGCTCATTCGTGCCGAAAAATAGTTTGTTAGTCACACTCTCTCAAAGTGGTGAAACAGCCGATACTCTGGCTGCATTACGTTTAGCCAAAGATATGGGATACATGGCATCGCTCACCATCTGTAATGTTGCGGGCTCTTCATTGGTGCGCGAATCCGATATGGTCTACATGATGAATGCGGGCGTTGAAATTGGAGTGGCATCAACTAAAGCGTTTACTGTTCAGCTGGCTGCACTATTAATGCTGGTGGTCGCAATTGGTCGTCATAAAGGGCTGGATAAAGCCAAAGAGCAGGAAGTTGTGCAGGGGCTTTTGAGCTTGCCTGCAAAAATTGAGCAGACACTCACACTTGATAAAGAGATTGAACAGCTTGCCGAAGAGTTTGCCGATAAGCAACACAGCCTCTTTTTAGGGCGTGGCAGTCAGTACCCAATCGCCCTAGAAGGGGCGCTGAAAATGAAAGAGATCTCTTATATTCATGCCGAAGCCTATGCTGCTGGAGAGCTCAAGCATGGCCCGCTGGCGTTAATTGATGCGCAGATGCCAACGATAGTTGTGGCGCCTAATAACGAACTGTTAGAAAAATTAAAATCGAATATTGAGGAAGTGCGAGCGCGTGGTGGACTATTGTATGTGTTTGCCGATAAAGACGCTAACTTTCAAAGCGATGAGACCATGAAGGTTATCAATCTACCACATATTGATGAGTTGCTTGCCCCAGTGATCTACACCGTCCCAACGCAGCTGTTAGCTTACTATGTTGCCTTAATTAAAGGGACTGATGTCGACCAGCCGCGTAACTTGGCTAAATCTGTAACGGTTGAATAAGCTTTATAATTGGATATTTAGTAAATGTGTGAGAATAATAAAGTCTCATACTAAGTAATAAAGTTAAAAGTTAGAGTAAAGTTATAAACCCTTCATAGTATAGCGAAAGGGCTAAGCGGCGATACTCTAACTTTTCGAGGTCAGATTTAGACGTGGAATGATCGCTTACCTTATTGGAAAAGCTGACTACACAATTACGAGTTTTAGCGTATTGTGACTTATTAATCGCAGTTTCCTTAGAGCGTGTTGATCTTTGTGGTATGAAAAGTAAACAGCAAATGGCGCGGTTATAATGATTTCGCCAAAAAACAATTTAACGTCCCCAAATGCCGAGATTCATGCTAACAGATGATAGCTGGAAACTGCTATCCAGGATCATGTATTTAACAGGCCAAATTTATAATAAACCTGAACATCGAATGACACTTGAAGGTATTTTATATCGGAAAACTCTTTTTAAAAATAAAGAAATATCGAATTGTCGCCACTCGATATGACAAGTTAGCCAGAAACTACCACAGTGTTGTTGCAATCGCTTTCTCACTTATGTGGTTACCCATGTGGGATTATTAGAATATGTATAGCAAAGATCAATACGCTCTAGTAAATTTTTCTCTTTTTTTATTTCTAACGTCTTAAAGTCAAACTGGATATTTTAATGAATGTTGTTATTTCAAGCGTTATCAAATAAGGGTTCATAATGGTTATTATTGATAAATAACAGTCGTAGGCTGACAGTTTTAGTTGAATTTGCTACTAAGCGCTCATTAGCATTAAGAAATTGAACTACAAAGCCATTAGGCATAACCAAAAATATGTCAACGTCCAGATCAACATGCAACCTCAGATTACTGAAGATGACATTTTGAACCGCCTCTAGTACCAAATTCCCCTGTGGATTAATAATTTCTAACATATCGCCCTGGTTGGTACCAGTTAAACGACGAACTTCATTGATCAAGTCTTGGCGATTTATCTTTATCTCATCTTTGAGTAGTGCTTGATAGATAGAGTCAATGAGGCAAATAAAGCCAGTGGTATCAGAAGGAGTTCGGTATAGCCCCATTTCAGCTAAATTGCGGTCTACATTTTGATATATCTGTTTGTCATCAGGAACTTTTATACTTGCGCTGCGCACAACATCCAGAACGGTTTCTTGATCTTGCACGGCTAGTAGGT
Source organism: Celerinatantimonas diazotrophica (assembly GCF_004339545.1). Taxonomy (GTDB): domain Bacteria; phylum Pseudomonadota; class Gammaproteobacteria; order Enterobacterales; family Celerinatantimonadaceae; genus Celerinatantimonas; species Celerinatantimonas diazotrophica. Next base: position 83,546 of record NZ_SMGD01000014.1, on the reverse strand, counting down.
CATAAATGTGCTGTTGAGAGGTTTGTGAGGACTCTAGCCCAAAGGCTTCGGCAATAGCCGCTCGTCTTTCCTTAGGAATATTTAGGGCAAAATGAGCCAGTTCTCTTGGCGTCAGTTTATTAGCTGGAGACTCTATTATCATTGCATCACTGTTAGCTTGAAAAGGGTTCTCACCAAACTGATACGATGAAAGGTTTTTTGCATCCAGTGCCCCAAAGGTTGTCCGTCCAGCATAGCGTAGCTGCCGATTCTCAGAAACAAGTGGCTTGCTACGGCTGAGGCAGTCGAAAACCCAGTGATACACTGATAATGGTGTACTATGTTCATCATACATACTAAAGTCGTAGCGAATGGTTTGACCAATGTGGCGCTCGGCATCAAACATGGTTGCCATAACATGCAGATGAGCATGGCCTTTTATCCGTTTGACTATGTCTTTAAGAAATTCCTCGACGACGATCATTTGTGTATTGCACTCGCTGGTCCCTGCGACTAAATTTTCTGAAACTTGGGGACCTTGTAAGTCAATGCCGCCCATACTATGAGCGATCATATGTAACCATTCCCAACCGTTGCCTTCATTCGGGTCAAAGCCTGCATTCTCAGCTGCCACGCAGGCACTCATCCCCATCACCTCGTTTTGAGATTTGATGCGCTTTTTACCCTCAAAAGACTCGATAACATCGGTCGAGATATTCTTGCTGACGGCTTCTTTCATGTCGCCCGCAGACGTGACACCCTGAGCCCATTTTAGGTCATTTGGGTCGCTTTTAGGTTTGAAATTGGGGCTGGCTTGCCCCTCCACGGGACGATGGTCACTGTAATGAGCACCAAAATCGGTACAGCCTATAAAGGGTAAAATGCGACGACCAACCGTGACGATATAAGGTGGGTAGCCCCATTGGTTACGGTCCGAAATTATTTTCCCTTGGGCTTTGTAATCCTCTTTGATTTTTTCCCATAATTCCTGAGTTGCTTCAGAGTTGTTTTTTTGAAAGCTTTTTTCCTTACTGGCTAGATATTCGGCCAATTCTTTTTTACGTGTGTCTCCCATTCTTGAGTTGGGTATAAAGCTAGTTACAGAAGATTCAGAGTCAAAGCGTCCAAATGGATTATAAACATCTCCTGTATTACGGCGATTAGTGCTGCAATATATGGCGTTGTATTCACTCAGAGTATAAGCGGGTATGCTGCTACGTGATGGTCGGATTGTATAATCAGCACGGTAGTAATCACCTACGTTGCTTTCATCAACCATTTGGTAGTTTTGCCAGATTGTTGGCGGAGCAGGAATTTGGCCTCTTGCTTGTGGGCTCCGATCTTCGTGCCAGAATATTCGTCGAGTTGAGTCCATAGAGGTATCATAGAACAACCATACCGCTTGAATGGGTTGATGATCTTGATTCATTAGTGACGATGAGGATAGGAAGCTGGTAGAAGGCAAGGGTGATGACTCATCGGCTTGAGTGCTCTGGTTCTGCGCGGCATAAGCAAGAGCTTGATGCCCCCAGTCTGTGGCCTCTTGCTCCAACGCGTCATCATCATTGATATTAAGTCCTTGATATTGTGTCGTGGTCGCTACCCGCCCTTGCATTTGTTGTACAACGTGCGCTAGCTCGTGAGGAAGGTGCTGATCTTGTCCTTGCCCCATATAAATTTGATGCCCTTGAGCAAAGGCCGCAGCGCCTATTTTGGAGGGTTCCGAGGAATTGTGATGGACTCTGACATGGTTAAGGTTAAAGCCTGAGAGTTGTTCCATACCTTCTTTTAGATCATCGGGTAGTCCCGTATTATTGTGAAGCTGAGTATGGTGATGCATCATCTTAATTTGCTGTTTTTGTATGACCGTTTCTTGGCGTTGGTCGGCAATAGTTGGGGCAGGTAACTGCTTAGCTTGCAGCGGTCGAGTCGAGCTAGCAGAGCCTGATTTTTGCGGCTTATCTAAGCCTGGGGTGCGAGATGAGGAAGAATGACGCATCGATCTGGCCTATAAGCAAATTAAAAACGCGTAAAATGACGGTGGGCATAGCGGATATGGATGGTTTTTTCCCCTGTGCCTATAGAACAACTCGTCGTCGCTTCATCATCTGATTGGGTATAGACCTCAACGGTTGCATTAGGGCAATTAAAGTAACCTAAAATGATGGACAGGGTGGTGGCATTTAAATCGAGCATTTCACCGACATTGGCCCCTGCGTATTTCTTCAGACGCATACGAATTTCAATAATATCCTGCATGGTTAAGTTCGTTCCCGTTTGTTCCGCCAAAGCAATGATCAAACAGTTGTTCCACTCGAATTCGCTGGACGATAAGCTGTAAAGGTAATGAAACAGCCTCATGGCTGCACCGTTTTTATTGCCCATGGTTGTCCCTTTAGGAAGCATGGAGGATTTACCCAAAGCGGATGCCATAAAGTCTCCTCGTACTGTATCCCACAGGTCAAAAATCATGGACACATTTTTCTGATAGCCCATAAATTTGTGGATGAGGTAATATTCCATGGCCTTTTGGAACTGATCGAGAAGCAGTCTAGGGTCTTTAACTTTTTGGCTGAATAACGGGGTAAAGAATTGTTTGAGGAACAACTCCTGTAATTGGAACTGACGGCGCATATAGACATCTTTAAAGACGAGATAACCTAATGATTCCTTATCCTGTTTCGTTAAGTTGCGCTTTTGTGATTTAGAAAGTTTGCCACTCTGATTAGACTGTGCCAATGAGGTCGTTGCTAAGTCTGAACTGACGGCTTGACTGTTAAATCTGCCGTTTTGTACGACTTCTGCTTGGCGTTCCATTGGACCTCTAGCGCCTGAACGGGGAATGGTACCTTTCTGGTTGGCGTCCGAGGCGTAAACAAAATACGGCATGGATTCCAGCGTGGGTCTACGAGAATCATCCTGGAATAATGCCTGATTCCAGGACAAAGTGCCCTGATTCGCCAAATCTACGACCATCGGACCGTGTAAGGTCATCATATTGTTTTGTGTGCCTTCGATACCGACCAAGAGAATGGCCAATTCTCTAAAGAACGGGTCAGACGTGCTCATCGAATGAAAGGCTCTATTTAAATGCGCGCGAATGGTGTCTGGGTCCATCAGGTTAAGGTGGTGGACAATGTTTTCATAACTGAGGTCTTCATTGGTACTCATGCCGCCAGGGAGAGCATCACTGATTTCCTCTCGTTCGGGGGTTCCCGTGGTAAAGTCGAGTCGAACGGCACCGGTATTTTTAATGTGAGTGCGGCGCTGGTCACCTGTATACAGGTCTAAGGTATAGGGGAAGCGATGGTCGTCATTGGTGCTGACATCATCGTCAGGACTTTGTTTGAGTCGATTACGTTCGGATAATAAATTGCTTTCGAGCTCTTCCCTGACACCGCGTGGATAGCGACTAAACTCATCGGCGCGCATGTCCAAAAACCGATCAGAAGTCCAGTTGAGAGGCAATGGCCGTGTTTCTTCTACGGGGAAGTAATCACCAGAAGCTAGCATCATAGACATGCGGCCAACCGAATTGAGTAACTCCAGTCCATCGGTGATTTGAAACTCGGAACCTCTTGTTCTCGGGTGCATCGCATTAGAAAAAGCAAGTAAGGCCTGAATACTGGTATGCAAGCGTTGATACAGGTGGAGATTAAAGTCATCGCTCGTAAACATATCGCTTGGTGAATAGTGGCCAGAAGATTGCAGCCCTGTCTGACTGATAACACGATCCAAAATCCCTGCATGCAGCATGCCAGACAGTGGCGAGTTTGCTTCTCGAAAGTTTTGCTGGCGCACAAATGAGTCAACAGGAACCAGAGCCTGCAACTCGGACAATTGCTGCGGTGAAATATTAAACCTTTTGATCAGATAGTTTAGCGCTTGTTTCAGCGTATCACTTTGACGTGCGGCGTTTATAAGCTCTTGCTCAATGGTCTGATGTGTCCAAGAGGTTAAGGTCAGTTTGCTTTTTAGGAGTTGCCATAGCTGGAATAAACGCTGCGCATCTTCCAGATTAAGCTGCCGTTGTACGGGAGACTGATGAGAGGCCGTAGCCGTTACTGCTACTTGCTGTAACGGTGGTGGGTTGATTGACGCATTAGGATGAAGAGCGTGCCCCCCCATTTGTGTGGCTTTGGCTCCCATTTTATCTGCTTCTTGTTCAAGCTCACTGTCATCATTGATATAAGTACGGCTTTTAAGTTGAGCGGTAGCTGGAACGCGCCCCTGTTTTTGTTGTACCACATGCCAGGCTTCATGAGGTAAGTGTTTTTCTTGGCCCGCGCCTAAATGAATTTCGCTGCCTTGCGCGTAAGCATGAGCCTGTAATTGTGCGGGTTGATGGGAGTTGTAATGGACTTTGACATCATCCATAGACAATCCGGATAAATTTTCGATGCCTTGCTTGAGCGTGTCAGGGAGCCCCGTTTTATTTTCCATGTCAGTCGGAGCAGAAATAGAGGGAGCAGGAGAGGATTGCTGCATCATCTGTATTTGAGATTGCTGAGTCTGTGATTGTAGACGTTGATCAGCAATCGCAGCAGACGGATTCGAGGGGCTATTAGCAGTCGTCTGATGACTTGAAGAAAGCGCCGTGCTGGATTGATGAGCAGGTCTTGGCGGTTTTGGGGATTGATGTTCACTCATAAGCTTTTTCCTTCTTTATCCAGCTCTCTGCGAATGCCCTCATGTATGTCCAATAAGGAAAAGTGCTGTCTTTGCTCTTGTAACGCCATCAGTGATGCATAGCGCAAGACATTACTAATGGTGCCTCCAGACAGTTCAAAACGCTGGGCTAATTCCTGTAAGTCAAAGTCGGGTGCCTGAAAGTGCTGCCGACCAATCAAGCCTTGTTGCCAAAGTTTTAAACGTTCATCGCATCCAGGTAGAGGAAAGTAAATGCAGGACTGAAAACGGCGCATAAAAGCATCGTCAAAATTATCCTTTAAGTTACTGGCCAGAATAACGACATTAGGACAATCTTCTATTCGTTGTAATAAATAAGCGGTTTCCTGATTGGCATAACGATCATTGGAACTGCTCACCTGGGTACGTTTACCAAACAGTGCGTCGGCTTCATCAAAAAAGAGAATCCAGCGATTAGGCTCAGACAGTGAGAATAAACGTTCGAGGTTTTTTTCCGTTTCCCCTATGTATTTCGAAACGAGTTGCGATAAATCGATACGATAAACCGTTTGCTGACTAAGCTTGCCCAAGAGGCTGGCTGTGAGTGTTTTGCCTGTTCCTGGTGGGCCATAAAACAGGCAACGATAGCCAGGTTTAAAGTGTTTGGTGCCTTCTGCTTGCAGTAAGGCTTCTCCATATTGCAGCCAGGCTTGTAACTCTCGCAATTGATTGTGCGTTTTAACTGACAGAATAAGATCGTCCCATGTTTTTTCTGTGGTTAAAGGCACCGCAGGAAATTCTTTATAGCTCAGACTAAAGTCGGCATTGCCTAAAATATGGCGCTCCAAAAACACAGGGGTAGGGCGTAAAGGGCACAGCAGATTAGAATGCGCTGTGTTTTCTGCTTGTTCAAACTGTAACCAGCCCTGAATAAACAAAGCATGTTGGGGAGAAAATAGGCGCAATAATGTCAACTTTTGCTTCACGTCTTTCCCTGCTAATAGAAAACAGGCGGTTTGTAAGGTCGGCTGGAAATGGCTGTACTGGTCATGAAATACGCCTCCAAACTCCGAATAAACACGGTCATAAAGTGGGTTTTTGGAAAGAAAAATATCCAATACATTGGGCTGTAATGGCGGTGCTAAAGCCAGTATCAGTAGCAATCGTTCTGATATGGATAGTGCTTGTTGCTGTAAAAACAGACCAAAGGGATCGTTAAATTTTCCTAATTCAGGCGGTGAAGGCAAGACTCCAGCAGTGGGAGAATCCAGTTTGAAATATTGCTCTAAGCGATACTCGATACATTTTGTAAGCCAGTGAAATTCCTGTTGCAGGCTAGTACAGCAAGGAGGCTCCTGATCGGTAGGTGAATTGGTGAGAGCTGGTGTGATCATTTCTGGTTGAGACATTTTGACCTCCTAAATATAAATGTACATATCGGAGTATGCCGCATCGGGCTCTACGACCAGTTGTGTTGGGTTTGGGGACGGCAAATTATCAATCAAAGTCCCTTGTTTACTACTGTTTAGCGTTAAGTGTTTGCGACCTTGTGATGACAATGTGAGAGGCTGGTCAGCCAAACACTGCCATCCCGTTGGCGTAGTCGAAACGGCAAAGGTATAACATTGATCAGGCACTTGAATGGACAAGTCGCCCAGTGTCTCATGGTTGAGATAACTTGCTGTCACCAAATAGCGCCACCATGTGCGACGGGCAGGAATAGTTAAGTTAAAGGACTTATAAGAAACCACGCCTGTTTCAGGGATTACAAATTGCCCCTTGGTCGGCGTTAAAGACCCTGTTTTCAAGGTCAAGACCGCAAAAGGTGTGCGCCACAGCAACCTGTCATCAATATAAAATTGTGCTTGAGGCACTTGTGCCAAAGCCAACTCATACTGCCCTGGGCCATTTTGGGCATAGCTTTCTTGGCTATTGCCTAAATTGACTTGTAACCCTTTTGGGGTGGTTTGGATAACCTGACTGTCACAGATTTGCTGGGTGTCGAGTGATTTAAGCGTCCACTCGCTGCCTGCTTGTTGTTCGGAAGAATGAAAAGGCCAGAAAAAATTACGTGATGAAAGGATGGGCCAGTAGGTGCTGGTTTGCCAATCGGCATCGGTGACAGGCGCCAAAGCGCAGCCAGTATCGTTTGTTATGACGTCATCATTACGAAAATTGACCAGTATTTTTGTTCCCAGATTATCGGGGAAGGCCGAGATTTCAGTCAGCATGTTATAGCGACGGTAAAGAGTAAAAGTGAGCGCCTGATTCATTGTCAGCAGCCGCGAACACACAACGGCTTGTTCATTATGAGAAGCATGTGACTCACAGAAAAGCAATAACTGATTATTCCTGATCTTGTAATGGCAGCGCATGTGCTTTAATAACTGAGCGCATTCAGGGGTTGGTTGCCAGTCAAATAGTTCTGGTGTTTGGCCGGTAAAATATTCGTGTTCGAGTGTCACCAGACAGAGTTTAGAAAAGCTGGTCATGAGATATTACCCTGTTGGTTTAATACTTGAATATCGACCTGCTCAACAATGTCATCAATCGAGGTGATGCTGTCTTCTTGAATAGGCACACTGCGTAAACGATAAATCACAGAAGGCATATAACGACTGCCAAACAAGCTCCAGGTATGGTTATGCTCGGAAGTGTCCTGAGTTAATAACGCGACGCTAAAAGGAGCCATCTCTTTAGGCATCAATGGGTTACTGGTTTGATCAAAATAGTTTTGACTCTGAAAAAAAGCGATGGCTGCAGACAGGTACTTCAACCCCTCTGTGTATTCGGTAAAGTTGGCCGTAATGATAAATTCCAGACTAAGAATGACAGGTGGGCGTTTGTTAGACGAAGAAGAGTCTTGAAAAGAAGTCCGGTACTCTGTTTCTGACACTCGATCTTCGACAACACGATAAAGTGTAATACCCAGTGCATTATTGGGAATGGTCATCTCACCTTGTTGATTAATGATGCTGGTTAAAACAACTTTTTCAGTGACTTGGTCAAGATTGAGTTTTAACCGTAAAAACTGTCGTAGCCCTTCCCGTACAATGATCATAGCTTGGTCTATCATAGTCTGGCTCCATTAAGACTCAGCAGGTGTGAAGATCCATACTGATACACTGATGCCTAGCCACTGAAAAATCGTATTATCAGCAGGCGTCGTCACTGTAATGCTGACCTGACCTTGACTTAATGTCTGCTCAACATTGGCTCCTGAGGTGAGGTTTTGGCTGTTGGGGTTCTGTAATTTTGTTTGTTTACCCGCTTTGACCATGGCACTTAATTCGCTGTTGATCGGGCCTAAATCACTGCATCCCTCGACGCCGATACGATACATCACATCGCCGTTTTTCAGAGCAGTTGCGATGGCTGGGATATTGATATTCAAGCTCTTGGTTTGCGTCTGACTGCCAACATAAAAGTCTCGAATAATAGTGCCGTTTTGCGATGTTAGAGAGGTTAGGCTGGTCAGAGATTGAGCCGTCAGGTTTTGGTCATGACCAAAACCTTCTTCGACTTGAATGGACTTGGCTTTAAGTACGCCCTTGGTCGTGATATTGCCATTGGCAACAATGTTTTCATCGACGGTTAATCCTTGTGTAGCAACCAATGATTGAGCGGTTAAGGTATTCGACACGGTGACATTCTGGTCAACATTGACATAGCCGCTGGCTGTGATATTGGTGGCATTTAATTCACTCTCTAACTGTACATTACCCGACAAGGTGACACCTTTACTGGCGCTTAATGCACCTTGAACTTCAAGCTTATCGGTAATGACTGTGGTACCTGCCGTCAAAGATTGGCTGATTTGGGCACTTTTAAAGGTGGCACTGCTATTGGTGGCGGACACATCGCCCATCAGGATTAAGTTTTGTCCTTTTAAATCTGCACCAGCGGTAATATTTCCCGTTACCTGAATCTTGCCTTTTTCCAGAGTAATATCACCTTGCTTAATATCTAGGTTGCCATTGTTAATGACAATGCCTTTGGCCGCAGTAAACTGGTTTTGTACCGAGAAATCCTGATTGAGTGTCAGGGTTTTGTTGACGACAACATTTTGAGCCGTAATTGTACCTTGATTAACGGATAGGGTATCGCCCGTAATGCTTGCCGTTTGTGCACTGAGAAAACCTTTCGTACTAATACCTTTTTGAGCTGTTAGCATACCTTCGGTCGAAAATTTGGATTTTGCCGTCACCGTATTGGCGTAAAGTCCTTCCTGAATTTTGACCATATCGCTGCTGTGTATGTCACTGAACACATCTGGGTTACCGACAATCAGTCCTTGACTGACATTAAAAGTGCCGTTTAACTTGAGTCCGTATTGCTGGGTACTGGTATTAAATTGGATACCGAAGACCTGATTAATGTCATAAATATAGGCATTGTCGGTATAACTGATTTCTGCTGGGTTACCTGTCGTGATTTTACCCAGTAGAACGTAAGCCTGATTGCCTGTTTTATCACCATATTGACTGAAACATTCAATCTTAGGTTGCTCGACCAGATGAATTGGGTCTGGGCCTTTATCAACATTGGTGTCTTGTGTTAGTACCTGATAGCTCATGGCAACATAAAAAGTACCTGCCGCGGCGACATCATCGGGTACGGTAATGCTTTGCTCTTGAGGCAGGTACAAGCCAACACAATAGCTACTTAGAACATCGGTTGAGGTCAAACATTGCGCGAATCCTGAAGCCACCTTGATAACATACTGAGTCGAGCTTTGAGAGCCTTTCGTTACACTATTGGGCACCACACTTAAGGTTAAGCCTGAGGCAATGCCATAGGCTTTATGAATATACTGATTATGTAGGCTGAGTGTCTGCATGCCGTAAGTTTGCTCGGTGATAAAGTCATTTGCTTGTAGAAACAAACCATCATAATAATTTAAGCGAGTTGGGTAAGTGTTCTTGCTCATGTAGCATTCCTTAATGGGCTGTCTGTGTCGGCTGGCTGTTAACATTACGGGCGATTAAAGGCTTAAGTATTTGCCAGCTATTAATGGTGTACTTGGCGAAATTGGGTACAAGCGTTGTATTCACGCCAAGCGTACAGGTACCGCGTGCACCAACTTGCATAGGGGTGGTGGAGAAATTCAGTTGGAATTGCGTTTGTACGGGCTTTTCTTCTTGTACCAAGTTGAACAGGTTCAATGCTTGCTGAAGAAGCGAATCGGGTCGTTGGTTCACATTACCATTGACCCCAATGGTGAGATTGATAATAAAAAAGTTCCCCACCATATTACCGCCTAGACGCATTTGATCCGCGGGGCGTTGGTCATCAACGGTGCCAATACGACCAGAACAAAAGGCAATATTATGCGCGCTCTTTTGGGCATCATTAATAGGTTGGCGATAAAAACCTATGCCAAAGTCGCCGAGTATCTCAATAACCTGAGCGGGATACTGAGTCAAGATAGCAAACAGATATTCCAGTCCAAAAGCCATTGTACGAATACGGTAAATAGGCAGGATTTGCTTAATCATCTGCTTGAGTTGGTAATAGTTCCAATCCTGTTGCACCGCAATGCCCAGACAACGCGCAAACCAAGAGCCAAGACTTGGGAAAATGTCGTAAAGAATCGCATCTGGATCAGAATAGCTTTGGGCATTGTCTATGGTCTGCCCAAATGATATTAAATCTGTAATGCCTTCCTCTTGCAGCTCTTCATCGGTTGCAACCATGATGGCTTCAAAGATTTTAAGAAAGTTATCCAAATCCGTATTGGGTGTGCCTTGTTCCAAATAGGCGAAATCGATCGGTAATAAATCCAGAAAACGACTATGTTTCATTGACGCCTCCTATATTCCATTGAGTATGGGTTCTTTGATTTTGACGGTAGCCTGCACATTACCTATCAGCTCTTGGATGATGAAATCATCAAAAGCAATGGGATTTGATGAGGAGGCATCACTGTGTTTTATAGTGGCCCATTTTTTTTCTGAAGGGTTATTTTTTGCTATGGGTCGGGTAATCAGCCATTGATCCTTGGGTAAGGGCAGTGTCGGTTTGTTTGACAGAGAACGTTGCACAAATTGATAGCCTTGAAGTTCAATCTTGATCACCACTTCAACGCCATTGACTTCACCAATCAGGTGTATCAAATCAAAACTGATTAATGGTTCTCCCAATGGCCAACCCGTGTTATTACGTCCGCCACTGACGGAACTGACATAATGATCAATTTGCTGTTGAATGGCCTGGCTCACGGTTTGGCTGTTACTTCCCGTGGTGATTTGTACCTCGACCCTCAAATGAATCTTGGTATAGTGAGCGGGGCGTACTTTGATCAAGGTTCCCACTGGTCGACGTGGCACAATAAAGTTTTTAATCGAGTTAATCAGAGTCGTGACTTCTGGCGCTTGACTAGGTTCTGCCTGAGTTATAACTGTGGGTAGGTCTGCAGCAATATTGACCACAATTTCGATCCACTGTTGTGTACTGGACGGACTCAGATGGCTTTGAGTGGTGATAAATAAGCGCCGTAAGGCCTGTAAGTCCTCCAAGCTTTGTTGGCGATATTGGAGTTGATCGTCAGTGAGAGTGAGACTTGGGTGGGTTAATTCCGCCAAAGCTTGAAAATAGGCTTCAAGTCCCAGTGAATAGTAATCGACCTCTGCAATCGCGCGATTATTCACTTGCCAGTACGCCTGAGCGACCGCTTCTATTTCATTAATCTGTGCCTGGGTGCGTGCTTTTGGGTAGCTACGAGGTTGACCACATTGATCAAGCTCAGGTTTGATTTCCTGTGGCCAGTCTTCTAACGCTGCTAACAGTGCTTGTTGATAGCGGTCATTAGGGCGATACGTTTGTGTCCCTGCGAGTAATTTTAGATAGTTATAATAACTTTGGTCAGAAATACTATTAGCTTGATAAAGTAAAGACTCACCAATCCAGCTAATAAGTTGTAGTATAGTGATGCCTGGATCGGATTGATTGAAATCTATCCAATTCGAAGAATAATTCGGGATGGAGCGAACCAATTCGTCAATGAGTTGCTCATAAGTCAAATCATCTAAATTTGGAATATCGATACTCATAAGCTGTCCTCCCGCTGTTCCGCTTGGGTGATATGGATAATCCCTGGTAGTGGCAAAGAGCGATCACCAAGTTGAATCTGCCCGAACTTATTGGATGCACTGGGTGATGTTGAAGCTTGTGTGATCACATTTTGTTTTTGTGTATCTTTTGTCGCAGTGAATGATGTTGTGTTTGAACCTTGTGGGTCGGGTGCCATAACCTGTAATGTCATAATACGCTCAACCCCAGGTTCATTTTGTATTTCGGCACTGACTTGAGACGAAAAAATAACCGCTCCAAATGGCCAGCCTTGTCCCTTTGCTTGGCCTAATACTGGGTCAAAGAAGCGCGTTAAACGACTGTTTAGTGCGCTGCGTACAGCGGTAAGGGTATAACCTGAAGCTATCACAATCTCGGCGCTGACATCGATCGCAACATAGTCTGGTGCGGCGATATGGATACTTTGATGTAACGTTGGTAGCGCGCGCGCTAGTAAATATTGAGAAACGCTATCACTGAGCTCAGAACCAGGATAACGGCTACCATAATCACTGTTGGGAACAATAATGACATGAATCGTATTAGGGTCTTGGGTATCCTGATAACTTTTCGCTTGAGCCACAAGGTTACTGGCTTGTACGGCTAAAAACTGAAAATCTTGCAGCGCCGTTGCCCTATCACGTGTTTTTAAGCTTTCAGGAATACGTTGCAAAAACCGTTGCTGACTTTCTCGCTGTTTTTTGCCTATAGCCGCTTCATAGTTGGTAACACCTTTGACGTCATTGAGTTGACTCACCAGTTTGCTTAGTTCACCAATGTTCACCAGATCGGTTGTGCTATTACCCCGACGATAAAACGCCGCCATGATATTGTTTTTAAGACTAGGAGGAATCATTCCCTGAACACCATTGCCAAAGGTAATAGTGCCTGTTTCATAGTCGATGGTGTAGTGTCGAGATTTAGGCCCCGACAAGGTTAAATTCGATACAGGAGCCCAGCGTATCCAGATTTCTTTTCCTGTGGATGTATTGACCGTACGAATGGCATCAGGCCCTGATTCCAGTTCAATAATTCGTATTTGTTCAGGGCTTGGATAAGTGGCTTCTTTTATTTCGATTTGCTGACCTGGATATACCAGATATGGAGTGATTTGAAACTGCTGGTTGGCGTTTTCATTACTGGTTCCAATAACTTGATTATAATGAGTGGTATAGTCGCTGGCCCATACCGAGTTGGGATAGATACCTTTTACCTGTATGTTGGAATAAGCAGGGACAGGTGTCGTGTCTGTTGTTGTATTGTCGGTCAGTTTTGATGACGATGTGGATGACGTGTTTTTGTTAGATTGGGAGCTTTGGGAAGATTGATCGTTTTTGGTCGCCTGTTGCAAACGAAAACGTACCCAATAAGATGCTTGCGTACTATTAAAAAGAGTTCTAAAGCTGGCTTTTGTCGGCAGTTGCCAGGAAATCACGCCACTTTGGCTTAAATTATCCGTTTCATCAGTTTCAATCGAAAGTTCGTCCCAACTTTCAGGGCTTAAATATTCAAAAATAACCGTAAAATCTTTAGTGTTGAGCGTTTGTGTTGTGGGTGATGGTTGCTCAAATGAAAACCAGGCATTCCATAATTGTTTAGTAGCCGCCCCAGTAAAACCTAGATAAAACGCTGGCATCCCCATAATCAGATAAAAAGGATAAAAAGGAGCAAAGGTGCCATTGTCGGTTGTTAAGCTGTGGGTGGCGAAGTTATTGGTGGTGCTGATACGCTGAAAACAGGCCTCTTTACGCAAATAACTCAGTCGCAGGGCAATCATATAAGGCGGAACGCAGTCCTTTTTACTGCTGATTACCCAGCTTTCTTTGTTCATGTACTTCATGAGGTTTTTCCAGTTAAGCGTTTCTCCCAAATACTTGCTCATATTTTCTTCTAAGGTGGGCTGAATTTGGTCTAACCCCGCATAATGAATAATATTCTTTTGCCCTTCAATGGTTACTTCTTTTTCGTATTTAACGAATATTAAAGCTAATAATAAATCCAATAATGCGTTCTTACCGATATCTAGCTCCATCAGTTCTGCAAACTGAAATTTACTTTTATCAGGTAAGACTTTATCGGGCCAGTTTTGCGACAGAGTGTCGAGCGTCTCATCGATGGCTTGTTGTAACTGTTGTTGCTGTTGCAGTGACAGAGGCGTTAGGTGGTAACGGTCGCCATAATTTCCTGCCACAATCTTGATTCTGATCCAACGGCTGTCAATCTCATTGATTTTACTCATGGCAATATCTGGACAAGTAAAACGCAGACTCATGGTGATTTCACTGTCCTGCGTACTGCTGCTCTGCTGTTCAGAGGCTTGGTTATTGGTATTGTTAGTACTGCTCGTATTGTCGGTGAAATCCAGTGCCGTAACGGGTGTCCAGTTCTGAGCGCTGCCTGTACGTTGGCTAAGACTATGAGCGACATCGACCAGCTGCCACTGTATGCCGTCCCAATATTCACAGGCCAGTTGTAAGTCTGAGCTCTTGACACCTGGGTTGAAGTTCATATCTAGTGTGACCACAAAGCCCGCTTTAAACGCTTCACTGGAACCTAAGTAAAACGTATCGTTTACCTCGGGATTTTTACCAAAGAGATAAAAGCCTTTGTTGGCATTGACCTGACTGTCGTTGACGAATAGTGCGTCCCAGGGCACATTGTCGGCACTTAAATCAAAGCTCATGGTGGTGAGTTTACTGGTAACAACGCTTTCTGCACCGACCAGTTCATGAGAAGGAAAGACTCCAAAATCGCCTACAGGACTTGAAACGGGCTGTTTTAGTGAAGACAAGTCGGGAGTGGGGAGAAAACGTATGCCCAGCCAGTATCCCGTGTATTGGTCGAGCGTATTGGCTGCAAACAACACCGAGTCAAACGTTACAATGAGTTGATTGTTTGGCCAGACAGGATTGGCTTGGGGGTTTCCTGCGGCGTCTTTTAACTGTGCTGGATACAGTCGCGTTTCATTACCCTTACTGTCATAGACAAACCATTCCCAAAGCGTGCTTTCATGCAATTTGGGGGATAGCGGGTCAGTAAATGTGAGCGTTAGGGTGACCGTTGCCAGCGTATTATATTGTAGGAGATCCGAAGCCAGAAACATCTCATGAGTTAAATAGGTTGTAGACGATGTTTGATTGGCTGATGTGTGTGACGCTGGGAAGAGTGTAAAAGGTTGGCTCTTGCCCAGCACGGTAGACGAGATGTCCTGATAACTGTTCTCATTCGGGATGAGGGTACAAGCTGTGCTGATGGGAATACGCGTAGCGTTGAGCACTGAGGTTGTTTCAAAGATAATTTTTTGGTCTTTACTGGACGCAACTTGCGTACCGACAGGGATGGCAACAACATCATCTACCGTGCTATCTAATGCAAAAGAGAGTAAGGCCTGTGCAGGAATCGGTGGTTGTAAATCCAACCCCATAAATTGATAAAAGCTGAGCAGTTGCTTTTGCGGTAGCTGATTCAAACGATAGGCCAGTGTATGGCTCAATTGGGCAAACAGTTTGAGCAGCACGACACCGAGGTCTTGCTCGTCAATATCTTGTGCTTGGATATTATACCAGTCAGGACAATAGTGACGTGCCAATTGCAACGCCTGACGATAAATGTCTTCTGTTGTGCGAGGGTCAAGCTGCGACAAAGAGTCGGTCGCACTCGCTTCCTGAATCAAACTGCTGGTCAGACTCACAATGCGGCCCCCTGTAAATAAAAGGGATAGACCAGATTTTGTGATGAGTTAATGCTCTTGATCAAATATTCAATGGCAATATTAAGGCAGTTACGTTGTTCAGAGTCGGGTGTGGCACTGATCGACACTATCTCAATACGGGGTTCGTATTTGCCTAAAGCATCTTTGATCATATATTCAAACTGATGAGCAACAGCCTGATTATTGGTTTCAAACACCATGTCATTAATACCACAACCGTAATCGGGTAGCATGACGCGTTCCCCTTTACTGGTTGCCAGAATTTGCATGATGGACTGCTTTACCAGTGCTTCATCACTGGCACTTTGCAGCTGCCCGTTAGCAAAGGTAAACGGATAGCCTACGCCAAAACCTAGAAAACTTTCATCCATACGCTAGCCTCCTATCATGACAGTACTGTCAGCGACCACTTTTCCGATAGGCAAATCCACGGGGTCATTGCAGGTTAATGCTGTATCTCCTGCTCTAGCGGCCATTTTGCCGTTGATAAATACAGTGGCACTGCCCATGATAATTTTGCCACGGTTACTGGGTGGTTTTTGAAATGGGCCCCCCTCAGGAATATGAGGAGGAATATTATTAGCGACCGAGTTAACGGTCGCGGCAGCTAGGCTGTTTATTTTAACATCGGCACTGAGGCTTTGGTTGATAATGCCAACAAATGGGTTTGGTAATGGCGTTGGTACTGGACCTCCAAGGGTGGGAATCATCACGATATGCGTATCGGTCGCAATAATCTGATCACCTTGTTTTGCAGCGGGTTTGCCCATCTCTTCTTCTCCTTAGTTCAGATTGATCGTGACGCCTTTAACCGACACACTGGCATCGGCTTTCAGTGACATGGACGCCCCCGCTTTGGCTGATAGGCTTGAGTCGGCTTGCAGGGAAACCTGTCCTCCTTTGATGCTGACGGAATTACTACCGTTTAACTCGATTTGCTGTGCATCAATTTTTACAGCACCTTGTTTGGCTTCCAGTTTGATGTCTTGGGTACTGCTGATACTAATGGTGTTGGCGTTGCTGTCGATGACGAGTTTGTTCTTGCCCGTTTTATCGATGATTTCGACCTTTTCGGCGGAAGCTTTGTCATCGAAACGAATAACATGGCCGCTGCGTGAACGAATTTCACGAATATTGTTTTCACCATCGGCATTGTTTTGTGGCGGGGTATCGACACCGTTGTATAAGGCACCAATAACAAAGGGGGCATTAATATTGCCAAACTCAAAAGCGACCAATACTTCATCCCCCACTTCTGGTAAAAAATAGCCGCCGCGGTCTTTGCCCGCCATAAAGGTCGTCATGCGCGCCCAGTTTGATTCCAATTGGTTGGCAAATAGCGGGTATTGCACTTTAACACGGGCCAGGTTTTTTGGGTCTTTATTGTCGGTGACCAAAGCGATAACAACCCCTTGGATTAAGGCTGCACCTGCCGTTTGTGATTCAATCAATTCATCCATTGCTCGCTCCTAAAAAACTAAATCGCCGTCTTTTTCACGGAAAATGATGTGCTATAGCCTTGTGAATTCAGTGTATGAGTGACCGAACTTAGATAATAAGTGCCACTGAATTTACTGCCGACGCCTTTAATCTCGACGGTTTTACCTGCCGTCATATTATTGTTGCCAAGACAGCTTCCTTGACCTGTGATAAAGCCCAGTAGCCGTTCGTTGTATTTGTCTTTGGCAATGGTGTTGGCGTTATTTAAATCAACGGGGTCACTGGTCTGAATGACAGTGGCCGACGATTGACTGGCAAGGCTAAATCCCGCTTCGTTTTTTCCCATTTTGCTGTCTTCATCACCACTGCTGGCTGAGCCAGCAAATTGTTGTTTTTTCATCATGTCCCAGCCACGCACTTCAACACTGCTGCCTTGGTCCAAATTGTTGACCGTGGCACTGAAGTCATCCAATTGAATACCAAACTGTAAGGTTGCAACGGGGGCATCACCTTCCTGAGATTTCTTAAAAATCAATGACTTTTCGGTTGCCGCAACGTCGTAACCAATTCGCTTGGCGCGTGCTAGTAAGAACTGCAAGTCGCTTTGATTATTCTGTGTCACTTGCTGGTAGCGTGTAGAAGTGCTATCGGTTTCGGCGGAGAGGTTGTTACGTCGTGCCACGGTTTGCGCTATATCACTGTCTGTCGTATCTTGATACACCTGTGTCTGTGTACCGAACGTCAGTGCATGCAGCCAGGAAAAACCGCTGACGGTGAGCGAAGACTGATCACCAAAGCTGGCGCTAAGACTGTCAATCTTCCCAGAAAAGACCTCTTTGGTCTGATCCATTCCCAAATAGATATCGACTTTGTCACCAATATCAAAAACGTCCAAGTCCAGACCGACCCATTTCCCCAGTTTGAGATCCACTGTATCGAAATTAAAATTAAAAGAAGACGGGGCATCCAGATCATCATTAATCGTTACACTGGAGATGCGTGACTTTAAGTCATTGGATAACTTACTGTCGTTTAAATACACATCAAAGTTTGGCACATAAACTTGTCTGGTCATGAGTTAATCGGCTCCTTATTGGCAATGTCTGGAATAAGAAGACGCTGACCTATGTCCGAGTCTTGTGGAAAAGCAAACGGGTTGGTAATGCGATTTTGATCGGCAATCAGGCGCCAGTAAGCCGAGTTATTGAGTGTTTTGTTGGCAATTAAATCCAGACGATCTCCTGCTTTGACTTCCCAATATTTCACACAGGCTTCTTTGCCTGAATAATCGGTTTCATCCTTATCCGTGAGCCAGGAGGTAAAGGTCACCTGCAATTCAGCTCGTACGGGGATACCTGTGGGTAAGAAAAGCGTGAATTTTTGCTGTACTTTGTTGATTAACCCGCGATAGGTAAAACCGCCCCAGCTAAATAAGCAAACGGGAGGTCGTTTGGTGTTGGTTCCTGCAATCGTAGGGAGTGTCAACTTGGCTATTTTATCGGTCTGATCGCGTATGTCGGTTCCTTGAACATAACTATCAAAGAACAGAGAAACGGTAAAGTCTTCGAGCTTACTGCGGTTGTATTGCAGGTTACCGTCATTTTCCGAGAGTAAAGCAGATGTGGTCAGTTCATAATCTTCTGGATTGAACATGACTTCGATTTTTTCACTGCCCTGATCTAGGTTAATAATATTGGCTTTGGTGACCATTTAGCTTAACCCCCGACGCCGTTTTTCAAAGCGAATTTTCTGGTTAATGAGCTGATACACATCTTCGGCAAGCTTTTGGGTGAGTTGGCGAGAGAAACCCTGTTCATTATACAAGGACGAGATCGACCTTTCTGTCACATTGGCCGCAGAATCGTCCTTTGTTTTGGTCGGTTCTTTAGGTACTGATGGTTCAGGTTTTTCCACGTTTTTAGGGTAGATAAGCTGAGGCTGAGGTCTCGCCTCATTTTTTGCATGCTTTCCCTGCGTCAGTGCAGGGGCTTTGTGAGCCAGAGTCAATGGTGTCGAAGCCGCTTGTTTTAATTGATCAAAAACCGTTTTTAAAATTGGGGTTTCTGGAGCAGAGATATTAATCAGTGACTCGCTTTTGAATTGCTTGTCATTGAATAGCTTGTTTGTGAATGGTTTGCGACTAAGAGTATTGTTGAACAATAAGTTGGTAAATGGCCATTCTTTAGCACTTTTTCCTGTAGTACTTTTAGCAAGCAGGTCTTGCGGCTGGTTGTTGAGTACAGTGTTGTAGGACAACATGGGCAGTAAACGACTGAGTGCCAGTCTGGTAAAGGAAGTATCCGCAGAGGGTGTCTTGTCTAACAGTGTTTTTTGCAAAGATTCCCGATGTAAAAGAGAAAGACCTGTGGTTGAGGGTGTTGGCAAAAAAGGTAATAGGTCTTGAATTCTCGAATTCTGGTCATGTGGAATCAAAGGTAAGTGTGCGCGCTGGGCCAGAGTCGAATCTTCTGACAGTGGCGTTTTATATTCAAATCCTGTTGTTATATCTCGTCCTAAAAATCTGGATATTTGATACGGCAATAGCTGACGAATGGCAAAATATTGACGATTGTAGTGCTTTAATAAGTTTGGATGATCCGAGACCTGCTGCATCATATCAATGGGTGATGATAATCTTTGCGCCCTACTGATGCGATACGATATGCCATTGCTGCTATAAGGGTTAAAGGTATTCAAAATTAAAGGACGACTGATCATCGTTGCTTTAGCGGGAGTGGTGTGTTCTGGTGTTCCTGCTTGTTGTTGCTGAGTGGGTTGCTGTGTTTGGCTAAAGATTGTTTTTAATAATTCGGCCTGCTTGATGATCGGTGTTATGGCCTTGAACAGGCGTTTGCTTGTCCAGATTTTTAGCTGGGGTAAGGCGTTTTGTGTAACAGTATGCAGCCAGCTTTGTGCGCTTTCTGTGGTCGGGCTGGTTTGGGTGTTGGCTTTGGACGCTAGTAGAGACGATAGTGTTATGGGGGATGACAGCTGTTTGTGGGTGGTTCTAGGTGTTGCTGCTATAGGCGTCCCTATTGAGAGCAGATGCCAGTGCTGGTGTTGCTGCAATAGAGAATGGTTATGCTGATGTCTATGTTGGTGAATAGTCTGTTGTAAAACCTGACGCTGTTCGATGTGCGTTTTATGCAGTGTAGTTACCGCTGACATCTGTTGTGGGTTAAGTCGATAGAATAAAGACGCCCAAATGGATGCCTTGTCAGAAACTTGACGGCTACCCAGAAGTTGCTGACAAAAATCACGGTTTGCCTCACTTGACGCGCACATTTTTCTACTGTCGATCGGTTGGATAATAGCATGGCTTGTTTGCACTGAGCTGGCTAATAAAGAGTCGGCTAACAAAGAAAGTGTGATGGCACCGTGAGTCCTGTTTAGCATCCCCTATATCGTCCCTTTTTTTAATTGCTGGTAAGCGAGAGTAAGGGTATGGGTTGCGACCTCATTCCCTTGCGCATTCAGTGAGGGGCCTTCCCACTTGATCGGGTAAGCCTGATAGAAATTCCAGTAAGTAAAAGTTTTAGAGCCCAAATCGTATAAGAAAATACTGCCATTACGGGCTTTAGGCTTACCTTGTACAGTGTCTTCAAACCACTGCCACATAAAGTTGTATTGTGAAATGCCATTTTTCAATACCAGATGGCTGTAGTTGGCGGACTTGAGAAAGGTATATTGCACATCGTTTTCTCCTCCAAAGTGGCGCTTTTCAACGTCCAGTTCAATACCCATACCATTGACCTCGGAATAGCCTGCTGCCAGAATACCGTCAATTTCGACGATAAAATTAAAGTTACGAAAGGGGTCTAGAAGATGGGAAACCCCTTGGTTAATCATGCTTTGAATCATGGACATATCGGCTCTCCAAACTGTGTGCTACGTTTCACCTGTTTTTTATGGCTCTTTTATGATGGTCACCATGTGACCGAGACAGTCTATTTAAGTGATGGATAATATTGATTTCTCAGCAGGGGCTGGTGTGCTCCCTTCATTAACTTTTTGGTTAATAGCACTGGTCTTTTCTATCCATTTTTGACGTTCATGGTGTTCCATACTGAGCAGAGACTCATAGCTCCAATGCAGGTAGTACCCTAAGAATGCTATCTCCTCATGCAGGCGATCATGGGGATAGCATATTATTCCCCCTCAAAAGATAGCTCCGTATCAAACTCATGCTGACATTTCGGACATTGTACCTTCATGCTCAGACCATCTTTGTGGTTAATGCGGTTATAGACGTCTTGTAAAAAGGCGAAATCCGCACTGAACAGACTTTCAATAATTTGCGTATTGATGGTGTCTAATGTACCAAGTCGAACCAGTACACGTGAGAGCAGAATAACGGATAGGTAACTTGGATTTTGCTGTACTCTAGGGTCGCGCATGGGCTGGATTTCATCACCTGCGGTTGCTAAGCGCATGGTGACTTCTCGATGTAAATTACCGTGTGGGTCAACATAACCACGTGGCAGTGTAAATTGATATTCGGTTTGTAACATATTGTTCCCTCTAGATTATTAAGTCAAAGCACAGATAAGTCTCTGTTTGTCTGACACCGTGGGGTCATGAGGTCGCCATTAAACCCACTGTGTCAGACCAGGTTAATCATGGTCTTTATTTGACGCGTTCAATGCCTTCATGCGTAATCTCGAACGTTTCGATTAACACATCATTGCCTTTGGCGTCTAAAGAGCCTGACTCGTATTTGGTTGGCCAAGCATAGGAAATATTCCACCGGCATTTATCCGCGCCAGTCTCATCGATCAAGATGATGGAAATATTTTTACGAGCACTGCCAGCGCCCGTACTCTCAACCTGTTTTTTCCAGTTGTATAAATCCATGTTGTCGGTAATTCCACGCTTCAGAGAAACAGAACCTGAACTGGTTAAACCTGATAAATGGCGTGTACCAGGTGGATAAGTACCTTCTCGATATTCGATGTCTGCTGTGGTGGAATCAGGAATGCTGACTTCCGAAAAGCCCGCAATCTGAATGCCATCAATTTCAACCCTAAAGCGGAAATTCTGATAGGGATCGATTCTAGTTGTGCTCACGATATTCTCTCCTGTATTTATTCAGCAGGCAGTACTTTCTGGCCGATTTTGATGATAATGAATTCCGCTGGGAACACAGGAGCCAGTCCTATTTCAATGGTTAAATTCCCTTTTCGGCGTTCTTCTGGTGGGTTGTTTTCTTCATCCACTTTAATGAAAAAGGCATCCTGAGCCGTTGCGCCGAATAGCGCGCCTTCTTGCCATAATGAGGTTAAAAAGACCGTAATATTACGCGTTATAGTGCCCCATAATTTAGGCGTATTAGGTTCAAATACGATCCAAGCACTGCTCTGCCTAATCGATTGTTCAACGTAAATAAACAAACGTCGTACCGCGATGTACTTCCATTCGCTGGCTTCCCCTGCATTGGTCACGGCGCCCCAGATACAAACGCCTTTGCCTGTTAGGGTGCGGATATCATTGACACAGTTTTGGTTGAGTAATCCCAGTTGTGTTTGGGTAACCTTGACTTGTTCTTGTAACGCTGATGGCAGCTTCCCATCTGTGGTACCAGCGGCGGACTTAAAAACACCTCGTGACGCGTCGGTTGCCGCGAAGGCTCCCGCCACGGCACCAGATGGTGGAATATATAATGGAGGCTTAGCTGGATAGGCGACTTCTGGATTGTTGACTTGTATCCAAGGATAATAGAACGCCGCAAAGCCTAGCTCATTAAGTAGAGTGGGTGCGGGTGGCTTTGAATCATTCCCTTTAACAAAGTTAATCGCATCCTGATAACCACTGCTTTGCGCAGGGATGTCACCAATAAAGAAGCAATCTCCTCGTTGGGTACAGTAATTTACAACCTGAGAATAAGCGCTGGCTTGTTTGTCTTGGGCCAGCAAACACAAATCTGGAATCAAAATCAGGTTAACATCTTCGATTACATCAAAAGCATGTAGGCCAGTGCCTTTGGTTTCATCACCGATCAGTAAGGACGAGTCCATATCTGGGTTAGAAAAAGTGTCATCACTTTTGGACCCAGTGTCTTTATGGGGGAGGGGGGTAGAATTTTCAATGATTTGAGAACCATAAGCGGATGGGGTCACTTCCTTAGTACTGCCCACAACAGCAAGTGTGACATCATCATTGTGGAATTCAGTCACGGTTAAGCCATTGGTGGTACTATTACTATCTGGTGGTAGCTGGCCTTTAGAGATACCAACGTTCTGATACGTCACAGGTGACTTGCTGGCACCAGTGACTTTTACGTTAAATAAACCTGGTCCTGTATTAGAAGGTGCAGACACTTCAACCGTTATGTTACCACTGCCCGCCTTTTTAGCGGTAAAGATTAACTGTCCTGCGCCTTTAGCAGGGAACGTAACTGCGGGAAGAGACTTTGCTGGTGGATTATTTTGCTGTGCGGCCCCGTTGATATTGACGATATAGCATTGTGTGCCCCCTCGTTGGAAGAAGGAATAGACCGAATATGCCAGACAGCTTTTACTAGTGAAGGTGGTTGTCACCTGTTTACTGTCTTGAGTGGTCACCTCGCTATAAGCTTGGGTAAACTCAGTGAAGTTGGTAATAAGCTTGGACTCATTGACATATTGCTGATTTGCGGCCCAGCCCACAAATCCAGCCGTGGATGTCCCCACACCAGTAATCATGGGGCTTTGTTGTTGCTCCACGATATAGACTCCAGGGGCGGTTCTTTGGGTTGCCATTGTTTTTTCTCCTTCAATGAACGAACGGTATTAGGTCAGTTTGTGGATAATCCTGTCGCTGATCATGGCTCTGTCGCTCCATCTTGTTGGAGACGGCAATCCGTACCACAATTAATATCGGTTAATCTAAAGTAAGAATCTGTTGAGGGACTTAATGAAACATTTATGATTTGCAAATAATATGTGTTGTCTAACGTCAACGTATAGTGATTGCGGTCGGTTTCAATTAACTTGTCTGATTCTGAGTTGCCCAGCGCGCGAATGCTGTAAAGTTTGTAGTCTTGGTCTGTCACAATGATAAAGTCGGTTTGACTGTGAGGCGCCCATAATTCCAGATAATAATAGAGGCCTGTTAAGGTCATGGCCTGGCTTTCTAACTGGTCGAGCTTAATATTACTGGCGAGCAGCTCCGATTCTTCATTGATGGTTTGAACGTTATCGCTTGGCGCCAGACTAAAAAGAGAAACACCTAGCTCGGCTTCGGGAGATAAGCTGATATTGGTAATCGACAAACAGTTTTGATCCCATTCACTAATTTGTCTTTCCATGACATTGACGCCCATTTTGAATTCTTGCTCCGACAAAGGAGAGCACTCAGTTTCAGTGCTAGGACAATCGCGGGAGATGACATACTTGGTTTCTGCAGCATAAGGCAGTGCATTGTATAACATCAATGCAAAGGGGCCGGTTAATACCTGCTTGATACAGGCTTTTTCACTTTTTTTCAGCACGATTGCTGAGCCATCGGCAGACAGGCAAAAACTATTTTGTTGGGCAAAAAGAGGAAATGCGGTGACAATGCAGAGTGCCGAGAGGAAGCGCCTAATCATGTGCAGCCTACGCATTGTCAGTGTCTTTATTAACAGACACCCGAATACTACTGTCTGCATCAGAGGAAGTATTAACGATCAAGAGCATATTGCCTTCCCAATCTCCTGATAGATTGAGTACCTGAGTGGCGTCTGTTGGCCCAGGGTTAGAAGATGATACAGGTTTAAGCTCATAGAGGACGGGCATTTTTCTAGGCTCAAACAGATAAAAAGACTGACGATCTTTGTTTTTACTGCTGAACTCCAAACCGATTTTATAAGGCTCAGTAATGATCGCCAGAGATTGCAGTTGTGTAATGTTGGCCGCTGGAGAACCCACCGGAATTTGTCCCAGACTTGCGGGACCAAAACCAAATAAGCTGGCTCCAATCACAGATTCGGAGGCCGCGCTAATATTTTGTATTGATAAGGTAAAACCATTGCCTTGAACGGTCTGGCAATATAAATCACTGTTATATTTAGGAATGAATATTTTGCCGAGTGTCTGTCTTCCCAAATTATAGCTGGCTGTTGCAGAGGTTTTAAGAGTCTGATTCTGAATGACAACAAGCAGGCCTGCCGCTGGTGCATAAGGAAGAGAAGCTTCCTGTTTATCTTGAAGAGAGGCAAGCGGGGCGTTTAATTGCAGCTGGATCATTAGGTCATCCTGATCATGTTTAACGTGCAAAGAATAAGTTAAGCAACAATCAATCAAGGTAAGAGACGCTCCAGGTTCGCTTGCAATCGTACTTGGAGCGAAGTGTTACCCATACTTTTCAGTCAAAAGCAGAGCGCAATAGAGCAAAAGGAATTATGCGCTGGTAAGGGTAATTTCTACTTGGCACTCTGTGCTGTTCGATACGTTGATAAAGAACAGAGCATTACCTTGCCAGTTGCCTATTTCTTCGTATTGGTTGCCAGTTGTGGTTTTGAAGTCTGTGTTCCCGGTACCTGTGTAGTTCAAAACATAACCTTGCGGTTTTTTAGGTTTTTGAGCAGCACTGAACACGTAAACAACCGTTTCCTTATTGGTTGAGTCCGTTGTCAGTCTGAATTTCTGCCAAGAGGGTGTGGTGATAGCCAAAATAGACTGGAATTGACCAATACTACAAGATTGACCTTCTTGAATGAAGCCGCTTGTAGGTTCGCCTATACCAAATACACCGCCAGTAATAACGGAGTTTGGGTTGCTACTAGTATTAGACAGTGTAATGTTGCTGCCATTGCCTAATACAGCATGAGAAGAAGGGATCAACTGTCCAGCATACATAGGAACAGGTATTGGGCGTTCACCACCTTGAGAGTAGCTGCCTGCAGCCGTATAAGTGAAGTCTTTATTTTCAAAAGATACCAATAACTCCGCCGCTGGGGCAAAAGTTAGCGTTGCAGAATCGTCTCTTGATAGTCGAACAGGGGCTTTGTTAAGTTTAAGTACTAGATTTTTTGACATGCTAAATCTCCATTATGCTCTAGATTGCAAAAAGAGCGATTGTGATTATTTAGAACGGCAGTTAATTTCATCCATTCTTAGAAAGATATAGATAATTTACTATTCTGTTCTAGTTTGATTTTAGAAAATCAAGGATGTGTCTAGACACAAAAAAACAATACTCCAAAACTTAGAGCTCAGCAATGATTGATAAAATTATTCATTAAAATTTAAGATCATTATGAGATAGTTCAACGATTTCTCAGCCTAAAATTTATTAGCATTTGAGTGTCCGCAATCTCCTGTTTTGTCAGCTGACCGATGGCGAATCCCTTAGGATAAAAGCGCCTCAACAGACCATTGGTATTTTCATTTTTGGACGACCTTGGTGGAGTGTGTGAGAACTCGAAGCTTATAGGCAACTGACTCTCTGGTCTATACCAAGTGTGTCGGTTATTCTTGAAATCTAAGATATCAAGTCACGGATTCAGGTAACAGTAAGTTTCTATTTCTACTGTAAAGAGACAATTTTCTTTATCGGAGGCATTAATAAAAAAAAGGGGATTTCCTTGCCAGTTCCCCATCTCTTTATATTGTGATGTCGTTGTGGTCGTACAATTATCAAATCCTGATCCCGTATAATTTAAAACGATAACCTTGGGCATACTGTCTTCATAAAAAACATAAACTAGAGTTTCCATATTTGTAGTGGCAACGACTCGATAAGTCATCCACTCGGGATTGGTGTCTACTAATGTTGAGTCAAATTGTGCCAGCGAGGTGGGTTTTTGGTTTGCTTCTATTTGACCTTTAGTTGCTTGACCTAGACCAAATATCGCAACTTTTATAAGTGCGTTAGGGTTTGAACTTGTGTTGTTAATAGTGAGGTCACAACCATTGCCATAGATCAATGACCTAGTCGGTATTGTTTGACCAGTTTCTACTATTATGGACTTTGGAAGATTACCACCAAGAGCGTAGTCAACAGTGGCATTATACTCAATATTGCTGTTGATGATACATATAAGAAGAGCTGCTTTGGGAGAGTCAGTTAGGATTTTTGAGGCATTGGCGGTAAGGCTGACAGGAGGGTGGTTTAATACCAGAGTATCTGCTTGTGTCATTGTTAAGACTCCGTAATTATGTAGTTAGTGGTTGTTGTTACAAAAATATTGGAGGTACTATCAGTGGCAACAGGTAGTAGAAGCTGATAGCTTCTTCCTCTAGCAGCTTTGATCGCATCTTTTTCAGGGATGAGTTTTTTCATCTTTCGCCGTAGACGACTAATGGTTGTTTCAAGTTTTCGCTCATTATAGTAAAGATAGTTGCAGCCTAGTGCTTCCGTCAAATGTCTTGGTGAAAGAGCCTCCGGTGCACTTTGTGCGAGGGCATGTAAGACGATACCTTCTGTGGCAGTCAAGTCAATATGTGAATTATTGTTTAAAATGAGGCTGCGTTTGTCAGCGCATAGTCGATAATTACGATGAGTGATTGTGTCCGAACTGGTGATATGACGATACAGGCTTCTCATTATCGCAATGAGCTCCTGCTGATCTGCAGATTTTGATATATAAGCATTAGCTCTAGTATTTAAGCAAGACATCTTTTTTCCAAATTTGGTTTGTTAGTTAATGCGATAATTGCAATGCCATTATTTAAACTTTCTTCAACTAGCTGTTGGTGATGTATGTCTTTTGAAAAATCAGGTTCTATTAGTAATATGTTAATTTTTTCCTGTTTTTAAAAATGACAGAAGGGCATCGAAGTTCTCATGCTCTACTATTTTAAAGTTTATTCTATGTTGGTTGCTATTTTCAAAATGTATCTTGTTCTTTGTGATAATTAAAATGTCCATAATTTACTCTTTCAATAGGCTGTTTTTATATCACTTTATCAAGTCAATATTAATTAATATTGAGGTAATTGCAGAACTATTGATATAAGAAACATTTTATCGTAGAAAACGAAAAAAATAAGATGTGGGTGCCGTTTCCGGCGACGATAGAGTTAGAGTTCTCACACAACATCGACATATCCACTTTATGAATCCTACGACGCCTCAACAAATTATGCAACGCTGGCAAATCGTTCAAGGTCAATTATTATCTGACTTGCGCCAAGACATCGGTTCGCTGACCCCAAAACTTGAAAAGCTTATTCATATTCTAGAATGGTCTCGTATCGAAGAATTTGTTCAACATTCTTTGTACCATATCGGTCGTTCTCCTCATGAGTTGGCTTGGTTAGCCAACTCCTTTGTTGCCAATACGGTGCTTGGACTCACGACCACAGTACATATCATAGAACGCTTAAGCATCGACAAGGCATTGCAACGTATCTGTGGCTTTCCACTTGACAAGAAACTGCCGTCGGCATCGACTCTTTCTCGTGCTTTTGAGGCGTTTGCCAAAGACAAGCTGGCCGAAAGTAACCCCCACGAGGCACTGATTAAAGCGTACTTTGGGGATCGCCTCATTGACATATCAGCCGAGATGGGACGGCTATTGAGGTGAGAGAATGGCCACAAAAGATCGACAAAGAGTACACGGATAAACCTAAGGGGCGCCCCCGCAAGGATGAAGACGGAGAGCGCCCGATCAAATTCAATATGGCACGGCAACGTACTCAATGCTTGGAATAGATGCTTAAAGAGATCCCGACCGATTGTCGTCGTGGCACAAAATGCAACGCTCAAGGCTATAAGCACAGCTGGAATGGCTACAAACTGCATCTCGATATCGCAGACTGTAGTGTTCCCATCGCCGCTTTATTGTCTTCAGCCCCTATGCATGACAGCCTTTCCACCATCCCATTGTCTCACCTAAGTGCGGCGCGGGTGACCAACCTTTATGATCTGATGGACTCCGCCTACTGCAGCATTGACCTGCATGATCCCAGTCGATGAGCCCTTGATAGATCACAACCCCAGAGGGGGCGAGAAAAAAGAGTTTGAACCTGCCGATGCGGTGCGTTATTGGGAGCGTTCGGGTGCAGAACGGGCCAATGGCCGTCTCAAAGACGAATTTGGTGGTTGACACATCTGGGTACGTGGGGCGACAAAAGTGATGAGTCACCTGATGTTTGGCATTTTAGTAATGCTGAATATGTTTCCCCCTGAGTAGGACAAGCTATCGAAACTGATCAGTATGCTTGAGCACGGTATGGGTGAAAATATCGAGCCCACAGTGACAGAACAAGCCTTGTTTGAGCTTCTTGATGCCAATCTATCCAGCTATTTGTGTACATCAATTCTGTAAAAGAGAAGACTAAAGTGATGAAGTTGGAGCTTAATATATGTTGAGAATGAACTGCGGTTAATTCTCAACAGTAAAGGTGGTAGTTACAAGACTATGAAATATGAAGGAATTATACTGCGTTTGGCCGATGAACACGCATCAAACATGCGGCTCATGATATTGACGTCTATGCAGTCTTTCTTCGATCGGGTACATCCTTCTTTTAGCGAATCTGCTTGCCTGCATTAAATCGAAGCAGCATTAACGCCGCATCTCTTGCCTCATCAGCAAAGTAACTTTCGCCAAATGCTTGGGCATTCACGGTCGCCCCGTCAAGCAGCATTATGATGTAGTTCGCGAGGGTCACAGCAGTCTCAGGGAGGTGGTATTGGGCGATCACGTCTTTTACTATGCCGTGCAATTTGCGCTTGTAATCAAGGGCTATCTCACGGATGTCTGGGTGGTCCGGAAACTCTGACACTGCTCGACCGAATAGGCAGCCGGCGAAGTTAGTCGCGCAAAACCATTGGCCGCGCCAATTGAAGATTTCAATGATCTTCTCGTCTAAGCTGGGCTTGTCCTTAAGGCGCGTCTTTAATTGCTCGGTCAGGTAGTCAGAGCGCTGCCTCAGTACGGCTTTTACTAATTCTTCCTTGCCGTGGAAATTACGGTACATCGTCATCCTGGCAACACCCGACGCTTCGATGATCCAATCAACGCCTACCGGGTGAAAACCATATTGGGAAAATAAGGTAGTTGCAGTGTCTAAGACATGCTGTTTCTTCGATACGGACAACTCAAGAGCTCCAAAGTTAAAAATTGGGATGGCCGAAAAACCGCAGCCTTTTAATATAAATTATTGTCAGGTCGGTGTTTCGCCGTAAATTTACCAAAGCTATGCCAAAGTCAACTTATCAATCATAGTAAACTGATACAGAAAAGTCTATATCAGTGTGAAATTGATGTTTTGCTCGAACTTTACAAAACTACGTGAAAGTCACTGTATCTCCAACGACTACGGCCAATCCTGTACCGCTGCTCATCGGGTTGATGGCGAGTAGAAGCGTGGCTTAAGCAATGTCTTCCGGTCGTGCGATGAGTGAAAGACTTCGATGGCTCGTTTTTTGTACCAGTGGTTCGGGATGCATGCCTGTGTCGACAAAATCTAGGGAGAGTACGTTGACCCACCAGCGACAGCTCGCTGGTTAGCTGCGGGCATCTGAACCTAGCTGATCAAACCGCCCCGAGACCCGTGTCAGAGAGTCATGCTCGTCAAACTACGCGAGGCGGCTGTGACGATGATGTGGTGCCAGCGCGCCACCGGACTGCAGCTGAATATTCCCCTTTTTTGCTGGGGCCTTCCCGTATCAGAATTTCCTCAAAGCGGTACCGGAATATTGGGGTGGGGGATTCTGCCGTTGCAGTGGCTGACATAAAAGCTATTTTCCTTCCAGAACAGTGACTTCTGACATACATGAATGATGTCCTCTAGCACGTATTTCGGTGTCCTGAGGGGTCTGTCCAGTCTTTCGTCCTCGATTTTATGGAAGGGAAAATTGATGGATACTAATCTGTCTCATTTTTGTGTTTAATGTCATCGAAATTTATGCATCAACATCTGTTTTTAGTGATTGGAACCAATGTGTGGTTTTTATTAAGTTCCTGGGAATATCTTCCTTATAATAAAATAACTATTTAATATTTAAACTAAAATTATCTTATCATTAAAGGTTATTATGGTGATAATAGAAAAATAATTTGAATTATTTTTAATAAAAGTGTTGACGTGGCATCGATAGTTTGAAAAAAATATAGAACGATCTGTATCATTTTCATAAAAGGATGGTTCCATGGTTTCCAAGATCACGCTGGGCACGCAGGAGTTGCGAGTAGGCCGTATAGGCCTAGGCTGCATGGGGATGAGTCAGTGGTATGGCGCTATGGATGACACCGAATCGGTGCGCACTCTGGTGCGGGCAGTAGAACGGGGAGTGGACTTCTTTGATTATGGACCGTTCACCAATAAACGGCCTTTACAGCGCGAGTTTGCCGGGCGGCGCGAGGAAGTTGTGATCGCGACCAAGTTCGGTTTCCACCTTCACCCTGCGCGGCTCAACCGCCGTTGCAGCCCGACACATTTTCCTGACGCGTAACCACGAGAGCTCATACAGCTACAGTACTGCCCGATTGGTCAACCGCTCCGACGGCAACTACGAATTCGTTCTGCAATTAGGCAAGTTCAACGGCACTTACTTTCAAATCACAAGTGGAGGCAGCACTTGATTGATGTATTGCCCGCTGCACTTAACATCCCATGAGGAATTAAAATGAATACTTCCGGCAATAAGAAACTGACGCTACTTGCCACTTGTCTAGGCTTCGTGGTAGTGCTGCTCGATGTGAGCGTGGTCAATGTGGCGCTGGAGAGCTTCAAGGCCGAGTTCGCCACGAACGTGCTGCAATTACAATGGATAGTTAACGCTTATACCTTGTTGTTCGCTTCGCTCCTGCTCACCGCTGGGGCATTGGGCGATCGCTTCGGACACAAAAAGGTGTTCTTGTTGGGATATGCAGTATTCACCCTAGCTTCGCTAGGTTGTGGTCTGGCTCATACATTACCCATGCTGATCGGCTTTCGGTCGCTGCAAGGCATTGGTGCAGCGCTGTTGGTGCCGACATCTTTGGCTCTGGTGCGTATTGCCTACGAAATACCTGCCGAACGCAATAAAGCGATTGCCCTCTGGGCTGGGGTTGCCGGGATCGCGCTGGCTGCCGGACCGGTGGTTGGCGGGCTGCTGATCGGAGTGTTCGGCTGGCGCAGCATTTTTTTCATCAATCTGCCCATTGGCCTGATCGGGATCGTGCTGTGCATGGTCAATACGCCCCGTATTGCGCCAGACCACAAAGGGGGATTCGATCTCTGGGGGCAGCTCCTGGCGCTGTTCGCCTTGGCCAACCTGATCTACACGGTGATTGATTTGGGCCGGGAGGAAGGTGTTGACCTGTGGGTGATTATCCATGCTCTGTGCTTTGTGGTCGCTCTGATCGGTTTTGTCTGGGTCGAGTTGCGTACAGCGCGTCCTATGGTGCCTCTCTCAGTCTTCAACAATGCGGCGTTCAGTCTAGCCTCGATATTGGGCGTCATCGTGAATTTCGTGTTTTACGGACTGATCTTCGTCTTTAGTATCTTTTTACAGCAGGTCAATCATTACTCGGTGATCAACACCGGCCTGGCATTCCTACCGATGACGGGCGTCCTGTTCTTCGGTAATCAGTTAGCGGCTAGGTGGTTGCCCAAGCTGCGCGAGCGACGCCTGCTAGCGTTGGGGCTGGCCATTGCATTGCTGGGCGTGGTTTCGCTGGAGCCATTTGTAGACGGTGCACCCTACGCAGACATTGCCGTACAGATGTTTTTTATCGGCTTCGGTATATCGCTGACCGTTCCCACGCTGACTGCGATAGCGGTCAACCACGTCAGCAGTGACAAGTCCGGTGTTGCCTCAGCAGTCGTCAACGCCTCGCGTCAGGTCGGCGGCCTGATTGGGGTGGCGATTTTCAGCTTGTTAATCAACGTGGCCGATGCCTCCCAGTTCGGTCACGGATTCGCTCGGGTTATCGTCTTATCCTCGCTGCTCTTGGCGGTGGGCTGGGCTTTAACGCTCGTGTTGCTGCGCAAGCAACCATTGGCCGTCAAATCGGCTACGTTAAGCAATGCTCAAAAACCCTGAAAGCTATGAAGGTTGAACATGCAAGCCATCATGAATACTGAGTCAAACCCAGGCAACATGTTCTGCGTAACTCAATCAGGACACTTTTCTTAGGGAATCTGTTCATACTGTGAATGGTGGTCTATCACCATTCACAGTATAAAGTCGTTCTAAGTTGTAATAATGCATATAGGCAGTGACATCCGTCTTCATGTGTTCGCGCGTTGGTTATCCTCACTCACCCAAGCTAGTTCTACTAGAGCAGAACAGATGTCTATGAATCATAAAAATTAGATAAATGTTTCACCGGTTGCTTCTTCAAATTCAGCAACCATTTTCTGCCAAGAACTTTGGATATCATCTGCTAAATTGAACAGCCCACTTCGACCAATGACATAAATGTCTGGTTTAACCTCATGAATCATTTTCCAATGCTCTTTATTTGTTGAACCATCCATCTCAATAAGATAGTGGTAGCCCTGTTCTTCACGAAGTTTTTTTAACTCTGTGATTTTCTCTAGCATATGCCCAAGAAATCGCTGGCCTGCAAATCCAGGATCAACGGTCATAATCGTTACCTTATCGAGAATATCAATATAGGGCATAATTTCTTGAACTGGGGTTTCTGGATTTAATACAACACCAGCTTTTAGCCCTGCTGAATGGATTTGATCAATGAGTCTAAATGCGATGCCGTTAATTTTTTCTGCAGGCATACAAATGATTTCACATTTGATGTTAATAAGCTGCTGAACCCAGAATGCAGGATCGGTTACCATTAAATGTGCTGACATTTCCTTATTGGTTAACTTGCGAGTTTGTTCAATAAACCATGGAGACAAACTTAGATTAGGTACAAAGTGACCGTCCATAATATCAATATGAAATGAATCGACATGATCATTTAAAAAGTGTATTTGTTCTTTGAACTGATCAAGATCCATGGTCATTAATGAGGGTGAAATATTAATATGTTCACTCATATTTATAACATCCGTTCTTTAGAAAAATATTTTTATTTGAAAATAAAATTGATTTCCTAACTTATATAAGGAATATATTTTTTTATTAATTAAGTTGTTATCAAATTTATTTAGTGAAATATCTATTATGTTTTTAGGCTATATATTAGCTAACCTTAATATCATCCCAACTGATATCTTCCTCTTGTTCATCATTATTGATGATTGAGTCGCGAGGAATATCTTTTTTGATAATGGCATAGACAATACCGGTTACAACGATATTAACTAGCAATGCCATAATCCCCGCCATTGGGCGTGACATGGTTGGAATCATCAAAACTCCGCCAAAAGGCACTGTCGCATCTGCACCATAAATCATAGTAACTGCACCACCACAGGCACCACCAATAGCCGCGGCAGAGATACCTCGGATGATATCGTTCATCACGATGGGAATCGATCCTTCCACAATATTGATAACTCCCATTGGAACAGCCGATTTTAAGGTTTCGATTTCTTCATTGTTATAAATATTCTTCCGCAGAAGCTTGGCAATAAAATAGGCGAAGCCAAAACCGATAGGGGTTGCGGTATTAACAAGCTGAAGTGCTGTAATGGGTTCATTGATGCCCTGTGCCTGAAGGGTTAACACAAATGCAAAGCATGTTTTATTGATTGGGCCACCAAAATCAATGATACACAGTGCGCCAATGACTGCACCAACAATGAGGTTGGACGAGGTGCCTAAGCTTTTTAGAAAAGATGTCAGGCCATGGGTAAAAATACCGATGGGGGTTCCAATAATATAGACCATGAGTAAGCCACTGATGATTGATGCAAAAAAAGGAACAATCAATGTTGGCATTAGGCCTCTGGCCCAGTCTGGAACTTTCAGATTTTTAATGATAGCAAGAGCAATATACCCGGAAAGGTAACCACCGATGATGCCACCGATAAAACCAGCATGAATAGAATTGGCAGCAAGACCGACCACAAAACCGGGGGCAATCCCTGGTTTACCCGCGATTGAACCGGCTATCCCACAGGCAATGACTACTGGTAAGAGTCCTAAAGCTTTTCCTCCCATAGTGGCTAATGCTTGCCATAAATCAAAGTGGTTTGGCACTAAGGCATTCTGAGGTATTCCACCAAAAGCCATCCCGATTGCAATGATAAAGCCAGCACCACAGACAATTGGGATCAAGAATGAGATAGCAGTTAGCAAATGACCTTTAGGGTTTGCAGCTTTCCATACAGTTTTTATATTCATAAATAAAACCCTCTATTTCTATTGCATCATTATTAATAAAAAATTATTCCTTTATTACTTCGTGCAATTTTTCGATAAGTTTATTGGGTGATTTAATGGCTGTTTCTGTGGTCACTTTAACGATTTTCTTGCCTGTAAATCGCTCTTCTCCAGAAACTTTAACGTCAACAGCTAACAGGACTATATCTGCTTGTGCTATCTCATCAGCTGTGAGTTCGTTTTCAATACCAATGGTGCCCTGAGTTTCAATTTTTACATTATCTCCAGCTTTTTTTGCTGCGGTTTCAATTTTCTTTTGCGCAATATAGGTATGTGCTATACCAACAGTACAGGCTGAAATGCCGACAATATTCATAATTATCCTCGAAAGTTACTTTTATTCTTCTTAAGAAGAATTTTCATCAATAGAAAGAATGATCACAGATAAATATTTATTTAATCTTGTTCTTTAAAAAGCTCAATAATATTATTTGGATCATCTTCTTTTAGTAATTTAGCGATTATTTCATCATCTGCTAGTGCACTAGAAACTTGTGTTAATAAACGAATATGGGTTGTATTTTGGTCCTCGAGACGAACAGCAAATAAAATAATACAGCGAATATCACTACCATCTAAACTTTCCCATGGAATTTCCCGTTGGGTCCGTCCAATAGCTAAGGTCGTGTGGCTAACTGCCGAGGATTTACCATGTGGGATCGCAATATGGTTTTCAAATCCAGTTGACCCTTGAGCTTCGCGTCGCCAGACATCCCGAATAAAATCATCTCGGTTAATAATAGAGCCATCTGCTACTAATAAATCTGTGAGTTCTTCAATAACTTCTTCTTTATTATTTGCCACCATATTTAATTTTATATTTTTTACATTAAGTATTTTTGTGATATCCATAAATCACCTTTGTTGGTATCAAGTTAAGATTGAGTAGCCGTATATGCATCTCTGGCCTGATGTAGTTTTTCTGTGATGAGTTTTTCAGTAATCCTCTGGAGATCTGTATCATTAAGAAATGCTGTGACATAGACCACTGGCGTTTCAATTTCTGGTACATGAACCGTAGAGATAATCAGATCGGGTGTCATTTGTTGGGTAACACTCGGTAATTGATCCGATGGTACCGTCGCAACAATTTCCCAATCAGGAAATGCTCGTAGGATGCGGCTTCTTAATAAATGTGATGTGCCGATTCCTGTAGAGCACACGAGTAATACACGCTTATGCGTAATTTGCCGTTCAACCGCTGCTTGGAAATGGACGGCCAGATAACCAACCTCGTCATCAGAAACGGTTTGTTGGGGACAATGTGTAAATACCTTTTCCACGGCAATACGAGTTAAGTGATAGACATCGGCGAGTTCATTTTTAATATCATCCAGTAAAGGGTTACGAATATTAATCTGATAATAAAGCCGATTGATTAAGGGACGAATATGTACGACGAGACCATCATATAGTTGCTTATCTTGGCTAAGATCAATACTGATTAAGTTTGAAAAAATTTCTAATAAATTCAATGTAATATCACGAGCTTCATCACTCAATAACTCGGTATGCCACGCGTGATCACTGTGGTTTTCAGCAACTAACACACCAGATGAAATAATGTATTGGTAAATGAACCACACTTCGTCTTCTGGTAATGACAAGGTGATATATTGCTCGATTTTTGCAACCATTTCTCCAGCAATCATAAATATTGGATCTTCTAAATGTTGCCGGGAGACAGGCTTTGGACTGCCCAATAAATTTCCCCGTGTGCGGCGGTGCATCATGATCAAAATATGAGTGAAAATATTAATGTAGTAAGGTTCGCCTAGTGGATATGCCAGTGCTTGTTCCATTTCTTGCAATAGGACCTGAACAAAATTGACATCCTTCTCACCAAAGTACTGAACCAATGCTTTATAGCTACCCGGATCCAGCCGTGAGTGGTTTACAGTGCCGGGGTCCTGATGGTTCATCAACCCATTAATCAATGCCGCCATTGCCTGACGTACATCATTTTCATTGCCTTTAATACGGGTGCCACTTTGACTGCGAATTAGTTGCAATCCTAATGGTGTGATCCAATCTTCGATTATTTTTAAGTCATTGACGATAGAAGCATTACTAATAAAATGTCGCTCTGACAACTTGTTTATCGAGGTTTCTCTGGGTGTCTCACTGAGTAACCAAGAGGCGATTTTTATCCGGCGGGCATGGCCCAGAACACTATCTGCATCATCATTTTCATTATTGATCTGTTGTTCTAGTTGCATCAGATCCGCTGTATTTTCAGCAACTAATAAAATACCGGCTCCCGATTTTTTATCTACCCGGATATTAGAATTAACTAAATAATCATTAATAATATTCAGATCACGCTGAATAGTTTTTTTCGACACTTCAAATTGTTCTGCCAAAGTAAGTAATGTGGCGTATTCCTGTTGCTTTAACAAGAAACGTAATAATCTGTGTTGTCGAGAGGTAAGTACTTTCATTTTTTACCTTTAGTTACAGATCAAATTAATAAATGTGATGAATTACTCAATATTTCTAGTTTATAAGCCGTTTGAATAAACATTCTGTGATGATGAATATAGAGAGATTTTTATAGCACAACAATACTAAATATTGTCCATGTATCAGGACAATTAACAAATACTGAGACTAGAATGCAAATAATAAGATTGGTATTTGTAAGGAATATGTAAAAGGACAGGGAGATTAGAATCACATCAAGGGCATTGCTTAAAAAAGCATAAAAGTAACAATATTTCTGAGGGGCAATTTGAGTGACGTTTTGACATGGATAGGTGCTATGGCGAACAGGATCGACTGAAGCCGATAGTTTATAAGCAATCAACCCTGTCTGGGGTGGAGCAAGCTAGACAATGCGTTTTTTAGTTTTCTCATTTGTTTTCAACACGTGTTTAGCGCTATCGATTTTAACTTTGCACTTTAAAATCTGCCTAATTTAGCTTTTTTGTTGCGAGGTATTTGATCTTTCAAATATATAAGCATAAAGTTGCTAACTCAAACATATCGCAAAGAATAACTCCATGATTGAACAAAAAGAAAGTAGCTTAATCCATAGTCTGATTGGTCTCAGTAGTTATATCCAGAAGAGGATGAGCCGAGCACTCTCAGTTCATGGTATTGGTGTCACCGAATATCTTGTTCTTAATCAACTATATATAACACCGACACAGACACTGCGGCGTAGTGATCTCGCGGAACAGATAGGCTTGAGCCCGTCAGGGATAACCCGTCTGATTAATCCCATGGAAAAAATGGGTCTGGTTAAGAAAGAGGAGAATATCCGTGATGCCAGAGTGAGCTTGGTTGCCTTGTCGGCCGCGGGTCAGCAAATTTATGAAGATGCACAGACCTCATTTACGAGCACTTCGGTTGCGTTACTTGAGCCGTTGGAAGAGAAACAGCTTGATGTGTTTACACAGTTGCTAAAAGCTATCGCTAAAGCGGGATAATCGCATGCATCAGCAATATTACCGGCAAGCCATTATCGAGCAGATGGGCTGTTCAGTGACTCAAACCAATGTGCTAGCAGGCTCAGTCAGTACAGCCTATTTGTCGGCAGGAACAGGCTGTCCTGTTATCTGTCTGCACGGCGGTGGAGCTGGTGCGATCACATGGTACCCTGCTATTGCCTCATTGGCACAACACTTTCGTGTAATTGCGCCAGATATTGTTGGGTACGGTGAGTCTGATAAACCGGATGCAAGCTACGATAAAACCTATTTTGCAAACTGGCTAAAGCAGTTTTTGGATGCGCTTGGGGTGGCTAAAGCGCATATTGTCGGATCCTCTCAAGGAGGGGCCATTGCTCTGCAATTCACTTTGGATCATCCTGAAATGGTAGACAAGCTTGTTCTTGTCGATTCTGGTGCACTAGGCGCAAAACCACCCTTGATGTCGACCATTGGGTTGGTGTGGTTGAATATCTTTCCATCGTCCCTGGCAAATCGTTTTTATTCCCGTTATATCCTGTTTAAACCTGAACAGCGCGACCCGAATCTCGGAGATTATTCCCTAGAAGTATTGAAGAATGCTGGTGGGAAAAAGGCTTTTTCACAGGGGCGTGGGGCGGCGGTTTCAGTGTTACCAGAAGCGGTACTGTGCGGGATAAAACACAAGACGCTCATGATTTGGGGGAAAAATGATCGGTTATTTCCTATCGAATATGCGACCAAGGCCGTCTCGGTGATGCCCGATGCTGAATTATTGAGCATTGAAAATGCGGGACATCTGCCAATGATCGATCAACCTGCAGTGTTTAATCGAGCCGTTGTAGATTTTTTGCTTAAAAAATAGGAAGTAATACTCGCATTAAGTCGTTTGCGAGGTGAGATAAAAAGAGAGCGTGTTGCTTTGTGGACTCTGTAAAGAAACTTTAGGAAATCTGAATGTTGCGCTACCTACTTTTATAGGTCCGGCTATCATGGTAACCGTTTGTCCTCAGATATTGTTTGTTGTGCGAAGTTTAGGTCGGTTTTATCGGCAAGATAGTCTTTATTCGCTTTTATTCGGATACTCTGGGGAGACTCGTGAAACGTTCGCAAAAATGCATGGCGCATTCTATCAGCTGATTTAAGACCTACCCGAATTGCTATTTTTTCGAAGCTATCACGGCTTTGTTGTATGTGTTCGCGTGCAACGGCTAAACGCACTTGCTCAATTGCTTTTGCCGGTGTTACTCCCATTTCTTTACGGAACGCTCTGGCAAAATTTCTTGGGCTCATGGCAACCTGATGAGCTAAACGATCTACGGTAATCACCTCAGCAATATGTTCTCGAACCCAACCCAATAATTCTGCAAAAACTTCGCTAAATGGATCGACAGCCAGTAAACTGGATCGCTGCGAATATCCTCCGGGTCGCCGGAAGTAGACAACAAGCTGTTGAGCAACTTGGTTGGCAATGCTGCGTCCTAGATCGTTTGCTATCAAGGCAAGTGTTAAGTCAATACCGGCCGTGATTCCTGCCGATGTCCATATATTTCCGTCACAAATATAAATATGATCAGGCTCCACCCTCACTTGGGGATAACTGCTAGCTAACTCGAGCGCCATGTCCCAGTGAGTCGTTGCTCTGCGGCCATTCAATACGCCAGCTTTGGCTAGAATAAATGCCCCGGAACAGGTACTCGCTAAGCGACGAACGTTGATGGCTGCGCATTGAATATAGTGGATGACCGATGGATACTCAGCAGTATCCTTAGCTCCAGGACCGCCCACGACAATTAGCGTGTCGTAATCCATCGGAAGCCATGAAGCAGCCGCTATCTCAAGACCACATGAACTTTTTATCAATCCTTCTGTTTCTGGCTGCGAAATCACCTTAATTTCATAGCTATCAGGAACAAACCTATTGGCAATTTCGAAGGCTGAAATGGGTCCAGACATATCAAGTATTTGAAATTTATCAAAAATTTGAATACCAATTTTACGTGTCATGGCAGAAAAACCCGGAATTTTGTCATTGTGCTTAGTATGCATCATCGTTATGTTTTGAACATGAATTGTTCATGCAAATTAATCAATATAAATATTCCTATCGCTTCATTTATCGCTATAGGGCGGATCATAACAATCAGTGCTGCTGCCAATCAGTATTTGGAGCATAAAAACACGTTTATGCAGAAAGTGATTTCAGAAGAACGCTCTGAAAGTTCCGATAAATTTTGTCTGCGAAAAATGGTTTTAGCATTCATAAACTTGGTGGCACATCATATGGAGTCGTATCTATGACGTCGAAAAACTTACAAATTGGTATATTGCTATTTCCTGAGGTCACTCAGTTGGATCTCACTGGGCCGGCAGAAGTCTTCTCAGCCAGTCAATGTTGTGATGTCCATTTGATTTGGAAAGCACTTGATCCGGTCATGACGGGTTCGGGATGGTCTATCAACCCAACTCACACTTTTCATACAACACCTGCGCTGGATGTGATCTGTGTTCCCGGTGGGACGGGGCAAATAGAGTTGATGGATGATGATGAAACGCTCAACTTTATCAGAGAACAGGCTGCCCATGCTTTACTCGTTACATCGGTTTGCACGGGTTCTTTAATTTTGGGGGCTGCGGGGTTGCTTACGGGCTACCAAGCGACTAGCCATTGGATGTCATTGGATCAATTGGAACTGTTCGGTGCGATACCTGTCAAGGAGCGTGTTGTGCATGATCGTAATCGTATTACGGGAGCTGGCGTTTCCTCCGGTATCGACTTCGCCTTATATGTCCTGAAAGATCTTCTTGGGGATGATATCGCGCAAGAGGTTCAACTCGGTATCGAGTATGACCCTGCTCCCCCTTTTTCTTTTAGCAAGCTTGCGGTTCCGAGTCGACTTGATAAGTTAGCTCAACGAGCTCAGCAAAGACAGACACGGCGTTTGAGGGCTACCCGTAAGGCGGCTGAACGGTTGAAGTGAGGAAAATAACGCGATCGAGGGACGTTTATATTCTGGCATTGGCGTGCTGAGAAAATTACGCAATATCGCCCAGCCATCGTCGGTTGTGACCTTAAGAAACTACGTCAAGCTGATTCTGTTTAGCGAGTGTCGTTCCTGTGCTAAGTTACGGTTAGATTAAATTGATTGTCTGGTGTGGGTCTGACCAATGCGATCGCGAAGTTTTTAAATTTATAGGAGAGAATTTATGAGGGTGTTTGTTGTCACATTAAGTCGGAAAAGAAAAGGTGAGCTGACCGATGAGTTACTAAATAAGCATGTCGAACACTTGAGGTTAAAAACTCAGGAGGGAAAAATTAGACTATGTGGTCCATTTGCGGACGGTGATTCAGCTATGCAAGTGTTAACCGTTTCGGATAAAAATGAGGCGATACAAATAATAGAAGGCGATCCTTTTATCCGGAATGACTATTATCAAGACTACCAAATTCAAGAATTAATTGAGGCAAATGAAAATAACAATTGGCTCATGAAGAATAATTAGACTTAGATGTGATGTTGTAGGCGTCAAATGGCAAATCCACGAGTTTTGAAAGCGCAAATTGTAAATGTTAAGTGTGGCGAAAATGTCACGATCATCGAGCCTGCAAACATTTTCAAAATGTTACACTAATAGTCATCAGTTTAGCTTACTTTATCATTTCGAGGATGTGATGGAATTTCGTAAAGCAGGAATAGAAGATGTTGAGCCGTTGTCTCAACTTTTTCATTCTTATCGTCAACTATCAGTAAGTTTAGAGCATGGTGCTTCACAAAAAGAATCTCTGAACTGGATAACATCAAGATTAACACAAGAGAATGGTGTTTTTATCATTGCAATTAGTGATGATGAAATTCTTGGTTTTGTCACACTATATCAAGGGTTTAGTTCTATTTCACTAAATCGATATTGGGTGCTTAACGATCTCTATGTCATTGAGCAAGCAAGGGGCTTAGGTCTGGGACGGGCATTAATGGAACAGGCTGAAAAATATGCTCAAAATACCCATGCTAAGGGGATTGAGCTTGAAACATCATTCGACAACACCGTTGCTCAATCGCTTTATGAAAATTTGGGTTACCTCGAGAATAAGCGCTATAAAAGGTACTTCAAAAAAATATAGATTCCACAATCTGCTTCAGAATGATGGCTCTGAGCTTGTAAGTTTTTATAAATTGTTCAGGTGATAGAGCCTTGATGATCATATTGCTCCGGCTATTGACTGATGATTTTTCTGCATCAGGAGCCATGAAATACGAAGACTCACATAAACGACTCAAACCACGCTGATCCCACTATATATAGATTTTTACTGTTTTAATATTTGCTGGTGCTTCATACTTTTCCGGCCATGAGTAGGCTGTGACTTTCGCATTGCACTCGGCAAATAGGTGCTAAGTCGCAAGAAGCAATTTCTATAGCGGCATAATCACTAAAATACTTTGTTGATTATGCCTTATCGTTCATCTGCTCAGCGGTTGTTTAGCCTCTAGATTCTTAATTTTTCAGCGGGTATTGCGCTAACCGTGATTGTTGAACTATCAGACTCGCGGCCCGAAAACCAAATGCACCCGCGGTAAAGCCACTAATGGCAATATTTAAAATGCTCCAAATCGCTGCTGGATTGACGGCGACTAAAACAGCTAATAGGTAGTGACTGATAAATACAGTCATTAATAAAATGAGTAGATTGTAACTCCCCGGTAAAATGGTCTGTTGTTCTGCAGTTAGATACATCTGTTTGATTTGGGCATTAAAAATCATATAGCCCGACACGATTCCAACGGTAATACCGAGCAACCAGAACTCGGCAAATTTAAATTGTTCCAGGAGCTGATGCAGCGAGAGAATAATAAAAATAGCGGGTAATATAATCGTTTTCTGGGGCAAAACGATTTGTGGTTTTAAGCTGTTGCACCCTTTTCGAAGTAGATAAAGAAACAGGAGCCACACCCAAATTGGCGTATGATTAATAATAGTGATTAACATCGTTTTTAACCCTTCACTCTGATAGAAAGTGGGGCAATGATGCCAGTTTCCCCGCCCATCTAACCACGTCGTTCACGTGTCATAAGCCTGACAAGCGGGTCACATGAAGTGGATAGCATGCTTTTTATTGCGAAATTTAATCCTGCCAATAAGATTTTAAATCCATATAACTTATTGAATTATAAGTAATGTCATCTATATGACGGGCTGTGGTTGCTATCTTTATTAAATTAAGTCAGTATGTTGGCGATAAAAGCAACAAGAGAACGTTAATGGAAATACGTACTCTGCGATTAAAGCGTGGCTGGTCTCAAGA
Source organism: Celerinatantimonas diazotrophica (assembly GCF_004339545.1). Lineage (GTDB taxonomy): Bacteria > Pseudomonadota > Gammaproteobacteria > Enterobacterales > Celerinatantimonadaceae > Celerinatantimonas > Celerinatantimonas diazotrophica. The sequence continues at coordinate 39,808 of NZ_SMGD01000014.1, read as the reverse complement.
ACAATTGTCTTTATTATCTGGATTGAGTGTTAGAACCATTCAGCGAATTGAGCGTGGGCAAAAGCCATCTCTTGAATCATTAAAGTCACTTGCTGCAGTATTTGAAATTGATATCCAAGAACTCTCTTTGCTTCGTGATAGCGATGAGCGCAATGAGCCCCAGGTCAGTGAACGTGAACAAGAACAGCTTATTTTGCATCAGGTGAGAGAGATGAAACGGTTTTATAGCCATTTAATCTCCTACATTGTTGTGGTTGTATTTTTGTTTATTATCAATATTGTGACTGATCCAAGCTATATTTGGGCATATTGGGCTGCGTTAGGACTAGGGATTGGGATCATAAAACACGCGCTTCGCGTCTTTCATGTCTTCCATTGGTTTGGTGCCGAATGGGAGAAAAAGCAAGTTGAAAAGCGCTTAGGGCGAAAGCCATAAATATATTTGCTCGAATTTTAGCTTTTCAGTAATCGGGGACCATTGTTCATCGCCTCAATATTAGTTTTCCACAAACTTAACATAAATGGGGCTGACCTGCCTTGTCTGTATGCCAACGGTTTGATGATATTCATAAAAGATTGTGGTTTGCCGATTTCTTCTGCCATTGCACAGAAAAGCCTCCTATAGTTAAGCACAGAGGATTTTCTTTATTTGCGCATAGGATGTTGAATGCTAAAAGTACCAGAGCCATCGATTAAGCGACCCAAATCTATCTGGTTTTTTTGTATCTTCATCTTTGTTGCTTTTTTACTCGTCAGTTTTAGCAGTTACCATGAATCAAAGCGTTTTTTAGGTGAGCAGATCCGCGAAAATTCGTTGCCACTGACTAGCGATAATGTCTATTCACACATTCAGCAAGATTTAATCGAACCTATTTTTATCTCGGCTTTAATGGCCCATGATACATTTTTAAAAGATTGGGCGATCAACCCTGACCATTCTGACGCGGCGATGTTGCGTTACCTTCGTGAGATCGATCGTCGCTTTGACACAAAACTCGCGTTTTATGTTGATGAACAAACGGGAAAATACTACACCCCGGTTGGTATCAATAGTGATTTTGATCGATCTGCAACTTGGTATCAGCGAGTCAAAAACTTTCCAGAAAATAAAAATTATGAAATCAATACGGGTCGAGATCCTATTAACCCTTCATATATCGATATATTTATTAACCATCGTGTATTTGATTATAAGAATCAGTTTATCGGGATTGCTGGGATAGCCTTAGAAGCAAAAAAAATTCGTCAATTAATTGAAAATTATCAGCAACGTTATAACCGAACTATCTATTTTATTGACCGACAGGGACATGTTGTCATGCATGGCAACCAATTTGGTCGTTTGAATAATATTCGAAAATTTATAAAAACCCCGGGGTTAGTGAATAAAATATTATCTTCTCCAAGCGGTTATTACCAGTATCATCGAAATGGTCAAACCATTGATGTAAATGTTCGGTTAATTCGTGAATTTAATTGGTATCTTGTGGTTGAACAGAATGAAAATAAAGCATTGCAGAATTTAATTTATATTTTTTGGTTTAATTTATCGGTTTGTATTTCGGTTACCTTACTCGTCTTGTTTATTGCTCGGATAACAATTGGTCGTTATCAAAAAAATCTACTTAAACTGGCTTCTACTGATAAATTGACTGGGCTTGCTAACCGGCAGGCTCTTCAAGAAGCATTTAAAAGCATTGATGAGCCTGGCGACTTTCCAATCTCAATATTGTTATTTGATATTGATTTCTTTAAAAAATTAAATGATAGCCATGGACATAGCTTTGGTGATGAAGTTCTTAAAGATGTAGCAATGATATTACGTACTCAGGTACGAAGCTCTGATTTGGTTTGTCGCTGGGGGGGTGAAGAGTTTTTATTCTTGTTACATCAATGCTCTTTAGACAGAGCAATTCAGATTGCTGAGCAGATTCGTGCAAAGGTGGCAGAGTTAAAATTAAGTAAAGATGGTGAAACAGTCTCTATTTCAGTGAGTGGTGGAGTTGCTTGCCTGCGGCCAGAAGAGTCTCTTCATCAAATCGTTAATCGCGTTGATGTCGCTCTGTATAAAGCAAAAGAGCATGGGCGCAATCAAATCATATCTGTCTAGATATATTAGATTCGTTAATAGTTAATATTAATCACTATTAACAAATTAATAATTTTTGATCTATTTTTATTCTTTCTTATCAAGAATTTTCATTATATTGTTCAACAATCATACTCATTTATATTTGGTTCATAAATATATAGCAAATTGTCATAAAAAAATTATTTCATCCATTTTCTCTTATTAATACAAAAATAAACAAGCATTCCATTACGATGGTGTTGGCAATTACGCCAAAATTAATGGAGAAAATACCATGAGTATTAACAAAAAAGAACTACCTTCCTTCTTGAAATCTGAATTGGATTTCTACCTAAAAGACTTAATAAAATATAATGACCAACATTTAGTCGTCGGTGGAAAGCCTCATTCAGAGGATGTAGTCTTGCAATCGAATGATTATTTGGTACTAGCGAATAATCCTCATATTAAAGAATGTTTGAAAAAGTCTGTCGACAAGTCTGATGAAAGCATCCTGATGTCTGCCGTGTTTGTTCATAAAGATGATAGCAGACCGACGTTTGAAAAGCAGATGGCAGAATTTGCTCATTTTGACTCTTGTCTTATTTTTCAATCGGGGTGGAGTGCCAATACCTCACTGTTGCAGGCGATTTGCTCAAAAGAGATCACGGTTTATATTGATTTCTTAGCGCATATGTCGTTGTGGGAAGGGGCGCGTAGTGGTGAAGCCAGAATTTTGCCGTTTCTACATAATAATGCTCGGCATCTGGAAAAGCTCATTAAACGTAATGGCCCCGGAATCATTATTGTCGATGCGGTTTACAGTACCGTTGGGACAATTGCGCCATTGGAAAAAATTGTTGAGTTAGCTAAAAAATACGGTTGTGCGACAGTTATTGATGAGTCTCACTCACTTGGTGTTTACGGTGAGCAAGGCGCTGGTATTTTAGCGGAATATGGCTTGTCAGATGAAATTGATTTTATGACCGCTAGTCTGGCAAAAACATTTGCCTATCGTGCTGGTGCTGTCTGGGCCAACAATAATTTCAACGCTTGTATTCCTTATATCGGCTATCCAGCGATTTTCAGCTCAACGATGCTTCCATACGAAGTCGAGGTATTGGAAGAAACACTCAACCTGATCAAATCAATGGATAAAGAGCGGGCAACGTTGTTCTCTCAAGCCCAGAAATTGCGTGAAGGATTCACCAACATGGGGATTTGGATACAGAGTGAGTCGCAGATTGTATCCATCGAAACTGGAGATGAAGACAATACTTATGCTGTTCGCAACTATTTAGAGAAAAATGGGGTGTTTGGGTCGATATTTTGCCGTCCGGCAACATCGCCTAAACATAGTATTATACGGTTCTCGGTTAATAGCAGCCTAACGGATGCGCAGATTGATAAAATTCTGAGTGTTTGTTATCAAGCTATAAATCAAGAACATCTCTATATTAAATAATTAGTGATTAGCCCTGGTTCGCCAGGGCTATATCCATAATTGTAATTTATTGATTAACTGGGTTTTGTTGGATGGTTTGATAATGTAGTCGTTCATGCCACTGGTTAAAATTTTGTTGATAGTGGTGCTTTGATCATCCCCTGTATGGCCAATGATCGGGATACTGTTGTATTTTTTCTGTGAGGCTCTGATTTTGCGGGTTGTTTCCAGCCCATCCATTGCAGGCATTTCTAAATCCATGATAATGATGTCGATATTTTCGCCGTTATCTAACATTCTTATCGCATCGGCGCCTTCACTGGCTTGGTAGGTAATAAAACCATTATGTTCTAACAGTAATGAAGTGAGCTTCAATACCGACTGGTTATCATCCACGACTAGAATTTTAGACTTTCCGTTGACTGGTTCTGTTGGTGGTCGTAATGATTGGACGTGTTTATCATTTGATAATAGGTTGTTCAGAATGATTTGCTGGTAGTTTTTAATAAAATCCTGGTAGTTGATAACATTTGCTTGATCGGTCTGTTTTGTATCATTGCTGAGATAAATGACGTTATCTTTATGGTTGATTTTGCTTTTGATTCGGGTATCTATTTTATCTAAGTCAACAATTGTTAGGTCGTAGCGATAGGTATAAAAATCTTCTGAAATCAATGCGTTTGAGTTAATGATTTGGTAAGGAAACTTACTATTAGAGAACAGAAAATCGGACATCAACTGATGTGGTCGCATATCAGTGATGTAAAGGATCTCTTTATGGCTGATAATGGCATCTTTGAGTTTCCCTAATTCTGGTGAAGTCTCCTTGGGAAATACCAGCTCAAATTCGGTCCATTGACCAAAGACGGAACGACATAAAATATCACCATGAAAGGCACGCATGACCCTTTTACAAAAAGGTAGGCCTAGGCCAAAACCGTTGTTCTTACCGTTGGTGTAGAAATCATCAAAAATATATTTGAGCTCTTTTTTATCAATTCCTTGACCATTATCCCGGAAAATAACTCTGTTGAACTCTTCATCCTGTTTCGCCTGAATGAAGATATGGAACTCATTGTTTTCTTTATAATGAAAGGCATTTTTCATTAAATTATAAAAAGTATAGATGAGTAAGCTTTCGCTGCCCAAATAGGAAAAATCCTGTTGAACCTCTAAATGAACTGACTTTTGATCGTCATATTGATTGTAACTAAATGAATGCGTGACTTTATTTAAGGTTTGTGCAATCGAGTGCAACTTAAATGACGAGGTCGAAATACGGGTTTCATCTATCGATGTCAGCAAAATTTCGATTGTCTCTAGGGCATTATCGATGATGTTAATCGAATCATTAAAGATCTGATCAAGCTTCTCTTTATTCTGAGGTTGCTCTTTGATCAAATCTTGAGATAAATACAGTGAGTGTTTTAAAGCGCTGAGAGGGTTGCGCATTTCATGAGCGATGCCTGCACCGAACGATTTTGTGGTCGATATTTTATTTTCGTTGGAATTTTTGTTTTTGACATAACACAAAGTGCCAAAAATATAGGCAAATAAAAATATGGGGACGTAAGACCATTTTACGTCTGGATCGAGTTGCCCATCTTTAATTAAAAAAGCACATAAATAGGCGATGAAAAAGCCAAAAATAGCTTGAGATACAAGAATTTTGGTATCGTAGATCGTCAAAATATGCAAAAACAACGCTGCCATCAACGACATGGCCCAGATATCTGACCAGTTATTCATTAACATCATAAAACTAAAGAAAAATGGCAGGCCGATCCCGATTGTTACAACATAATAATAAGGAAGCCATTTTCTGAGCTGCTCAGGCCAATATCGATGCAATGCCAGGGGTAAAAAACATAGCGAGCAGAATGAGCGTAATAACAATGAATCGTAAGGCTGTGGATAAAGATAATGCCAGAATAAATAATAAACGGGGTAGCCAAAAAAGCCGAGCCAGCCGATCACTGTCAGATTAGATTCGGAAGTTGTATAAATTTTCTTGATGGCATTCATAAAGTCAACTTCACTCAGAAGGAACAGCTATGATCCTACGTGATTTCATAATCAAAAAATATAGCCTAATTTGATTAAAAATAAATTTATTACTAGTGTTTATAATCTAAGACAAAATTGATTATAGCGCGCCGTCACTAGGGATTAGCTACGAGTTTTAATCGTGTTTATCTTAATTCAATTGGATTAATCCATTGCTAACATCTACGTCATTGCATGATTGAAGAGATGATATTTGTGCATTTACCGATGTTTGCTGTTGGTTAGGATTGCGTTGGGGTAAATGTCCCGTTAAGGTGTTACTAATTTTAGCTGTCGAGATACGGTTTCATGAAGAAAATTACGGTACTTTTTTTATCTGCATTGACTATCACAATGACCAGCTCTGCTGCGTTTGCGCAACAACAAGATAGTGATTTTTCTGCCAAGCAACGCCAAGAAATCGGTAAGATTGCTGCCGATTATCTGCGTAAGCATCCGCAAATTTTGGTGCAAGTCAGTCAAGAACTCCAAAAACAACAACAGCAGCAGCAACAACAACAGATGGTTTCTGCTGCAGTCCAATCTAGCAGTAATCTGATGGATGTGAAAGGGATACCGCATATTGGCCCTAAAAATGCGAAAGTGACGGTGACTGAATTTTTCGATTATCAGTGTTATTACTGTCATCACATGGCTCCGGTCATTGAAAAATTGATGAAAGCTAATCCGAAAGTACAGTTTATTTTCAGAGATTGGCCTATTTTTGCTTCACGTTGGGAAAATTCAGCCCGAGCCGCGACAGTCGGTTTGCAAGTTTGGCATGACAAGGGCGCGGCTTCTTATATTAAATATCACAACGGTATTTTTGCGACGAATCATGATGAGGGTAAGCTCACCCAAACGGATATTAAGACCGTGGCTAAGGCGGCAATGGGTAAAACATTGAAACTGGCTAAAGATGATGCTTACAAAAATACTATTATGAAAAATGATGCATTGGCTCGCCAGATTGGTTTTCAGGGAACCCCTGGGTTTATTGTGATGCCAGCAAAAGGTGCAAATGCGGAAAATACCGCGGTGATTGGTGGCGCAGTACCACTGCAAGCATTGCAACAAGCGATTGATAACGCTAAAAAATAATTCTTATCTAGACTCCCTCTTATATACTGAGCCCTCTTGAATGAGGGCTTTTTTATGGCAGACATTAATAGTCGGTTGGATCAGGCCTTGGTTGTGTCACCATCCCTTCATTGTAGAGTTTCTCTAATGACACTGAATTTATAGGAGAACTCACCATGAAAAAATCACGCTATACTGAGACACAAATTGTTAAGCTTCTAAAAATAGACCAGAATTTATCCCAGTCCCTAGGATGAAGAGCGTGATATTGAACTGCAAGTTATTCAGCCAGGGAAACCAACACAGAACTCATATATAGAACGATTTAACCGTATATATCGAACTGAATTACTTGATGTTTAAGTATTTAAAATACTGGCGAAAATTCGTGAACTGACTGAGGAATGGATGCAGTAATATAATGAAGAATCCCCCAATGGGAATCGTCACTAAAATATGATTAACAGAAAACTCTAATCATGAGTGTCACTAATCAGGGGATGATTACAGTGATAGCGAATGTATCTTCGTTAACTCACTGTATTTAACACGCAAAAGGAAAGGTTAATGAAATTATCGCAATGCGCTTGGCTGATTTTAGCCATCGTATTATTATCAGGATGTTTTTCTCACTCAGGTTCATCTTCTGCTGATTTAGATAAAACAATTCATACTTCACTGTATCCGACTGGAAAATATAAGATTAAACGTGAAGACCCTCAACGAGTACTGCTCGAGGTGGCGGGGCTAGCTGAGCAACAGCAAACTGCCAAGGCGTTGATTAAAACCGATCTGGTCGCTGTGGTGGTTGATTTTAAACAGCACCGGCTAATTCAGCAGCCTCAAGTTGTGGCCCGTTTTGATCCATCGAAAGTTGCTTATACACAACTGGACCCCAAACAGAATTTGGCGCATTTGCCAAAACGACCTGAGCAGATCAGAATTTATCTAAAACATGGTAATCGTCATCAACCAGCTGAAGTGATTGTGCCTGTTCAGGGAATGGGATATTTTTCTATGCTCTATGGTTATGCTGCATTTAATCTTCATACCCTGCGCTTAGAGCGTATCGGTTTTTATCAGCAGGCTGAAACGCCAGCTTTGGGTGGGCAAATTATGACTAATAAAAAGTGGCTCAATCAGTTTTCTGGTAAGCAGGTTTTAAACAATGGTCAGCCAGTCTTTAAAGTTGCGCCGCGCCATGGGCATGCATCAATCCACAGTTTTGATGCAATAAGTGGGGCAACTCATACTAGTAAAGGGGTGGCAAACTTGCTGAATTACTGGTGTGGCCCCGCTGGATATGGTCCTTTTTTTGCCAAGCTTAGCAGCCAAGCCAGTTAAAGAGGAATTTTAGTGAGAACAGCATCTTTAAGGTTTGCGTTGCTTCGATGGTTATTGGGCATTTGTCTTGTGTTATCGGTTTTTCCTTCGCAAGCGCAAGTGTTAAATGTTAGTCAGGCCTTTTCACTGCAAGCCAGTTATGCGCATGGACAATTGCAGCTGAACTGGCATATTCAGCCAGGGTATTATCTTTATCGGGATCGCATTCATCTGATTAGTGACTCGGCGGCGCTAAAGTCATTTTATAAGCCACCGGGCGTGATGCACCACGATCCGATCTTTGGTGATACTCGTATTTATACTTCTAATGTGACCTTGTTAGCTGATGTTGAGCTTGGGAGTCGGCCGACAACATCAATTCGACTCAGCTTTCAGGGGTGTTCTCAGAGTGGTTTTTGTTACCCGCCGACGACCCGCATTATCGATATTCATGCCAACCATGTGGCAATCCATGACGCGTCAGTTCACTCGATAGATACCGCCAGTTGGTCAGCTTCTCCGGCACCAGCACCAGCGCCATCTTCTGCATGGCACGCTGGTCCTTGGATGTTATTGAGTAGCTTTGGATTTGGTCTGTTACTGGCTTTTACCCCTTGTGTACTGCCAATGTTGCCCATTATTACCGGTATTATTATCGGCCAGCGTAAGCGAACGACATTGCAGAGTGTTTTGCTTGGGGTTATCTATGTCCAGGGGATGGCTCTGACTTACACTCTCCTTGGAATTATCATCGCCTATGTTGGGGTCAAGATGCAGATCTATCTGCAAAATCCTTGGGTACTGGGTTTGATGTCTGCCATTTTGGTTGGACTGGCTTTATCAATGTTTGGACTATTCGAGTTGCAACTGCCAAGTGCCGCACAAACTCGGTTACAGCAATGGCAGGGACACCTTACTCAAGGTTCATATCTTGGGGTGATGCTGATGGGGGCACTGTCAGGTGTGATCTGTTCGCCGTGTGTCAGTGCGCCTACTGCAGGTATGTTAGTTTACATTGCCCAAAGTGGCTCGGTACTCATGGGGGCGTTAACCCTTTATCTCTTTGCTTTAGGCATGGGTCTGCCGTTAATCGCGGTTGCTTGGCTCGGTAAAAAAGTGTTGCCAAAGGCGGGAATATGGATGTTGCGAGTGCGACAACTGGGGGGCTTTTTAATGTTAAGTGCCGCTTTGTTGTTAGTTTCCCGCGTGTTAGATGATGTACTGAGTGATCTTTTGTGGTTGCTGCTAGCGGGAGTTTTGCTCGTTTGGTTAGGATATCTGCTCTTTTGTCGAGTGATAGGTCGACGATATGCGTTGGTAAGTTGCGTATTGCTAGCGTTTTTGTTGGTGGTTGCTGGCGAGCAGATTTTCCATTATCGACAAACCGTGCGGCAAGCACAGCAACCATTGGCATTTGTTAGTGTTGACTCACTAACGCAATTGCAAACACAGTTGCGACAAGCAAAGCAGAAGCATCAACCGGTGCTGGTGGATTATTTCGCTAACTGGTGCGTGGCTTGTAAAGAGTTTGAACAAGATACCCTTAACAAGCCTCAGATCCGTCAACAGCTAGCGCAGTTTAAATTGTTGAGAGTTGATGTCAGCCGCTATTTACCACGCCAGCAAGATATTTTAAGTCACTATCGGGTGTTGGGTTTACCAACGCTTGACTTATACGACGCCAATGGGAGCTATCGACCTGAGCTGCGAGTGAGCGGCATCATTAGCACGGCGCAGTTTGCCAAGCGATTGGTGGATGTTTCCTCTTCTAAGCAGCTTTAGTAACCTTGCGATTCATCAGGGGTGGCGGTCACAATAGCAATTGATGCACTGGTTCCTAACCGAGTGGCGCCAGCAGCGATCATCTGTTGTGCACTTTGTTGAGTGCGAACACCTCCTGAGGCTTTTACTCCCATCGATGCCGGCACATTTTGCCGCATCAGTTTGACAGCTTCAATGGTGGCACCGCCCTTACTAAAACCAGTAGAGGTTTTGACAAAAGCGACGTCCAGCTCGGTACAAATCTGACAGGCTTTAATAATTTGGTCATCGCTGAGCAAGCATGTTTCTAAAATCACTTTCAATGGCGTGTCGTTACAGCTTTGTTTAACGCTTGCAATATCTGCTTTGACATCATCAAAATGGCCACTTTTGAGCCAACCGACATTGAGGACCATATCGATCTCATCGGCTCCTGCGGCGATTGCCTGAGTCGTTTCAAAGGCTTTAACTGCGCTTAAACAAGCGCCAAGTGGAAATCCCACCACTGAACATACTTTCACATCACTATTTTGTAACTGCTCTTTTGCCAAAGGGACATACCCACTGTTGACACACACCGAGTAGAAACCGTATTGAATGGCTTGTTGGCAGAGGGTTGTGATGTCATCAATGGTGGCATCCATCGCTAACAGAGTATGGTCAATATATTTTGCGTAATTAAGAGTGGTCATTAAACGATCCTTTAAATGAAATAACACACGCACTGATTGATGGTATCACGGATTATAAATTCTAAGGTGATGGAATTCGCGTCTTAGTTATCTCCGTCATAGTGTTTGCTTGTATTAACCAATCATTTATGATGATTATATACCTACCTATTTTATTGCTTAGCTAGTCTTTCATACTGACAGAGGAATCAAAATGTTACTTGCTCCTAATGATACAATCCGAGTGATAGCCTTGGCTCATGCTAAAGAAGGTCAACGTGATGCACTCAAACAGGCGTTTATCCAAATTATCGATAAAGTTCGCCAAGAAGACGGTTGTCTGGGATACCAATTTCATGTCGATCAAAGCGATCCTAATCAGTTCTTAATGGACGAGATTTGGCGCGATCAGGCAGCGTTGGACAAGCATGGTCAGACCGATTATTTCCTCAACCTGGTAAAAACTATCGAACCGCTGCTGGCCGAACCTTTGCTCGTGCGAGTGTTCTCACCAATTTATTAATCATGATGGTTAGCTCATTGCCGTGCTAGCTATTTAATATAAGGAGTTACAGATGAATCCAGTCGATTTTGCAAGTCAACGTTATACAACCAAAGCATATGATAGTAACAAGAAGATTCCAGCTGAGCAGATCGAGCAACTCGTTGAAAGTTTACGTCTTGCCCCCTCTTCTGTGAATTCTCAGCCATGGCATTTTGTGCTGGCCAGTGATGATGCTGGTAAACAGCGGATTGCAGCCGCCGGGGCGAGCGGAGTAGCGGCGTATAATGCAAGCAAAATCAACGATGCATCGCATGTTGTCGTTTTGTGTACTCGCACCAATATGGACCGTGTGCATCTGGACGCGGTTTTAGAAAAAGAACAGGCAGATGGTCGTTATGCGAATGACCAAGCGCGACTCAAAGGGCATGCCACTCGTGTAGGATATGTCCATCAACATATCTTTAAAAGCAAAGACTTGCAGTCGTGGATGGAAAAACAAACTTATATCGCTTTAGGATGTCTGCTGACTCATGCAGCACTGCTGGGGATTGATGCAACACCAATGGAAGGCATTGATTTTGCAGCCCTTGATCAAGAGTTAGGTTTGAATGAGCGCGATCTGACCAGTATTGTAGTGGTTTCTTTGGGGTATCACAGCGATAAAGACTTTAACGCTCAATTACCTAAATCCCGTTTATCTAAAGAACAAGTATTTGATTTTATTTAGTATTGAATTTATCAATATTCTAAATAAAGATTCATATAGCTCATCGATATAACTCAATTGTATAAAAAGCGGACTTCTGCATAGCTGCGGAAGGCCGCTTTGTTTTTTATGGTCTATAGTTGTACTGCTTGTTGATAAAATTATTCGTCGATAAATGAGCTTGTTTGAGAGTGGATTGCTCAAGATTCAGCCATTTTTTTGTCGATTTGGATATAGCTGCCACACTTTTCGTCACGAGGATAGATCGTCATGAGGAAAATGTTATAGTATTGTTTACAAAAATGTATATGTGTTACTCAATTTATACACTTGTTCTTGGTGTGTGAAATTAATGCCAGTTAAGTTGCTTAATTGTTCACAATAACGCTTCAATTTTAGAGAATTGTGCAAGCTTTTATGAATCGCAAGGGTCGTATCATGAGAAGAGGAATCTTTCTTAAGCTCTACCGATTGCTGTTTATCGGAATGATCGCTTTACTGACAGGGTGTCAAAGCGGAATTCTCGATCCAAAAGGGCAAGTAGGGATTGAAGAAAAACATCTTATATTAACTGCGCTCGGTTTAATGTTACTGGTTGTTATTCCAGTCATTATTATGACGTTAGTTTTTGCCTATAAGTATCGAGCGTCTAATCCGAATGCTCGTTATGAACCCAAATGGGACCATTCAGTAAAAATTGAAATGTTCTGTTGGGGGATCCCCATCGTCATCGTTATCATTTTGGGTATTATTACCTGGGTTTCGACTCATCGGCTCGATCCTTATCAGCCTCTTGATGTGAAACCTGGTACGCCAACCCTTGAAGTTCAAGCTGTTTCAATGGACTGGAAATGGTTGTTTATTTATCCCAAGCAGGGGATTGCAACTGTTAACCGACTGGTCATTCCCAAAGATACCCAGATTAGTTTCCGTATTACATCACAGTCTGTGATGAATTCATTTTTTATCCCTCAGTTGGGGAGCCAGATTTACTCTATGGCAATGATGGAAACCAAGCTACATCTGATCGCTAACCAAGCGGGTACGTTTGATGGTATGTCTTCAAACTATAGTGGTGCAGGTTTCACGGGGATGAAATTTAAAGTGACTGCCACACCAACCCAAGCTGGATTTGATCAATGGGTTTCGAAAGTTCGTCAATCTAGCAAAGTGTTAGATGATGCAACTTACAAGCAGCTCATTAAACCATCAGAAAACAATCCTGTTGAATATTTTTCGCATGTTAAACCGAAAATGTTTGAGCAGATTGTTCATCAGTATATGCATATGAACATGTCTAAGAAAAATGGTCTAGATCATATGAAGGCAACTGTTCACAGTGCTCATGGCGCGATGTCGAGTGACATGTCATCTGCCAGTGAATCGGCAACTAAGGAGTAATCACGATGTTCGGAAAATTGACGATAGATTCGATCCCATGGAACGTTCCGATTGTCATGGGAACCTTGAGTGTCGTTGCCCTTCTCGGGATTGCGTTGCTAGCGGCGATCACTTATTACAAAAAATGGGGAATCCTGTGGCGTAATTGGTTAACGACAGTGGATCACAAACGTATCGGTGTGATGTATATCGTTGTTGCATTTGTGATGCTGATCCGTGGTTTTGCCGATGCAATCATGATGCGAACCCAATTGGCGGTCGCCACTGGAGGCGCACACGGTTACCTGCCTCCTCATCACTATGACCAGATCTTCAGTGCTCATGGTGTCATTATGATTATCTTCATGGCAATGCCAATGATGATTGGACTGATGAACATTGTGTTGCCAATTCAGATTGGGGCTCGTGATGTGGCATTCCCATTTTTAAACTCAGTGAGTTTCTACCTCTTTGTTGCCGGTGTGATTCTGGTTAACTTATCACTAGGGGTTGGTGAATTTGCGAAAACTGGGTGGACTGCTTATCCGCCGCTCTCAGAGCTTACCTATAGTCCCGGAGTGGGGGTCGATTATTATATTTGGGCCTTGCAAATATCCGGGATCGGGACGACGCTGACAGGGGTGAACTTCTTAGTTACCGTCATGAAGATGCGTGCACCGGGTATGAAATTGATGCAGATGCCTATTTTTACGTGGTCATGTACCTGGGCGAATGTATTAGTGGTTGCTTCTTTCCCTATTTTAACCGGTGCATTGGGAATGCTGACCTTAGATCGCTACCTTGATTTCCACTTCTTCACCAACAGTGGTGGAGGGAACTCGATGATGTATATCAACTTGTTCTGGGCATGGGGGCATCCGGAGGTTTATATCCTGATATTACCCGCTTTCGGGGTGTACTCCGAGGTCGTTCCGACCTTCTCCGGGAAACGGTTGTTTGGTTATAACTCAATGATATGGGCTACAGGCGCCATTGCTCTTTTAGGCTTTATTGTTTGGTTACACCACTTCTTTACGATGGGGTCTGGGGCTAACGTCAATGCCTTCTTCGGGGTGATGACGATGATTATCGCGGTGCCGACAGGGGTCAAGCTATTTAACTGGCTCTTTACCATGTATCGCGGACGCATTCGTTTTGCGACTCCTATGTTTTGGACGCTTGGCTTTATGGTGACCTTTACCATCGGGGGGATGACAGGGGTGTTGCTGGCTGTTCCTGGTGCTGACTTCTTGTTACATAACAGTCTGTTCTTGATTGCTCACTTCCATAATACGCTTATCGGTGGTGCGGTCTTTGGTTATTTCGCTGGTGTTTCTTACTGGTTCCCGAAAGCATTCGGTTTCAAACTCAATGAAAAACTGGGTCGCCGAGCCTTTTGGCTCTGGCTGGTTGGTTTCTATGTTGCTTTTGTGCCGCTGTATGTTCTGGGTTTCTTGGGAATGACTCGCCGTCTGAACCATACCAACAATCCTGAATGGACGCCTTGGTTACTTATCGCTTGTGTCGGTGCGTTTTTGATTTTGTTCGGTATTCTGCATCAGTTGGCGATGTTCTATGTCAGCTATAAACAGCGCAATGAAAATCGTGATGAAACTGGTGATGCATGGCAGGGCCGTACTTTGGAATGGTCATTATCATCACCACCACCATTTTATAACTTTGCTAAATTGCCTGAAATTCATGATATCGATGAGTTTGAGTGGCAAAAAGAACATGGCACAGCTTATAAAAAACCTGAGAAGTATGAACCCATTCATATGCCGAAAAATACGCCGTATGGTGTGCTGCTTGGGATTGCGGCAACGGTCTTTGGTTTTGCCATGATTTGGCACATCTGGTGGTTAGCTATTGTAGGTTTCTTAGGGATTGTCGGCAGCTTCCTGAGCAGAGCCTATAGCAATGATAAAGACTACTATGTGCAACCTGAAGAGATCGAAGCGATTGAATCCGCTCATCTTAAGAAAGTTCATCAGGCGGGTCTAAGTCAGGCTAACGCGTAAGCTTGTTGTGAGATAGGTGAGAGATAAATAATGACATCACAATCAATAAATACTCATGGGCATGAAGCCCATGAAGAACATCATGATGGTGACCAGACTGCTAAGTTAGGTTTCTGGCTCTATCTAATGACAGACTGTTTGTTGTTCGCATCAGTTTTTGCAACCTACGCGGTTCTCTATCCGAATGTGGATGGTGGTCCATCGGGCAAAGATATTTTTGAATTAAAATTTGTTTTAGTCGAAACCTTTGCGCTGTTGCTCAGTAGTATTACATACGGCTTTGCGATGGTCAGTGCCCATGCCAGAAAACCTGCCGGTGTTTTATTTTGGCTGGTTGTAACATTTATGCTTGGTGCTGTGTTCATTGGTATGGAGCTATATGAATTTCACCATTTGATCATCGACGGTTTTGGGCCATCGCGGAGTGCGTTTTTATCTGCCTTCTTTGCACTGGTTGGAATGCATGGTTTGCATGTAACCGTGGGGCTATTGTGGATGATTGCGACCATGATCGAAGTTGGACGGTGTGGACTAACCGGTCGTTCAATGACTCGGTTAAGCTGTTTAAGCTTGTTCTGGCACTTCCTTGATATTGTTTGGATCTGTGTCTTTACTGTGGTTTATCTGATGGGGGCCTTGTAATGGATCACGAACACAATGCAGATCACGGTAGCTACAAATCTTATTTAGTTGGTTTTGTGCTGGCCGTGATCCTGACCGTTATTCCTTTTTATTTGGTGATGAATCTTAGCATGTCTAAGGTGGCCACTCTCTATACCATCTTTGCCTTTGCTGTGGTTCAAATAGTGGTGCATTTAAAATACTTTTTGCATCTTAATTTCACGACCGAAACTGGCCGTTTGAATACAATTTCTTTTTTATTCAGCGCGCTAATTATCGGGCTGGTGGTTGGCCTGTCTTTGTGGATTATCTACAGTGCCAATGACCTGATGATGTTTTAGCAGGTTTTAGTGTGTTGAAATTGAAGCGATATTTACTAGTAGTTAAGCCTGGGATTATTTTTGGTAATCTCGTGGCTACTATTGGGGGTTACTTTCTGGCTGCGCAGGGGCAATTTAACTTGGCCTTGTTTACTGCAACGGTGATAGGTCTATCACTGATTGTGGCATCCGGCTGTGCGTTCAATAACTATATTGATCGTGATATTGATAGCCGCATGGAGCGAACCAAAAACCGGGTGACGGTGACGGGGGTGATTTCGGTCGCTCAGACACTTTCTCATGCTTGTGTTTTGGGGATTGCTGGATTTGTTACGCTGGCTGTCTGGACCAACTGGGTGGCCGTGGCGTTTGCCGCATTTGGTTTTGTCATCTATGTCGGCGTTTATAGCCTATATATGAAACGTCACTCAGTCTACGGGACACTTGTTGGTAGCCTTTCGGGCGCGGTGCCTCCGGTTGTGGGGTATTGTGCCGTAGCGGGGCAGTTTGATACTGGTGCTTTGATTTTATTGGTGATGTTTAGCTTGTGGCAGATGCCGCACTCGTATGCGATTGCTATTTTTCGCTACAAAGATTACGAAGCTGCGAATATTCCAGTGCTGCCGGTTGTCCACGGGATTCATCATGCTAAAAGCCATATTGTCGGTTATATTATTGCCTTTGCTTTTGCAGCCGTTATGCTGAGCTTTTCCGGTTATGTCGGATTTGGTTATTTAGCCGTTGCGGTGGCGACCAGTGTGTGGTGGTTACACATGGCTATTAAAGGCTATCGGAAAAATAATGATGATGTGGCTTGGGCTCGGCAAGTATTCTTCGCTTCAATTTTTATTATCACTGCCTTGAGTGTTGCAATGGCGGTCGACTCTCATATTGGCCCTGTTGCGGTAGCCTCAATTTAGTTCTTCATCATTTATGCGATGAGAAAGCCTTTACCTGCAAGGGTAAAGGCTTTTTATTAGTCCTTTAACAGGCTATTGCTTGGATGTAGCGATTGATAAAGTGTGATAACACTTAAAATCCAGATGGAATGGATAACTTTTTCTTGCTGTGCTTGATAAATGGTCTGGTTAGATGGTGCTATCTCTTCCAAAGGAATAATATTAGCTAACTGTGCTCGAGAAACATCACTCAGTGTGTGAAGTTTTTTTAGCTCGTTAACCAGTACTTCATCGCTAAACTGATATTCTTGAGGATCATTGTTTAACTGATCGCGCAGCGATGCCATTAACTCAATGTCCTGATAGACTTCTTTGGAGATGATGCCTAAACCGAAGATCAGCTTGAGCCGAACACTCACATCGCCCAGTGGTCCAGAACTTTTCAGCAGAGGTGTGACTGCGTATTTGACCGCATAGTCGTCTTTTTGAAAAACTCTTTCGACCAAGTCGGCGATGCTTTGTTCGATAAACTCCAAGGCTTTGAGCATAAAACCTCTGACTGAGCGAGTTTGATTTAACTTCTCTAGAATTTCCGAATCATCAATCCACTCGGCCATATTTACTGCATCCACTATCATTTTAATTATTGTTTAGCTTTTAATCGTTCATAAGCCTGAATAATGCGTTTGGCTTCACTACTATGACTATCAAGCCCAGTGTATTTCACTAATGTAGCTTCTATACATTGATCGGCAATACTTTGCTCAAGTTCAACTGCTTGCGGATCATCATTGTTTCTAAATAACAATGCAGATGCAATCACTTCAATGAGGTGATCGTTTGCAACATTGTATTCAATGGTCCCTAACAGAGGTTTAATCAGCCGGTCTGAAAAACTCAGTTTACGAAGAGGCTGACGCCCTACCCGGTTTATATTATCGTTTAGATACGGATTAGCAAATCGATTCAGAATTTTCTCAATATATGCTTGATGGGCGTTGCGGTCAAAACCATAACGCAATATTAGGACTTCACCGCTTTCCTGCATGGTTTGTTTGACATGTGTTTTGATGACATCATCGTGGATTGCTTCAAGGATCGTTTGATAGCCATTTAAGGACCCCAGATAGGCGGTAGCGGCGTGGCCAGTATTTAACGTAAATAATTTACGTTCGACAAAGGCAATTAGGTTGTCCGTCAGTTCCATTCCAGCAATATCTGGAATAGCGCCTTTGAACTGAGTTTGATCGACAATCCACTCTGAAAACTCTTCCACTATCACTTCTAGCGGATCATCTGATTCGGCGGGAGGAACAATACGGTCTACGGCCGAATCGACAAACCCGACCTGTTTTTCGATGCCAGGTTTAGCTTCATCGGACAGATATTTAAAAATTTCTTCTTTTAGATAGCTGGTTCCTTTAACCATGTTTTCGCAGGCGATGATATTGATGGGATGGTCGTTGTTCGCAAGACGCTGAGTGAGGCCTTGTGCTAATGGTTTGGCAATGATATCAAGAACGGTTGGTCCGACAGCTGTGGTAATCAGATCAACATTCTCGATCATCTTAATTAATTCGTTACTGGTTGAATTAATAGCCGAGACATTAGTGACGATATCTGTTTTGGTGTGCGTGCCAACTACCTTTACAGGATATTCCCTACGCTGATTAATGGTATCAAGCAGTGGCTGATTTACATCAGCAAAAATGACTTCAATGTCTGATTCACTCAGTAATTTACCAATAAAGCCACGACCAATGTTACCAGCTCCAAAATGTAAAGCTTTCATGATTTTTCCTCTTTGAAAGAAAGATTGTGTTGCAATACTTTGAAAGGGGATGAGTGATTCATCCCCGAAGATTTAATTGGCTTTAGGCGTTGAGGATGTTTAGTACTTCCTGGGGATCGGTAGTGGTCGCTAATTTATCGATGCCACCACTGATATCTAATGCATTGGTGACAGCGGATATCACCTGAAGATGCTCATCGTTCTGCGCGGCAATGGCGATAACCAAACGGGCAACATCATCTGGGTCATCTCCCCATTGGATCCCTTCTGGATACTGGCAGAACACAATCCCAGTTTTTAGGACTTGATGTTTAGCCTCGATGGTGCCGTGAGGGACTGCAATAGACTCTCCCAGATAGGTTGAAACCATCGATTCACGTTCTAGCATCGCTTCAATGTAGTCAGATTTAATATAATTTCTCGCAGCGAGCTGCTCACCGGCAAACCGAATTGCTTCTTCTTTGCTGTTCGCTTTAAGGCCTAATTTCACATCATCCAACGTCAACTTAAATGGAATATCCTGAGCTGCTTCCTGAGTTTCTGATGGCGATTGAGTTGCGTGTGCTGCTGGGGCATCACTACTCTGGGCTTGCTTGAGTTTCTCAATCAGATCATCATATAAGGTCCCTTCTAAGAAATTAGTCAGTGACAGATGCTCGGCTTGTGGAGCACTCTTGCGAGCGCGATTGGTTAAGTCTCGGTGTGTGATGACAATATTGACATCGCTAGGGAGATCGTTAATCGCTGTATTGGTGACACTGATATCAAGGCCGGCATTTTTCATTTTTTTGCGTAGTAATCCGGCTCCCATTGCACTAGAGCCCATTCCGGCGTCACATGCGACGACAATCTTTTGCACATTTGCATAATCTACCGAGCCATTCGCTTGGGATTCGTTATGGCTATCCTGACCCTTAGACTCAGCTTTCATTGTTTTCATTTTGTCAGTAGCAGAAGATAAGCTTTGCTCTTCAGTTTGACGCTGAGTTTTTAACAGCAGAGATGCAATCGTAAATGAAACAAGGCAAGAGAGAACGACTGATAAAATAACCCCAACAAATGAGTGCTGTGGTGTCATTAATAAAACCGCGATGATCGAACCTGGTGATGCGGGTGCGACTAGACCAGCATGGAAGGCAACCAGAGTGAAAACACCGGTCATACCCCCTGCGATCATGGCGATAATTAGACGAGGATTCATCAGCACATAGGGGAAATAAATTTCGTGGATCCCACCTAAGAATTGAATGATACAAGCCCCTGGAGCTGATTGTTTCGCTGTGCCGCGACCAAATACTGAATAAGCCAGTAACAGACCGAAACCAGGACCTGGGTTTGCTTCAATTAGGAAGAATGCTGATTGTCCTAAGGAATGCGCTTGCTGAATGCCAAGAGGCACCAAGATCCCATTCCCGATGGCGTTATTCAGGAATAGAACTTTCGCCGGTTCAACAAAGATCGATGTCAGGGGCAATAGATCATGTTCGACTAAGATGTTGACCCCCGCGGCTAGTAATGCTGAAAGGTGCTCAACAATGGGACCAAAGACCATATAACCTAAGATGGCTAAGATCATTCCGATGATCCCTGCCGAGAAGTTACTCACTAGCATTTCAAAGCCAGCTTTGATCTTACCTTCGACTAAGCGATCAAAATGTTTAATGGACCAACCACCTATAGGGCCTGCAATCATTGCGCCTAAAAACATAGGAACGTTGGTGCCGATGACAACCCCCATTGTGGCAATGGCTCCGACAACTGCTCCTCGTTCACCGCCAATCAGTTTCCCCCCGGTATAACCCAATAGCAGTGGCAACATATATGTCACCATGGGGCCTACAAGTTTGGCGAGGTAAGCATTTGGAATCCAGCCTGTTTTAATAAATAGGGCGGTAATAAAACCCCACGCAATAAAAGCTCCGATATTAGGCATAACCATATTCGATAAAAATCGGCCGAAGCTTTGAATTTTGACTTTTGCTCCTGGTGATAGCATATAGAACTCCGTCTAAAGACTACTGTTGTTATTTAAATTTTAAATAGGTCTGTATTTCATTTACCGGAAACTTAGCATGAGTTGTGTACGGGCGTAGGGTGTTATAAGAATGTTGTGATTGATCTCTTTATTTATGAGTTAAAGCGGATGAATATAGTGATTTAAGTCACAATATATACATTAAAATGATCGTATAAATTACACTTTTTAAAAAAGTCAATATGTATTTTTGTGATATATTTCAAATAAATAAGATTAAAAATAAAAAATTAAAGGTGATGTAAGTCACATATTTGTATATTTATATATTTTTTTAAAAAAATAGCGTGATTCATATCACACTAAATGATTATTGATTGATTTGTCTTTAATGGGGGGCGAAATTTATCGATAATTTTAATTATTACGGCATAAAAAATATATTTTATTTGTTAACTAATTATTTTAATTCACTATTTTTAATTCTGTCTGAATTAGGTTTTTATTGATCATTAATTTTATTTTTAATAAATAAACAAGTTATTCGTGGAGGGTTTCATTAAATTATTTAACTACTGCTATTGTTCCTTTTCGATGATATTCAATATTGTTGATTATGCTTTTGGTCCATCTGATTGGTTTGATTTTATTGAATTTAATTTGAATTAATTTAAATCGGGTGGCGTTGATTTGCATGTCCTCATTGAATATGGATGCTAAATAACTGTTCCTGAATATAGATCATTGGCGTGTAGTAAAAAGAAGGGAACTTGGTAGCGCTTAGGTGACCTGATCTGTTGCCAAACATACAAATCCACAATCGCGACCAAGTTCCTATGATTCTAAACATGACCTGACCGTTGAGAGCGACGACGTCTTGCTACCAAGATCTATAAAACTAAAGATAGAGACTATTGCTGCCGCTTGAATGGCATATTGCTTTTCTCACCAGGGCATTCCGTGACAACAGTATCGAAGCTTTTGGCGATTGAGGTTAATCGGACATTCAGGCTTAGAGTTCATTTATCAACCATTCGGCGATGGCCACGGAACACAAAAATGAGGCATCATTAGAGTCAGTTAGTGAGGGATAAATTGAATTGTATCGAGCGGAAAGACAAAGCTGTTTCATTTGGATGGGGGTTCTCTAACGCAGCTGTAAATTTTTTATCAAGCCTTGTCCCTGTAGGGATGCCAATGTATTTACATTATTTGAATATGCAATAAGTGATTAAAGCGAGTAGTATAATAATGGCCGTCTTGCGACTGATAGAGGCGGCCATTATTAATAATTTCAGAGGATAGCGCTTGGCTGCGAGAGCATGTTAAAGAGTGAGTGGATGATATCTTTACAAGTTTGTACTTTTTTTTGCGCATCTGCTGCTGATTGCGCCTGAATTATTCGCAAATTGCAGCCATTAACCGTTGTTGCAATCAAATTTGCAGTAATTTTAGCATCAAGACTTTTTGCGAGCTGACCTTGGGCAACCGCATTTTTAACAGAATTTTCAAGATCGGTTAAGAATTCTTCGTATTTTAATTGAGTATGGCGGCAGATTTCAGTGATATCTTGACTGGCGTTGTCTAAGCTAAACAATATAAAAAATAGTTGGCGTTGTGCTTGATTCGTGGCCATGTCTTCAAACAATGTTGTAAATAGAGACCTTAACTTATTTATGGGATTAGGTTCATCTGCGTTAATACTGGCATCGAGCAAATTGCTCAAGGGCTCGCAAAATTCATCCCATAGATTAATGAAAAGTTCATTTTTGTTTTTGAAATGCCAATAAATTGCACCTCGAGTTACACCAGCTGCCGTCGCAATGTCTGTGAGGCTTGTTTTAGTTATGCCATGTTCACCAAATAGTTCTAGTGCAGTATCAAGAATGACTTGACGAGTTTTTTGGGCATCTTCTTTTGTTCTTCTCGCCATAATAGCTGTTCTCTTTAAAAATTTTTTTAAAAAATGATTTACATACATTCACGAATGTATGTAAATTACTACAAGATTGACTCATATGCCAATATAATTGGTCATATATTTTGTGGTTGGCAATGACAGGGGCTCAGATATTCATGTTGCACAAAACTATAATTGTTCGTTCTTTAGGATTAGCGCTCGCTGCTAG
Source organism: Celerinatantimonas diazotrophica (assembly GCF_004339545.1). Classification (GTDB taxonomy): domain Bacteria; phylum Pseudomonadota; class Gammaproteobacteria; order Enterobacterales; family Celerinatantimonadaceae; genus Celerinatantimonas; species Celerinatantimonas diazotrophica. The sequence continues at coordinate 17,064 of NZ_SMGD01000014.1, read as the reverse complement.
TCTATTTCTGACAGGATGCGGGGATAATAAATCCGAGCAAGCTAGCGCGCATCAAGGGGCTGCGCAGGCGATTCCTGTAAATACGGTGACTATTTCGGCTAAACCCATTCAATTAACAACTGAATTATCTGGGCGAGTCAAAGCATTTCGTGTTGCACAAGTGCGTCCGCAGGTCAGTGGTATTATTCTTAAACGCTACTTTACAGAAGGCAGTAATGTTAAGGCTGGCGAGCTGCTGTATCAGATTGATCCTGCGACCTACCAGGCCGATGTTGATAATGCACGGGCCAATTTAGCGGAAGCGAAAGCGAATGCACACAGTGCTGGACTCAAAGCAAAACGCTATGCCAAGTTGATAAAAACCAATGCGATTAGTGAGCAGGATTATGATGATGCGCAGGCCACTTGGAAACAACAACAAGCCGCCATTGAAGCTGCTCAAGCGAGTTTAGAAGAAGCCCAAATTAATTTAAAACGAACTAAAATTACAGCGCCTATTTCTGGACGTATTGGGGTTTCTGATGTCAGTGAAGGTGCTTTGGTAACGGCGAATCAAACTGGCGTTATGGCAACGATTCAACAGTTAGATCCAGTTTATGTAGATGTTCAACAGTCAACTGAGGCTCTCTTGCGCCAAAAACGCGAAATTGCCAATGGGTCATTGAATATCAACGATGACAATAGTGCCAATGTCCATTTTATTCTGGATGATAATTCTACCTACCAATTCCCTGGGCGACTGCAATTTTCTGATGTGACAGTTGATCCGTCGACTGGGATGGTCGATCAGCGCATTATTGCGCGTAATCCACAGCATTTGTTGTTGCCAGGGATGTTTATTCGGGCTGTGCTTCACGAAGGAACTCGTAAAAATGCTATTTTAGTTCCACAAAAAGCCGTGAGTCATAATCCGCGTGGCGAAGCTGAAGTGATGCTCGTTAACGCTGATGATCAAATTCAGCCGAAGATCATCAAAACTGAGCGTGCAATTGGTCAAGATTGGTTAGTTAGCTCAGGCCTGAAAGTTGGGGATAAAGTTGTTGTTGCTGGGCTACAAAACATTCGTCAAGGGAGTAAAGTCCAACCGAATGATGTGACAGCCAATTATCAAGATAGCTCAGATCAAACTCAGAATCAGTAAGATGGAGCAACGGATTCATGGCTAAGTTTTTTATTGACCGACCCATTTTTGCATGGGTCATCGCCTTGGTGATTATGCTCGCCGGGGCATTATCTATTTTTAATCTTCCGATTGCGCAATATCCTCAGATTGCCCCACCAGCGGTAGACATTAGTGCAAACTATCCTGGTGCTTCGGCTAAGACTGTTGAAAATGCAGTAACGCAGGTTATTGAAGAGAACATGACAGGACTGGATAACTATATGTACATGTCCTCGACCAGTGACTCTTCAGGGCACGTTTCCATTACCGTAACATTCAAACCAGGCACTGACCCGGATGTTGCGCAGATGCAAGTAACGAACAAACTGGATCAGGTTAAATCGAAACTGCCAAGCATCGTTCAGCAGAGTGGGATTGATGTTCAGAAAACGACTAGCAGTTTCTTAATGATTGTTGGTTTTCTTTCTCCTGACGGCAGTATGAACAGAAATGATCTGTCCGATTACATCGACTCTCATGTGAAAGATCCAATTAGCCGTATTAACGGAGTCGGCCAGATTCAGGTGTTTGGTAGCCCTTATGCTATGCGTATTTGGCTGAATCCGACTAAGTTGCGTCAGTTCTCGATGACACCAGCAGATGTTGAAGCGGCGATTAAAGCGCAAAATGCTCAGGTTTCTTTCGGTAGTCTTGGTGGGGCTCCCGCGGTGAAAGGGCAGCAGTACTCTGTGACGATTGAAGGCCGTGGGCGATTGAATACGGTTAAGCAGTTCGAAAATATCCTGCTGCGTGTTAACCAAGATGGTTCCCGGGTTTACTTAAAAAATGTGGCACGGGTGGCTCTGGGGAGCGAAAATTACGACTTCAGTTCGTTTTATAACAACAAACCTGCTACCGGGATCGCGATTAAACTGGCAACGGGGGCCAACGCTCTACAAACATCGAAAGATGTGAAAGCGAAAATCAAAGAGCTTTCGCAATTCTTCCCAGAAGGAATGAAAGTAGTTTATCCTTTTGATACCACGCCATTTATTCAGATATCAATTGATGAAGTGGTCCATACATTGATCGAAGCGATTGTGTTGGTCTTCTTTGTGATGCTGCTGTTCTTGCAGAATATTCGGGCAACATTGATTCCGACCATTGCTGTTCCTGTGGTGCTATTAGGGACCTTTGGGGTGATGAATGCGGTGGGCTTTTCGATCAACACATTAACGATGTTTGGGTTGGTGCTTGCTATCGGCCTGTTGGTTGATGATGCGATTGTGGTGGTCGAAAACGTCGAGAGGATTATGGTCGATGAGGGGCTAACCCCCTATGAAGCGACGAAGAAATCGATGGGGCAGATCACTAGTGCTCTAGTCGGGATTGCATTGGTTCTATCCGCGGTGTTTATTCCTATGGCCTTCTTTGGTGGGTCAACTGGGGCTATTTACAGGCAGTTCTCCATTACCATTGTATCGGCTATGGCGTTATCGGTGCTGGTGGCATTGATTTTAACGCCAGCACTTTGTGCCACCATTTTGAAAAAACCAGATTCTAAGCATGAGAATAAAAAAGGGTTCTTTGGGTGGTTTAACCGGTTCTTTGATGCCTCTGCTGAACGATACAAAAATGGGGTTCGTCGAGTTGTTCATCAGCGTTTTCGTTATTTGCTGGTTTACGTTGTGATCGTTGCTGGCTTGGCATTTTTATTTGTACGGATGCCAACCTCATTTATTCCTGAAGAAGACCAAGGCGTCTTGTTGGCGATGGTGCAATTGCCTCCAAGTGCATCTAAACAGCGTACCAATAAAGTTTTAAAAGATCTGACCAATTACTTTTTGACTAAAGAAAAGGACACTGTCTCTTCTGTGATGGATGTGACCGGATTTAGTTTCGCGGGTCGTGGTCAGAATGTTGGGATGGCATTTATTAAACTGAAAAACTGGAGTTTGCGTGAAAATGCGCGCGGCAATATTAACGCGATCATTGGTCGGGCAATGGGGTATTTGTCGACAATAAAAGATGCTCGGGCATTTGTCTTTAATATTCCAGCGATGCCTGCACTGGGTACCGCAACTGGGTTTGACTTCTATCTCCAGGACCGTGGTAATTTGGGGCATGCCGCACTGATGAAAGCACGTAACCAGATGCTAGGTATGGCTGCGCAAAACCCAGAGTTAGTGAGGGTTCGTCCAAACGGCTTAAGTGATGCGCCAGAGTTTGATTTAGAGATTAACTATGCAAAAGCAATGGCACATGGCGTGTCGATCTCAGCCATCAATCAGACCCTTTCAAGTGCATGGGCATCGGATTATACGGATGACTTTATTCACGGTGACCGAGTGAAAAAAGTCTATGTACAAGGGGACGATAAATATCGTATGAACCCAAGTGATCTCGACCATTGGTATGTACGCAATAAAGATGGTCAGATGGTTTCATTTGCTACCTTTGCTACAGGGAAATGGGGGTACGGCTCACCGGCGTTGCAACGTTATAATGGTGTGAGTGCTGTCGAGATTGTCGGTGAACCCGCACCAGGCTATAGCTCCGGTCAAGCGATGAAGCAGATTACCGAGATGGCGAAAAAACTGCCGAAAGGGATCAGCTTAGCATGGACAGGGTTATCCTATCAGGAACGCCAGTCTGGTTCACAGGCGCCTGCACTGTATGCCATTTCGCTGCTGGTTGTGTTCTTGTGTCTGGCTGCATTATATGAAAGCTGGAGTATTCCGTTCTCAGTCATGTTGGTGGTCCCACTTGGGGTCTTCGGTGCAATTGTCGCCGCAACGCTACGCGGGCTCGATAACGATGTCTACTTCCAAGTCGGGCTGTTGACCACCATTGGTCTGTCGGCGAAAAATGCGATTTTGATTGTTGAGTTTGCCAAAGAGCTTTACGACAAGGGCAATAGTTTGCTGGATTCGGTGCTTGAAGCGTGCCGGATGCGTCTGCGGCCTATTTTGATGACCTCATTGGCCTTTATCCTCGGGGTATTACCACTTGCAATCAGTTCAGGCGCTGGGGCTGCTAGCCGCCATGATATTGGGACGGGGGTAATTGGTGGGATGATTAGTGCCACGATCTTGGCGATTTTCTTCGTGCCATTATTCTTTGTCGTTGTGGTCCGATATTTCACCAAATATCGCAAGGATGAAGAAAACGACATTTAGTCACTGACTATCTCTGAATCCACAAGAGGCCAGATTAATTCTGGCCTCTTTTTATTGTGCCAATCGGTTTTGGGGTTTAAGCTCCGCCACAGTTATATTAAAATGGCTAATTCGTAGCCGGATGCTCGTTTCGCACGTTGAGTGCTTTTTGGACAGTGCTTATTCATTCAGCCTCTGGAGGTGTCATGTCAGATCTGCGGCAAAAAGCATTGCAGAAAATTGCAAAATGTCTGGAGTTAGGACAATCTGCCAATGTTCATGAGGCTGCGCAAGCGATTCGCATGGCCGAACGGTTGATGCACAAGCATGGCCTGGAGCAGGCAGACATTGATTTTATTCGGATGGGAATCACCCGAGCGAAGCAACTGTTGCCAGCCCAGCCAGGGCAAAATATTTTGCGGATTATTCGTGGAATTAATGCTCGGTTTGGTGTGGAAGCCGTGCTGGTCGATCATAAAGGGCTCAAGCGGCTTGAGTTCGTTGGTGATGCGGATAAAGCGGTGTTTGCTGGGTTTGCCTTTGATATTCTTTATCGCGAGATGCATCAGCAGATCGGTTCTTTTCGAACAGGTTTAAGCGGTAACGGTTTATCACAGCATGAACAAAATCGGCGTGTTGCCTCATTTACGGCCGGTTGGTTGGAAGGGGCATTAGAAAAATTGCCCAACTTAGCGGGTGAGCATTCCGATTCTTTAGATGATTATCTTGACCAGCAATTTGCTAATCTGGATAGAAAAACCTTTAAAGAACAGCTCAAAAAATCAATGGCACAGCTGACGCCTGATTTTGAATCGGGTTTGAAAAAAGGGAAGCGTGTGAGCGTTAATCGTCCAGTTAGTGGTAAATCAACTCCTCGTCAGCTTTCTTAAAGCAAGTTTTACTTCTGATTTCCTTCGCCAGAGGGCGATTTTTGAGTTCTTGGCACTGCTTTTGCAAAATTCTGATTATTGTTGCAATGACAGAGTTTTGACACATGATCCAGTTACAATTATCGACTACGGTTCACCCGGCTTTGACACATAGTGATGTGGACTCGTATGACTCTTTTCGCTGGGAATGGTCTGGTCATCAGTTCACCATCGCTCAACAGGAATGCCTGCTGTTGATGGAACAGCAAAGTGGTTATGTAATGCTGTTTTTTGATTTGACCGGGCCAGACTATGCCACTTTTTTGCGAGTTTGGCAGCGGCGATTGTTGGCTGAAGTGCTGACTGTGTCGGATTTAGATCCGCTGAGTCAGAGTCGCTTACAGTTTGAACTGCTAGAGCGCTGTGACCAGCTTCATATTGGTAGACGGAAAACGCTGATTTCAGAGACGATGCAAACTGCTGTGACAGGCGTTCAATTGTTGGCAAGGCATCATCAATGTTTGCCAGAAAATGAGTCTGATGAGTTCCGCTGGGGGGTTATCCTCAATCAAGCCCGGTCTTTTCAGGGTAGGACAGCGTATCAACATTTTACTGACAATTGCCAATTATGGGTGGATCATATCTATGCGACTGACGAATCTACCCAAGCTATCGTGTGGCACTGACTAGGAAGGGATATTAGCCTCTGACATTTATTTGATCTGTTGTTTGCTCAATATCGTCTTCTAACTGCTTTAGCGATTGTTTGAGTGACTCTATTGCTTGATCTTTTTGCTCTCTAATAAATTGCTCGAGCGATTGGCGTAGTGTTTGTAACACATTGTTTAGTGTGATCTGAGATTGCAAGGAAAGCTCATCAAAGTAGCACGAGTAATTAAGCGCTAACTGAAGATAACGCAGTTGTTCTTCTTCGGATGACTGAATATACCAGAAACGAAAGAGGTTCAGGCATGAGCGAAGATAAATCGTTATCATCTCTGCGCGTTTAGCTTCGGGGGTTTGCTCAGTCATCCCTTCCATCCAATAACGCGCCTGTTCCAGAGCTGCCAGATAGTGAACTAACGCAATTCCAGGCTGATCTTGTTGCAGCGATTGTTCACCAGCTTGCGTTCGATGATGCCAAACAGAATAACTCATCGCTATTCAACTCCTTAATCGACAGATAGCTTCAGGGGGCACTGGTTTAAATTTCCTCCTACTGTTTTGACAATGTATGCTCAATTGAGATCTCATGGCTTTAAAGGTTAATTTAGCTGTTAGCTGTTGATTTTATCGAATAATATTCACAAAATTTAATTTGTTAGCAATAGCTATAAACCTAGATAAGCTCTCCAAAGGGATCATTATTATAGCATATAATCCTGTTAGGCTAGCTGGAAAAGCCTGAATCGTGATTTTTTTGATAAAAAAATTAAAAAGGATGCCAAATGGCATCCTTTGTTTTGTCATCGCATTGAGCGAGCGGTAAGAAGTTAGTTCTGAATTAGCGAAATGTCAGCCACTTTCAGGAATAATTCCCGGAGTTTCGCCAGCAATGCAAGACGGTTGGCTGCCAATTTTGGATCATCGGCCATCACCATTACTTTGACAAAGAATTCATCAACGGGTTCTCTCAGACTTGCAAGCTCTGTTAGCGCTTGCGTGTAGTTGCCTTGTTCAAATAATGGGGCTAGTTGCTGACTTAGCTCATTAATATGCTCGGCAAGTTGACGTTCTTCGCTGTCGACAAACAGGCTTTCATCTAAAGCTGGGGCAATTTGTGCCTCATTTTTAGTTAAAATATTTGCTACCCGTTTGTTGGCACTTGCCAGTGCTTGTGCCGGTTCCAGGGAACGGAAATGACTTACTGCGTTTAACCGATTGGCAATGTCAGTCGGTGCACTTGGATGGCGAGCTAACACTGCTTGGATGACACTGATATCAACCCCTTGTTCTTGATAGAACGCGCGTAGACGAGCATAAATAAATTCCATGAGCTGTTCTACGACTTGGGCTTGTTCTTGATCGCTTAAATGAACCGGTTGGTTACGAAGGGCGTCATTAAAGAGTTCGACTAAATCCAGGGGATAATTCTGTTCGGTGATAATGCGAATAACCCCTAGTGCTGCACGGCGCAGTGCAAATGGGTCTTTATCCCCTTTAGGAGGCATTTTAATGGCGAAAATACCCGCTAGAGTGTCAATTTTGTCGGCAATCGCAACGGCAGCACCTTCTTTACTTTGTGGTAATGTATCGCCAGAAAAACGGGGCTGATAGTGCTCACCAATCGCCTGAGCGACTGTGTCAGGTTCACCATCGTGATGAGCGTAATACATGCCCATGGTGCCTTGAATGTCGGTAAATTCCATGACCATTTCACTCATCAGGTCGGTTTTACACAACAAAGCCGCACGTTTAGCTTGCTCAGCGTTGGCATCGATCTGTTTGGCTATCGTTTCAGCCAATGATGCAATGCGCTGCGATTTATCAAGTAGCGTTCCCAGTTTTTGCTGAAAGACGACATTACCCAATGATTCTAAGCGATCTTCAAGTTTGAGCTTACGGTCGGTGTGATAGAAAAATTCGGCATCGGCCAGACGAGGGCGGACGACTTTTTCGTTACCGCGAATAACCTGAATCGGATCTTTACTGACGATATTAGCAATGAAGATAAACCGAGGCAGCAGTTTGCCATTTGGGTCCAGAATAGGGAAGTATTTCTGGTTATCTTTCATCGTGTAAATGAGTGCTTCAGCTGGAACATCAAGGTATTTTTCCTCAAAGCTTCCCACCATCGCAACCGGCCATTCAACCAATGAAGTGACTTCCTCTAGCAAGTCTTCATCAATATCGGCAATGCCATTTTCACGGGCTGCTTCAGCTTCAATCTGTTCACGGATAATTGCTTTGCGTCGTTCGTAATCGACGATCACCTTACCCCGTAAATCAAGCATCTGAACATATTCATCCGCGTGAGTGAGCTGAAATTCTGCTTCCCCCATGAATCGATGGCCACGAATGGTGCGGGCTGACTCAATGCCTAATACTTCACCTTGGATCAGCTTATCACCATAGAGCATTGTAACGGTGTGAACTGGGCGAATAAACTGAGTGCTCCGGGCTCCCCAACGCATGGGTTTGGGGATTGGCAGTTTAGCCAAGGCCTCATTCACCAGATTTGGGAGCAACTGGTTAATATGTTCGCCTTTGACTTCAGCATGATACAACAGCCATTCACCTTTATCGGTTTTCAACCGTTCTGCATCGGCAACGTCGATCCCGTTCGAGCGAGCCCAACCCAGAGCTGCTTTCGTTGGATTGCCTTCGCTATCAAATGCTGATTTGATAGCAGGGCCGCGTTTTTCAACAGTTTTATCCGGAGCTTGCTCGGTCAGCTCATTGATCACGATTGCTAACCGTCGCGGGGCGCCATACCACTTGATCTGACCGAATGCTAGGTCAGCTTCACTTAGTGCTTTTTGCACATTGTCGGCAAATGCCTGTGCTAACTGCCGTAATGCTTTAGGAGGCAGTTCTTCTGTGCCGATTTCAACTAATAAACTATTGGTACTCATAACTGCCTCTTAACCTTGTTCTTTACACAGTGGAAAGCCTAGCGCTTCGCGTGCGGCATAAAAGCTTTGTGCAACAGCTTTGGCCAGAGTACGGATCCGCAAAATATATCGCTGGCGTTCGGTGACCGAAATGGCATGGCGGGCATCCAATAGGTTAAATGCGTGCGATGCTTTCATCACTTGTTCGTAGGCAGGCAGTGGCAAGTTTGCTTCAATGAGGCTCTGACTATCTTTTTCGCACTGATCAAATTGGCGAAATAATGCATTCACATCTGCATGTTCAAAGTTGTAAGCTGATTGTTCAACTTCGTTTTGATGGAATACATCCCCGTAGGTAACTTTACCCATTGGGCCATCAGTCCATACCAAGTCATAAATACTATCAACTTCCTGGATGTACATGGCCAAGCGTTCAAGACCATAGGTGATTTCACCTGTAACTGGCGAGCATTCTAAGCCACCGACTTGTTGAAAATAGGTAAATTGGGTGACTTCCATCCCGTTGAGCCAGATTTCCCAGCCTAATCCCCAAGCCCCCAATGTGGGTGATTCCCAGTTGTCCTCAACAAACCGGATATCGTGGACTTCTGGGTTAATTCCTAATTCCACCAAGGAGCCAAGATACAGTTCCTGAATATTATCTGGTGATGGTTTTAAGGCAACCTGGAACTGGTAATAGTGTTGTAATCGGTTTGGATTTTCTCCATAGCGCCCATCGGTTGGACGACGGCAGGGTTGAATGTATGCACTGCTCATGGGTTCAGGGCCAATTGAGCGTAAAAATGTTTGCGGATGGAAGGTCCCTGCTCCGACTTCCATATCTAAGGGCTGAACGATGACACAGCCTTGGCGAGCCCAGTAATCCTGGAGCGCCAGAATCAATCCCTGAAATGTTTTGATATCATATTTTTGCATGTCGATTAATCGCGCGATGTTAGAAGTTCAAGCTGCTTTGAAACTAGCCAAGTATACACAGCTGATGGCGGGGTCGATACAGTGACTACGGAAAACCATAATTTTAGCCAACAGCGGCTTTAATTAAGCCCTTTTTGGATCAGGTATTCGTAGGGCTGGTATTCTGTTTGACTGGCCAACAGCGTATGGTCCATAAACCGACAAAAACTAGGAATGTCACGAGTGGTCGACGGGTCATCAGCGAGCACTTTTAGTCGCTGTCCATCGTTCAATGAACGAATCGTCTTACGCACCATCATCACTGGCTCAGGGCATCGAAGACCGCGTGCGTCGAGTAATTTTGTGGCATCATTTGTTGATGTGGTCATGTTCGTTATCAAATTTGTTATATATAGCAAAAAGGCATTGTACCGATTTGGCGTTCATTGACAATGAATTGACCATCGGTGCGCCACTATTCTACTAGAAATCGCCCGCTCTTTTAACTAGCCGCTAAGATTGCTCGCATTAATTTTTCACTGGCCTTTTTGGGAGAAGCATTCGGCGTGTTAAAAAAATTGGTGACCACATCTAAAATCGCACCTTGAACATAGTTCGTTGTTGCCATGCCATGGGCGATGCTGGGAACTGCAGTATGGTCTTTCAGACTCTGTTTAAATGCTTTTTCGCTTTTAAGAGCACAGCTATCAAATCCGGTCAGTTTAATATCACTGCGAACTGGAATGGAGCCTTTTATTTGATTAAAACGGGTCTGCAATTGTGGGCTCATGATGGTGTGTGCTAATAATTGCTGTGCTTTAATATCATTGGGTTCCGTTAACTGAAACATCGCGAAGCTATCTACTGAGTAGATAAATTCGTGAGCAGTTCCTGGGACGGGAACACAGCGAATATCTTTGCCTACTTTTTTATGGGCTAGTAAAAACTCGCCGTTGGCCCAATCGCCGATAATTTGCATCGCTGCCTGATTATGAATGACTTCAGCGGTGGCCTGATTCCAGCTTTGATGATTATTGGGATGGACAATGTAGGGGTGCATTTTTTGTAGAATTGCAAAAGAGCGCACCATCGCAGGGCTAGTGAGCACTTTTGGAATATGCTCAATAAAGGCTTGTCGATAACCTTTCGCTCCGAGTTGCGACAGCGCAATGCTTTCAAATACGGTGGTGGTTTGCCAGTCTTGGTTACCCTGCGCTAGTACTGGATATCCTGCTCGTTTGATTTTTTCTGCAGTGGCAAAAAATTGTTTCCAGGTTTTGGGAATTTTGGCATGTGCTTTGGCAAAGATTGCACTATTGATCCACAGCCAGTTGATGCGGTGGATATTCACGGGAACAGCTACATAGTGGCCGTGATATTTCATGTCTTGATTAATCAGCGGTGGGATCAGTTTATCCCAATGTTGCGCTTTTGCTACACCATCCAGATTGGTTAAAAATCCTAGCGAAGCCCATTCTTGTAATGCCGGCCCTTTAATTTGTGCTGCTGCCGGAGGATTGCCTGAGATAGCCCGTGATTTGAGTACCGTCATGGCGTTTTCTCCCGCGCCGCCAGGGACGGCAAAGTCCTGCCAATGCACACCTTGAGCTTCCATCATCTGCTTAATGACTTGCACTGCTTTGGCTTCACTGCCTGATGTCCACCAGTGTAGTACTTCCACAGATTGTGAAGGCTGGCCTAGCGCGCTGGTCGACCAGAAGGCACTGAGCACGCATGCAATAACAAATTCTTTTAAGTGGGCAATCACATTGGTTTTCCTCTTGTTAGCGAATATGTGGAAGTTCTAAGATCACTTTAAGGCCTCGTGTTGGGAGGTTTTCTAAAGTAATTTCACCACCGTGAGCATGGGCGATATTGCGAGCGATGCCTAGCCCAAGTCCGTTACCACTGGTGGTTTTATCCAGCCGGACGTAGGGAGAAAATATATCTTTATGTAAATTGGTCGGTATGCCAGGCCCCTGATCAATAAAATTTAAACGAAGTAATGGCTCGCTGTCTTCAATCACGACAGTTAAATGTTGGCCATACTTGATCGCGTTATCGACAATATTGCCAATACAACGTTTGATCGCCAGCGGCTTACCTCGGTAACGGCGCATTGGCGCGCCTTGAAACTCAATGTTATCGGCGTAACTCTCACAGATGATTTTTAACAGTGCATGAATATCGATATCCTGTAGATTTTCATGAATATCGGTGTCTTTAACCGTTTGCAGAGCCCCTTTGGCCATAATCTCTAATTCATCAAGATCGCGATTAAATGTTGCGATGAGTTTTTCATCCTCGAGTAACTCGGTCCGCAGACGCAATCGGGTAATGGGTGTTTTTAAATCATGAGAGATAGAGCGAAACAACTGTTCACGGTCATCAATGTAGCGCTTGAGTTTCTCTTGCATGGTGTTGAATGCGCGGGTTGCTCGCACTAGCTCAATGCTACCTTCTTCTTTAAGTGGTGGCTGATAGAGATTAAGGGCTAGCTGTGATGCTGCACTGGCGAGTCGGTTCAACGGGCGAGTCTGGCGACGAACTAAAACAAAGGTAAAAATGCATAAAAACGAAGTAGTGAGCACTAAATTGAGGAGCTGCCGTGGTGGAATGCTGGGTTCATCCAGCATCATATACGGTGCGGGAAGCAGTGCCGCTAGATAGATCCATTCGTGTGGTTTGAGTTCAATCTGTGTGACTAAAATAGGCGGATTGAGGGGTTCCATGGTTAGCGTGTAATGGGCCCAAGAGCGGGGAAGATCGGTCATCAAAGTATGGTTATTGAGCACTTTTAAGGTACTGGCTGCTGAAAAATTAGTGACGATTTTATCGAGATGACCCAACTGTTGATGCAAAATATCATTGACTTCGTTGACGACTAGCTGTTTACGCGAGCTCGGGGGAATGGACTCAATATTGATTTTTTCGCGGTTCAGCGAGACAAAAAAACGGGTTCCCCCCATATTGCGCAGCTGGTTAAGTACAATATGGCGATAACGTAGCGGCAATGATTCAAAAAACCGAACGGTTGAAGACAAATTCATTGCTAGGTTTTTTGATGTGGCTATTAATCCTTCATTTTCGGTCTGTTCAAACCGATAGGACCAGAATAGGTTACTGATCCCTTGAGCCAGAGCGATCCCCAATAACAACAGAATTAGCATGCGTGACAGGAGTGATGTTGGGGTGAGTCGTTGACGCCACTGTCTAATATTCATAGCTAACCTGAGCCACTAAGGTATAGCCGCTGCCGCGGATGGTTTTAATGATCCGCTTACTTTTACTGTTATCTCCAAGCCGTTGGCGCAACCGACTAATCTGTACATCTATACCGCGTTCTAAAGGTAATATTTCGCGGCCTCGAGTCGCATCACTGATCATATCGCGATTTAGAATTTCATTCGGATGTTGCAAAAAGAGCTGTAATAAGCGGTAATCCCCTCCCGAAAGCTCCAGAGGTTTGCCATTATTATCCAGCAAGCTTTGTGTCTGAGTATCTAGACGCCACTGATTAAAGCGAATAAAGCGGGCCGGCTGCTGCGCCTGATGAGTGACCTCTGAACGTCGCAGCAGGGCTTTAATACGTGCTAGAAGTTCCCGTGGGCTAAAAGGTTTCGCAATGTAATCGTCGGCCCCGAGCTCTAAACCAACGACTTTATCCATTTCATCTGAGTTGGCTGTGAGCATAATGATAGGGACAGTTGAATCTTGACGGATTTTGCGACATAACGTAAACCCATCATCCCCAGGCAACATAATATCTAAAATAATCAGATCGGGTTCCTGGCCTGCCAGCAACTTCAGCATCTGTTCACCTTCGGCTGCGGTAATCACTACAAAACCTGATTTGCTTAGATACTGTTCCAAGAGATTGAGGATCTCTTGATCATCATCGACAACTAAAATCTGCTTTTTTCTAGTCATAGTCCTTCATTCATTAATTGCCCTGTCCAGTCTTGGTGATTGTATCATGCCCGGTTGATTTGTTGAGTTTGTGAACGCCAAATCTTGAACTGCCGTCAATTATTCAGTTTGTTTGATTCACCTACCATAATTGCGATGGATTTATCTATATTTATAAAGAGATGCTCAAGCCAAAGCATCGGTGACTAACGGAGAGCGATGATGGATAGATCCAATGACGCGGTTTTATATCACAGCCACATTGAGCAACTATGTCAGCGTAGCCGAGCGCTTTTACAGGCGATGCAAGAGCAGTTTTTAGTGATTCATGCTGGCCATGCTTTGCATCAGATTTTTGCCGAACAGTCATTGCCGTTTGTCCCGAGTGCGTTGTTTCGTCAATGGTTGGCAATCGGTGAAAGCGAGCACGCTTGGATTATTACCTCAGGTGATGCGCCTGCTCAGCTGTTTTTACTTCAGGAGCATTTCAATCCGGCCTGGCAACAGAGCAGCTGGTGGCCTCTTTTTCAGGTGACATTGCTGCGCTCTGCTCACGAGATAGAACGTTATCTTCCGCACCCTTTGCGCCATAGTATTTATTTGGGACCGCATCCGGATATTGCTAAGGCGCTGGGGTTTGAGCTGATCAATCCAGAATTAGCGATTCACTATTTTCAGTACCACCGCGCGACTAAAACGGACTATGAGTTATTTTGTCTGCGTCAGGCGGGTACGCTTGCCCAGCGCGGGCTACAACAAGTCCATGATCGTTTTTATCAAGGCGCGAGTGGGTTAGATATTTACTTGGGATATTTAAAAGCCATTGGCTGCGCATACCTAAACGATCCCGTACAGGTGGCTTTTAACGAACAGATCGGTCAGCTTTCACCTATGCGTATGAGCGCTCAGTTGCTACCAGAAAAGGATAGCTATTCGTTATGGTTTAATGCCACCGCTGAGTTTCGTGGCTATCGCGTTAAAATTGGCCGCTGTTTTGGTTTTCGCCGTGATTACTATCAGCAGTTGGTCGCATCTTTAGAACAATTGTTACTGGGGTTGACTGAGGAGTTGCATCAAGGTCGTCCCCTGAGTGATATCAGCCGCCGTTATCGACATCATTTAGCTAAGTGGCTGGTTCACTGGGAACTGGTTCAAGGGAGTATTCAGCAGTGCTTGCACAGTGGTTTGCTGGATATCCTCTGTCCACAACCGGTTTGTGAATTTGTCGGACTCAGTATTAATGAGCCGGGTGCCCAGCTTAGTGACCCAACGGGAAGCGATATAATGGCACAAATGGGTGAAAAAGATATCCGTACCCTTGATGCAAGGCAGGTCATTGCTTTTAATATAGGTATTTTTGTGAATCCAAATCGACTGGAATTTTTGAAAAAATCATCGTGGGTTGATTTGATCAATTGGTCACAAATCGATATGTTGCAGCATTACGGCGGCATTACTATGACTGATACAGGCATAGTGACCAGTGATGGCATAGAGCGGATCACCGCGTAAGCCGCTCTTTTTGGCTTGTTTTAATATAGAAGTGTATCATGAGCAGTCCGTTTAATGTGCCTGTTGCTGAGGTCGAATCTTCTCAACTTATCAAGAAAAGTCGGTTTATCACCCATTTATTACCAGTGACTGACCGAGAACATGCCTTTTCTCAAATTGAACAGCTGCGTCAGCAATATCCTGACGCTCGTCACCATTGTTGGGCTTTTATCGCGGGTGCTCCAGATGATACTCAAGTATTGGGCTTTAGTGATGATGGTGAACCTAATGGAACTGCCGGCAAGCCGATTCTTGCGCAATTACAAGGCAGTGGTTTAGGGTATGTGCTAGCAGTGGTTATCCGCTATTTTGGCGGAATTAAACTTGGAACAGGTGGTCTCGTGCGGGCTTACGGCAGTAGTGTGGCCCAGGCATTAGCTATAGTAGAGACTCATCCCTATATCGCCAAAACCACTTTATCGATGGAATTTGGGTTTGATGCTTTAGGCGAGGCCAATCAGCTTTTTACTCGTTTCAATGTGATTCAGCAAACGATTGATTATAACGAAAGCGTTTGTGTTACCGTTGAGTTACCTGCGCAGCATCGTCAGCAATTCATGGATGCGCTCACTAATGCCTGTCGTGGTCAAGTCGAATTTCAGATGCCGCTACAAGATAAAGGATAGAAATGACTATTTTAATAGGCTATTCAAGCTGTGATGGTCAAGCTCGCAAAATTGCTCAGCATATTGCTAAAGAGCAAACTGAAGCCGTCGAGTTGCGCGATCTGTCACAAACCGATCAATGGCCTGATCCAAAAGATTTCTCAAAAGTATTAATTGGCGCATCGATCCGCTACGGTAAGTTTCGCCCGGTTGTTCATCAATATGTTGAGCACTTTGTTGATGCGCTCGGTTCTCGCCCTAATGCTTTTTTTGGCGTGTGCTTGACGGCTCGCAAGCCGGGTAAAGATGACCCGCAAGTGAACGTTTATATGCGTAAATTTATGCAGCGTCATCAATGGCAGCCTCAATGCAAAGCTATGTTCGCAGGCGCTCTGCGCTATTCGCGATATAACTGGTGGCAAACCCGACTGATCCAATTCATTATGAAGATCACTGGGGGCAGTACCGATACGAGTCAGGATATTGAATTTACAGACTGGGATAAGGTTGCCGATTTTGCGCAGAAGTTTCGTGAACTGTAATCGTGTTTTTAGTTTTGTAAGTTGTTTAAACACTCAAAGCAGTTTAAAGATTCTTGCCTGCTCAGTTAACAGATTCGCCAAATAGTGAGATGGTTTGAAAAACTTACTCAGAGAAATTTTGGCAATAATCAATATAGTGGTAGATAAGTGCGAGATGGTGGTTTTTGCAACAAATTTACGGTGATATATGCTAACTTTTCACCATATTGCTGGCTTTGTGAGCAAACGCATGGTTTTCTTGTAAAAATATCGTTTTTTTCACAAAAACCGCTTGCGTAAAACTGCCGTATCCCTATAATGCACCACCACTGACACGGCACACCGCTTCAACGGTTGCTCTATCAGGGTTTCAGCCGGGTTTATCGCGGCAGAAACGGAAAGCAAAAAACGAAAATAATCGTTGACAGGCTTTCCGCTGATGCGTAAGATGCGCATCCGCTTCAACGGCAAAGTGCTGATGAAGCAACGTTCTTTAACAATCTATCAAGCAATCTGTGTGGGCACTCACAGAAGATGATTTGCAAAATGATTTAATCATCGACTGTTAGTGACTAACACTTGTCAATTATTAACAGAATTCGATGAGCATGATTTGAATTGAAGAGTTTGATCATGGCTCAGATTGAACGCTGGCGGCAGGCCTAACACATGCAAGTCGAGCGGTAACAGAGAGAAGCTTGCTTCTCTGCTGACGAGCGGCGGACGGGTGAGTAATGCTTGGGGAGCTGCCTGATAGCGGGGGACAACCACTGGAAACGGTGGCTAATACCGCATAATGTCTACGGACCAAAGCAGGGGATCTTTCGGGACCTTGCGCTATCAGATGCACCCAAGTGAGATTAGTTAGTTGGTGGGGTAA
>NZ_SMGD01000013.1 GCF_004339545.1 Celerinatantimonas diazotrophica | reverse complement strand
CGAACTCAGACGTGAAACGCAACAGCGCCGATGATAGTGTGGGGTTTCCCCATGTGAAAGTAGGTCACTGCCAGGCTTCGAATTGAGCCCCATCCGTTGGATGGGGCTTTTTTTATGGGTGGGATTTTGTCCCTGCCCCGGATTGCTGTGGATTGACGGGGCACTGCCATGCCCGTTGTTTCCTTGAGCCCATCTTCCGGGGCTCGTTCAGCGCTCTCTTATTGTTCAAGGTATGCTTTATACCCGAATCGCTTGAAGCTTGAAATAACACCTTAGGAGTCCTGACTGGTTCCTCTTGGATTCGATGGCTGACACGTTCTGTTTTGGGGAGGGGATGTCGGTGATTGTTCCAATTCACTTTTTATTGTGATTGCGCACTCAGCTAAATTTGTATCCACTATCTAATTGCTTTTGGTCCCATGACCTTAGACTATTCAGTGGAGCGTAATGGAAAATCCTGGAACAGATGAAGTGGCACTTAGAGCTTGGCAACACCTGTTATTGACGCGGATACACGTTATCGAGTGGCAGTATGTATTGATAATGTCATCCAATATAGCCGAGCTATACAATGGAGATAAACAGCGTACTCATTAAGCTGAAGGGGCTGGTATCCGGTTTGAATGAAACAGCCTTCAGGGAAGAAGGCTGAAGAATTTATTATTTCATTGAATCACTCAGATGTGGTCTGAGTTTAGATAGTATCTCTTTGAGGACTTTTGGATTTGCTGTAACAATGTTACCGGTTTTGTAAAAGTTATAACCTCCAGCAACATCAGTAACCAGTGCCCCTGCTTCCCTGACAATCAGTTCACCTGCCGCTAAATCCCAAGGTTTTAACCCTAATTCAAAGTAGCCATCCAAACGACCAGCGGCAACATAAGCTAGATCAAGCGCCGCGGATCCGGCTCTGCGAATGTCACCACAGTCTTCAAACACGTCATGAAGCATGGCAAAGTAAGTTTCGGTGAGATGTTTTTGTTTAAATGGTAAGCCAGTAGCAATCACTGCACCTTCTAAATCACGTAATTTAGTGACGCGTAGACGATAGCCATTTAACTGGGCGCCTTGGCCACGGCTGGCTGTAAATAATTCGTTTGATAATGGATCATAAATGACTGCATGTTCTGTTTTACCTTTTACTTGCAGAGCAACAGAAACAGCAAAATGAGGGATGCCTTTGATGAAGTTGGTTGTGCCATCAAGTGGATCGATAACCCATTGGAAATCACTATTGGCACCTTGAGTAATACCACTTTCTTCGGCAACAATTCCATGCTCGGGGTATGACTTTTGAATCGTTTCTATGATTGTACGTTCAGCAGCCTTATCGATATTTGTGACATAATCGTTGGCTCCTTTACTTTGAGTTTCAACTTGATCCAAGTTTTCATAAGCTTTGGCAATAATATTCCCAGCATTTCGCGCAGCGCGAATGCCTATATTGAGCATAGGATGCATTTCAATCCACCGAATTAATAAAGAACGTTTTATGACGGCGCAGATTATAGGCAAAGCAGGGCATTGAAGCAAGGTGAAATAAGATCTATTCGGGATCCTTGCTGATTTTACTCCTCATTAATATTTTTATAGCACATCGCCCTGAGACGATTAACCGTTAAAGTTAGTCTATGTGCTGTGCTATCATAAGGGCGTTTTAAATAGGAGACTGATAATGCTCGATAATGTACGTGTGGTGATGGTCGGAACCAGTCACAGCGGTAATATCGGTTCGGCAGCACGTGCGATGAAAACCATGGGATTTTCTCAGTTGGTTTTAGTTGCTCCCGGAACTGAAATCGACGGTAAATCAACAGCTTTGGCTGCTGGAGCCTCAGATGTTTTAGCAAATGTACAGATCTTTGACACGCTTGAAGAGGCGATTGCTCCGTGTGAATTGGTCATTGGAACGAGTGCGCGCAGCCGCACATTGGAGTTGCCACTATTAAATGCTCGTCAGTCAGCACAACGAGTCGTGCAAGAAGGGCAGCATGCGCAGGTTGCTATGGTCTTTGGCCGGGAGCGAACTGGTTTAACTAACGATGAGCTTAAACATTGCCATTTTCATGTTAATGTAGCAACTAATCCTGAGTATAGCTCGTTGAATCTGGCTATGGCTGTTCAGATCCTCTGTTATGAAGTCCGCATGGCTCATCTTGATAATAAAATGCCATCTATGCCGGAAGTTGATTATCCGCAAAGCCAAGATGTAGAAAATTTTTATACTCATCTTGAAAAAACGTTATTTCAGATTGGTTTTATCGTGCCAAACCACCCTGGCAAAGTGATGGATAAATTGCGGCGTATGTTTAACCGGATCCGCATGGAACAGAATGAGTTAAATACCATGCGTGGTATTCTATCGGCAATGGAGCGCACAGCTCGTGGTGAGACGATTTTCCCCGATAAAAATAAACTTGAGTAAAATACTCAGGTAAATACTTGACCCATTCACTGGGGTATG
This sequence comes from Celerinatantimonas diazotrophica, assembly GCF_004339545.1. Lineage (GTDB taxonomy): Bacteria > Pseudomonadota > Gammaproteobacteria > Enterobacterales > Celerinatantimonadaceae > Celerinatantimonas > Celerinatantimonas diazotrophica. The sequence goes on along the minus strand of NZ_SMGD01000013.1, from coordinate 470,988 downwards.
TGATTATTATTGCAAGTTCATGCAAGGGATAATCAATTATGCGTTTAACATCAAAAGGTCGTTACGCAGTGACCGCCATGTTGGATGTCGCCATCCATGCCGATCAAGGTCCAGTTCCCTTGGCGGATATTTCTGAACGCCAGGGGATATCGCTGTCTTATCTTGAACAGCTGTTTTCTCGGTTGCGAAAACAGGGATTAGTCTCTAGTGTTCGTGGCCCCGGTGGCGGCTATAAACTCGGGTTAGATGCTAATAAAATTGCAGTTAGTATGGTGATTCATGCGGTTGATGAATCACTCGATGCGACGCGTTGTCAGGGCAAAGGTGGTTGTCAGGATGGAGAGCGTTGTTTGACCCATTCCTTATGGGAAAATCTAAGTAAACGAATTGCTCACTTTTTAGATGGTATCACACTAGGTGAGTTAGTCAGCGAACAAGCACGAGAGCAGTCCTCTTCCACTCAATGCCTGAATGGTTCGAAAATGGCAGATAGCTCGCTGAACATCGACGTAAGATTATAAAGCATCGCACATAAGCGATCGCATTAAGTGCTTTGGAGAAGAAAATGAAATTTCCGATTTATTTCGATTATTCAGCAACTTCACCTGTTGATAATCGGGTGGCTGAAAAAATGATGGGATATTTAACCACTGATGGTGTGTTTGGTAACCCAGCTTCACGGTCACATCGATTTGGTTGGCAGGCAGAAGAAGCTGTTGATATTGCACGTAACCAAATTGCTGATTTAATTGGTGCCGATCCTCGCGAGATTGTTTTTACCTCCGGCGCTACTGAATCAGACAATCTTGCGATTAAAGGTGCTGCGCATTTTTACTCAAAAAAAGGTAAACATGTCATTACCTGTAAAACCGAACATAAAGCAGTATTAGATACCTGCCGTCATTTGGAACGTGAAGGTTATGAAGTGACCTATTTGGATCCAATGGAAAATGGCTTAATTGATTTAGATTTGCTCAAAGAAACAATGCGTGATGACACCGTTTTGGTTTCTATTATGCACGTCAATAACGAAATTGGGGTGATTCAAGATATCAAGCAAATCGGTCAGATGTGCCGTGAACGCAAGATTGTTTTCCATGTCGATGGTGCTCAAAGTGCGGGTAAAATTGATATTGATGTAAACGATCTAAATATCGACTTATTATCGCTTTCTGCTCATAAAATGTATGGTCCGAAAGGGATTGGTGCTTTGTATGTTCGCCGTAAACCGCGTGTCCGTCTAGAAGCTCAGATGCATGGTGGTGGTCATGAGCGAGGCATGCGTAGTGGTACTTTGCCAACTCATCAAATTGTAGGGATGGGAGAAGCTGCACGTATTGCCAAAGAAGAACTGGTTGAAGAATCGGCTCGTATTTTGAGTTTGCGTAATCGTTTCTGGGAAGGGATTAAAGATATCGAAGAGGTTTATGTCAACGGTGATCTTGAACATCGCGTCCCTGGTAATTTTAATGTCAGCTTTAATTATGTTGAAGGTGAATCGCTGATGATGGCGCTGAAAGACCTCGCTGTTTCATCTGGTTCAGCTTGTACTTCAGCAAGTTTGGAACCATCTTATGTGCTAAGAGCACTTGGCCGTAATGATGAACTAGCGCATAGTTCAATTCGATTTTCGTTTGGTCGTTTTACCACTGAAGAAGAGATTGATTATGCCGTCGATATTATTCATAAAGCGATTGGTCGGTTGCGTGAGATGTCACCACTTTGGGATATGTTCCAAGCTGGTGTCGATTTAGAACAGGTCGCTTGGGCTGAACATTAATCATAGATACGCGGTAGATTTGGAGAGAGAATATGGCTTACAGTGAAAAAGTAATTGATCATTATGAGAACCCGCGTAATGTCGGGGCCTTTGAAGGCGATGATAACTCTATTGGTACTGGTATGGTGGGAGCTCCAGCATGCGGTGATGTGATGCGCCTGCAACTTAAAGTTGGGCAAAATGGTGTTATTGAAGATGCGCGTTTCAAAACCTATGGCTGTGGAAGTGCGATCGCTTCAAGCTCATTGGTCACTGAATGGGTGAAAGGTAAGACGCTAGATGAAGCATCCGAAATTAAAAATACCAAAATTGCTGAAGAGCTTGCTTTGCCTCCGGTTAAAATCCATTGTTCGATTTTAGCTGAAGATGCTATTAAAGCAGCGATTGCCGATTACAAAAAGAAAAATGCATAGTAGTTTTTAGAAGTTGAAGGAGCGGGTATGGCTATTACAGTGACAGAGGCTGCGGCCAACCACATCGGAAACTATCTGCAAAATCGAGGTAAGGGTCTAGGAATTCGTCTGGGAGTGAAAACTTCCGGGTGTTCTGGAATGGCTTATGTGCTCGAATTTGTGGATGAGCTCTCTGATGATGATCAGGTTTTTCCGAGTCATGGCGTCAAAGTTGTGGTTGATGAGAAAAGCTTGGTTTACCTCGATGGAACTGAGCTTGATTTCGTTAAACATGGTTTAAACGAGGGGTTTGAATTTAAAAACCCTAATATTAAAGATGAATGTGGCTGTGGTGAGAGTTTTAACGTTTAACCACTATTGCTATGGTTCATTACCGGGATTTTGTTATGAGTTATTTTGATCTTTTCTCGCTTACCCCCGGTTTTGCTATTGATAAAAGCGCGCTTTCAGCGCGTTTTCGTCAACTGCAAAGTCAATATCATCCAGATAATTTTGCTGGTGCTGATGACAAGTCACAAGCGCAAGCATTACAAAAGGCATCAGAAATTAATGATGCTTACCAAACACTTTTGCATCCACAAAAGCGGGCACAATATATGTTGAAGTTGGTGGATGTTGATATCGCCGATGAACAACAGACCATGCAGGATATTGATTTCCTCATGTTACAGATGTCTTTAAGAGAAGAACTTGAAGGCATTAAAAATAGTGATGACCCAGAGGCGGCCATCGATGCTTTTGCCAGTAAACTCAAAGCGGCTCAGGAGCAACTGGAAGAAGCGTTTGTTTTATACTATCAGCAAGGTGACTATGAACCCGCCGCTGATAGTGTGCGTAAAATGAAATTCTATCTACGATTGATGCAGCAATTGCGTCAAGTAGAAGACAACCTTCTTGATTTATAGGTTATTATGGCATTACTTCAGATAGCGGAACCAGGTCAGGCCGCCGCTCCTCATCAACATAAACTTGCCGTAGGTATTGATTTAGGAACAACCAACTCGCTGGTTGCAACTGTCCGTAGTGGTAAAGCTGATACTTTAAATGATGAACTCAATCGGGCTATTTTGCCTTCGGTTGTACAGTATCAAAAAGATTATATTTCGGTTGGATTTGCGGCCCGGGATCGGGCTGTAGATGATGCTGCGAATACCATTGTGTCGGTTAAACGGCTGTTAGGAAAAAGTATTCATGAATTTGATTCTAATCAGTTTCCGTATCAATTTGATTTAACCCGTGATGTGCCAACGATTGCCACCGAACAAGGGTTTGTAAACCCAGTTCAGGTTTCATCTGAGATTCTTAAAGTGCTGGCTGAACGGGCAAAGAGTTCGCTCGGTGGCGAACTTGATGGTGTGGTTATTACCGTTCCTGCTTATTTTGATGATGCGCAGCGTCAAGGTACCAAAGATGCTGCTCAATTAGCAGGACTGCATGTGTTGCGGTTGCTAAATGAACCGACAGCAGCAGCTATCGCCTATGGTTTAGATAGCCAAGAAGAAGGTGTGATTGCTGTTTATGATTTAGGTGGTGGTACCTTTGATATATCAATTTTACGGCTAAGTCGAGGTGTGTTCGAAGTCTTAGCGACTGGTGGAGATTCTGCTCTTGGCGGTGATGATTTTGATGCCGTGATTGTGGATTGGATCTGTCAGCAAGCTGGTATTGAAGATCTTCGTGCAACGGGTCTGCGCCGTGAACTTCAACGTTTAGCTACTCAGGCAAAAATTGAACTCTCCAGTGAACAGAGTACTTCGTTAACGCTTGCTTTTGACGATTGGCAGTGGCAGGGCGAGCTGAGTCGGGAGCAATTTGAGCAGCTGATTGCTCCTTGGGTTAAGCGAACCATTACGGCTTGTCGGAGAGCTGTTCGTGATGCCGATATCGAAGTTGCTGAAATCACTGATGTCGTTATGGTTGGAGGTTCGACTCGAGTTCCGTTTGTGCGAAGTCGAGTTGCCGATTATTTTGGTAAAGAGCCATTAACTAGTATCGATCCTGATCGGGTCGTTGCCCTAGGCGCAGCACTGCAGGCAGATATTTTAGTTGGCAATAAACGCGACAGTGATCTGCTGCTTTTAGATGTGATTCCATTATCGCTTGGCATTGAAACGATGGGTGGTTTAGTTGAGAAAATTATTCCTCGGAATACCACTATTCCAGTTGCTCGCGCTCAAGAATTTACCACCTTCAAAGATGGTCAGAGCGCGATGGCTATCCATGTTATGCAGGGGGAGCGCGAGTTAGTTGATGCTTGTCGATCATTAGGGCGTTTTACATTAACGGACATTCCGCCTATGGCTGCAGGGGCAGCTCATATTCGGGTGACATTCCAAGTGGATGCTGATGGGTTGTTATCAGTGAGTGCTATGGAGAAAACAACCGGTGTCAATGCTTCCATTCAGGTAAAACCTTCGTATGGGTTAGCGGATGATCAAATCGCCACTATGCTCAAAGATTCAATTAACCACGCGCAGAGTGATATTGATGCCCGAATGCTCAAAGAGCAACAAGTTGAGGCGGCTCGCATTTTAGAGAATATGCAGTCAGCATTAGATGCAGATGGCAACCTTCTTAACGATAATGAGCGACAGGCAATTGATAGCGCTATGGCAGCGGTTGCCGCAAGCGCCCAGGGCAATGATACCAAAGCCATTGAAGAGGCTATTGAACAGCTAGATCATGCCTCGGCTGATTTCGCTGCGAAGCGAATGGATCATTCGATTCGCCAGGCCCTTAAGGGGCAAAACATTGATAGGATTTAATTGAACATGCCAAAAGTTATTTTTCTTCCTCATGAAGATTTATGCCCAGAAGGGGCTATTGTAGAAGCAAAATCCGGCGAAACTATTCTGGATGTGGCGCTTCAATGTGGTATTGGCATTGAGCATGCCTGTGAAAAATCATGTGCCTGCACAACTTGCCATGTCATTGTCCGGGAAGGATTTGATTCGCTTGATGAGAGTGATGAACTTGAAGATGATATGCTTGATAAGGCATGGGGGCTTGAAAGTGAATCACGCTTAGGCTGTCAGGCAGTGATTAAAGATGAAGATTTGGTGGTTGAGATCCCCCGTTATACAGTTAATCAGGTATCAGAAAACCATTAATATTAGGTACAGGAGGATTTGATGCAGTTGAAATGGACTGATGTTCAAGATATTGCGATTGAATTAGCTGAAACGTATCCTGAGCAAAACCCATTGCAGGTTCGCTTTACTGATTTACATGATTGGATTTGTCAGCTTGAAGAGTTTGATGATGATCCGCAACGTAGTAATGAACAAATTTTAGAAGCAATTCAGCAAGCCTGGATTGATGAAATTGATTAAATTTTAAGAAGCCACAGTTAATGTGGCTTTTTCACATTAGGGAATCGTTATGTCACAAATGTACGTATCACTTTCTTTTCAAGAGGCTCCTTCAAAATGGGGTGAAGGGGCGAAATTATCATTTACAAGTGATGGTGCAATTATTCACTTGGTCAATCAGAACCAAGATGAACAACTACGCACCGTGCAACAAATGGCGCGTAAATTAAGTAGTCAAGGGATCAATGGTATTCAATTGGCCGGTGGTTCTTGGGATTTAGAGTTATGTTGGGCGTTTGAGCAAGGTTACTATAATGCTAAACAGTCGGGTAATGTTGATTATCCTGAGCTCATTGAAACCGAACAAAGTGAGTTTTTATCTCGACAAAAAGCGATAAATTGGGCTCGCCAGATCATTAACCAAGGGCCTGCTGAGCTCTATCCTCAGCGTTTATGTGAGCAAGCCAGTGAACTGCTTCAATCGATTGCACCAGAACATGTGACTTATCAGATTATTTCTGGTGAAGAGTTAGTGAAAAATAACTATGTTGGGATTTATGCAGTCGGTCGTGGGAGTGATAAAGCCCCTGCAATGTTACAGCTTGATTATAACCCGACTAGCAATGCCAATGAGCCTGTTGCGGTGGCGTTAGTGGGGAAAGGCATCACTTTTGACTCGGGCGGTTATAGCTTAAAACCAAGTTCAGGCATGGAGACGATGAAAAGCGATATGGGGGGCGCTGCAACGTTGACTGCAGCATTAGCACTGGCGATGAGTCGCGGATTAAAAAAACGGGTCAAACTATTTTTATGTTGTGCTGAAAACCTCGTATCAGGTAACGCTTTCAAATTAGGAGATGTGTTAACTTATCGCAATGGTAAGCGTGTCGAAATTTTAAATACCGATGCCGAAGGGCGTTTGGTTTTGGCTGATGGATTGTTGTGTGCCAGTGAAACGAAAGCCCCATTAATTATTGATGCGGCGACACTAACTGGTGCTGCTAAAGTTGCGGTTGGCCGCGATTTTAATGCAGTGCTTGGACTTGACCAAGAATTAGTGCATAGTGCTTTGAATGCCGCTAAAGCAGAACATGAGTTAGCTTGGGCGTTGCCGCTTGAACCTTGGCATAAAGAGCGACTGACTTCTGGATTTGCCGATATTGCGAATGTTCATTCAGGGGATGGAAATCCAGGTGCTAGCACAGCAGCTGCATTTTTATCTCATTTTGTTGAGAATCCTGAAAAAGGTTGGGTTCATTTCGATTTATCAGGCTCTTATCAAAAATCAGCAAGCGATCTTTGGGCTGCTGGTGCCAAAGGTCATGGTATTCGTACAATTAGCCATTTATTAGCCGAACAGGCATAATTACCGCGTTATTCAAGTGGCCGCAGAGCCACTTACTCATCATTTACGATTTATTCTACATTGGTCTGAAGGAAGTGATTATGGTTCGAGAACGTACTTTTTCAATCATCAAGCCAGATGCAGTTAAGCAAGCTCATATAGGTGCTATCTATCATCAAATTGAGTCTGCAGGTTTGAGAATTGTTGCTGCTAAGATGCTGCATTTGTCGAAAGCGCAGGCCGAAGGTTTTTATGGTGAGCATGAGGGCAAGCCCTTTTACGATGCCCTTATTGAGTTTATGACTCAAGGACCGATTATGGTGCAGGTTCTTGAAGGGGAAAATGCCATTGAGGTTTACCGTAACCTTATGGGGGCGACTGATCCCAGTCAAGCGGAGGCAGGGACCTTGCGTGCCAACTATGGCTCTGGAATGCCGGCAAATGCAACCCATGGGTCGGATTCCGCTGAAGCAGTATCTCGTGAGATCGCTTTTTTCTTCAGTGATGATGAAATTATTGGCTAAACGAAGCTTATCTGTTATGAAAACCGCCGCATTTTTATGCGGCGGTTTTTATTTAGCGGGCCTGCAGGTGAATGGCTTTAACCTGTTCGGCAGTGACACTACGAGGTGCGGTGCCGCCACATGGGGCAGGGCAGCCCGTGCTGGCTCAATTCAGCGGGCGATATCCGCATCGAGCAGCTTGCACTTCTTGGTTAATTCACCGTAACAGAATCGCATTACAGACCCCACGAGGCAAATTATGGGGTTTACTAGGTTGGTGTGCTGGTGAAGTGCCAGTAGACTCATAGGATTCAATAGTATGGGTCAGTGCATCCATTCCGGTAGCTGTCGTAACATTGGCCGGAAGTCCGGTCAACAGCGTTGGATAGTTAACGGCGATATCTGGAATAATGGCTGTATCGATAATCATTATTTTCACCTGATGACACGTATCGGTGATCATCGCGCTGCTGGTGACTTCTGCAGCTGTTCCTGATGTTATACTGATGCAGGTTAGCAGCGGATCTACTTTTTCGACCTTGCCAATACCTTCTAAGTCGTAAACTGGTTTGTCGGGATTCGCGACCAGAGCCGCTTCAGTGACAATCTCGCTCGGTGAGCGCCGCAAGTGCGTCGGTACCACTCAGGCTTATCTGTGGTAAACAAAGTGCAAAAGCCATTTTAAATACCCTCATTAGGATGAAATAATTTTATACCATGATAATTGTGAGATTATTATTGACCTTAATAAATAAGTCAGACTAATTGTATAATTGGCAAAAAATTAAAGACGCTGAAATTTTTTACGATATTGCATCGGGGTATTGTTAAATAATTGATGGAATTTATTTGAAAAATAGTTGCTGTCATTAAACCCGCATTGGTAAGCAATATCAGTAATACTGATTTGAGAATTTTTTAATAATTTAGATGATTGGCAAAGACGAATTCTATTTAAATAATGATTGGGTGTTAAACCTACGATTTCCTGCATTTTTCTATTTAATGTTCGTAGTGATATCTGATATTTATCGCAAAGTTTTTCCCAATCGATTCTTTTTGAAAATTGCTCATTTAATTCATTCAAGAGCATCATTATGGAATGATTTGATTCTACCATCGCATAATCTGGAGTGTGATGGACTCGCCAGAATAAAATAGCCAGTTGCGATAATAAGTTCTCAATCATTACATTGCCATAATGATCGGGGGCTTGTTTTTCTTGATTAATTTGCCCCAAGATTTGTTCCGAGCGCTGGATCACGTTTTCTGGTACCAATAACTGTCCAATCGGTGAACGGCAGGATTCTGAGAGAATATTCAACAATGGATGATGATTGAAGCGCTCTGGATTTAAGATCACATTTACCAAACATAATTGGTCCATATGAGTAAAGCAGTGATGTAGCTGAGGGTTGTCGATAAAGAAGACACTTCCTCTGCTAATCGGTGTTGCTTCTCCCTCTTTGACATGGATTGCACAGCCTGATTTAACGAGCACTAATTCATAAAAATCATGACTATGTTCCGGGAATGGGATCTGTGGATTTCGGGGCAATATATTAATGATTTTATTAGAATCCAGAAAATCATCACAGCTTAGATGCTGGTTAATCATGTGAATTACCTCCGATAAAAATGACTTGTAACCATTATATTCTATTTTAATAAAGTCAAATAAAATGGAATTAATCTGTGATAATTATCACTTAGTTTTAAAATAATTGTTAAGTTTAAAAAATAAATTGGTGATTGAATTCACAAAAAATAGAAAATTAAAAGAGTTCTTAGATTTTTCGCCATTTCTTAACAAGTGGTGGCCATATTAACAAGGATTTAATTCATCCCGCTAAGTTAATTTAGATAACACATCATATGGGTTATCAGGGAATTAATTATGTATCAAGTGGTCGCCATTGATTTAGGGGCAACCAGTGGGCGGGTTATGTTGGCTTGCTTTGAGTCTGCTACACAACAATTGACGCTGCAACAGGTCCATCGGTTTGCTAATCAGCTGGTGGAGCGAGGTGGTCAATTATGTTGGGACATTGAACACTTAGAAGATGAAATATTTACCGCACTCAACATGTTAGTCGCTAAAGGGGAATTAATTAACTCAATTGGTATTGATTCGTGGGGAGTAGATTTTGTTTGTTTGGATAAGCATGGTAATCGATTAGGTGAAGCGGTTTCTTATCGTGATGATCGCACTCAGACCATTAGCCGGAAACTGTGCGATAAATTGGGCTTTGATCGGCTTTACCGACAAACCGGTATCCAGTTTCAGCCATTTAATACGCTGTTTCAACTCAGTGCGCTGACTCAAGCAGTTCCATCCTGGTTGGATGATGTTGACAAGATATTGATGATTCCCGACTACTTTCATTACCGTTTAACCGGACAGTTCCACTGGGATTATACCAATGCTACGACGACCGGTATGTTGGGTTGTCGCGATGGCAACTGGCAGGCGGCATTAGTACAGGCTGCGGGAGCATCGGCCTCATGGTTTGGTCAACCTGTTAAACCGGGCACAAAAATAGGTGACTGGCAGGCGAATGGGTCGCAACGCATTGCTGTTATGGCTTCTCCAACCCATGATACGGCAGCGGCTATTGCGGCGGCACCGCTGATGAGTGATTCGACTGCCTATATCAGTTCCGGTACTTGGTCGTTAATCGGCATTGAGTCAGAACAACCACTGACCAATCCGGTGGCTAAGGGAGCCAATTTAACTAATGAAGGCGGAGCCAATGGCCGTTTCCGAGTGCTGAAAAATGTTATGGGGATGTGGCTGATTGAGGGCATTTTGAAGCACTTTCCAGAGCTGGATATCTGTCAGCTGTGCGAGTTGGCTGCACAAAAAACTGGATTTATCAGCCTCGTCAATCCCAACGATAGCTGTTTTATTCATCCTGACTCAATGGTAGCTGCAATTCAGAACTACTGTCAGCAAACTGGTCAGCGCGTTCCTCAGTCTCCCGGCGCATTGGTTCGCTGTGTATTGGATAGCCTAGCACTAAGTTATCGGCAGTGCCTAGGACAGCTTGAAAAGGCCAGTGGTCAGCCATTAACTGAAATTCGTATTGTGGGTGGTGGTTCGCAGAACCAGTTACTCAATCAACTCTGTGCAGACATCTGCCAGCGGCCTGTTCTAACTGGACCTGTGGAAGCTTCTGCATTGGGGAATGTCGGCTATCAGCTGATCGGCCTTGGCGCTATTACTGATGGCCAGGCGCTGCGGCAGATCATTGCGCACAGTTTCTCTGAACACTCCTTTTCTCCCCGGCCGAATGCTGAACTCGCTGCCGCTATCCAGCGGTTCAATCAATTGGATTTGTTGCCGGTAAACCATAGCCAATCTCAAATTAAGGAATATGTATGAATACTCAGATCGAAAATGCCTACGCATTAGCCAAAGAGCGCTATGGCGAACTTGGTATCGATGTCGAAAATGCACTGGCTGCCTTTCGCCAGATCCCTGTTTCGATGCACTGCTGGCAGGGCGATGATGTGGTCGGCTTTGAGCAAGGAGCTGGTTCTTTAAGCGGGGGGATTCAGACAACGGGTAATTATCCGGGTAAAGCGCGTAGTGCTACTGAATTGCGTCAGGATCTTGATTTTGCCATGGGGCTGATTCCCGGAGCTAAGCGGCTCAATCTGCATGCAATCTATCTAGAAGCGGATAAGCCCATTGCCCGTGATCAGATCCAGCCTGAGCACTTTAGAGGTTGGGTTGGCTGGGCTAAAACCAATCAGGTTGGTTTGGATTTTAATCCAACTTGCTTCTCTCATCCACAAAGTGAAGATGGTTTTACCCTCTCTCATCAGGATGACAAGATCCGTCAGTTTTGGATCGATCACTGCAAAGCGTGTCGCCATATCTCTGCCTATTTTGGTGAATCTTTGGGAACCGCTTCCGTGATGAATATCTGGGTTCCTGATGGGATGAAAGATCTTCCGGTTGACCGGCTCTCCCCCCGGCGTCGGTTGATGGAGTCACTCGATGAAATCATCGCAGAGAAGATCGATGAACGTTACCACCTCGATGCAGTAGAAAGTAAGTTATTCGGTGTTGGTTTGGAATCTTACACTGTTGGTTCTAATGAGTTTTATCTCGGTTATGCCGCCAGTCGTGACATTGTGTTGTGTTTGGATGCTGGCCATTTTCATCCGACTGAGGTGATTAGCGACAAGATTTCAGCCGCTTCATTATATGTTCGCCGCATGCTACTGCATGTTAGTCGTCCGGTGCGTTGGGACAGCGATCATGTCGTTCTGCTGGATGATGAAACCCAGGCCATTGCTCATGAGATCGTCCGTAATGGTTTGTTGGACCGAGTGCATATTGGACTGGACTTTTTCGATGCCTCGATTAATCGCGTTGCAGCCTGGGCAATTGGTACCCGTAATATGAAAAAAGCGCTGCTCAAAGCATTGCTCGAACCGACTGAGCAACTGCGTCAAATGGAAACTAGCGGTGATTACACTGGTCGACTGGCAATGATGGAAGAAGCGAAGAGCCTGCCTTGGCAAGCGGTATGGGACTACGCCTGTGCCATAGAAGGGGTGCCAGTGAGCAGCTATTGGCTCAATGATGTCCGCCAGTATGAGCTGCAAATTTTAGAACAACGGGGTTAATCATGAGCGAGCAATTAAATATGAGTGAAGCGCCGTTTATCCAGGCGATGTGTAAAGCAACCCAGGATGCATGGCTGAAAGGATGGGATGAGCGCAACGGCGGCAATATCAGCCTGTTAGTGGATGATGAAGCGCTAGCGCCTTACCTCAACCAGCTCAGTGGAAAGCGTCAGTTAGCGCTGCCTGAAGCAATGCCCGAGCTGGCTAATCGTTATGTGCTGGTGACCGGATCTGGAAAATATTTCCGTAATGTCACACTTGAGCCTGAGGTCAATTTGGGACTGCTTCGTATCTCTGACGATGGTAGCCATTATCAAATCCTATGGGGCTTAGAAGGTGATTCAGTCCCTACTTCAGAAATTTCAGCACACTTTCTTTCGCATGTTTCACGGCTTAAAGCCAGTGGTGGCAAGAATCGGGTGATTATGCATTGTCATGCAACGAATCTGATTGCATTGACCTATGTTGTCGAGCCGGATTCTGCAGTGATGACCCGAACTTTATGGGAAGGTTCGACTGAATGTCTGGTGGTTTTCCCTGAAGGAGTTGCGTTATTGCCTTGGTTAGTTCCTGGTACCGATGCGATTGGTCAGGCGACTGCCGAAATGATGCTAAATCATCAACTGGTGTTATGGCCATTCCACGGAGTGTTTGGCAGTGGTCAGACACTTGATGAAGCATTCGGGTTGATTGATACGGCTGAGAAATCTGCTGAGGTGATGGTGAAGGTGCGATCGATGGGGGGGGCGCGCCAGAGTATTAGCCGGGAGCAGTTTATCGCGTTGGCAGAGCGGTTTGGGGTCACGGCCAATCCTCAAGCGTTGTACTAAGTAAAAAGCAATAAAACAACAGGACGGGAATGATTCGTCCATAACGATAACAACATAAAGGCTGACTATTATGACATCAATTATCTCTGGGATCGGCTGGCATACTGTAGGTGCTGCTTCGGCTGCTTCCTTCTATGCGCCAATCAGTAAAGTAAAGCAATGGTCATGGGAAACCACCTGGGCGGTGGCTGGTTTGTTCTCATGGATTTTATTACCTTGGATTGTCACTTGGTTTTTGGTTCCCGACTTTGCCAGTTTTTATGGCAGTATCGCCGGCAAAGCTTATCTGGCGATGTTTATGTTTGGCGCAATGTGGGGGATTGGAAACGTTAATTATGGTTTAACGATGCGCTATCTAGGGATGTCGTTAGGGATTGGTATTGCTATTGGCGTGACTTTGGTGGTTGGTACCCTGTTGCCGGTCATCGTCAATGGTACCTTTATGCATCTGATTACCACTAAAAGCGGTCAAATCACCATGTTGGGGATTATTATCGCATTGGTTGGGATCGCAGTCGTCACCTATGCGGGTCATCAGAAAGAGAAAATTCTGGGAAAAACTGCTGAAGAGTTTAATCTGAAAAAAGGTCTGATTCTGGCGATTTTCTGTGGGATCTTTTCTGCCGGCTTTGCCTTTGGTCTGAATGCTGCCGAGCCAATTAAAGAAGCATCGCTACATATTGGGATCAATCCACTGTACGCCATGCTGCCCAGTTACGGCATTATTATGGGGGGCGGTGCACTGATTAATTTTGCTTATTGCATTATCCGTTTGGCAATTAAACCTGAGTTGTCTATTCGCAATGATATGTCATTTCCGGTCAAAAGTTTGCTGATTAATGGCATTTTGGCGGCTACCGGCGGCATCATGTGGTACCTGCAATTCTTTTTCTATGCTTGGGGCGAAGCCAGTATTCCGCAGAATCTTTCTTTTGTGAACTGGATGCTGCATATGAGTATCTATGTCCTATGTGGTGGTTTAGTTGGTCTGGCACTGGCTGAGTGGAAAGGTGTTGGTTCCCGTCCAGTACGAATTCTGTGTTTAGGGATGGTTGTTATTGTCGTTGCTGCCAATGTCGTTGGTTTGGGTATGGCGGCTAACTAAGGAGTCGATAATGATTTGTAAAGCATCTGTGATGCAGCTAAAGCCTGATAGCCATGAAGAATATCGTCGTCGACATGATGCTATCTGGCCTGATATGGTCGAACAGTTAAAAGCGCATGGAGCACACCATTACAGTATTTTTCTCAATGAAAAAACCAGTGAATTGTTTGCTTATGTAGAGATTGAAGATGAACAGCGTTGGGCTGCAATGGCTGATACTGAGGTATGTCGACGCTGGTGGGCGATGATGTGCGATATTATGCCCAGTCATGCGGATAACAGTCCGATAGCCTGTGATTTGACTCAGGTTTTTTATCTGGACTGATAAAGACAAAGGTAATAATTGTAAAGCCGGGATTCTCTCCCTGCTTTACTTTTTGGTGCTTCAGGTATCACCACCAACCAGAGTTGTAATGGTTCGTCTTGCTGTCAGTTGGGTGAGTTACTGATAAACACTCGCGGTTCGTTTCAATAAACTATTGGGAGTGCAGTGGTTCGGAAAGCTCGGACAAGACTAACTCGAGTAGCATTTTTACCCACTGATGATTGGTCTGGGCATTTTGATTGCATCGATTAAGGGCACGTATGCATTTATCAGTGAGAGATTGGCGATAAAATCCAAGCCCTCCATAAGGGCTTAATTGATGTGTATCGAATGACAGTCATGTGGTCGACTACCAGTCAATTCCTTTGCGGGCTTTCAGACCATTGTCAAAGGCATGTTTACGCGACTGAATTTCACTCACTGTATCAGCCATATCAATTAAACGGCGGTGTGCACCACGACCGGTGATTATCACGGACATGGATTCGGGGCGCTGCTCGATTGCTGTAATCACCTCATTAAGATCCAGATAGTGATAGCTAATCATGTAAGTCAGTTCATCGAGTAATACGACGTCAATACTCGGATCGGCAAGCATCTGCTTGGCTTGTTGCCAGATCGTTTGGGCACTCGCTTGATCAGCCTCTTTATTTTGCGTTTCCCAGGTAAAACCGGTTGCCATGACCGCAAATTTAACCCCATGCATGCTTAATAGATCACGTTCACCGCATTCCCAGTTTCCTTTGATAAACTGTACAACAGCAGCCTTCTGGCCATGGCCTACGGCTCGGGCAATCGTGCCAAAGCCGGAGGTAGATTTACCTTTGCCATTTCCGGTCAGAACAATGAGTAAGCCGCGTTCTTGTTGCGCTTGACGAATTCGTTCATCAACTTGCATTTTTAGCTTTTGCTGGCGTTTTTGGTGCCGCTCATTGTCTATTTGGGACATTTTGCATGCTCAGCTTGAATTTGCTGCTCTTTTATATATTCCCACATCTGTGCGAGTGGCTCTGCAAAGCTGGCGTTGAGCAATGGAAAGCGATGAAATGTTTTGGGATCCAAGGAAATTTGTTCGACGTGAAAGCCTGCACGAGTACCATAACGCTTCCATGGATTACGACAAAACAGTTGGAACCAGCGTTCAATAAACTGGCCTAGTTTCTCTAAGCTATAGATTTCACCATGACCTTGCATGAGCAAATCGATCAAAATGCTTTTAGGCCACATCTGCCGCACCAGATAGCTTTGCATGATGCTGTCACAGATAATATATGGCATCAGATCTTCTTCATCGGTTTGTTCAACTGGACGCAATTCGGCTGTTGGCTGCTGAGCATTAATCAATCCCATTGCTGGGATCGTTAACCGATGGAATCCATGATGACCTTCAACAGGGAGTCCTTGTTTTTCTAGCCAATGGTTTATTTTACGAATTCTGGTTTTTGATAAGCCTGAAACAACCGATAATACACCTGAGGTATCGCCATCCATGGTCGCATAGCCTAATGCTGATTCCGACAGGTTGGAGGTCGCAATCAGCAGTTTATTTTCTCGATTGGCCAGCATCCATACTCCTGGACTGCGACTACGTGCCTGAATATTTTGCAGTGCAATATCATCGTTGTCCCAGTTAAGGGGCTGTTTGGGATAAATCTGATTGACCAAATGGATGTAGTCATCCACAATTTTTTGAACATTCCAGTGCACATATGTTGCACCAATATTTTCCGAGACGCCTTGGGCCGCATTAAAGGTGATGTCTGAGCTATTGTCTGTGCCCTGATATAGGCATATTAATACTTTTGGCATGACATACTGTTTAAGCCAATGACCATAATCCCCCATCTCTTCGCCGTATTCTGGTATTGCCTGATGCCAAAGTTGTGGCAATGCCAGACGATAGTCTTTGGCGCCCAACTGATGCAGAGCTAAATAATGGGACAGATAGACAAGGGTGGCAGCAAGACCTGAATCAGCACCGCCTGACATGCTGACAATATAACCATGGGTGTGGGTTCTTAACATCCAGTCCCATAAACCATTGGCAATGGCATAGCAAATCTCAGCATGAATTCGATCATCATCGCTGAGCTCATCCCAAAATTCATTGAGTAAATCGTTGGCTATCGCAGGTTGGAGCGCCTGTTCCCAACGTGGCGTCTGAGTGGTCAGCGTGTAGGGGAGGTTAATTTCAAGCTCTTCTTTAAATCCCCCGATCGTTTCGCTGGAAGTGATTCGAGTGACTCGGTTTGCACTAATGTTCACAATTGCGTGGTTTAACAAGACATCTTTACAGTTAAAGCGATCACCATAAGAGACCATTCGCCCTTCGGATGCGATCATACAACCAGCATCAAAGATGCTAGTGCCATTTTCAGTGCCGTTGAGATTAGCGTATGCATAAGCAACCCCAAATGCGCGCGATCCTTCGAGGATAAACTGTTCTCGAACATCAAACTTACCTGAAGCGAAATGCGATGCACTAGGATTAAGAATAATATCAACATTGCGTTGATACAGATCGCGCCCGGGTCGGTTACTAATCCAAGAGTCTTCACAGGTTTCAAAACCAATTCGTACACCTTGGCAATCCACCACAAGGTCGCCCATTGGAACGTGATAGTGTGGATGTTCAATCACTCGGCTTCGAGGCCAAGCTTCAAACCAGCGCGGTTCATAATGAAGACCATTGCGTGCGAGGAACTGTTTACAAACAAAGCCTTGTAGTCCATCGGCGCTGATAATTGCTGAGGCGTTATAAACCTGGCCTCCTGGATACAGTAGGGGTAACCCAATTGAAACCACCATGGGTGAATGATCTTTACCGAGCTCAGCTGTAGCCTGAATGACCTTATTCAGCGCATCGGCTGTTGCTTCGTGAAATTCTTGGAACGTGAAGTTATCTTCACACCCATAGCCGGTCAACGCTAACTCCGGCATTAATAAGATGTTGGCCCCATTTTTAAAGGCTTGTTCGATTGCTTGGGTAACACGTTTAACATTGCCACTAAAATCAAATGGCAACTGGCGAAGTGAAGCGGTGGTTATTGTTAGGTAATCTGCCATATAAAGCTCCTAATCAGGCCCAGGTGACCCTATAAACTTTTTTTAGATAATCGACAAATTGTTCGTCTTCGCAAAGATTTTTCCCTGGGGCATCGGAAATCTTGGCAACTGGGCGACCATTTACATGAACGAGTTTCATCACAATATTGAGCGGTTTTACGTCAGCTAGATCACAAGATAGATAAGTTCCAATACCAAATGAGACTTTGATTCTACCTTCGAAATAGCGGTAAATAGAGACCATTTGTTGGAAATTCAGACCATCACTAAAGACTAATGTTTTTGTCATCGGGTCGATATTTAGCGCTTCATACATTTTTATCGCCTTATCCCCAAACATTTTCGGATCGCCAGAGTCATGGCGCAAACCGTCAAATAATTTGGCAAAGTACAAGTCAAAATCACGTACAAATGCATCCATGCCAATCACATCAGTTAACGCACAGCCCAATCGCCCCCGAAATTCTTTAACCCAACATTCTAGCGTATGTTTTTGCGAATTAGCCAGTTGTACGCCAATTTGCTGAGATAGCATAAAGATCTCATGAGCCATGGTGCCGATCGGAGTTAAGCCCATTTCTTTGGCGTAATACATATTCGATGTTCCCGTGAAAATACCGGGTAATAGCTTTTTGAACTGGTTAATCATATGCTGCTGGGTTGTTGCACTAAATCGCCGGCGAGTCCCAAAATCAGCAAAGGTCAGATTTTTCATTTTATGCTGATCGATTTGTGATTTGAGCCAGTCAGTTTTTGCTAACAAGGTGCTATCGACATCATCGATGGTTTTTTCTGGGTGATTATTGCGATGATAGACTTCTGAGATGGTCGACAAAACCGGCATTTCAAAGTGGTTAATGTGCATTAACGGTCCGCGAGCACGAATAGATAACTGCCCATCTTCTTCACCAATGGTTAAAAAACGGGTCTGGTATGACCACATTCTGACCCATTCAATGAAATCTTTGGTATACCAAGGAACATTGCTCAACCATTGAATTTCGGCATCAGTAAACTGTAAGCCATTTAGATTTTCGAGCTCTTGTTCGATCTCTTCACGATAAGGACGAAGATCGACATCACTGCGAACAACGAGTTTGTATTCGGCATCTTCAACATATGGATACTGGTGCATAAAGCATTGCCACATGTTCATTTTGTAAAAATCGTTGTCTAGTGCTGAAAAATTTAAATGGTCACGAAAAAGCTGTGTAGGTGACGACATAACTGTTCCTCTGTTGGCTTGAGCCAACTTAAATAAGCGGTTCTTCTATCTCTAACGGTAGATCAATATTAGCGTGATCAATTTGCAATTGAAGTTACCCCAAAGCGTTGCCCAATTCGGGAAATCATGGCTAACAATACACCATATAATGGTAAAAACAGGATGATATTAATCACTAGTTTCATTATGTAATCAACCTCAGCAATACTAACCCAATGGGTTGCCATAAACGTATTATGACTGGCATAAAAGGCGACACTAAAAAAGATAAATGTATCGGCAAGATTACCAATAATTGCGGAGCCTGCCGGTGCAGCCCACCACTGACGGAGTTTTCGCAATTGTCTGAAGACCATGATATCAAGAAGTTGTCCTGCAAGGTAAGCAGAAAAACTTGCTAAGGCGATTCGAGCAGCGATTTGGTTAAAGTGAGCAAAACTTAACAAGCCTTGCCAATGTCCACTGTCAAAACCTGTTGTAATCAAATAAGAAATGATTAACGCTGGGAACATGGCTTGCGCCACAATCGTTCGGGCCAATTTGTAACCGTAAAATCGAACGGTCAAATCACTAACAATGAAAATAAATGGAAAGCAAAATGCCGACCATGTGCTCTGCCATCGAAATAATGTTACTGGATGTTGGACCAGATAGTTACTGAGTGTGATTAAAACAATGTGAGTCAGAGTGAGGTAACAGCGTAATTGTTTTTCTTTAGGGTCAGTCATAAGTGTCCTTTTTGTACAACCTGGGGTGAGGGAACCCAGTTTGCCGCGCAGGATAACGCTTAGAGCGTGATTGTCAACATTAGTTAATGCTCACCTGCGCAGTTAAGGTTGTTTCAGCAGTGTTAGGTATTCAGTTGCTGAATATAGCTAAGCCATGCGTGGGCTTGATCAGAGACTTGCGGATGGTGCGTTAAAGGTTCAAACAGCTTTTTGGCTAAATTGAATTTTTTTATCTGACAAGCCGCAATTGCTGCATCGAGTTGCAACTGTGCTGAATCAGCATGATAACGTTTTGCTTGTTGCTGAAGCTTAATCACCTGCTGCCATTGATGCGTGACTAACAGTGTGGATAGATAGTTTTGATAATGCTCTTTGGATGGAAAGCGCGCTGCTAACTCTTTTAGTGGTGCTAACGCTTGTTTATATTGGCGTGCTTGATTAAGCAAATCTGCCCATTGCTGAAGATTATCTTTGGTTCGTTTAAGTTTCTTCTTAGCAAAACCATCTTCCATTACTTGTGCTGCCAGATATGGAATATGCTGTGATGCGGCTAATTGCATCAGTAACTGGTAATGCTCTGAGCGGCTAAATAAGTTGTTCTGCCAAGCCATGCGCATACTAGCAAGTGCTTGCTTAGGGTGCTTGGCTCTGAGCTCTAAACTGGCCAGTTGCTGCCATTGATTGATTTGGTTAGGCGATCGCATGACAACGACACGCTGCCAATCTTGCGCAATCGTCCAGTTTTTTAGGTGAATAGCTATCGCAATCCCCAGTTGGTACCAGTTGGTGGAGGCCGAAGGCTTCATTTGTAACGCAGTCTTGAGCGCATGTAGCCCTTTATTCCAACTATTAAGCTCATAATAGCCGTAACTTAACAGATAGTAATGGTTGGCTTGATGTTCTTTCGCGGGGGTTATCTTAAGCCAAGAGTTGAGCGAGTTAACCCCGAGCTGCCACTTTTTAAGATTAAGTTGTAACTGAGCAATCGTTAGTAGTAGAGACTGACTCTGTTGCTGAGCAAGCTGGTGACTATGGTAAGCATGACTAAACGCTTTCAGTGCCTGTTTATTTTCGTTTAAAGCCAAGGCACTACGCCCTAAAACTAGTTGTGCTAAAGCTTTGCTATAACGACGTTGGGAACTGTTCCCCAGGTCGGCTAAAAATTTAACCATCTGTGTTTTGGCTTGCTGAGGTTGGCCATCGCTCAGCAACGTTTGGGCTGAATTAATTTGATTGTAGTCGTATTGCGGTATTTGGCCGCACAGTGCCTGTAGGGGCCATAAAAAGAGCAATACTAGAAGATTTAAACACAATGATCGCTTCATAGTCATCTATCCCCCAGTGAAAACCGGATGGTTTGTTCAGCACGAAAGGTGATCGCTTTGCCATTGCGTTTTTTCGGTTGCAGTTTCCAACCATAAATGGCTTCTTTAACGGCATTGTCAAAAATATGTTTCGGGTTGGCTTTCACGATTTGTATGCTACCGGGTTTCACATGGCCATCACGCTGCACTATAAATTGCACGGTCACGCTGCCTTCAATGCTTCGTCGGAGTGCGCGTTGTGGATATCGGGGCGGAATACGAGCCAAAATAACTGGGTTTGAATCGACCCCCATTTTAACTTGCACACCGTTAAGAGTGCCAATCTGTGCATTGATCTTGATATTGGTTTGGATATCCGCATTTGGCGTTGGTATATCCAATGCCAGCGCCTGAGCCGTGGGGGCCGCATCCGGTTTACCAGTGGTAGGTGTCGGGACCATCGGCATCTTGGCCATTTTCGGCGGTTGTGGAGGGCTCTTGCGGCGTTGCCGAGTTTGCAGTGACTCATGGTTGATTTGTGTCAGCGTTAGATGCACCTGCTCACTGTGTTCATAGTGAGCCTGTTTATTGACACCAATGAGTTTGCCGAGCAAAAAGAAAAAGATAGCTGCAAAGATCAATCCCAGTGGTGTAATGATAAAAAATTTGCGCATGTTAATTGACTGAGCTTTTCTGTGTTGCCACTCGGTATGGAATACCTGCTTGGCGAAGGACATCAATCACTTTAATCAACTCTCCAGTCGTTGAGCGTTTATCCGCTTCAATAATCACGGCTAATCTTGGTTGCGTTGCTTTAATCTGGTTCAGTGATGATGACAATAACCGAATGTCAATGCGTTGATGGTTTAACCAAATCTGGCCTGATTCGCTGATACCCACCAGTTGTGCCGTCTGATTTTGTTTGCTTCCCGTTGACGCGACTGGGCGCTCAACTTTAACGCCCGACTCTTGTACAAATGACGTCGAGACAATAAAAAAGATCAACATAATGAAAACAATATCGAGCATCGGAGTTAGGTCGATTTGAGCTTCTTCCGTGTCATTTTGGTGAAATAAACGATTACGTCTCATAAATATTCATCTGCTCCAGTTTGCTGGCTTAGTGCGATGCGCTCGTGTGTACTCCAGCGTTGCAAATGGGTATAAAAAATCAAACCAAAAACGGCAATTGCCATGCCAGCCATAGTCGGTAGGGTAGCTTTAGCGATTCCTGATGCCATGAGCTGTGGATTAGCGCCCTGATTGAGTGCTAAGCCGTCAAAAACCTGAATCATCCCCGTTACTGTGCCCAATAAACCGAGTAATGGGCACAATGCGATTAAAATACGGATCAGCGGCAGATGTGATTGCAGCTTCAGGTCTAGTTGACAGTAGGCACTCAGCCAAGCGAGATTGTTTGAATGCTGCTCGATATCGAACAATGTTTGTTGTTTGAGTTTGGTAAATTCCAGCCATCGGAACCAGTAACGTTCTAGCAGCAGAATGAGCAAAATACAACACAGGCCAAGTAATGCCTGCAGGACCCAACCACCAGTTTGCAGGAAATGAATTAAGAGTGATGGTTCAGGCAGTTTCATGGTTTGACTCTTTGATTCGATCTGCCAGAAGCGCCAGTGTCTGTTGTTGTAAGATCTGTCGGATCCGTTGCGCTCGGGTACTCAGTAGATTGTGGGTAAATAGCAATGGAATCGCGACAATCAGCCCTAATACGGTGGTCATCAAGGCTTGCGAAATCCCGCTAGCCATCATTTTAGGATCACCGGTTCCAAATAGGGTAATGGCTTGGAAGGTGGCGATCATCCCAGTGACTGTTCCCAAGAGCCCTAATAACGGTGCAACCCCTGCAATTAGTTTGACCAGTGTCTGGCTCCGTTCGAGTTTCGGCAGCTCTTGACTAACAACTTCATCGATATAAATTTCTAGTGTTTCTAGCTGATGCTCTCCAGCTGGAATTCTGGATAAAATACGCCCTAATGGATTGTCTTCCCGAGGTTCCTGCTTCATTTTGAGCTGGCGCTTAACTTTCGTTTCGGTGCTCAATAACATGGCTAGTCTAAATAATGCCAGAATTAAGCTCACCAGACCTAACACAATAATGACATAACCGATAGCACCCCCTTGAGCGATGCGCTGCATCAATGTAGGCAGTTGTGATTGCAGTGCAAGCAGTTGGCCGTGGGTCGGGTCGATGAGCAGTTCACTGCTGTGGTGATTCACAAAACTCTTGGCCGATTGGGGTTGCCTGGTCATCACCATTACTGTGTCTGATTTAGGGTTCCACTGGAGGTATTGGCCCTTGCTATTGAGCAGCACAAATTCGCCTACGCGAGTCACTTCAGTGAGATGGCTTTGTCCTTGGTTGTTGACCACATCTCGTTTAAATTGACTAATTTCACCCGATGATTGAAGCTGTGTGAGTAGGTTATCTGCCAAATGAGTTAGATCCTGACTGGATGGGATCTGTTGTTTTGTTGCCCAAGCTAAACTTTTCGCGCGATCTCCAAGTTCGACACGGGTCATGGATTGGGCGAAACTTTGTTTGAATTTTTCCGCTTCGCCTCGAAGCACATCAAAAACTTTGCCAAGCTCGCCGCTGCGCTGGCGAAGCTGTTCTGAGAGCGATGTAAGCTGCTTTTCGTTATTACTAAATTGGGCGTTTAATTGCTGCTGGTGTTTCTTAGCTGCAGCTAAACGCTGACGACTCTGCTCTAGCAACTGTTGTTGCTGTTTCAGATGGGTGATAAATGCATGCTGGCGTATTTGATTGAGTTTTTGATCATGAGCGCTAATTGAATCCGCTGCTTTATCAATCGTTGCTGCATAGCTTGTTGAAAATAAGCTAAGAGTGATGAGTGTTAGGGCTGCGATATATTTCATCGTTTAGCCTCTCTAGGCATAGGCAGTTTTAATAATTGTGGAATATGCTGTTTATTGGCCATTGCAATAGCTATTGATAATTGCTTATTTTGACTTTCATTGAGAGGCTGCCATTGTTGGCTGGCAGGTTGCCAGAGTGCGCCTTTGTCGCCGTTTAATGTTTGATAATATAAAGCAGTGCGGCCTAAACGGAAGAAATTCACTTCAATGGTTTTATTCCCTTGTTTTAATTCACCTTGATAGCTGCCAATTGATTTCGCATAAGCAATTTCGACCTGATATGCGTCAAGAACTTGACGATACTTTTCTGCCAACGAGACATCTGCACGGTCGATTATCTTTTTTAGTCGCGCTAGGCGTTGCTGGCGTTCTTGCTTTAAAAACGGTTGATCATGGCTGACGAATGTTGCCAATTGTTGGTACATCGAAACTAACATGGGAAGGGCGCTTTGTTCTGTCTCATTGAGTGAGCCAAGCTGTGAGTGAATGCGCTGTTTTTCCTGTTCTTGAGAATCAATCATTTTTTGCAGTTGGCGATTATAGGCCTCAATTAGGTCGGCTTGACGCTGATTCTGCTGATAATGATTGAGCGCTTCGCGCGTTTTTTTATCCAAGTTATTTAATTTCACTTGGACGTTTGCATCTTGCTGGTGGGTTTGCACGACCTTATCTTGCGCTGTGCTCAAAGTGTCTGCGAGAACCGCTCGACTGAGCGCTGCAGCAATGATCATAAGTGTCACGCCGTAGAACGTTCTGAAGTGATTTGTCTTCATGGATTAGGCCTGTGGTTACTGCTGTGTAGATGTGAGATGCCTACAAAACACATTTGAATTTGATAATGATTCTCAATCTTAATGATATACGATAATAAATCAATCATAATGTAAATAATAATTGTTATCATTTCATGTCTTGTATAAAAGGTATACTGCAAAGATAATCTTTTGATGTAAAAGTTAATAGTGGTCGTGGGGAAAATAAGGACATCAAAGGGCAATTATAAACATTTGGGCGGCAAATCGTTGCCGCCACGAACGCTAAAGAGTGGTTAGTCAGCGAAGGTCGTCCATATTGGTGCGTGGTCAGATGGCTTTTCTATACCGCGTAACTCGTAATCGATATCACTTTCTAATGCACGCTGAGCCATGGGATGTGTTGCCAAAATCGCATCAATTCTAAGGCCTCGGTTATCGTCAAATCCTCGGGAACGATAATCAAACCAGCTAAAACGTTCTGTTTGCTCTGGATGTAGCGCGCGATAAGTATCCACAAGTCCAAATTGCAGCAATTTATCTAGCCATTCTCGCTCTTCTGGCAGAAAGCTACATTTACCTGTTTTAATCCATCGTTTGGCATTTTTTTCGCCGATGCCGATGTCCAGATCCACAGGGGAGATATTGATATCACCCACGATCAGAATGTTATCATCTGCTGAGTGTGACTCATCAAGATAACGTGTTAAATCGGCATAAAAACGGCGTTTGGCTGGGAATTTAGTTGCATGTTCGCGGTTCTCTCCCTGAGGAAAATAACCATTAAAAATTTTCACGCTTTGACCATTGGCATCGGCAATGGTGGTAATAATCATCCGTCGCTGAGCATCTTCTTCATCCCACGGCAGTCCTTTTTCAACGGCTAAAGCGGGCTGTTTGGTCATTGTCGCAACGCCGTGATGCGCTTTTTGACCATGAAAGTAAACATGATATCCAAGAGCTTCAACTGCTTCGATGGGGAAAGCATCATCGTGAACTTTTATTTCTTGCAGAGCAATTGCATCTGGCTGGTGTTTTTCAATTAATGCACTTAATTGATGTAGGCGGGCTCGCAGTCCATTGATATTAAAAGAAACTATTTTCATATTTAGGTTCGCTGGCAAATTGATTACATGATAGTAACAAAATATCTAAAATGGCGGAATCGTTTACCTGGGAGTGATGTTAACTTCGCACAATAATTTCAAATTCGTCTTTGAGTGTTTGCAAGCGCTTTGTATGGGTAGGACTTAAAGGAATTCCCTCAAGGGACTGTAGGCTAATTTTACACTCTTCAAACTCATGAATGCTTCTTTGATTCGAAGTCGCCAGATGTTTTAGTATTGATTGAATACGATTCAAAATAACGCCAGTATTACCTGGTGCCAGCCGCAACGCTTTGGCAAATAGCTGATAAGCCTGTTGATAGTCGCCACAATTGTGTGCCTCAATACCGCGTTGATTGAGCTCTTTAAAAGTGATGATCTTGCTGGAAAATTCCTCTGACTGATATACGTTATTAGCGATCTTATAAGCCAATGGATCGAGATCATTTTGGCGTGATTTGAGCTCCTCGATCATTGGCATTGCATATTCATATTCCCCTACATTATGTAAGGTTAAAAAAGTGTCCGTTAAAAGAACATTAGGGACTTGTGCAGGCTTTTGAATGTAATTTTGGTTACTAGAAAATAAGACTCGCTTGGCCTGGCGGATCTCTCCTTTGGTGGCAAGCACTCGAGCCTGACTTAAACCTTCAAAGGCATTAAAATCAAATTCCTTATTCTGACCTTCTTCGTGCCGAGCCTTAAATAAAACATTGCCAACTTCTTGAAGTAGACGGTTTTTCCGATAGAGATCATCCTCATGCTGTGCTTCATCGATTAGGCTTCGAATAAAATTACATAAATGTTCTGGACCGCGGTGTACTGAGTAGCGTGCTAATTTGAGGATCTGACCAAATGCTTCTTTGGCTAATCTAAAATTACCACTTTCCAGTGCTAGCTCAGCCATAATTTGCTGGCGGCTGATTGATAGGGGACACAGTTCATTGGCTCTGTGAATGGCTTTTAAAGCATTATCGACTTCACCATTATCCCAGAACGCTAAAGACAGACTGTCATAGGCACTTAACGTAAATGGATTATGGAGAATGACTTCGGTTGAAAGCTCAATGGCTCGTTGGTGATTGCCGAGTAGGTATTCAACCCTTGCCAGAACCGCTTTGGTGCGGGTTTGTTTGGTTTTCGCTAATTGGGAAAGTAATAATTCTCGGGCCTGCTGGTATTTTTTCAGATGGAGCATTGCTTCAATGCCGAGGCTTTGACAGATTCCTTTATAACGGCTGTTTTGAGTGATGAACTGCTGGCAGATATCGATTGCGCGTTGGTACTGTTGCTCGGCAAAAGCGATATAAACCGGTAATAATGCTTCACGTTTTAAGGCTGCTCGTTTGATACGTTGATTGAGTTGATTTTGGGAAAATGGTTTGGTAATGAAATCATCCGGCTCAACTTCTAATGCATTCAGGACCAATGCTTTGTGATTTTCTCCCGTAATAATAAAACACAATGTGGAAGGTAAAATCATATGCGTTGCCCGTAGCTCTTCTAGTAGCTGGGCGCCATTTTGTCCTGCACCTAAGTTGTAATCGACCAATAGCAGATCATAGGCCGTTTTTTTACAAAAACTTAAAGCCTGTTCGGCGGTATGAGCAAAATGAATCTGATTTGCGCCAAAGTTTTGGAGCATCGATTTGAGCATGATCTGAAAAGCTCGCTGATCATCAACGATTAATATTTTCCGATTGTTATAGCTAAATTCGACACTCATATAGTTACTTCAGACATGTTAACTCATTTGATATTAACACACTTTTAGAACTGGATAATAATCAACCATTACGTGAAAAGATGGGCTTGATTATACATGGTTGCATTTTCTTGACCCGCCTTGTTGATGAATGACTTAAGAGTTTGAGATTTTTTGTTCAGCTTGGTGTTGTTTGAGATGTACGCCATTTATTGGTCACATACATCATGAAATAAATTGGAATAATAATTGCTAGTAAGAGCTCATCATGGCAAGGAGTCAAAGATGCGTTACTGGCTTATAATTGTACTGATCGTCTTGCTCTCTGGATGCGATATGGTAACCACTCATCGGATTGAGTATCCATATGTACCGCCTAAAGAGAGCAAAGATAATCAACTTTACAGTGTTATTTTACGCTTAACAGATCGGCTGCTGGATCAAATGCCGAGAATGCGGGCTAACCAAACATTAGCTATTAGTAGCATTGTGAACTTAAATCAGTTGGATAAAACTGATGGATTTGGACGACAGCTAGCTGAATCGATGTATTCAGCGTTTGATTCACGAGGTGTTCCTTTGGTTGAACCCCGTTTAACGGGGCATTTAACCATGGTGCCAACGTCTGGCGAATTTGCGTTAAGCCGTAACTCGGCTGATTTGGTTAAGAAAATGAATATTACTTATATGCTGGTGGGAAGTTATCAGCCAAGCCGTTCAGGTTTACACGTGAATGTACGGATCATTCGCTTATCTGATCGTGCGGTGGTTAGCGCCGCATATGAATTTTTTCCGGCTGATATAGCCCCGCTTGTGCCTGCAGTTCGAGAAGTCAATGGAGGATTGGTTCGCGATGATATTCGCCAGCAATAATAAATGGTATCTGTATTTGTTAGTCGTGTTAATGATCCCCGGGTTCACAGGCTGTAGCGCTATCAAGGATCTTAAATTACCGACATTACATCGTCAGGACACAATTAAGAAAAACCCACCTAAGTCTTTTGCTGTGATTCGAGCGGTTGGTTATGCTCCAATCAATGAGCAGATGGGGGCCACTGAACAGGTCAAAGAGTTACAGGCGATGAGAGCTTCGAAACTGGATGCTTATCGGGAGTTGTCTGAGCGAGTTTATGGGCAGAAAGTTGCGAGTAATGTCACTGTCAAAGACATGATTTTAGGCAATCAATCGTTGGAGGCATCGGTGTACGGTGTGATTCGGGGAGCAAGGGTATTGAAATCTTATCGGGTCAAAAATACTTATGTCACCGAGATGGAACTTGATTTTCGCGAAGTATATCGCGTTGCAATGTCGATGCAGCCGACGATTGACGCTGACACCAGTTACCTAGGTTCGAGTGAACCTTAAAGCAAAGTATAAAGTTCATCTGTTGGCTGCCGATAAGCTAAGTATAGAAAAAGCATAAGGTCAAACCCGTTACGACTCAGGTTTGATGAATGGCCAGCATGATGGCAAAGATGAATAAGGAAGCCTGTAATGAAAGCGATTGTAGTCGGTGTTCTGATGTCGATAACTTTAACCGGTTGTGCTCAGTTAGGGTTTGGCCAGAGTGAGCAACCCAGTGCTGAGCCATCGACTCCTAAATCTGCATATAGCTATACAGATGAACAGCCGCCTAAAGAGGAGAAAAAAGGTTTTTGGGCGCGCTTATTTTCTCCATCTTCAGATAAACCCGCTCCTCAGCCTAAGCCATCGGTTATGGAAAAGCCGGTGAACGATAACCCACAAAATCTGACGCTTGAAGATTATGTCGCGGATATGGCTAATCAAATGATGCGTAGTGCTAAGTATGTTAATCCTCATACTCCGATCGGGGTAGCTTCATTTGTCTCACTAGAAGATCTGCGAAAAACCAGCCCATTTGGGATGCAATTGTCTGAAAGTTTTGTGTTTGAAATGCAACAGCATGGTTTGTCGCTGATTGACTATAAAGCGACAGGCTTTATCCGTATTACTCACAATGGTGATTTTGTCTATAGTCGAAACACCAGTGAATTACCTAAAGTCCAGCCTATTGAATATCTATTAATTGGGACCTATAACCGGACTTCACGTGGGTATATTGTGAATGCTCGATTAGTTGGGGCTCGCTCGAAAGTTGTTGTTGCATCAGCGCAACAGTTAATTCCTCTGAGTGTTTACGATAGTGCAATGGATATTGATCCAAACCGTAATAAACCTATGATGAAAGATGGCGTGGTCTTGATTCAGTCGTCTAACAGTAAATAAATACAACCTAGTTATTGATTTGTTAGCCGGTTTTTACCGGCTTTCTTGTCTAATGCTGTTACTTAAATCTTACGTTTTACATCTATATGGTTTCTCTTTTGCTTGACGAACAGAGTACTGAATCAAGCCGATCATTTCCAAGAGTGGATTGGCGCTATGATCTGGAACAGATGATTGGTTTGCACAGATTGCTGTAAAACTAGGGACTGTTGACCTTTGGTGGTTGAATTTTGTTCAAAATGCGTTTAAATGAACCCCAAGGGCAGTATCTGAGAGGAATTTATCCAGCGTTAAACGTTCTTTGTGGAGAATAACTACACGGCACAACGTTTGCCTTGCCTAAATCCCTCTCAGATTTCTGCAAAACGAATCACAAAAGGTCAACAGTCCCTAGTGACTAAAGGTGAAACGCCCCTAGTAGAACGAGGTGCTTATTTAGGATCTTAGTTCTAAGATGATGATGCCGGATGTAGCACTCAATGGCGTCGTATAAGTTGCCCCTAAATACAGCTAGTTGCGTCCATCTTATTTATATTTAATGTTCATAAAATCAATCATCCCAAGAAAAGATAACTGGCATCTAAAAGGGGGGGGATGGGGCAACGTTATGCAACTTGAAAATGCATGGCAACACTCGGGTGAGGGGCAACTCGCCCTGCATGATAGTGCTTTTATTGACTATGAACATTGATGGGTGTAGCGAAAAAAATTCATCAATCAGGAAATAACAAAACGGAACTAGGCTTTAAAACTTTTGCCGTGACGACTGGCTGTATGTTGGCGACCTGCTTTGTCGTAGGTCATTGAGGTTTGTTGCATAAGATGATTCATTTGATGGGCAAGCTTTTCAACTTCTTCACTGCTGGCTTTAATAATTCGGCCATTAATGGTGTTGGCCTGCTGGCAGACAGACAACATTTTGGTGAGCTGCTTACGTTTGGCTATAAGCTGTGGCTCTGATGTTAAAAGCTGACGTTTGGGATGAGCTTCAATAAGGTGATCGTTTTCATTGAGTTGTTCCAACAAAATATTCTTTTGCTGAGCAATGGCATTGATTCCATCAATATTGCGCTCAGCTAAAACCTGCTGTTCTTCTTGCAGCGCTTGCATCAGTTTCTCAAGAAGCTGTTGTTGCTGAGTTAAAAGCGATTCTAACATTGACACAATAGCCTAATGACTAACGATAAAGCGTGTTCATTTGGTCTTCCATTGACCCCATTTTTTTTGCGACTCGTGGCGCGTCGACTTGATAGCTGCCATCGGCAATGGCTTGTTTGAGCGCAGCGATTTTTTTACTGCGTTCGGCATCACCCGCCGCATCACTTTGTCTGAGGCCATTTTCAATCTGATTTAATTGACGAGCTTTATCAGTCAACACGACAGAATCCTGAGGGGCAGTCGCTTTTGTTTGACTCGAATCGCTATTATTACTCTGTACCTGACGGTTATCAGAACTGCGATTATTCTCAACAGAATTGCTGCGACTACCGCTTATGTTATTGATATTCATAGCCATATAAGGCATCCCATGATTATTCGTTTAACTTAATGCATTAAAGTTACAGATTCTATCGGCCCTGTGATAGAAAACTTTAATACGTTTTACATGCGAACTGTCACTTTCCCAACAGAGTTAATAATAGCATTAATCGTTCTTTGCGATTGGTTATTGCGTACTCTAATCGTATCACCTACCAATCCGTCCGCCAATGCTGTTCCTGAAGTACTAATATATAATCCGCGCCCTTGGGCGACAATTTTTACTGAGTCTCCTCGACATACTATGCAAATATCATACCTAGTTAGTGGTTGGTTCCGATTGACCCTGCGCTTTAATTTTGCTCCCAGTAACTCGTTGATGTGGCTATAATGTGTACCAAAGATGCGATTTTGGCTTAAATAGCTTATTTTTAAATCAGATTGTTCGATGGTGTCGCCTGCATCTGCAGTTGTTTTCATTGTAACAATTGGAATTAATGTCGTGACTTTGACAGGGATATAGAGTCGAAAATTATGGTCTTCATCACAGGTAACCCGAACCGTATTGTGTTTACTTATCTGTGGATCGGTTAAAAAGTAGTGGAAGTTTTTACAGCTTTTAAAGTTGGTTCGTGGATCAATATTCGCCGCTTCTACTTTAACTCGCTGGTCGGCTTTGATCACAACTTTGTTTTTGACATAGGCAACAGCCTGAGCTTGCAGTTTACTTGCAATGTCAGGGGTCGCCGATGTGTTATAACTGATAAATAATAACGCAATTGAGCATAAAATCTGTTTAATCATTTTAATTTTCAGTCGATATATAAATATAACGGAGAATGTTTAAGCTTTTTACTATGCTTTAGTAGACATCAACTTTTAAGCAGCGGCATAACCGTCAATTTTATGACAATTTAGCGTTCACTTTGACTTTGTGACAATCTATACGCAAAAGTTGTGCCTTTTGCTCAAGGAGAGATATTCAGCATGGCGGGAATCCTAGATTCAGTAAACCAACGTACGCAATTAGTTGGTCAGAACCGATTAGAGTTATTAATGTTTCGCCTGGTGGGAAAACAGCGATACGGAATTAACGTATTCAAGGTTAAAGAGGTGTTGCAATGTCCTCCACTAACAGCCTTACCCAAACTTAATTCGGTAGTTCGAGGGGTTGCCCACATTCGTGGTCAAACTATTTCTATTATTGATTTAAGCCGCGCGACGAAAGGACCTGCAATCACTGATTTAAGCAAAGCGTTTGTCATCATTGCTGAGTATAACCGCTCTGTTCAGGGGTTTTTAGTGGGCTCTGTTGAACGAATCATCAACATGAACTGGGAAAACATTATGCCGCCCCCAAAAGGTGTAGGCAAATTGAATTACCTGACAGCGGTGACGGAAGTTGAAAATGAGCTGGTGTCTATTCTGGATGTAGAAAAAATTCTGGATGAGATTTCTCCGTTCCCAACAGAGGTCAGTAGCAGTATTGTTGATGAGGCACCTGAGTCTATCCATGATAAAAAAATATTGGTTGCTGATGACTCTTCCGTAGCTCGAAATCAGGTTAAACGTGCAGTAACCTCTTTAGGAATTGAGGTTGACCTTTGTAAAGATGGTAAAGAAGCTCTTGATCTGTTAAAAGCTAAGGCAAAAGAAGGTCCAATCAACGATCTTTATTCACTGGTCATTTCAGATATCGAAATGCCCGAGATGGATGGTTATACACTGACGGCTGCTATCCGCTCTGATCCAGCTCTACGAGATCTGAAGGTGATATTGCATACGTCCTTAAGTGGCGTTTTCAACCAAGCAATGGTGGATAAGGTCGGAGCGAATGCGTTTATTGCAAAATTCAATCCGGACGAGTTGGCTTCTGCTGTACGTAATTCAATTGAAAATTAACAATGCAGGTATTTAACGCGTGAAAGAGCTTTCAGACGAGCTATACTCCCAATTTAGCAGCTTTTTGGAGCAGCAGTGTGGCATCGTCCTTGGAAATAACAAACAGTATTTAGTTAAAAGTCGCCTATCTCCTCTGGTGCAAAAATTTGGCTCAGGGAATTTAAGTGCACTAATTACTCAGGCGATGAGTTTGCGTGAGCGAGGCATTCGGGCTGAAGTCGTTGATGCGATGACCACCAATGAGACGTTGTGGTTTCGTGATAGCTACCCGTTTCAATTGCTCGGTGATCGATTGCTACCGGAAATGGCACAGAGTAAAAGAGGCGCAAAGATCTGGTCTGCCGCTTGCTCATCTGGGCAAGAGCCTTATTCAATCGCTATGATCGTTCAGGAATTTCTGCGTCGTCGACCTGGTGCTTTGAGTAATGTCCAGATTATAGGGACTGATATTTCCCCCTCTATGCTCGAACATTGTAAAAAAGGTGAATATGACGCGCTTGCTTTAGCGCGTGGTTTATCTCCTGAGCGAAAACGACAGTTTTTTGAAGATGTCGGGCATGGTCATTTCCGAGTGAATGAAGCGGTTCGTAAATATGTTAGCTTTCGGCCACTGAACTTACTGGATAGCTATTCGCTTTTAGGTAAATTTGACATTATTTTCTGTCGGAATGTGTTGATCTATTTTTCTGCAGATCTTAAGTCTAAGATTCTAAATCAGTTTGCTGGGGCGCTTAACCCCAATGGATATTTAATTCTGGGAGCGTCCGAATCCCTGACCGGGCTAACGGATCGTTTCGAAATGATCCGCTGTAATCCGGGGATTATCTACCGATTAAAATAGTCCTCTTTGTGAGGATAAAAAATGACCAGAAAGGCGGCAAAGCGGTAAGTTTTGCCGCTTTGGTTATTTCTGCTTGCCGCTTTTTTCATCTTTTATCTATCGTCAAAATTTTGTAATGGCATATTAGTTGCAGTTTCCTGTTGTCATCTCTGGAGGAAACTTATGAGTATTACTTTTGATAAAGCTTTTGGCATTCACCAGTACACACTGGGTGTTCGCGAGCGTCGTGCTGAATTATTAGCCAGTAATATTGCTAACGCCGATACCCCGAATTACAAGGCTCGGGACCTCGATTTTAAAAAAGCGTTAGCTGAAGCAACAAGTGGGCATGATTTTCGCTTATTAAGAACAAACGAAAGGCATATTGCCGGATCGGCGGACTTTGACCCAAGTATTGGATACCGGGTTCCTGACCAACCAGATACCGGTGATGGCAATACGGTTGATATGCAGACTGAAAAGACACTGTATATGGAAAACGGGATGCGTTACGAGGCCAGTTTGAATTTCTTAAATAGCAAAATCAACGGCCTTAAGAAAGCAATTACAGGATAATCATTATGGGTTTATTTAATGTATTTGACGTATCTGGTTCCGGTTTAAAAGCACAGTCTGTCCGTCTGAATACGACCGCAAGTAACCTAGCAAACGCCGATAGTGTTTCTTCGAATTTTCAAGATACTTATCGGGCTCGGAAGCCTGTTTTTGCAGCAGCATTAGATCAAGCTATAAATGGTGAACCATCCGATGCAGTTAAGGTAGAAGTAAAAGGGATTGTTGAAAGTGATGCGCCACTGCGTCGTGAATACAATCCGAACCATCCACTGGCAGATAAAGATGGTTATATTTATAAGCCTAATGTCAATGTGATGGAAGAGATGGCCGATATGATTAGCGCCTCTCGCTCCTACCAAACGAATGTCCAGGTTGCTGATGCCGCTAAACAGATGCTGAATTCGACGTTAAATTTAGGTAAGGGTTAGTCGGAGATTGGGTAAATGGCACAGATTAAAGGATTAGATAGCAATATCTATTGGCCGGATAAGACAAAGCAGCAACAGCCGATCAAGCAAGATGCCAAGGTTAATAAACCAGAAACTGGCCCGGTCGCTGCTCCATCGGACAATAAGAAACTTGATCAGAAAGATTTCTTTTCGCTGCTGACTCAACAGCTGGCTTATCAGGATCCGTCTAAGCCAGTGGATAATGCCCATATGATTTCACAGATGTCATCGTTTCAGACGTCTGATGGGATTGCTCAGTTGACCAAAGAATTCAAGGGGTTGAATAATTTAATGACCTCATCGAAAGCTTTGCAGGCATCCACCTTAGTTGGCCGTTCTGTGCTGGTCCCTCTTGATCATGGGATGAATGAAGGTAAAGGGTTCTCTGGTGTCGCAGTGGCTGGCAAAGGGGCAAAAAATGTCCATGTCAGTATTAAGGATGCAGCCGGCGAAGTCATTAAAACCATGAATTTGGGTGATGGCCACGGCAACATGAAATTTAACTGGGATGGCAAAGATAAAACAGGTAAAGCCGCTCCAGAAGGTAAATATAAAATTGAAGTGACTGGTAAACAAGGCGCGAAGAATGTTCAGTTAGCTGCGGCAACGTTTGGTCACGTAAGCAGTGTCAGTCTTTCCCATAAAGGGGCTGAAGGTATCAAGTTAAATCTAGCTGGTTTAGGTGGATTTAATATGAAGGACGTGCTTGAAGTTGGTGAAGGCTAGTACGTTGAAAGTAATATAGGAGATTGAGAGATGGCATTTGGTATCGCCTTAAGCGGCATTAACGCTTCACAAAAGGATTTGGATACAACATCCAACAATATTGCGAACGTTGATACAACGGGCTTTAAAGAGTCTCGTGCAGAGTTTGCGGATGTGTATGCCAATTCACTGTTTTCCAATGCTAAGACAGCAAATGGTAACGGTGCAAAAACGACTCAGGTTGCCCAGCAATTTCATCAGGGATCACTGAAATTTACCCAAAACTCGCTTGATTTGGCGATTACAGGGGAAGGTTTCTTTGTCACTTCTGAGAAAAAAGACGGGTTGACCCATTCTTATACTCGTGCTGGTGCATTTAAACTGAATCCAAATAACTATATTGTGACTTCTGAAGGAAACTTCTTGCAGGGTTACAAAGTGAATTCTGATGGTACACCTTCAGCGGTGAGTATGGCTGCAACCAAACCGATTCAGCTCAGTAGTGAAGTTGGTTCGCCAACAATGACTTCTGATATTGATATGTCGTTTAACTTGCCAAATAGTGCGGCTACTAAAGATCCGACATTATTTAATCCTGATGATAGCTCGACCTATAACTCATCCACTTCAGCGACGATCTATGACTCTCTTGGTGGATCGCATGTTGCGCAGTCTTATTTTGTAAAAGTTGCAGGGCAGCCAAATACTTGGCAGCAACGTATTTACGTCGATGGGAAAGCGCTTGGGCAACCGCAAACACTGCGTTTTGATAACACCGGTTCCTTAGTTCAACCATCACCTGCTGAGTTTACGACTCCTGCATTAAGTACCCTTGGCGGAGTTTGGGATGCAACCAATGGCTCTGTCGATCCAACCCAAACATTGAATTTTAAAATTGGTGGCTCAACTCAGTTCTCTTCACCTTTTGAGGTAAACAACTTAAAACAAAACGGCTCGACAGTCGGTAAATTGACTGGTATTGACATTGGTGCCGATGGTTTGGTGAAAGCATCATACAGCAATGGTGTAACACGCTTTGTTTCGAAAGTTGCGTTGGCGAAATTTAATAACCCACAGGGGTTAAGTCAAAAAGGCGATACATCATGGCTGCAAACCCAGGCCTCTGGTGAAGCGATTGCCGGTGAACCAGACCGTGGTACTTTTGGTAAAGTTAACTCTTCTGCGCTGGAGCAGTCCAACGTGAATTTGACCAATCAGTTAGTGAATCTGATTTCAGCGCAACGTAACTTCCAAGCTAACTCCCGTGCTCTTGAGGTAGACAGTTCGTTGCAACAAACTATTATTCAAATCCGCTAATTTCCTGTGCTTATGCCCGCTTTGGCGGGCTTTTTTCTTTTTCTTAAACCTGATTTATCCCGTCTTTTTCTTTACAAAGCTTGGCACCGTTTTTGCAATATATCTGTCAGTCATCCATTTGACGCAGGAATACAGCAGTGGATAAGTACCTCTATATATCAATGACTGGTGCATCTCAAGGGCTTAATGCGCTGGCGGTACACGGTAACAACTTAGCGAATGCCAACACAACTGGGTTTAAAAGTGATTTTGAACAGGCTCGTGCTATGCAAGCTTATGGTGATGGCTTTCCCAGTAGGGTGTTTGCTATGCGTGAAAACCCGGGACAAAATTTTACCCCTGGCGCTCTGAAAACAACCGGGCGAGATCTTGATATAGCCGTTGCCGGACAAGGGTGGATCTCGATTCAAGATGCGAATGGTAAAGAAGCTCTAACTCGTGATGGTAATTTGACGGTGTCAGCTGCTGGGGTTTTACAAACCGCTACCGGACATCCTGTTTTAGGGAACAATAATCAGCCCATTATTGTGCCTCTGCCAGTGGAAAAAATTAATATTAATAAAGATGGAACGATTGAGGTGAGGCCTCAAGGTGCACCACCGGATGGAATGGAAGAGATTAATCGAATTAAACTTGCCAACCCATCGATTAAAGAGTTGCGTAAAGGCAATGATGGCCTGTTCCGTCTGGCCAATAATCAGCCGATTACTGCAGATGCCAATGTTGAAGTCATTAAAGGGGCATTGGAATCCAGTAATGTCAATCCAATCGCGGAGATGACCCAACTGATTAATTTACAGCATAACTATGATATGCAGGTCAAGATGATGCGAACAGCTGAAGATGATGATCGCTCTGTGACTCGCTTACTTAATTTACGTGGTTAATACTGGAGGTTATTTTTTATGAACCCAGCATTATGGATTAGTAAAACCGGGCTTGATGCTCAACAGACTAATGTTTCGGTCATCTCTAACAACTTGGCTAACGCTAGCACCGTTGGGTACAAAAAAGGCCGGGGAGTATTTGAAGATTTGCTCTATCAAACGGTGAATCAGCCAGGTGGCCGTTCGTCACAAAATACTTTAACCCCGACGGGCTTGATGCTGGGTGCTGGTTCGAAAGTGGTTGCGACCCAAAAAGACTTTTCACAAGGGAACGTGAAAACCACCAATAACTCGTTTGATATGATGATTAATGGGAAAGGTTTTTTCGAAGTTCAGATGCCCGATGGAACCATGGCATATACTCGTAATGGACAGTTCTCGTTGAATCAGGATGGGACACTGGTGACGCCTGGTTCTGGTTATCCGATTCAACCTGAAATTCAGATCCCAGCAAATGCTCAGAGTATGACGGTTTCTGAAGATGGCCAGGTGAGTGTGGTCTTACCTGGGCAGCAACAACCACAGGTGGTTGGGCAGATCGCGTTGGCTGACTTTGTGAACCCCTCTGGTTTAGAGCCAAAAGGACAAAACCTTTATGTTGCGACGGCCTCCAGTGGTGATGCCCAAGAAGGGGTCGCGACGGAAAATGGGTTAGGCTCGATTCAGCAAGGGGCACTTGAAACGTCAAATGTGAATGTGACAGCTGAGCTTGTGGACCTCATTGAAGCGCAGCGTGTGTATGAGATGAACTCAAAAGTGATTTCAAGTGTCGATCAGATGCTTAATTATGCAACGCAACAGCTTTAGTCGTTGATGGGTACAGGAATTATGGCCATGAGAAACAAATGGTTTGTCACTTTATTAGCTCTGGCTAGTTGGTTGTTAACAGCTCAAGCACAGGCCACGCGAATTAAAGATGTCGCAGATGTCGCTGGGGTTCGTAACAACCAATTGATCGGTTATGGCCTGGTGGTCGGCTTACCAGGTACTGGTGAATCCGGGAATGCTTTTGCTGACCAGTCATTTGAAACGATGCTGAGAAATTTTGGGATTAAAGTTCCGCCCAATACCAGTTTGAAAATTAAAAATACCGCTGCCGTTGCTGTGCAGGCAATATTGCCGCCTTTTTCAAAGCCGGGACAAACGATTGATGTGACGGTTTCAGCGATTGGTCAGGCTAAAAGTTTACGCGGTGGTAGCCTATTACAGACCTTTTTAAAAGGTGCCAACGGGAAAGTATATGCTCTGGCGCAGGGGAGTCTGATTGTTGGTGGCTTTGGCGCTGAAGGGGCCGATGGCTCGAAAATTATTGCAAATACTCCGACGGTTGGCCGTATTCCTAATGGTGCAATTGTTGAGCAATCAATTAAGTCTCCTTTTGATCAGGGCGATTTCATCACCTTCAATTTAAAGCAACCTGATTTCACTTCGGCTAAACGCCTAGCTGATGCGATCAATAAAATGGTGGGGCCTCGCACAGCTGAACCCATTGATGCGACATCCGTTAAAGTTTATGCACCACGTGATCCATCTCAGCGGGTGAACTATCTATCTACCCTTGAGAATATTCAGTTTCAGCCAGCGCAAGAGTCGGCAAAGATTATTGTTAATTCAAGAACCGGGACAATTGTCATTGGCAAAGACGTCAAATTGTTGCCGGCGGCGATTACCTCAGGTGGGTTAACGGTTAAAATATCTGAAAATCCTCAAGTTTCTCAGCCCAATGCGCTGGCAGGCGGAAAAACTGTTACGACGCCAAATTCTAATATTCAAGTTGATAAAGGCGATGGGCGGATGTTCAAGTTCCAGTCGGGAGCCTCTTTGGATGACTTAGTTCAGGCTGTAAACCGAGTGGGTGTCGCTCCAGGTGATCTGGTTTCAATTCTGGAAGCACTGAAACAGGCCGGTGCTATTCAGGGCGATTTGATCGTCATATAAGGATTACATGTATGGACTTGAAGAACCCTATGTTGATGCAAAACGCAATGGCACAGCAGCAGAGTTATAATAACTTAAATCAGCTTGATGAGTTACGCCGGGAAGCCAAAAAGAATCCGCATAAAGCCTTAGAGGCAGTAGCTCATCAGTTTGAAGCGTTATTTATGCAAAAGCTACTTGAAGAGATGCGTAAATCTAACAGCCAGTTCTCAAGTAAAGACTCCATTAATAACAATCGCTACGTGAAGAACTATCAGCAGATGTACGACAAGCAGCTTTCTTTGGATCTATCTAAAAATGGCTCTCTAGGGTTAGCTGATCTGATTGTTCAGCAGCTCGATCCTGAGAGTGCCAATCTCACGCCAGCTAGCCAGCTTCGTTCTGGGGGGGATAGAACCTCGTCTATCTCCATGGGACACGCGCATGCTCTCGATCAAATGGCTACTAAAAAGCAAACTGGCAAGAAAGTTGCTCATAATCCTGTAATGCAGTTTCAGCCTCGACGAATTTATACGCAGAGCGCGGCAGTACCAGCAGAAACACCAAAACCAGCGGCAATAAAACGGCAGCAATTTGCCTCTGAAGATGATTTTGTGAAAACGCTGTTGCCTATAGCGCAAAAATTTGCTGCTCCGGCGGGAATTTCACCGCTGGCAGTCGTTGCTCAAGCGGCGCTGGAGACAGGGTGGGGCAAACGGGTAATGGCACATGGCGATGGCCAGAGCAGTCATAATTTATTTGGTATTAAAGCGGGTAAAAGTTGGCAAGGACCAAAATTGCGAGTGCAGACGCTCGAATATGAACAAGGACTTGCAAAACCGAAACAGGAAAATTTTAGAGCTTATTCGTCGTATGCGGACAGTGTTAAAGATTATATAGCACTGATGAAAAAGCCTCGTTATCAGCAGGCTCTGGAACATGGGGAAAATCCCGCCCAGTTCGCTGAACAGCTACAACGTTCGGGTTATGCCACAGACCCTCAATATGCGGCCAAGATACAAAAGGTACTTGATAGCGAGGTGTTATCACAGTATCAGAATTGATAATGGAGAAGACCAGTTATGCCGGATTTATTAAATATTGGTGGTTCAGGGGTTTTAGCCCACCAAAGATTATTGGTGACAACTGGTAATAACATCTCCAATGTTAATACCCCTGGATATTCGATGCAGCGCACTGAGTATCAGCCAGAAATTACCGGCGGTGTCGGGCGCGGTCATACCAATCGAGTTATTAACCAGTTCGCCCAGCAGTCTGTATGGCGTACGACCTCTGATTATGATGAAAAAAAATCATATCTTGATCGCATCTCGGAAATAGACAAAGTAGTTAGTGATGATTCACTATCACTTAACCCTAATTTAGATAAAACCTTCGCTAATATCCATGCGATGAATGATACACCGCTTTCGACATCAACACGGGCACTGACGCTAAATGGCTTTAACGGATTACTCCGTCGTTTCCGTCTACTTGATAATCAGTTCGCGAATCAGCAGCGCCATTTTAATGGCGAATTGAAAGAAAAAGTAGATACAGCAAATAAGTTGATCAGTAGCTTGCAGGATATGAATGTGCAGATTATGAGCCATCATAATTCGCCAGAGCAAGGGACGATGGCCACGCTTAAAGATAAGCGTGACAAAGCGATTCATGAGCTGTCAAAAATTATCAAGATTCATACAATTGATCAGACTAATGGCGCCAAATTAGTATTTATGAAAAATGGTCATGCCTTAGTGACTGAAAAAAATCATGCCACTCTTGATCTCCGACCCGGCAATCCTGATCCCACTCAGCAAGAGGTATACCTGGATTGGAACACTACCGAAGCGAAGATGAATCCGGGGCAACTTGGCGGGGCTATCGATGGTTTATTGGTGTATCGCGATAGTGTGATGAATCCTAGCCGCAATCGATTGGGACAGATTGCCCTAACGCTAACTGATGCATTTAACCGACAAAATCACTTAGGCATGGATATGGAAGGCCACCTAGGGGGGGATATTTTTTCTTTACCTAAATTTCAGGGGTTAGCGTTTAAGAAAAATCAGGGGGACGGTAAAGTTACGGCTGAGGTCATTCCAGGCAAGAGTAACCAGTTGACCCGTTATAATTATCTGGTGAAATTTGATGGCGGTAGCAGTTTTACCGTGCAGCGACTGGACGGTAATAAGGTCGTTGGAGAGGCTGTGAAAGGGACAACTTCGAATGATTTTGAAATTGATGGCTTGCGTTTGAATGTCTCATCAGGTGGTTATGCTAGCGGGGATAAATTTTTACTGCGCCCTGCTCATGAGGCGGCCCGCAAAGTCCAATTGACAATGACTCAGCCGGAGAAACTCGCTGTGGCAGCTCCGGTTCGTGTCGATGAAGATATTCATAACATTAGTGATGCCAAAATTACCTTATCTAGTGTCACTAATACAGGGGCGGGTTCCGGATTTGAGGCGCCTGGAAAATTGAATATCCATTCTCCTCAGCGTATTGAGGTCAATAAAGACAATGGCTATGACATTTACGATGAAGATGGTCATAAACTGGCGACCGTTCCAGTCACGGATGATGGACGGAATATTTTAGCGCAGGCGAAATTAAACCCTGGTTATGATGTCTCCATTAGTGGTCAGGCCAAGCCTGGCGATGTATTTACGATTCGCTATAACACAGAGGGTTATTCAGATAACTTTAATGGTCTGAAACTGGCAGATTTGCAGCAAAAAGCCACTGTGCGTAAAGGGCTTGCAAATGATCAGGAGAGTGATCAGATGACGTTCAATGATGCTTATACCTCTATGGTAACTTTTATTGGCGGGCATACCTCTGAAGCGCGTTTAGATACAGCCGCTGCGAAGTCATTAAAAACCCAAAGTGAGAATTGGGCAAAATCAATTTCTGGGGTAAACATGGATGAAGAAGCTTCAAACATGGTGCGTTTTCAGCAGGCCTATGCCGCATCGGCGCAGGTTATTGGTGTGGCGCAAAAGACATTTGATTCCATTCTTAATGCTCTGAGGTAGTCATCATGCGTGTTGCAACAATGAACCTTTATAATACTTCGATGAATGGGATTTTACAGTCTCAGCAGCAAGTTGAAAAAGCCAATAATCAGTTAGTGACGCACAAGAAATTGTTACAAGCGGGGGATGGACCTGCAGATATGTCGGAAAAAATGGCAATTGATACCGACATTAATCAGAATGCTCAATATAAAAATAATGGGGTTTCTTTGGAAAACACCTTAAGTTTTCAGGAGAATATCCTTAACAGTATGCATGATTCAGCATTGCGTGCTCGGGTGTTGGGGGTTCAGTCAGGTGATGGCCTTAACGGAATGAATGAACGTCGTTCAATGGCAAAAGAACT
Organism: Celerinatantimonas diazotrophica; assembly: GCF_004339545.1. GTDB lineage: Bacteria > Pseudomonadota > Gammaproteobacteria > Enterobacterales > Celerinatantimonadaceae > Celerinatantimonas > Celerinatantimonas diazotrophica. Next base: position 428,264 of record NZ_SMGD01000013.1, on the reverse strand, counting down.
TGAGCAAATCCGTGCGCAGATGGCCGACTTGGTGAATACTCGGGATGCGAATGGGGATTATGTTTTTGCTGGCTTCCAGTCACAGATCCAACCCTATGTTTTTGACGGCCAACGTTATCATTATGTGGGTGATAACGGTAACACTCGACTCAAAATTGGCGCATCAGTTTATGTGCAAAGCAATACGACTGGTAAAGATGCGTTTGAGAATGTTTCCCTACGTCGGCGGGTTAAAAGTAACTCCAGTGGCATTGATGCTTATGTAAATGAGCAGAAAACCTATGATACTTTCTATAAAAATAATTACTCTGATGTAACGCCGCAAGCCAATACTTTTACAGTGTCCACAGCGGCTGGTAGCGGTGGCAATCCGAATAGCTACACCATCACTAATAGTGATGGTAAAGAGTTGGCATCGGGAACGTATGAAGTGGGTAAGCCATTTTTATTTAAAGGGCTAAAAATTAAGCTGACTTCGACTCCTGGGACAACAGAGTCATTTACACTGCAAAAACCAGAAAAAGACAATATATTGAATATTCTGGGACGCTTTATCGATGTTTTAAGAGATCCTAACGTCAAAGGGCAACCTTATGATCAGGCTCAGGAAGATTTTTTAGTTGGTATTGATCATGCGACTGAGAAATTAAACCTGACAATGGGTTCAATTGGTGCTCGCGAGAATGGTTTGGATTCTTTAGGAAACGCCCAGTCAGCAATTAATATCATCAACAAAAAATCTAGAGCCTCACTGGGAGAAGTCGATTTTTCTAAAGCTGTGACGTCACTATCTAAGGCTGAATTGGCGCTCAATACCTCTTATGCGGCCTACAGCAAAATTAGTAAAATGACACTGTTTAATTATATTTAGCATGTATGATTTAGAAAAAAGGGCTATTTAGCCCTTTTTTCATTTAAAGGATTTATTTTCCAATTCTGTTTCTCTATTTTTTTATTTCTCCCCCACCCATAACCGCCACTATTTTTAAATTTATCTAAATAATGTGCAAATTTCCTTAATGTTTCTACTTGCTGGCCGATAGCTAATATGTCCCCGAGATATAAAGGGTTTGCTGGATTGTTCGGCTTCTTAAACAGGCAAAAAAGTCCTAAAGGAATCGACATCTCAGCCGTTAAATAAGGTAAGTCGGCAGGATATAAGTCGACAACATAAAAAGCCGATAAAAGCGGATCAGATTGTAGATAGGAGATATAATTATGGCACTTTATGTCAATACGAACATATCGTCGTTAAACGCACAGCGTCAGTTAAGTAAAGCCAGTAGTGCGTTGAATACATCATTTCAGCGTTTAGCTTCTGGCTCTCGTATTAACTCTGCAAAAGATGATGCAGCAGGTTTGCAGATTTCAAATCGAATGACTGCTCAAATCCAGGGGTTAAATCGGGCATCATTAAACGCTCAGGACGGGATTTCAATCTCTCAGACTGCTGAGGGAGCAATGGACGAGTTAACCAGTTCGTTGCAGCGTATCCGTTCGCTAGCGATTCAAGCGCAAGATGGTGTGAATAACTCAGATGACCGTAATGCATTGCAATCAGAAGTTTCTCAGTTAAAGACTGAAATGAGTCGGGTTGCACAAACTACCCAGTTCGGTGGTGTTAATATCCTAAATGGGACTTTTTCTGCTAAGTTCTTAGTTGGGGCAAACGCTGGTGCACAACAGAATATCAGCGTGAACATTGAAAACCCAGGGGGTTGGGGAACGAGTGGTTTGAATTTAGGTAGTCTAAGTGTGAATAGTGTTCCACAAGCTTCGGCTGCGGTTGCAACAGTTGATAACGCGATTAAAAAGGTGGACTCTCAGCGTGCTAAACTTGGTGCGGTTCAGAACCGATTCCAGTCAACCATTCGAAATTTAACTAATATTTCGTCGAATGTGACAGAAGCTCGTTCTCGAATCAAAGATACCGACTATGCGAAAGAGACCGCTAATTTAACTAAAAACCGGATTATTCAGAAAACTGCCACAACCATTTTGGCTCAGGCAAATCAACGCCCTCAGGCTGCACTGTCTCTGTTGGGCTAATAAAAAAGGACGGTGGGGTTCAGTCCACCGTCCCAGGAGGTTCGCGCATATAACACTCTTAGGAGGCTCAATTCCTAGAATTATATTTAGCGCTTATAATTTCGCTCTCAATCTCCTATCACATGAGCGATTTAGCCAGGTTTTCCAAACCTGGCTTTTTTTGCAGCGGTTCAGACTGCATCGAATATAAAGCATCAATTATGCCAAGTTTTTGTTTCCATTTTGACACTGCCTGTGTCGATGCTGGCTGAGAGTGCTTTAATCTATTTTATTGCCACTTTTGTTACGCTTGCGCTGGACGGCAAATTAATTCCTCTTTCTGATAAAAAAGATCTAAAGTTTGCCGTAGCATTGCCGTTACTTTTAGCGAAGAGAAAAGTTTCTTCAGTAATAGGAAGGTTGTCTGGCATGAAGAGGTTCACTTCTGTCGGGGTTCAACAACCTTGCTGATTTTAGGCCACTCTATCCGGTTCAGATAGAGAGGTTAATCTTAGGAGGCTCAAATTATGGCATTAGTAGTTAATACTAACGTGTCATCTCTAGACGCACAGCGTTACTTGTCTCGTTCTAGCTCTCAGCTGGATACAGCATACCAACGCTTAAGCTCAGGGAAGCGAATCAACTCGGCAAAAGATGATGCTGCAGGTCTGCAGATCTCTAACCGAATGACATCTCAAATCCAAGGTCTGAACCGTTCAGTTAAGAATGGTCAAGATGGTATCTCTGTTGCACAAACAGCAGAAGGCGCCATGGATGAGTTAACCACCATGATGCAGCGTATGCGTACTCTTGCCGTACAATCGCAAGATGGTGTGAACAACTCGGATGACCGCAACGCATTGCAGGCTGAAGTATCTTCACTGAAAACTGAAATGAGTCGTGTATCTCAGACGACCCAGTTCGGTGGTGTAAATCTGCTTGATGGGACTTTCTCAGCGAAATTCCTAGTTGGTGCCAATGCGGGGGCAAACCAAAACATTAGTGTGAACATTAGTCGTGCTAGTGGTTGGGGAGCCGCAGGTCTTGGGTTGTCTGGCTTGTCTGTTCAGTCGGTTGGTCAGTCTAGTGCTGCTATCGGGAGTCTGGATACAGCAATTAAGGCAGTGGATAGCCAACGAGCCAAATTGGGTGCAATTCAGAACCGATTTGACTCGACTATCCGCAACTTGACAAACGTGTCTGAAAACGTGACATCTGCTCGTTCTCGAATTCGGGATACTGACTTTGCAAAAGAAACCGCAAAATTGACTGAATCAAAAATTTTGCAGCAAACCAGTACTTCGATTTTGGCACAGGCAAATCAGCGTCCACAAGCTGCGTTAGCTCTGATCTAATCTGCTGATTAGAAAAGGCAGTTTTTGACGGGAGGCTGAAAGATGTCAAATGATATTAGTTCAGTCGTGACGGGTGATCGGTCATCAGTGGCTTATCAACACTCTTCAGAGCCTGTGCAAGGGGGGCGCCAAAGTAGATCGGCGCGGAACTTGCAGGGCTCTCCAGACCCGAATCCTGCGACCATGTCATCAGAGGATATAGTTAATGTAGTTGATGAAGTTAACCAGATCCTCAAGGTGCAATCAACGGCAGTAAGGTTTAAAGTGGATAAACAGGATGGGGAATTGGTAACATCCATTTACAATACCGATACCCATGAAGTCATCCGAGAGATCCCTTCTCAGGAGCTTCGTGAAATATCCACTAGGCTAAAAGAGTATCAGGATGCCACTGATCAGGCTGGGTTACTTGTTGATAAGATAGTTTAGTGTAAGAGGGCGGCGGATTATTATGGCAGGAGTAGGTGCAGGACTGACAGCAGCAGGTGTAGGCAGTGGACTCGATCTTGAGTCGCTCATGAATGCTTCTATTAATGCTGAACGCCAACCTCAAGAACAGCGTATCAGAAAGCGCAAGGACACGCTGAACGTTACGCTTTCCGCAGTGGGAAGCGTAAAATCAGCATTGAGTAATTTTCGCAAGGCAGTTGATAAAGCGACAAATCCTCAAGAATTTTTGCCTCGTCAGGCATTAGTGGACGGGCAAAAAGTCTCTGGTGCTACCGCAAATTCGGCCAATTCAAAATCATCAGATAAAGATAAAAAATCTTCACAGGCTGCCAGTTCATTGGATGATTTGGCGCAGCCTTATAAAGTTTCTCTGTCGCGAAGAGCTGTGAATGGGACCTATCAGGTTGATGTGTTACAGCTAGCGCAAGGTTCGCGATTAACTTCTACGAATGTTTATAAATCTGGGACTGAACAAATCTATAAAGCCAGTACCAGTCCCGATAAAACTCCGGCTCCACCTGCTCAGTTGGTCTTTAAAGTTGGACAGGGCAGTAAAGAAAAATCGTTTCATATTGATGTGAAACCCGGAATGACCATTGAGCAGCTTCGTAAGGCGATCAACGAAAACACGAAAAATTTTGGCGTAACAGCCAACTTGATCAACTCAGAAAATGGCACTCATTTTGTTTTAGATAGCTCCGTTTCAGGATTAGATAACGATGATAATCCTGATAATGGTAATCCTAATGATTTAGTGGTGACGACGACTAGCGCGAAGTTAGCTAATTTTGTTTCCAATTTTCAGACAACCAAAACTGCCTCCGGTGCCAAAGTACGGATTAATGGTTTAGATGCAACCAGCGATACGAACCAGTTTAAAAATGTTATCTCTGGCGTAAGTCTGACGGTGCATGAGAAAACCAGTAAATCGAGTCAGCTAACCATTGAACCCGATATCGATGCGGCGGTTAAGAATGTCCATAATTTTGTCGATACTTATAATAAAGTTCTGACTCAGATTGATAAATATAGTAAACCCCAGCAGGTGCATAAAGGTTCTGATAACTCACATCACAAACCACTGAGTGGGGATGCAATGCTTCGTACTATGCGTTATGCGATGGGTAAGATTGTGAGTAGTGGTGTGAGAGACCCGGAGCAACCCGGTCGAGTTCATACCCTCTATGGTATGGGGGTAAAAATGGATCGGGAAGGGAAATTATCAGTAGACGATACCAAATTAAAAGAGCAGTTAAATGGTGACTTAAATCAGGTTGGCCGATTTTTTGCATCAGATGATGGTATTGCGACTCGTTTTGCCAAGTTTGTCAAAAGTTATGAGGAAACTGGCGGAATTTTAGATCATCGGCAGCAGTCTGTTCAGTCCCGGTTGAAAGGGGTTAGTGAAGATCAAACGGCGTTGGATGATCGCATGGCGCAATATGAAAAAACGTTGCGTGATAAATACACTGCATTTGATAAATCAATGGCTGGGCTCAAAGAGCAAATGAATTATGTTCAGAGTCACCTATAAAGTAAAAGTTGAGAGATGTCGTTATGTATAAAAAAGGGATTCATCAATATCGTCAGGTGGGAATTCGTGATCAGATTGCGACAGCTGATCCACATAAAATAACTCAACTTCTGATGCAATCTGCGTTGGAGAATTTAGCGATAGCCAAAGGATGTATCGAACGTAAAGATTTGGCAAATAAAGCGAAACCCATCGCTAAAGCGACTGCAATTATATCGTCGCTTCGCAGTACGCTCGATCATGAAGCTGGTGGTGAGATTTCCCGGAATCTGGATGATCTGTATAGCTTTATGTTAGAACATTTATCTGAAGCATCCGTGACTAATGATCCACAGCAGATAGCTGATGTCATCGAAATCTTGCTGCCAATTAAATCAGCGTGGGATAACATTCCTGAATCGGCAAAACAAGAAGCGTATAATCAGCGTAACGCTGTCTAGTATCGTTATGGATGATGAACACTTAGCCCAGTTGGAAATACGTTCTGAGCAATTATTGTCGCAGTTAGTGGCCATACTCAAATTGCCCGATAGTGATATTGGGCAAGTTCATTTTTTACTGAGTGAACATCAAAATATACTTGAGCAATTGACACTTAATGCGGGGCCTAACTCGCCAATCCTTCAGCGTCGTTTAGCATCTATGCAGCAGCTCACGGAGCAAATCTCTGATAGTAAAGACGAAATTAAGCAACAATTGTCAGTGCTCAGTCAGGCTAAACGCCTTGCCAAAACTTATAATCCGCAACGTTAAAACGATACAACTATTATGCTCAATGTGATTGATTGTCAGCTTTGTTTAGATGAACAGACTCAGCAAACAAACGAAGCACAACTGGCACCGCGATTACTCAGTCGCCAAAAGCGAAATCTTGAAGCTTGGGCGCAGTTTGATAAAACACTCGCTGAACGTCTCAATACTCATCAGCTCGTGGCTTTTTCCCCGTTTGTTAATCGGCAAAAACAGCTTAGTGTTTTAGATATTCATCGTGGTCGTTCTCTATATCCTCTTGATCCGAAGCTTGAAAGTGCCAAGCAAGTGGCAGATTTTTGCCGTGCGGCATTGAAAGTGAATAAGCAGGAAAATTATGCCCCTATTGTTGCTAGTCAAGAAAATGGCGTTGGCCTTTTAGATATATTTCCAGGTATTGAGCAGCGTTATCAGTCACTACACCAGAGCGACACTGAACAGTTAGTCATTCTTGGATGTGGGTTGGGATATCATCTGCTTGAGTTAGCTAGCAGTGCGCCATGGCAGTCTATTTTATTGGTAGAGCCGGTGGTTGATCTTTTAAAAGTGTCTTTGTTAAGTGCACCATGGGAGGAGTTTTTTGATTATTGCGTTGCACACAATATTTCAGTCACGATTCAATCCGGCTTGGAAGGCAATGAAAATTTACAGCCAATCGAGAGTTGGCTAGAACGTTCCGCAGGACAAAGTTTTCATCTGTTTCGGCATTATCAGTATCCGCTTTTTGCGAAGATAGAGTTAGATTTAGCGCTTGGTCATCTTTGTTGGCACAACTTGACTACACTGGCTAGTTTGCAACTTGAGCAGGAGCGAGTCTGTGAATTTGGCTTTTCAATCAATCACTATTTTGCTCACGCTAGTGAAATTAAGAACAATCTTCTGACACAAAATTTAAGCGCATTTGAGCAGTATTTACCAGAGATCAGTGCTTCATTTCGCGGTTATCAAGCCAAACGTTGGTGGTTGTTCCAGAATCAGAGCCAGCAATGGAATTTGCTAGATATTGAGTTAGGGGTAACACTTTATCTTGAAGATGCTAAAAGTGAAAGTTTGGCCTATTTAGAACACTATGCGCGTCGGCCAAAATTGGATGTCTTGGATGCACGTAAAGGAACACGCAAAAATAGCCCTTATATTCATTATGAATTCTCAGATCAGCTCAAAGAGCTCGTTCAGTCGCTACCTACGGAGCAGTTTCATAAACTTCCGCAAAAATTGCCATCTTTTATCATGTACGGTTTGGGAATCGGCCATGCTTTTGAAAAGTTAGCGTTAGAGCATGAAGTCGATAACCTGATTGTTTATGAACCCAATAGTGATTACTTTTATGCCAGTTTATTGCTGATTGATTGGCAACCGATATTGACTCGCCTAGATAAACTCGGGGCAAACTTATACCTTAATGTCGGGGATAATGGTGAGAATATGGTTGACGATATCTTAAATCGTCTTAATTACAGTGGCATTCATATTCTCTCGTATACCTTTTTTTATGTCAGTTATTTCCAGAGCCAGTTTGACCAGCATATTCGTCATACTCGAGAACATTTTAAGGTGCTGCTCAATATTAGCGAATATTATGATCATGCCTTTTACAACTGGACACATACTCGCCAATCACTGTTAAACAATGAGCCCTATTTGTTAAAGCAACGTTCTAAGACTCTGAATCAGCAATTAGAGGAGTTTCCGGTCTTTATCGTCGGGAATGGTCCATCATTGGATAACTGCATCGACACGCTTAGAGAATATCAGGACCGGGCGATTATTATCTCGTGTGGAACTAGTCTGAAAGCTTTATATAAATATGGAATTCGACCTGATTTTCATGCTGAGGTAGAACAGACTCGCTCAACCTATCACTGGATTCGGCAAGTGCGGGATAATCAATGGCTGGCTCAGATTGACTTGTTAACTGTCAATGGCGTTCATCCTGATGTTTCATCATTGTTTCGTCAGACGCTTTTGTGTTTTAAACGAGGGGAAGCAGCAACATTAGCGCATTTGCTTGCCAATCCTGATGCAGATAAATATCAAGATATTTTATATTCGTATCCAACTGTTTCCAATTGTGCGATTGCCTATGCGCTAGCGCTTGGATTTAAACAGTTGTATCTGTTCGGAGTCGATTTGGGCTTTAAAGATCCACGTTACCATCACAGCCAACAGTCGGCGTATTTTAAAGAGCAAGATGGCTCAGAAATTTATGATTATGCCCAGCATGGTGTTGGCCTGCGCGTAGCTGGTAATTTTGATGAGTTTGTTTTTACCAAATATGAATTTCGCTATTCAGCAGAAATTATTGAAAAGACACTCGCTCTTTATTCGAATGTCGATTGCTATAACACCAGTGATGGTGCGTATATCAATGGCACCATCGCATTACATCCCGAACAAGTATTAATTTTAAACTCTTCGATCGATAAATTAGCTTTTCGTCAGCTTTTGCTCGATGAGGCTTATGATACGCAATCAACTCACTTAGCTAAAGTGTTAGATGACTGGTTTAATGATAATGGTTTTGTTGCTTATATTGAGCAGATGCAAAAAATCCTAGAGCAAGATTGCCATAGTTGGCAGGATATTTTGGAGCAACAGATGCAACAGATGGGGGTTTTAGGTCAGGCTGCCGCGAATAGCCATTCACTGTTTTTTGTACTGATGCGAGGCTCGGTTAATTTTTGCCTGACTTATCTGACGCGGCTGGCTTTTTCATGCGAGGATGAAACTATTTGCCTTGAACGTTATGAGCAGGGTAAAGCTATCTGGCAAAACTACCTAACTGCTATTAGTGAACATTTTCAAAACAGCTTAGGCGAGTTTGACCAGACTCCAGGATTAGATTTTTGAGTGACTGATCATACAAGGCAAAACCTTTACTGTTTATGGTGTTAAGTTTTACCTGCCAAGTTAGGCTTACTGTTATTGATCGGTCGATGTTGGGTATTGTTCGGCAATTTTGTCAAAATAATGAACCAGAGAATATTGCTCTTGCCCCATCAGATACAGGTAGACAATGCCTGGGAACGCATAACTGTATGGATCATTAATAATAAATGTTTGTGGCGGTTCATCCCCCTGTTTTTCCTGATGAAACCAATGACCACCATAATTTTCAATAAAAATCTCGCCAATGTACGCCCCAAAAATGTAGGAAAGCGTGAATAGGTGTTTATCGCTGAGCGTTTCATTGCGCAGTTGATCCAGTATTTGTTGGACTGTCTCAATACTTTTGATACTGCCATCGAGATCGATTTGTTGTTCTTTAGCAAAGGCGACGGCATCAAGGGCCGAGGCTTGCATCAATTCTTTAATATTTGCGGAGTCCATGGCTTCCTCAATTTGCTAGTTGCAGGTATGGGCGAAGTGTTTGCTCAATTACCTTAATAATACGTTTTTGCTCGTCAATACTCAAAGTTGGATAGACTGGTAGCGAAAGCGCTTGCTGATAATGAGCCTCTGCTCCGGGATATTCATTAAACTCAGTTGAATTGAGTTTTCGATAATAAGGTTGCCGGTAAATTGGAATATAGTGTAGTTGACAGAAGATGTGATCTTCTGCCAGAGCCTGATAGATCTTCTGACGGATGTTTTTGTCAGCGCATTGGATCAAAGCGAGATGATAGGCCGAACAGCTGTTAGCGGTTATCTGCTGCATGTGCAACAGTCCATGATTAGCAAAGGCTTGTTCATAGCGTTCGATAATGGCTCGGCGCTCTTGCAAAAAACTATCAATTCGGTGTAGTTGTGCAATACCTAAAGCGGCTTGCAGATCACTTAACCGATAATTGTATCCCAGTGTGTGCTGTTCATAATACCAAGGCGCGGGATCTGGATGAGACCAGTCGTCTATATCTTTGCTGATCCCATGGCTGGCAAATTGGCGCAATTGCTTCGCTAATTTGGGATCTTTACAAGTCACCATACCACCTTCGGCGGTTGTAATAGTTTTTACTGGGTGAAAACTGAATACACAGCAATCGCTGTAACGGCAATTCCCAACGGGTTCATTGTGATAAGTGCTACCTAAAGCGTGACAAGCATCCTCGATGATTGCAATGGAGTGGGCTTGGCATAATTGTGCAATGGCACGCATGTCACAACTGTTTCCCCCCATATGGACCACAATCAATGCCTTTGGCAAATGCTCCGTATGAGCGAGCATTTTTTCCAGTGCCTTGATGCTTATGTTGCCAGTCATTGGATCAATATCTACAAATCGCACGTTTGCGAGGCAGTAGCGGGCGCAGTTAGCACTAGCTACAAAGCTCACCGCCGATACCCAGACTTCATCTCCTTGGGTGATTCCTAGTCCCATACAAGCCAAATGCAGTCCGGCGGTGCCATTGCTACAAGCAACTGCATATGGTGCCTCGACATAGTTTGCTAAATCGCGCTCAAAGCGTCCGACATAAGGTCCCTGTGTGAGTAAATTGCTATGGAGCACTTCACATACGGCATCAATATCGCGTTGATCAATGGTTTGTTTGCCATAATAAATTGCTTTTGCCATGTTAATAATCACGGATTTGGTTAACAGATAAAAAGTCTGGGTTATCTAGCGAGTTATAAGAAAACCCAATGTCAACCTGCTTGCCTCGTTGCTGGCAGGCATTCACCTGAAAATTGTTTTGGCGGCTATTAAACGATATAGATGGGGCAATTAAAAAATGGTCCTCAAATTCGTAGGTATGATATGAGTCATCTGCTGGGACCATCACTTCATGTAGTTTTTCTCCAGGGCGAATACCAATCACATGGGTGTGTAGCTCGGGAGCGAGTGCTTTGGCCAAGTCAATAATGCGTACGGATGGAATTTTGGGGACAAAAATCTCACCGCCGTGCATGCGCTGGAAATTGTCAATGACAAATTGCACACCTTGCTCAAGCGTAATCCAAAAGCGTGTCATATCTTCATGAGTAATTGGCAATGAGGTTTCCCCATTGGCAATTAATTTTTTAAAAAATGGCACCACTGAACCACGCGAGCCAACGACATTACCATAACGAACAACACTAAAGCTGGTTTGGATCGCACCGACCATATTGTTAGCTGCTACAAATAACTTATCACTGGCAAGTTTAGTCGCCCCATAGAGATTAATCGGGTTAGCTGCTTTATCGGTTGATAGTGCGATGACTTTGTGTACCTGATTGGCGAGTGCGGCGTGAATAACGTTTTCTGCTCCACTGATATTAGTTTTAATACATTCCATTGGATTGTATTCGGCAGCCGGAACCTGCTTAAGTGCGGCTGCATGGACAACGTAGTCAATGCCACGCATAGCCGTAGTAATACGTTCGCGGTCACGGACATCACCAATAAAGTAACGCATACAGCTTTGCGGAAAGATTTGCTGCATCTCAAATTGTTTGAGCTCATCGCGTGAGTAGATTACGATTCGTTTGGGGTGATAATCACTGAGCAGTTTTTTTACAAATTTCTGGCCAAAAGAACCGGTTCCGCCGGTAATTAATATCTGCTTGTCATTAAACATGCTAGCTGTCCTAAACTCTATGTAGTGGCTCGGTTAACCAGGCGCTATCTTAGCACTATTTATGGGTTATGCATGGCATAGCTCAATGGAGTCATCCGAGTGCTATTTTTTTAAGCAGATTTTGTGCCTATTTGCAAATAACGTGATGGTAAACACCTGAAATACTATTTATAGCTTAAAATTACGTAAAATATTTAACAGTATGAATCAAATATAGTTTTTTTGAGATCAATATATGTGTCATTATTTTGTCGGTACACACAGCAAATACTTGCTATATTTTGACGCGTGATTAGAATTTGTGAGTCTGGCAGGGACTAACAATAATGAATTAGTTTGTACTCGAGGCAAGAATGGATTTAGGGAAGACAATTTTAGTCTGTGATTCTAATCAGCATCGTTCAAATGCGCTACTCACAGTACTACAGTTTATTGGTGAACAAAGTCGCTGTTGCCAGCAAGATGAACTATCGACAATGCTTGCACAGTCTACTAATCCTATTCTAATTGCTGACGGTAAACTTTCCCAACTGAGTTCACTGGTCAACGAAAATCCACTTGTGCCAATGATGGTTATAGGCCCGGATGAAATTGAATGTTTGCATGGACGCAGTAACTATTTGGGGGTTATCCGTGAGCCTTTTGGCTATGATCAACTCACACGGCTACTTCACCGGGCGCAAACATTCCTAGCCCAGCTTCCTCGTCCCAGTAAATCTGCAGTGAAACTTTCTCGCGATCTAGTTGGTAAAGGGATTGCGATGCAAGAGATTCGCCATCTAATTGACCAGGTTGCTCATACCAGTGCCAATGTTTTGATTTTAGGCGAGTCTGGAACAGGTAAAGAGGTTGTTGCTCGAGCTGTGCATGAACAGTCCTCATGCAGTGATGGCCCATTTGTTCCGATTAACTGTGGCGCAATTCCTGCGGAGTTGTTAGAGAGCGAGTTATTTGGTCATGAAAAAGGGGCTTTTACCGGAGCTTTTGCTTCACGAAAAGGGCGCTTTGAACTCGCTGAAGGTGGAACGCTATTTTTAGATGAAATAGGCGATATGCCGATGCCTATGCAGGTTAAATTGTTACGGGTTTTGCAAGAGCGGGTTTTTGAACGGGTCGGTAGCAGTAAGATTATCAAAGCAGATGTGCGGATTATTGCCGCGACTCACCGTAACTTAGAGGCGATGATCAGCGATGGTAATTTCCGCGAAGATTTGTTTTATCGGCTCAATGTTTTCCCAATTGAAGTTCCTTCTTTGCGTGAGCGTAGTGATGATATTCCCATTTTATTGCAGGAGTTGGTGACGCGTCATTCTCAGCAGCATCAGGCTATGATCCGCTTTACCCAGCGAAGTGTTGAATCACTGATGTTACATGGCTGGCCGGGGAATATTCGAGAACTATCAAATTTGGTAGAGCGGCTGGTGATTCTTCATCCTAACCAGATAGTCGATGTTGGTGATCTGCCGCCGAAGTATCGCCATATCGATGGGGATGATTTTGAACCTAATGTTGCTGATTTGCTGACAGAGCGCGATGCGTTGATGGCGATGTTTTCAGAGACAAATGATGATTCATCGTCTGCTCTGGCCTCTATTGCCGGGATGGAGAATGAACCGTCTAGGTTGGATGCTAGCAGTTTAGCCTGTCGATTGCCGGATGAGGGGATTAATCTCAAGGATGTGCTCAGTGAAATTGAGGTTGACTTGATTCGGCAAGCACTGGAGCAACAGGATGGTGTGGTGGCTAGAGCCGCTGAACAGTTAAAAATGCGTCGTACTACACTTGTTGAAAAGATGAAAAAATACCAATTAACTAAAGATTAAATATATTAAATTTCAATTAATTAGGTTATAAAACCTTTGCCTTATTAATTTGGCACACTATTTGAATGTCCTGATGTAAAGTACAGATTTTTGACACAGGACACGCGTTGTGAAATCACCACTTCGTCAGTCGTTTTCTGAACATCAGCTGGCACAGGTCTTTGATGTTTTGCCTTCAGGATTGCTGTTGCTCGATCAACGAGGCTATATTGCGAAAGCGAATCCAGCTGCACAAACTTTATTTGGCGTTAAGCTCGAAGGCGAGCGCTGGTCAAAAATAGCGTTAGAGTTGTTTGTGCCGCAAGCGGACGATGGCCATGAACTTTCTTTACCGGACGGGCGGCGTGTCCAGTTGACTTTGGCTACGTTGCTAGACTCGGATAGTCAGCTCATTATGCTAACTGATGTAACTGCCACACGCCAGTTACAAGCGTCGATGGCTCGTTTAGAAAAGCTTTCTGCTCTTGGTCGTATGGTCGCATCGCTGGCTCATCAAATCCGAACCCCCCTTTCGGCGGCAATGCTTTATGGTTCCAATTTGTCCAATGAAAATCTACCCGAGAATGCGCGTAGCCGTTTTCAAGCGAAGATGATGGCTCGATTGGCGGATTTAGAAAATCAGGTCAATGATATGTTGTTGTTTGCTCGCAATGGCGAACAGCCCATTGCTGAGCAACTCTCAGTGGTACATCTACTTATGCAAATGAAAAGCGCGATCGAAGTTAAATTAGTTCAGCGCCAATTACATTTAGATATTGGTTATTGCGAGCCAGACGTCATCATTCTGGCAAACAGTAACAGTTTGGTTTCTGCGTTGACGAACCTAATCGATAATGCAGCTCATGTGAGTAAACCTGGTGATGCAATTGGCTTGTATGCCCGAACCGATGGTGAGCGGGTCCAGATTTCAGTAGTGGATAGTGGCCCAGGAATTACTGAAGAGATTAAAGAGCAATTATTCGAACCTTTTGTCACTACCAAACAAAATGGCACTGGGCTGGGGTTGGCAGTGGTTAAATCGGTCATTAAGGCACATAACGGTGAAATTGCAGTTGATTCGCGTCCCGGTCAAGGTTGTTGTTTTACTGCGACATTACCGGTGCATCAAATCTGTCAACAATCTCAAGTTGTAGGAGGCTTAAGCGAATGAGTCAGTCACGAATTTTAGTCGTTGAAGATGATTCAGGGTTACGCGAGGCCCTGATTGATACACTTCTCATTGCCGGTTATCAGTGTGAAGAAGCTCAAAGTGGTGAGCAAGCGTTGATATTGCTGGGTGAACAGGATATTGACTTGGTTGTCAGTGATGTGCAGATGGATGGTATTAGTGGTTTGGATCTCTTGCAAAGCATTAAGGCGAAATATCCTAATTTACCCGTTCTGTTGATGACTGCATATGCACGTATTGATTCAGCGGTTCAAGCGATACGTCAAGGGGCGATCGATTATATAGCCAAACCATTTTCGCCAGAGGTTTTACTCAATCAAGTTGGACGTTATGCTCCTGCTCAAAAAGTTGAGACCTGTCAGCCGATATATGGTGATCCAAGCACCGAACAACTGTTGTTGCTCGCCGATAAGGTCGCTAAAACAGATGCATCTGTGATGATTTGTGGTCCAAGTGGTGCTGGTAAAGAGGTCTTAGCCCGTTATATTCACGATAATTCGCAACGTAGTGAGCAGCCCTTTGTCGCGATTAATTGTGCGGCAATCCCTGAAAATATGCTTGAAGCAACCCTATTTGGTTATGAAAAAGGGGCTTTTACTGGGGCTGTCCAGGGGTGTCCCGGGAAATTTGAACAAGCTCAGAATGGCACTATTCTACTGGATGAAATCAGTGAGATGGATTTAGCGCTGCAGGCGAAATTGCTGCGAGTTTTGCAAGAACGAGAAGTCGAACGGTTAGGCAGTCGCAAAATGATCTCATTAAACGTTCGAGTTCTGGCCACCAGTAACCGCAATTTAAAAGACTACGTTGCAAAAGGGGATTTTCGGGAAGATTTGTATTATCGGCTCAATGTATTTCCTCTGACCTGGAAACCTCTAGCCCAGCGTATCGGGGATATTCTACCGCTGGCTCGGCATTTATTGCTTAAGCATGCTCAACATGCCGGCAGAGCGGATCTTGATTTTACATTAGCCGCTCAGCAGAAATTATTAAGTTACAGCTGGCCGGGGAATGTTCGAGAATTAGATAATGTGATTCAGCGAGCCATTATTTTGGCTACCGATCAAGTTGATGAATCTCATTTGTTGATAGAAGGAGATTTACCCAGTGTCTCATCAGTGGCTAATATGGCGAAAATTCCCACCACGCAGCCATCGGTCACTCAAGAGCAAGAAGCTCCAGCGCTGGGAAATGAGCTTAAACAACAAGAAAACCAGATTATTATTGAAATGCTTAAGAGTTGTCGCGGTAAGCGAAAAGAAGTCGCCGAACGTTTGGGAATTAGTCCTCGAACCTTACGCTATAAATTAGCACGAATGCGCGAGGAAGGAATTAAGTTGCCCGCTTAAATGAGTTAAAACGGTTGTTATATGCATAATTAATAAGTTCATTGTCCAAGAAGTATTTTAAGCCAGCTAAGCTGGCTTTTTTTTAGCAATAAAAAGTTGCCTTGAACTATTAAATAAGTAGCAAAACATAACTTTTTTAAAGTATATTGATTGAATCAATTGAGATCGAAGCGACCTTGTTTAAATAACTTATTTATTTTGACATGGTTATTTAGTTCTATCATTCACGCAGGGTTATACCATGGAGAATACAATCGCGCAGGGAGGTGCAACAGCAAATTCGCGCCTGATTTTAGCACTGAAGGCCCTTGGGCCCGGTATTTTAATGGCAACTGCAGCGATTGGTGGGAGTCATTTGGTGGCGTCCACTCAAGCAGGGGCAAGGTTCGGTTGGCAATTAGCTATATTGATTATTGCTGCGAATGTTTTTAAATATCCATTTTTCCGTGCAGGAGTTGCTTATACGATGGCAACTGATGAGAGCCTTTTAAAAGGTTATTTGCGTATGGGAAAAGGTTATTTATATTTAAGTTGGATTATTAATTTTTTCTCTTCCATGGTCAGTTCCGCTGCATTAATTATGTTTGCAGCGAGTCTGTTAGGTTATTTTTTACCAATAAAACTATCAATGGCTGTCTTAAGTGGTATTGTTTTAGTGATATCGTTAGCCATTATCGTGGCTGGACAGTTTTCGCTGCTTAATAAGGTTTCTAAATTTATTATGTTGGCGTTAACTATAGCGACTGTGGGGGCGTTAATTATTGCGATAGCCAATGGCCCTGTTGCTCCTGCTGCGTATCATTCCCCATCGCCTTGGCAGCTGGCAACCATCGGTTTTTTGGTGATCACGATGGGGTGGATGCCAATGCCTATCGAAATGTCATGTATTAGTTCATTATGGTTGGTTAAACAGCGCCGCAGCCAAGTTGTAACCCGTAATAGTGCGTTGTTCGATTTTAATCTTGGATATATTTTAACGGCTATTCTGGCCTTGGTATTTTTAGCGCTTGGTGCATTGGTCTTGCGTGGTAGTGGAACTGATTTTGCCACCAGCGGGGTTGGATTTACCCATCAATTGGTCAGTATCTATGCTCAGACGATCGGCTCATGGTCTCGGTATTTGATTGCTATGATCGCCTTTTTCTGTATTTTTGGTTCGGTGATTACCGTCATGGATGGTTATGCTCGTATGTTAAATGAATCGATTCGTCTCGTTGTCGATAAAGATACGGATGACAATGATTCTAGCCAACGTTATGAGCGTTATGGAAGTTACTGGGTGATCTTCATTGGTCTTAGTGGCTATGCGATTATTTTGTTGTTCCATTCTGCCTTGCTTGTGATGCTGGGATTCGCTATGACGATGGCATTTACGACAACGCCAGTATTCGCTTGGTTAAACCATCGTTTGTTAAGCAGTGATAAAGTACCGCAACAATTACGACCCACTTGGGTTGGGCAATTGGTCAATTATGCTGGATTAATTTATCTGTTTGCTTTTTTACTATTATTTATTTGGTGGAAATGGCTTATGTAAACTGAATGGAAGCCGATAGTGATCAAGGGCGCTAGATAAGGCGCTCTTTTTGTTATGATTTAAATTGTTAGCGCAGGACTAGAGTATGAATTCACTAAACCGAGAAATGATTATTGATGGCAAAGTGATTGGGAGACAACAGCCAGTGTATATCATTGCTGAAATGTCGACTAACCATGGTGGTTCTTTAACTCGGGCTAAAGAAATTATTCATGCTGCAGCTGAATGTGGGGCTGATGCTATTAAGCTGCAAACTTATACTGCAGATACCCTGACGCTCAATAGTTCATTGCCACATTTTCAGCTTACCGATGGATTATGGGCAGGCCAGTCGCTTTATGAGCTCTATGAAAAGGTTGCCATGCCGTGGGAGTGGCATCAACCGCTGCTAGAGGAAGCTCAAAAGGCTAATATTACGTTGTTTTCCTCGCCATTTGACCGATCTGCTGTCGAATTCTTAGAGCAGCTGGATGTTCCTGCCTATAAAATTGCCTCGGCAGAGATTATCGAAGTGGAATTAATTGAAGCCGTTGCGGCAACTGGTAAGCCCGTGATTATCTCTACAGGTGGTGCCGCTATTGGCGATATTCAACGGGCCATTAATATTATGAAAGCACATGATAATCCTAATTTATGCCTGTTAAAATGTACGAGTGCTTATCCAGCCCCATATGATTCTATGAACTTAACCACGATTGCTCATTTAGCTCAGTGGAGTGGTTGTCCGGTGGGGCTATCGGATCACTCTCTGGGTATTAGTGTCCCTGTCACGGCTGTTGCTCTTGGGGCTTGTGTCATTGAAAAACACTTCATGCTAGACAAATCGCATGATACAGCTGATCAGGCGTTCTCTCTCGACCCAAGTGAGTTTGCACAGATGGTGCAATCAGTGCGTCAGGCTGCTATGGCGATTGGTCAGGTTGATTATCCGTCGACTACCCGGATGCAACGGGCTATTTATGCCAAATGTGATATGCCTGCTGGTACTATTTTATCACGAGAAAATATACGAACTGCTCGCCCCGGAGGCACGATTGCGCCGCGCCATTTTAATGACCTGTTGGGGCGTGTTCTACGTCAGAATATAAAAGCAGGTGAATGTTTGCGTTGGGAGATGATTTAGGGCAATAAAGGCTCTAAACATTATCAATGCTAATGCTTAAAGCCTGATATCGAGCGCGGTGTAATTAACGCAGCTCATCCAGTGGTAACTGCATACTGGGTATAAATGTTTGAATAAAATAATCCAAAGGCGGTCGGGAACGTTCAGTTAAAGTTTGCTCAAGTTTTTTACGAGCACTGGCAAATTCCTGATTGCCTCCCGCTAACTCTTCTAAACATTTGATATAGGCGCACAACACATCGGCATCTTTAACAATGTCTTCGTATTTTTGGTTTTTCGCTGGCGTGAGTAGTAGCGATGTAAACTCATCTTTGAGCTCATCAGGTAGCATTTCCAAGAGTCGTTGCTCTGCTTTGGATTCCAGCTCTTTATAAGCATCGCGTAGGGCGACACTGGCATATTTTACGGGAGTTGGTAGATCGCCAGTAAATACTTCACTGCTATCGTGGTAGAGAGCCATTAAAGAGGCTTGGCCTGGATCTAATGCTCCGGCAAATAGTTTATTTTCAATGACCACTAAAATATGAGTGACTAGAGCAACCATTAAACTATGCTCAGCGACATTCTCACGAAATTGATTGCGCATTAATGGCCATCGTTCGATGAGCCTCATTCTGGCCATTTGAGCCAGAAAGTGGCTTGTTACAGGTTTATGATTACTCATCATTTAATACTATGCTTGGCGATAACTTGATAAAAAGTGTTCCAATCGGTCGATTGCATCTTTGAGATCTCTTTGCCGAGGCAGGAATACAACTCGGAAGTGATCGGGTTGATGCCAATTAAATCCCGTTCCTTGAACGATGAGTATCTTCTCTTTCATGAGTAAATCCAAGGCAAACTGCTGGTCATCATGAATATTGAATTTTTTAGCATCGAGTTTGGGGAACAGGTACATCGCGCCCTGGGGTTTTACGCAGCTCACGCCGTCGATGGCGTTAAGCATCTCCCAAGCGAGGTTGCGTTGTTCATATAATCTTCCACCTGGGGCAACTAGATCGTTAATCGTCTGATAGCCCCCTAATGCCGTTTGTATTGCGTGTTGCATGGGGACATTGGCACATAAACGCATTGACGCGAGAATATCGAGTCCCGCTATAAAATCTTTAGCTTTATTTTTAGCGCCACTGACCATCATCCAGCCAGAGCGAAAACCACAAATGCGGTATGCTTTAGATAGTCCATTGAAAGTCAGCGTCAACAGATCATCACTTAAGGTTGATAGTGGAATATGTTGCGCTTGGTCATAGATAATTTTTGAGTAGATTTCATCGGCAAAAATAACCAGATTGTGTTCTCTGGCAACCTGAACAATCTGTTCAAGGAGTTCACGGCTATAAACAGCGCCAGTTGGATTGTTCGGATTAATGACGACAATTCCTTTGGTGCGGGAAGTGATTTTTGATTTGATGTCGTCGATATCTGGGAACCAATCTGATTGTTCATCACAAAGATAATGTACTGCTCTGCCGCCAGCTAAGGTGACAGCTGCTGTCCACAGCGGATAATCTGGTGAAGGTACTAACATTTCATCACCGTTATTGAGCAACGCCTGAACTGACATGACGATCATTTCGCTTACGCCGTTGCCCAGATAGATATCATCGACCGTTACACTGCGCAATCCCATCGCTTGATAATGTTGCATGACGGCTTTACGCGCCGAATAGAGCCCTTTTGAGTCGCTGTAACCTTGTGCCGTT
Organism: Celerinatantimonas diazotrophica; assembly: GCF_004339545.1. Taxonomy (GTDB): domain Bacteria; phylum Pseudomonadota; class Gammaproteobacteria; order Enterobacterales; family Celerinatantimonadaceae; genus Celerinatantimonas; species Celerinatantimonas diazotrophica. Next base: position 407,946 of record NZ_SMGD01000013.1, on the reverse strand, counting down.
GGTAAGTTCCGAATGACGTCGACTAATATTTCTTCAGGGGCTTCAAATCCGAATGGCGCCGGGTTGCCGATATTTAATTTAAGGATCCGTTGCCCTTCGTCTTCTAATCGTTTGGCTTGTTCCAGTACTGGACCGCGAATATCGTAACAGACGGAATCGAGTTTGGTTGATTTTTCAATTAGCTGCATGAGTGAATCAAATGTTAATATAGTTATAAATGTAAGTCATATTAATGCGCGATTTGGTGATGCTTGCAAGTATCTCACTAAGTTTTAGTATTAAATTCTATAGTTACAGAATCTTTAAATAAAAAATAAAGAATTACAGAATATAATCATGTTCCGGTGGAGTTAATTTATTTGATGTTAGAACTTAAGCACTTAAAAACGCTGCTGGCGTTGCGTGAATCACAAACATTAGTAGATGCTGCGGCCTGCTTATGTCTAACTCAATCGGCTTTGTCGCATCAGTTGAAATTATTAGAAAAACAAATTGGTGCCCAGCTATTTATCCGCAAAAGTAAACCGCTTCGCTTTACCATTGCGGGTCTACGGTTATTGGAACTAGCCGATTTAGTTCTGCCACAATTTGAACAAGCTGAGCGGGATTTAACACGTTTGGTTGCAGGACAATCTGGGCGATTGCATCTGGCGATTGAGTGTCATAGTTGTTTTAACTGGTTGATGCCTGCCATTGATATCTACCGGGGACTATGGCCCGATGTAGCGCTTGATTTTTCCTCTGGATTTAGCTTTGAGCCGCTACCTGAACTAGCGCATGGGGATCTCGATTTAGTATTAACCACCGATCCATTAGCAATTCCAGGGATTCATTACCAAGCATTGTTTGCTTATCAGCCGATGTTGGCTGTATCAGTGGATCATCCGCTGGCCAATAAAGAGGTGATAGAGCCAGAGGATTTTATGGATCAAACTTTAATTAGCTATCCGGTTAAAAGTTCTCGGCTTGATCTGTTTAACTTGTTTCTAGAGCCTGCAGGGGTGATGCCAAAGGCGATTCGTCAAGTGGATATGACGATGATGATGATGCAACTGGTAGCGAGTGATTTAGGCGTGGCTGTATTACCGAATTGGGCTTTAAATGAATATGTTGATAAAGGGTTTGTAGTTGCCAGAGCGTTAGGCGATGGTCAGCTCTGGCAGCAGTTATATGTTGCCATGCGGGACAAAGATCGACAAGCCAGCCATTTACGTGCTTTTTTGCAAATTGCCCGGCAGAGTTGCTTTGAGCATTTAAGTGGCATTCGGCCACCAGATGAAGATGCTGATATTCTTTCAAGCCCAGTTTTATTGAATCGGATCGATAGCGTAAATAGCTGAGTCAAAAAGATTCTTAATCAAGCCAATAAACTCATCTAAAAATTCTGATTGCTCCTTTGTTGGAGCACTGTTCCAAACGCTTGAGAGTACTTCTTGCAAGTCGTTGACGACTGAATCACTTTCGCGAATAACTTTAAAGCGGGCTTCTGTGCTTAATTGCGGGTGTTGCTGACAAACCGCCATGACACTCTCAGCAACTTTATCCGTAGTATATTCACCGATAGTATCGTTCATACAGGCTTGTCCGGGATGTTCAAATACCGATAAATGCTCGGTCAGATACTGAATCAGCTGGATATAGCCTTCACCATTGGTAACCATATTAATCTCACTTTACTACTATTATTCGCTTAATCACTTAATGTACATTAAGTATAAGCAAACTTCATTCTTATGGGTAATTTACTCTGTGAGTTAAACGCACTCTAGAGCTTTTCTTGTGTTACTTGCTTTATGGCTAGGGACTGTTGACCTTTCGTGATTAGTTTTGCAGAAATCTGAGAGGGATTTAGGCAAGGCAAACGTTGTGCCGTGTCGTTATTCTCCACAAAGAACGTTTAACGCTGGATAAATTCCTCTCAGATACTGCCCTTGGGATTCATTTAAACGCATCCTGAACTTTGTTGCCCCCCGCTTGCTTAACTCATTAAGCGATGCAGGGTGCGCCGCGTTCAAAATGCGTTTAATTTGAACAAAATTCAACCACCAAAGGTCAACAGTCCCTAGAGACAGATGCAGAAAAAATAATTTAATTGCACAAAAATATGCGTTCAGTGAGCTAACGTCTAAACTCTAATATGCACAGTAAAGCCGTTGTTTGGTGCTTTTAATAATAGAGATCTCTAATAGAAGGTCAAAGGAATGGGACACAGAAATCAAACGATTATCGATGAAGAAGTGACTTTTGGTGAAGATGAAGAGCTTGTTTCAACGACTGACTTACGTGGTGTAGTGACCTATGCCAATGAATCTTTTTGTCGGGTTGCAGGGTATACCGTGGAGGAAATGGTAGGGAAGAACCACAATATCGTGCGACATCCTGATATGCCAAAAGCTGCATTTAAGGATTTGTGGGATAAGTTAAAAGCTGGCAAACATTGGCGCGGGGCCGTTAAAAACCGCTGTAAAGATGGCCGTTATTATTGGGTTGATGCCTTTGTGACCCCCATTTACGAAAATGAACAGCTGATCGGTTATCAGTCGGTTAGAACTCGTCTGAAAGCTGAATATCGTTCTCGAGCTGAACATATTTATAGCCAGTTAAATCACAATAAGGCGATTGAAAAATGGTATGAAAATCCTATTTGGAGGCATTTATTATTTGTGGTGGGCTCGATAGCTTTGCTATTGGCAACCTCTGAACACCACCTCTATGCGCTAGGTGAAGTAGTACTACCATTTATTATCTATTATCCAGAACTGATTAAATCTTCGCGCTATTTTAAGGCGTTACGCCAACATTATGATAGTCCATCGCGTTGGGTTTATTGTGGTAAAGCTCAAAAATCAATTAGTGATTTTCACACCCTGATTTATAAAGGACGATTGAGAACGGCTATTGGGCGTGTGCTAGACAGCACGAGACCGTTGCATCGAGCTAGTCAAAGTCTGTTACAAACGGTGCGTAAGGCCCGAGATGCTGTTTCTGGACAAAATAAAGATCTGCACCAAGTATCAACGGCAATGGATGAGATGGCGCAGACGATTCATGATATTGCGGGGAATACCCTGAATACGACTGAACGGGTGGATCAGGCTCGACAATTTTGTGAACAGGCTAGTTCGCGAATGAATAAAGCGAATGGTTTGATCTCATCTTTGGCGCAGGAGGTTTCTAATTCAGCAGAGGCTGCTGTTGAGTTAACTCGTGAAACCGAGAGTATTGGCAGTATTATGCAGGAAATTCAAGGGATTGCTGAGCAGACTAATTTGTTGGCTTTAAATGCAGCAATTGAAGCGGCTCGAGCTGGAGAACAAGGGCGAGGATTTGCTGTCGTTGCTGATGAAGTTCGAGCACTTTCTCAGCGCACTCACAAAGCAACCGAGCAGATTGAGTCATCGATTCAGCAGATGCAGACGATGGTTAAATCGTGGACGCAGACGATGCAAGATAGTAATAAGTCGGCAGCCGAATGTGTCAGCCATACTCAGGAAACAGAGGAAGCGGTCGGGACGGTTCTGGAAATGGTCAGTGAAATAGCTAATTTAGCGGCGCAAATTTCAACAGCAGCCGAGCAGCAAAATGCAGTTGCTCAGGAAGTGAATCGTAATATTTCCAATATCAATCAAGCGGCAGAAGTGAATATGCAACAGATTGAAAATGTTGAAAATATTAGCTCTGACATAGATACTCGGGCCGATAGATTGTCATCGCTGGCTAAAACATTTGGTCGTTAAATTATCCAATAACCAGCCAGACTGCTTATTCAGGCAGTTTGGCTGTGGATTCTATTTCATTAAGACTGATAGAGGCTTGGCCATCTTCGTCTAAATAAGCGCAACACAACAGCACTTCATCCTCTTCGCAATAAGCCAAAGGTGGGGTAGGGTATTTGACTGCTCCTGCGTTGAGTCGTTGACGACAAGCACCGCAAAAGCCATTGCGGCACTGATATTCAACTGCAATTTTAGCCTGTTCAGCCGCTTCCAGAAGGCTCTGGCCGCGGCGAACGGGGATCTGACGCTGGCCAATTTTTAAAATGGCCATTACAGTTCAAAATCTCCCAAGTCATTATTGTCTAACGATGAATCAATTTGACCGACTAAGTAGGAGCTGATTTCAGCCTCTTGAGGAGCAACTTGCACGTTGTCTGATACAAGCCAAGTATTAATCCATGGAATTGGGTTGGACTTGGTTTCATATACATTGGGTAATCCCAACGCTTGCATCCGGATATTACTGATATATTCAACATACTGACAGAGAATATCTTTATTAAGACCAATCATTGAGCCATCTTTGAATAGATATTCAGCCCACTCTTTTTCTTGTTCAGCTGCTTTTTTAAATAGATCAAATGATTCTTGTTGGCACTCTTGTGCGACCTCTGCCATTTCTGGATCATCCTTGCCATCGCGCATGAGATTGAGCATGTGCTGAGTGCCAGTTAAATGCAGTGCCTCATCACGGGCAATCAAACGAATGATTTTTGCATTGCCTTCCATGAGTTCCCGTTCGGCAAAGGCAAAAGAGCAGGCAAAGCTGACATAAAAGCGTATCGCCTCAAGTGCATTGACCGCCATTAGGCACAGATATAGCTTTTTCTTGAGCTCCCGTAAGCTAATGGTTATCTTTTTCCCCTGAATCTGATGGGTCCCTTCACCATATAAATTATAGCGTTGTGAGCTTTCAATTAAGTCGTTGTAATAACAGGCAATATCTTCAGCACGATGCAAAATATGCTCGTTCACCATAATCTCATCGAATACTTCACCGGGGTCTTTGACCACATTACGGATAATGTGAGTGTAAGAGCGCGAGTGAATAGTCTCGCTAAACGACCATGTCTCGATCCAGGTTTCAAGCTCTGGAATTGATACCAGTGGTAAAAGCGCGACATTTGGTGAACGGCCCTGAATACTATCCAATAGTGTCTGATATTTCAGATTACTTAAAAAGATATGCTGCTCATGAGCCGGCAGTTTCTGAAAATCAATCCTATCCTGTGATACGTCAACTTCTTCTGGTCGCCAGAAAAAACTTAATTGTTTTTCAATTAGGCGCTCAAAAATAGGATGGCGCTGTTGGTCATAGCGAGCCACATTAACGGGCTCGCCAAAAAACATATTTTGTTTCGTCGCATCTAGCTGATGCTGAGGAAAAATAGAATAGCTCATTGTGATTATCCTGGATTAAATTTTACATGCTCCACCGGCACAATCGTCTGCACCCATATCTTGTTGTTCATCAGCTGCCCCATCACGGGTGTTATGATAATAAAGGGTCTTAACGCCGAGTTTATAAGCTGTTAACAGATCTTTGAGTAATACCTTCATTGGGACGCGACCCCCATCAAAACGGGCTGGATCGTAGTTGGTGTTTGCAGAAATCGATTGATCAATGAATTTTTGCATAATACCAACCAGTTGCAGATAACCATCGTTTGATGGCATATCCCATAGCAGCTCGTAGTTATCTTTGAGCGCAATCATATCTGGGACGACCTGTTTTAAGATCCCGTTTTTGCTGGCTTTGACACTGACATAACCTCGGGGTGGTTCAATACCATTGGTCGCATTTGAGATCTGACTTGATGTTTCTGAAGGCATCAAAGCTGATAGTGTTGAGTTACGCAAGCCATATGTTTTTATGTCTTCGCGTAGTGTTTCCCAGTCGTAATGCAGTGGTTCCTGACAGATTCCATCTAAATCTTTTTTGTAGGTATCAATCGGTAAGATACCTTCAGCATACTTCGTTTCATTAAATGCTGGACAAGCCCCGTGCTCTTTAGCAAGGTTTAAAGAGGCTTTGAGCATCCAGTACTGAATGGCTTCAAACGTTTTATGAGTGAGCTTATTCGCACTACCATCTGAATAACGAACCCCATTTTTTGCTAGATAATAAGCGTAGTTAATGACGCCAATACCTAATGTCCGGCGATTCATGGTACTTTTTCTGGCTGCAGGAAGTGGATAATCCTGATAGTCCAATAAACTGTCCAGTGCGCGAACGGCTAAGTCGGCTAAGTCTTCAAGCTCATCAAGGTTTTCTAGTGCGCCTAAGTTAAATGCAGAGAGTGTACATAATGCGATCTCGCCGTTTTCATCGTAAACATGTTCCAACGGTTTGGTCGGCAATGCAATTTCCATACATAGGTTTGATTGACGTACGGGCGCCACTTTCGGATCAAACGGGCTATGCGTGTTACAGTGATCCACGTTTTGAATATAGATGCGTCCAGTTGAGGCGCGTTCTTGCATCAACAGTGAGAATAACTCTGATGCTTTAATTGATTTTTGACGGATATTGGGATCCTGTTCATATTTTTGATATAAACGGTCAAATTCGTCCTGATCGTCAAAGAAAGATTCATAAAGTCCAGGGACATCGCTTGGCGAAAATAACGTAATATTTTGGCCTTTAATGAGACGTTGATACATGGTTTTGTTCAGTTGCACACCATAGTCCATATGGCGAACACGGTTCTCTTCAACACCACGGTTGTTCTTCAAAACGAGCAGCGACTCAACTTCGAGGTGCCAGAACGGATAGAACATGGTCGCAGCCCCACCACGTACACCACCTTGTGAACAGCACTTAACCGCGGTTTGAAAATATTTATAAAATGGAATACATCCCGTATGGAACGCTTCTCCACCACGAATCGTGCTGCCTAGTGCTCTAATTCGACCTGCATTAATACCAATCCCAGCCCGTTGAGATACATAAGTGACAATGCTTGATGCAGTTGCATTAATCGATGCCAGACTATCGTCAGATTCAATTAAGACACAAGAGCTGAACTGACGAGTTGGCGTGCGTACGCCAGACATAATTGGGGTGGGTAATGAAATTTTAAACGTAGAGATGGCATCATAAAAACGCTTGATATAATCCATCCGTTGCGCTTTGTCATAATGGCTGAACAAGCACGCTGCAACTAAGATATAAAGAAACTGAGCACTTTCGAAGATTTCACCGCTCACACGGTTTTGCACCAGATATTTGCCTTCAAGCTGTTTAACCGCAGCATAAGAAAAGTTCATATCACGCCAGTGATCTAACATATCGTCCATCTGGGCGAACTCTTCTGGTGTGTAGTCTTCTAGCAGATGGCGATCATAGTGGCCCAATTGACACTGTTTGACGACCTGGTCATATAATTTGGGTGGCTCAAACTGACCATACGCTTTTTTACGCAGATGGAAAATCGCCAAGCGAGCCGCTAGATATTGATAATCCGGTGCATCAGTACTAATTAAATCTGCAGCAGCTTTAATAATGGTTTCATGGATATCGTTGGTACGGATACCATCATAAAATTGAATGTGAGAACGCAATTCGACTTGTGAAACAGAAACATTTTCAAGCCCTTCCGCTGCCCAAGTTATGACGCGGTGAATTTTATCAAGATCAATTGGTTCTTTTTTACCACTGCGTTTGGTCACCAGAAGATTAGTATTCATAGTTATAAGCCACCTTAATCGGGATCGGGGTATATCGTATGTTAGATGAAGAAAACACTATATGTAGTGCTTAGCTATAGAATGACTACAAGATAGTGAGGTTTTATCCAATATGCAAGTCATGAAAAAGGGGATAGGTTGTGGATAACTAAGTGATGTAAGTGACTACTTACAAAAGTTGCCAGAGTGTAATTAAAGTTATCAATTTGCAACCCCTTGGAGAAAAATATTGAATTATTTCTGGTGGTTCATTTCGCCACCAGAAATTGATTTAATTATTGGCAATTGTGAATCAAATGTCGGGCTTGCTTAAGTGCACCATATAATTGACACTAACGTCGCGACTGAGTTTATAAATATCTACAAAAGGGATGACTCGAACCCCCGTCAGATGTTTAGTTTCAAAGCCTACTACATCACACCAACCGAGGAGTTCAGAGGGCTTGATAAACTTATTGTATTGATGGGTTCCCTGGGGGACTAACTTCAGTAATTTCTCGGCGGCCACTAGCATTAGCAAGTACGATTTGGGATTACGGTTGACGGTCGATAAAAACAGCTGTCCACCGGGTTTAAGCATGGTATAAAGTGCTTGTAATACCGATGCCGGTTCTGGGACATGTTCTAGCATCTCCATGCAGGTAATGACATCAAAACTAGCTGGATGCTCCAGCGCAAAGTTTTCGGCACTGACTTGGTGGTAGTCAATTTCAACCTGCGACTCCAATGCATGTAATCGGGCGACTTCAATTTGTGCCTGTCCCATATCTAGTGCTGTGACTTGAGCACCTCGTTTGGCCATACTTTCACTGAGAATCCCACCGCCACAGCCAACATCTAAGATCTGTTTATCAAACAACCCCGCGCTATGAGTTTCGATAAACTCCAGTCGCAGCGGATTTATCTGATGAAGCGTCTTAAAATCACCGTCTTCATCCCACCATTGGGATGCTAAAGAGGCAAATTTGTCAATTTCGGTTTGATCCACATTGTCGTAAGTCATGGTTTCTCTTTGACAGGCAAAATTTGACTCTAGTATAAAGTCCATGCTCGATGTTGACGAATCATTTCTGTCATTATGGGAATGGATGATATTGCTGAAATTAAAAGCTGAGTAATTTTTGTCCACTTTGGATATGTAATGGAATATGTTGCACTAAAAGCTTTGTTTTGTTTTCCGGCTTATTCGAGTTTGTGGTAAAATTTGCGCTTCACTGCACTATTTGCAGCTAAGCGTTAAAAAATAGGGATTCTTTCTTCTATGAGCGATCTTGCCAAAGAGATTACACCCGTAAAAATCGAAGATGAGCTAAAAACATCTTATCTTGATTATGCGATGAGTGTAATTGTCGGCCGGGCATTACCAGATGTTCGTGACGGCTTGAAACCCGTGCATCGACGCGTATTGTTCGCGATGAATGTGTTGGGTAATGACTGGAATAAACCATATAAAAAATCGGCTCGTGTAGTGGGGGATGTGATTGGTAAATACCACCCTCATGGTGATACTGCTGTTTACGACACTATTGTTCGTATGGCTCAGCCTTTCTCATTGCGTTATACCTTAGTCGATGGACAAGGGAACTTCGGTTCTGTAGACGGTGATTCGGCCGCAGCAATGCGTTATACCGAAATTCGGATGGCGAAAATTGCTCATTCTTTGTTAGCCGATCTCGATAAAGAAACCGTCGATTTCATCCCCAACTACGATGATACCGAACATGTCCCTGAAGTTTTACCTACCCGTATTCCCAACCTGCTAGTTAACGGTGCTTCGGGGATTGCGGTTGGGATGGCGACGAATATTCCGCCACATAACTTGACCGAAGTGATCAACGGTTGTTTGGCGATGATCGAAAATCCAGATATCGATGTCGATGGCCTGATGGAATATATTCCAGGTCCGGATTTTCCAACTGCTGGCATTATCAATGGCCGTGCAGGCATTATTCAGGCCTACCGTACGGGTCGAGGGAAAGTATCTATCCGTGCCAAAGCGGATATCGAAACCGATTCTCATGGACGTGACACCATTATCGTCAATGAGATCCCTTATCAGGTCAATAAAGCTAGGCTGATCGAAAAGATTGCTGAGCTGGTCAAAGATAAGAAAGTCGAAGGTATTTCAGCACTGCGCGATGAATCCGATAAGGAAGGCATGCGCATTGTGATTGAACTTAAACGAGATGCTGTCGGTGAGGTTGTGTTAAATAACCTATATGCACTGACACAAATGCAGGTGTCTTTTGGTATGAACATGGTCGCGTTGGATCATGGTCAGCCACGGTTGCTTAACCTGCATGATATGATCGACTGCTTTCTTCGCCATCGTCGTGAAGTCGTAACTCGTCGCACCGTATACGAATTGCGTAAAGCTCGCGAACGGGCTCATGTTTTGGAAGGGTTGGCAATTGCGCTGGCCAACATTGATGAAATTATTACCTTGATTCGTCAATGCCCGACAGCTGCTGAAGCGAAAGCTGCATTGGTTGCCCGTGGTTGGGAATTGGGGATTGTTTCTGCCATGTTGGAGCGTGCAGGTGATGACGAAGCGGCTCGCCCGGAAAATCTAGCGCCAGAATATGGTGTTCGAGATGGACTATATCATTTAAGCGAAGTTCAGGCTCAAGCTATTTTAGACTTGCGTTTGCATCGGTTAACGGGCTTAGAACACGAAAAAATTCTTGAAGAATATAAAGGCCTTTTAGATCAAATTGCAGAACTTATTCTGATTTTAAGTTCGCCTGTTCGTCTGATGGAAGTGATTCGTGATGAATTTATTGAAATCCGCGAGCAGTTTGGTGATGAGCGTGCCACCCAGATCAATGCCAACAGTTCTGACTTAAGTATTGAGGATCTGATTACTGAAGAAGATGTAGTCGTTACACTCTCCAATGGTGGTTATGTAAAATATCAGCCACTGACTGATTACGAGGCACAACGCCGTGGTGGTAAAGGCAAATCAGCGACGAAGATGAAAGATGAAGATTTCATCGATCAACTGTTGATTGCGAATACCCATGACACCGTACTTTGTTTCTCAAGTATTGGTAAAGTATATTGGTTGAAAGTCTATCAGTTGCCTCAGGCCAGCCGTCAAGCACGCGGTAAACCTATCGTTAATCTGTTACCGCTTGAGGACAATGAACGGGTGACCGCCATTTTACCAGTGCGTGAATATGAAGAAGATAAGTTCATTTTCTTTGCCACAGCAGAAGGAACTGTGAAGAAAACGGCACTGTCAGCGTTTAAGCGACCGCTTTCCAGCGGAATTAAAGCGATTAACTTACACGAAGGGGATGCTTTGATTGGCGTGGCCCTGACTGATGGTAGCAACGAAATTATGTTGTTCTCAGATGCGGGTAAAGTCGTCCGCTTTAGTGAAGACCATGTTCGTTGTATGGGCCGCACGGCAGCCGGTGTGCGCGGAATTAATTTAGAGGAAGGGCAACGCGTCGTTTCGTTGATTATTCCGCAAGAAGACGTTGATATTCTCACAGCAACGGCTAATGGTTATGGTAAACGGACTTGCCAGAGTGAATATCCAACTAAAGGTCGTGCGACCAAAGGTGTTGTTTCCATTAAAGTGAATGAGCGTAATGGCGCGGTAGTTGGTGCTGTTCAAGTTCGCGTTGAGCCAGGATGTGTCGACCCTGAGACGGGGCAGGAACTCCCTGTTAAAGGCGATCAGGTCATGTTGATTACCAACGGTGGCATATTGGTTCGCATTCGTGCGGGTGATGTCTCTAAAGTTGGACGTAACACTCAAGGGGTTCGATTGATTCGAACTGCTGATGATGAACAGGTTGTTGCACTGCAACGTATTGACGAAGTCGATGAAGATGAGCAAGATAGCTTAGATGAGGCGACTGATAGTCAACCATTGCAGGAGCAACCCGATCAACCTGACGATGGTGAATAAATAATAACGATTATCGAGCGGCAACTTGCCGCTCGATTTGTTTATCCCTTTTGCATATGGTCAGCATCATTAGCAATTGTAGGCAGAAGGGAAGACTGCTGGACTTAGAGCAAAAGCTAGCAGAGACATCATTTAACCATAGAAAATAATAGTGATGATGGATTGAATGCCTTAGATTTAACTTGAAGCGGTTAATGAAGGAACGAAGCATGACAAAGATATACAACTTTTGTTCAGGTCCGGCGATGATGCCGACTGAAGTAATGACAAAAGCGCAACAAGAATTTACCAATTGGCGTGAACTCGGTGTGTCAGTGATGGAAATTAGCCATCGTAGTGCTGATTATGTGGCTATGGCTGAGGAGGCTGAACAGGATCTACGCGATCTTTTGATGATTCCAGATCATTATAAAGTTCTGTTTTGCCATGGTGGAGGACGAGGACAATTTTCTGCCGTGCCGATGAATATTCTGGGTGACCAAAAGTTAGCCAGTTATGTTACCACTGGTCACTGGTCCCGCTGTGCGCTCGATGAAGGGAAAAAATATGCATCGGCGGATGTGTTTGACGCATTATTAAAAGATGACGAAGGTAATGTCTCTGTTCGCCCAGTGAGTCAATGGCGTTATAGTCATGATTCAGCTTATCTGCATTACTGTCCGAACGAAACGATTGAAGGGGTTGCGATTCATCAAATTCCAGATGTTGATGTCCCTTTAGTGGGGGATTTCTCCTCAACACTGCTTTCTACACCTTTAGATGTGAGCAAATTCGGTATTATTTATGCGGGGGCCCAGAAAAATATCGGGCCTTCAGGTTTGACCGTTGTGATCGTTCGTGATGATTTGCTCGGTAAATCAATGCAGCATACTCCAAGTATATTTGATTATTCGATTGTGGCTAAACATGGATCTATGTTTAATACGCCACCAACGTATGCTTGGTATTTGTCTGGATTAGTTTTTAAATGGCTTAAAGAACAGGGCGGTTTGGATGCAATGGCCAAACGCAATAGCGCCAAAGCGGCTTTATTGTATAACTATATTGATCAGAGTGATTTTTATCGCAACCAGGTGGATAGTGACTATCGTTCCAAAATGAATGTGCCATTCTTCTTGGCCGATGATGAACTTAATGCAACATTCCTAGCGGAGGCTGGCAAATCTGGGCTGATGACTTTGAAAGGTCACCGCATTGTTGGCGGCATGCGTGCTAGCATTTATAATGCAATGCCTCTAGAAGGGGTTCAGGCACTGGTTGATTTCATGCAAGACTTTGAAAAACGCCACGGATAAGCAATAACGGATAAGCAATAAAAGCACCCGTTAAGGGTGCTTTATTAGATATAAAATAAAACCATGATTGAGGAATGAATGACCAAGCAATTGACCCTTCAGCCGATTGCCAGTGTAGCTGGTAAGGTTCACCTTCCAGGTTCAAAGAGTATCTCTAACCGAGCCCTTCTGTTAGCTGCAATGGCAAAAGGGACAACGACATTAACGAATCTCCTTGATAGTGATGATATTCGCCATATGCTCAAAGCATTTGAGCAGTTGGGGGTGACGGTCCGTTTAAGTGAAGATAAAACGCGTTGTGAAGTTGATGGGGTAGCGGGTGTGTTACAACCCGTGCAGGAGCACAGTGAACTATTCCTAGGAAATGCTGGGACGGCGATGCGGCCATTATGTGCAGCCTTAACGTTGTGCCAAGGTACCTTTGAACTCACGGGTGAACCGCGTATGCAAGAACGTCCCATTGGGCCATTAGTTGATGCGTTGCGGCAAAGTGGGGCGAATATCGAATATTTAAAAAATACTGGTTATCCTCCTCTTAAAATTATTGGTACGGGTCTTAATGGCGGTAAAGTTGAGATCGATGGTTCAATTTCCAGTCAATTCCTGACTGCTTTTCTGATGGCCGCACCATTAGCGGCCCAGACGACTGAAATCACGATTGTTGGTGAGTTAGTTTCCAAACCCTATATTGATATTACGCTAAAAATGATGGAACGCTTTGGTGTCAGTGTCGAAAATGATGCTTATCAGCGTTTCGTCATTCCAGCGGGGCAAAGTTATGTCAGTCCTGGGCATTTTTTAGTGGAAGGCGACGCTTCATCTGCATCATACTTCCTCGCCGCCGGAGCCATGGCCGGGGATGTGACTGTCGAAGGGGTGGGACGTTTGTCAATGCAAGGCGATACCGCCTTTGCTGATGTTTTAGAAAAGATGGGAGCTGAAATTGAATGGGGCGATGATTATATTCGTGCTCGGCATGTTCAGCCGTTGCAAGGCGTTGATTTAGATCTCAATGAGATTCCCGATGCGGCAATGACATTGGCAACTGCAGCTTTGGTGGCAAAAGGAACGACGTTAATTCGCAATGTTTATAACTGGCGAGTCAAAGAGACCGATCGATTGGCTGCGATGGCTTGCGAGCTAAATAAGTTAGGGGTAGACGTCGAAGAAGGCAATGATTACCTTAGAATTGTACCTGCTCAGCAGCTAAATTATGCAACGATAGATACCTATAACGATCATCGTATTGCCATGTGTTTTTCTCTGGTCGCATTAGCGGGTGTTGCAGTGACCATTAATGACCCAGGGTGTACCTCTAAAACATTTCCTGATTATTTTGAAAAACTGGCTCAAATAGCAAATTCAACAAATGACTGAATTGTATTGATTCGCTCAAAAAATGCTGGAAAGGTTGATGCTAGGAATCAACCTTTTTTATTAATTATTCATTAAGTTGGCGTTAGTTTGATGTCTTTCAATTTTCTGCCTATAAGGCAATTGCTTTTTCTGGTAGGATATCGCCTTAATGTACCTCCTTGGCTCTGAATTTCTTGAAGCTTTTTCGAACAGTCTATTTTGTGGTTGGCTGTTTATGCGGGAGTTATATCCCTCAGGCAACCGCGCAGGTGGTGCGAATTGGATTCCCCTCTGATTCGCCTGTTGATTATGTTCGCCATCAGTATGTTAATGGGAATTTAGTCAATTACATCAAAAAGTTACTTCCTTCTCATAAAATTCGTTGGATATCTTTTAATCGGTCAGACGATGGCGTTCGAGCACTTAAGCAACAACACATTGATTTGTGGTTAACTGCCAGTGGCGATAATCCACAATGGATATTTAGCGATGACTTATTTCAAGAGCATTGGGGATTAATTAGTCTCTCGGGGCAGCCTCATCCACAATCGCTCAAGAAACTTTCGGGGTTAAAATTAGCAGTTGAGGATCGCTTCTTCGAGCAGCTTTCAGAGCAGAATGTTCTTGGTCAAACTCTGATCTTTTCTTCCTGGAATGGCGGCGTTAATCTTCTCGAAAAACATCTAGTTGATGGTGTTTTAATGCCGCACCATGTATTTAAAAAGCTGTTAACTTATAACGCCAATATCCAATATGATCAGTTACCTTTATGGCAAGATTATCGCTTGACTGCTTTGAAATATACTCCCGGAGCTCAATGGATTAACCAGATTAATCGCCATATAAGCTCAGATAATTTTAACCTTACTACTCATCAATCGTCAGCGTCTAGTCCATGGCCGTTGGTGGGTGCTTTGTTGGCCTGTATTTTATTGTTATTGGGTCTATGTTTGAGCCTTTTTCGTTACTATCGACTTCGACGGCAATTATCGCCATTCCCTTTAACGGGGAAGGATTCGCTTAAAGGTGGGCATCAGTTAAGTTGCGATATTACCCGATGGTTACAAACTGAACGTTCATTTGGCATTTTCATGTTCGAGTTTTCAAGGCAAATTGAACTGTATGAAAGTTATGGTTTAGAAACAGGGCAGCGATTATTACATGCATATGCTTACAGTTGTCGTGAACAGCTGAAAAAGCGCTATCCGCATAGTGAACTTTATTGCTGGCAGGATCGTTATTTTGTGTTACTAAGTGGTAAAACGCCTCATAGTTACCAGCAAATGGCGCAGCAAATTGCGCAGACTTGTCGTGGCTGGGTCAATGTTGATAATTTGAAACTACGTCTTCGTAGCCATGTAGGGTGGACTGTTAACCACAAGTCACGACGCACTTCGGTTAATGCTGAAGTACTGATAGGTGAGGCTTATCTTGCGTTACGTCAGGCGATCGTCCGTCAGCAGCGCAATTGTGCCTATCTTGATCAGCAGCGATTATTCTCTCGGGCCCGGTTAGCCCTTGAAGCTAAACTGCGTCAGGCCATTGACTCCAACGAATTGACATTATATGTCCAACCTCAATTTAGTTTGACTATCCCGAGTAGATTGGTGGGGGCTGAGGTATTAGTTCGCTGGATCACTCGCGATGGGCAGTTTATTTCACCCGCGCATTTTATCCCGATTGCCGAACAAACAGGGCTTATTGTTCGCTTAGATCACTGGGTCTGTGAACATTCAGTCGCGATGCTTGCTAAATATCAGTCACTGTTACCGGAAGATTTTCGGCTATCGGTGAATTTCTCTGCGGTTTCTATTTCTCGCGGATTATGTGAGAAATTGATCCTTGATTCAATAAAACGTTGGCGAGTTCCTCCACGCAATTTGTGTATTGAGATCACTGAATCAGCGATCATGAACTCCCTAGTGGCGACTCGACAGAGTATTGCTAGACTTCGCCAACAAGGATTTGATATCGCGATTGACGATTTTGGCACTGGCTATAGTTCGATGGCCTATCTTAAAAATCTAGCAGTGACTCATCTAAAAATTGATCAGATTTTCACTGCAGGCCTTGAGAATGGTATGAGTGATCAGCAAATAGTCAAGGCGATTGCCATGGTGGGTAAAAGTTTTGGCCATCATATCTTAATCGAAGGAGTAGAACAGGCTAAGCAAGCCACGTTAGCGACTCAACTAGGCTGCCAATTTGTCCAAGGGTTCCATTTTGCCAAACCTATGGCGTGGATAGATTTTGTGCGTCAATATCTTGGTGAAGGTCATTTAATTCCCGCCTTGAAAAGTTCATAACTTTTTGAATAATAAGTAATTATTTTTAACATATAATGTTGGCCCAACAATTGCTTTATCCATGCTAAATACGGAGTTGTCAGGAAATTGGCAGTAAGGATAAGACAATGAAATTGGATGCAGCACCACTTCTACAACAAATGCAATCGATGGGCCAACAGGCTGGTTTGTCCCCAGAACAAGCGATTCGAGCGGATCGTAGCGATTCATCTGCCGTCACCGGACTGACTCATGGCAATTCGGCTAGTAAAGACTTCGGTCAGCTTTTGAGCGATGCGATTAACCATGTCAATTCATTGCAGAGTAATACTAGTGATTTGCGAACCCGATTTGATATGGGTGATAAAAATGTCAGCCTGTCGGATGTCATGATCGCAGCACAAAAATCCTCAATTGCTTTTGATGCAACCGTAGAGGTTCGCAATAAAGTGGTTGATGCTTATAAACAGATCATGGCAATGCCGATCTAGTGTGATTTGAGGAGACGCTTGTGGCAGGCGAAGCAAATGAAACCCCAATCAATGATAATAATGCATTGTTGGCCGGTCCGGATAGTGCAGCGGCAGATTTAGAAGAGAATGAACAGCAAAGCGGTTCTTGGTTAGGATTTTTACAAAATGGCGTCATTTTACGCCAAATTATTATGATCTTAGCTCTGGCTATTTGTCTGGCTCTCGGGGTCTTTTTGCTGATGTGGGCAAAACAGCCAGAAATGCGTCCAATCGGGACTTATACAGCTCCAGAATTGGTGAAAACATTAGATTTTTTTGACCAGAACGACATTAAATATAATGTTGAGGGTAAAACTGTTTTTGTTCGTGCCGACCAATATTCAGCGATTCGTTTGAAGATGCTGCGGGGGGGAATTTCCAGTACGCCAGCACAGTCTGACGGTGATGATATCTTACTTAAAGATATGGGCTTTGGTGTGAGTCAGCGCCTTGAACAAGAACGACTCAAACTTAGTCGTGAACGCCAGCTAGAAAGCGCAATTGCACAGATCCAAGCTGTTTCTAAAGCCAAAGTTTTGTTGGCTATTCCCCGTTATAATGTATTTGCCCGAAATAGTCAGAAGCCTTCGGCAACTGTTGTCGTGACGTTGAAAAATGTCAATTTGGGACTGAAACAAAATGAAATTGATTCCATCGTCGATATGGTTGCTTCGGCGGTTCAGAATTTAACCCCTCAGCGTGTGACCGTGACCGACCAAAATGGTCAGTTACTCAACTCTGGGAGTGAAAGTGCTGCCGATTTACAAAATCGTCGTCACTTACAGATTGAACAAAATCGCGAGCAACAATACAAAGATAAAATTGACTCAATCTTAACGCCCGTCTTAGGGGCAGGTAATTATACCGCTCAGGTCGATGTTTCAATGGACTTCACCTCGGTGGTACAGACACAAAAAAGCTATAATCCTGATTTACCTGCTATCCGCAGTGAAATGACAGTACAGGATAATAGTACGGGCCGTAATCCACTTGGGATCCCGGGGGCTCTATCAAATCAGCCGCCAGCAAAGTCAAATATTCCTGAAACCCAGAAGCAAGCACAGGCGAACCAGAGCACTGTCAGTGGTCGTAGCCATAAAGAAGAGACTCGTAACTATGAGTTAGATACGACCATCAGTCATACTCGTCAGCAAGTGGGGGTGGTGCGTCGCTTAAGTGTTTCAGTGGCCGTTGATTATGTCGCAAAACCAGGGGCCGATGGAAAAGTTACACGAGTCCCACGCAGTGCCGAAGAGATGGCAAATATCCGGCGACTTCTCGAAGGTGGGATTGGATTTGATATGTCTCGTGGCGATACACTAGAAGTGGTCAGTGTCCCATTTACCCGTCCACAAGTTGATACTGTTAAAGATCTGCCTGTCTGGGAGCAAGACTGGTTCTGGCGAGCGATGCGTATCGCTGGGGCTGTTTTGGTATTGGTCGTATTAATTCTGGCAGTCGTGCGGCCGACGTTGAACCGATTACTCAATAATAGTGTCGAAGAAGAAACTGGTGATAATGATTTAGAAACAGCAATGTCGGCTTATGATACCAGCGATGATGCTGAGCTATTGTCAGCCGATATCACAGGAGCTGATTTCGGTATTCAAAATGGTCAGCTAAAATTACCAGATATGCATCGTGATGAAGATGTTCTTAAAGCGGTGCGCGCATTGGTTTCCAATGAGCCAGATTTAGCAGCGATGGTCATTAAAGATTGGGTGATTAACGATGGCAAATGACGAAAAGAAGTATGATCTATCAAATACCAGCGGAACAGATATGGCTGCGATTTTGATGCTTAGCCTGAATGAAGACGATGCTGCAGCAATTTTTCGTAACTTAGAGCCCAAACAAGTCCAGCGGTTAGGGATGGCAATGGCTTCTATGGAAGATTTCAGCCATGATCGGGTTGTCGCTGTACATGAGCGTTTCATCGAAGATATTCAAAAATACACGAATATCGGGATTGGGAGTCAGGATTTTGTCCGTAATGCCTTAACTGCTGCATTAGGTGAAGATAAAGCGGCGAACTTGGTGGATCAGATCATTATGGGCAGTGGCTCTAAAGGGCTCGACTCGCTCAAATGGATGGATGCTCGCCAAGTTGCTAGCATTATTCAAAACGAACATCCTCAAATTCAGACCATTGTGTTGTCTTATCTTGAACCCGAGCAATCTGCTGAAATTATGTCGCAATTCCCTGACAAGGTTCGCCTTGATTTGATGATGCGTATTGCCAATTTAGAAGAGGTTCAGCCAGCCGCATTGACTGAATTAAATGAGATTATGGAAAAACAATTTGCCGGCCAAGCGGGTGCTCAAGCGGCGAAAATGGGTGGTCTGAAAGCCGCTGCGAATATTATGAACTATCTCGATACGAATGTTGAAGGGATGCTTATGGACTCCATTCGTGAAAGTGATGAAGAGATGGCTCAGCAAATTCAGGATCTCATGTTTGTCTTTGAAAATCTCATTGATGTTGATGATCGAGGGATTCAAACCCTGTTGCGAGATGTGCAGCAAGAAGTGTTGCTGAAAGCGATTAAAGGCACTGACGATCAGCTTAAAGAGAAAATACTGCGTAATATGTCCAAACGTGCCGCTGAAATGCTCCAAGATGATTTAGAAGCGATGGGGCCCGTTCGTGTCAGTGAAGTCGAGTCAGCTCAAAAAGAGATCTTATCGACTGCTCGCCGTTTATCCGATGCCGGTGAAATTATGCTAGGTGGTGCTGGTGGTGGTGAGGAGTTCTTGTAATCGATGGTCGATCATATTAAAGACGAAGATATAGCGAAATTTCGCCATGTTCAGGCACAAGATTATGAACTTCCTAATTTTGGTAATGCGCCTCATCATGAAAATACGGATGCGTTTGATCGTCCTTACCATTGGTATGCCGAAGAATCTGAACAGGCGAGTCCTGACAGTGATGAAGAGACGATTAAACCACTGACGTTAGAAGATCTCGAACAGATCCGGCAGACAGCCTATGAAGAAGGTCATTCCGAGGGGCGCACTGCAGGTTATGAACAAGGCTTTGCTCAAGGCCATGAAGAAGGCATACAAGCCGGGCATAGCGAAGGGGTGCAACAAGGTTTAAAAGAGGGGCTGGCCCAAGGACAGTCACAAATTGATACCTTGTCAGGATATTGGCAAAAGTTGATTGAAGAGTTAGTTATCCCCGTTCAGCAAGTGACTGCCCAGGTGCAGTTACAATTAGTCGATGTGATTTGTGAAGTTTCTCGCGCGATTATTCAAACTGAATTGACGACCAATAAACAGGTCATTATTCACACGGTAAAAGAAGCCATCCAAGCCATGCCGGTTAATGAGCAAACCTTGTTAATCCATTTACATCCCGATGACTTGCTGGTCATTGAAGGGGTTTACCCTAAAGAAACGCAGCAGAAAAAGCATTGGCAGTTACTTGCCGATGGCAGTTTAAATCGTGGTGATTGCATGATTGAAGCTGAGAATTCAACCATTGACTATTCAATGAGTGAGGTGGTGAATCAGGCGCTTAAACGTTTTTTGAGCGATAATATTAAAGCGGCTCGAACCGTTGAGCCTCCTGAAGTTCCTGAGGTTGAACCTCTTGCACCGGTTCCCGAAACTGGTGAATCGGATGATGAGTCTGGCGAATTAGCCACTGATTCGGTATCTGAAGCTGAGGATATTACAAATGATTCCTCTTCTCAGTCAACCGAGTCTGGGAGCGACTTATCGGATGATGCTAAGGTCGATGAGCGCTTGGGTGGAGAAGGTGATGAATCTTTCCCACACACTTAGCCAGTTAAAGGTTACGGAGCTCCGACAAGGACCAACCGTGGCCGGGAAGTTAACGCGTGTGGTGGGGCTGACTCTTGAAGCCATCGGCTGCAGGGCTCCGATCGGCTCGCTCTGCCATGTCCAAACCATCTCAGGTAATCTTGAAGCTGAAGTGGTTGGTTTTGCAAATGACAAGTTATATTTGATGCCTAGTGAGCAATTAACCGGAGTTTTACCCGGAGCTAAGGTGACGCCACTGAATCAACAACATGATATTCATGTTGGCACAGAATTGTTAGGCCGAGTGATTGATGGTCTAGGGCAACCTTTGGATGGATTGGGCGATATTATGACTCAGCAGCGCGCGACGCTTAGTGCTGAGCGAATTAATCCCATGTTGCGAGAAGTTATCTCAAAACCGCTTGATGTTGGCGTTCGAGCGATAAATAGTGTATTGACCGTTGGACAAGGGCAACGGATGGGATTGTTTGCCGGTTCTGGTGTCGGTAAAAGTGTGCTCATGGGAATGATGACCCGCGGGACAACTGCTGATGTCGTGGTGGTTGGACTGATTGGGGAACGTGGTCGCGAAGTTAAAGAGTTTATTGAAGAGATCCTTGGCGAGCAGGGGCGCGCTAGGTCGGTCGTTGTGGCGGCTCCAGCTG
This sequence comes from Celerinatantimonas diazotrophica, assembly GCF_004339545.1. Classification (GTDB taxonomy): domain Bacteria; phylum Pseudomonadota; class Gammaproteobacteria; order Enterobacterales; family Celerinatantimonadaceae; genus Celerinatantimonas; species Celerinatantimonas diazotrophica. The sequence goes on along the minus strand of NZ_SMGD01000013.1, from coordinate 386,674 downwards.
ATGCTTCACCGCTGATGCGGATGAAGGGGTGTGATACCACACTCACCATTGCGGAATATTTTCGTGATCAAGGGCTCAATGTGTTGCTGCTAATGGATTCATTGACTCGTTATGCTCAAGCTCAGCGTGAAATCGCTTTAGCGATCGGTGAGCCGCCTGCCACGAAAGGTTATCCTCCTTCTGTGTTTGCTAAATTGCCGCGATTGGTTGAACGTGCTGGCAATGGTCTAAATGGGCAGGGCTCTATCACCGCTTTTTTTACGGTTTTAACCGAAGGGGATGATATGCAAGATCCGATTGCCGATGCGGCCAGAGCTATTTTAGATGGCCATATTGTCTTATCGCGAGAATTAGCTGATAGCGGCCACTATCCGGCCATTGATATTGAAAAATCGATTAGTCGTGTTATGCCTGCGGTCACAACCGATGAACATCAGCAACTGGCCAGAGCCCTTAAAATGCTTTATTCCCAGTATCAGCAAAACCGTGATTTAATTAATTTAGGCGCTTATCAGCGAGGATCGGATCCACGGATTGATTTAGCGATTAATCTGAAACCTCAAATGGATCAATTTTTGCAGCAGAGTATGAAAGAAAGCATTCACTTTGACGAAAGTCTGACACAGCTGCAGCGCTTAATGCAGATGGCACAGATGAGTCATCACGAATAAAGCGGTGAGAGAGTTCTATGGCAATTAATGCATTAATGATTTTATGCGAGCAATTAAAAAAACAAGAACAACAAGCTGTTGCTGAATTTTCTCAGGCTCGTCAACAACTGGCTTCTTTTGAACATCAACTTCGTCAATTGGAAGATTACCGCCATAATTATATGCTCCAAGCGATGGAGCGAGGCTCTGATGGAATGTTAGCCGCTGGGTTTCATCAATATCAATCATTCATTCAGACCATCGAAAAAGCTGAAACAGAACAGCAACAGAGTGTTGTCCAATTGCGCACGAATGTGGAACGTAAGCGTCAAATCTGGCTCGATCTAGCGAATCGACATAAAGCGCTTGAGCAGTTAATTGAGCGTCAACGTCAACAAAAGGCTCAAAAACAAGCGCGCGCCGAACAAAAATTGCTGGATGAATACGCATCAATGCAGTTCGTTCGGCAAAGTCTATTTCCTGATTAACGTTCGATTGTAGATATCGTATCGCCCCCGATAATTGTTTATCGACTATCTCTTGTTTAATTTACAACTTGGTTTAATTTTTGCTTAATCATGGGTAACGATCGCTGAGTTGCCGCATAGCCACAGTGGCGGTCTGGATATCACTGGCAAGGGAAATGAAATCGATGGCTACGGTAAATATTGCAAATATTAGCCAACTGGCTCCTTCAAGGTCTGACAATGCTCAGGTTGGTATGTTGTCATCGCCACCTTCAGCACCTGTATTTAATGAAGCTTTTTCTCGAGCGCATCAGCAATTACGTCATACGGCAGCGAAAAGCGGCAATTCTATGCCGTCGCATGCCTCTGTAGGGAAACATTCAGAGCCATCTACCAACGCTAGCAACGTCTCCCCAAAAGCCCGGCAAACGCATCGAATGGGTTCCGATGCGCATCTAAAAGAGGCACCGCAAGCTGAGCAACAACCAAGTAAAAATGTTGGTTCGAAGCAAAATTCTCAGAAACAGAAATCGGTAGCTACTGATGATCCTCGTCAGGTTGCCAGCGAGCAAGATCCTCAAGATTCAGCCAAAGTGTTAAAAAAAGAAAAAGATTTGCATTCGACCCGAGATGGTCAAACCAAATCGGGTCAACAGCCGGTCCGTGAGCAAAATGCTCATGTGAAAGGTGCCGAAAAAAAATTGGCAACGGAAGATACCCCCGTGGCGACTAAAGATGACTCATTAGTGGTGGTAAGTGAAGATGAATCCAAAGCAATGCAGTTACTCTCGCGGCTAGAGAAATCACAGAATGCCGATATGCAGCTTGAACAGGTCGTATCCGTGAGTGATAAACTAAAATTGGCTATGCAAGTACTTGAACAGGCGAAAAAATTAAACGCTAGTCAACAGGTTTCAGCCGAAGATGGTAAACCGCCTAGCGCATTAGAATTGGCACTGATGATGCTCCAAAAAGTTCAGAGTAGTGATGCTCAGACACATTTGGATATGTCAAAATCATCTGATGTGACCTCTTTGCAATTACACCAAACATTAAAGATGCTTAATCGAGCTATTGTGCAATCGGAAAGTGGCAAAAGTCATGATACCGAGCATCTCAATCAAATAGACCCTAAATTGCGTGAGGTGCTACAACAGCTCTCAGAAAAGCTGATTCAATTAAGTTCAACGGATACTTCACCGCACGCTGAACAATCGAATGGCCATTTGAAAGGCGTAAAATCTGCCAAAACTGAGCAGCAGCATAGCGATGATGATGCCAGCTTGCTGAGTCAGATACAGATTCAATTGGCTAGCTTGCTTAATTTACCCGCTCCTGAAAAAAACCAGTCAAGCGATAGTGGTTCTTCTTTGCAAAACGAGCAGAGTAGTTTAGCTAAATCCAGTCCAGCCGCTAAAATGGTTAAAAATGTTGCTTTGTTAGCATTAGCAGAGCTTAAATTGCAACACATGCAGGGAGCTAAGCAACAGAGTCCAAATCCAAGCGACAATCAAAGTAGCCAAAAATTAGCGGATAAAATTGCGGTTTTGACTGAGCAATTATCTCATCTAGTCACAGGTAATAAAGTCGTAAAAGAGACGCAGTCCGAAGCTATAAAAGTGAATATGAATCATTCACCGAGCCAAGCGACTGCGGCTCATGTTCAACATCGAGCGACTGCATCGAGCAGCATACAGAATTTAGTTCATTCGTCTCATGCTGAACAGTCAGAGTCGATGCTTAGCAGTGATGATGTGGCTAAAAAAACTGTTAATGCGCCGGCGGAGAATCATAGCGCAGCAGTAAAAGTATCTCCGTCACAAGCCCAAACACCAGCTGCCCAGTCAATCCAGCAAGCTTTAGCCCAAAATTCGGCTCCAGGAACTGACACTAAAACGAATGTTACGAATATAGCGAATCACGGACAGGCTATAAAAGGTGATGAACAGGCCGTAATGACTGCAGCGGCTCAATCGAGTGATCTCCATGCCCAGAAAAAAGATGGGCATCAACCGGCTCATAGCACTCAATTTGGGAATTCAGATTTGGCTGTAAAAAGTGAAATATCTTTATCAGCAGGCCATCAACAGTCAGGTTTAGGCGCACAAGGACAGCATCAAGGAGGCGCACAATTGGGCACAAATGCCAATAGCCCTCTGACAACAGCCGCTAAAAGTGATGGCTCGTTTGCAAGTCAAATGGCTATGAATCAACCGGGAAAACTCCCGAGTGAACTGAATGAGCGTATCAACTATATGGTATCGAACCGATTACATTCGGCGGATATTCGCCTCGATCCTGCTCATCTGGGGGCCATGCAAATTCGGTTGCATTTGAATCATGATCAGGCACAAGTGCAGATCCACGTCCACAATCCGCAAGCCCGTGAGATGTTGGAGCAATCGATGCCGAAGTTACGTGATATGCTCGCTCAGCAAGGCATTCAGTTGGGACAGAGCCAGATTAACCAAGGCAATTCTGGAAACTCCCAGCAAGGATTTGCCCAAACAGGTGGGCAATCGCAAGGCAGCTTTGCTGGTCAGCAACCGTTGGCCCATCTCGGTCATGAGGTTGCAGCTGAAGAAAGCTTACCTCATCTTTTACATTCACAACTTTCTACAGATGATGGCATTGACTACTATGCTTAAAAAATGGGCATAGAGCGTTAATTTAGAGTTGCTAAATGACGAATGAGTGATCACTATGCCATAATTGCATGCAACCAAGGTAATTGATTAACGAGACGAAAATGGCGGATGAAGGCGAATTAAAAGTTGAAGAGTCCGGTGGTGGTAAGAAAAAACTTATCATTATTATCGCAATTGTTGTAGTTGTACTGATCGCAGGTGGCGTAGCGGCTTATTTCCTGTTAGGTGGTAATGATGAACCGGCGAAGCCTAGTGAGGCTCAGTCGAGCACTCAAGCTGCCCCTGAGCAACCCAAAGCACCAGCATTTTATGTGGGAATGCCACGTCCTTTTGTGTTTAATGTGAATGGAGCGGACAGAGACCGCTTGGTACAGATTAAAGTACAATTAATGGTACGGGGGGAAGATAATGAAAAATTGGCACAAAAAAATATCCCTTTGATTGAAGGAACATTGTTGAATGTTTTCTCTGCTGCGACCGTTCAGCAGCTTTCAACACCGGGTGGAAAAGATAAATTACGTAATGAAGCATTGGATGCGACTCGCAAAGCGATGCAAGGATTAACCAATAAACCCGTGATCGAAAAAGTGTTATTTACTGGGTTTGTAATGCAATGAGCAAAGAGACGTTGTGACTGATTTATTAAGCCAGGATGAAATCGATGCGCTGTTACATGGCGTTGATGATATTGAAGAGGAAGAAGCGCCGCCGGCGGAAAGTGGCGATGTAACTGAGTTTGACTTTTCATCTCAGGATCGAATCGTGCGTGGGCGCATGCCAACGCTGGAGCTGGTTAACGAACGTTTTGCTAGGCATTTGCGAATCAGTTTGTTTAATATGATGCGTCGCACTGCTGAAGTTTCAATAAATGGCGTGCAGATGCTCAAATTTGGCGAATATGTTCACACGTTGTTTGTTCCAACCAGTTTGAATATGGTGCGTTTTCGGCCCTTAAAAGGGACGGCTCTGATCACCATGGAAGCACGATTGGTCTTCATTTTGGTAGAAAATTTCTTTGGCGGAGATGGGCGTTATCACGCTAAAATTGAAGGGCGGGAATTTACCCCAACCGAGCGTCGAATTATCCAGATGCTACTTAAGATTGTCTTTGAAGATTATCGCGAAGCATGGGCTCCGGTGATGGATGTTGAATTTGAATATCTGGACTCAGAAGTTAACCCTGCGATGGCAAACATTGTCAGTCCAAGTGAAGTGATCGTGGTTAGCTCTTTTCATATTGAACTTGATGGCGGCGGCGGTGACTTTCATATTTCGATGCCTTATTCAATGGTGGAACCAATTCGCGAATTACTCGATGCAGGGGTTCAAAGTGATAATGAAGACACCGATCAGCGCTGGAGTAGTGCTCTAAAAGAAGAGATTATGGATGTGCCTGTGAGCATATCTGCACGCTTGTTACAGGCTGAACTTTCTTTACGGGCGCTTTTGAATATGCGTACTGGCGATGTTATTCCTGTAGAAATGCCTGAAAGTGCATTGGTGTTTGTTGAAGATTTGCCTAGCTTTCATGCCAAAGTGGGGCGTCGAGGTGAAAACCTAGCATTAAAAATCAGTGATAAATTAAAGCGTCCTGAATCGGTTAAAAGTGATATCGAACTGGTGGTGGCGCGTAGTCGTCGTAAATCAGACGAAGAAATGGGTTATGATTAAAGGTCAAAAATATGAGTGACGAACCACAAGATCAAAATGATTTAGCTGATGAGTGGGCCGCCGCAATGGCTGAGTCGATGGGAGCTGAAAAGGTAGAACTAGAAGAGTTTGCCCAAGATCCCAAAGTTGGCTCATCGCTTTCAGAAGAAGAGCAGCAAAAGCTAGATGCAATTTTAGATATTCCTGTGACTATTTCGATGGAAGTGGGGCGCAGTAATATTAATATTCGTAATTTATTGCAACTGAACCAAGGATCTGTCGTTGAACTTGATCGTGTGGCAGGAGAGCCATTGGACGTGATGGTCAATGGTACATTAGTTGCTCACGGAGAAGTGGTAGTTGTCAATGATAAATTTGGGATTCGCCTGACTGATGTGATCAGTCAGACTGAGCGAATTAAAAAACTCAAATGAGGTCGTTATTCGTCATATTATTGACTCTTTGGCCATTGGTTAGCCAAGCGAAAGAGTCATTGAATGCCGAAGGCCAGCCGTTGAGTTCAGCCGATTGGCTCTCATGGATATTATCGATGGTGGTTGTTCTGATTGCCATTGGTATATGCGCGTGGCTTGCCAAGAAAACGCGTTTTAATGCCTTTGGCAATGGCCAGATGAAAGTTATTGCTAATCTTACCTTGGGAACTCGCGAACGAGTTATTGTTGTACAGGTTGGGCAGACGCAATATTTATTGGGCGTAACTAATCAACATATTGAACTTATCGATAAATTGGCAGAACCCTTGCATGGTGATTCCCAAACACCAAGTTTTGCCAAGCAACTCAATCGGATTCTCAAAGGAAATGGCCGTTAATAAAAAATGGTGCTTGCTGCTACTGCTGTTGTTTATCGCAATTCCGGCAAGTGCTAAAGACAGTTTTCTACCTGCTTTAACTGTAACAACCAATCCTGATGGTAGTCAGGAATACTCGGTGACATTGCAGATTTTGGCCATGATGACGGCATTGAGTTTTTTGCCGGCTATCGTGATCATGATGACCTCGTTTACCCGAATCATTGTGGTGCTGGCCATTTTGCGTCAGGCTTTAGGCTTACAACAAACGCCATCGAATCAGGTGTTAGTTGGTATAGCGCTATTTTTAAGTTTTTTTATTATGTCTCCAGTACTTAATAAAATAAATGACAATGCGTTGCAGCCATATCTGAATGATAAATTAACTTCGGTGCAGGCCTTTCATGAAGCTGAAAAACCCATGCGAACGTTTATGTTGGGGCAGACTCGGCTCACGGATCTACAAACCTTTGTTGAAATCGCAAATATTAAGGTGAAAGATCCTAAAGATGTGCCTATACAGGTATTGATCCCTGCATTTATCACCTCCGAGCTAAAGACAGCTTTTCAGATTGGCTTTATGTTGTTTATTCCATTTTTAGTGATTGATTTGGTGGTCGCCTCGATTTTGATGGCGATGGGGATGATGATGCTTTCACCGATGATTGTATCATTGCCATTTAAACTTATGCTCTTTGTGTTGGTTGATGGCTGGACTCTGGTGATGGGTACGTTAGCTAAAAGCTTTGGATTATAGGAGCACACCATGCAACCTGAAGTGTTTGTAGATATTTTTCGCCACGCGCTAAGTCAGGTCGTTATATTGGTATCGGCTGCTATTATGCCAAGTCTTATTGTAGGGTTAATCGTGTCAATTTTTCAGGCCGCAACATCGATTAACGAACAGACGCTGAGTTTTTTGCCACGTCTGATTGTCACTTTATTGGTTTTAATGTTGTTTGGCCATTGGTTTACTCGGATGTTGATGGATTTATTTATTAATATGGTGAACATGATCCCTCAAGTCGTTAATTAGCGATGCAAAACTGGTATTGAGGCAGGCAAATGCAATTTCCGGCTGATGTAATTTTAAACTGGCTGAGCTTATATCTCTGGTCATTTATGCGGATCAGTGGTTTGCTTATGGTCATGGTGCCATTTGGCAGTCGAGCTGTGCCCGCGCGTGTTAGATTATTACTGGCTGTCACCATTTCTTATACGGTTGTGCCAATGTTGCCGCCTGTGCACGGTATTGAGCTTTTTTCGTTGCGCTCATTTTTGATCATCGCCCAGCAGTTACTCATTGGGTTTGCGATTGGCTTTATTACCCAGTTAGTGATGCAAACTTTTGTTTTGGCTGGCCAAGTGATAGCGATGCAAACCAGCCTTGGATTTGCTTCTATGGTTGATCCGACTAATGGCCAGAATAGTCCTGTGGTCGGACAATTTTACTTGTTGCTGGCGACTTTAGTATTTCTCTCTCTCAATGGTCATTTAGAGCTCATTCGCCTTATTACGATGAGTTTTAAAACACTTCCGATCGGTGAAATAGGCTTCTCGAGCCTTGATTATAAAATGATCGCAATCTGGTTTTCACAGTTGTTTTATGCTGCTCTTGCAATGACCATCGCAGCTATTGTCGCTATGCTTCTGATTAACCTAGCGTTTGGAGTGATGACTCGAGCAGCACCTCAGCTAAATATTTTCTCAATTGGGTTTGCGGTGAGTATGTTGTTTGGTCTGTTTATCTTGTGGTTAACGATCGGTAACTTTTTAGCTCATTTTGAGCACCAATGGCGAGCGGGTCGAACCCTGGCGTGTTCTTTGCTTAAGATTAGCTGTTAGGTCGCTAAGGAGCAGTCATGGCTGAATCAGATCAGGAACGCACAGAACAACCCACCGAGAAACGCTTAAGTGAAGCGCGTGAAAAAGGGCAAATCGCCCGCTCTAAGGAGCTGGCAACGGCGCTGGTGTTGATTGGCTCTGCAGTTGCATTGATGTTGGTCGGAGGAGAGCTGGCAACGGCAATTGCTCTTGTGATGAAAACCTCTTTTTCACTGGATCGCGCGGAAGTTTTTGATCCGCATTTGATGCTCCATGGCATTGGCAGTATGTTGTTAATCTTGGTCAAGCCGATGGCGTGGATTATGGTCATTATTCTGATTGCTGGATTAATCGGCAATACGCTGTTAGGAGGCGTCGCCTTTAGCTGGCAAGCTGCAGCGCCTAAATTTAATCGATTGTCACCTTTATCTGGCTTTAAACGCATGTTTGGGATTCAGGCTGTGGTCGAGTTGGCTAAAGGGATTGCTAAAGTATTGGTTATTGCGTTGGCTGTATGGTGGATCTTTAAAGCTAAATTCGGCACCATGATGAACCTTTCAATGCAGACGCTTCCCGGATCCATCGATAATGCACTGCATTTGTTGCAGTGGTTATTCTTTTTGATGACTTTAAGTCTGTTACTGATTGCTGCGATTGATGTCCCGTTTCAGCGCTGGAATCACGTTAAACAGCTAAAAATGACTAAGCAAGAAATCAAGGACGAGCATAAAAACACCGAAGGTAATCCAGAAATTAAAGGGCGGATTCGTCGTTTGCAGATGGAGATGACAAATCGGCGGATGATGGCTGATGTACCTCAGGCAGATGTCGTCATTACTAACCCAACGCATTACTCAGTGGCACTTAAATATGACTCTGAACAGGCTGGCGCTCCTATTGTAGTGGCGAAAGGTGCTGATGTGATTGCATTTAAAATTCGTGAAATTGCCCAACATTACGAGATCCCAGTGTTAGAATCACCGGCGGTGACCCGTTCGCTTTATCATACGACTAAAGTTGGGGCTCAAATCCCCGATGGATTATTTGTGGCTGTGGCGCAAATTCTGGCTTATGTCTTTCAGCTTGAACAATTTAACAAAGGTCAAGCGAGTCGCCCTCGTAAACCATCGACTAACCTTCCCATCCCTGATGAATTGCAGTATTAATTCTAATTTATCATCATGATTTAAATAATAAAATTGTTTAACTAAATCATTTTACGGTATATTTAGTAAGGATTAGTACTGATTAGGCGCGATTTTTGCTTTTAGTTCCTTATCGAGTATTAGAACTGTCGGAAAATCGCCGCTTTATGGAATTACTTAACTCTCTTCAAAATTTTCGATTACGCGATATAACCAAGTTACAAGGCAAAGCTTTGCATGGTGTCGGAACGCCTTTATTAGTTCTAGCAGCATTGGCGATGGTGGTTTTGCCGATGCCTCCGATGATCTTGGATATGCTTTTTTCCTTCAACATCGCGTTATCGATGGTCATTCTATTAGTGGCTGTCTATACCAAGCGACCGTTAGATTTCGCTGCATTTCCAACAGTGTTGTTAGTGGCGACATTACTTCGTTTGGCTCTTAATGTGGCGTCGACTCGAGTAGTTTTACTCCATGGGCACAATGGACCCGGAGCTGCGGGGAAGGTAATTGAAGCATTTGGTTCGGTGGTGATTGGCGGTAATTATGCTGTGGGGTTGGTGGTCTTTTTAATCTTGATGATTATTAACTTCGTTGTGGTGACCAAAGGTGCTGGACGTATTTCAGAAGTAAGTGCTCGCTTTACATTGGATGCGATGCCCGGTAAACAAATGGCGATTGATGCGGACTTAAATGCTGGACTGATCGATCAAGAACAAGCTAAACAGCGTCGTCAGGACGTGACTTCTGAGGCTGATTTTTATGGTTCGATGGATGGGGCCAGTAAATTTGTCAAAGGCGATGCGATAGCGGGGATTCTGATTTTAACCATCAACATCGTCGGTGGGTTTATTATTGGGGTCGCTCAGCATGGATTAAGTTTCTCACAGGCTGCGCAAGTATACACATTGCTAACTATTGGTGATGGTCTGGTTGCCCAAATCCCATCGCTATTATTATCGATTGCAGCGGCCATTATTGTCACTCGGCAAAATACTGAACAGGATATGGGCGAAGCGGTTCAGTTGCAGATGCTGCAAAATCCACGGGTACTGATTATCGCGGCTATTATTTTGTCAATTATGGGAATAGTTCCTGGCATGCCACATATCGCTTTTTTAAGCTTTGCCCTATTATGTGCTGGTGGCGCATACTTGCGCTTGAAAGTGATGAAAAAACAGCAGGATGAAGCAGATAAAGCATCGGTTGAGGCCAGTCATTTGCCGTCAGCAGAGCCTAAAGAATTGGGTTGGGATGACGTGCAACCCGTTGATGTCATTGGTCTTGAAGTCGGGTATCGATTAATTCCTTTGGTTGATAAATCTCAGGGTGGAGAGTTGTTGTCACGTATTAAAGGGGTTCGTAAAAAACTTTCGCAAGAATTGGGCTTTTTGGTGCCAGCGGTGCATATTCGCGATAATCTCGATTTAGGTCCGAATCAATATCAGATCTCACTGATGGGAATCACCTTTGGTGAAGCGGATGTTTACCATGACCGCGAGATGGCCATTAACCCCGGACAGGTTTTCGGCGATGTAGAAGGCTTACCCACACATGACCCGGCATTTGGTTTAGAAGCTAAATGGATTAGTAGTGAAATTCGTGAACATGCCCAAACCCTTGGTTTTACTGTGGTAGACTCTGCAACCGTTGTAGCAACTCATTTGAGTCAGTTACTCACTAACCATGCTGCGCAATTGCTGGGCCATGAAGAAGTACAGAATCTATTAGATATGTTATCTAAATCATATCCTAAACTTGTTGAAGGACTTGTTCCAGATACATTGCCTTTATCGGTGGTAGTGAAAGTGCTGCAGAACTTACTTAATGAGGGGGTGCCCATTCGTGATATTCGAACGATTGTGCAAACACTGGTTGAATATGGGCCGAAGAGTCAGGACCATGAAGTTTTGACCGCAGCTTGCCGAATCGCCTTAAAACGAATGATTGTGCAAGAGTTAATTGGCTCAGAACAAGAACTGCCAGTTATTACTTTATCCCCAGATTTGGAACAAATATTGCATCAGTCTATGCAGGCGGCAGGGAATGAAGGGGCTGGGATTGAACCCGGCTTAGCTGAAAAATTACAGACATCATTGACCCAAGCTGCTCAGAATCAAGAATTAGTCGGTCAGCCAGCCATATTGCTGACGTCTGGCATATTAAGAGCTAGCCTGTCGCGATTTGTTAAAAATGCGATTCCAGGTCTTCGGGTGCTCTCTTATCAAGAAGTACCGGAAGAGAAACAGATTCGAATTGTCAGCTCTATTGGGCAATAGGCAGGAGAAGTAATCAGTGAAAATGAAACGGTTTTTTGCCAAAGACATGCGAAGTGCGCTGCTAGAAGTCAAGGAAACTTTAGGTAGCGACGCAGTCATCATGTCTAATAAAAAAGTGACGGGCGGCATTGAGATTGTTGCTGCCGTTGACTATGGGGTCGGTGAAGAAACGTTACCAGCTGAGAGAGAACTAGCGCAAGACAGTGTCAATATTTCGTCTGGGGCCGTAAAACAATCATCGCAAACGGCTGCTTATAAAAAGCAAAAGAATGATGTATTACAAGATTTTGACGAATCTGCTAGCTTAAAAGATAACTTAGCTAATTTTTTACGTCGTCAGCAGAAACATTTAAAAGAAGTCAAACCGAAGGAGTCTGAACCTCCGGAGCGTCCAATAACCAACCATCGACCAAAGACTCTAGCTGAACAGCAGCACTGGGAACACAGCCGTGGGCGTGCTGGTAATGAGTTTAAAAAATCAGCGAATCGTCGTAGTAATCCTCGTCCGCAGGGAGATGATCAAGCCAAAGCGATTGAAGAACTCAAAGCAGAAATGACATCCATGCGCAAATTGCTGGAGCATCAGGTATCTGGATTGATGTTTCAGGAAGTTGAGCGTGAAGAACCGATTCGGGCGATGATGATCAAAGAGCTGCAATCGTTAGGTTTTGCCGATGAGCTGGCGGATCAATTAGCCAGCTTAGTTCCAGAAAATTGCGTGCCTAGCGAAGCATGGCAGCAGATCCATGAACTGTTAGCCGCACAGGTTGAAACCAGTGATGACGATGTTCTTATCGAAGGTGGTGCTGTTGCGCTACTAGGACCTACGGGGGTTGGTAAGACCACCACCATTGCTAAATTGGCAGCCCGTTTTGCCAAACGTTATGGTAGTGAACAGGTGGCGATGATTACGACTGACACCTACCGTATTGGTGCGCATGAACAGCTAGCAACCTATGGTAAAATTATGGGGTGTCCAGTGCGGGTTGCACAAAATGAAGAAGAGTTATCAGAACTACTCTATCAGTTTCGTGAAAAACGGTTGGTTTTAATTGATACCGCAGGAATGAGCCAGCGAGATTTAAGACTCAATGAGCAGTTAGATGCGCTGGTCAAAAATAGTCGAGTGAATATTCATAATTATTTGGTGATGCCGGCGAACGCCCAGCGCCGAGTTATTGAAGAGACCGTTCAGCATTTCAGTCGTATTCCGTTAGCTGGAACTATTTTAACTAAACTTGATGAAAGTTTGTGTTTGGCTGAGGTGCTCAATGTTACGCTGACTCATGCGCTTCCAATTAGTTATATTACTAATGGTCAACGAGTGCCCGAAGATATCGCGGTGGCTGATGCCCATGAATTAGTTGCTCAAGCTCTTGAACCAGAATCAAATAGTAACGCGTATTATTGGCCAAGTGATTCTCGACAGATGTAGGCCCAACAAGCATGTACAATAATTATTTAACTCAGTTTAATCAGGCTAGTGGCTTAAAAATGATGCAAAAGAACAAAAAAGTGAAAGTCATTGCAGTAACTGGTGGCAAAGGTGGCGTTGGCAAAACTAACGTTACACTGAATATGGCCGTGGCCATGGCTGCGCAAGGTAAACGTGTGATGGTTCTGGATGCGGATTTAGGACTAGCGAATGTTGATGTCATGCTAGGGTTGCGGGTAACCCGTAATTTATCGCATGTATTGCGTGGAGAGTGTCAGCTGGAAGATATCCTCGTTGAAGGACCCAATGGCATCCTAATCGCACCTGCGACCTCTGGGACTCAATCGATGGTGGAGTTGTCTCAGACTGAACATGCAGGACTTATTCGAGCATTTAGCGAGCTAAAAACGCCGATAGATGTGTTGCTAGTGGATACTGCAGCTGGGATTTCGGAGATGGTGCTGAGTTTTTCTCGCGCTGCTCAGGATATTCTAGTTGTGGTTTGTGATGAGCCGACATCTATTACCGATGCTTATGCATTGATTAAGATTCTGTCTAATGAACATGGTTGTTATAAATTTAAAATTGTGGCGAATATGGTTCATAACCTGCGTGAAGGACAAGAGTTATATACCAAATTGACGCGAGTCACTGACCGTTTTCTTGATGCTACGCTAGAATTAGTAGCATGTATTCCATATGACAATAATGTTCGTCAGGCTGTTCGTAAGCAAAAAGTGATTGTAGATGGTTTTCCTAAGTCACCTGCTTCGTTAGCTTTTCGGTCTCTGGCGAGTAAGGCTGCTTCTTGGCCAATACCAGACCAGGCTCGAGGACATCTCGAATTCTTTATTGAAAGTCTGCTGAATACACCGGGCAGTTAGAGGGGGAGCCGTGAACAAAGCTTATGCATACAGCAGTATGGTCGCGGATGATACGGAGACTATTGTCGCTAAACATAGTTCGTTGGTTAAACGAATCGCGCATCACTTGATGGCTCGTTTGCCAGCCAGTGTGATTGTTGAGGATCTCATTCAGGCAGGGATGATTGGACTAATTGAGGCTGCTCGTAATTTTGACGGAAGCAAAGGTGCCAGTTTTGAAACCTATGCAGGGATCCGGATTCGGGGCGCTATGTTGGATGAAATTCGCCGTGGTGATTGGGTACCTCGCTCAGTTCACAAAAACAGCCGAATGATCAACGAAGCGATCGCCGCTGTTGAGCGTGAAAAAGGGCGTGATGCTAAAGATACTGAAGTTGCTGCTTATTTAGAAGTGTCGATTGGTGAATATCATGCCATGCTAAGTGATGTCAGCAGTGGTAAAATTTTAGGTATTGATGATTTAGGTGTCAGTGAAGATGTATTAAGTAATGAAGCTTCCAGAGCGCATAATCGCCCCTTTGAAGGGTTTGCCAATGAACGTTTTCAGCAGGCTTTAAGCGATTGCATTCATCATTTGCCAGAACGAGAAGCTCTCGTATTATCGCTTTATTATGACGAAGAACTAAATCTTAAAGAGATTGGTGAAGTGCTGAGTGTGTCTGAATCTCGGGTGAGCCAAATTCATAGTCAAGCATTGGCTCGATTAAAAGTTCGCATGCAAGATTGGACACAGTAGCTAGTTATAGACTAATAATTATGGGGTTGACTCTACTAAGATTAATTTGGGTAGGGCATAATTAGCCTCTAAGTATCAGTTCGTTAGCATTATCGTTAATGCATAATATATCCTGGTAGGAGGGATACTTTGGATAAAAATATGAAAATTCTGATTGTTGATGATTTTTCAACAATGAGAAGGATTATTAAGAATTTGCTTCGTGATCTGGGCTTTAACAATACCCATGAAGCCGATGACGGAAGTACCGCACTGCCAATGCTTAAAGGTGGAGATTTCGAGTTTGTTGTCACGGACTGGAACATGCCTGGGATGCAGGGGATTGATTTATTAAGAAATATCCGGGCAGATGATAGCTTGAAACATTTACCAGTTTTGATGGTCACCGCAGAAGCGAAGCGTGAGCAGATTATTGAGGCTGCTCAAGCAGGGGTAAATGGTTATATTGTTAAGCCATTTACAGCTGCGACTTTAAAAGAGAAACTCGATAAAATTTTCGAGCGGCTTCAGTAATATAGGATAGGTTATTGTGACGAATGAAGCACCACTGATTTCGCTGGATCAAGCAAAACAGTTGGTCGCTTTCCTGGAGCAGGGAGATGCGACCCAGGCCAATCTTATTGTAACTCAAGCTTGTGCAACTAATTCCGACGAGTTGTTTAAACGAGTGGGTGAGTTGACGCGTGAACTACACAATTCGCTGAACGATTTCAACGTCAATATGCGTATTAGTGAAATAGCTAGCCATGAGATGCCTGATGCTCGTGAGCGGCTTTCATATGTCATTGATATGACTAATAATGCTGCGAATAAGACGATGGATGCTGTGGAAGCGAGTTTGCCATTGGCTGACCGTTTAAATGATCAAATTGCAAATGTTATGCCTTCATGGCGCAATTTAATGGAACGTAATCTAAGCTTAGGAGAGTTTAAAACGCTTTGTCATCAATTGGATGAGTTCCTTTATAATTCAGCAATTGATGCCGATAAGCTCAGACAGATGTTAACGGATATTTTGATGGCACAGGACTTTCAGGATTTAACCGGCCAGATGATTACCAAAGTGATTGTCTTGGTTCAGGAAGTTGAAGGCCGATTAGTTGAGATGTTAACTCTGTTTGGAGGAGCTGCTTCCAAAGAGCCGACTTCAGTGCAGAAAACAGGTATTGAGGCTGAAGGGCCGATACATAACAAGGAAGCTAGAGAAGATGTTGTTCAATCACAGGATGATGTAGACGACTTATTATCCAGCTTAGGATTTTAACGGAGTGGTTCATGAGCTTTGATGTCGATGAAGAGATTTTGCAAGACTTTCTGATTGAAGCGTCAGAAATTCTTGAGCAATTATCTGAACAGTTGGTTGAATTGGAAAATTCACCCGATGACCGCGATCTCTTAAATGCGATTTTCCGCGGTTTCCATACTGTAAAAGGCGGTGCCGGATTTTTATCATTACATGAATTGGTCGATGCCTGCCATGGGGCAGAGAATGTTTTCGATAATTTACGTAATGGCGGACGGGCCGTAACGTCAGAATTAATGGATGTCATTTTAGAGGCATTGGATGCTATTAACGATATGTTTGCCTCTGTGCAAGCTCGAGAGCAACCCGCTCCAGCTTCACCAGAAATTCTTGAAAAGCTGCATCAGTTAAGCCAACCAGCAGGCGCTGAACCTGAACCTGAACCTGAACCTGAAGAATCGGCCTCCGAACCTGAAGTTGTCCAAGAGCCAGAATCTGCTCAGGAATCTTCAAGCGTGGATGACATTACTGATGACGAATTTGAACAATTACTCGATGAATTACATGGGGCTTCCGCCCATAAAGCTACTGATAAAAGCATACCTAAATCAGACGAAACGCCTAAAGTAACCGTTTCTTCAAACAGCGATAGTGATGAAATAACTGATGAAGAGTTTGAACGCTTGTTGGATGAGCTGCATGGCTCTGGTGGCCAAAGTATAAGTAAATCAGCTGATACAAAAGCGCCAGCGGCATCGACTGGCAATGGCGATGAAATTAATGATGATGAGTTTGAAAAATTACTCGATGAATTACATGGTTCAGGTAAAGCACCAGGTGATTCTGTACAAGTAAGCCAAACTAAATCGGTCCCGAGTGCGGCAAAACCGTCTAAGCCTCAAACTCCGCCGCCATCAGCAAAAAAAGCGGCTGCACCAGCTAAACAGCCAGCGTCGACATCAGGGCATGCGAGTGCGAAACCTGCAGAAGTGAAAGCAGAACAGGCTAAAGAACATCCACAAAAAGCGGCTGCTCATCCGCAAGGTGAAACGACCGTTCGTGTCGATACACGCACTCTTGATGATATTATGAACATGGTTGGCGAATTGGTTTTGGTTCGTAACCGACTGGTAAGCCTCGGCCTTAATAGCAACGATGAAGAGGTTTCTAAAGCAACCTCTAATCTTGATGTGGTGACGGCCGACTTGCAGGGTGCGGTGATGAAAACCCGGATGCAGCCAATTAAGAAAGTATTTGGTCGTTTCCCCCGAGTGGTCCGAGACTTAGCCCGCAGCTTGAAAAAAGATATTAATCTGGTGATGGTCGGTGAAGAAACCGACTTAGATAAAAACTTAGTTGAAGCACTGGCCGATCCATTAGTTCACTTGGTGCGTAATTCGGTCGACCATGGGATTGAAATGCCAGATGTCCGAGAAGCAGCAGGTAAACCTCGTACTGGGGTGATCACGCTTTCAGCTTCTCAAGAAGGTGACCACATTCTTTTGCAAATCGCTGATGATGGTGCCGGGATGGATCCGGAAAAACTTAAATCAATTGCGATTGAGCGGGGAGTGATGGATGCTGATGCTGCTGCTCGAATGAGCGATAATGAAGCGTATAACCTTATTTTTGCGCCTGGTTTTTCGACTAAAAAAGAAATTTCTGATATCTCCGGCCGTGGGGTCGGAATGGATGTAGTTAAAACTGGGATTACGAAATTAAATGGGCAGATTGACATCGATTCACATCAAGGTGTCGGGACGACTCTGCGAATTAAAGTGCCGTTAACACTGGCTATTTTGCCTACTCTGATGGTTTCAGTTGGTGAGCAGATCTTTGCCCTGCCATTGACCAGCGTGAATGAAATATTCCATCTAGATTTAACCAAAACAAATGTAGTTGATGGTCAGGAAACGGTAATTGTACGTGATAAGCCGATTCCATTGTTTTATTTGCAAAGCTGGTTGATTCGAAACCATCCCAAAGGCTCTAAACCTAAAGATGGGCATGTAGTTGTGGTTCAAGTCAATACACTCCAGGTTGGTTTTGTTGTGGATAGCTTGATTGGTCAGGAGGAAGTCGTGATTAAAGCCCTTGATCAATTACTGCATGGTACACCAGGAATGGCCGGGGCGACGATTACAAGTGATGGTCGAATTGCATTAATTTTAGATATTCCAAGTTTGCTTAAGCGTTATGCTCGGCGAATGTAAGATAAATGGATAAGTGAGATTGAATGACTGTTAAGGTTTTGGTAGTTGATGATTCGAGTTTTTTCCGTCGGCGTGTCAGTGAGATATTAAATGCTGAACCAACGTTAGAAGTAATTGGTGCAGCCAAAGATGGCCGAGAAGCAATCAATATGGTCATCAAACTGAAGCCTGATGTTGTGACGATGGACGTTGAAATGCCAGTATTGGATGGTATTTCAGCGGTTCGGGAAATCATGCAAAAATGTCCAACGCCCATCTTGATGTTTTCGTCTTTGACCCACGAAGGGGCTAAAGCGACATTAGATGCTTTAGACGCTGGGGCGTTGGATTTTATTCCGAAAAAATTTGAAGATATTGCCAAAAATCGGGATGAGGCGATTAAACTGCTTCAACAACGAGTGAAGGCGATTGCTAGACGCCGTTTTTTAATGCGTCGGAGTTCAGTTTCAAGCAATACTTCGACGCAAACGCCAGCGACTTCGGCTCGTTCTTCGAAGTTTACTTCTGCTACCCGCCCATCTACTCGATCTATTACTCGAAATGAAGCATCAGTGGCTCCAGCAGCGCCAGCTACGGTGGTGAAGCGTTCAGGTAAAAGTTATCGTATCGTTGTTATTGGCACCTCTACTGGCGGACCTGTCGCCCTGCAAAAAGTTTTAACAGAATTACCTGCTAACTTCCCGCATCCTATTTTGCTGATTCAGCATATGCCATCAACGTTTACAGCAGCATTTGCTGCACGCTTAGATTCGCTGTGTAAAATAAGCGTTAAAGAAGCGGCCGATGGCGATCAACTCCACCCAGGTTGTGCTTATTTAGCCCCAGGTGGAAAACAGATGATTGTGGAAAATCATAGTAATAATCGAATTCGGATCATGGATGTGGATGATCCCAAAATCAACTACAAACCCTGTGTTGATATCACGTTTGCATCAGTAGCGAAGGCGTTTAGTGATAAAGCGTTGGCGATTGTTCTGACGGGCATGGGGGCGGACGGTCGAGATGGTGCTCGGATGTTGCGTGAGTATGGCTCTACAGTTTGGGCTCAGGACGAACAGACCTGCGTTGTCTATGGGATGCCCCAAGCCATTGCTAAAGCTGGGTTAGCCCAGTTGCAGTTGCCGATCGATCGCTTTGCGCAAGCGATAGTCACGGAAGCTGGTCATGGATAAGCTGGCCATTTGCGGGCTGCTGCTAGCATTTGGTTCATTATTTTTCGGTCAGTGGTTAGGTGGCGGTAGTCTTGCGTTATTATTCAATGGGCATGCGTTTATCATCGTCCTCGGAGGGACGATCGGTGCAGTTATGTTGCAGTTCCCCTGGGCAGTTTTTAAAGGTGCTTTTAAACATCTTTCCTGGGTTTTGTTTCCGCCTGACTTTGACCTCCAACAGCTCGCTCATCAATTACATCACTGGAGTAATTTAGTTCGTAAAGAAGGCTTTCTAAGCCTTGAGGTTGAACTTGAGCAATTGGATGATGAGTTATGCTCTCAAGGACTCACATTGTTAATTGATGGGATTGAGGTCAATGTCCTTCAGGATGTTTTAGAGCAGTTAATGGATATGGAGCAGGAAAAATTAGAACGTTATGCCCGTATCTATGAGTCGATGGGGGGATATAGTCCGACGATGGGAATTCTCGGTGCTGTGCTTGGCCTTATCCAAGCCATGTCTTTTTTGGCTTCTCCAGAGCAACTAGGTAATGGCATTGCAGTTGCATTCGTTGCCACTATTTATGGTGTTGGTTTCGCTAACCTCGTTTTTTTACCTGTCTCTAACCGTCTGCGTCAAATATTCTATCGGTATAGTATTTATCAGGAAATGCTGATTGTCGGTTTGACATCCATTGCTGTTGGTGAAACTAGTTTAGCTTTAGAACGTCGTCTTGCTGTCTTTGTTAAAGGAGCGTAATTATGCGCCGCAGACGGTTGCATCATCAGCTTGAAAAACGTGAAGATACGCATCGCTGGCTGATCTCATATGCTGATTATATGACGTTAATGTTCGCCTTTTTTGTTGTGCTTTATGCTATGGCTGTGGTGAATAAAGGCCAATACCCAGTTTTTTTAGAAAAACTGAATCAGGCTGTGAAACATTTAAGCGCACAATCACAGCATCCTGTGACTCAAGATATTTTGCAATTTCCGGAACGTAAATTAATCGATCAGAATAATTCTCAGGCTATTGCTGGTCAGGGATCTGTTCAGTCTGCACAATCACATAATGAACCTAGTGTTTTAAACAATGAGAGTGAAGTTGAGCAGGTCACTCAAACGCATCAGGGTAAGGCTCTGGATGATATATACAGGCAATTACAGGCTGTGATTCAAGCCAATGGCCAAAAAAAATCGATTAAGTTAGATCGCCAGAAGAACTGGCTGACCATTAGCCTTGATAACCAACTTTTATTTGCCAGTGGTAGTGCAACTTTACTTGACCCAGCCCAACAGGTCTTGACGACAATAAGTCAAGTATTAACTAAGAATCAAAATTATATTCGTGTTCGAGGTTATACCGATGATCAGAAGCTTGATAGTGAGCTGTATCGTTCAAATTGGGAATTATCAGTGATTCGGGCAACAAATGTACTACATCGCTTAGTTCAATTAGGGGTCGCGCCACAGCGCTTAGCCGTAGAGGGCTTTGGCCAGTATTCTCCCCTTGTTGCCAATACCACAGCTGAGAATAGACGTGAAAATCGTCGAGTCGTGATCGCTATATCTCGTTTTGCATGGCAGCCGCCTGAAAAACAGAAAAGTACGTTGCAACAATCGACTAAGCTTAAAAATAAGCCTCAAGAAAGTCATGCTCAAGGCGATAGTAAAACTATATTAACGGTACCGCTGCCAGGAGGCGGGGTGCGCTATACGACAAGGCAGGATAAACAGTGATAGTCTGGACCGTAGCAAACCAAAAAGGTGGTGTTGGAAAAACCACCACGGTAGTGACTTTGGCAGGCCTGCTGGCTCAGCAGGGAAAAAAGGTATTGCTGGTTGATACTGATCCGCATGCTTCGCTGACGAGTTATTTAGGGTATGACTCGGATGCTCAGGAAAATAGTTTATATGAACTTTTTCGTTCTCGTGAAGGGCGTACCTATGAACAAGTCAATAAAACTATTTTACATACTGAGTTTGAAAATCTAGACCTCATTTGCGCGAGTATGGCCTTGGCGACTCTTGATAAGTCGCTAGGACAAAGTGAAGGGATGGGGTTGATTTTGAGTCGAATTTTGAATCAGGTCGAAAGTCAGTACGATTTTGCGCTGATTGATTGTCCGCCTGTCCTCGGTGTGATGATGGTGAACGCTCTGGCAGCCTGTCAACGTGTTTTGGTTCCGGTACAGACTGAGTTTCTAGCCTTAAAAGGGTTAGAACGAATGATTCGCACATTCCAGTTGATGCAGCGTTCTTGTCCCAATAAAATTCGTTACACCATCATCCCGACTATGTACGATAAACGAACGAAAGCATCATTAGTTGCTTTAAAAGAATTACAAGATAGTTATCAGGATCATGTTTGGAATTCGGTGATTCCGATCGATACGAAGTTTCGCGATGCTAGTGTCAGGCGCATGCCTCCTTCATTTCATATGAAAAAATGTCGTGGTGTGTTTGCATATGAAACCTTACTTCGCTATTTAGTTCGATTAGCGAAGGAGGCGGTATGAGTTTGAAAAATGACGAAGCATTGGCTGACTATTTTATGTCACTTTTTGCCGATACACCTGAAGAAAATGTGAAATCTGTGTCGGGGGGATTATCGACTCAAGCAGAAGAACAGACCTCTCAGCCGCTTTCATTGTCGTTGCAGGCCAGTGCTAAGGCTCGTGCGCCGGTGTCGTTGTCACAAGCTGTGGATGCACAAAAAGACTTATATCATCCGCGGGCAAAGCCTTTGGCTCAGCTTTTAGAACAAGCGAACGAGAGTCAGAATAAACCATTTGCTGAACCAAGTGTTGAACTGCCTGAAATTTTACCTGTTTTGCCTGAGGAATTAACCCCAACTGTTGAATCTGTTCAGCCTGAAGTGACTGAGCCAGAAATCGTTGAACAGAACCTGACTCAGGTCGAAGTCGAAACGCAAAGCGAGCCAGCCGAACCGCAATGGCACAATATAGATGTCGAGGCGGCATTTCAGGCATTATTTTTTGATGTGGCTGGAATTACTTATGCTGTACCATTGGCTGAATTAGGTGGTATTCATCGAATCACTGAGATCACTTCGTTGTTTGGTAAACCAAAATGGTTTGCTGGTATTATGGCTCAGCGAGAAGAAAAATTTAATGCAGTAGATATGGCTCGTTGGGTGATGCCTAATGAGCAGTGGGACTTAGATTATCAGTATCTTGTTATGCTTACCAATAGCGACTGGGGTTTGTGTTGTGAGCATTTAAAAGGGACTGAATGGTTAAATCAGGATGATGTTAAATGGCGCCAGTCACCAGGGAAACGGCCGTGGTTGGCAGGGATGATCAAAAAAAGAATGTGCGCCCTTATTCATGTCAGTGAATTAGTTAATTTGCTAGATAAGGGTGTGGATGTAGATGGGCGATAATCAATTTATTTGACTTGAAACTGGGAATATAAGCAAATTCGTTTTATAACTTAGTTAGAGTAATTGTTATGTACCTATGGGCACAGATAAAAGGAACGATGCGATGAGTGAACAAAGAAACGTTGCCGAAAACATTGCGGGCGATGAAGTATTGCAGTGGGTGACATTTCAATTGGAAAATGAAACCTATGGTATCAATGTCATGCAGGTTCAGGAGGTTCTTCGTTACAATGAAATAGCTCCGGTTCCTGGTGCCCCTGATTACGTTTTGGGCATTATTAACTTACGTGGTAATGTTGTGACAGTGATCGATACCCGTTCTCGTTTTGGTTTGCCACCTGCAGAGGTCACGGATAACACGCGGATTGTTATTATTGAAGCAGAGAAACAAGTTATTGGGATTTTGGTTGATAGTGTTGCTGAGGTGGTTTACCTGCGCAGCAGTGAAATTGACACAGCCCCGAATGTTGGTACTGAAGAAAGTGCCAAATTCATTCAGGGGGTTAGTAATCGTGATGGCCAATTGTTAATTCTGGTGGATCTGAATAAACTACTCTCTGATGAAGAGTGGGATGAGATAAGTTCTTTATAACTGGATGAATTGGATTAATTATATAGCCCCTGTAGTGGCGGTCGTTTGTGCTTTGGTTCTGATAAATTTAATTCGAATTTATCAGCGCAAAGTGGCCGTCCAGCAGCAAAAGTTATCGAGCTTCGAGCTTTTAACCAAGCGCGTCGTAAAAAGTAATGAGAGCTTAAATAAGCAGTTGGTTGAAATCCATGCTGCTAATTATGCTATGGCTCATCGTATAGCAGATCTTGAATCGATGGTTGAGCAGACCATGAACCGGCAGAATGAAATTGTTACACAAGATCCCGACAGTAAGCTCTATTCTCGTGCGGTAAAAATGGTTGAATTAGGCGCTGATATTGAGGAAGTAATGCGAGAATGTGAGTTGCCTCGTGCTGAAGCTCAATTATTGTATACTCTTCATGGCAAGCCTTTAACTAAATAGTTCGGGTATTTTTTTATATGCTTGGATAGCAATCCTAGAAAAGTTAGGCTTTATCATCAATGTGCTCATGGATATTGTTCCAGTGGTCGGGGAATTTTCCCTGTAGAACATAAGAAAAACTAATAAGCTCAGCGATGATGATGTAGAGCGATTGGGGAATTTGCTCATCTAGACTCAACTGATCCAGCATGGCTAGTAATTGCTTATCTTCATAGACCATAATTCCAACATTTTTTGCTGCTGCAATGATTTCTTCGGCTAACTGGTTATAACCTTTTGCAACCACTTTTGGGGCGTTTCTGCCATCGTATCCGAGTGCAACCGCTGCCTGTTCTTTTTCACTCATACTGTAATATCCAATAATCGGGATTGCTTGGGGACCAAGGTCTGTGGAACTAAACCGAGTTGGGCCCCTAGCGTCAGTTTATTCATGCCAAGCTCGCTGAGCCGTTCTTTTAAGGCTGATTGATAGCGATTTACTTTTTCTAGCCAGACCTGATCCGGACAATAGAATTCAATCGTTGTGTTTTGCTCATGATCTAACAGTATATCAGCCAGAATTCGGGTGTCTGATGCTACAGGTAATAGCATTTTTAGATGCCATTGGGGAGGAGTGTTGTGAGTTGCTGGACGCTGTTCTATTTTCGCTTCGACCTGATGCAAGTTACTATTGATTGGTAGCGGAACATTCAAAAAGATTGGCGGGGGGTTATTCTCTTGTTGCGATACACTTGCCAGTTGCGCATTCATCGCCTGTCCGGCTAGCTGTTTTAAAGACTCGCCAACCACCTTGCCCAGTTGGGCATCTTGGGTGAGCTCATTGATGAGCTGTTGGGGAATATTTTGCTGTTGCTTTAATAGCTGTGCGGCATTGGCCGAAAGCTGAGGGCTAATGAGTGCGCTTAATAACAAATTGAATGGACTTAGTAGGGGGCTTGATTGATTAGCTGATGCGTTCAGAGGACGAAATTGTAAAAGTTGTTCCAGTAGAGACTTACTCTGATTGGCGTGCAGCGGTTTTTCCCATTGCTTAAGCCAAGTAATCAGTTGACTTAATACAGCACTCGTAGCAGGGGATTGTGTATGCGGCAATTTTACTGCTTGAGATGACTCTAATAAGGTGTTTAAGAGGCTGAGCATTGAATTTGCCGGGGGGATTGCACTGGCTGAATGGACTGGACCAACAGTTGCTGTTTGTGCCACCTTTGGCGTTTGAGGGGCGACGGGCGGCGTGGGCACAGGTGGTGGAGTAACTTTCATAAAGCCCCTATATTTAACAGTTAGACTCGCAAAAGCTCATCATTGCTATGTTTAGTCTAGCAAGCTTTATTGATTGGCTACAATAGCGTTATTAGGGTGTGCTATGGCACTTATGGTTTTGTGTGGATTCATTGGTGTGTCCTGATGAACTTCTTAATTTTTGCGCAGATGGCTGTGATTTTCTCGGATTCTCAACGAGAGTGTGTATTTTGCCTTAAATAACATTGATGTTTCGTCGCGACAGACTCGTCGGCGATATCGAAATTCATGTATAATTATTTATAAGTTTAATTGGGTGTATGAAATAATCGCTGTGAAATGAGAATATATCTCATGTATGATACAGTTGTACAAGCGTATCTATGAACAGATGCCTAAATAATCGTTATAAAAATGACAAGGGTTGTGAGAGTGGCGAGAAATTTACTAATTCGGATGGTTTCCATTTTTGGGGTGATGGCGATGCTGGCAGGATGCTCTAGCACATCATCTCACCCAAGTAAGGATAGTCCATCAACTTCCCAGAAAAAAGAACAAGCGTCATTGCAGGTAAGCAATAGCTATCAGAATGATGATCCCTTGGAACCTTTTAACCGAGTTATGTGGGATTTTGACTATAATTACTTAGATAAACCTATTTATAGGCCTGTTGTTCATGCTTATGTCAATCATGTTCCCAGTGCTGGTCGCAGAAGTTTAAATAATTTTATGCAAAATTTGGAAGAACCAGCCAGTATGGTTAACAATTTATTACAGTTTAAATTTAAAGCTGCATTGGATAATTTCACCCGATTTGTCTTTAACAGTACCTTCGGCTTTTTGGGAGTCGTTGATGTGATGGGACGCGCGGGAGTGGATCGTAATTTGGTTGATTTTAGTGATGTGCTAGGACATTACGGAGTGGGTGATGGGCCATTTTTGATGCTTCCTGTTTTCGGGCCATCCACACCTCGTCAATTAACTGGTGATATTGTTGATCAGTTTTACTTCCCGTTCACCCAGTTCAACCTAGTCGAGAAAACAATTCGCTGGACAGTAAATGGGCTCAATCGTCGGGCATCGGTCATTGATCAAGAAGGTTTGGTTGATAATGCGTTAGACCCATATAGTTTTGTCAGAAATGCTTATATGCAGTATCGCCGTTATCGTTATTATGGTGGTAAGCCGCCGGAGCAAAAAGAACAGTCATTTGATGTCAGTAAGTATATGGATATGGATGAGAAAGGGAGTAATTAGATGTTAACAAAAGCTCATGTAGTCTAGCGTCACTTTTGATTAATAAATAAAAATAATTAATCTTAATGAGTAACAAGCAATTAAAATTAAGTGGTATCAGGATCTTAATCATTGATATAGATTTGGTTTTCGCCAAAAGGATGGAAACTTATTTCTGCTATCTTGGTGCATCTGTGACATTAATCAGTGATGGTTATCAGGTTGTGAGTGCCTGTGAATGTATGAGCCCAGATGTTGTGTTTACTGATTTTGATGCCAATGATGCAAGTAAAAAATTGCTCGCCTATCTAAGTGAAGGCCCATGGGCGTGTATTGCCATGTCTTTAAAAGGTGACATCAATTTGATTCGCAGCGCCCTGCAATTGGGGGCTGTCGATTTCTTGATAAAGGCTGGCTGTGAGTTTACTCAGATTGCTGACATAATTTTAAGTAGTATTCGTAAGCTTCCTCAGCTTAAAGAATACTACCAGCGAGCTGAACTCCAAGAACACTTCTCTTTTTTGAAAGAAAATGATCTGGCTGCCAGTCAGCTCTTTATGCGGATGTTGCCTGAGTCAGGCATTCAATTAGGCGATTACCTGTATATTTACCAGTTAAAGGGAAGTTCTCTTTTACCATTAGTTGCTAATCTCGACGAAACACATTGTGCGATTGTCGTGATCGATTTTGGTCTGTTAACCAGTGAAATGTCGATTGCAGCAGTCATTTTACACTCCTTATTACAAGATGCTTGGCGGGTTTATCAGCAATATGGGGACTCATTGGCGATTCAACCAGCTAAGTTGATGGATCAAATTAATACTGTTTTGCTCAATAGCCAGTTAAGCGAGCCGATTGGCATTTTTTACTGCGTGGTCAATAATCAGCAGATCCAGGCTGTCAATGCTGGCATCATTGATTTACCAGCACCTTTTCATCAGGCCGATATGGGCGTGGGAGTATTTCATGGTGCAACCTATCGGGTAAAGCGTCAGCAAGCCCATCCCCAAGGGCTTTGTTTATCGTTGGCTAATCAGCTTGGTGATCGTCTCAGTTTTAAACTTTGCCCTTTTAATGAATCGGATTTATGATCTTTTTTTATTTGGTTAAAATTGATGTTCTGAGCTCGACAGGTTTATGTTTGACATCAGCATAGAGCCTGATTATAAATGAGTGATAACAACATCAAAAAGGTTATTATGAGTGAATCATCTTCTTGGCATTTGTTGTATTGTAAAGCTAGAAACGAACATAGAGCCGCAACCCATTTAGCCAATCAGAATATTGTGAGTTTTTTCCCGGTGTTCTCCAGTGAGCGAATCATCCGTGGAAAGCGAACCATCGTTACTGAGCCTGTTTTCCCAAATTACCTGTTTATTGACTTGTGCCATGAACAGATTAGTTACACGACAATTCGTTCGACGCGAGGGGTTTCTGATTTTGTTCGCAAAGGCCAGACTCCTGTGACAGTTCCTAAAGAACTTGTTTATTATTTGATGGCTCGCTCTGATACTCCCGAGCTAAATCAACAAGTAGAAGCTAAATGTAGTTGTTTGCCGAAGGGAGGGGATAAAGTCGCTATCAAAGATGGCCCATATAAAGGGCTCGATGCGATTTATCAAAAACCCGATGGAGTAGAGCGCTCAATTTTACTGATTAAGTTGATTCAGCGGCAGGTCGAAATTACGGTAGATAATCGGGCTCTCCAATTCTTCTAGTTTTGCTACGATTTCAAACCAGTTTCCTTATTTAAGGAAACTGGTTTTTTGCATTTATCAGTTGCTACTTTTAATACCCTCATTAAAAGTTGATGAAATTTCTCTCAATAAAATATAATTAATTGTTCTAAGCAGAGCGCATAACTAAGCCGCATTGGAATAATGATTCTTGTATACTTTTTCCTATCGAATGTGAAATTCCTAAGTGGACTATTTAGTGATGAATCGCTTAAGCAGTAAAAGTGTTAATAATTATTATTTTTATTGTTACTTCTATTCTTTTATGCGTGCTTGCTTCATCTGTTCAACACATCCGATTTGATCCATAAGAACCCGCTAATTTTGTATTAAATGTATTTATCGCCTGACGATGGTGTGAGGAAGTAATCATGACTAAACAGTCGGTTTCCGCCGATCAGCTGACACACTTGAAAGCGCTAGAAGCTGAAAGTATCCAGATCATTCGTGAAGTTGCTGCTGAATTCGATAATCCGGTGATGCTCTATTCAATTGGTAAAGATTCGTCTGTGATGTTGCATTTAGCTCGTAAAGCTTTTTATCCAGGCAAAATTCCATTTCCTTTTTTACATGTTGATACCAACTGGAAATTTAAAGAGATGATCGCTTTTCGTGATCGCATCGCTAAAAAGCTTGAACTTAATCTGTTGGTTTATAAGAACCCTGACGGGTTAGCTATGGGGATGAACCCATTTACCTACGGTAGCGCAACTCATACAGATGTCATGAAGACGCAGGCATTAAAACAGGCTCTCAATAAATATAAATTTGATGCTGCTTTTGGTGGCGCTCGTCGTGATGAAGAAAAATCAAGGGCAAAAGAGCGCGTTTACTCATTTCGCGATAAAAACCATCGATGGGATCCAAAAAATCAGCGGCCTGAACTGTGGCATACCTATAACGCCAAGGTTAATCCGGGTGAAAGTATTCGAGTTTTTCCGTTATCTAACTGGACTGAGCTTGATATTTGGCAATATATCTATTTAGAAAATATTGAGATTGTTCCGTTGTATAAAGCTGCTGTCCGACCTGTTGTTGAGCGTGATGGGGCATTGATTATGGTTGATGATGAACGGATGCCAGCCGAGCCCAGTGAAATCGAGCACCGAATGGTTCGCTTTCGGACACTCGGGTGTTATCCGCTGACGGGGGCGGTTGAGTCTCACGCAACGACACTACCAGAAATAATTCAGGAAATGTTATTAGCTAAAACCTCTGAACGACAGGGGCGAGTGATTGATAAAGATAGCTCTGGCTCGATGGAGAAGAAAAAAATGGAAGGTTATTTCTAAGAGCTGTTGTGCCATTGGCTGGTGTTCTGAATTTTACAAAAGAGGTTTTTATGACGACTCAATCTACTTTAGTTGCTGATGATATTAAAAGTTATTTACGACAACATGAACAAAAACAACTGCTACGGTTCCTAACTTGTGGCAGTGTGGATGATGGTAAGAGTACGTTAATTGGTCGATTGCTGCATGATTCTAAAATGATATTTGAAGATCAACTTGCTGCTATTAAACAAGATTCTAAGCGCTTTAATACAACGGATAATGAATTTGATTTAGCCCTTTTAGTGGATGGGTTGCAGTCTGAGCGTGAACAGGGGATCACAATTGATGTTGCCTATCGTTATTTTTCTACCGATAAGCGTAAATTTATTATTGCTGATACTCCTGGACATGAGCAGTACACGCGAAATATGGCAACTGGTGCCTCAAACTGTGATTTAGCGGTAGTGATGATTGATGCTCGCTACGGTGTCCAAGTGCAAACGAAACGACATAGTTTTATCGTCTCTGAACTTGGGATTAAGCAGGTGATCGTGGCGATCAATAAAATGGACTTGGTTGAATATTCGCATCAGTGCTACGAGCAAATTGCGCGAGAATATCGCCAGTTTGCAGACAAATTAAAAATCGATACGATTCATTTTGTCCCCATTTCTGCATTGTGTGGTGATAATGTCGTGAATAAAAGCGACAACACTGATTGGTATCAAGGGCAGACATTAATGCAGCTTTTGGAAAGTGCCCCCATTGATCATGACTATAAACCGTCGTTATTCCGGATGCCCGTTCAATATGTCAATCGTCCTAATTTGGATTTTCGTGGCTTTGCGGGGACGATTACCAGTGGTTGTATTGCAGTTGGTGATGAAGTCACCGTTTATCCGAGTGGTCAAAAAGCTAATGTAAATCGCATTGTCACCTTTGATGGCGATTTAGAGCGCGCATATGCCCCTATGGCGGTAACGCTAACTTTAGATAAAGAAATTGATGTTAGTCGAGGTGATCTGCTCGCCAGAGGCGAACTTGAACCGAATGTTGGTAAAAATGTAAATGCTCACTTAGTTTGGATGAGTGAAGATGCTTTGGTACCTGGTAAAACATATGATTTTAAACTGGCAACTAAAATAACCAGTGGTCAAATCAGCCAGATTGAGGCGCGCATTGACGTGAATACATTAGAACGACATTCGGCTGAGCGACTATTGCTCAATGAACTTGGGGTGGCGAATATTGAATTTGCTCAGCAACTCGCATTTGATCGATATGATGATACTCGTGAAACCGGTTCATTTATCATTATAGATCGTCTCAGTAATGTGACCGTTGGTGCGGGGATGATTCAAAAGCAAGGTCAAGATAACCATCCATCAAATTCATACAGTGAGTTTGAACTTGCGCTAAATGCACTTATCCGTAAGCACTTCCCGCATTGGCAAGCTAAAGATCTTTCGGTTTTAGGATAATGTATTTTTCCGGATCTGCAATTGCTGTTCTGACCATCTTTGGGGCAACGCTGATTGGTTTGATCCGCTTTCAGCGCCAACCTGCTGCCGTATTTGCGGTTGTGATGTTGGTGTTGTATGCCACCAATTTGGTCAGTACTAACCAGTTAGTATCGTCCATGAGTAACCCGGGATTATTGACACTGACATTATTGGTTTTGTGTTCCTTAGCTCTTGAAAAAACACGCTTGTTACGAGTCTTAGCGACATTTATCTTGCGTCCTTCACTGGCAACTAGTGGATTTCGTCTGTATTTATTAGTGGCGGCAAGTTCAGCATGTTTAAATAATACGGCCATTGTTGCCTCCCTTTTAGCCCCCGTGCGTAATAATCCATACCACCCCCCCAGCAAGCTATTATTACCGCTCTCTTATGCTGCAATTTTGGGGGGCACATTAACCTTAGTTGGAACGTCTACTAATTTAATTGTCAGCAGTATGTACCGCAGTGTGGGAGGCAGTGGTCTGCATTTTTTTGATTTCACACTTATTGGGTGTTTGTTGGTATTGGTCTGTGGTGGCGTATTATTCTTGACTATCCGTTGGTTGCCAGAGCATCCGACTGAGCCAGGACACTATAAACATTATTTGATTGACACCCAAGTGGGTGAAAATTCTCCATTGATAGGCAAGAGTCTTGAAGCTAATGGCCTGCGCCATCTGGAATCATTGTTTGTTGCTGAACTGGTGCGTGATAAGCACTTGATGAGTCCAGTTCATCCAGGGCAATTGGTTCAGGCCGGGGACCGACTTATCTTTAGTGGTGATGTTGCTCAGGTGAGTCAGTTGCGTCAATTTCCTGGGCTGGATACTTTCGCTGATAGTAATGGTTTACTCGGTTCAAATTTAACCGAAGTAGTGATTCGTCCAGAGAGCATACTGATTGGTAAGACTTTAAAATCGGTTAATTTTCGCTCGCGTTTTGATGCTGCGGTTGTGGCTATTCGCCGTGACGGTGAGTCAGTTTCTGGTAAATTGGGTGAAGTTGTACTGCACAGTGGTGATTTTTTGGTGCTGGCTGTTGGTCCGGACTTTTCAAGTCGTGACAATTTAGCAAAAAATTTCATCCATCTCAGTGGGGTTGCTATCTCTAAGCATTTAACCGGCTGGCGAGAATGGCTGGCGATCGGTGGTTTTATTTTAGCTATTTTGCTTTCTGCCGTAGGGGCAATTCCATTGTTAAAAGGCATGGTGATTTTATTGGGAGTTTTGGTGTTCTCCAATTGCCTTAGCGTGAATGAACTAGTGCGCCGTTTTCCACGGCAATTATGGTTAATTGTCGCATCAGCGTTATTGCTCTCCCAAGCATTAACCAACAGCGGGTTAACAGGCCAGTTGACTCAAGCGTTAATTCCTATTGCGCATATGGGCTATGGTTGGTTGATGATTGCAATGCTATATATTGTGACCTGGTTGCTGACCGAGCTTGTTACGAATAATGCCGCTGCTGCATTAGTATTTCCTCTGGCTTGGGGAATGGCTCAAGCCGCTGGTATTAACCCAATTGGCCCACTGATGGTCGTTGCTTATGCCGCTAGTGCCAGTTTTATTAGCCCTTATGGCTATCAGACCAACTTAATGGTTTACAATGCTGGTCATTATCGGTTAAGTGACTTTTTAAAAGTGGGTGGCCCTCTAGCTCTAGTTTATGGTGTAATCGTGGTAACATTTGTGCCCATTGTATTTCATTAGTAACTTTTTGATAGAAGATTCCTTCGGTTAACCATCTTTTGCATCAGGCAGATAGGATAAATCATGAAGCAAGTGAGTCAGGATGTGACATGGCATCAGACTTCGGTCAGTCTTGAACAGCGTCAGCAATTAAATGGACATCGCAGTGTTTTGTTGTGGTATACAGGATTAAGTGGTTCAGGTAAGTCAACGATTGCCAATGCCGTTGATGTCAAACTTTATCAGCTTGGTGTACATAGTTATGTACTCGATGGTGATAATGTTCGCCATGGTCTGAATGGTGATCTAGGCTTTAGCAATCATGACCGAGTTGAAAATATTCGTCGCATTAGTGAAGTTGCTAAGTTGATGGTTGATGCTGGGTTAGTGGTTAGTACCGCATTTATTAGTCCTTTTATTCACGACCGAGTTCAAGCGCGTAAGTTGCTCGGCGAGCGTTTTATCGAAGTATTTGTGGATACGCCTTTAAGTGTTTGTGAAGCACGAGATCCAAAAGGGTTGTATCAAAAAGCTCGGGGCGGCGAGATTAAGCATTTCACTGGGATTGACTCCGCTTATGAAATACCAAACAGCCCAGAAGTTCATCTTAAAACCGACCAGTATTCAATAGAGCAATGTGCTCAACAAGTCGTTGCTGCATTAGTTGAAAAACAAGTAATTAGCCAGAGTGCTTTATGAGTAACATTGATGTTTTTAATGGGGATGCCGATGGCATCGTCGCGCTCCTCCAATTGCGATGGCGTTATCCACAGCAAAGTACCTTAGTAACAGGGGTAAAGCGGGATATTCAGTTATTACAGAGAGTTGATGTGGCAGCGGGAGATAATGTCTGTGTTTTAGATATCTCGGCAGAGCGAAATGGCCGTGATCTAAAACGAATTCTGGAGGCTGGCGCCCACGTTTTTTACGTTGATCACCACCGTCGTGGTGACATACCCCTGAGCCCCAATCTAGTGACCCGCATTGACCCGGACCCATATCAATGTACTAGCACGTTGGTGGATCAATATTTAAATGGTGCTTATCGCAGTTGGGCTGTTGCCGCTGCATTTGGCGATAATTTAACAGAAACTGCGATAAAACTTGCCCGCTCATTATCTTTAACCACAGAGCAAACCAATTTTCTTAAAGAGCTGGGCATTTTGTTAAATTATAATGGCTATGGGCGCGAGGTGAATGACCTGCATTATCATCCTGCCGAACTATATAAGCAGCTGCAGGCCTATCCTGATCCATTTGCGTTGATGCTGTTGAAAGATTCTGTGTTTACTAACTTACAGGATGCCTATCAACGCGATATGGCGAAAGCTAAAAACTCGCCAATTGTCTATCAGAGTGATAATGCTGTTGTGATTTTATTGGCCGATGCGCCTTGGAGTCGTCGAGTCAGTGGTGTGTATGGGAATGAATTGGCCAATCAGAATCCAGAGCGAGCTCATGGTGTGGTTACTGATAATGGTGATGATACCTACACTGTGAGTGTGCGAGCACCGATTAATCGGCGTAGTGGGGCTGACGAAATCTGTTCACAGTTCCCCAACGGCGGTGGGCGAGCCGCCGCAGCTGGTATTAATCAACTTCCTTGTGACCAGCTCGAATCTTTCTGGCAGATCCTTAGCAACTATTACCAGCAGCATTAGCTGCAACGATGAGCCGTTGTGCGTCAATTTATGCTGTTGAGCTGGTGAGAGTTGAATTGTTGCGTAAGTTTGGTGCAGTTCTATGGCTAATTGCCTGCATGCAAGCAGGCAATCGCGAGACAATAAGACTATTTCAGCGTCAGTTGGGTTTTGTCATGCTCCAATAATTTGGGGCCAATTCCTTTGACTTTGGTTATCTCGGCAATATCTTTAAATGGTCCGTGCGCTTTTCTATAGGCGATGATGGCATTGGCTTTTGAAGGCCCAATACCTGAAAGCTCGGTTAGCTGTTCAGCATTAGCTTTATTAATATTGATCGTCATATTGGTTGCCATTACCGGTAAACTAACAGCAAAAAGTAGTGAACTGATTAAAAATTTAGATTTTGAATTCATATCGGAATCTATTCCCTGTCTCTTTCGGCTTACATTAATGATAATTTTATCATTAAATAAATTTAGACTCAACTGACCTGATTCCCCAATAGAATCACTGGATATTAATCCAGTGTCCGTTTAAGCTATTCACAACTATAAGCAACGGAAAATGAGATCGTGATAGGACGACTTCGAGGAATTTTAGAACACAAACAACCCCCGTATGTATTGGTTGATGTGGCGGGGATCGGTTATGAGCTGCAACTGCCTATGAGTTGTTTTTATCAGTTACCGGAGATTGGCCAGACGGTCACTTTAATTACCCATTTTGTTGTTCGTGAAGATGCTCAATTGCTTTATGGTTTCCATGATGAAGCCTCAAGGCGTTTGTTTCGAGAGCTCATTAAGGTCAATGGCATTGGCCCGAAAGTCGCCTTGGCTATTTTGTCAGGCCTAAATACTCAGCAATTTATTCAGGCCATTAATCATGATGATATTAGTGCGCTGACCAAACTTCCCGGTGTGGGCAAAAAAACAGCAGAACGATTGCTGGTTGAAATGAAAGATAGGCTCAAAAACTGGAGTGTTGAACCGACTGATGGTTTGCTAGCACCGAGCGCCTTTGCTGAACAAACTCTTATGCAAGAGCCCGTGAGTGCCAAAGAAGAAGCCATTGAAGCGCTGATGGCATTAGGTTATAAACCTGCGATGGCTGAAAAAACGATTAACAGGCTTTCAAGTGATGGATTGACGAGTGAACAGCTCATTCGTTTGGCACTAAAGAGTATGGTTTCTTAATTTAGGTAATCTTTGTCATGATTGAATCAGATCGATTAATTAGCGCAGTGGCTCAAACAGAAGATGAATTTGTCGATCGGGCCATGCGTCCTAAGACGCTCGCTGATTACACCGGTCAAGCGGATGTCTGTGAGCAATTGGGGATTTTTATTGAGGCTGCTCGCAGGCGGAGCGATGCTCTGGATCATTTGCTGATCTTTGGTCCTCCGGGGTTAGGTAAAACCACTTTGGCAAATATTGTGGCGAATGAAATGGGGGTCAATATTAAAACGACTTCCGGGCCAGTTTTAGAAAAAGCAGGTGATTTAGCAGCCTTGCTCACGAATCTGGAACCAGGAGATGTATTGTTCATTGACGAAATTCACCGTTTAAGTGCTGTGGTTGAAGAAGTTTTGTATCCAGCGATGGAAGACTATCAACTGGATATTATGATTGGAGAGGGCCCGGCGGCCCGTTCTATTAAACTCGATCTCCCACCATTTACCTTGATTGGTGCGACAACGCGAGCTGGTATGCTAACCTCGCCACTTCGAGATCGGTTTGGGATTGTGCAGCGCCTAGAGTTTTATAATACGCAAGATTTAACTCAGATTGTCACGCGCAGCGCCCACTATTTGAATATGTCGATGAGTGCCGATGGTGCTCAGGAAATTGCAAGACGTTCTCGAGGAACCCCTCGAATTGCAAACCGGCTGTTGCGCAGAGTGCGAGATTTCGCGGATGTGCGCCATGATGGATTTGTTGATTGTGAGATTGCTTCGCAGGCATTAGCAATGCTGAACGTTGATGAAGCTGGTTTTGATTATATGGATACCAAATTGCTTAATACGATGATTGAGCGCTTTGATGGTGGGCCCGTTGGTTTAGATAACTTAGCCGCAGCGATTGGTGAAGATAAAGAAACGATTGAAGATGTGCTGGAACCTTTTTTGATTCAGCAGGGCTTTTTACAGCGGACCCCTCGCGGCCGAATAGCGACAGAGCGGGCATTTTTGCACTTTGGTAAGGTGAAACCACAACCGTAATTCGTGTTTTTTATTAAAGCTATCAATCAGATGCCGATTTTAGATCAATCGGGTAATCATGGTTAGTATCAAATTTTTGACATGTTAAATCGTTAAAATGGTATGGGTTTTAAGATTATTATCTAACCATCTAGGTAAATAAGTATTTTCCCTATCCTTACAAACAAAGTTGATTCAGTTATAGTAGAGCGATTGCGTGAGTTGATAAGGATTTATGTGTAGTCGGATGGCACAGTTAACACTAAGAGTTTATTATGAGGACACTGATGCAGGAGGCATCGTATATCACGCCAACCATTTGAAATATATGGAGCGTGGCAGAACAGAAATGCTAAGAGATTTAGGCTATGAGCAAGATGTTTTGATGGCCGAAGGGCTAGCTTTTGTCGCTTCTGAAGTTAATATTAAATACCATCATCCGGCCCGTTTTAACGAGTTGTTGACGGTAACAACCGAGATAGAAAAATTACGTCGAGTCGGGATTTTATTTCATCAATCGATTCACAATCAAGCGCTAAAGTTAATTGCCAGTGCTGATGTGATGATTGCGTCGATTGATCCTAACTTGATGAAACCTAAAGTAATTCCAGCCAAAATGAAAGAGGTCTTCCAGCGTGCACTCTGAAATTTCAATCATCGGTTTATTTATGCAAGCGAGTATTTTAGTTAAGCTTGTTATGCTGATTTTGCTGTCCATGTCGGTGATTTCATGGGCGATGATGCTTAATCGCCGTAAACAATTTAACTATGCTCAAAAATCCTCCGGACGATTTGAAAAACAGTTCTGGTCTGGTGTTGATCTCAATAAGCTTTATCAAGAATGCAATGCTCGATCAGATCGTTTGATGGGGATGGAACAGATTTTTC
Source organism: Celerinatantimonas diazotrophica (assembly GCF_004339545.1). Classification (GTDB taxonomy): domain Bacteria; phylum Pseudomonadota; class Gammaproteobacteria; order Enterobacterales; family Celerinatantimonadaceae; genus Celerinatantimonas; species Celerinatantimonas diazotrophica. The sequence continues at coordinate 349,713 of NZ_SMGD01000013.1, read as the reverse complement.
ACAGTGGCTTTAAAGAGTATGCACGGCTTCATAAAAGTGGTCAGCGAGAACCCGATACGATTTTAGATAGTACTTATCGGTCTATGCGAGTTAGTTTTTCTCGAGAATTAGAAGAGTTGGAAAACCAGTTACCCATGCTGGCAACCATTGGGTCGATTAGTCCCTACATCGGCTTGTTTGGAACGGTATGGGGAATTATGAGTGCATTTATTGCCTTAGGAAATGTTCAGCAAGCAACGTTATCGATGGTTGCCCCAGGGATTGCCGAGGCATTGATCGCAACTGCTATGGGGCTATTTGCAGCGATTCCGGCAGTTATTGGTTATAACCGTTTTACAACGCGTCTGGCTCGGATCGAGAACCATTATGCAAATTTCATGGAAGAGTTTTACGGTATTTTGTATCGTCAGGTGAATAACCAAACTCGGAGTGAATCGTGAGAACACCAATGCCAGGTCACTACCGTCCGCGTCGTAAAATTGTCGCGGAAATTAATGTTGTGCCATATATCGATGTTATGCTTGTGCTGTTAATCATTTTTATGGTGACGGCGCCACTGATTACTCAGGGGGTGAAAGTCGATCTCCCTCAGGCTGATTCGCAGCCACTGCCAAAAGATTCTCAGCCGCCACTTGTTGCGACCGTGGATGCACATGGTAATTATTTCTTAGATGATGGTTCTAGTAATGCTAATGCCCATAAACAGTTGTCTGCACAGCAGATGGTTGTTAAAGTGCGGGCACTATTGCAACTCAACAAAAATAGACCTGTCGTCGTGCGCGGGGATAAGAACGCACGTTATGAGCAGGTGATAGCCTTATTGCAGCTATTGAGCCAACAGGCCGGGGTTCCATCGGTCGGATTGATGACTCAACCGGATGACCATTAGTAATAGGATTAGCAAGTTTGAAATCATCTTATCGTCTCAGTATTGTCATCTCAATCATTTTGCATGTGCTGTTGATTGCAGCACTTTCATTGTCTTTTTCATTTCACGAGCCACAACAGCAGAGCGCGAGTCAATCTAAGCCTATTATACAGGCAACTGCCGTATCCCAGCAGCAAGTTGAGCAACAAGTCGAGCGTCTAAAGCAAGAACGTTTGAAAAAGCAACAAGCTGAGCAAAAACGTCTAGCTGAGATTAAGAAGCGACAAGAACAGGCCCGTAAACAAGAGTTAGAGCAGCAAAAACGCCTCAAGCAGTTGCAGCTCAAGCGTCAACGCGAAGAACAGCAGCGTAAAAAGGCTGAATTAGAGCGTAAATTGGCCCAGCAGAAAGCTGCTGCAGCAGAGAAAGCGCGTAAAGAAGCCGAAGCTAAGGAAAAAGCGGCTAAACAAGCAGCGGCGAAAGCTGAGGCGAAGCGTAAAGCACAAGAGGCGGCCGAACGTAAAGCAGAAGCAGAGCGTAAAGCTAAAGAAGCTGCGGCTCATAAGGCTCGTGAAAAAGCAGCTGCATTAAAACGTAAGCAGCAGGCTGAGCAGCAACTGCTGAACGATATGAAAGCCGAACAGCAGGCGCGGCGTAATCGTCAGATCCAGTCTGAGATCCAAAAATATCAGGCCATGATCACCGCGGCAATTCAGCAAAATGTGATTATTGACAGCTCACTTAAAGGTGAAACCTGTAATTTGACCGTGACCTTGGCGCGTAATGGTTTTATTGTAAATGTCAGTAATGTAAAAGGTGACCCAAGAGCATGTAACGCTGCAACATCAGCTGTTTATAAGACTCAGCAGGTTCCGGTCTCACCTGATGCAGATGTGTTCGCTAAAATGAAAGTTTTGAATATTACACTTAAACCCGGTGGTTAAATGATGAAATTTAGAGCGTTACTCACGTTAGGGCTATTATTACTTTCTTCACGCAGCTATGCAGCCTTGGATATTTTGATTACTCAGGGAGTTGATTCTGCTCGACCAGTTGCGGTTGTCCCATTTAAATGGACAGGGGCGGGAGCATTACCCACTAATGTGAGCAAAGTTATTGCTGATGATCTCCGTCGTAGTGGCAAATTTAATCCAATTGCTGTGGCTAAAATGCCACAATTACCGCATCAGGCTGATAAAGTCGACTATCAGCAGTGGGCTTCAATGGGAATTGAAGGCGTTCTGGTCGGTCAAATTAGTGAACCATCGCCTGGTAAATACCAGATTCAATATCAATTGGTGGATGCCGTCCAAGGACAGATGGGTGGTACTTCAAAATTGCAAAATGACCAACTCGTTCAGAATAATCAGCATATTTTGCTGGATCGAAGTGGAACTGTTGGGGCCAAACAATTACGCCAGTATGCTCATTTGATCTCTGATCACGTGTATAAGGCACTCACGGGAGAGCGCGGAGCATTTTTAACTCGTATTGCTTATGTCGTCTATAATCCTAAAGCGAAGTATCCGTATCAACTGCGGGTGGCTGATTATGATGGTTACAATGAGCAGGTTCTATTGCGCTCACACCAACCGATTCTCTCTCCTGCTTGGTCACCAGATGGCAAACAATTAGCTTATGTCAGTCTGGAAAATCGTCGGGCGAATATCTACATTCAAGATCTTCAGGGGGTGAATGGCCAGCCGCCGAAGCGTTATAAATTACCTCATTATCCAGGTCTTAATAGTGCCCCTGCATGGTCGCCAGATGGTAAAAATATGGCGTTAGTGCTTTCTAAAGATGGTAATGCCGAAATTTATATCGAGAATTTAGCATCGCACAAGCTGACACGAGTGACGAATAGCCCGCGAATCGATACAGAGCCTAATTGGTCGCATGATGGTAAATCTATCTTTTTCACCTCAGAACGGGGGGGAAATCCACAGATCTATCGCTATAACCTCAGTGATCACTCAATTTCTCGTGTCACTTGGGAAGGCGATATGAATTTAAGTCCTGAAGTTGCACCTAATGATAAATTTATCGTGATGGTTGATCGTACCAATGGTCAGTATCGCATTGCTCGTCAAAATCTGAAAACCGGTTATATGCAAATTTTGACTAATACCTCTTTGGACAAGTCTCCAAGTATTGCTCCGAATGGCAGTATGATTATTTATAGTACTGTTGTGAAAAATCGTCAGGTGCTCGCGTTGGTTTCAACCGATGGCCGTTTTAAAGCAACTTTGCCCGCTCGAGATGGAGATGTTCGTTCGCCAGCATGGTCGCCTTTTTTAACAAATAATTAATACTTTATTGATAAAAGGAAATAATAAATGCAACTACAAACTTACTGTAAGGGCCTTCTGATTGCGCTGACTTTAGGGGCGTTAACCGCATGTAGTACTCACACTGGCACATCAGGTGCTAATGGAAGTCAAACAGCGGGTTCAGCAAGTTCAAATGGTAGCCAGCAAAATGGTCAAGATGGAGTACAAATTGGTTCTGCTAGCCAGGTTCTCACTCCCCAAGAGCGCCAGCAGAAACAGTTGAATGAGCTTAAGCAGAATCAGACGATTTATTTTGACTTCGATAAATCCACGATCAAAAGTCAATTTATTAAATTGTTGGAAGATCATGCAGCATTTTTGCGCAATCACCCATCGGTACACGTTTTGATTGAAGGTAATACTGATGAACGCGGTACGCCTGCATACAATATTGCTTTGGGGGAACGTCGTGCTGAAGCTGTAGCTCAATACTTGGAAAGTCTGGGGGTTTCATCTGATCAGATCTCAACGATCAGTTATGGTGAAGAAAAACCTGTTGATAATTCACACACAGCAGCCGGTATGGCAAAAAACCGTCGAGCTGTTTTAGTATATTGAGATAATTATGAAGCAGATTAAACTGTCAGCGGCTGCATTAGCAGTCGCCTTCTTTGCAAATATGAGTTATGCCGAGGCTCCGGTAACGGATTTGAGTACTCAGCCGACAGCGACAACGATGACTACTGTCAATGCTCCGGATTCATCCACTGCTTCCTCGACATCAGGGGGAAATAATAGTTCATCACAGATTCAGGCTCCTAGTTTAAAAGGAATGAATTTTGATGATACAGCCGGTTTGACCCTAAAACAGCGAATTACTCGCTTAGAGCGGATGTTTAATGCCCGAAGCTCGTCTCAGTTACAAATTCGACAGCAGCTCAATCAGCTTTCAGATCGATTAGCCCAACTTAATGGACAGATAGAGGAACAGCAGCATCAGATCAAGCAAATTGTGAAGCGTCAACGCGACCTATATCAGGAGCTTGAACGGCGGTTATCTAATACCCAACAATCTGCCCAGACAAATGCTGCGAATCAAGATAGCGCAAAGGATGAACCAGTTGTTGGTGGTGATGGCGAAGCCGATTATGAGAATGCTGTGAAGCTCGTAATGCAGGATCGTAAATTTGATCAGGCGATTAGTGCTTTCCAAACATTTTTAACTAAACATCCTAAATCAAGCTATCTGCCAAATGCTCATTATTGGTTGGGACAGTTGCAATTTACACAGGGACAGTCAGATAAAGCGCAAGCTCAATTTGAAACAGTCGTTAAACAATATCCTGATTCAAATAAAGTTCCTGAATCATTACTTAAATTAGGACAATTGGCATTACAAAGTAAGCATATAAGCCAAGCTAAAGATTATTTTAATAAAGTTATTCAGAACTATCCTCAGTCTAGTGCGGCAGATTTAGCTAAAAACCAGCTTAAATCACTTAAATAATATGCAGCGATCACTAATGGCTTTAGTGAATTGGTGATCGGTGGCATGTTTTTTCGTCACTAAACGCTTTTAAAGGTGAACACTTGCTTATTTGCTAAGCAAACGAGCGAAAAGATCAAGATTTCTATTGCACATCACCGCGAAATCCGTATTATAGGCCGCCGTTAAGACATGAACGGGTCGTTAGCTCAGTTGGTAGAGCAGTTGACTTTTAATCAATTGGTCGCAGGTTCGAATCCTGCACGACCCACCATGACTTAATATTCGGTTGATCCCATTCTATGGGTCGTTAGCTCAGTTGGTAGAGCAGTTGACTTTTAATCAATTGGTCGCAGGTTCGAATCCTGCACGACCCACCATCACCGATATCTTTTAGGGCTGTTAGCTCAGTTGGTAGAGCAGTTGACTTTTAATCAATTGGTCGCAGGTTCGAATCCTGCACAGCCCACCATCTATCGATTATCGATGGGTCGTTAGCTCAGTTGGTAGAGCAGTTGACTTTTAATCAATTGGTCGCAGGTTCGAATCCTGCACGACCCACCATCAATTCAATATAAAATTTTCTTTCGTATTATACTTGAACATAATCATTGGCAATTGTCACGATTCCTTATTCGTACAATTTGTCGTGTTTATATCAACAGACATTTTTTAATTTCAATACAGGGCATCCTCTCTTCAACTTAATTTAAGTCCCTAGGGGCGGTTAAGCCTATTTCAGGGCTATCTAGCAATAATCTCGATTTAATCGGTGTTAAAGTAGAAGTCTTTGATAAACGAGTGGGCAATTGGTGAACTGCACGAATGTTTATCAACAGTTATGGTGCTGGCGTACATAGAGTGGTTGGCCGATATGGCGGAGTTTGTCTGCGTGGCGATGCAACTCTGGCTGCGCATAAAGAAAGCGAGATTGTGCCACTCATAGTAACAAGTTCGCATCCCTAGCATCACTGGCAGCTATCAGGCTGGTTGTTGTTCCTGCTGCCACCTTTCTTTAAAGACTTTGTGATGCCATCGTTGTTAAATATGCAATTTGCGCAAGCATATTTGCTGCAATAGGCAGTAATTCGTCAGGGTAATCATAATCAACATGGTGCAATGGGCTTAATTGCTCACCTGAGCCGATCCCCAATAGTGCTCCTGGCCAATAAGCGATTAATGAGCCAAAATCTTCACCCCATTTAAACGGATGTTCTGGCACAATAGAATGCAAATTTAGAGCATGTGCACTGTGTTTAATGATCTCGACCGCTGCCGGATGGTTATCACATCCGCGGAACGATTCCAGCCACTGATAGCGATAATTAAGATGCGCTGCTGAACAGATCTCAGAAAGTTTTTCTTCGATTTGCTGGGCAATTATTTCCATTTGCTGATTCTGCCAGCAACGGATGGTGAAATCAGCACGACCTTCACCGGGCATGGTTCCGTATGCTGGCGTTCCCATTTGAATACAAATAGGCGTTACTAATGTAAAGTCTTGCCGAGTTAAATCAGTACAGTTAAGAGATTGGGAAAATTGTACGAGTTGTGCAATTGCAGCGGCCGGGCAAATGCCTGATTCGGGTTCTGCAGCATGAGCAGTACGCCCGATAAATTGTACACTGAGACTTTGTACAGCTGCTGTCATGGCTTTCTCTTTGCAAATAATCTGGCCAAGAGGGGCCCCGGGAATATTATGATAGGCGAATGCAAAATCAAACTTCAGCCCGAGCGCGCGCATATCTTTAAGTGCTTGAGGTCCTCCTTCTCCGGTTTCTTCAGCACTTTGAAATAGCAGATAGATTTTTCCGTTCAAGATTGGTGATTGCTCTAATAAATGAGCACATCCAAGCAATGATGTTGCGTGCCCGTCGTGACCACACAAATGGCTTACTCCGGGAGTTTGTGAGCAATAATAATGTTGATTACTCTCCTGAATGGGGAGTGCATCCATATCAGCACGAAGTAGCACGATTGCTCCAGGCTGGTGGCTATCGATGCAGCTAAGAATAGAGCCAGAGGGCAATAGTTGTGTTGTAAATGCACTAAGTTTCGCCAGTTCTTGGCACAAATAATCTCGTGTTTGATGCTCAGCACCAGAAAGTTCTGCTATTTTGTGCAGCTGGTGACGGATCGGAGTTAAATCCACAGAAATTTTGGGTGGCGTCAGAGAATTCATAAAGCCCGTTTATATTTGTTTTATTTAATTTTTATCATCGAATAATCGACACTAAGATGCAACTGATAGATACAATAGCAGCTGGCCTGCAAGCTCAGAAACCGATATTGTATGCTCATTAGTGTAACGATAGTTTGTCAGCAGGCGATGGCATGACCGTAAAACAATTTCAGTTATCAGATATGCTCATCAGTGAGCATCAAGTGAGTGTTCCTTTAGACTGGCGAGATCCGCAGCATAGCCCATGTATTAATGTGTTCTATCGGGAAGTGGTGAGTGTTGAACGTGCCGCGCAGAAGTTGCCGTTGTTACTGTTTTTACAAGGCGGGCCAGGGGGGAAATCGCCGCGCCCACAGTCCGGGCACCCGTGTTGGTTACCTCAAGCACTAGAAACATATCGAGTTATTTTGCTCGATCAACGCGGTACAGGGCAAAGTAGTCGCATTGATGCGTCCTTGATAGCGCACAAAACAGCTGAACAAGGTCGGGATTACTTGTTAAATTTTCGAGCGGACAGCATTATTAAAGATTGCGAATATATTCGTAAAACCTGTTACCACAGCCAGCAATTTTATACGCTAGGGCAAAGCTATGGTGGCTTTCTCACGTTAAGTTATCTCTCTTATGCGCCTCAGGCGTTAGCCGGATGTTTTGTGACAGGAGGATTAGCTGGAATTGATGCCACTGCCGAGCAGGTTTATCAGTTAACGTATCCATTAGTTGCGGAAAAAACCGAGCTTTTTTATCAGCAATATCCTGATACCCGTGTGCGTTTAGCCCAGATTGGTGAGTGCTTGGCTAATGAAGCCGTTTATCTGCCTGATGGTGAGCGCCTCACTGCCGAGCGTTTCCAGTCTTTAGGCATTTTGTTGGGGACTGGCAGTGGCATGCAAACGCTCTATTATCTAGTTGACGAAGCATTTGCCGGACATGCTAAGCAGGCGTTATCTGATACTTTTTTAGCGCAGGTTATGATGCTTGCCAACTATTGGGATAATCCGCTGTATGCCGTTATGCAAGAGAGTATTTATGGACAAGGACAACAGGCTACCAACTGGGCTGCACAACGTGTAAGAGACCAATTAGGTGGCTTTAAAGGCAATCCTGAATCATTGCCATTGACTGGCGAGATGATTTATCCATGGATGTTTGAACAGATTGGATACCTCAAACCCTTTGCTCCGGCTGCGAATGCTCTGGCAGCGTATAATGACTATTCATATTTGTATGATCTGGAGTGCCTTGGGCGCAATGAAGTCCTGGTGGTTGCGGCCGTGTACGCAAATGATATGTATGTCCCTCGGACTTTAAGTGAAAGAACCGCCCAGTTAACCGCGAATCTTCATACTTGGGTGACGGATAAGTTTGAACATGATGGCGTGCGTCAATCGACAGAAGTATTTGAGCATTTAACCACAATGATGCATGAACTAAGTCACTAACATCTAAATGAGAATATTTCCATCCGTTCGTTGGTGTTTCAAAGGGTTTATCTAATTACCAACGACTAGACATGAAAGGTAATAATTATATGACTGCTACCGATTATCTAAATGATTTAAACCATCGCTATTTGTCAATTCATCGTCGCAAAGAAGACCTGTTTTGGCAGACCTATATGGGCACCAGTGATGATCATGAAGGGGCTGCTCAGGCATTAGCTGAGTGGACCAACTTTTTAAGTGATGACAGCTATCTAGAGCAAATCAAAGCGCAACTTTCAAATGCCCAACAGTTAACCGACGATAATGAACGTGCAGCGACCATTGAGGGTCTTTTAGGATGGCAGGCAATGTTTAGCGCGCATGCCATAGAATCCGTGCAGGCTAAAACGCTCAAAGATGATCTGATTGCTTTTGAAGCGAAGCTCTTTGAGAAAAAACAAAACCATGTGATGGTCTACATCGATGAGAATGGTCAACAAATTGAAGCTTCTTTACCGTTGTTACGAACGATAATGAACACCAATCGCCATGAAAAAGTACGTCAGAGCGCTCATCAGGCGTTGCTTGATGTTGAACAATGGTTGTTAGAAAACGGATTTTTAGAGTTAGTTAAACGGCGCAATGCTTTTGCTAAAGCTGTTGGGTTTGATAACTTTTTTGATTATTCAGTGACTAAAACTGAACATATGAGCTCAACTGAGTTGTTTAGTATTTTGGATGACTTTGAGGTGCGAACACGTGAGGCCCATCTACGAAGCCTTAGTGAGTTATCTCAAAGCAAAGGGGAACAAGCACTTAAAGCACATAACTTTGTGTATTCATTTGCAGGTGAGGTGATGCGTGATCTCGACCCTTATGTGCCATTTTCCCAATCGCTGCGCCGTTGGGTTGAGTCGTTTGGTCGATTGGGTATCGATTATAATCAAGCTGAATTAACGTTAGATTTACTGGATCGTAAAGGGAAATATCAGAACGGTTTTTGTCACGGACCGATCCCATCATTTTATGATCAAGGTAAATGGATTAGTGCAAAAGTAAACTTTACCAGCAATGCTAAACCAGACCAGATAGGCAGTGGCTATAGCGGTATGAATACACTCTTTCATGAAGGAGGGCATGCTGCGCATTTTGCGAATGTCAAAATGAATGCACCTTGTTTTTCACAGGAATTTGCTCCAACTTCAATGGCTTATGCTGAGACTCAATCTATTTTTTGTGATAGCTTGCTCAGTGATGCTGATTGGCTAAAAATGTATGCCAAGGATGCCAGCGGTAAAGCGATTCCTGATTCAGTGATTCAAGCAATGATTAATGCAAATCAGCCATTTAAAGCTTACGAAGAACGTAGCATTTTAGTGGTTCCTTACTTTGAACGCGCGCTGTATCAGCTGGATGAGAAAGAACTGACTCCAGAGCGTGTCACCCAGTTAGCGCGCGATTGTGAACAGCAAATCTTAGGTATTGCCTGCAGTCCTCGACCACTGATGGCGATTCCCCATTTGCTCAGTGATGAGTCGGCATGTTCTTATCAAGGCTATTTATTGGCGCATATGGCAGTTTACCAGACTCGCGACTTCTTTATGCGTCAGTTTGGCTATTTAACCGACAATGCTCAAATCGGCCCAATGTTAGCGAAACATTACTGGAATAAAGGAAATAGTCAGTCGCTTGATGACTGTATTCGAAGTTTGTGTGGCGAGGGCTTTAATGCTAAATATTTGGCCGATGCCTGTAATTTAACGACCGAACAGGCTTGGCAAGTTCAGCAACAAAAAATTGCCTCATTGAACACTCGAGAGCGCTCTGAAGTGCAACCATTGAATGCATCGATTCGTATTGTAGATGGTGATACTCAAATCGCCTCAAACGAACAAAGTGATGAGCAACTATGCCAGCAGTTTGAATCCTATATTGAACAAACTTACGGTGGCTAATCAACGCAATCGCTAGGGACTGTTGACCTTTGGTGATTAGTTTTGCAGAAATCTGAGAGGGATTTAGGCAAGGCAAACGTTGTGCCGTGTAGTTATTCTCCACAAAGAACGTTTAACGCTGGATAAATTCCTCTCAGATACTGCCCTTGAGGTTCATTTAAACGTATCCTGAACTTTGTTGCCCCCTGCTTGCTTCACTCATTAAGCGACGCAGAGTGCGCCGCGTTCAAAATGCGTTTAATTTGAACAAAATTCAACCACCACAGGTCAACAGTCCCTAGCAATAGGGCTGTATTGTTCAGCCCTTTTTATGATCTGTTTGCGCCAGTTTTTACTCTCTCACTTGAGAGTTTGTTGCGCATTTGCAGTTGATGTTTTATTGCGAACTATGACATTAACCTATCCTGATGTATCGCTGCTGCGGTGATTGGCGATACAGCTAATAAAGCGTAATATAACTCAATAAGTTATTGGTGGAATTTTTGTTATGAATAGCGAGTTCGAGTTGTCGACTTCTCGACGTCTTGGGCAAATATTTTCAGTTGTTGTATATACATTTGTTTGTTATTTATCCATCGCACTGCCTTTAGCAGTATTGCCTTCATTTGTTTATCACACGCTTGGATTTAGCCCCTTTATGGCTGGGTTTATTATCAGTGCGCAATCGATAGCGACATTGATTACTCGACCACAAGCAGGGCGCTATGCTGATTTAATCGGAGCCAAGAAAGTCGTTGTGATTGGCTTGATGTGTTGTGCATTCAGTGGACTGTTTTATATCTTTGGTTTTTGGCTAAAAGCAACACCCTTGCTGGCATTAGGGAGTATTTTTCTGGGGCGCTTGTTACTGGGGTGGGGGGAAAGTTTTACCAGTACCGGTTCCATGTTGTGGGGCTCGACGCTAGTGGGGTCAAAACATATTGCTCAGGTCATCTCTTGGAATGGCGTCGCAACCTATGGTGCAATCGCAATCGGGGCGCCTGTTGGCGTTTGGATTGACAATGACTGGCAGTTACAGGGGCTTGGCATTTTCGTGATTGTTGTGGGGCTGGTCGCTTTTGCATTGGCATTAAAACGTTCTCCGGTCACCGTTATTGCCGGTAAGCGCATTCCTTTTCAACAGGTGTTTGGCCGAATCTGGCCATTTGGGATGGGATTAGCGCTGTCTTCAGTTGGCTTTTCTGTGGTGACTGCATTTATTACCTTGTATTTTGCAGCACATCATTGGCTAGGTGCTGCATATACGCTGACACTCTTTAGTATTGGATTTATGGGAATGCGGTTATTGTTTGGTCAGACTATTAACCGTTATGGTGGATTGCGTGTATCTTTGTCATCATTGGTGATAGAAACAGTTGGTTTGTTGCTCATTGGATTAGCTCCCAATGTCTGGGCCGCAGTAATCGGTGCTTTTTTAACTGGCACTGGTTTTTCTTTGGTCTTTCCTGGTTTAGGCGTGGAAGCAGTCAAGCGGGTTGATGTCGATAATCAAGGAGCTGCGCTTGGAGCTTATTCAGCGTTTTTCGATCTCTCTCTAGCTGTTGCTGCACCATTAGCTGGTATTGCTATTAGTTATACAGGTCTTGGTTCGATCTATCTATATGCAGCAGGGTTGGTTTTTGTTGCAGCAATTATGACGCGACAGATGGTGGTTCGACGTGAGAAAACGCTGTTAGCTCATGAGTAATCATATAGTTTAATGATGCGGGGATAGTCAGCATCAATGTTAGTTGATGAAGAATGAGAAAAAAGAACTATAACGAGTGAGAATACCTGTCAGAATGGCAACTCTGACAGGACTGCATGTTTTAAGAGTTATTCTTACTTAAATTGGTATAGTTTTGGAGCCGTTGTGTTTGGGCTTGTGCAACGTCAATGTTCCACCCGATTTGCGCTAAAAGATACTTGCTGCTGGCAATGAATATAAAGCCATAGCCAAGCAGTTCGGTTCCTTCTTCTGCAATATTTTTAGCAATTCGTACATAGCCATCACTGAGAACTAATTTCCAGAAATCACCCATGCCAAATAAGCGACTAAAGATTAACAATGTAACCAGGCCACAAACCATAATGATATAGGCCTTAGATTGACAAAATTCTGCAAATCCATTGAGTACACTCCCTTTGTAATGATGAGCTAAAGCTATCGCCATCAGGGATACAGCTACAGCTGGATAGACCCAGAAGCCATGCCAAACATAGTCGAATAGAGCATCTAGTTCGCGAATCAATAGTGCCGCATAGAAGCCCGCAACTAACTCATAAAAACCTCGCTGCAATGGCTTAGAAACAGCCAGATAGACAAAAATAGCAACAATGAGTCCAAGAAATGTTTCCTGACTTATTTCTGTCAGCGATATCTCCTTCACCTGGTCGTGAAAAACCGCAATATCAACGTACATGATGCCAAACATTCCAGCAATAAATGCAGAAAATAATAGGAATCGAAAAATCGCATTAAAGACAATCTGGGCGTCATTCTGCATATGAAAACCTCACCATAATAAATAGTTAATGCTAAGAGGATGATGAAATATAGTTGTATCATACTTTTAAATGACGCAAGCATCAAATGCATTTTGATGTTAACTATATGATTTTAAATACATTTATATATATCTTGTATTTATATTCAAATTAGATGTAAGAAAAATGTTACTAAAAGTATAAAAACATTGAATTTTAGTAATGATAAGTATTATCATTTTTATTTGTTAGTAGTAATTATTCAATATAGCAGCTAGGAGAGATAAATGTCTTATTCATTACCTGAACTACCTTATGCTTATGACGCACTTGAACCGCACATTGATGCCCGTACGATGGAGATCCACCACACTCGTCACCATCAGACTTACGTGAATAAGTTAAATGCTGCGATTGAAGGTAGCGAACTCGCTAAGCTCCCTGTCGAAGCGTTGTTGGGGCGCATCGATGAGTTGCCTGAAGATAAACGACAAGCTGTGATTAACAATGGTGGCGGACACGCTAATCACTCTTTGTTTTGGACGGTGATGTCGCCGAATGGTGGAGGTGAACCGACTGACGTTGTCGCTCAAGCGATTACTAAAGACTTAGGTGGCTTTGCGGCCTTTCGCGAGGCATTTACTCAATCTGCTGTTGCTCGTTTTGGGAGTGGGTGGGCTTGGTTATCCGTATCCCAGAACAACACGTTAGTTGTTGAAAACTCTCTCAATCAAGATAGCCCTTTGATGCACTCGCATACACCTATTTTAGGCCTTGATGTTTGGGAGCACGCCTATTATCTGAAATATCAAAATAAACGCCCAGAGTACATCCAGGCATTTTTTAATGTGATTAACTGGCCGGAGGTCGAGAAACGCTATTTGGCAGCAATTGCATAATATTGGAAAAGAGTGTGAATTTAACATGCAATTGCAGTATTAACTAAGGCAGCTTGACTTCGTTTGTTCAATACAATGTTTGGTTTTCTTAATCCAATTGTGTAGTGTTTTCGAAGATAAGGCCAATTACTGTATTCATAGTCATCTCTTCTTTTAAGCTGTTGACTCGATATGACCCGTACATTTGTGTACGGGTCATTTATATAAACCCTAGGGACTGTTGACCTTTTGTGATTAGTTTTGCAGAAATCTGAGAGGGATTTAGGCAAGGCAAACGTTGTGCCGTGTAGTTATTCTCCACAAAGAACGTTTAACGCTGGATAAATTCCTCTCAGATACTGCCCTTGGGGTTCATTTAAACGCATCCTGAACTTTGTTGCCCCCAGCTTGCTTAACTCATTAAGCGACGCAGGGTGCGCCGCGTTCAAAATGCGTTTAATTTGAACAAAACTCAACCACCAAAGGTCAACAATCCCTAGGTATCTCTAACCTATCATTTGTTTTGAAACTTAGTTTGTGCACCCGAGCCAACTAATTTCACTGCCCTCCGCCCGATTCTGGATGATAACTAGGAGACTCATGAGAACTCCTAGGATAAGACCCATAGCTGAAAGTCGTCCGCGCAGCATTGCGGCGATGCGATATCAGCTGGTCAGCACTCGTTTAAGAGCCACTTGGTTGTGTGGATTTATATGAGGAGAACAATGGACACGTAATGCGTTTGCTCGATCGTTTCAAATCAAGTGAGTTTAAAAGTGATGAATCATCAAGGGTTAGAAAATCTGCAGCTAGTTCGTATGATGGATACGCTTTTTATATCAACTTAAATCAACCTATATAGCGCGAGTGGTTTAGATAGCTTCATTTTGTGCTGAAAAATATTTGGCAGCAGGTGTAAAAAAGAGTTGCCATAAAATAAATAGTTTAATGAACAGTGGGATAAAGAAATAAAAGCCATAATGAAAAACATGCGTTCCTAAACGATATAAAGTGAATCCATAAGTCGCAATGACTAGCATCAGCAGTATAAAGCGTGAAAGCTGACGGCCATTTTGAATGCCAATCCCTGTGAAAATATATACAAGCGGTGTTAATACCGCGTTAATGAGAAAATAAGACAGTAGGAACTGAGCATCCCAAAAATCTCTGTATTGTATAAGTTCAAGAGCAAATTGGATTAGGTAATAAATCCCGGCAGTGACAAGGAGGGTTGAAATGAATGAAATAGTTGCAGGTCGTTTCATATGAATTTAAAAATTTATATACGCCGATGAGCATTATGAAGTGGCTAAAAAGCTAGCATAATCTAGCAATAAGTAATTAGTGTATCAATAATAGGGTAGGATGAAAATGGCTTATTGGGGCTTAAGTCGCTCTACTCATCGAATCAAGCTGAATAGAGCGAGGTATTAGGTTTAAACGCCTAGTTTTTTATGATAATACTGACGAAGTTTATTAAGTCCTGCGGCCACTTCTTTGGCTTTATTGAAATCGCCTTCTTTGGCATATTCTTGGGCGAGTTCAACCTGTTTCAATAAGCGATTTATGCCTTCACGAAACACCTGTCGTTGCGGATTATCCACTGGCTTATCCTTTAGAAAATCAGGAACCCCATCCCTTGCTTTAATGACAGCTGCATGAAGTTTAGCCAAATCAGCGGTGATCGATTTAAGCGTTTCGTCTTGCATGACAGCACGATAACTTTTAGCCATTTGATGCATTGAGACCGCGACATCTTGGGCGGCAAAAGAAGGGGTGGCAACAAAGGCAAAACAGACGATTAATAACGCCATTATTTTTTTTGTCATAGATTATATCCTTGAGTTGAGAACTTGCTCGGATATTACTTTAGAACGTTGCTGTTGATAATGTAAATAATTTTTTAAAAGTTATCATATGAATGTGAAGTAAAAGGACTCATTGAGAGTCCTTTTGTGGTTTTTTATTCGACAGGTTCGACTACATTTTGGTTATTAGTAGGCTGAGTCTGTTCAGGCAAAATCAAATTTAAAAGGATGGCGACCATCCCCCCTGTTGCAATTCCAGATGAAAGAATATTTTTCACAAAATCAGGCATAAATTTAAGGAGTTCTGGCTGTTGGGCCACACCTAATCCTAGGGAGAAGGAGATTGCCATAATTAAAACGGCTCGGCGGTCAATTTCTACCCGAGAAATAATTCGAATTCCTGCTCCGGCAATCGTTCCGAACATAATTAATGTTGCTCCGCCTAAGACTGCATCGGGAATCAGTTGCACGAAGTTAGCAACGCCTGGCAATAAGCCTAAAAGCACCAACATAGCAGCAATAAAGTAGCCCACATAACGGCTTGCAACCCCAGTTAGCATGATAATCCCATTGTTCTGGCTAAAGGTTGAATTTGGGAAACTGTTAAATAGGGCGGCAATCGCTGAATTTAAGCCATCTGCCAGAACACCACCTTTAATGCGGCGAATATAAATAGGCCCTTTAACCGGTTCGCCGGAGACTTCAGAGGTTGCGGTAATATCGCCGATTGCTTCCAGTGCTGTCACTAAAAAAATAAGGATAAGCGGGACAAATAAACTAGTATCAAATCCAATTCCAAACTGCATGGGAATGGGGAACGCAACGAAGCTGGTTTTAGCCAAATGTTGGGTATTGACAAGGCCTAAGCAATAAGCAACTAAATAACCAACGGCCATGGCAATGACAATCGAAGCCACTCGCAAATACGGGTTTTTAGAGCGATTAAATAAAACGATTAACGCAATGACAATGCCTGCCAACATCAAGTTTTGCAAGCTGCCGAAACTGCCATCTTGCATTGCTGCATTACCGCCACCAATAGATATCAGGCCAACTTGAATGAGTGTCAGGCCAATAAGTGTGACAACAATACCAGAAACGAGAGGGGTGATAATCCGCTGCGCGTATTCTAATACTCGAGACAGTAGGATCTCGGCCAATGATGCCAATAAAATAGTGCCAAAAATGGCTGCCATGGTGGTACTAATATCCGCGCCCCCTTTTTCAAGGGCTAATCCAGCAGCAATAATTGGGCCGACAAAGTTAAAACTTGTGCCCTGGATAGACAGTAATCCGGAGCCAATGGGACCAATGGTGCGAATTTGAATAAATGAGCAAATCCCGGAGGCAAACAGCGACATGCTAATAATGGTATTGGTCTGTTCTGGTGGAACATGCAGCGCATGACAGATGATTAACGAAGGCGTAATCACGGCAACAAACATCGCCAATAGATGTTGGATTGCGGCAAAAATAGCCTGAGTAAACGGTGGGCGATCATTTAGATGATAAACCAAATCCGTTGATGGCGCCGGTTTCTGGGTGCTCATAGTTATTCCTAGTTTTCCTTGCTGTTGTTTGTATTCCGCTGAATGGGGAAAGCAAACTGAATCTGCTAAATTCTGTGATTGCTGTTAGTCAGAACAGATTCAAGGTTGGGTTATGCTGAAGTGGTTCAGCTGCTTTAAGGGGCGTGATTATAAAATGTTTCGAGCGATTACAAAAGTAAATTTAGGGTTATTTCAAAAGAGGGATGCATCACATTGCTCCCTCTTTTGAAACTGGATTTATGAACGGCGTTTGGGGGCTTTTTTTGCCGTTTTTTTGCTTTTATCTTTAGACTTTGGCTTTTTGGGCTTTTTCTTTAGCTTAGTTGGGACTTTGTGTTGTGGACGCAGGCCATCAATCACGCGCCGACTGATTGAATTTTTAGTATAACGCTCGATTTTCCCCAAAGTGGGAAGGTCGTGTGCTTCAACCAAACTCACTGCCCAGCCTTTTTTACCGCCGCGGGCGGTTCGGCCTATGCGATGGACGTACACATCGGCAGTGCGGGGCATATCATAGTTAATGACGTGGCTGATATCGGCAATATCAATACCTCGAGAAGCAACATCGGTGGCTAGTAGCACTTTCACCTGACCCATTTTAAACCGATCTAGTGCTGCGGTGCGCCGTCCTTGCGACATTTCGCCGCGCAAATAGGCCGCGTTAATGCCTTGGCTTTGTAAATATGCAACCAGTTCGTCAAGACGGTCTCGGGTTTTAACAAAAACAATCGCTCGACTGACATCATCTTGCGTTAAATAATGGCATAGAATGGCCCGTTTATGAGACACATCATCACAATGATGATAGATCTCCATAATTTTACCACGCTCTCTGCGCGGTGGATCGACATCAATAAATTGGGCATCGCGCATCACTTTTTGGGCGAAATCTTCTAAAAGGTTGCCCTCTAGTGTGGCAGAAAAGAGCGCTGTGCGTTGGCGGGCTGTTAACTCGCTGGCAATAAGTTGCATCTCTTTGATAAAGCCCATATCGAGCATGCGGTCAGCTTCATCAAGAATTAACCATTCAATCGCTTGAGTGTCAAAGACCTGTGCGTTGATATATTCAATTAAGCGCCCTGGTGTAGCAACGACAATATCGCAGCCATTTTTAAATTGTTCGGCATGTTCGCTAAAATGCACGCCACCGGTAATATCGATCACTTGATGGCGGGTATGTTGGGCTAACTGTCGGGCTTGTTCAGCGACTTGCACTGCAAGCTCCCGTGTGGGAGTTAGAATTAATACGCGAGCTGGTCCTTTGCCGCGTCGAGTAAAGTCAAGCAAGTGCTGAAAAATTGGAAGTAAATAAGCGAGTGTTTTCCCGGTCCCCGTCGGGGCACAGGCTAATACATCATGGCCATCTAGCAACGTCGGAATCACTTCCTGCTGGATCAAGGTTGGACGTGTTAGCTGCTGGTTTTCTAGGGCTTTAATGAGAGCTTCATCAAGCTCTAATTGGTCAAATGTCATAAGTTCTCTTAAATCAGAAGTGGTATGGCTTATGGGTAAACTTGCAATCGCTTTGGCTGTTTCTAAAGTTTGTTGCTCATTATAAGCGTTATGACAGCAATTATTGAAATTTCTTATGATTTGATTTGGGTGATGCCAAGTTGCAGTCGTAATACCGGCTATAGATATGTGTAGTGGCAAGTCATTTTGGCCACGGTTTGCTAGCTATATCAACCATCGTACTGGTTCCATGGATAAGGGTGAACCTCTTCTAGAAGCGGATCTTTAACTCATTGCTTGCTCACCTTATTTGGATTCACTTTTTGGTTTTTAGCCATTTTTTGAT
Organism: Celerinatantimonas diazotrophica; assembly: GCF_004339545.1. Taxonomy (GTDB): domain Bacteria; phylum Pseudomonadota; class Gammaproteobacteria; order Enterobacterales; family Celerinatantimonadaceae; genus Celerinatantimonas; species Celerinatantimonas diazotrophica. Next base: position 331,028 of record NZ_SMGD01000013.1, on the reverse strand, counting down.
CGACTATGGAAACTATGTGCACGCTAATCTAACTCATTAAATGAATTGACAATATAAGCAACTAAACCGACAACGTTATTCGCAGAACCTGTTTCGTTGTTATGCCAAGAAATAGCTTTTAAACATTTAGGGAGCAGAATTATACTCAGGGTTAGGTTATGAACACTTTTTAACTGGCAACGCCAGTTTAAATTTGACCCATTTATCGGCGTTATCACCGTTGCGGCAGGAGGGTCCGATAGCTGAGAATAGACTGAAGGCCACTATGATATATAAGGAGCATATGTGCAGAGAAATTATTTTATCACATCTAAACGCCTTGGTTTTAGTGAATGGAAGAGAGCCGATTTTGATTTAGCGTTAGGGTTATGGGGCGATTACAACGTTACGAAGTTCTTTGATAGCACGGGTCAATTTACAGAGTTACGGGTTAGAGAACGACTAAGCCAGGAATTAGTAACGAAAAGGAAATTTGGTTACCAGTATTGGCCTATTTTTAAGCTTACTAGCGGTGAGCATATTGGGTGTGCAGGTTTGAGACCTTATGATTTAGATAACAAAATATTAGAGATCGGTTTTCATATACTCCCATTGCAATGGAGAAAGGGATATGCAAGAGAGGCCGCGCAAACCATCATGAGTTATGCGTTTAATAATCTGAACATAGATGCATTGTTTGCTGGTCATCACCCGCAAAATATTGGGTCTCGGAATCTTTTAAAATCACTGGGTTTTCATTACACACACGATGAGTTTTATAAGCCCACTGGTCTAAAGCATCCGTCATATCTGTTTTATTTAAGTGACTATTTAGCCATTCATCATAAATAGTGAAAACTCGATTGGTCATGCAAAGTGTGGTGTGCTTCAACGGGATGAGTGATTAAATCATTTTCGAATTTAAATATGACTATAAGTCGTTATCTTTTAACAAGGAAAATTATGTTTACATTGACTGTTGATAAGGAAGTAAGGCTGGCTTTAGTCGAGCCCAAATTAGCCCCTCTATATTTTGCAATTGTAATGAGAGAGCGGGAATACTTGAGTAAGTGGTTAACTTGACCTCAAGATGCAGAAAATAGCGACTTTTTTCTTAGTTTCATTAAACAGTCATTACACAATTATGCGGATGGCAAGTCATTAGCGTGTGCTATGTTTTATGGCGAGGAATTAGTCGGTAATATTAGTTTTAACACAATTAATCATAACCTTAAAAAAGTTGAAATTGGCTACTGGCTCAGTGAGCAATATCAAGGCAAAGGAATCGTCAGCAAGTCTGTGTCCAAACTGATTGAAATTGCATTTACTGAACTTGATATGCAAAAAGTAGAAATTTCAGCAGCAGTCGACAATCAGCCAAGCCGTAAAGTTTGTGAGCGTTTAGGTTTTAGTCTTGAAGGGATCATTACATGTTCAGAAAACCTAAATGGGCAGGTGGTCGATCATGCGATTTATGGATTAAGCCGAAAAGTGTGGGCCGAAAAATAACAAAGCCAAACTGATCCCATAAAAGCATAACGCCTGACACTTGCAATCCGCAGCCAAGGTAAAGGGGCGTTAATGTTGAAACTGGTTCTTGCTAAAGCGCAAGCGTTAGGCATTGAACGGGTTTTGATCACTGCCGATGAAGATAATTACCCCTCAAAAAGAGTCATTGAAGCAAACGATGGTCCGTTTGAGGAATTTATCCAGCGTTAAACGTTCTTTGTGGAGAATAAACGGCACAACGTTTGCCTTGCCTAAATCCCTCTCAGATTTCTGCAAAACTAATCACCAAAGGTCAACAGTCCCTAGTTATTGGGTGAGCTGCCAGTCGCGCTATAATAATGCATTTAATGAATTGAAATTTTTGTGATTTGATTTAGGAGATGGCGAATTGGAGTGGCAAAATCAGCCGGGATTCACCTTAAAGCAGTTCCATGTGGCTCATCATTTATGCGCAATGAAAGTTGGTACCGATGGTATGTTGCTCGGAGCTTGGGCACAGATTAATAAAGAGCAGCATATTTTAGATGTCGGTTGTGGCAGTGGTTTAATCAGTTTGATGCTCGCGCAGCGTAGTGCTCCAGAAATTAAAATCACGGCCCTTGATATTGACCCTGACGCTTGCGAACAGACGCGTTTAAATGTGATGCACAGTCCTTGGCCGAATCGTATTGGTGTCGTTGAGGCTGATTTTTTAAATTTTGTGGCGCCACCATTTACCCATATTGTTTGTAACCCACCTTATTTTGCACATGGCCAGTCTTTTAACGATCATCGGCGGGCAATTGCGCGACAAACGGGGGCGCTACTTCACTCACAATTGTTAGACAAAGCGGCAATTTTGCTAAAAGAGCGAGGGCGGGTGTCGCTTGTATTACCATTTGCTCAGGCTCAAGCGTTGATTGATTACGCAGTACATCGCGACTGGTTTGTGCATCGCCTTTGTGAAGTTAAGAGCAAACCTACCCAGGCCGAGCCTGTCCGGTTACTGGTCGAATTAGCGCGCTTTTTTAAAGAGACAGAGCATCAGCAACTAGTGATTGAAGATGCTCCGGGACGATATTCATCTGGCTATCGTCAACTTTGTCAGGATTTTTATTTGAATATGTGACAATTTTTGCATCGCTCTTGACGTAACGGGCCAATTAAAGGTCTACTAATTAGAACGATCTATAACTGCTTGAATCCATGCTTAACCTATCTTCTGAGGATCATGTGCCTCAAGGCCAACAGATTGCTGCTCTGGACTTGGGGTCAAATAGCTTCCATTTAATCGTAGCCCGTTGGTTACATGGGCAAATTCACATCATTGACCGGATTAAAGAGCCGGTTCGGCTCGGCTGGGGACTGAACGACAATGGTACGCTCAGTCAGGAGGCAATTGACCGAGCGATGATCTGCTTTAGTCGCTTTGGGGAGCGTTTGCGCACTTTATCGGCCGGGAATGTGCGAATTGCCGGAACCAAAACGTTGCGAAGCATTCGGCGGGCTGATGAGTTTTTAGCGCAGGCGCAGAAATTACTGGGGCATCCGGTTGAGATTATTTCTGGTGAAGAAGAAGCGCGTATTATTTATCTTGGGGTCGCGTGTGATTTAGCTCCTGGAGAAGGTTCTCGGCTGGTGGTCGATATTGGTGGCGGTAGTACCGAGGTCATTATTGGTCAGGGCATGGAAGCGCGTTTAAAAGAAAGTTTAAGTATGGGGTGTGTTGCCATTACTAAACGCTTTTTTGCTAAAGGCAAAGTGACTGCAGGCCGTATTAAAAAAGCACGTACTGCCTGTATGCAGGAATTAGTACCTGTGTTAGATACCCTCACTGAAGCAGGTTGGGATGAAGAGATTGGTGCATCAGGCACGATTCGCGCAGCATCTGAGATATGCGTTGCTAAAGGCTTTAGTAAGGATGGCACGATCAAGCTAAAGTATTTAGAAAAGTTGCTGGATGAATATCATGAGGCTGGGGTTGTCGACCATCCTCTGGAAGGGCTTTCAGAAAATCGCCGGCCGGTTTTTCTGGGAGGATTAATCATTCTGATTACCTTGTTTGAAGGGCTCGAACTGCGCGCAATGACTGCTGCACAATGGGCACTTCGTGAAGGATTACTGTTTGATTTAAAAGGGCGTTTAGAGCATAGCGATCTACGAGAAAGTAGCATTAATAACTTGTCTAACCGTTTTCATGTGAATCAAGAATATGCCTCTCGAGTAGATCGAACAGCCCAGCAATTGCTAGAACAGAGCGAGGATTGGGTGGACAATTGTCAATCAGCGGCTCAGCTGTTGCACTGGAGTTCTCTGTTGTTTTTAGTGGGGCTCGATATTGCGCATAGTGACTATCACAAACACGGTGCTTATATCGTTCAACATGTAGACTTAGCCGGTTTTTCCCGCTCGGAACAGTTAGAATTGGCGCAGCTAGTTCAAGGGCATCGTAAGAGCATCCGTAAAAATTTTCCAGTTGAGCGAGAGACGCTTTTGAGAGTTTTGTTGCTGTTTCGTATTAGTGTGATTTTGCAGCGTGGTCGACGTCATCAGCCGATTCCGATGTTTCAGATGCGCAATGACGACAAGACAATTATGCTGGGGTTTGATTCGCAATGGCTGGATCAAAACCCACAGACACTTGCCGATTTAACAAATGAGCAGCGTTTTCAGCATCAGGTTGGCTATAAGTTAGAAATCACGCCGCTTGTGGCAGATTATGCAGCCATTACTGGCTAAGTTCGTTTAATTCATCGAGCAGTTGGTCGGTCCATTGTTCGATGCGTGCATCACTGAGATCAAATTGGGTTTCATCATCAAGGGCCAGCCCAACAAATTGAGTTTTATCGTCATTGAGTGCTTTGGATGCGATAAAGTTATAGCCATCGGTTGGCCAGTACCCAATAAATGTAACCCCGATTTTGGCTAACTGATCATGTAGTAATCCCATTGCATCAAGGAACCACTCGCTATAACCTTCTTGATCACCCAAACCAAATAGAGCAACAATTTTGCCTTGTAATTTTAATGAACCAATTTGATCCCAAAGTAAATCCCAGTCTTCTTGAATTTCGCCATAATCCCAGGTGGAAATTCCTAGAATTAAAATATCGTATTGTTCCATCATTGTGAGCGGGGTATCTTTAACGTTGTGAACTTGCACAATTTCTTCGCCCCCTAATGCTTGCTGAATTTTTTCGGCAGCCATTTCGGTATAACAAGTAGTGGATCCATAAAATAGGCCAATCGCCATAATGTGTTCTCTACCATAAAATTTGCGTCAGTTTAACAAAACTAATTAAGAGGCCAAAGCGCGCGTGACTCAAATTGTCTCATCGATTGAACAGTTTTTAGATACTCTGTGGCTAGAACAGGGGTTAGCTGAGAATACACTGATTTCGTATCGCAATGATTTAACCAAACTTGCCGATTTTATGGCCAATAAAGGGATCTCGGTTGAACAAGTTAATCATGCAAATTTGCAAGAATTTATTCAGTGGTGCCAAAAACATGGCCAGAAGACCAGCAGTGCTGCTCGACAACTTTCTGCTATTCGTCGTTACTATCGTTATCTATATGCTCAGCAAATACGAGAAGACGATCCTAGTGCTTTGTTGCATTCCCCCAAACCTGAGAAACCTTTGCCATCGACGCTGTCAGAAGAAGAAGTGGATAATTTATTAGCTCAGCCAGAGCTCAATGAACCGATTGAATTACGCGATAGAGCGATGCTTGAGTTGTTATATGCCACTGGACTACGCGTGACAGAGCTGGTTTCGTTAAGTATGGATGAATTGAGTTTGCGTCAGGGACTTGTACGTATTCAAGGCAAAGGTGGTAAAGAGCGCTTGGTTCCGATGGGAGAAGAGGCCGAATATTGGCTCGATCGATATTTTAAACAAGGGCGTGCTTTATTACTCAAGCAAGAATCTGATGTGGTATTTCCCAGTAAACGGGGCGTGCAGATGACCCGACAGACATTTTGGCATCGCGTAAAAGCGTACGCCTTGCGAGCGGGAATTACTAAGCATTTATCACCGCATACCTTACGGCATGCTTTTGCGACGCATTTGCTTAACCATGGAGCGGATCTGCGTGTTGTGCAACTGTTACTGGGCCATAGTGATCTTTCCACGACACAAATTTATACTCATGTGGCCAATGAACGACTAAGACAGGTTTATGATGAGAGTCATCCACGCGCTTAACACAAGCCACTTCAGAAAAATTAACTAAACAGTTGTTTAAAAAGTGATTAATTAAATGAAATTGCTAAAAATATAGCGCATTGTGACTAGCGCTCTGAGTTTTTCTTGATATAATGCTTGCACTTGCTTAAGAGCCTTAAGTTAGTCTGCCTTTGCGGGCATCGTATAGTGGTTATTACCTCAGCTTCCCAAGCTGGTGACGCGAGTTCGATTCTCGCTGCCCGCTCCAATTTTAATGTAAATTTTATTTACCTTCTTATATTTTATCTCTCCACTCTATTTTTAGTGCTGGTCGTGATTTTTCGAAAGACCATCTGGATATGATGCAATGGATGACTCACTAAAATACACATTTATAAGTGAGTTATCGGTTAGTTATTGCTGGGAAAACATATAATCAAAAGGTATTTTTAATAACTAATTATGATATAGGTCTAGAAACATTACTTTCGAATTTGCTAATATATCCTCAAGAAGTAAATTGCTTCTAAAAAATAAGTTATTTTTGTAAATACCAGTCACGTTTCTATGAAAGTACCTTGCTATAAGCCACAAGGCGGCCATTCTATGCGCTGTATTTTTCACTCGTTTTCATGAGATATGTTTTTTGAAAGGTTAATTAAGGAATAGAGATGAATACTAAATCAAACAATTCATTGCCTGATGCTATACCGGCAGCATTATGGCCACTTCTGGGACTCGCTTCTTTTGCCATTCGGCTTGTTTTGGGTTGGACATACTGGGGAGGCGCAAGTCGTCGCCTAATCTATGATCAACTCAAACTTGATCCAAGCTCGCATGCTTATTTAGCGAATAAATTAGTGCATGCAGCACCGGGTGCTGCATTTGATATCACTCCTATTATGCATTGGCTATTACATCAGCCAACACTGCTACATATCGCAATTATTTCTTTCACCTTATTAGAGTTAATTGTTGGTGTCGGCTTAATGCTTGGATTTGCAACCCGTATTCTCTCGATTGGGGGAATGGGATTGGCCATTGTGTTGATGATTATCTTTGGATGGATGGGAACCACTTGCTTAGATGAATGGACCATGGCCGCAACGGGCTTTGCGATGGCAGCTGTCACCTTTATTACTGGTGGTGGTTGGTATTCTCTGGATCGCGTCTTTTTTGGTAATAACGCGAATCAGTCTGCTAAGTTAGCTTGGCTAACAAGTGGCCCATTGCCTTTATCAGGTCGACAATATGTTCGTTTTTCAACGATTATGGCTGTTATATCTATTGTCTTTACAGTTGGATTCTATGGGTATAATTTTGGGGCGCTTGTTACACCATTAGGCAAACGTGTTAATAATGTGCATCCATCTATCGCTCTATCTCAAGGGACACTTCAGGGGCAAACTGTGAAAGTCAATACGTACATGATCACAGGGCCAGATACCCAAGGTGTTTATATCACTCATGTTGCGATTGATAATGGTAGCGCGCAAGTTGCAAGTTACTCATCGGCAGATTTAAAACAAGCCAGCCAGTTGAAATTAACCAATGAATTTGCACCTTATTCAACATGTAAAGCAGTGGATTATGCGGTACGTTGTCAATTAGGCTCAAAAGCAACTTGGCAGTTCCAACTTCCTAAACAGACGGTGATTGACACAACGAAACCAGTTAAATTGGTCATGACTGATGTGGAAGGGAAGCAATATCAGATTAATTTAAAAGATTAAGATCAATACAATGATGAAATCCGATATGAAGGGAACTTGATATCGGATTTTTATATTTGGGAAGTATGGTGCTATTTATCCAAATAGGTTGGGTGTTTTTTTTGTAATGAACGCGCTTTTTTGCTCAGATTGAGTGACATTTCTTTAGTGTATGAACGCCCCGTAATCCTGCCCATAATAATGACTGATGCAATATGAATACAAACGCAACATAAAGTGAAGTTAACTGCACCAACATGCACAAATTTCACCCAGTCCAAATTCCAAAAATAGTCACTTTCCATCATATAACCCGATAGGCCTATGGTTAAAAGTCCACTCCACATACACCAGATCATAATTGCACCAGCTGGATTGTGCCCTTGATGATGATCTTCTCGAGTTGTTGTGACTTCGATGATGTGAGCAAAAGCACTGGGAATATTAGGTAAAAAAGATGACAACCGAGCCGGAGGCTTGGCAATAAGCCCCCATAGTAGTCGTATCAGAACAAGGCTGGTGAGCGTGTAGCCAACCCATTGATGAACTCTGCTACCGGCTTCTGTGACAAAATAATTGATCAAAAATAATATAGCTACGCTCCAATGCGTCAGCTTTACAATGATATCCCAGTGGGTTGCTTTATTCATAAATATCTCATCGTTTATGTTCTGGTAAACATTCTAACCTACAGCCTGTATAGCGCTGGAATGTAGGCAGAGAGATGACTTTACGCTTACAAGCTTAAGGATTGATTAACGAACAATTGATCATAACGGTTGTGCCGTTTCTAAGCTCAGTGGTAATTCTGTTTCAGATTGACTCTCGGTTGAATGGTGAGTGAGCAGGGCTACTGAGGAATTTAAAGCCGGACGCTCAGACATGACCTTTTGCAAAATGGCGGCGGCATTAAAATCAGTGATGTTGCGGATATAGATACTTTTTTCATTGAGCAGACCGTAAACAACGGGGTTTGTATGTGTATATAAGCCAATACACCGGCTATCAACGGCATCAGCTAGGTGCAATGGACCGGTGTCGCAACTAATGAAGGCATCATTATATTTTAAAAAGCCAGCAAGCTCTCGTAAGCCTTTTGCTCGGTATATCGAGCTATCATTGAATAATGGTTCACTCATATCTGGCGCCATCACTTCAATCCATTGAATTGGCAAAGTAGATGCTTGTGTAAATTGATCTAGAATTTTCCGCCAAGTGTCATCGGTCAGTTGTTTTTGCCCTCTAGCACCTCTGAAAAAGGCGATACAAAGTTGCTTTGTGTCGACATTGTATGCGCGACGACTGGATAGCCCCTTGGCCTTTTCAGAATCACTGAGAGTCATTTGATAGTTGCCAATGGGGGCTGCAAACTCATAAAGTTGTGGAATCAGATTGAGACATTGAAGTGCAGCATGACCGAAGGTATTTTGGGATGGCACGGTATGAGTATAAGCCTCACGATAGCGCGCGTTCTCATAGGCTATTTTATTTTTGGCATTGAGTAGGGCGCAGATAATGGAATCTTGTGATGAACCACAAGGCACTAATGCTAAGTCATAGCTGTCTTTTCGTAATGCCCAGAGTGACTGAAAGCATAATCGTAAATTTTTCAATCGAAATTGACTGAATCGAAACTGATGAATTCCCAGATGAGCAAATATCTGCCGCTGCCAAGGTTCTTTAAGAATTAAAGTAATCTGGGCGTTGGGAAACGTTGTTTTGATCTGATTAACAAAGGGGAGCAAAAATACTGTATTGCCGATACGACGATTACTCCTAATAATTGCGATACTTTTGATCTGTTCTTTATCAAGTAGCTGAGTTTGCGTATTCCGTTTTTTGATTAATTGTAATAATAGGCCTATTAATGGCTGCATTATTTTTTTGCGGGAATGATCAACTTTTCGGGAGAAATTTTTTATTTGCGTCTTATCAAAAATTTTCAGCCATCGGGAACTTGTCATTATAACCTCTTGAATCGAAAGAGTATCAGAGTAATTAAATACGCAGTCTAATCGTCATTTTTTAAGATTCTCTTAAGAAGGTTCAATTGTTTTGAGAAATAATGCCATTAAAAATAAAATGTTTTTTGTCAATATAAACAGAGCAAATCGACAACTTAATAGCAAATAAAGATATAATTTTAAGGTGAATGACATGACTGACTAAAATAGCGAATCAAATAATCGAGCTGATTGGACATATAGCTACATGTATAAAAAAACTATTTCTATTTATCTTGTTGGCGCTAAGCACTTGGATATTAAATATAAGTACTGTTGGGATGTTGTCATCGCTTGGTGAAACAGCTGGATTTATTATTCAGTAAAGTAGGGAATATTATAGTGCATTTATTTAGACCCGTATTTTGGCAGGCGGTGGGAAGCTAGTACTTTTCTTACTTGTTAAAAGTCGGGCATCAATGCCTTTTGTAGTTGTCTTAATAGACGATATTTTCAGAAGAAAAGTCTCTTTTCAGAAATTCGCTAATTAGATATGCAGATCTTGAAGGTTGGATTGCAAAAATTCGTATGGTGCAGGGTGTACTCATTTAATCGCAAACAATTACATATGACATAAGCGCCCTCGTCATCGTGAAGAGGGCGTTCATAGTCACCATCGTGAAGTGATAGTTTGATTAACAGTGATTTATAGTTTGTAGTTTAAACCAATGGTAAAGTTCAGAGGAGCGCCGTAGCCATAGCCATCTGCATAGACAGTATTGTAATAAGTTTTGTCGAACAGGTTATGAACATTTAACTGGATCTGTGCTTTTGGCGTCAGATCGTAGCGAGCCATCAGGTTGAAGATAGCGTAATTAGATTGCTCGGTACGATAGCCATTTCGGTCATCAGAATAGATTTTGCCTTGCCAGTTTACGCCACCACCAACGGTGAGTTTCGGCAGTTTTGAGACGAAATTGTAGGTTGTAAAGACTTTCAACTGCTTTTTAGGGTAGTTTGTATTGATGTCAGTATTTGAGGAGTCTTTAGCTCGGTATTGCGAATACCCGGCACTGATGTTCCAACCCCGCTTAATTCGTCCGGTTGCTTCCAGTTCGAATCCTTTGCTGGTCATTGTTTTTTCTTCGTAAATAGGGTGTCCACTAGCCATGTATGTTCCGCTACCTATTGCATAGTGATCTTGATTGGTTCTAAATAACGCGATAGAAGTATGTAGATTGTCATTTAAGTAGGTGCTCTTTAGCCCGATTTCATAGGTTTTACCTTCAAGCGGTGCAATAAGCTGATCCTTGCTATTATATTTATCCTGGGGACTAAAAATTTCGGCATAGCTGACATAAGCGCGATGGTGCGGTGTGATGTCATACAATAGACCTGTATATGGGGTAATTTTGCCAGTCGTATTGTAATAAGAAGTGTTAAAGCCCTCTCGTTTCCAGTTAGAGACACGAGCGCCTGCTATCCATTTTAAATCGTCGCTAATATTAAATCGGGTTGCAGCGAAAAATCCTAACTCTTTGGTATCATAATTGGCGTTCAAGGTTGGTGCTGGAAATGTTGTCGCTAAATTGCCGGAAAAGGATGACAGGTTTCCAGAAAATGGTGTCCCATAATTGTTCCCGTTGGCATAGTACTGTTTAAGATTCTGTTTACTATAGAGTGCCCCCGTGACGAATTCATGGTTGCGATCAAACAATGTATAATTGCCATTTAACTGTATATCTAATGTGTTGGCGTTATTTTTACCATGGCTTTTAAGTGTATAAACTAATGGATTGTCAATATAGCCTCCAAAAGTGAGTAATTGACTGTGTTGTTTGTATTGTGAATGGTTATAGTCAATTTTGAGTTTCCAACCGTTACTAAAATAGTGTTCTAAATTTGCAAAGTAGTAGTTTGCGTTAGTGTCATAGTAGCTCCAGTTGGCTGCGGTAGACTTAGAGCGGCCCCATTTGGTCAACGTCCCATCGGATGAATAAGAAGGTAGAAATCCCCAAGTGGCTCCAGGCGCATTATTATCCTGCATCCCGGCCCCGACTCGTAGCAATGTATTTTCTGTCAGATCCGCGTCAATGACAGCGTATAAAACGGAGGTTTCTTTGCTGTAACGGTCAATAAAAGAATTGTTTTTATTATATTTTGCGACAATTCGACCGCGGACTGAGCCATCTTTGTTAAGGCCGCTGGAAAGGTCGGTTGAAAACTCTCGTTTATCCCAACTGCCCGTTTGCATGTTGACATAGCCAGTAAATTTTTTGCTGTTGGCATGTTTGCGCACAAAATTAATTGAAGCTGCTGGATTGCCTGATCCGGTCGTTAAACCTGTTGCACCACGTACGATTTCAACGCTCTGATAGGTGGATAAGTCAATCAATGTTTGTCCCAACGCGCCACCTAGTCCCCCCAATGGTTGAATTGAGCCGTCAATTTGATAGTTACTAACTTGGAAACCACGGGAGATAAACGTATTGCGCTCTGTATCAGCAGGGATATTAGACAGGCCAATGGTATTTTCTACGATATCTTTAATATTGGTTAGATCTTGGTCTTTAATCCGTTGTTGAGTAATAACCGTCGTCGCTTGAGGAATTTCTCGGTCAGTTAGATTGAGTCCGGTCGCACTAGTGACATCTTTACTCGCGGTGTAACTTCCTACAATAGTGATTGGTGCGAGTTTGTCTTTTGTAGGGCTTGATTGGTGATTTGACTGCTTTGAATTATTTGAATGGCTTTTTTGGCTATTTGAGTTGCCTTTTGAACTATCTGAATTGGCAGCGATAGCGTATGCGGAGGCTATAGACAGTGCGAGGACAGACAGTTTGAGAACGTGCTTTACTTGTACTTTCATGATCTTTCCGTTGATAATGATAATTATTTTCAGTTTGATAATAATTATCATTAAAATATTATTTATTCAAATTATTTTGTCGAACTATCTGGCTATTTTGCTGAACGAAGGATGTTGCGATACACCAGAGTATTGGCTGGTAAAAAGTATGGGTTTTCTCTTTAAAGGAAGGCTCATGAGCAAAGCTAATGAATTGCTGACATGTAAATGCTGCTAATCAATTGGGTATATAGCCATATTTATTTTGCGGGTGACATCTGCAAAGCGGGGAATGTATTTCGATAACAGCATTCAGGATTTTGTAAAAATAACGGTGTATCCGCTCGATACATTTGAGGAAAGAGTTATCAAGCTGCGCATGAAGACGATTATGTTTGTTGTGTGTCTGTGGCTGTCAATAGACGAAGAGTTAATCGCACTGAATGAATTGAAGCCACTGATGAGAAGCTATCTTTTCACTACATATACGCCGATAATGTATGTTTATGGTTGATGAGTTCTTGATTTAACCATTGGCAATACCAATAGAGACCGAAAATTCATTCTTATCATTTTGTGAAAAAGATAATTGATAGTTATTTTTCTCACATAGTTTTTTCACAATTGAAAGTCCTAATCCATAATGGTCAATGTTGGTTCGTGATGAATCAATTTGATATAGCGGTTTGGTTAAGCTTTTTATTTGTTCTGCTGAAACCGGAGTATCAGTTTGATTAGAGATTATGAATTGTTTGCCCTTGGTATCCGCATGCCAGACTATTGTGATTGGACTATTTTTTGAGCTGTAAAATAGTGAATTATCAATTAAATTTTGAATAATCACACTCAAGCTAAATTCATCCGCTTGGATATGTATAAATGATTGCTCTTTGATGATCAGTCTTTGATTCAAAAGCGGGTACTTAAATCTAAGGCCGTCTTTGATTTTGTCCATTAAATTAATCAGATCGAGTTCTTTTATCGTAGTTTTAAACGAGGATGAGGAAGCCTTTTGTAATAAGAGTAAATTTTCAACAATCGCTTTCATTCGTTGGGCTATATTTAACATATCTTGTGCATAGGTTTGGCTGATCCGTTGATCTTTGGGATACGTAATATGCACTTCGCTAAGCGTAATCATTTCTGCTAGTGGGGTTTTGAGTTCATGCGCAATATCGGCTGTAATTCGCTTTTCATTGTCAACGAGTTGATTATTTTTATGAATGAATTCGTTAAGTTCGTGGCGAATAGGGGCGATTTCTTTGACTGATTTTTGAGGAATCGGAAAATAAATTTCTCTGTCGACTGTTTCTTTGAGATTGCGGTAATTTATGAGCTCTTCATTGATTTTTTCGAGAGGTTTTAATCCCTTGATAATTAATTTTTTAGTGATATAACGCATAGTCCCCATCGCTAAAATAAAACTGCTAACCAGCAGAATATCAACTAACCATAATAGATTATCGAGTGCTTTCGCCGAGCGGTAAATTGTCAAATAAAAGGGTTCAGTTTTGTGACTTGCATTCAACGGAATAAAATATGATAGTGAGGCTCTACCGAGTGCACCATTCGGCATGACGACCTGAACAACTTTATCTTTGCCAATCGCTAGCTTAGGATGAATAAGGTTGTCCTGGGGGTAACGTTGTAGTGTTTTTGAGCGCATTAATGTTTTATTTTTTTGCCAGAGTTGAAAAAAACGCGGATGGCTAGTACTTTTAAACCCGGGCATGAAATGTTTATCAAAGGTGATAATAGTTTGTTGGCCGTTCGTTTTGATCTGTGATTTAAGGTAATTTGCTTGATCGATCATTCCCTGATCAAATTGGTTTTGCACCCAAATATCCACGCCGCGGTCAACACAGATAAAGACAATCAGTAAGATAACGCCAAATATAAGAGAAATTGAGTTAATTAAATTTCTTTCGATAGAGGAAGATGAACGATCAAACTCTTTTATTTTTTTTATTATGTTTATTCTCATTCAATTAACCTTGGGCAATGTAGCCAAAACCTCTTTTTGTTTTAACGGGAAGTGTTAAATTTAAGGCTCTAACTTTTCGTCGAATCGAACTCATATGAACTTCAATTGAGTTTTTGGATAAAAAGTCAAAGTTGCCAACAACAGCGGTACTTATTTTTTCTAATGACACAACCCTATTAGGTTGATTGAATAAGCACTCTAAGATTTTATACTCATTCGGTGTTAGAGTAATCATCTGATCTTTATAATAAAAGTTTCTGTCTGTTAGGTTAAGCGTAAAATCGCCAATACATAAATTATCATTGGCTTTTTCTACTTGCCCTCGACGCATAATGGTTAAAATGCGTGCATGGAGCTCTTCAAATGAAAACGGCTTAGTCAGATAATCGTCAGCTCCCTTCAAAAGTCCGCTAACGCGATCTTTTGCCTCATTTTTGGCTGATAAAATTAGCACCCGAGTCATAACCTTTTGTTTGCGCAGTTTTTCTAAAATGCTCATTCCATCCATTTTAGGTAGCATCAGGTCAAGAATAATAATGTCATAATGGTTATGTCGGGCCATATTATAGCCGGTTTCGCCATTATCAGTATCATCGATAGTAAAACCAAGATTACCTAAGCCGACAACTAAACTTCGACGGAGTAGTTCAGAATCTTCTATTAAGAGTATTTTCATATTGTTTCATATCTATATAAAATATAAAGAAAATATTATGGCTAAATATTGTGCTGTTCACATTTTTAGAGATCTGTATTATTAGTCCGCTGAATGAGTGAAAAGTTTCATTTCGTTATGAAATTGAGTCTATCTAATTGATTGAAGGAAATGGAATAAGCGAATGAGAATTATTATCTATATAATAATTTTACTAAGTAGTTGGGTGAGATGAAAGTAGCTATAGACGCTTGTATGGCGCATCCATATGCTACTTTTGTCGATGTTTCAATCGAATTTATATTCGTTGTGTTGGTTTTTCTTGACTGAACCCGTCAAGGAGAGCGCTGGGAACATGCGGGTTCGGACATAACCACAATAAGCCAGCAATATAATCGCCAAGGCTAAAAGCCCAACTCCAGGGAGAGTAAGTGGCAGACCATTTGTATGTAATACCATTAACGGAAAGATAATATAAAAAATACCGCAAATAAGGACATTCGTATAAGCTGCAAAACGGTTGCGATAGATTCCGAAGGCACAGACCAACGGACAGAAAATGCCGACGCTTACGGTGAAAAATCCAACTAGTACACCGCGTTGATATTCGATATGCGTGACAAAATAATGTGCTAAATAGGCCAGCGGAATCGTTAATACGATCAGTAATGTGACTAATGCTATTTTTAATGTTCGATTGTTCTTGAGCTGTTCAGGCGTTGGGGTTCCTGCGATTAAAAAAGCAACTCGATTTTCTCTCATTCCTTGGTCGCGTAACTGCTCAAATACTTCAGTTTTTCTCTCTCCATTGGCAATTCGTGTTTTAATTTGAGTAATAATTTCGTGAGTATCCATGGTCCTTCGCGTGTCCTAATTAAGCATATAGCTTATACGTTGGCAGTTAAACAATAACCGTGATGTGAGTGAATCGGTATAAAGGCCATTGACTGAATCAAGATGAATGAATTCAACTTACAATAAATATTGCATGGATGACAAATAAAATGACACTAGGGACTGTTGATTTTTCACAACGGTCCCGTGTGTGTTTACTCGACCAAAGTACGCTAATGAATAATGAAGCGGCAGATAGTAGATCTGCATCCACCACTCGGTTAGGTTGAGTGAAGCTTTTGGATGTCAATCAGTCTACCCATGATGAACTCATGGGTCATAACCTTACTTATTGATACTGGTCTGCCCCGATTTCAATCACATCCATTCCCTTGGCTAGTCGCCATCGGTTAGTGTCGCGCAGTGAATAGATGCAACCGCAATACTGTTGTTGATAAAAATGCTCTTGCTTGGCAAGCTCGACCATCCGTTGCGAACCACCTTGCTTGCGCCAGTTAAATGACCAATATTGAAGGTTGAGGTAGTGACTTGCGGCTTCTTGCCCACAGGCGTGAATCTGTTCTAGATTTTTCCACCGGGAGATCCCCAAACTGGAGCTAAACAGTTCAAAATGATGTTGATGGGCAAAACGCGCTGTTTGTTCCAAGCGAATGTCAAAACAAATTTTGCAGCGTTGGCCGCGCTCAGGTTCATCTGCAAATGCTTTGGTGCGGTTTAACCAAGCTTTGGTATCGTAATCCCCATCGATAAATGTTACCCCGTATTTTTTCGCAAATTGTATGTTTTGCTCTTTACGTAGCAAGTATTCTTTTTGTGGCTGAATATTGGGGTTATAAAAATAAATGGTCACATCAATATTTGAATTGACCAATCTTTCAATAATGCTTGCTGAGCATGGTGCACAGCATGAATGTAGTAAGAGTCGTTGGGTATGATTGGGTAATGTGAGTGTAAAGTCAGTATCAGGCATAATGGTCGTGGGTATTGTTTACAATAAAAAATATACTCTGACAATGACTGGGCCTTGGTGCTATGACTTAAACCAATAAAGAAGATAAAAAAGAGGAGTCCAAGGACTCCTCTTTTTGGTGGCTAATGGCGACAATAGTTGAAGATATCTTGCTGAGGACGATAGATAGACGTTTTGACATCCATAATCCCCAACAGGGAGTCGAATAAGTTGTCTTGACTAAAGTAGTCGGTCTTTTTCGAGTAGGATTTCATACATTTTAGGTTTATCCCACTTTCCTTTTGAATACCGGGTGATAGCCAAACCATCAGCGGTACTCGGCGTTGATAAATCGGCGCAAAGCTATAAGGTGCACCGTGCAAGAAAATGCCATCTTCACCCAGTGATTCACCATGATCAGACATATAAATCAATGCGGTATTAAACTGACTGGATTTGCTTTTGAGTTTATTGACTAAAGTTTTCAATACAAAGTCGGTATAGCGCAACGTATTATCGTAGGTGTTTTTAATCTGCTGCACTGAGCAGTTTTCAATATCTGCGCGGTTACAAGTTGGCTTGTAATAGCTCATCTTCGGTGGATAGCGGCGATAATACGTTGGCCCATGGCTGCCGATTAAATGCAATACGATAACCCGGTTGCCTTTCATTTGGTTGATCTGCTGATCAAGGTTATTCAGCAGTGCCATGTCATAACAGGTCGAACCATCACATAGGGGCGATTTTTGTTTTGGATCGAGGGTGATCTTCCTAACATGCTGTGCAACTCGTTTGTCGCCACCATCATTTTCTTTCCATAACACATCTATTCCGGCACGTTTAAATATATCTAACACATTATCTTGGCGAGGTGCTTTCGCTAGATTGAGGTTTTTTCGGTCCATGCGAGAGAACATGCATGGTACTGAAATAGCAGTTGCTGTGCCGCAACTGGCGGCATCTTTAAAGCGGATCATATTAGTTAGATCGTTGGTGTAGGGCGTAGTGTCACGCTGATAACCATTAACTTGATAATTTTGTGCTCGAGCGGTTTCACCTAATACCATAATTAATAGTGTTGGCTTGCTCTGGGCTTGTTTGAGCGCTTCTGGGGTTTGATGGGCATCGAGGCCAATTTGGGTGTATGGAATAGGCTTTGTAAAATAGGTCCGATGTAAGTATTGAATCGTGCTATGGATAAAGCTTGCCGGAACCATCCGATCGCCTAAGTATTTGTTATTTCGTATAACCGAGGCATAATCTTGATAAAACATTGCGGCGATGAGCACAATGCCGGCAGCAGAAGCGATAACATAAAGAATCTTTTTGAGAATAAACTTAATGGCTGATTCTTTTTTAATCTGGATGCATGAAAAAATAACGGATGGCAAAATCCCGATCATTACAAACCACAACAGCGCAAACCAACTAAAATAAGATGTTGCTTCGCTAGAGTCCGTTTCGAAGATATTTTGGACCATGTTGCGATCAAAGAAAATGCCATAGTTATATTCGGCAAAGAATAATACACATGACAACAGGATTAAAATGACCGATATTGGTTTAGTGATAAATGGCCAGGTCACAGCATTAAAAATAATGTTGTATGAAAAGATGAAAAAAAATGGAATTGATATAACAAACCCTACACTAAAATTATCTAACTTCTCCAAGATGTGGTAAACATCCGTGTAGATAGCGATATTGGGGATCAGTGTGATAAATACTGATAATAGAAGTGTATAATTTGCGTTAGAGAGCTTGAAGTTAGAAAAGTAATTTTTCATGCGACTAAAATTATTACCCAAGTAAAGATGGCTAAAAAGATGGCTAGTAAAACGGCCAGTGAACCTAAGTCCTTGGCCATTTTGCTGTATTCATTCCAATCGGTACCGATACGATCCACGACCGCTTCAATCGCAGAATTTAGAACTTCTGTGATTAAAATTCCGCCTAGACTCATCACTAGTAGAACTTGCTCTGTAGCCGAAATCGAAAGGAAAAAAGTTAAGATACTAAGAGGGATGCAACAGCAAATTTCTTGGCGAAAAGCGGCTTCCCTCCAAGCAAATTTAAGCCCTTGAAGTGAATAACCTGTGGCATAAACGATTCGTTTTATTCCTTTATGTGTGTAGGTATGGCCCATTTCAAAAATACCGATATGCTGCGTGTATATGTACGATTCCTTGTCATAAGATCCAGTATAGTGAGTCAATCTTAAGAATGGCTTAAGAAATAAGAGGCTCAATCGGATTTTTTATCAGTCTGCACGTTTTTTTGATGTTCTCGGTGGCCATAGACGAGTCAGATTTAGCGGTTCGATGGTGTTATGGAGTAAAGTGACCACTTAAATCGATTTTTCTTTTATCTTTCATCGGCATGAATTTTTTTGCTACAACGAGTCAATCATCATGATGATTCTGTTTTTTAATAGCTGGCTAAATGGCTGTTCATTGTTACGGATACTGAATTTGCCTGAGGTGTAGTGGTATAAAAACTTGTTAAATAAATGTATAATACACTTCATATCAAACGAATGAATAACGACCATAACAGCCCACTTTAAGGTTGCTGTGAGTATTTTTTTGCACAAAAGGTATGAAGTAGCTATGGATCAACAAGTTGTCATCAAAACAGCTGAAGAAATAGAGTTAATGCGAGAATCTTGTCAGTTACTGGCGAGTGTTTTCACCATGTTGGATGATTTTGTTCGTCCTGGTGTGTCGACGATGGCGATTAATGATCGCGTAGAAGACTATATCGTCAATGAGCTCAAATCTCGTCCAGCTAGTAAAGGTCAATACGATTATCCTTATGTTTTAAATGCCTCCGTGAACGAAGTGATTTGTCATGGGATGCCCAGTGAATATCGACTTAAAGGTCGTGATATCGTGAATTTAGATATTACTCTGGAAAAAAATGGTTTAATTGCCGATTCCAGTAAAATGTATGTGATGCCGGATGCATCACCGCTGGCAAAACGGTTGGTTAGTAAAACCTACGAAGCAATGTGGAAAGGAATTGAGCAGGTCAAGCCAGGCGCAACTTTAGGGGATATTGGCCATGCCATTCAACAGCATGCTGAAAATGCTGGGTATAGTGTGGTGCGTGAATATTGCGGCCATGGTGTGGGCCGAGAAATGCATGAATCACCGCAGGTATTACATTACGGTACTAAAGGTACTGGACTCAAGTTGCAGCCTGGGATGATTTTTACTATCGAGCCAATGATTAACCAAGGCGGCCCCAAACTAAAAACCAAAAAAGATGGTTGGACGGTTGTCACTCGCGATAAAAAATTATCTGCCCAGTGGGAGCATACTATTTTAGTGACTGAAGATGGTTATGAAGCCTTAACGCTTCGTCCTGAAGAACAAGCCTAAATCGATCCTCTTATTTCTTCTGCTATAAAAGCCAGCAATTTTGCTGCTTTTATAGTTGCATTGTAGTTGCGCTGAAGTTTTTCCAATATCTAGAAATAGCTGTATGGCAATAGCATTTGCGCCTGTTATTAATATCTTTGCTGACTCTGCGTACCTGTTCACAGCTTCACATATTGATGAATAACTTTGTTTATTTATTGCTCAATAGTGAGTTTTAATTTATTGCAATTTTGGCACAATGATTAAGCTAAACAGCTTAGTTGAACTAAGAATATAAACACTTTTCTACCATAGGGTTACAGAGTAAAAGCATCTAATGCTGGCAATCAATGAGCGCTTTTATGCAGATATTATTAGCCAGTGACCAGTTTGGGACCTATTACTCAACTTTGCTTATGGGTCATACATTTCTTAACACTGATAAGTAGAAGCTTAATCTAAGTAATTCTCAAATTATCTTAAGGAGATACAATGGCTATTTCTGGAAAAGTTGCGTTAGTGACAGGTTCGGGACAAGGGATCGGGCGGGGTATTGCTTTACGCTTGGCAAAAGATGGAGCAGATATTGCTTTAGTTGATCTTAATGAAGAGAAAATTAAGCAGGTCGCTGAAGAGGTCAAAGGATTGGGCCGTAAAGCAACAATATTTAAAGCAGATATTAGTGATCGTGAACAGGTCATTGCCGCGGTTGATCATGCTGAAAAAGAGCTAGGCGGATTTGACATCATGGTCAATAATGCCGGAATTTGCCAAGTAAATGCGTTGAGCGATGTGACTGCTCAGGAAGTAGAAAAAATCTTTAAAATTAATGTTCAGGGCACTTTGTGGGGAATTCAAGCCGCCGCGGCTAAATTTATTGCTCGAGGCCACAAAGGTAAAATTATTAATGCCTCATCCATTGCCGGACACAATGGTTTTGCCATGTTAGGTGTTTATTCTGCTACTAAATTTGCGGTGCGCGGTTTAACTCAGGCTGCAGCAGCTGAATATGCGAGCAAGGGCATTACGGTGAACGCTTATTGCCCCGGTGTTGTGGGTACCGATATGTGGGAAGAAATCGATCAACGTTTTGCAGATTTAACCGGAGCTGCCAAAGGTGAAACCTACGATAAATACGTACAAGGTATTGCTTTGGGGCGTGCTGAAACACCTGAGGATGTCGCTGCTTTTGTCAGTTATTTAGCTAGCCCTGATGCTGATTATATGACCGGGCAAGCGCCATTGATTGATGGTGGCATGGTTTATCGTTAATCACATACATTATATGTTGCTGAAAGAGGGCCATTTATGGCCCTTCGTTATTGGAAGAAATAAACTTTACGTCACTTCAATGTTTA
Organism: Celerinatantimonas diazotrophica; assembly: GCF_004339545.1. GTDB lineage: Bacteria > Pseudomonadota > Gammaproteobacteria > Enterobacterales > Celerinatantimonadaceae > Celerinatantimonas > Celerinatantimonas diazotrophica. Next base: position 309,726 of record NZ_SMGD01000013.1, on the reverse strand, counting down.
ATCTGATGTCCTCTTATGTATAATTTTTCATCATCCCTTGGGTTTGGTTTGTGTTGTGCCTATTCAAAATTCACTGTCGATTCGCTCATATAATCTAGTCAAAAAAGGGCATAGCCATCCTTACCATCAGTTGGTTTTGCCCGTGATGGGTAGCATTAATATCGAGGTCGCTGGTTTTTCAGGTAAGGTTTTGCCTGGTGAATGTGTGGTGGTAAAAGCAGAACAAACGCACTATTTTACTTCTGAACCTAAGGCAAGGTTTGTGGTCGCTGATCTTAACTGCCTCCCGGAAAATATTGCGCAGGCAAAGATGAACGTTTTTAGTGTCTCCCAGCCATTGTTGCACTATCTGCATTTTATTGATGAACAGTTGAAATACCAGATTAATCAGACAATCGAAACGTTAATGGTTGAGACCTTTTGTTGTCTATTGTCTGAGCAGCCTGTCACAAAACGTTTAGATCGCCGTATCCAGAATGTTTTGGAATATATCCAGACACACTTAGCTGAGCCTCTTAATAATGAACTTCTTTCTTGTGTTGCTTGTTTAAGTCAGACCCAGTTTAAAAAATTATTTAAAGAACAAACGGGTTTGACGGTAACTCAATATCTCACTCAGGTTCGGATGAACAAGGCTCAGGCATTGTTGCTGCACACCGATTATCCGATTCAGATGGTGGCAGAAGTGGTTGGTTATCAAGATCATGCGGCATTTAGTCGTCGGTTCTTCAAATATTCAGGTTTAACACCTTCGCAATTTGCTCGCTAGGTGTGTCTGTTAAACCTATAAAAGTGTCCGATTGGCATAATATGATTCATTCTTCAAGATACACTAACCAGTAGCGTTAGATGGCTTGAGATATTGTAATGCGAAAGGATAGAGCAGACTTTAATGGTGTTTTTGCGGTGGTGTGGGCCAGTGTTTTATGGGGCACAACAGGGACTGCTGCAAGTTATATATCAGATGTTAGTCCCTTGGCTATTGGTGCTTTTGCCATGGGTGGTGGCGGACTATTATTGGCATGTTATGCTTGGCGCTATTTGCTCGAAGATGCGTGTTTATTTCTAGTCAATTGGCCTTTACTTCTTATTGGTAGCGTCGCTGTTGGGGTATATCCGCTGGCTTTTTACACTTCGATGAAATTTTCTGGAGTCGCCATTGGAACGCTTGTATCACTTGCCAGTGCTCCCTTTTTTAGCGTGTTACTTGAGCGCGTCATCAGTCATAAAGCAATTTTGACGCAGTGGATCGTGTCATTTGCTATCGGTGTCTTGGGAACCATATTTTTAACTCTAGGTAAGCAAAGCAGTCTTGCTCAGAATGCCCATATGCAACTAGCAGGTGTTGGCTTAGGACTGTTGGCTGGATTATCTTACGCACTCTATTCATGGTCTGCTCGGCATATGATCGAAAAAGGGATTCATTCTCGCTCGGCGATGGCTGGGATGTTTGGATTTGCTGCCCTAGTTTTGTTGCCATCGCTGTACTTTACTGGTCAGAATCTCTTTATGGATTTCAAGCATATTGCGATTATTTCTTATATGGCAGTCGTCCCTATGTTTGTTGGATATTTATGTTTTGGTTATGCTTTGCAACAAATCGAAGCCAGTAAAGCGACTTTGATTACATTACTTGAACCGGCAGTTGCAACGCTATTGGCGATCACCATTGTCGGTGAACATTTTTCATTCATTGGCAGTTTTGGTATTGGGTTGATTATTTTGTGTTTAATCTTACAAGTATTTCAATTCGAGATGTTGTATCGATTGATTGGTAAACGTGTGCTGCGGGATCATAAACTATAAAGAGCGGTGTAAGGTAGTGAATCGATTTTTCCACCTACTTTGGCTTATCGTTCATATTCAACATACCACCATTAAAATCGATGGACTCTAGGTCTATCGGCTGGGAATACGTAGTTGAGCAGATGTTCTTTCATCTATTGAGGGGCAAATAGATTTAAGCATTTAACCCAACGGGACTGATTACTCATGTTAGTTAAGGCTGATTTTTAAGATGACGTTATCCCACTCACGATTTTGTTCATCGCTACCGCGATGCATGGCTATATTAAGGTTTCGAATAGCAACTAACTGTTGCGGATAATTAGCTGCACATCGACTTTATCAATGCGTTTTTTGATGGATATTGCAGCGGCTCTCTCATTTAGGCGCCGCAGCGCTAATACTGCAATTTGGTTTGTATCTTGGCGCAAAGTGGTGAGCTGATAACTGGCAAAATGGGTACTAGGGATATCATCAAAACCAACCAGATAAAAATCTTGAGCCAGTTTAAGATTAAATTCAAATCGAGCACAATCTGCAAAACCGCACGCAAGTAGATCGTTGGCACACCACAGACCATCAAAGTTCAATCCGTTTTGTAGGGCGGTTCGAGCGGCTTGTACCCCCCCTTCGTAACTACTCACGGGGGCCATTAAGGGGGTTGTTGGTTCAATAGATTGCCAGGCAGCTTGTCTGATTTGTGCTGAATAGGTGCCATTTTGGATCCCTAAAAATTGCAGATTATGACACCCCATTTTTTTTAAATAATTAATGGCAAGCTTTGCACCTTGAATATTGTCAGAACTTATCTCATCGACCTGTGGCAGTGGGGTAGAGCGGTTAATAACTACGACAGGAATAGCAAGTTTGACGCATTCGCTGACCAGTTCTGCAGAAGGGTGCCCTGAGGTGACAATTACCCCAGAGACGCGGAACTGCGTAAGTTTGGTCAGTGTTGTCGCTAGATCCTGAGGCGTTTGTATATCACATAGGAGGGCTTGGTAGTTCTGTGATTGGATGGAGCGTACCAGATCTTCGAGCAACTGGCTGCGGTAAGGATCGGTTTGTCCAGCTGTAATCACGCCAATTAATAGACTCCGCTGGCGGTTGAGACTTTGGGCTAACATATTGACTTGATAGCCTAATTCCTGGGCGGCATGTAAGACTTTTTGCCGAGTTTTCTCAGCGACGCAGCCGTTATTCGAAAGCGTTCTGGACACGACTGCCCGAGAAACACCGGCTCGAATTGCTACGTCTTGTGCAGTCACGCTACGCTTAACCATAAATGATCCCATCTGTAGCTAATAATGTTTCTTGGGCAAGCGCCATATGGGGCATCGATCGCAGTGCATCACTTAGTTCTGATTGATGCTCATCTGGACAGTGATACAGTCGCCATGGTGTATCGGCAGTCGTCAAAGCAATAGCTTGGAGCTCACTCAGATGGCTATGGCCATTGGCTATTGGAGCCTTTAGAGCAGCATTGCCGCATTCATGTACGATTAAATCCGCCTGCTGTATTAGCTTGATGGTTTGCGCTGTTGGCTTGCCATCACCACTATAAAACAATTGTAAGTCATCGACTTTTAACAGCAGCGATCGGTTGGCAACTGGGTGGTGACTCAGTGCTGAAGCATAGTGTTGTGAACCAACTATGCCTTGATCATGAATGTCTTGCCAGATGATCTGAAAATTAAGTGGTTCTTCTATGCTAGCCATTTCTAATAAGGAGCTTAGATAGGGCTGCTGCTCATGCTGGGCCATAATCGTCAATGGTTGACAGCGGTGATGGCTATGCAGGTAGTTCACGAGAGTGGCCAAGCCAAGGCAATGGTCAGGGTGAATATGCGTAAAATAAATGATGTCTAACTGATCGAGATCTATCTGTTTGAACCATAATGCGCGTGGCACAGTCGGTCCGCAGTCAATAAGCCAGTTATATTTTGATGACTCAATCCAAAGCGCCGAAGTTGTCCAGTGACGGCTGTAAGCACTGCCAATGCCAAGCATTTCAACTTTCATTATGATTCCTGTTCAAGTGATCGCTTCATCAAGCTAGCGAAGTTTTTTGAATCTTTTATGAACACGTGTCCAATCTTAAAAAATTTCATAAAGTTGTCAAAAAAAGCCGAAATAATACCCAACATGTCAATGGGATTGTGACGATGAACACGTGTTCATTGCCTAAATATTTTGGGACTTTTACATGTCAAAAACACTTCGTATTGAGCAGCTCAGTGTCAGTTATGCAGGCAAGCCGGTTTTATGCGAGCTGTCCATGGCGATTCAACGTGGTGAGATGGTTGCATTACTGGGACCCTCAGGGTGTGGCAAAACGACATTGCTCAATGCGTTATGTGGATTCATTCAAACCGACCGAGGTCAAATTTGGCTCGATAATGAAGATGTCACGCAGGCAAATGCTCAGAGTCGACAGATGGTGCAGGTCTTTCAAAGTTATGCGTTGTGGCCTCACATGAGTGTCTTTGGCAATATTGCCTATGGCCTTAAGGTTCGCGGATGGTCTGCTAAAGCGATTGAGCAGCGGGTGGCTCAGATGCTTGAACTGGTCAATTTACCTTGGGTGTTGGCTAAAAGTTCAGTGACGACGCTTTCCGGAGGACAGTGCCAACGCGTCGCCTTAGCCCGAGCCTTGGCAGTAAAACCCTCCGTATTATTACTGGATGAGCCGCTTTCAAATTTAGATGCTAAAGTCCGTTTAAGCGTTCGTCATGAGATAAAGCAACTGCAGCAGCAACTTGGTTTTACCTCTGTATTGGTGACCCATGATCGTGAAGAAGCATTGGTCATGGCGGATCGCATTGCGGTGATGAATCAAGGCAAAATTGAACAGTTTTGTGAACCCGAGACCATCTACCACCATCCTAAAAGTGCTTTCGTTGCCGATTTTATGGGGCTGGATAACCATTTTCGTGTTCGTGGTGAACAGTTGAATCAATTACTAAAAGAGGATTCAAAGCGCAGCGCACAGCAATACTACAGCATTTATTTCAGACCCGAGTCGGCTCAGATTCTCTTTTCAGCAGATAGTTTTCCATCGGATGGCATTGGTATTGATGCTCGGGTAAGTCAAAGCGTCTTTCAAGGACAGAGCTACCGTCATGGTCTTGAAACGGTTTATGGGGCGTGTTGGTGCGACTATGAACAGCCATTAGCGCACGGACAGTCAGTTAAATTATTTATCCCATTGAGGGCGCTACATATCTTTGTCGCGCCTTCAGTTCATTAATGATACAAGGATGATTTTATGCAAGTCCTAACAATCAAACGAACGATGGCCATTGCTATGCTCACAAGCTCTTTTGGTGTGAGTGCACAAACGACGCTGCATGTTGCCAGCGCCGGCAGTCAGAATATGGTTGATTATGTCAGAACGTATCTGGCACCTAAATTTGAGGCTACCCACCCTGGGGTCACGATCAGTGTCGTTGGAACCGGGCCCGGAGATGCGGGTTCACAGAAGATCTATGAGAAGTTAGCGGCTCAACAGCAAAGCCATCGTGCGCATTGGGACATTGATGTGGCTGTTGTGCATCAAAAAATGGGCGGTGAGATGGTCGAAAAAGGGCTTCTGAGTCGCTATCGCAGCGATATCGCGAACGGCAAATTAGTATCGACTCAGAGTGCTAGAAATGCACTTGGGGTTAATGTCGATGGCTATGTAATGCCGATGTTTCAAAGCCAGACAGCTATTGCATATAACTCGGATATGGTTCCAAACCCGCCGAAAAGTTACGCTCAGTTAGTCAAATGGGTGCATCAGCACCCGAAAGCATTTGGTTATAACGGTATTAAACACGGTATGTCTGGAGTGAGCTTTGTAACCGGTTGGATTTATAAGTATGGCTCAAGTGCAAAAAAATTGTCGACTAAGCCATATAACCCACAATTAAAAAATAGCTGGAAAGAAGCCTTCCATAAGCTCAAAGAGTTTAATCAATATGTCACATTCACGCCTGGTAATGCTGGTACGCTGGATATGCTCAATCGCGGTGAGATATTTATGGGGCCTGTTTGGGTTGATATGTTTTATAGCTGGAAAGATGCGGGTAAATTGCCGCCTTCGTTGAAACTCGATCTCATTGCTCCGGGAATGCCGGGACAGCCGATGTATTATGTGATCCCAGCCAAAGCTAGCCATAAAAAATTAGCCGAGGAATTTATTAATCTGGCAACCAGCCCACAAGTTCAAGCCAATGGCATTGTGAAACGCTTCAATTGGTATCCGGGGATTGATGCGAAATATGTTAAACCAGAACTCAACCGTGCGGTTTGGAATAAACTCTTTAAAGAGATCACGCCTGAAGATCTGGCCAACTATGCTAAGAGCTTTCCACTAGCTGCCTATATGGATGACATTAAAGAAGGCTATGAAAGCCAAGTCAATAACTAACTTTGATTGATTTGTAAGGAAAGGGAGTCTGACTCCCTTTAATAGCATGAGACAAAATCGTTTATACAGCATTTTGATGATTTCCCCAGCGTGTGGGTTGATCGGCCTGTTTTTTATTTATCCGCTGATCAGCTCGTTAAAAATAGCGTTAAGCGATGCGGCAGGAAATTGGTCAATAAATCCGCTTATTAAAGCATGGCGTTTGTATGATAGAGACTTGGCTTATACGATTATCGTGGTTGCTGTAGCATTAGGATTGATTGCTATTTTAACAGTGGTTATCTCAGGTCTTATCACGCTCTCTCCATTTAAACGTCTTAACCAGTGTCTCGCTTTTTTGTACCGATGGCCGCTCTTTATCCCATTTATTGTGGTCGGTCAGATGATGCGGACCTTTCTAGCCAAAAATGGACTGATGAATAATGCGTTAGTGCAGTTGCATCTGTTGACGCCATTTGAAACGGTCTCCTTTTTAGATTGGCGAGGTATTATTTTTACCTTTGTCTGGAAGCAATTGGCTTTTAGTACATTGTTAGTGGCCGGAGCGATGGCCGCGATTGACTCCCAGCAGGTGAAAGCCGCTCAAAACATAGGTGCGACTCGAATGAAAGTTTTCACAAGCATTTTACTGCCACAAGTCTTGCCGAATTTAGGGGTTGCTTTAGTGCTGAGCTGCGTAACGATGATGTCTGTTTTGTCGGTGCCATTGATGCTTGGAACCGGAACTCCCAGCATGTTAACGACTGATATGTCTTTCCGCATTAATTCATATGGGGATTATGCAACAGCTAATGCGCTAGGTGTGTTTAGTTATTTGGTGACATCGGCAGTGGCCTGGTTTTATCTGCAGCATAATTTAAAACAACAGAGGACATATGGTTGAGATGAGCGTTGCGCAAGGTGCACAGCATCTTACATTGAAGCACATTGTTAAGTGGCTGCGGCTGCGCTGGTGGACTCAAGCGCTCTTTGTCACGATGTTAGCCTTGGTGATGTTTGGTCCGGTGACAAATTTATTGATTTGGACAGTGACCGAGCGGTGGTATTTTCCACATGCTCTACCTGTGAGTTGGGGATTTAAATATTGGCACTATGTCTTTAATCCAGTCAATGGAGCTTTTGCCGCGCTATTGACCAGTATTGGTATTGCCTGTGCTGCGGTTGTTGTGACCACATTGGTTGCCATTCCTGTTGGTTATGCTCTGGCTAGGCGACATTTACCATGTCGCATGTTCATCATGTTATTGTTTCTATTACCACAAGCTTTTCCAGAGCTTCCAATATACATTAATATCGCCCGTATATTTTATCAACTGGGCTTAAATGGCACATATCTTGGGGTTATCTTAGTTCATACCGTGCATGGTTTGGTTTTTTCAGTGTGGATTATTGTGGCGGCTTTTAGTCAATGTGATCCATTAACTGAGCGAGCGGCCTCAAATTTGGGGGCTTCGAATATGAAAGTCTTTTTCACGATTACCATGCCTCAGGCAATGGGCGGTATTATAGCTAGCTCCATTTTCGTCTTTTTAGAATCGCTAGATGAGTTTACTGGAAGCTTTTTTGTGGGCGCTCCGGATGTGACTACATTGCCGTTGCTGTTATATAACGCCAGTATGGAAGGAAATTATCAGGTCGCATCGATTAGTGCTCTGATCTTACTCGTGCCATCGGTGCTCTTTATGCTGGTGGTCGAACGATTTATGCGTCCTGAAATGGTCGCTAAAATTGGTCAGTAAATTAGAAATTTTCCCCTAACTTACTGTTAGGGGACGATATTATTACCATTTATCGGCGGGTGGATCATAATCGCTCATTGCACTGACCAGTGCATGCGGTGAATCTGAAATTTGTAACATATCGCAATAGGCTTGACGCAAGAATCCCTGCTTAACCATCCGGTCCACCATTAATAATAGTGGATCATAAAAGCCATTGATATTATAAAAACCACAAGGTTTATGATGATAGCCAAACTGCGCCCAAGTCCATACTGCAGATATTTCTTCCAGTGTGCCGCTACCACCTGGCATAGCAATAAATCCATCGCTTAACTGAGCCATTTGAACTTTACGTTCGTGCATATCGGCAACAATGGTTAATTCGGTTAAGCCATCATGGGCGACTCCTTTGTCCCTTAATCTCTCAGGGATAACGCCATAAACTTTACCACCTTGGTCCAATACAGCATCGGCGATCGTTCCCATTAACCCAACTTTGCCGCCACCATAAATCAGGTTGATCTGGTGCTCAGCTAAGTAGTGGCCCAATTTAATGGCTGCTTCATTGAAGACAGGGGATGAACCTAAATTGGATCCACAAAATACAGCAACGCTTTTCAATCTTTGCTCCTTAACTGGGATGCGTGGCTTCTTTATTATGCATATCAAGAGCAAAAATGAAATGTTTTAAAATAGTTGCGGCAATGATGCACTACCATTGCCGCTCATGTTATATATCTTTGCCAGAGTTGTGGTGAGTTGCGTTTCAGATTGGAACGGATAAATGTTGCGATAAAGTGTAAGTTTCTTTCACCCCAAGTTGTATAGGGTTTTGGGTGCGAACCGCTTCAACGCACAGGTATTCTTGAGCCCCGCCAGCATGGATATCCGCAATCCCTTCTGCTTTGGTATCTCCTGGATTCCAGATCACAACCGTATCTTCACCTTGATGAGCCAGTTTAAGCTGATGGCCGTTACCATGTGTGAGAGTGATGTGGTGGTTTGGTTGAGTGTAGAGTCGATCTGTTTCTTCACTCAGAGCAAATTCGGTTTGTGTTTTTTTAGCAAAGTCATCAGTTTTGTCGAGGAAACTATCGCCCATGCCCGATACTTTGGCGCTGTCTCGGTGGGTGGCAAAGTAACTATGTAACGCGGCACCCAGTTCGATTGGGTGGTTATCTAAGTTTGTTGTACTTAGATCAATCTGGAGTTCTTCACCTACGGTGAATTTGCATTCCAGTGAGAATTTAAACTCAGCTTTATCTAACATGTCGTCACTGAGTGCCAATGTTATCTCAGTGTTTTCTTCAGTCGTGTTAATGCTCGCTAATTTCCAGATTTGGGTCCGCGCATAACCATGATTCGGTTGGCGGGTATTGCCAAACCAGGGCCAACAGATAGGAACTCCACCACGAATTGGTGCGCTACCATCTAGAGCACTTGCTTTACTTAACCAAAATTGTTCGCTCTGATTAGAAGGATGATAGCTGATGATGTGAGCACCATAGGCACTAATTAAGGCTTTACCGAGTGGATGATCGATCCAGTAAAAAAGCATGCCATCATTATTGGTTGCGCTAAAGACGGCATTGTCGAGTTGTTTGTCAATTGATAAGCCAAGTTCCTTGAGTCGTTCTGTCATTAAAAACCTCCATCCATAATAAAAAGGGTAGCCGAGGCTACCCTAATGTCATTCTGGCAATGTTAGTTAGCGCTTATTTGGAGATATGAGCGATAAGATCCAGAACTTTGTTTGAATAACCGATTTCGTTGTCGTACCAAGATACAACTTTAACAAATTTGTCAGTCAGTGCTAGACCTGCTTTTGCATCGAATACTGAAGTGCAAACTTCACCTAAGAAGTCAGTTGAAACAACAGACTCTTCGGTATAACCCAGAACACCTTTCAGTTCGTTTTCTGAAGCTTTTTTCATAGCTGCACAGATTTCTTCGTAGCTAGCTGCTTTTTCTAAGTTAACAGTCAGGTCAACTACAGAAACATCAGGAGTTGGAACACGGAATGCCATACCAGTCAGTTTGCCGTTCAATTCTGGTAATACTTTACCTACAGCTTTAGCAGCACCAGTTGAAGAAGGGATGATGTTTTGAGCAGCACCACGACCACCGCGCCAGTCTTTATGAGAAGGACCGTCAACAGTTTTCTGAGTTGCAGTAGTAGCATGAACAGTTGTCATCAAACCGCTTACAATACCGAAATTGTCGTTTAGTACTTTAGCGATTGGAGCCAGACAGTTAGTAGTACAAGAAGCGTTAGAAACGATGTCTTGACCTTCATATTTGTCTTCGTTTACACCCATAACGAACATTGGAGTTGCGTCTTTAGATGGGCCAGTCATAACAACTTTTTTAGCGCCAGCTTCAATGTGTTTACGAGCTGTTTCGTCTTTCAGGAACAGACCAGTACCTTCTGCGATAACTTCAGCACCAATTTCGTCCCATTTCAAGTTTGCTGGATCACGTTCAGCAGTAACACGAATGGTTTTACCGTTAACAATGAGGTTTCCACCTTCAACTTTAACGTCACCTTTGAAGCGGCCGTGAGTGGAGTCGAATTTCAACATGTAAGCCATGTAATCGACATCCAGCAGATCGTTGATCCCAACGATCTCGATGTCATTGCGTTCTTGAGCAGCACGAAAAACGAAGCGACCGATGCGGCCAAAGCCGTTAATACCTACTTTAATAGTCATAGTTTCTACCCAGTATTTTTATCTGAAGTGTTATCAAAAAAATCTGTCTGTAAACTTACAACATTGGAGTGTAAGGTCAAGGGCAGACTTTCAAATTTTTGCGCAAAATCAAACTGAATGATGAAAAAAAATTACATTTGATAACATTTAGTCTTCAACCAGTCCGATTTACCTAAAAATTTTACCATATTTTATGATGGGAGGCAGACTCGGTGCAATGGATTGTTAATATTAATCTTGTTGACTGATTTTTATTAATTTTTTGGGTAAATATTCAACAAATGTTTTACACTGTTGTATACAGAGATGATTAATAGGGGGAATTTGCCCAATGGCTGCGTTATGAATACTCATGATCGTCAACAATTACTCACTTTGCACGGGATTGCCCACGAATATATCGACGCTTGGGGACAAAAGGCAACGATCAGTGACGAAAATCTCGATGCGTTACTAAAGACGATGGGGTATGCCATTGATGATGATGTCCGTGTGCATGCTCAAATTCAACAAGACTTAACAGCGCATTGGAGCTGTTATCTAAGTCATGTCTATACGTCGCGTCTTGGTGAACCTATTTATATTGAACTGCGGATTGCCCAAACACAGCGCGAAGAGTGGTTTCATTGGTATATAGATACCGAACAAGGTGAGCGCTTTAGTGGCTCTTTTCATGCGATTGATTATCCCGTTGAACAATGCCAAGAGTTAGATGACCAACAGTATTTGGCTTTAACAGTTCCGCTTAATATTGAACTGCCCTGTGGCTACCACAAATTGGCTCTGTCATTGATCGATGAATCAGAACCTATCGCTCGTTCACAATATATTGTCGCTCCCAATCAAGCCTATAAACCACCGGCAATAGCGAAAGGATTACGTGCTTGGGGGGTCACTGTACAGCTCTACAGCTTACGTAGTGAGCGAAACTGGGGCGTGGGGGATTTTACCGATCTCCATTATTTGGTGACACAGATCGCCCGTGGTGGTGGTAGTTTCGTGGGATTAAATCCTCTCCATGCGTTGTATCCTGCTTGGCCTGAACTGGCAAGCCCTTATAGCCCGTCATCACGGCGTTGGATCAATATTATTTATATTGATGTCGAAGCGATTACAGAATTTCCCTCCAGTGCTGCAGCACCATTGGTTTCAAGTGCTGATTTTGTTGAAAAAATACGAAAGTTGCGTGCTAGTGATTATGTGCAATATACGCAAGTGAGTGAACTTAAACTTGAGTGTTTGCGTTTGGTATTCCAGCAGTTTTGCCAGCTTGAGCGTTACCATTCACGTCGACTCGCTTATGCTGAGTTTTGTCAACAAGAAGGGGAATCGCTTAAAGCTCAGGCAGCATTTGATGCCCTGCAAAATTCCTTTAAAAAAGATCCTAATATTGGGCCGCATTGGGATAGCTGGCCTCAATCGTTTCAAAACTACGGAAGTTCTCAGACGCAGCAATGGATCCGTGAGCATCATGATGAGGTGGATTTTTTCTCTTGGTTGCAATGGGTCGCTACCGAGCAATTAGCACAAGCAAGTACCCAGGCGCAACACGAACATATGGCTCTTGGGCTTTATTTTGATGTGGCTGTAGGGGTGAGTTCCGGTTCGCAAGAAGCTTGGCACAATCGGCGGCAATATAATTTGCTTAGCCATATTGGTGCGCCTCCCGATGTTTTGGGGCCGCTGGGTCAGGACTGGGGGCTTCCACCGCCAGAGCCTAGGCGGCTTAAAGAGCATTATTATCAACCTATTATTGAAGTGTTTCGGCGTAATATGCGATTTTGTGGCGCATTACGTATTGATCATGTGATGGGATTGATGCGGTTATGGTGGGTTCCTGCGGGGCGCGGTGCTAAAAATGGTGCGTATGTGAATTACCCTTTGAAGGATCTACTGACTATTTTAGTTTTAGAGAGCCATCGTAATCAGTGTTTGGTGGTTGGCGAAGATTTGGGGACCGTCCCGCAACAAATTTATACGCAATTACAAGAAAATGGAATTCATTCGTATCGGGTGTTTTTCTTTTCTCAAGCGAGTGATGGCGGATTTATTTCACCTCATCATTATCCAGAGCAGGCGCTAGCAGCATTGACAACGCATGATATGGCGACGTTGACTGGGTTCTGGCATTGTGATGATCTGAAGCTTGGTGCCAAACTTGGTTTGTATCCAGATGAACAACGGCTGAAACAGCTTTTTGATGAGCGTCTGTTTTGCAAGCAGCAAATATTGAATAGTCTTCATGGACATCATAGTATCCCTGATGACATGGGTACAGATGCGGCTTGGATTCCGATGGACCGAACGTTGAATCATTGTATGCAGCTGCACATGGCTCGCGGGAATAGTGCCTTGTTGTCGTTACAACTAGAGGATTGGCTAGAGATGACTCAGCCGGTGAATGTCCCGGGAACCAGCGATGAATATCCTAATTGGCGCCGTAAACTGTCGATGACATTAGAAAGTCTTTTTGCTCAGCCACACATTATTAAGCTAATGCAGCAGTTGACTGAAGCTCGCCAACAAGCGACTCCACGCTAAATTCATAGTATTTATTCAGGGATAGTTGAACGTGACAAAAACAATTGCAACTTTACAAACGCATCCTCTGGTCGCCCAACTTGAAGCCGTACAAGTTGATCATCCTTTTTCTGAGCTTGGGTATGTCGAAACAGCGCAAGGGCCAGTGATTCGAGCTTGGTATCCTCATGCTGTGTCGGTTTGGGTATTAAGTCTTGAAGGTCAACATAGTCAACAAATGCAATGCGTTGACTATCGTGGTTTATTCGAGCTGTCATCCGCCCAAGATTTTGTTGATGGGTATCAGTTACGGGTCGAATATAGTCAAGATACTTGGCAAGGTATTGACCCCTACGCTTTTAAGCAGAATGTTTATCAAGGGCTTGAGCAGTTAGATAAATCCCCCAAAAGCTGGTATCAGGTATTAGGCGCTCAACTGATGAGCTTTTCGTTGGCAGATCATCCCATTAGTGGGGTGCGATTTGTTGTTTATGCTCCGAATGCTTCCAGTGTCAGTGTCATTGGCGATTTTAACTTTTGGGATGGTCGGCGTCATCCTATGGAACGCTGTTTAGATGGTCACTGGATTTTGTTTGTGCCTGATCTTAAAGCTGGAATCCGTTATAAGTATGAACTGAAAGATCGCTTTGGGGCTCAATTGGCTCATAAAGCCGATCCGGTTGGATTTTATGCCGAACAGTATCCTTCTTTTGCCTCAGTGGTCTGGGACCATAATCACTATCAGTGGCATGACCAAAATTGGCAAGATCGTGAGGTGGATTCACTTCATCAGCCCATGAGTATTTATGAAGTACATATCGGCTCTTGGAAACGCAAACATAATAGCTTTGGCTGGGCTTCATTGAGTTATCGAGAGTTAGCGGATGAACTCATTAGCTATGTAAAAAAAATGGGATATACCCATATCGAGCTGATGCCAATTGCTGAATATCCATTTGATGGGTCATGGGGCTATCAACCGGTCGGATTATTTGCCCCGACTAGCCGGTATGGAACACCGGATGATTTTAAATATTTTATTGATTGTGCGCATCAGGCCGGGATTGCGGTCATTATTGACTGGGTTGTTGCCCATTTCCCTGCCGATTCCCATGGTCTGGCTCGATTTGATGGTACTCCTTTGTATGAGTATGAAGATCCCCGTCGGGGTTGGCATAAAGACTGGAATAGCTATATATACGATTTTGGTCGCGAGACAGTTCGTCGATTTTTAATCTCCAGTGCGTTGATTTGGTTTGATTATTACCATGTGGACGGCATTCGAGTCGATGCGGTGGCTTCGATGTTGTATTGGGATTATTCTCGCGAAGAAGGCGAGTGGATCCCGAATATCAATGGTGGTAATGAAAACTACGAGGCTATCAGTTTATTGAAGTGGCTCAATGAAGAGGTCTATCGCGAGTTTCCTAAAGCTATTACCGTTGCTGAAGAATCCACTGCATTTGCGGGTGTGTCTCGGCCAACTTATACCGGGGGGCTCGGATTTGGCTTTAAGTGGAATATGGGTTGGATGCATGATTCCCTTGAATATATGGCTCAAGATCCGTTGTTTCGTAAATATCACCATGACGAGATCACGTTCTCCATGGTATATAACTATGATGAGAACTTTGTTCTTCCGTTATCGCACGATGAGGTTGTTCATGGCAAAGGCTCTTTGCTTGGCAAAATGCCTGGAGATGAATGGCAACAAGTGGCCAATCTTCGTGCCTATACAGCATTTATGTATGCTCATCCGGGGAAAAAGCTTAATTTTATGGGCAATGAAATTGCTCAGGTAAGTGAATGGAATCATGATGGCAGCATCGATTGGGACATTCTGCAGTATGAACGTCATCATGGCCAGTATCTGCTGACCCAGCGCTTGAACCATCTTTATCGAGAGCAACCGGCTCTTTATGAAGCTGATTATGAACACCAAGGCTTTCATTGGATTGATTATGGGGATTGGGAGCGCAGTATCATTGCCTTTGAACGTCTAAGTTTGGATGGTTCAGATCGACTATTATGTGTTTGTAATTTTACCCCCAGCACCTATGAGAATTATCGTATAGGCGTTCCTGAGGCAGGAACGTATCAGGTGATTTTGAACACTGATGATCAACAATACTGGGGTAGTGGATATTTGTCGTTATCCTGTTTTGAGTCACAGAATAAACCATGGCATAACAGAGCACATTCAATTTCTCTCTCATTACCACCATTGGCTTGTCTTTATCTAAAAGTCGTTGAGGTGTAATTTTATGACACAGTTGTCGCAGCTAACGTTGAATCAGGAACCGATTTATCAAGTAGGTGCTTTTGTACTGTTTTATGGACATCGTTTTCCATTAGGAGCAACGCTGGATGCGCAAGGGTGTAACTTTTCGGTTTTTGCTGGGTCTGCAAAAAATGTCGAATTGTGTTTATTTGATGAATCTGAAGACGAATTAGCTCGCTTCGTTTTGCCCTGTCAATATGGTGCGTATCACTATGGTTATATTCAGGGGATCAAAGCTGGCCAATTATATGGCTATCGTGTTTATGGGGAATTTCATCCTGAGCTTGGACAGGTGGTTTTGCCCAAAAAATTGCTGATTGATCCCTATGCCAAAGCACTCAATCGACCTCAAGTGTGGAATGCTCAGCTATATGAGAATGAAGATGGCTCGATGATTGCTAAATCGGTCGTTGTTGATGATCAATTTGACTGGCAAGGGGTGACAAAACCTACTATTCCTGTGCGCCAGAGTATTCTTTATGAACTGCATCTTAAAGGGTTTACCAAATGCCATCCTTCGGTACCCAAGGCATTACAGGGAACTTATCTGGGGTTATGTGAACCGAATGTCATAAGGTATTTAAAATCGCTTGGCATTACCACTATCCAAATTCAGCCAATTGCCGCCTTTATGGACGAATCACATCTGCGTGATAAGGGGTTAACGAACTATTGGGGATATAATCCGATCGCCTTCTTTGCTCCTGAGCCGCGTTATAG
Source organism: Celerinatantimonas diazotrophica (assembly GCF_004339545.1). Taxonomy (GTDB): domain Bacteria; phylum Pseudomonadota; class Gammaproteobacteria; order Enterobacterales; family Celerinatantimonadaceae; genus Celerinatantimonas; species Celerinatantimonas diazotrophica. The sequence goes on along the minus strand of NZ_SMGD01000013.1, from coordinate 293,574 downwards.
TGTCGATAATGCTGTTGAAGAGTTCAAAACGATGGTCAGGGAATTGCATCGCAATGGTTTGGAAGTCATTCTAGACGTGGTTTTTAACCATACCGCTGAGGGAGGAAAAGGCGGACCTATTATCAGTTTTCGTGGGTTGGCCAATTATTGTTACTACTTGTTCGAGCAAAATGGCTTGCAGCCAGATTATGAACTGTATGCGAACTATAGTGGTTGTGGTAATAGTTTTGATGTCAGCCAGCCGATTGTTTTACGTGTCGTCACCGATTGTCTGCGCTATTGGGCCGATGTGATGCAGGTTGATGGTTTTCGATTTGACTTAGCGGTTAGTGTGGGGCGCGAAAGAACGAGTTTTAGTCCGTTGAATGCTTTTTTTAAAGCACTTGAACAAGATCCTATTTTAAGTCAGGTTAAGCTGATTGCAGAGCCATGGGATATTGGCCCGGATGGCTATCAGGTTGGAAATTTCCCCTATAACTGGCATGAGTGTAATGACCATTATCGCGATAATATTCGCGCGTTCTGGCGCGGTGATGAGGGTCAACTTGGTGAGTTTGCTACGCGATTAATGGGCTCAAGAGATCTTTTTGCCGCTGAATTTCGTAGTATTCATTCCAGTGTCAATTTCATTTGCTACCACGATGGCTTTACTTTGCAAGATTTGGTGAGTTTTGAACAGCGTCATAATGAAGCGAATAAAGAACATAACCGAGATGGACACGGACATAATTTGTCCGCTAATTATGGTTTTGAAGGACTTACCCAGAACCCAGACATCAATGCATTGAGGAATCGCCAGAAACGTAACTTTATTGCGACATTATTTATCTCGCAAGGCTTTCCGCATTTCTTGGCGGGCGATGAATTTGGTCGAACTCAAAAAGGAAATAACAACGCCTACTGCCAAGATAATGAGATCAGTTGGGTCGATTGGAATTGTTGTGAGAGTGATCGTGATTTGGTGCGTTTTACCCAGACGATGATTCACTTTCGTCAGCGGTTCGAGTTACTGAACCATTTACGTTTGGGCGATGACAGTTTCCCTGGTAATAAAACGGGTATGGGAGCTCATGGGGTGCGTTGGTATCGACCTGATGGACAACTGATGACGCCCAGAGATTGGAACAATGGCTTAGCTAAAGCCATTATGGTGGAATACTATGGCCGCTATGGTTGTTCTGAACATTTATTAGTTTTGTTTAACGCCAGCGATAAACCGCTACGTTTTTATCTACCTGATCCTGGTGGGCAAAAAGGCTGGTATCGATGGGTCGATACTCAATATGAGCAAGTAAGCGATAGTGAAAAAATGCTCAGTGGTAAAAACACCATTTTAATTGAACATTCGATGCAGTTATTTGAAAATCAATCTATTGGTTGCGTCCGACCCCGTTAATTGCATCCTTGAGTATGAATCGGCACAATATTGACTATATGCTGATATACCCATCAGTGATGTTGCTAAATAAAGTGGGAGGTTGTATGAGTGACGAAAAAACACAGCAGCAGTGGCAAGCAGAACTTGACCCTGAAACTTTTCGAGTTTGCCGTCAAGGGGGAACCGAAGCACCATTTAGTGGTTCGTTATTACATAATCGCCAAAGTGGTTATTATCACTGTGCTTGTTGTCACCAACCTCTTTTTTACTCTGATGCTAAATTTGACTCAGCGTGCGGTTGGCCAAGCTTTGATAAACCAATTAGCGAACAAAGTGTTCAATACATTGAAGATTTTAGCCATGGTATGCACCGGATTGAGGTTCGTTGCAACCATTGTAGTGCTCATTTAGGACATGTGTTTGAAGACGGGCCAACGGAGACAGGGCAGCGTTACTGCATTAATTCTGTATCGATGTCATTTGAATCCGATCAGACAAAAGACTAATTTTATGGGGTGCTGGTTGGTGCTTGATATTGACGTTTTTTGATATCCTTAACTAGTTTTTTCGCTTGATCTTTAAAATCATCAATCTGTTCTTCGCTAAAGTGTCGGTAGCGTTTGAGCTGTTCAAAATTAGTGTTAACATCCCCCAGTTTTTTGAGCACGAGCGCCCAGATATACGCCTGTTCGTATTGTTTTAGACGCATATATTCAGTGATGATAGCCTCGAGCAGATAGTGAGGGATGGGCCACTTTTTCGTATAGCCCGCCAATGACTGCTGTAATAGTAGTAGGCTCTTTTTGGGGTTTGATTGGTTATATAGTGAAGCTAGCGCATATTTTAAAATTGGGTCATTCATCTGTGGCTGAGTTTCACGGTTTAAAAACATCTCTTTGGCATCATGATCCCCCAACTGACTCCAGCGATAATACAGTGAAAACAGATCACGTTTTTTTAGGATTTCCTGCTGACGCTGATGAATTTCATGAGTAATGTTAAGTAAAGCCTCTGTGCGGATCGTTTTTCGTATTTTATTCTTTAAAGGTCTAATTCGTGCTGCAATCGTCATGCATTTTTGATAATTTTGCATTGAGTTTAATAGTAAATAGTTATGCTTATCAGAGGGAGCATGTTTGGCATACCAGCGGGATCGAATTAAGTCATCTCGTTTTAGCGTGCACCAGCCTTCATCTGGGACATCTTGGCAAATTTGTGGATCCCGGCTACAGTATTCAGACGCAGGCGTATTGGCTGTTAATTCTGTTTTACAACTGCTCAGTCCTAGAATAAAAATAGAGTAAAATAAACAGCGATAATATTTAGCCACAGAAAATCCTTGTGAATGCTCACACACTTACATCATAAATGATAGGTGGCTAATTTATAAAACACAAAGATCCTTTACCAGCAGAAAATTGCTTTTAACAGAATAAGTTAATGATCTTAAGTGGATGAAGCATCGGTGCTAATTTATTTTAGACGTAATTTATATTCAAATCAGGTATAGTAGCTCCTTTGTGAGCATTGGTAGGTGATAATGAAATCTCATATTGATAACATTGATCAACTATTGGCAATGATGACTCCTGAGCTTTATCAGCAGTTGTGTTGTGCTGTCGAAACTGGGCGTTGGCCAGATGGACGATTGGTCTCGGACAACCAGCGAGAATATGCACTGCAAGCCACATTGTTGTATCAGTCTTGCCATAATAAACAGGCGCAGCATATGACTGTTAACACATCTGGTGAAATTGAACAAAAGTCCAAGACTGAGCTCAAAGCGCAATATCGCGAAGACTCATTAACCATTGCTCGGTTAAAACCAGAATCATAGTTAGTTACTGATTCTGATCGGTTTGTGTGCAAATTTTAATTGTGAATACCCATGTTTTTAGATCAATATTATCAACATCATCCAGATGGCGTTGTCATTAGTCCAGTGCAGGCTAGTCAGTTTGCCAAAGAGATTTGTCAAGATTTTAATCCAATCCACGATCCGGATGCGAAACGTTTTTGTGTCCCTGGTGATTTACTGTTTTCAATGGTGTTGCAGCATTATGGTCTGAGCCAAAAAATGCAATTTCGTTTTACCGGAATGGTCAATGAACAAACTCGTTTGCAGCTTCCTAAGGCAACACAAGAACAGTTAACGATTACAGACCAACATGGTAAAAGTCTGTTAGAAGTGTCGTTTGCTGGTAAAAAAACGTATAACGAAGCGATGATCGAAGCACTGATTCGCCACTACGGTGCGTTCTCAGGGCAAAATTTTCCAACTTTGCTTATGCCTTTGTTGCTTGAACATCAGGTAATGTTTAATCCAGCTCGTCCATTAGTGATGTACGACAGTATGAGTTTTGAGTTGCAAACACTGGATGCCGATAACCTGAGAATTGAGCTTCGTGAAACAACACTTGATGTGCAAGGTAAACGGGCTGATGAGCATCTGCATTTTGCTTTTGCTGATGGCGACGAAGTCATTGGTAAAGGGATCAAAAAAGCCATTTTAGGTGGCCTGCGCCCATATGAAAAAGCAGCAATTGAGGCCTTTGCTGATCACTATGAGCAGCGTCGTAGTGCCCAATCAGCCTGAGGTTGATAGTGCAGAGCAGCGGGGTTATTGTGATTCCCGCTGCTAAATACAATTAATGTGATGTCCGTTCTCCACGAATATCTTGTTGCATGAGCTGGCGAATTTTATCTACGCTTAATGGCTGGCTGAGCAAATAATGTAATTTGGTCAGACAAGCTTCTGTTGTCATATCCCCTCCGCTAATTACCCCGGCACGAGCGAGTGCATTACCGGTTGCATAGCCTCCCATATTGACCGTTCCGCTTAAGCATTGGGTTAAATTAATAACAATAACATCGCGTTCACAAGCATCTTTTAGCAGTGCTAAAAACTGCTCATTTTGAGGGGCATTGCCCACACCGTAACTTAAAATAATTAGCGCCTTCACGGGTTGGCGCAAGATATTTTTCAGTACATCGTTTGATATACCCGGGTATAGTGTCACCACACCTACCGGTTGTGGAGTGATGGGCGTAACATTGAGCGTGTTTTTGGAACAAGCGTTGATTTGACCTTTAATCAGTTCGATTTGAATTCCGGCTTTAAGTAAAGGAGGAAAGTTTGGCGAGCTAAATGCGTCAAATCCATCTGCATGCGCTTTGGTCGAACGGTTGCCGCGAAACAGGGTATTATTGAAAAACAGGCAAACTTCAGCAATCGGGTAATATGCAGCTAAGTATAGTGCATTGAGCAGATTGGTATGGCCATCTGATCTGAGTTCACACAGCGGAATTTGGGAACCGGTAATAATAACTGGCTTCGAGAGATCCTCAAGCATAAACGACAAAGCGGATGCAGTATAAGCCATGGTATCAGTACCATGCAGTACTACAAAACCATCGTATTGGTCATAATTGGCTTGGATATCATTGGCAATCGCCTGCCAGTGTTCAGGTGTCATCTCTGATGAATCGATTAAGGGTGCATATTCATGCACGGTGAAGCTTGGCATTTCCTGACGGTGGAATTCTGGAGATTTTGCGAGCTGTTCACTCATGTAACCAGCTATAGGAACATATCCATAAGGACTGCGTTGCATGCCAATAGTGCCACCCGTATAGGCAATATAAATTGATTTGTTCGCCATAAATATGCTCATTAAATGTTGATGGCGGGCATTATATCGGTGCTTGCAAAACAAGCAAAGTGATTGTCGAAATAAAGCCCGGCATTGCACCGGGCTAAATATTGTTTATAACGGATTGCGACAGAGACTGCAGTAGCTAAACAGATGTTTTGGATCCTGTTTTAACAGAACCAATGGCGTCTGAGTTTTTATCGAAGCCAGAGATGGTAACCACGGTAAGGTCGATGATAACCATTGGCCTGCTTGCGAGTCTAATATCTGGGCCACGATATGTTCTGGTGTACTGCCAGAAGTATCGATATGCACGAGTGCATAGTGGGTGAGGTGCACTTTTTTAGCAGCATATTTGATTGCGCTATTTAGTCCACCGATAGAATCGACTAAACCAATCGATTTAGCCTCGCGACCCGTCCAGATCCGTCCTTGAGCGATTTTATTTACAGCATTGAAGCTTTTAAAATGACGGCCTTTTTCAACTAATGAAACAAACTGGTGATAGCCATTTTCAACATTGAGCTGAAGGATTTTAGCGACATCATCAGGCAGTGGTGCAAGTGGCGTAACGGTTGCATAGTCGGTCGTTGCGACCCCATCAGTGTGAATGCCCAATTTACCTAAGCCATCCTCAGCGGTTGCAAACATGCCAAAGATCCCGATAGAACCCGTGATCGTCGAACTTTGCGCGAAGATATGGTCGCTGGTCGAAGAAATCCAATACCCACCGGATGCTGCTGTTGAGCCCATCGAAACAATGACAGGTTTCCCTGCTTTTTGCACTGATGCTAGTTTTGAACGGATGAGTTCAGCAGCAAAGGCACTTCCTCCAGGGCTATCAACACGTAATACTAATGCTTTAATATTAGCGTCATGCTGCACTTTATCCAGCGCTTCAATCATATCATCGGAGGCAATCACACCATTAGTGCCGCTACCGCTAACAATGGGGCCTGATGCATTTAATACCGCGATTTGTGGCTGTGATGAGTTCAAGCTTTGGTACAATGGCGGTTTCAGGGGTTGATAGTGATTTAAGGTGATGTAGTTATAATCGCCGTGGTTATCTCCCCCAAACAGATGAATCAGATATTGCTTGGTTTCATCACGAGTAAATAAATGATCTACCAATTTATTGTTCAGTGCGTATTGTGCGGCATTGCCATCGACAGCTTTGAGTTTTGCTAGCAATTCGGCACCACTTGGCGCAACATCTTCGGTAGTAATTTGACGATTTTTAGCAACTTGCTCTGTGTAATCATGCCAAATTTTGCCAACCCAACGGGTTAGATCTTCCCGAGCAGGCTTGGACATGTTGTTCCGAATATATGGCTCGACAAAAGATTTATAGATCCCAACTCGGAAGACATGCATATGAATCCCCAGTTTATCTAGCGCATCTTTGTAGAAGAGTTCATTCGCGCTGAGCCCCTTGATCATCACTGCTCCGGCTGGATTCAGAATGATTTGGGTTGCAAAACTGGCTAAGAAATATTGTCCCTGATCATAGTTGTCAGCAATTGCAATGACGGGCTTGCCGGATGTTTTAAAGTCGTTTAGAGCTTGGCCAACCGTTTGTAGTTTACTCAATCCGGAATGTTGCAGATCATTTAAGTTAAGCACAATACCATTAATATTAGGATCGCTTTTAGCCTGTTCGATAGTATGAGCTAACTGATGAATTCCAATCTCTTGAGGTAACTGCGCCCCTAAGTATTTCTGAACTAAACGGGTGATATCGCTGATTTTTCGCGGCTGTTCGACTAACTTACCATCTAGGTTAATAGTCAGAGCATTACGGCCAGTTAATTCTGGAGTCGGTTTTTGGTGTCCTTGATGATTGAAGGCTACAATGACCGCAATGATGATAGCGAAAAAAAAGATATTCACAATAAATTGGCGAACAAAATTAATCGTTCGCCACGCATATTTTAGAAGCTTGCCAATGAGTCTAAACAAAATTTTCATAGAGACCGCTACGCTATAAGTTAATAAAAGTATAAGTTTAACATACCTGTGACAGAGAGAATGCTCAATTGTCTGTTCGTGCTTTCACTGTTTTTTTATGTTTATCGGCGAATACGCACTCTATTAATAGTTGATGCTCAATAAGATGGCAGACCTGCATTCGTTGCTCATCTAGTAAGGCATAGCTTTCAGGCCAGTCATCGCGAGCAATCGCAACGGAGCCGGGATTGAGCCGATATATTCCATCATCGCCACAATTGGCGACGGGGATGTGGGTGTGACCACTTACAAATAGATCGCCTGATTTTAACAGGGGCAGGTTATTTGGACGATAAATATGGCCATGAGTTAAAAAAATGCGGCGCTGAGCGGTTAGCAATTGTTGATAATCGCTAAGCATCGGAAATTTGCAGAGCATTTGGTCGACTTCACTGTCACAGTTACCGCGAACGACTAGCAGTTCATCACAATACTCGTTGAGCAGTTCTGCAACGGCTTGTGGATCATAATGCTTCGGGATTTTATTGCGAGGTCCGTGATTGAGTAGATCCCCCAGGCAAATGAGATAATCGCAATGGTGATGGTGATAAGCACTGATCAGGCGTTCGGTTGCCTGGCGATCACCATGAATATCTGAACCGATGAGTAACTTCATGTTCCATTTCCTTGTGACTGAATAGGTAATAGGATTTTAACGACGTGGCTTTTCATTGGGTTGTTTGAGCCAGGCTTTGAGGACTCGGATGGTTTGAGTTGGATAACGTTCAACTAACTCAACGATTGATTTTTGCGCTGGTAGTATAGGCTTAGATGAGGGCAGTGATTTGGAGTTAGCCATATTGTCAGCCTGCGGGTTTGATTGTTCGGATAAAAGTGTGTTTTTTTTTAATCTGACAGTCAAGCAAAATAGAAGAATGAATCATATATTAAGGAACAAAAAATGGATAGTTTAGAGCTGTTATTAAATCGCCATTCCTGTGCAAAACTTTCAGATCCCGCGCCGGCTGGTAAAGTGTTAGAAAATATCTACCTAGCAGGCCTTAAAGCGCCAGATCATGGTGATTTACGTCCATGGCGATTTATCGAAATCCAAGGTGAAGGTCTGGATAAACTGACTGAAATATTTGTTGAAGCAACACAAGCCACTGGTGGTAATGTGGATAAAGCCAAACAGATGGCATATCGAGCGCCAATGATTATTGTTGCGATCGCAAGTTGCACCGAACATCCCAAAGTCCCTGAAACTGAACAGTTATTATCAGCTGGTTGTGCGGTTCATGCGATGCAGATGGCTGCACTTGCGCAAGGATTTAACGGCATTTGGCGCAGTGGAGGAGTAAGTTACGATCCATTGGTCAAAGAAAAACTAGGTTTGAGTGACAAAGAACAGATTGTCGGATTTTTATATCTAGGGACCCCGGCCGCTAAACCAATTCAGAAAAAAGCATATACAATTAGCGATTTCGTCACAAGTTTGGTTTAGCAGTTGTTTGGCTTCGCGCTGCGAAGTGATTAGCATGATGATGTGTTCTCAAACTTCATGATTTTGCTGTTGCTACACTATCTCTCGGATGTGTTGTGATGACCGGCGAGAGATGATTCGTTTGCTCTTCTCACCAAGGTCGTGTTTGACTCATACCTATGTGAGTGGCCGGTCGTGCATCCAGATCCCCACGCTATTTGTGCTCGTTCCGTTGTCATATGCACCGACAAGTGATGGTGTCGCGCATACGAAGTGATGTTTGATATTGCTGCTCTAGAAGTATCTAGTAGGAAAATAGCCGATGTGTGTATTGAGACGGATTCTAGGTGATGAGACAGGGAGCGGTATAGAAATTAACTTAGTATTAGTTAATTGTTTAGCAGGATAAGTCCTGCTAAACAATGATCTTCTTGCTGTTAGTAATCAGCCAAGCGTGGTGCGCGAGGGAATGGAATGACGTCACGAATGTTTTGCATGCCAGTGACGTAAGTTACTAACCGGTCAAATCCCAGCCCAAAGCCTGAATGAGGCACAGTGCCATAACGACGTAGATCGCGGTACCAGCTGTAATCTTCCTGATTAAGGTTCATTTCGCTAAGGCGAGCATCGAGCACATCTAAGCGCTCTTCACGCTGGCTTCCCCCAATAATTTCGCCAATGCCTGGTGCTAAAACATCCATTGCGGCAACCGTGTTACCATCTTCATTCATACGCATGTAGAATGCTTTAATATCTTTTGGATAGTTTTTAACCACTACTGGTGATTTAAAGTGTTCTTCTGCCAGATACCGTTCATGTTCAGAAGACATGTCAATCCCCCATTGCACTGGGTATTCAAATTTGCGACCTGATTGAATTAAGATATCGATAGCATCTGTGTAGTCAACCTGTGCAAAATCTTGACTAATAAAGCTCTCTAAGCGAGTAATGGCATCTTTTTGAATACGTTGAGCAAAGAACTCCATATCATCACGACGTTCATCTAAAACAGCTTTAAATACATATTTCAGCATTTTTTCAGCTAGTTCTGCAGCATCGTCCAGATTGGCAAAAGCGATCTCGGGTTCAACCATCCAAAATTCGGCTAAATGGCGGCTGGTATTTGAATTTTCCGCACGGAATGTTGGACCAAAGGTATAAACCTTGCTCAATGCGCAAGCATAAGTCTCGACATTTAGCTGGCCAGAAACAGTTAGAAATGCTTCTTTGCCGAAGAAATCATCACTAAAGTCTACTGCGCCATTTTCAGTCCGTGGCAAGTTAGCAAAATCCAGCGTACTAACACGGAACATTTCGCCGGCGCCTTCACAGTCACTAGCGGTAATAATAGGTGTGCTGATCCAGTAGAAGCCTTGTTCGTGGAAAAAACGATGTAGTGCTTGGGATAAGCAGTTACGAACACGAGTAATTGCTCCGATCACATTGGTGCGCGGACGTAAATGCGCATATTCACGGAGGTACTCAATACTATGGCGTTTGGCTGCCATTGGATAGCTATCTGGATTCTCAACCCAGCCAATCACTGTTACTTCATCAGCTTGAATCTCAAAAGATTGCCCTTTGCCCTGTGATTCAACCAAATTACCAGTGATCGCAACGGAGCAGCCTGCAGTCAAACGCAGGATTTCATTGTCATAATTATTAAGCTTATTAGGCACAACTGCTTGGATGGGATTAAAGCATGAGCCATCGTGAACAGCTAAAAATGAAATTCCCGCTTTAGAATCGCGCCGAGTGCGAATCCAGCCCTTGACAGTTACCTGCTCGCCAACCTGATGTTTGCCTGCGAGGAGGTCGGCCACTGAAGTGTGCGTCATAGCAGCAAAATACTCCGTTATAAATGGTCAAATAATTCGAATCTGCTATGTTACTCGTCAGGATACAAGACTCAAGAAAAAATTGGTCTATATAGATGATTGCTTTGTCCAGATCGATCATTGATATCTAGACTCAGTAGATATTGGAAGGATAGGTGAATTCTTTGAATTCTAAAAAGGAGCTCCAATGAAAAGAACTTTTGTTAATCGCCGTAAAGGCCCCGATCGCTTTCAACGGTTATTAGGAGCATTATCGGTCCTGTGTTGGGTACTATTTTTAGTCGCATTGATTGTGTTTCACTATGCACGTCCACAAGTTAATTATGGTTATCTTGATTATAAGGGGATTGCAACTCGACAGCATTGGGATGCAGCCTATCTACCATGGTTTATCCGTTCGCTTTGGCTATGTTTTGGGATCACCATTGTTGAGGTGTTGTTACGAATAAAACGCAATCGCCGGAAAAATGATTACCATTATTATAATATATTTATCTTAATGTTGATGGTTATCGGCGCATTGGGTAGTTATTACGTGGGATTGTTTACTTAGTACATTATTTAAGCAAGACGATAGGTGGTTTTGTTTAATTCAAAGCAATGGTTTTGGTGACCTATCAAAACCATTGATTGAGAAATCATCCTTCAGAACAAATTTTATAACGTGCATCAGTTTTGCTCCCCTGTTTAGGCCCTTAATTTTGAATTGTATATTGCCAGCGTGTGTTGGCCGGTAGAGCTAACGGTTTATCAAGCATAAGAAATGTAAATATTATCTCCAGCTAGAGAGGTTCAATACTGGGAGTTGAGGTAATTATTAAAATAATGATGGATAGTTAAACGATTTACTTAAATAGATTAATGAACGTAATAAACCAATTTTTAAATAAAAAGATGAGCAGTATTACGATCATAAGATAGGCAATGCGCCTAAACCAATGACCTATTTCATTTATTTTAGTGACATCATTTTGCCGTTTTTGTTCATTGCGAAACGCTGGTGGATAGGGAGAATCAGGAGGAATAGACAGAATTGAATAGAGTTTAGTGGTTAGATCTGCGCTTGCTTTTTGTTCTTTTTCGATGTTCCGGATGCATCGAGTTGAAACTTTACAGAGGTGTGCTAATTGTCGCTTTGTATATCCACGGTAAATACGCCAAGCTCGGAAATCCATATTGGGTCTATCTCTTGTTAAAAATTCAGCAATACATGTAGGTTTGCCTATACTTTTTCTATGTATTTTAGCGTATCTGCTAGATGCTGCGTATATAATAACATGTTAGTCTCATTTAGTTAGGGGGATGGGTCCTCTGGTTGAAATATATTTATGAATCTTTAGAATACCGGGATTTTATAAATTGTGTTTCTTTCTTTAAGGCTTGTAAGGCTTGAGAACTTTAAAGTTGGGTCATTGGTAAAGTTTTTTGCTGAGTTTATTAAACATAAGCCTTTAGCGAAGCAAAACTTTCATAGGAATAGGAGAAAGTGTGTGAGCGAAAAGAAAAATGAAGAAATGGATGTCATTTTACCAGATGGTGAGGTGAATCCGATTGATACCGATTATCAGGTCGGTCAAGATAACGTAGCCCTGCAGATAGGGCCTTTTGGATTTGATATCCATAACCGTGTTTTCATGATTGCTGGATTGGCAATTGTTGCGTTTGTCGTGTTAACCCTGGCTTTTCAAAACCAAGTCGCTCCGATGTTTAGCGATTTGCGAAACTGGTTAACTTCAAGCTTAGATTGGTTCTTTTTGTTATCTGGCAATATTTTTGTGCTGGTTTGTCTTGCTATTGTTGTTTCTCCATTGGGTCGGGTTCGCATTGGCGGAACTGAAGCGAAACCTGACTTCAGTTATTTAAGCTGGTTTGCCATGCTATTTGCCGCAGGTATGGGGATTGGCTTGATGTTCTACGGTGTCTCTGAGCCGTTAAGTCATTTCTCGGCTGCATTAGGTGGGGTCAAGTTTGATGCCAGTGGCATGCGGACTGACTGGGCTCCCTTGGGAGGAGCGGCTGGAAATACTGCCTTAGCAGAACAGTTGGGGATGGCCGCAACGATCTTTCACTGGGCATTACACCCATGGGCAATTTATGCCGTGATAGCGTTAGGGTTGGCGATTTTTGCCTTTAATAAAGGGCTCCCATTGACGATGCGTTCAATTTTTTACCCACTATTGGGTGAACGTGTCTGGGGGTGGCCAGGTCATATCGTTGATATTTTGGCGATTGTGGCGACTTTGTTCGGACTGGCAACCTCGTTAGGCCTTGGTTCCTCTCAGGCTGCCGCAGGTTTACATTTTTTGTTTGGGATCCCATTAGGCGATACCACTCAGATTATTTTGATCTTTTTAATCACTGCAGCAGCTACGACTTCGGTATTGGCAGGCCTAGATGCCGGAGTGCGTCGCTTGTCTGAAATTAACATGATATTGGCATTATTGCTGCTGTTGTTTGTGATCTTTGTTGGACCCACAATGATGATTGTCACAGGCTTTTTTGACAACATTGTTGGTTATGTTCAGCATTTTCCTGCTTTAGCGAATCCATTTGGGCGTACAGATAGTAACTTTGAACAGGGCTGGACTGCATTTTATTGGGCATGGTGGATTTCATGGTCGCCATTTGTTGGGATGTTTATTGCACGTGTTTCACGTGGGCGAACTGTACGTGAATTTATCACCTGTGTTTTGCTGATCCCTTCACTGGCCTGTGTGGCTTGGATGACAGCTTTTGGGGATGCAGCGATTTACCAGTATGTTAACGAGGGTTATAAAGCCGTTGCCAATGCTGACCTACCGCTGAAATTATTTGTGATGCTGAAGCATATGCCATTATCTTCAATCACTTCATTTATTGGTATTATTCTAGTGATTGTGTTTTTTGTTACATCATCTGACTCAGGCTCGTTAGTGATTGATACGATTTCAGCTGGCGGTAAAGTTGAAGCTCCCAAACCACAACGCGTATTTTGGTGTACATTTGAGGGCTTAGTTGCAATCTCCCTGGTTTTAGGTGGGGGGTTAGTTGCCTTGCAGGCCATGGCCGTTTCGACTGGTTTCCCATTTACGATTGTCCTTTTGGCCTCTTGTGTGGCTCTTGTTAAAGGGTTGATGGATGAACCGAGGCCGAAAAAAGTTAAGAAAAAATAATGTTTGAATTTAATCGGGGCTAACAAGCCCCGATTTGCTATTAGCATTCTGGAGCATTTGATGGAAATAGAGCAGCTTGAGGTCTTGGCCTTTATTCGCCAATTTGAGCCATTTGATAAGCTTAGTGAAGAGCAACTCGAACTTGTTGCTTCGCAGGTATCCATTAGCTATTACCGAGCAGATTGTGACATCTTCCTCTATGGCGACCCAATCTCAGATCTCTATATGGTTCGTTCTGGTTCAGTTGAAATATTTCGGCGTAATGGGGAGCTTTATAATCGCTTAGGCGAAGGAGAGCTATTTGGCCAAATGGGGCTTTTGATGAACAAGAAGGTTCGTCTACCCGCTCGAGCGATTGAAGATACGCTAGTGTATCTGATTCCCGATCATCTTTTTTATGACTTGTGTGAGCAATCTGAGCAGTTTGCTGATTTTGTTGAACTTGAAGATCGTCGCCGACTGCGTCAAGTGGTATCCAATCAGAATGATGGTAATGATCTAATGAGTTCGCGCGTCAATATGCTGTTAAATCGGCCGTTAGTGACGATTGATGTGCATGCTACTATTCGCGAAGCAGCGCAGAAGATGACGGAAGCGGTCTGTAGCTCGGTGCTAGTTGAGCATGTTGATGGTGCGGATAAAATTTATGATTATCAGCCGCAAGCTGAGCACAATATCGTTGGTATCGTGACTGACAGTGATCTCCGCATACGCGTTTTGGCTAAAGGGATCGACCTTGATTCACCAATTGGTTTTGTGATGTCTAAAGAGTTGGTGACTATCGAGTCTCAGCAGTTTGTTTTTGAAGCGTTGATGACCATGCTTCGTTATAACCTGCAACATTTGCCAGTGTTATCAAAACGTAAGCCGCTTGGGATCATCGATATGATGGATATCATTCGCTACGAGTCGCAAAGTAGCCTTTTCATCGTCAGTGGTATCTTTGCTAAAAATAGCGTTGATGAATTAGCTATTTTAAGTGATGACGTGAAAGATTGTTTTGTCCGAATGGTGAACGAAGATGCCAACTCGCGAATGATAGGTAGCGCAATGGCGGTGATTGGCCGCAGCTTTAAACAGCGTCTGTTAGAACTAGCTGAAATGGAGCTTGGGCCTCCGCCGATCCCATATTGTTTTTTAGCACTAGGGTCAATGGCTCGAGATGAGCAGCTTATTGTAACGGATCAAGATAATGCTCTGGTGCTTGATAATCGTTATGACGAACAAGTGCATGGCGAATATTTTGCCAAATTGGCTGAGTTTGTCTGTCAGGGACTGGCTCGCTGTGGTTATTCGTTGTGTAAAGGCAATATTATGGCGAGCAATCCGCAGTGGCGTATGAGTTTAAAGAACTGGCAACAATGTTTTAGTGAATGGATTGCCCATCCAACGCCTCGTTCATTGCTCGATAGTAATATCTTTTTTGATTTAGATGGGGTGTGGGGGAAAACTGAGTGGGCCGATCAACTGCGCCTCCAAATCCAGCGGCAAGCTCGCCGCAGCCCGAGCTTTTTAGCTTGTATGGCGCGTAATGCTCTAAATCGCACGCCACCATTAGGGTTTTTTAAAGATTTTGTGATGGAAAAAAATGGCCAGCATAATAATTCAATTAATTTGAAACGCCGTGGAAGCGCCCCATTAGTCGATCTTATTCGAGTGCATGCTTTGTCACTGGGGATTACCGAACAAAACTCATTTGACCGCTTAAATGCTATTGATGAAGCTAATATTTTGCCGAAAGGTCGTGCTTCTGATTTACGTGATGCCTTGGAATTTATTTCAATGGTTCGAATTCGTCATCAGGCGAGTGATATCGAATTAGCTCAAGAACCTGATAACAATATTGAGCCTGAAGCACTATCAGCGTTTGAACAACGCCATTTAAAAGATGCATTTCAGATTGTCAGTAATGCTCAAAAATATCTGAAATTTAGATATCAAACTACGAAAGTTCACAGTTAAGTGTTTTGGTGATTTAACATGTTCTATCTTCCGACATCACAAATGCTTGTTGAACCAGAACCGGTAAACTGGCCTGATTATTATCTTCAGCAAGCGCGTCGTTCTCACCATCCTGCCATAAAACGTTACTATCAGCAGGGGATCGTGAGTGCCGAAACGCCGCTAGAATCGGTACCTTTTGTTGCTCTTGATTTTGAAACTACTGGCTTAAATCCAGCACGAGATTCGATTTTAAGTATTGGTATAGTCCCCTTTACATTATCCCGTATTACTTTACCTGCTGCACGTCATTGGATAGTGAATCCTCACCAACAGTTACCTGAAGAAACGGTGGTGGTTCATGGGATCACTCAATCGCGAGTGGCAAATAAACCTGATATTTTAAGTGTACTGCCGATGTTGTTAGAACTTATGGCTGGTCGGGTTGTGGTTGCACATCATTTAGCGATTGAACGTAATTTCTTAAATCAAGCAATTAAACATCGGGTTCATGAAGAATTGTTGTTTCCCATGATTGATACAATGGCAATTGAAAACAAAATCTGTCGTCAAGGGTGGCGGGACTTCTGGCTACGTTTGACTGGGCGGCCAAGATTATCTATTCGCCTTGCGAATAGCCGTGCTCGATATGGTTTACCTCCATATCGAGCACATCATGCTCAAAGTGATGCGTTATCCAGTGCTGAACTTTTACAAGCCCAGGTGCAGTACCACTTCGATCCACAGCTTGCGGTTAGCGAACTCTGGTTGTAAGCGGTTGCGCGACTATTTGATGCTCAGTAATATGCAAGAATCACATATGTACAACAAGCCATTCTTCATCATCAAAAAGGACCGCTATGAATATTTTAGTGACAGGAGCATCATCAGGATTTGGTAAAAGCATTTGCCAACGGTTAGTTGCCGAGGGGCATTATGTTGTGGGGTTTGCTCGCAGAGCAGAGAAGCTTGAGGTGCTAAAAGAACAACTTGGTGAATTATTTACTCCGATAGTGTGTGATGTCGCCGATTTTGCAAGTATTGATAAAGCCTTTAGTGAGGTGCCAGAAGGCAGTATCGATGTTCTGGTGAATAATGCTGGGCTAGCGCTGGGGCTTGAAGGAATGCAAAACTTGGCGGTTTCAGACTGGACGACCATGATTAACACAAACATCAATGGTCTCGTTTATTTTACCCAGAAAGTTCTGCCTACGATGATTGCACAAAATAGTGGGTTGATTATTAATATGGGCTCGATTGCTGGCACATACCCATATCCGGGCGGAAATATCTATGGCGCGACCAAAGCCTTTGTTAAACAATTTAGTCTAAATCTTAGAACGGACCTATTGGGTACTCAAGTTCGGGTGACCAATATAGAGCCAGGTTTGTGTGGGGATACTGAGTTCTCGAATGTTCGTTTTAAAGGTAATGATGATAAAGCGGCTAAAGTATATGAAAATGTTAAATATATTATGCCGGAAGACATCGCTAGTACGGTTTCCTTTTTAGTCAGTCAGCCTACGCACGTCAATTACAATCGTATTGAAATGATGCCCGTATCTCAGGCAAGTGCACCGTTAGCGGTTCATCGACAAAAGTAGTAACTGACTCATTTGCTACGAAATAAGGTACCTTAGGGTACCTTTTTATTGCTAGTTTCACCATAACTCCAACTGAATCAGGTTTGTTTTCTGATAGCTTGGTCTGCTATTTCTAATCTGGGTGATTGTAGTGTGATGAAATTTGTCAGAGAGGCCATTGGCGTTTTAGTCTGGAAGTGTATGGCGGTATCTGCTTATCCTTCATTTTATTAGGGTAGTTTGGGGTCACTTCTCTACGGAGAGTGGTTTTTAAGAAAATCCGCTGTATGAACAGTTTGATAAGGCTTTCTATATTTCTTTGATCTTATTTTGTGGATGGCTTGTATTGTTGCTGGATAGCTCTTGAATACAATGGCTTGTTCAATCATGGGCGCGATTGGGATAGTAGCTTATTTGTGGTGGTTGTCATTATTGTATTGCAAAAAAGTGAGCGATAATTTTGGTTAGGCAGAGTGTTGTTAAGTTCTAGTCGTGTCAGCGAGATTATGTTTTTAAGGTCAATACTAGATTGATCCCCCTAAAAATCCGTATAATAAGATATCAATCCACTCAATAAGATATATAGTTGCACATGGAATCTAATCAACCAATCCGTAATCCCTGGACATCGATCTGGACTCGCCCGGGAGATACCATTGAGCAGATTGTAAAAACTAATCCGAAAAACTCAGTCATAGTTTTGGCCGCAGTGAGTGGCTTTTCTGAATTTTTATACCAATTAAGCGAGTTAAATGCAGGTGGCCATTTTAATGGTGCACAAATAGCAATTTTTGCACTGATTGCCGGATCTATTCTTGGCGTTGTGATGCTGTATATTCTTGCGGGATTATTACGCTGGAGTGGTTCATGGTTAGGAGGAAATGCCAGCCCTGAACATTTACGTGCTGCAGTAAGTTGGGCCAATGTGCCGACTATTTGGGCTTTGATTCTATGGATCCCTCGTATTGCATTGCTCGGGCATGATGCGTTTTTACCTGCTGCTATGGTGGTTAAACGGGCTCCTGATCTGGTTGGAACTCTCTGGTGGATGCAAGTGGTTCAATTGGTCATTGGCATATGGGCGCTGATTATTTTTAGTCGATGTGTTGGTCGAGTGCAGCATTTTTCTGCAATGAAAGGTTTTTTGAATATTCTATTGTCGTTAATTATTTTAATGCTCTGTGTAACCGCTATGTTTTCAGTCGTATCGATGTTTTTACCCGCATCATTCATGCAGGGTCTGGCGGTTAAATAATCTTTTTAAACTGAGGCAGCGCATCGTCCAACATCGTTGTGCTGCTTAGTTTCCCTCTTCTAAATCCTCTTCAGAATGTCCATATTGCCGTTATTTTTACTGTAACCATCGCACTAAATTTATAACCTCGTGATTAGGCTCAGGCAGTTTAGTTGCATAGAGGGATGTTTCTCGGTTGAGTTAATTCCTTTATCTGTCTCAATATTGTCAACGAGTGTCGATTAGTATGTCGGTTACGGCACTTTTTTAAAATATGGCATGACAGAATCGGGTATGATATCGTCAAAAGATTAAAGCCTATATAAATCCCGATAAAAACCCAACTGATATTCCGATACATAGAATGTTGACTCTATTTCCAATACCGCTAATATCCTTCGAGAAAGCTAAGCGATTTGCGCCTAGCAAACTATACTTTTGTCTTAACTGATTGTTTACGGTAGGCATTCAAAATGAAACGTGTTCTGTTGTTTATTCTGACGAACTTAGCTGTTGTGCTAGTTCTTGGAATTATTTTAAATATTGTTTTTGCGATGACAGGAATACACTCTAGAAGTTATGCTGGTTTATTAGTTTTTGCGAGTGTGTTCGGTTTTGGCGGGGCATTCATCTCTTTGCTTCTGTCGAAGTGGATGGCAAAACGTTCGGTGGGGGCTCAGGTGATTAGCCAGCCACGTAACAGTGAAGAACACTGGCTTTTGAGTACCGTCCAAGCTCAGGCAAATGCCGCTGGGATAGGGATGCCAGAAGTGGCAATTTATCACTCGAGCGAGGTGAATGCATTTGCCACCGGGGCCAGTAGAAATAACTCGTTAGTTGCTGTGAGCAGTGGCCTTCTTAATTCAATGACACGTGATGAAGCCGAGGCGGTATTGGCTCATGAAGTTAGCCATATCGCGAATGGTGATATGGTCACATTGACTCTGATTCAGGGGGTTGTGAACACGTTTGTGATCTTCTTAGCCCGGGTTGTTGCAGGGATTATTGCCAATGTTGGCAATAATAGCGATGAAGATCGTCCCGCAATGGGGGGCTTGGCTTATATGGCGACCGTATTTGTGCTCGAGCTGGTCTTTGGCATGCTTGCTTCGGTCGTTGTGATGTGGTTCTCTCGGCAACGAGAATATCGGGCTGATGCGGGTAGTGCGCAGTTAGTCGGTCGACAAAAAATGATTGCTGCGTTGCAACGTTTAGGTCAAGGACACGAAAGTGAATTGGAAGGTTCGATTGCAGCTTTTGGGATTAATGGTCGAAGTTCCTTTAGTGAATTGTTTATGTCTCATCCTCCGATTGCTAAACGTATCGAAGCTCTTCGCAACTTATAATACTTCTGAACCATCGAATTTGTTCGATGGTTCTTCATGAAAATTGCTAGAATTTAGCGATAACTTCCTGAAAAATTAGAGCACTATAGATTTTTTGTATAATTTATTCTAATTTCTCTTCCATTTTCCTTTGTATCTTGTCACAATTTTCGATCAAGTGATGTAGTTAAGGTGTTTGCTTTTAGGAGTGCACCTCAAGCTAAGGAAAGTTGTTCAGTGGCCTGCCATGATTATAAATTGCCGCAGTTTAAATCGTTTAATCAGCTAGTAATTAGATTTATAGAGATAAGTTTGCATCCGTTCGATTCAATCAGGTGGTTAGATGCGCCGATTGTCACTTAGCATTCTTATCCCGATAATTTTTTTTGTGATTGCCTCGCTTGCCCAAGGGCTGCTGTTTTGGCGATCGATTAATTTTCATCAACAAAGCTTAATCACTGAAACTCAGCAACGAGTTGAACATTTCTCCAAGCGGATTAATGGCTTTTTGCATTTGGAACAGTCACAGCAGCAAAACAATGAAGATTTTTTAAACCTGTTAACGTATCTTCAGCCGTTTCATTCGATCATGCTGGTTGGCTCAAATCTGCATATCTTGCTGGATAGTAACCATCAGCATCAGGGTGAGTCTATCAATCATGTAAGCGAATATTTTAATTCTAAAATATTCAAGAAAGTTATCTATACGAGCCGTGCTCAATGGTATGTTTTTGACAATGGTTTAATGGGGGCTTTTTATGAGCCGGTGATAACGCATCAGTCTTCAGGTAGTTCTAAACGGGTTTTGTTGGTTGAGTATGATTTGGGCCATCAGTGGTCGCAAGTTTTTCGACGATTACTTAATCAAGCATTATGGCAGTGGGGGCTTATTTTGTTGGGAGCCCTAGTCATGAATATGTTAATTCGCCGTTGGTTAGTGAAGCCGTTAAAGCAAATTTCAATCAATCATCTGCATCATCTCCCGCAGATACAAACCGAGCAATTTGGACGAGGAGAAGTGGCTCAGGTTGGCTATTTTTTAAATGATTTGCGCTCAACGTTGAGCACTTGCATGTCGCAAACACAAGCTGCTGAGTTACGTTGGCAGTTTGCACTCGATAGCGATATGAACGGCATATGGGAATGGGATTTAGTCACTGATGAGGTTCATTTTAATCAGCAATGGGCCCTCATGTTGGAAATTGCACCGCAACAGTTAGCGAAAGATATTGGGGGTTGGCAAAACTATATTCATGCTGATGATAAAGACGAAACGCTCAATCAATTTCGACTTTATATGCAAGGTGTGCGTGATACGTTTGTGCATGTTCATCGTCTAGTCAGTGCTCGAGGCGAAATTATTTGGGTTTCACCGCGAGTGATGGTCATTGAAAAAGATGATAGTAGACCACTCCGGATGGTGGGATTATTTAAAGATATTTCGGAATTACACCGGGCTCAAGAGAAGTTGGTATATCAGAGTAATTATGATTCAACCACGAAATTGGCGAATCGTAGCCGACTGTTAGAAGAGCTCGAACAAGCGATTGACTCACACGTTGAATATCAAGAATTTGGTGGTTTGTTTTACATAGACATTGATAATTTTAAAAATATTAATGATCTATTTGGTCATCACATCGGCGATTTTATCCTCAAAAAAGTTGCCAGAAGGTTAGAAACTCGCCGCAGCCATGTGCATACTGTCGCGCGGATTAGTGGCGATGAATTTGCGATACTATTGACTCATTTAGGACAAGTGAAACAAAACGCGGTGCGTAAATTACTCTCCATTGCCCACCAGTTAAGTAGCCATGTCCGTGAAACCATCGAAATTCAGAATAGTGAAATTAATTTGAATATCACCACTGGCATTGCTCTGTTCCCACATCAGAAAAACAAAGCTTATGAAGTCTTCCGTCAGGCTGATATTGCACTCTATCATGGTAAAGAAGTCGGACGTTCAAAAGTTCATTTCTTTATCGAAGAGATGGCGAGTAAGGCGCATCAGCGTCATGAAATTCAGATGTTGATGCCTAAAGCGATGAACAATGATGACATGGTTATTTATTTTCAGCCGCGCTTTAATGACAATTATCAGATGACTGGTGCTGAGACGTTATTGCGTTGGTTTGATGAGCGCTATGGGTGGATCTCTCCGGGGGTCTTTATTCCGATGGCAGAAGAGTCAGGTTTTGTTGTGGAACTCGGTGAGTGGGTGATGCGAGGCGCATGCCGTAAATTAAAACAGTGGCAAGACAAAGGGATCCCTGTTCAGTTTAAGACCCTTTCTGTCAATGTTAGCCCGAAACAATTTCATCGGAGTGGTTTTGTCCAGGAAGTCATTGATATTATTAATCAGGAAGGATGTGATCCGTCGTTACTGGAGCTGGAAATTACCGAGGGCGTTTTAGTGACCAATGTTGATGAAACGATTACCAAACTGTCGGAGCTACGTGAGTTTGGCGTGCGTTTCTCTATTGACGATTTTGGTACTGGATACTCATCACTTGCCTATTTGAATCGACTGCCGATTCATTGCCTTAAGATTGATAAATCATTTGTCGATGAAGTTGTTGTTAATGGGACTCGAGCTGGCAGTAGCGCCATTATCGCGACGATTATTGCTATGAGTGAAAACTTAGGCATTGAGGTGGTTGCGGAAGGTGTTGAAACAGATTTTCAGATGCAATTTCTTAAGTATCGGGGATGTCGCACTTATCAAGGATTTTTGTTCAGTGAGGCGCTTGAGCCAGATATTTTTGAACAGTTATTGTTTAATGGTAAAAAACCGATTTAACTGAGCGTTTTTATGCGCTCAGTTTGTAGTTTGGCTATTTAATCTAATAGATGGCGCTTAAACCACTGGCAAACAGTATCAGTAATAGCAGGTTGATACCAAACATCATCATCTGCGTGACCTGCTTTTTCTACGATAATATAATCAACTAGAGCCTCACGCTCCTGCAATTGCTCATAAAGTTGCTGACTTTGAATAGGGCTCACTAGCGGATCGTCACTCCCATGCATCAATAATAGTGGTGGTTTGGCGCCATCGATATGTCCCATTGGACTGGCATATAATGCTCGATCTGGGTCGCTTTGAATCGATGCACCCGCAAACGTATTAAATGCTGCTCCATGAACTAACAGTGCCTCTGTCACAGCGGGCGATTGGTGCACCTGTTGCAATTTATCGTTGAATCCTTCACCTATATTTAACAGATTTGAGATCCCATAAATGCTGACGCCAGCTTGGACTGCTGAAGACTGGTTGAGGAAGTCACCTTGGTCAAATTCTTCTGATTCTGCGAGAGTCATCATTTGTGCCATATAGCCGCCCGCTGAATCCCCTAAAACACCGATTCGATCCGGATTGATTGTGAATTCTTTGGCATGCTGACGTAAATAACGAATTGCCGCTTTACCATCGATTATCGGAGCGGGAAATTGGTGAGGCACAACACGATACTCTACTGCTGCAACGACAAAACCCGTCTTGGCCAGTGCAACGCGCATTTCGATAAATTGATCCCGTTTACTACTGGTAAATCCACCACCGGGATAATAGATAATTGCTGGTTTAGGTTGGGGTGTTCGCGGAACAATCAAAGTCATGCAAAGTTGTAGCATGGCGTTGTGTTCTAGAACCTGTGAGAACACAACCTGATTAATAACATCTAAAGGTAATTCTTGAACAGGGACTTGTAAAACTTGAGCGCCTTTAGAGTAGCCGAAAAGTTGAGAATTCTGTTTGGTCATAATGACCTCTTAAGATGAATTATGAGCACGGTAATATCAGTCTGCTGAATTTCATCGTCGATTGCAAAAGTAGTTGGCGTGGAAGTTGGTCATTGCTTAAATCAACGGAGGATTCATTAAGATTATCATTGAGCTTCGTGAAACTCTTCTCTAAGATTTATTCATTAATTTTATCAACGAGACATTTTATCTATGGAAACCACCTCTAACTGGTTTCATATGCAATTTGCCCATCTAACTCATGAATTAGGGCAAGGGTGGGCTATCGAAGTAAGTTGTATTATTGCTTTGACGTTATTGGTCACTCTTTTATGGCGAGTGCTTGGGAAACGAATTGTCAAAATAACGGAGCGTTCACAGACTCACTGGGACAATATTTTATGGGAATCGCTCAATGGACCGGTGAGTTGGTTTATTTTATTGCTGGGGCTGAGTCTGGTTGCTGATAGTGTTGCGGATCGGATCGATTCTAATTTAGCGATATACCTGCCGGTTGTTCGCAAGGTGTGTTTAGAAGGTCTGTTTGCCTTGGCTGCTTGGCGGGTGACCAATAGTGGTGAAGAAGAGTTTATCGCTAAGGGGCGAGATGCAACCACGGTTCAAGCTGTTGCTAAACTACTGAAAGCTTCAATCATCATTATTGTGTTGCTTACCGTCTTCCAAAGCCTTGGTGTGAGCATCTCTGGATTGCTTGCTTTTGGGGGTGTTGGTGGGTTGGTCATTGGGATGGCAGCTAAAGATCTGTTGGCCAATTTTTTTGGTGCGTTTGTCGTATACTTAGATAAGCCTTTCCGGGTTGGCGATTGGATCCGTAGCCCCGATCGTCCGATAGAAGGAACGGTTGAGCGTATCGGGTTTCGGGTGACTAAAATTCGCACATTTGATCTACGGCCACTATATGTGCCCAATTCAGTTTTCACCCAAATTTCAGTTGAAAACCCCTCACGCATGTTAAATCGGCGCATTTATGAGACGGTCGGTGTTCGTTATCAGGATGCGACGCAGGTGCGTACGATTGTTGAACAAGTGAAGCAGATGCTGGAGAATCACGAATCGATAGATGCCAATAAGACTTTAATGGTGAACTTTAATGGCTTTGGGGCATCCAGCCTGGATTTTTTTATTTACACATTTACTAAAACAGTGGATTGGAAAAAGTATCATCAGATTAAGCAAGATGTCTTGCTTAAAACGTTAGATATTATTCATCAAAATGGCGCTGATTGTGCATTCCCAACTCAGACGTTGCATATTGAATCGCTACCGCAGGATGAACCGCAAGATTAGATTAGTGAGTAAAAGAGTGTGAAATAAAAAAGCATCTGGTCCTGCCCAGATGCTTAACGCCTCAACGTGAGGCAAAAACTACATGGATTGATGTAGCTAAAGTTACGGACATCTTACCAAAATACATGACCAATCAACGGGGCGGCGCAGACGGTAATTACGCCGGCCAGCATCATGATCACGCTTGATGTAACGCCTTCTGTATGGCCTAGCTGATAAGCCTTAGCCGTTCCTGCCCCATGGGCACAAGCTCCTAAACTTGCCCCTTTACCAAGTCGTGAACGAATGGCAGTGAGCGTCAGAGTGAATTCTCCAATTGCCATACCTAGTACACCTGTAATGACAACAAAGACGGCGTTTAGGTCTGTCTGGCCTCCAATAATTTTGGTGGCCTGAATGGCAAATGGGGTGGTGATCGAGCGCATGGCTAAACTGCGTTGTAGCTCAATGGTCAGATGAAATAACCTAGCTAACATCACTGATGTAGTCACGGCCACCAAGACTGCAACACAGACCCCAACAGTGAGCGATAGCCAGTGTCTAGCAATGAGTTGGCGCTGATCATAAATTGGAATCGCAAAAGCGACGGTAGCAGGTCCTAACATCCACAGCAGCCAGTGTGAATCCTGAATGTAATCTTTATATGGAATTTTCAGCGCCAGAACTACGATTAAAATGAGCACGGGGGCTAACAATAAAGGCATGAATAAGACAATGTTTTTTTTATGATATAGCCACTTGCTAATGAGATATAAAACGATCGTCAGCACGAAACAACCCAAGGCTATTGCAGAGTTGTTCATGAACGATTACTCCGGTTCGACAAGATGAGTTTATGATCACGACGACGAGCCAGGCGAACCTCGATTCGGTGCATTTTATCGACGGTCCATGCAGTCGAAATTATGACACAAAGGGTACTTAGAAAAATAACCGCCATGATTTGTAGGCCAAATTGGCGAATTAATTGGGGATATTTAATGACTGAAATAGCAGCTGGGACGAAAAACAACAGCATTTCAGCTAATAACCAACTAGCTCCCAAGCGAAGCCAGTTTGGGCGAATGATTCGGGTGAAAACCAAAATGAGCAATAGACATAATCCAACCAGATTAGATGGAACGGGAACATGCAGACGCTGGACAAAAACGTTAGCCGCCATCCAAATAAGGGAAAGAATAGTAACCTGTATACAGGTGAGTAGAACAACCCTGAGACGCAGCATTTGAATGAATAACTCTTGTTAATATTTGTGAAGTGACGCACAGTATAAGGAGTTCCAAACTAGTCCAAAAATGAATTTTTTTTATTTAAACTATTCCTTATTGGAATGATAAGGTAACTCCGGTAAATAGCTTATTATGGATATCAAGGCATTACGTTATTTTGTTGAATTAGTTAAACAAAAAAGCTTCACGAAAGCGTCACAAAAGCTCTTTGTAACGCAACCTACGATTAGCAAAATGATTAAAAATTTAGAGGTTGAACTAGACCTTCCGTTGCTTCACAGGGACGGACGGCGTTTCTGGTTAACCGATGCGGGTGAAGTGGTGTTTCAAAAGGCTCAGGGTATTTTATCCCAGATGGATGAATTGGTTACTGAGCTAGATGATTTAAACGAGTTGCGTAAAGGTCGGTTAAAAGTCGGTATTCCGCCGATGATTGGTCACATGTATGCCGGTATTATTCGTCAATATCGTCAGTTATACCCGGATGTAGAACTTGTTATTTTGGAGTATGGGGGGCGCAAAGTCGAGCAAGCTGTGCTTGATGGAGAGCTTGATGTCGCGATTACGATGCTTTCAGAATACATAGGTAATGAGCTTGCAACATTGGAATTTAATAGCTATCCCGTATATGCCGTACTGTCTGACATGCCCAATTGGCGGAGGAAAAGTACCGTTCGCTGGTCAGAGCTTGCAGAGGAGTCCTTTTTTGTTTATACCGATGAATTTACCTTAAGTGGGTCAATTCGTCAGGCGTGTCAGAAAGCTGGATTTACCCCTCAAATTGCGGCACGTAGTAGCCAGTGGGATTTTTTAGTGGCATTGGTCAAAACGGGGGGCGTTGCTTTTGTTCCAGAGCCATTGTGCCGTCGAATGGATCACAACGGACTATTAATTCGCCCTATCGAACCGACGATTAACTGGGATCTGGGGGTAATATGGCATGCTCAGAGATACCTATCGAAAGCCGCTCAAGCCTGGATTGATTTATGTTACTACTATAAAAAAACATTCATTGCGAAATCATGAATGGGGCTTTGGGGAGCTCGCTTATCTTTCTTTACCGTGACTTTTTAAGCTTAAGGTGCTTAGGGTATCCCGTTTTGTGTGATCAACCATTGCGATAATCAACCTGTTCTAGCTAAGATAATTTATGACTGATATTTCTAATATGTAACTCACGATGGTGAAACCTGTCATTTGTGCCGATATTGGCGGCTCGTTTATCAAGTTTGCGGTTTCAGCA
Source organism: Celerinatantimonas diazotrophica (assembly GCF_004339545.1). Taxonomy (GTDB): domain Bacteria; phylum Pseudomonadota; class Gammaproteobacteria; order Enterobacterales; family Celerinatantimonadaceae; genus Celerinatantimonas; species Celerinatantimonas diazotrophica. Next base: position 266,516 of record NZ_SMGD01000013.1, on the reverse strand, counting down.
AAGCCTGGACAGATCAAGCTGTTGGATAAAATTGCTACTCCTAACGAGAGTTGGCAAGCATTGAGTCAAGCCCTCGTGACACTGATTGAGCAGTGGCAATCCAACTATGATCGTGATTCAGCGTTAGCTATCTCGACAACTGGGATCGTTGATCATGTTGCCGATACGGTTTTTGCAGGTAATATTCGTGCTTATCATACCCATCAATTGCGACGAGAACTCTCACAGTTATTGAAACGACCAGTCTATATTGCCAATGATGCAGATTGTTTTACCCTTGCTGAGGCGCATTTGGGAAAAGGGAGCAATTTGCCGATTGTTCTTGGGGCAATTGTAGGCACAGGGATTGGTGGTGGTTTGGTTATTAATGGCAAAATTATTGAAGGTCGCGGCGGCGTTATGGCTGAATGGGGGCATGGGCCGATTACTCGCACTGAAGTTTCTATCCATGGTCGCTTAATTCATCTGCCACGAATTCGCTGTGGCTGTGGTCAGACCGGTTGCCTTGATACACTGGCTGGGGCGAGAGGAATCGAACGGTTGCATTTGCAACTTCATCAACAGTCGTTAACCAGTCAACAAATTATGACTTTAGATAAACAATCGGATGTCCAAGCTGAACTAACGATCCAAGTCTGGTTGGCTATCGTGAGTGAACCGCTCGCGTTGATGATGAATATTCTCAGTCCCTCAATTGTGGTCGTTGGTGGTGGTTTAGCGAGTGAGCCTGAACTGATTGCACGTTTAGATGAGCAAGTGAAAGCGCTGATTTTGAATCCCATTAATGCACCGTTGATCGTCCCCGGAATATTTCATCAAGATGGCGGTTTAATTGGCGCCTCTTTGCTAGGGACTGTTGACCTTTTGTGATTAGGTTTGCAGAAATCTGAGAGGGATTTAGGCAAGGCAAACGTTGTGCCGTGTAGTTATTCTCCACAAAGAACGTTTAACGCCGGATAAATTCCTCTCAGATACTGCCCTTGGGGTTCATTTAAACGCATCCTGAACTTTGTTGCCCCCTGCTTGCTTCACTCATTAAGCGTCGCAGGGGGCGCCGCGTTCAAAATGCGTTTAATTTGAACAAAATTCAACCACCAAAGATCAACAGTCCCTAGTAGAGCGTACTTAATCATGTTGGAGATTTGCTGTTTTAGTTATGATGACATTCAAGCGGCTGAACGTTCTGGGGCCCAGCGTATTGAACTGTGTTGTGCTCGTGGGGAAGGGGGATTAACCCCTTCGTTTGGTTTAATGAAATTAGCCACATGCTCGAATCTGCCAGTGATGGTCATGATTCGTCCTCATGGGGGCGATTTTTGTTATAGCCAAAATGACATTGCTCAGATGTGTGAAGATATAGCCCAAGTTAAAGCATTTCATTTAAGGGGCGTAGTGCTTGGTGCACTAACCATCGATGGGCAAATTGATATTGCCGCTATGGGACAATTGTTAGAAGCAGCCAAAGGGCTTGAAGTGTGCTTTCATCGCGCATTTGATATGACCAAAGATCCCATCGCTTGTTATCAGCTATTAGCCCAACTTGGTGTTTCACGGGTTCTAACCTCAGGTCAGCAAAACACCGCCGTTGCCGGGCTTGATCTCATTATAAAGTTACTGGCGATTGATGGGCCGACCGTGATGGTTGGAGGAGGCGTACGAGCGGCTACTTTGCCAAAATTGCTTGAGGCTGGCGTGAGCGAGTTTCACTCATCAGCAAGTGTCTCTAAGCCCTCGAACATGCGCTTTATCAATCGTCAGGTTTTTATGGGAGCCGCTGGCCAAGATGAATATCAGCGCTATGAGATTGCTGAGGATGAGATTGTTAAAATGCGGTTGCTTATAGATAGGGCCTGAACAAAAGCTCCTGAGTATTTGCTTTGTTTATAGCGTTGAGCTTGGCAGGAATACACTAGCATACAAGCAGATCTCATCGACTACATGATTTGGATACTCACTAAGATTCAATGGATCTAAACTTTTAAATTCAGGTTTTAGCCTGAGCAGAAGTGGTTTGTTTCATCTGTTTGGGCTTTTCAGATGAGTTTTGACTAAAGCTTCAGACTCAAATCAAGCTAAATCAGTACGTAGTTATCTCATATTTTCGTGGAGTAAAAGGAATAAAAATGATTCAGTACCGTCCTATGCAAATTAATGATTATGATTCGGTAATGGCATTGTGGTTACAGACCGAGGAGATGTTGTTAAGAGAAGCAGATAGTCAAACCAATATTGCTCATTACTTGGCACGCAATCACAATTTAAGTTTTGTCGCAGAGAATGAAAATCATGAAATTATAGGGGCGATTCTGGTCGGAACGGATGGGCGTCGTGGCTACATTCAACATTTGTCCGTTGCGCTTGAATGTCGTTCGCAAGGGATTGGGCGGGATCTCATTGCAAAGGCTGTCAAAGCACTTAAAGAGATTGGTATCGCGAAAACGCATCTCTTTGTGAATATAGCAAATGAGAACGCTAAAAAGTTTTATCAGCGTCTTGGTTGGCAGGTGCGTGAGGAAGTTCGCATGTATTCATTTAACAGTTCTGAGGATACCCAGATATAAGCCACCGGAGAATCGTAGCGCGTTTGCATGGCTCTTTTGTTCAGTAAGGCTGTTGTTATTATTTAATCCTCGAAAAGGATAAAAAATAGTCAGCTAAAAACTGATACCGACGAAAAAAACTGATAGAATCACCCGCTCGAAAAGTGAGGGTGACTTTCACTTTATTTTGTTGTTTATCCAGTCTGGGAAGTTCTTGTGCTATCAACCGCAAATATCACCATGCAATTTGGCGCTAAGCCATTATTTGAAGACATTTCGATCAAGTTTGGTCATGGCAATCGTTATGGCCTGATTGGCGCCAATGGTTGCGGCAAATCGACGTTTATGAAAATTTTAAGCGGCGAGTTAGAGTCGTCATCGGGCACGGTGGTTTATGACCCAAATGAACGTATTGCTAAATTGGGCCAGGATCAATTTGCTTTTGAGCAATTTAGTGTGATCGATACCGTGATTATGGGACATAAAGAGCTATGGGCCGTGAAAGAGGAACGGGATCGCATTTATTCATTGCCTGAGATGTCTGACGAAGACGGTATGCGAGTCGGTGATCTTGAAACTGAGTTTGCCGAAATGGATGGTTATTCCGCCGAAGCACGGGCTGGTGAGCTGCTGCTCGGTTTGGGGATTGCTGAAGCGCAGCATTTTGGTCTGATGAGCGAAATTGCGCCGGGATTAAAACTGCGAGTACTGTTAGCGCAAGTGTTGTTTGCTGAACCTGATGTAATGTTGCTCGATGAACCAACCAACAACTTGGATATGCACACCATTGCATGGTTAGAACAAGTTCTCATCGCGCGAAATTGTACGATGATCATTATTTCCCATGACCGCCATTTCTTGAACACCGTATGCACGCACATGGCTGATTTGGATTATGGTGAATTGCGGATGTTCCATGGCAATTATGATGAGTATATGATTGCCGCTGAGCAGGCGCGCGACCGTCTGCAAGCCGATAATGCGAAGAAAAAAGCCCAGATTGCAGAACTGAAAACGTTCGTTAGCCGATTTTCAGCTAATGCATCCAAAGCCAAGCAGGCAACTTCACGGCAAAAATTGATCGATAAGATCCAGCTCGAAGAAGTGAAACCATCCAGTCGTCAATCTCCTTTTATTCGTTTTGAACAAAGTAAAGAGCTGTTTCGTAACGCGTTAGAAGTGATCGATTTAAAACAGGGGTATGGCGATAATATTCTGTTTAATGATGTCAATCTGAGGGTTGAAGTCGGTGAGCGCGTAGCCATTATTGGTCAAAATGGGATTGGTAAATCAACACTTATCAATACCTTAGCAGGCGTCATGGCGCCAATGGCTGGTGAAATTAAATGGTCTGAGAATAGTAATATTGGTTTTTATGCTCAGGATCATGCTCATGAGTTTAGTGAAGATATGAATCTGCTCGACTGGATGTCGCAGTGGAAAAAAGAAGGGGATGACGAGCAAACCGTACGTGGTATTTTAGGGCGGATGTTGTTTTCACAAAATGAAATCACTAAATCTGTGAAAGTCATTTCTGGGGGGGAGCAGGGGCGAATGTTGTTTGGTAAGCTGATTATGCAACAGCCTAACATTTTGCTGATGGACGAACCGACCAACCATATGGATATGGAATCGATTGAGTCGTTGAACTTGGCGTTAGAAAACTATCCAGGGACGTTGATGTTCATCTCGCATGATCGTCAGTTTGTTTCATCAATCGCAACCCGCATTATTGAAATTACCGCCGATGGCGTGAATGACTTCCATGGAACTTATGATGAGTACTTAGCCAAACAAGGACTGCAAGGCTAAGTCGATCTGGCGTGGATAAAAGGCGCGGTATGCGCCTTTTTTATTGGGAATAAATATTAATTCAAATGGTGAGTATGCTCTTGCTTACTGATGAAACGTGTCGTATCGATTCGGTTTCACACGATCTAATCTATGAATCTTTATGATCAGTAGGTTCATCTGTCGCGGGGCTTAGATGGTGGTATCCAAACTTTCCGTTAGAGAGTTTTTTTAGCTTTTTAGCTAGCGAATGACTTATTTCTATTTTTTCTTCTCGGCCTGATATATGTAAGCGAACCCGTGATCCGATCAATGCTCTGCTTTTAGATAATGTTAAATCTTTATATTTGGTAATGATTGAGAACGAAGGCCAGTAACAGCGCATTCCGAGCGCACTATCAGTGATAATAAATTCCATACAACCACTGTATCGTTGACCGTCCAATATGGCACTCTTAAAACGGAGTTTCTGACCTTGCTGCTTGAGCTTGGCATAGTGAGCAGGGTTAGTTTTCGCTTTGAGTCTTTTCCCTTGAAAATAGAAAGAGATAGATACACATATGGCGACGCCTAGGCCAATCAGTGTAGAAATATGGCTGCTCAAGATACCTCCATATCTGGGAAACCTATGTGAAGTGGAAATCGCTCTCGCTGGTTTGGTGAGCTTTAAATGAACCTATTGATCTGATGGGTGATTGACCCCATCTGCTGTGGTGATAGGACCTAAATCAAATGGATTGACATCCTCTAGGCAACCGACATTGTAGCCGTATTCAGAGGGATTGGAACGACGTTGATGGTGAGTATAAATACCGCAGTTGGAGCAAAAATAATGCTTGGCTGTCATCGTGTTAAATTGGTAGAGCTTGAGCATTTCGGCTCCTTTGATAATTTCGATGCCATCCAATTGGACAGACGCAACAATTGCACCTCTTCTTCGGCACATGGAGCAGTCACAACGTCTCGGATTCACAATACCATTAGGTAAATGGAGCAATAGTTCAACAGCGCCACAATGACATGTAAGTTTGTGCTTCTCTTTGATTTTTGTTTTGCCGAGTATTTTAATCATTACAAACGTTCCTTATGGTTCTATACCATTCAAGAGCAGGAAGTTTGTAAAACTGATGTTGAACCACGGCTTGGAGCGGATAACTCAAATGTTTGTTATCTCTTATGCCAGACAATTTCTACAAAATTCCAATTTATCACAACAGGCTAAATCACTATCTCGTTTTATCCACGGTTAATATTTTATGATGTCTATCATCACCACTATTTGTCAATGTAGCTCTTCTTAACTTGTGTTTGCTGTCGAGAATTCATACTTTATGGGGCGTCTTTTCATTACACGGTTCAACTCAAGGGAAAAAGTTAGAACTCATTTAATCAATCAGGAAGGACGATTATTCCTAATTGCTCTAATAATTGCTCTTGTTGCCATGAACATATTTTGACACCGGTAAGATCTACTTTTCGGGGATCTAAACCATACAATTGTGAATGAGTTAAGTCACAATCTTGAATTTGAAACTGCTCCCAACAATCCTTGGAAAACACACCCCGACTTAAATCTGACCCTTTAAATGATGCGCCTTTTAGGTTGGCTCCTACCCATCTATTTTCAAATAAATCACATTTTTCAATCAGTTGTCTCTCAAAGTTGGTGTAAGACAAATCACAACCGGTGATATAGGCAGAACAAAAGTACATTTTGTTTGAAACTCGATTTACAAAGTTCATTTGGGCTAAGTTAGCGCCTTTTAAATCACTGTCTCTAATTTCTATACCAAAGCCGTTTGCTCTTCCAAAATAAGACATTGCAAGCCTACAATTGTCAAAGGAGGCATCTCGAAGATCGCAGTACGAAAAGTCACATCCTTCGATTTCACCTTTTTCCCGGAAGGTGCAGTTTACAAATTGACTATCCCGAAGGTTGGTTTGCTTAAAATTACAACGAATGAATGTGCAGTGGTTAAAAATATGGCCGCTTAGATCGGTGTGAGAAAAATCTGTTTGCGTATACAACTGATCGGTATTATTCATTGCAGAATCCTCGGATGGTTTAACGAGGAGGTTATCATTTACTGAGAAGTTCTCAATAAAAATAAATTCAATAAAAACAAAAATTTAAGTTCATCGAGAATCGTCTAAATAAGGCCTCAAAGTCGGCCCCTAAGAGATATTTTTGCGAATCATCTCCGTGGCTAGCTAGAAAAAACTTTATCTGTTTCTGGATGCTTTGAGGTGCCAAATACATAGTGCCATATTCACCAGAAATATTGAGCGAAAAAACGATACGTATGGCCTTTGTTATGTAAGTGGCAAGGGGCATAAAAACGTCCTTAAAAGATCCAACGAAAATAGCCTTTCAAACCGATTAATTATTTCCATTTCCCCAGCACAAAATGCTCCAAGATGCTGTGTACTGAATAATTTATCGTTTGAGTGTTTTATTTCGATTTGTGCTATGGAAGTGGGATTTAAGCTAGATTTAATAGGATTCTTCTCTTTCGTCGTAGTCATTTTAATCGACGATCATAACCATTGAAGTTGCTTTAAAAGGAAATATAGCCCTATCGCTACAAAAAAAGCCGTATAACTTAGTATGAGAAATTTCGCAGTAAACATAGCAGTGCTGTCTGAGCGTTCATGCGTAATATAAATTTTGTAAGCAATCAGATTTGCCAACGAACCAAATAAACTACCAAAACCTCCGACACTCACGCCCCATAATAAAGCTTCCCAATTCGATGTGAATTTGGCAAATAATAGTGCAGCAGGAACATTACTCATCACCTGGCTTGCCAAAGCTGACAATAGAAAAATATGTTCAGAATGGCTTATATCGGAAGCTAGCATTGTTTTTAAATTATCAGCAATGCCAAAGAAGAAAAAGAAAGTTAATAGCAGAGCATAATCAATACTCAAGGCTTTTCGATCAAAGGTTAGGGCAAATGTCACAACTAATATTCCGACCCAAACCGGGAGTACATGAAGAATCGTTAATAGCACGGTGATGAGCAGCGTCACATAAATATATGCCTTTTTATGAGTCTGTTGTGGTGCCGTTTCTGTTAACTCCGTTTGGGTTTTAATAAGGAGTGATGCCAAAAACAAAATGACCATAAAAATCAAACAAAATGGGGCGATTTTTGCGATGAAAGTAGTGGGTTGAATATTATAGAACCAGTAAATAAATAAGTTCTGCGGGTTACCGAATGGGGTGAGGGCTGAGCCGGCATTGGCTGCTAATGCTTCAAGAATAACGAGAATAGCTTTGCGATTGATATTAAGAGAGATTGTCAGTGGTACCATGACAATCAGTGCTATGTCATTGGTGACCAACATGGACAGGAAAAAGGTGGTTGCTACGAGTTTTAGAGGGATGACTTTTCCTGTTTCTATATTTCGGGCAATTTTTAATATGAGCCCACTTTGCTGTAGTCCTTTAACCGTAATGAATAGAACAAACAGGATGAAAAGCACCTGTAATTCTTCAATGGAGTAGTGCGGAATATGCTTGGTATAAAGAGAGGTCAGTATTACGCCAACACCAGATGTAACGACCAACCACTCTTTTATAATAAAACTAATTAACCCGTTGGCAAACTCTTCTGCTTGGTTTTTGCCCATAGATTTAAATCTCCTTTAACGCTTTGTGCAAAGGCGCGAAGCATGAGTATTCCGGGTATTTACTCTTGCAATGTATTATATCTTTCTACGTGCAGAGCGTATCAATATTTCGCTCTTTATGGCGATGATGGCAGAAATCATCATGTGGTGGAATAGGCTTATTGCGACCCAATTGAATTAATACTTCGTTCCTCATGTCAATACGATAAAGCATCATTGGGTTCTTTTGAGTTTGAGATTCGAAAGGACGTAATGCAACTGTATCGAATCGGTCAGGAGGGATAACCAAGGGAGTCTTGACGGGGTTAGCGCAATCAATGATGATTGGACATTAGCCGCAAGCATAAAAAGACGTCTAGGAGAGTTGCATTCATGTCCAAGAATGATAATCAGCAAGGTCAAGCTATCACTTATACTGCCGCCCATTGGGGATTGTACGAAATCTCACATGGCATGACGGAAAACATGACGATAGGACCTTACCGCCATGACCCGAACCCTTCTGATATTGGTCGTTATTTGAATCATCCTCAAGTCGAAGCGTTACGCGTGCAAAAACCAGCCATACGGAAAGGCTGGTTAGACCAACAGCAAGGGAAACCGGGCGCGCCCCGCGGCGGCGATGAGTACATCGAAGTGTCGTGGGATACCGCATTAGACTATGCCGCTGACGCGCTACGCAAAGTCAAAGAGCAATATGGCAATCAGGCGATTTTTGGCGGGTCTTATGGTTGGTCAAGTGCGGGACGTTTTCATCATTCACAAAGCCAAGTGCATCGTTTTTTAAATAGCTTTGGTGGCTATGTGCGCAGTAAAAACTCATACAGCCTCGGTGCTGCGAGCGCATTATTGCATTGGCTGGTGATGCCAATGAAAGATCTCATGGAGTCCCATACCGATTGGAAGACCATGGAAAAGCATTGCGAGCTGTTTTTGTCATTTGGTGGTTCAAAATATCAAAATGCGCAGGTATCGACTGGCGGTACCGCTGAACATCGAGCGCGTGGTGGCTTAAATGCGATGCATAAGGCAGGTGTACGTTTCATTAACGTCAGTCCCGTATCCGATGATATTGAAACCGGTGGCAATGTTGAATGGCTGCCCATCAAACCCAACACCGATACCGCGCTAATGCTTGCGCTAGCCTACACCTTATGGAAACACGATTTACATGATCGCGATTTTATCGAGCGTTATTGTGTCGGCTACTCAGAGTTTGAGCGTTATTTGACAGGCGAGATGGATCATCAACCGAAAGACGCTCAATGGGCGGCGTCTATCACGGGTCTTCCTGCTGAGCGCATCGAACAATTGGCATTCGAATTGTCGTCGCATCGCTCCATTATCAATATGGCATGGTCCTTACAACGCGCCGATCATGGTGAGCAACCGTGTTTTGCACTGATTACGTTGGCCGCGATGCTCGGACAAATTGGCTTGCCCGGCGGCGGGTTTGCGTTTTGTTACGGCGCCGAAAATTTGTTGGGCAGTCCGCATAAGCATGTGTTTGGCCCCACCTTATCGCAAGGTAAGAATGCGGTTGAACACTTTATTCCAGTCGCACGTATTGCCGATATGTTACTTCATCCAGGAGAGCACTTTACCTATGAAGGGAAGACCTACGAATATCAAGATATCCGCTTAATCTATTGGGCGGGTGGCAACCCCTTCCACCACCATCAAGACCTCAAGCGCTTATCGCAAGCGTGGCAGCGCCCTGAAACCATCATCACCAATGAACAATATTGGACCCCAGCTGCCAAGATGGCGGATATTGTCTTCCCGGCAACCACCACGATAGAGCGTAATGATATTTTCTACGCCAAGCGTGAACCGATTATTGCCGCGATGAAACAAGCAAAATTACCAGAAGGGGAAGCATGGGATGATTACGCTATTTTTGCCGCGTTATCAGAGCGCCTTGGCATTGCCGAGCAGTTTACTGAAGGTAAAACGGCGGATGAGTGGCTAGAGCATTTGTACGTGAATTGGCGTGAAGAACTAAAAGAAAAGGAAAATTTTGAATTGCCTGATTTCGCGACGTTTTGGCAAGACAATACAGCGGACATGCCGCAGTCCGACGACCCGGTCATTCTGCTCGAAGCCTTTCGCCGCGATCCTGAAGCTAACCCATTGAAAACGCCATCGGGCAAAATCGAGATTTTCTCTCAGTCGATTGCCGATTTTGGTTTGGAGGATTGTCCTGGGTACGCGTGCTGGATTGAACCACATGAATGGCTAGGCAGCCCGAAAGCCGAGCAATTTCCGTTGCATTTAATTTCCGATCAGCCAAAGAACAAATTGCACAGCCAGCTCGACCATAGTCCACACAGTCGAAAAGACCGCATTCATGGTCGTGAGCCGGTGTATATGAATCCACAGGATGCCAAACGTCGAGGTCTTAAGGATGGTGATGTGGTGAGAGTGTTTAATGAGCGTGGCAGTTGCCTAGCCAGTGCAGTGCTGAGTGAAACGGTGCGTGAAGGCGTTGCGAGATTGGCGACGGGAGCGTGGTATGACCCCCAACATTGGCAAAATGCAGAGGGTGGGTTATTGGAAAAACATGGTAATCCGAATGCGTTAACGGCCGATGTGCCAGCATCTAGTTTCTCACAAGGGTGCTCAGCCCAAACGTGTCTGGTTGAGATAGAAGCGTGGACTGGTGATGCTTTGTCTGTCACGGCATTTGAACTGCCACAATTTCAAACATCTTAACCAGTGAAGTTTACATCGTTAGATATTCCTTGCCGGAACACTATTTTCATCCAAACCGATATAGTAACTGGCTCTGATATATGTCATTGCATTGTAGAAATGACTAAGGGTAAAAATTTTATTCACGATATATTTTTGACCTCGTTAAAAATATATCGCTAACTTGAAGGTCCGATACATCGCAAGGATGAATACTCTCTTAGGTATTGGCCATATCTTATGGAGGAGGGGATTGGAAGGAATCAAGGCAATCAGCCAGCCGATGTTGAGCTGGCTGATTTTAGATTATTCAGCTGAATTAAACGTTAAATAAGAAATGGATGACATCGCCATCTGCAACTTTGTAAGTTTTTCCTTCCTGACGCCATTTACCCGCTTCTTTGGCACCAGCTTCGCCGTTATAATTAATAAAGTCATCGTAGGCGATCACTTCAGCACGAATAAAACCGCGTTCAAAATCGGTGTGAATCACACCTGCAGCTTGTGGCGCTGTGGCACCAATGCGAACGGTCCAAGCGCGAACTTCTTTCACCCCAGCTGTAAAATAGGTTTGCAGATTTAATAGCGTGTATCCGGCACGGATCACCCGGTTCAGGCCAGGTTCTTCAAGCCCCATTTCAGCCATAAATTCGGCTTTTTCATCGGCTTCTAGTTCTGCAATTTCACCTTCGATTTCAGCACAAACTGGTACGACAACCGCATTTTCTTTAGCTGCAATTTCTTGAACCACATCTAGATAAGGATTATTTTCAAACCCGTCATCATTGACGTTCGCAATATACATGGTTGGTTTTAAGGTGAGGAAATTCATGTAGCTGATTGCTTTGAGTTCATCCTCATCTAAACCTAAGCTGCGGATCATCTCACCTTCGCCTAAGTGCGATTCAATCTTTTGTAGAATAGGCAGTTCGATTTTGGCGTCTTTATCGCCACCTTTGGCTTTTTTGCCCACTCGAATAATTGCTTTTTCGCAACTTTCTAAATCAGCTAAAGCCAGTTCGGTATTAATGGTTTCGATATCGGTAGCAGGGTCAACCTTGCCTGAAACATGTACGATGTTGTCGTTTTCAAAACAGCGAACAACATGCCCAATTGCATCAGTTTCACGGATGTTGGCCAAGAATTTGTTGCCTAGTCCTTCGCCTTTTGAGGCGCCGGCAACCAAGCCCGCAATATCTACAAATTCCATCGTTGTTGGAACAATCCGCTGTGGATTAACAATCTCAGCGAGTTTGTCCATACGAGGATCGGGAACAGGAACAATCCCAGTGTTGGGTTCAATGGTACAAAACGGAAAATTTGCCGCTTCAATTCCTGCTTGTGTTAATGCATTGAATAGGGTCGATTTACCAACATTTGGTAAACCCACGATCCCACATTTGAATCCCATGACACGATTCCCTTATTAATTGGCTTTAAAACTATGCAGACGATTTTGTGCTTTGATTAAACCATCTTTAAATAATACATCAAGACAACGGGTTGATTCATCTATTGCTTCGTCAATCAGCTGTTGCTCAGTTTGTGGCGGTTTACCTAATACATATCCGGTCACTTTTGATTTATCTCCAGGGTGACCGATGCCAATCCGCAGGCGATAAAAATTTTTATTATTACCAAGCTTGGCAATGGTATCTTTAAGGCCATTATGGCCGCCATGTCCACCGCCTTGTTTTAATTTGGCAACCCCTGGTGGTATATCCATCTCATCGTGGGCAACCAGAATTTCTTCAGGTGCGATACGATAAAAATTCGCTAAAGCTGCAATGGCTTTACCGCTTAAATTCATAAATGTGGTGGGGACTAATAACCGGACATCTTCGCCATTGAGACTGATGCGGCCTGTATAACCAAAAAATTTGGGAGCAGGTTGGAGAGCGGCTTGGTAACGGTTGGCAATTTCATCGATCAACCAGACGCCCGCGTTATGCCTTGTCTGGGTGTATTCGGGGCCTGGATTTCCCAGGCCCACGATTAAGCGAATAGTATTCGCCATAATTACTCAGCTTCTGGAGCATCAGCGCTGTTATCAGCATCAGCAGCTGGAGCTTCATCTTCATCAGCAACCAGACTACCACGTTCCGTAGCGGCAGATGCCAGAACGACATCGTGGTCAGAACCTTTGCTTAATGCAGTGGCTGTAACGCCTTCAGGCATCGTAATTTCTGATAGGTGAATAGAATCACCATTAGCCAGTTCCGCAACGTCAACTTCAATGTGTTCAGGCAAGTCTTTAGGCAGACAGCTGATTTCGATTTCTGTAGCGTGGTGGTGAATAATAGCTCCTTCACTAACTGCGACACTTTTATCATGGTTGATAAAGTGAACAGGAACAGTTGTTGTAACCACTTCAGTTGCGCTAATACGTAAAAAGTCTACGTGTTGAACTTTTGGTTTGAACGCATGACGTTGCATGTCTTTAACCAGAACGTCCACATTTTCATTGCCAATTTTCAGGGTCAGAACCTGAGAGTAGAAGCTTTCAACTTCTTGAGCTTGCAGTAGCTTATCATGAGCCAGAGTAATAGAAATTGCGTCTTTACCGGCACCATAAACAATTGCTGGTACTTTATCTTCACGGCGCAGGCGGCGGCTCGCACCTTTCCCCAAATCACTGCGAAGTTCTGCATTCAGTACGATTTTAGACATTAATTTTTCTCCAAAAATAAATCATGACAGCTGTTCGCGACCAAACAACTGCCCGTACCCCTAAAAACAGGGCGCGCTATTCTAACATTAGCGATAAAAGTTTGCCAATAAAAAGCGCCTCGTTATAGAGGCGCCTTAAGGGGAGGTCTTAGCATGCTTGATTAGAACATTGCTGAGATTGATTCCTCGTTGCTAACCCGGCGAATCGCTTCAGCCAAAAGAGGGGCCAAGGATAATTGACGCACTTTGGTTAGTTTCTGCATTTCTGGGCGTAGCGGAACAGAGTCAGTGATCACGACTTCATCAATCACTGAATTTTTGATGTTTTCAGGAGCATTCCCCGAGAAGACCGCATGAGTTGCATAAGCAAAGACGCGTTTTGCCCCTTTATCTTTGAGCGCTTTAGCACCTTGGCATAATGTCCCACCGGTATCGATCATGTCGTCAACTAAAATACAGTCACGGCCATTAACATCCCCAATAATGTTCATGACTTGGGCAACGTTAGCGCGTGGACGGCGCTTATCAATAATGGCAAGATCAGTATCGTTGAGTAACTTAGCAACTGCACGGGCGCGAACAACACCGCCAATATCAGGAGAAACGACAATCGGTTGTTCAAGTTCTTTGTGCTGGATGTCGCTCATTAATACTGGGCTACCAAAAACGTTATCGACAGGAACGTCGAAAAAGCCCTGAATTTGCTCAGCATGCAGGTCAACAGTCAGTACCCGGTCTACTCCGACACTAGAGAGAAAATCTGCTACAACTTTGGCAGTAATCGGCACACGCGCACTGCGTGGTCGGCGATCCTGACGGGCATAGCCAAAGTAAGGCATAACTGCCGTAATGCGTCCAGCCGATGCTCGGCGCATTGCATCAACCATTACGATCAACTCCATTAAGTTGTCGTTGGTTGGTGCACAGGTAGATTGAATGATGAAAATATCCCCGCCGCGAACGTTTTCTTTAATTTCGACGCTAATTTCGCCGTCACTAAAGCGACCAACAGAAATGTTGCCTGGTCGAGTATATAAACGATCAGCGATACTATGGGCGAGTTCAGGTATGGCGTTACCTGCAAAAATCTTCATATCGGGCACGGTAAAAATACCTCGGTTTGTGTGTTGCCGTTGATTGGTTGATAGGCTAATCCTGCAAATGAATGATAGGTCACAACCCCAATCCCTCAAGCTTTTTGTATAAAGATGACTGGTTCATCCCTTGACAAACGCGAGAGTGAAATTGAGCAGGGCAACGATCTGCGACCGCCTTAGCTGCTGATAACGTTGTAAATGGGGCAAAGATACAGCATCCCGTTCCTGTCATTCTTGCTGGCGCATATTCTACCAACCACTTAAGAGCCTGTGCAACCTCGGGATAATGATCCGTGACAATCCCTTGACAATCATTAGCCGTTTTTTCATAGCAATATTGCTCTGGGGGGAACTTAGGCGTGCTTCTGGGTAAATCGGGATGATTAAAAATCTTGGCGGTCGAGACCATGGCGTTAGGGGTGAGCAGAAGATAATATTGCTCTGCGGGAAATGCAGGGGTTAATTGTTCACCAATCCCCTGAGCAAAAGCGGCGTATCCATGAATGAAAATCGGAACATCTGCGCCTAACTTCCGCCCCAATTGTCCTAGTTGTTGATTATTTAATCCGCATTGCCATAAGCGGTTTAATACGACTAACGTTGTTGCGGCATCAGATGAACCGCCTCCGATACCTCCGCCCATTGGCAAGTTTTTTTTCAGGGTGATTTTTACCCCTCGAGCTTTATCCGTATAAGGTTTGAGTAGGTTGGCCGCACGAATAATTAAATTATCACTATTGTTGACCCCGGGTAGCGGTGGCTCGAGTATTATTTCGCTCTGGTGGGTGGGTGTAAAACTGAGTTCATCGGCAATATCAAGAAACTGAAAAAGAGTCTGAAGTTCGTGATAACCATCTGGGCGTCGACCGTTGATGTGTAAAAACAGATTTAGTTTTGCTGGCGCAGGGAAAAATATAGGGTTAGTCATGGGGATCAGAAGTTACTTTCCAGTTGTCGATAATCAGTTTTAAACGCGTATTTGCCGATGTGGCATTTAATTTTTGCGGCAGTACATAGTTACCGACTTGCATATAACCTTGATAGCTTAAAATCCAGCCATCATTACTAGTTACTTTGCCGAGCCGGTTTTGAGCATTCAATTGATAGTCTGCGCTATTGGGTAAGCCAATTAACCATGCCGGTAGTCGATTAATTGGTAGTTGCCAGCCTGTGAGCTGATAGATGAGTTGGCTTGAATCCGGCCCTCGGTATGTTTTTCCATCAGCCACAATGGTCGCACCTTGTGGGGTAATCATGGCGGTTAATAATTGTTGGCCAAAAGGACCCGTGAGAATCAGTTGATCCGAGGTTTTTCGATGTTGCCAAAAGAGGTCGGCACGACGGCGAATTTTAGGTGTAATAAAAGCGATCTGGCCATTCATTTGCCATGACTGAATATGCTTAAGTTGTTGATTCACCTGTTGCCATGACCCCTGAGCGGGCGGCGTTGGGTGCATTGCACAACCACTTAACAAGGCCAAAAATGCGATGACAAAAATGGATCTAAACAAGAGAACCTCAATAATTTTGTATTTATTATTTATTCCTAGGAACCAATCGAGTAACTACCTTTCTTTTAATTGGGGATTCCCGTACAATTAGCGGTTTATATCATATCGTGTGTGAAAGCTAGAAACCATAGTTAATGAGCTTGTTGGCGTTAGGAATGAATCATGAGTCAGCTTCCGTGGAATTTCGCGAGAAAGCTGCTATTGGTGCCGAGCAGATAAGTCATGCCCTGAGCGAGTTACACGACAATTGCCATAGTCAATCTGTGATCGTCTCGACATGTAACCGAACTGAGTTATATGTCCATTGTAATGAAGATGATCCTGAGCCAATTATCCACTGGTTGGCGAACTTCCAACATCTGGATGAAGAGCAATTGCGTGAGTCTCTCTATGTTTATCGAGGTTCCGAAGTCGTCCGTCATCTGATTCGGGTAGCGGCCGGTTTAGATTCGATGATCTTAGGAGAACCGCAAATATTCGGTCAGGTCAAACAGGCTTATGCTGAGGCCCGTGAAGTCGGTGTTATTGGTCCGATCTTAGAGCGTTGTTTTCAACGAGGTTTTGCTGCGGCTAAAGAAGTTAGAACGCAGACAGGTATTGGTGAAAGCGCTGTTTCAGTGGCTTATGCTGCGGTGAGTTTGGCTAAACAGATTTTTGCTGACATTAGTCAGGCCAAAGTCATGTTAATTGGTGCCGGAGAGACCATTGAGTTGGTAGCGAAGCATCTGCTTGAGCAGGGGGTTACTGAAATCACAGTGGCCAACCGCACCGTGACTCGAGCTCAAGAATTAGCCAAACAGTTTAATGGGCACGCGATAGCTCTAAATGAGTTGCCAGACTATCTACCGCAAGCCGATATTGTGATCGGCTCGACGGCAAGTCCTTTGCCAATTATCGGCAAGGGGATGATGGAGCAGGTGATGAAAACTCGCCGCCATCAACCGGTGTTTATGGTTGATATCGCCGTGCCGCGTGATATTGAATCTCAAGTGGGTGATCTGCGAGATATCTACTTATACACAGTTGATGATCTTAAAGGTATTATTGAGCAAAACCTAGCTCATCGGCGTGAAGAGGCAGACCAAGCTGAGGCATTAATTAGCCGCCAGGTCGATGAGTTTATGGCATGGTTTCGTTCGCTGGAAACCGTCGATAGTATCCGTCATTTTCGCGTACATTGTTTTGAAATGCGTGATGAGCAAGTCGATAAAGCATTGGAATCTCTCTCCAATGGACATCCTCCCGAAGAAGTGATTCAAGAGCTTGCATTTAAACTAACCAACAAATTAATTCATGCCCCGACCCAGGCACTTAATAAAGCTGGTCGAGAAGGGCGTTTTGATCATCTGGAAGTCATTCGTCAGGCACTAGGATGTCCGGCGAAGAGTCGCTTTTAGCGGTATTGACAGCCATAGATTGACCAATTCACAGAGAACAACATGAAAGCATCGATTTTATCGAAATTAGAGACCCTTAAAGAGCGTTATGAAGAGGTTCAGGCATTATTGGCTGAATCTGAAATCATTAGTGATCAAGATCGTTTTCGAGCCCTGACCAAAGAATATTCGCAGCTAGAAGGGGTTGTGAATTGCTTTGAACAGTACCAACAAGCCGAAGCTGATTTGCAGGCTGCTCAGGAAATGCAAGAAGATGACGATCCGATGATGCGGGAGATGGCCGGTGAAGAAATTAATACGGTCAAACAGATGCTGGAACAATTAGAAGATCAGCTACAGATCTTGTTATTACCTAAAGATCCCAATGATGAACGCAATATCTTTTTGGAAATTCGAGCTGGAGCAGGGGGCGACGAAGCAGCTATCTTTGCCGGCGATCTGTTTCGTATGTACAGCCGCTATGCTGAGCATCGTGGGTGGAAGATTGAAATTGTATCGAGCAATGAAGGCGAACATGGTGGCTACAAAGAGCTGATTGCGAAAATCAGTGGTGACCATGTTTATGGTGTGATGAAGTTTGAATCTGGCGGACATCGAGTACAGCGAGTGCCAGAAACTGAATCTCAGGGACGTATTCATACCTCAGCGGTAACCGTAGTGATTATGCCGGAAGTGCCTGAAGCTGAGGCGGTCGAAATCAACCCTGCCGATCTCCGCGTCGATACTTTTCGTGCCTCTGGTGCTGGTGGTCAGCACATTAACAAAACTGATTCGGCGGTGCGTATAACCCATATTCCATCGGGGTTGGTGGTTGAATGTCAAGATGAACGTTCGCAGCATAAAAACCGGGCCAAAGCGATGGCAGTATTGGCGTCACGTTTGCAAGCAGCTGAAGATGAAAAACGCAATGCTGAAGAAACGACCATGCGCCGTAACCTAGTAGCGAGTGGTGATCGCAGCGAACGCATTCGCACCTATAACTATCCGCAAGGCCGGGTGAGTGACCATCGTATTAACCTGACTTTGTATAAATTAAATGATGTCATAGCTGGCGACTTAGACTCATTATTGCAACCTATTATGCAAGAGTATCAAGCCGATCAGTTGGCTGCTTTGGCTGAGAATGACTAACGTATCGATTGCTTCAGCTCTTGAAAAAGGGCAATGCCAACTCAGTACGAGTGACTCTGCTAAATTGGATGCGAGGGTATTACTTGCATTCGTGTTAGAGCAATCGACAACTTATCTAATGACTTGGCCTGAACGGGAACTTAGTGAGTCTCAGTGGCATGCTTATAATGCTTTGATTGAGCGTCGAGCCAGCGGTGAGCCCGTTGCGTATTTGATTGGGGAGCGAGAGTTTTGGTCGCTCCCTTTTAAAGTGAACGAATACACGTTGATCCCGCGCCCTGATACGGAAGTTCTGGTTGAACAAGCATTAATACATCTAAAATCAGGCGATAGTGTACTTGATTTAGGGACTGGAACCGGTGCTATTGCTGTTGCAATTGCGCATGAGTGCCCAAGTGTTAATGTAACCGGCGTTGATCTTGTTGAGCAAGCGGTTGCATTGGCAAAGGGTAATGGTGAGCGTAATAACGTGAACGTTCGTTGGCTTCAGTCGCGTTGGTTTGATGCTGTGGGAAAGAATCAATACTCATTGATTGTCAGTAATCCACCCTATATTGACCCGGATGATCCGCATTTATCCTCAGGTGATGTCCGTTTTGAACCACGTTCTGCACTGGTTGCTGCTCACCACGGATTTGCCGATATTGAACAAATTGTTTCTGGCGCAACACTGCATCTTCAAGAGAAAGGTTGGTTACTGATAGAGCATGGTTATGATCAAAGCCCTGGTGTGCAGCAGATTTTTGCAAATGCTGGTTTCAACCACATCGAAACGGTCCATGATTATGCTGGACAACCACGGGTAACCAAAGGTCAGTGGGTTTAAGGAGAAAGAATGTTCGCGTTAAGCAATATTGTGCAAGTTCTGTTTCTGGTCCTGTTGATGCTCATGTGGTGGATTAGAATTTTGCGGCCTGCGTATGAAGCGCCCTTTTCCAATTGGCAAAAGCTTGAAGCGGGCGCTTTGCTTGGCATTATTGTGTTTAGCACTTGGGGAGCATTGTTAAAACAGCAATCCCCTTGGTTTGAAATCTGGTATGCTGAACAGATTGCTTCAGTGATGATAGGCGCATTTTTAATGCGGATCTGTCTGCGTTATTACCGCAAATTGCTGATGCGAATCGTGATTGGTTTGGGAATATGCGGTTGGTTGGCGATGGCCGCCAAGGCGGGTATTCACCATCAACCTATTTGGTTTTAGTTAGGAGTGTATCACGTTGTTAATTGAAGCCCTTGCATTAAATGAAGAGTTATCGGGTCGCGAGTCTCAGAGTAGTCGTCATCAATTATTTAGCTGGTGGCGTGAGTGGACTGAGAACCATGCGTTGGCGGTAGGTGATGATGCTCGTTTACAGCAGCTGATTGAGCTAGTGTATGGTGAGCTGGGATTTTCTGGCAACTGGAAAGACTTTTTTAATAGCCAAAATATCTTTCTTGATAAGGTGATTGAACATCGCTTTGGGACCTCGGCATCACTGGCATTGCTGGTGAGCTATTTTGCTGATAAGTTTGAGCTCAATTATGAGTTTATCAATTTACCTGGATGTTTTGTTCTGCGTTTTGTCTTTGAGCGTGATGTTTATTTTGACCCATTTAGTGCAGAAATTCTTTCATTGCATGAAGTGGAGCTGAAATTGCGCGGTTATAAAGGTGATTTAGCGCGTTTGAGCGCTGAGCATTTGCGCCCACTTAAACATAACGAGGTAATGATTCGCTGGTTATCGGCACTTAAGAGTTCATTGATTCGTGAAGATAAGTTTGAGCCAGCATTACGCGTGTCTGAGGCGTTATTGCGCTTTAACCCGGATGATCCTCACGAAATGCGAGACCGGGGATTTTTATTCCAGCAGCTTGATTGTGCCAGTGTGGCAATTCATGATTATGAATACTTTATTGAAAAATGTCCTAAAGATCCGGTAGCGGACCTTTTGAAAATTCAGATCCGCAGTTTAGAACAAGATTCGGCGACGATTCACTAATAAAATTCGTAATAGTGGTGATTGGCCGTTAGTTTATAAGAAGAGAGAAAGATGACAGCACCTAAAGTAAGCGTTGCCAATATTGAGATTGCTAATGAAAAACCGTTTACCTTATTGGCCGGTATGAATGTATTAGAGTCACGAGATATGGCTCTTAAAATTGCTGAACATTATGTCAACGTTACCGAAAAATTAGGGATTCCTTTTGTTTTTAAAGCATCTTTTGACAAAGCGAATCGTTCATCGATTCATTCATATCGGGGACCTGGCTTAGATGAAGGCCTGAAAATATTTGAAGAAATCAAAGCAACTTTCTCTATTCCACTGATTAGCGATGTCCATGAGCCGGCACAAGCCAAACCTGTTGCCGAAGTAGTTGATATTATTCAGCTCCCAGCGTTTTTGGCTCGTCAGACCGATCTGGTGCAAGCAATGGCCGAAACCGGTGCGGCTATCAATATTAAAAAACCACAATTTTTAAGCCCTTCACAAATGAAAAATGTAGTCGATAAATTTGTAGAATGCGGTAATGAAAGATTAATCCTTTGTGATCGTGGCACTAATTTTGGTTATGACAATTTAGTGGTGGATATGCTTGGTTTTGGAGTGATGAAACAAAGTTGCGATAACCGCCCTGTGATTTTTGATGTGACCCATTCGCTGCAATGTCGCAGTGCATTGGGTGAAGCATCGGGGGGGCGTCGTGAACAAGTTCTGCAGTTAGCGCGAGCAGGGATGGCAACTGGGTTGGCTGGGTTATTTTTAGAAGCACATCCTGATCCTGATCACGCTCTTTGTGATGGCCCGAGTGCATTGCCATTATCTAAATTGGAACCATTTTTAGTTCAGATTAAAGCACTAGATGATTTGATTAAATCATTTGCGCCAGTTGATACTGTTCATCCTTAAACGGCCAGAGCTAGCTTATTGAGCTGCTCAAACAGACTATAAAAGGATTTATATGATTAAAACATTGTGGGCGTTAACTGTTGTAGCCTCTATGTTAACTGGCTGTGCAACGAATAAGCCTGTTGACTACTCTCCGAAGCAGTTGGTGTTGGCAACTCCGCAGCAAACGGATTATGAGTCACAAGCAAACTTTATTCGTTTAGGACAGCTGATCCAGTCCGGGCGTTTTCAGGACGATAAGCTAGCGCAACTTTATTACCAGCGAGGCATGGTATTAAGTAAAATGGGCTTAGGGGCTATGGCCCGTCTCGATTTCAGCCGAGCTATCCATATTCAACCAGATTTTCCTCAGCCTTATAACTTCTTAGGATTATATTATCTGCAAGATGACGAACTCGAGAATGCCTATGAAGCTTTTGATTCATCCATTGAGCTTGATCCTCGGTTTAGCTATGCGTATTTTGCTCGTTCGGTAGCTCTTTACTATGGGCAAAAATATAAGTTGGCGCAGAAAGATATTCGTCGTTATGAAGTGCAAACACCGAATGATCCGTATCGGGTGTTATGGCGTTATTTAATTGATAGTAAAATCGATGAACTTTCAGCCGCTACAAGCTTAAATAATGCTTATAAAGGGCATCAGAATAGTCATCAATGGGGCTGGCAGCTAATCGCATTATTTACCAATAGAATTACGCCTACGCAACTGCTTGAAGAGGCTAAGTTAACTAAAAATCCTGCGCAAAGAGCACAGCAACTGTGTGAAGCGTATTTTTATCTGGGCAAATATTCTCAGCAATATGGTGATGCGTTTTTGGCTCAGCAGGAATTTAAACTTTCGTTATCTAGCAATATTTACGAGTACATTGAACATTCGTTGGCGTTACTAGAAATAAAACGTTATGACGAAGCCCACACGCAGATGACTTGGGAGCTATAAGCTCCCGGTGAATTATTATGAGACGTATTCTAGCCCTGGCACTTGGTGCCAGTAGCCATTCACCTCATGATGTAGCGGTTGTTTTTTCCCTAAAGCCGCTTGCTTAAACTGTTCAATTACCTGTTCGGTATGATGGTATTCAGGGCTAATACGCAAGATATCGACTAACCCTTGCATTCCTGATTGATCATTACAGAGGTTATAACATTGCCCCGACTGAGTTTGGATGCCATTGAGGACAAAAACAGGTTGCCCTTCTTGGCTCAGCACTTGTCGACCACTGGGGTAATCTTTGCAACATAGTTGGCAATCATCTTTACTACGGTTCAGTGACCGAGCCGTAAAGCAGCGTGCTGAATAAGCAAGTGGCAGATGTCCATAGGCAAAGACTTCAACTTCAAATTGTGCTCGCATTTGCTCTGGTAGCTCAGCTAATAACTCACTTAGCCACTGACGCGAAAGTTCAACGGGCATCACCCAGCGTTTCATACCTTGTGACAGCATGATAGCCAGTGCATCTTTGTTATAGATATTAATGGCACTACCACAAACAAACGGCAACCCGTGCTGATGTAATAGTTCCACGGCCCCCAAGTCATTGGCTTCGACCATAAATTCGCCATTATCACAGTACTTTTCAAGCTCTTTAATCTCAGAAGGTGCCTGAAGTAGTGCCTGAGTCGAAAGTATGACCTGCTTGCCGGCTTGGGCTAATTCTTTTGCCAAATCCAGCCAATCATTGACCTTCATCTCACGGCGTTTATTACAGACCGTTTCACCTATATAGACGATATTGATGTCACTGTGTTTCACCGTATTATAAAAATCGGCTAACTCCTCTTTGGGCCAAAAATATAAAACCGGTCCAATTGCGTATTGCATATTTTTCCCTTATTGCCAGGCTCGGTGATAAGCACCTAAAGTGGTTTGTCGACCCTCACTTAATTGTCCCAAAACGTCACTTCCGTGAGGTTGATAGTGCTCTGGGTCAGCTAAATAGCGATCAATAGCTTGACGCCACACTCGAGTGACTTGCTCGACATAAGCGGGGCTTCGCTGGCGTCCTTCAATTTTGACGGATGCGACATTTGCAGCAAATAATTTGGGCAAAACATCTAGAGTATTCAGGCTCGTGGGTTCTTCAAGAACATGAAAGCACTTACCATCGACATTAAAGCGACCTTTACATAATGTTGGGTAGCCGGCGGATTCATCGCGCTGATAACGGTCAATTAGTATGTTATTAAGGCGCGACTCAAGCCCGTTATCCGTTTCCTGCCAGCGAACAAAACTCGCGGGTGAACATGCGCCAACCGTATTTGGAGATTCTCCAGTGAGATAAGAAGATAAATAACAGCGTCCTTCAGCCATAATACATAAGCTGCCAAAGGCAAAGACTTCAAACTCGACTTCTGGACATAATTGCGCTAACTGGCGAACCTGATGGATGGATAATACTCGGGGCAATACGACACGTTTAATATTAAACAAATTTCGATAAAAGTGAATGGCTGCCGTATTCGTCGCAGATGCTTGAACCGACAGATGTATTGCGATATCAGGGTATGTTTTTGCAGTATATTCCAAAAGGCCAATATCAGCCATAATCAGAGCATCGGCACCGAGGTTAACCGCCTTATCAACGGCGTTTCTCCATAGCTGCTGTTGTCCGGGATGAATGAAGGTATTAATGGCGACATTTAGCTTTCGCCCATGATCCTTAATGTATTGAACAGCTTGCTCGAGGCGCTTTCCAGTAAAATTTAGACCCGCAAAATGTCGGGCATTTGTTGCATCTTTAAAGCCGATATAAACGGCATCAGCCCCTTCGTTTACGGCTGCTTTTACGGCGGGCAAACTGCCTGCAGGGCAAAGTAATTCCATAATATATGTGTTTATCAAACCAATCGTTAAAGTTTACTGAAGGATAATGTGACCAGTTTTGACCTCGCACAGTTTTTTAGAGAGTGTTTATAGCTAGACTTTGGAGTAATGCATACTAATGGAGAAATTTGTGCCTCTTTTTCAAAGTTTCAAGCAGCAGCTTGTCCAGAAAGGACCAACACTTGCCCGTTTGCCCGTGAAGTGGGTGCCGTTTCCTGTTCAACGTTCAGTAATGGAACTGGCGCTTAATCAGCTACTGAAAGAGTCTGCAAGTGAAGGAGAATTGGATTTTTTGACCGATCGTTGGGTCGCTCTCAAAGTTCGCGATATTAAAGGATGCTGGATGTTAACTTTTGCTGATGGCAAGTTAAAAGTATTTCCTCGAGCACAAGGTGCCGATGTTAGCTTTAGCGGTAATTTAAACGACTTTTTAGTGATGGTAGGGCGTCGGGAAGATCCTGATACATTGTTTTTTCAGCGTCGATTAAGCATTGAAGGGGATACTCAGCTTGGGCTTGAGGTTAAAAATTTGCTCGATAACATCGATTATGATGAATTGCCTCAGCCCGTACATCACCTATTAACAGTGCTTTCGGGCTGGGTTGTAGAACAGAATATCGAGTTAGCGCATTCAGTTTAAACATCCTCATCTGGGGGCGTTGTATCCGCTTTAAGTTCACCGCGTTGATAGAGCAAATTAGTTTTTAGAGTCTGTCCCTGCTGAATGATAAGTCCAGATTGAATCCCATGCTCTATCCAAGCCAACATAGGGTCAGGTAAAAGTTTATCAAGAAGTTGGCTGTCGGCGTTTGCATGTAACTCCATGGTGATGTTTTGTAACAGTAGCATGGTATCTAGTGAAGAATCACTAAAACTGGTTGGCGCAATACTTAGCGATGAATGAAGGTTTAATTGCTGTTTGCCATCGTTTATTTGTAATGGGTGAATTTGAATATGTAAACCATTGGCGATTAATGGGGTTAGCTGCTGCTGCCAGTTATGCCATTGGCCAGATGGTGCCGAACTTAGAAGATGAATGGCTTCACGAGAAGCCTGCATGCTGATATGGGCCTTCATATAATCTAAGTTTGTGGCGAGCGCTTTACCTCGATAGTGTAATTGATGCAGCGTAAAATCTGTTTGATAATCGCTCAAAGGTTGTTGGGGCGTGATATCCGTCTGCCAGTTTAGCGTGTTTAAACGCCATTGGTAGTACGTGTTTTGTAAGTTAAATTGGTCGATATGTAATTTGAATTGCCATTTAGCATGAGCCCTATGACTAGACTTTAAATGGGAGTAGCGTGTTTTTGAAATCAGTTCGAAGCCTTTGACCAGAATAGAGGATGTTGCGGTATTTTCGTGAAAAGAACTGAGTTTGGCTGTATTGATCAGCTGAGTGTTCGATAAGATGGTGGTTAATTGTAAATGGCGAAAGAGCTGAGTTTCGCCAATATAATGATGCTCACCACTGATGGAGAGTTTAGAAGGGTGCCAAGACCAGTGACTGGTGAACGTTGGCTTACCATTGAATAAAACTGTCGCCGTTGGACCTAATCCGAAGTAGTGACTATTCACGGTGATTGTGGTTGGCTTATTTTGCGTTGCAACCGTGAATGTTTCCTGCCCTGATAAGTATCCCCAATCATATTGATGCGTTTTTATCTTTAATCCTGAATTTTGCATCAAGGTGTTTGTGATTTTATAAGCGGCCCAACCATTGAGCAATGGAATGCCTGCGATAAGCAAAATGAAGATTGCTAATAGCAGTATAATACGTCGCGACATAGACCTTGTTTCCCTACAGTGGTCGTTTACTTTTTCTCTAGCAGAGTATCAGCATGCAGCTGAACAAACTTATCCAGAAGTTGTTCTTGCGTTTCCTGATGCTCAGGATCAACGATAATACAATCGATAGGGCAAACCTTCATACATGTTGGTTCAGGATAATGTCCTTGGCATTCAGTACAACGGTTAGGATCAATTTTTGTTTTATCCCCATCGTATGAGATTGCCTGATTAGGACATTCTGGTTCACACATGTCGCAGTCAATGCAGTTGTCTTTAATAAGTAGTGCCATATCAAGTGTTTATCTCAAATAACCTATAAAATTCAATAAATTATCAAATTTCTTTTGATTACTTTTGTTATTCCTTAGTCAATCAAATTCATGCTTGGTTAAATCATTGCATACTACACCCTAAGTATTGGGCACAGTGGTAAAAATTAGAGGCTGTTGGCTGTTGTTGAACCTGTTTGCCTAACTCTTTTAGGCAACACAGACTACGTCTGTATGCAAAATGCGTTTAATTTGAACAAAACTCAACCTCAAAAGAGCAATAACCCTTAACTTAGATCATACAGGTCAAAGACGATGAGAGAAATATGAAGCGACTTCTTTTTTACAGATTGCTTGAATGATTCTGAGACGACTCCATACCAATTCTGATTTGGTCAAAACGTGCTTGAAGCATAGCAAAACGGCTGTACACGAGAATCTTTGGTAGAACCAGCCCGTATTTTTTGACGATATGAGGCAACTGATCAATTACAAGATCAACGACGGTATCGCCAAAGTGATGGCTAGCACTTTGGCGGATGCGGCGAGTATGCAGAAACAAACAACCGTGACGAAAAATTGGGATTGATTCTATTAGAGAACCGCTAGATGTATTTTTATTAATGTGTTTGTTATTATCAAGTGACCTAAGCAAATAGGTTTTTAATATGTCTGTTAATCATCCTCGCATAGAAGATGTTCAAGAGTTAAAGATGCACAGTGATGCATTAGTGTCGCAAATGATGACCTATGGGGCTCAATGTATTGATGAGCCACTATTAAGAGAGAAGATACTCTATGGTACTCAGATTTGGTGTTCTCAAATAATTGAACGATATCAGCGTTCACCTCAGGCCAATAAGGCCGCAATTATTGCGCATTTTCAGCATAAAACGACACAGCTCTCGATAGCTGGCGGGCAATTATCTGCTATAAAAAATACGGCGGATCATGCGGTTCATAGTCAGCAGAGTGAGCGCAAGGATAGCTTGCAAAAGACACCATCCATTCAATGGGTAAAAGATGACCCAATGAATACCTCTCAAAAGACTCACATTCCCGATATTAATAATGAGATAGATCAACCCGACTTAAAACCTTGGGAAAAAGATACAAGTTCATTGGAGCAAAAATTAAATAATTTTAATAACAAAGTAAATAGTCCCGTTGGTTTTATTGTCAGTGCTGCTCAAATAAAAGCTGCAAATAAATTGGCAACAGAACAATTAATGTTTACTGACGAGTTAATGTTTTATAGAACGGTTGTTAGATTCAGTACCAAATGGGGAAAAATTACTGGTGGTGTAGGGATTTTTATCGTTTTAGGTTCAACACTTTTTGATGAATATAGTATGTGGAAAGATGGTGCTTCAACACAGGAGATAGAAATCCGAGCCCTCGGAGGTATATTGGATTTTATGGCTGCAGTTATTGGACTTGCAAGTGGATGGGGATTTGCAGGTACGTTGATTTATTATGGTGTTGAGATGGGAATGGCGCATGAGGGGATAAATCAAAACCCATTGATCTATCTGTATGAACATGAACTTAAAGGTGTCCTAGAGTATGTGGAAGATCTTCTTTAATCTTTATTATTTTCTTAAACGAGGAAATATTACCGTCCAAGGTGCTGAAACGTGTGCGATTATAGCAGCTGCCTTTTATGCAGCCATAGTTACTGTGTTTATTTTTTTTGCATTAGTTACTTTTAATTTGAGTTATCTTGGTGATTTGATGATTAATCACAAATATTTTACGCTCGGGATATATGCTGTTATGGGACTAATTTCTATATTATATGGACAAAAAAGATGCCGATATTTTTATCACCAAAAAATGGGTAAATTTTAGTTCTTCTCTTTATCATTCATTCCCCCCAAGGCCACTTCCTATTGGCCTTTTTATGTGTGAGCTCCCTATGTTTAAACTAACCGCCAAGAATACCGAGCTGCTGCTTGCACGTTTAAAATCGTGGCACCTGAAAGATGGTAACAGTACTAAGGGCGATTCGCTCTCACTTACTATTAACTCATCGAATATAGACGGCATTCCACTGAAAGGCGAGCAGTACACCGTGTACCTTGATGATATCAAGCGCGATGTCTTTCAAATCACCCAACGCATGGCCGCTATGCAGCCACGAGCGGTGCAAATCGAGCTGACTGTTGCGCCTTTTATGGCTGATTCCAGCGAGTTTTTAAAGCGCCAATCGGCCAGCAGGGACAACACCACATTGGCGCAAATCGTCTCTGATGTAGTCACTCCGTTTGGCTACGATATTTTTGTGCATCCTTGATTACAAAAAATTCAAATCGAGCACTGTGATTACGCCGATGAGAGTGCACAGGCATTTCTTAATCGGTTGGCGAAGCAGTTCGATGGGGGGAATGGAATAGCGCTATCAATTTTTAATTGAAGACTTGTGATAACCTCATATCCGTACCATAATACGTACAAGTACAAAAATCCGTACTTATAATGAGGTGTATGATGGATGTAATGAGCTATTCACAATTTCGAGCGCAGTTAGCTAAAACGCTTGATGATGTGAACGATGACCACAAGCCGGTGATGATCACTCGACAAAATGGTAAGCCTGCGATTGTCATGAGCGTTGAAGATTTCAAAGCGTATGAAGAGACTGCCTATCTTATGGCGAGCCCTAAGAACGCACAGCGGCTGAACGCGGCCATTTCAGAACTAGAAGGTGGTCATGGCAGTGAAAAGGGGCTGATTGAAGAATGATGTTAGTGTGGGCATCCAGTGCCTGGGAAGATTATTTATATTGGCAGCAAACCGATAAAAAGATATTAAAACGTATCAATCAGCTCATTAAAGAAATTAGTCGAGAACCATTTGAAGGCATTGGTGATCCTGAGCCATTAAAACATCAATGGACAGGCTATTGGTCTCGACGGATTAATAGAGAACATCGGCTTGTTTATAAAGCTAAAGAAAACGAAGTTTTGATTGCTCAATGTCGGTATCACTACTAAGAAGCATTCAATCAAAGCCCGTTTTAACACTCAGCGTTTTTGAGTCGTTTTTACATCTACACAAACGTGTTGCGAACGGGGCCTTTCTTGCGCCTAAATGCTTCATATGCGTCTACACCACGGGATAAAAAATTTTTAGTCCCATAATTCACCACCAACAGCAGAGGGAAAATGGTGGTAGAGGTAAGGGAGCGTGACGTGTCACAGATCATTCCGAGCATTGAGCTCTTTTAAATAATTCATAAAGATAATTCGAGTATTAATCAGTAATACTTCTGGGATTGAATTCATACTTTTGACTAGTCCTCCTTTTGAAGGATAGTCAAATCTAGGGTTAAAAGGAGATTTTAGAAAGCCATTTCTTCCTAAAAAAAGTCCTGCGTGTAGAACTTTGGATCTGAGTTTGTACCCCTCTCTTATGGTGGACATTATTAGCTCAGAACCGTGTTTTAATGAGAAGTCTTTAACTCTTTTCGAAATCTTGTATTGTGGTTGCCCACAGTTTTTACAATTTTTAATAGGTTCAGATTCAATATCTGAAATTATTTCAAGGCAGCTTATTATTGTGGCTATAGATATCTCTAAACCAATATTTACTCTATTACCATCTAATCTATGAAAATAGAGTAGTTCTGAGTCTTTATTGGTTAATACTATTTTTAATGAATCTTTAAATAATGAAGATGCTTCTATTATATTTTCATAAAATTTATCATGATAGCTATACTTAGATAAAAAATTATCGATTACTTCAAGGTTTTCTAAACAAAAGTCCAGATCTTCTTTGTCTAAATGATATTTACCCTCTACATTCAACTCTTCTTTTCTAAATAATGGGGTGGCCAGAGCCATGGATACTAAGTTAATTATTTCGTAAGATCGCATATCGGCTTCTTGTTGCCAGTCAATAGTATCAAAACTAGTAACAGAAAAAGTAAATTCATTATATGATTCATTTGGCTTTATTGAAAAATTTTCCCCAGAGTAAGAAGGTAGGATATAGTGACTAAATATAGGACCTTTGGCAGCTAATTTAGTCATGATTTTTTTTGTTTTTCTTGAATTTGAAATGCATTTTTTTATTTTTTTTATATTTTCGTCAGTGGCGTCTACCTCATCAATAGAGATATAAATATTATTTATTATGCCTTTCCTTTTATAGTCAAAAGAAATTTCTATTGGAGATATTAGACCTAAGTCCAACCAACCTAGCATATAATTGGTTTGATATTTTAAGCCTGAGTAGCACCATCCATAATTAGAAAATGATGCTCTAAATTGACTCCAGAGACATCGTAAAAATAAATCTGAATCCTTATTATTGGTTATATTTGTTTGTTCTGTTATCTTCATATCTGACTCATATGATATTGAATATTTAAAATATTATAGTCTTTTTTCATTTAGTTTCTATATTTAGCATGTTTTATAGTATTTCGATATTAGATGATATTAATTATTTCGGCCCACAGTTTGGAATTTTAATATAATAAGTTGACTCCAGATCAATCAGCTATCTTTTCGATGTGAGGCGTCAGAACCTCTTTACAAGCGAATGCTCCAACCCCGTTAGTGTTGGCTTTTTTATGCCTGATTTTTGTGGTCGGCTGTGTGATCACGCCCGATTTATGTCGGGAGGGCGACGAATAAAACGCCTTTTTAGGGAATAAATCCGCTGTTTGCTAAACCTTTCAGTACCATCTCAGAGAATGAAGCTTAAAAATATAGTATACCCTGTAGCTCGGGGAATTTTTAAATAACACTTTGGTAGAACCACACTTTCGGCAAATAAACGGACATACGCAACTTAATGCGACTGATTTAAGAGCTTGGATTTATTATCTAACATAACGAAAATGAAAAAATTAGTTTTGACCGTTTAGTGGATAATTTATTAAAATAAGTTATTTTCTAAACATTAAATATATCCATTGTGGATAAAGATACATTATTATCAATAATAATAAAATAATTATAAATATAAGTGTTAGAGTTATTGAAGATGTATTGAGAAAGAATGGTATCATATTCATTGATAAACTCAATATATCTTTAAATTCCAAGGTTGATAAGTTTTTTTTTACTTTTTTTAAAAATTCATTTATTTTTCTACATGACATTTGTACTCCGGTCTTTCAAATTTAATGGCTAAGATAACTAAAAGCACACATATTTATTAGGAATAGGTTGGTCAATTAATCAAAGCCGGTTTTTTAGAGCTAGAAATCTGAACTGATAGCAAATTAAATTCACTATTGTTGATGGTTTTCCATAATATAAGTGATATTATATATCACCGTATATTAAATATTGATTATCTTTATTTATTCATATTTATTTCTCCTGTACTAGTTATATACATCAAATAGAAACTAAGCACCTATTCGGTGGTATGGTTTCGTTCTGGTGAGAATGATTCTGTCTGGTTATGATCTTTATTTTGAGGGAAAAACCCACATTTATATTATTACATAGAACAGCATATTTGTCAATAAAAATTTGACTTATTTTGTTTGATATGGTAGATAACGATCCTTTTGTTTTAACGCATTGTTTATTTATATAAGATTATTTATTCATCTTTGGGAATGCTAACTAAGTATTATATTTATACAAATATTCTTTATTCTTCTCCCGAACTTTCATGAGCTTCAAGACTCACTGGCAAAATCCCAGTGTCGGGATTGGTCCCCCGTTTATTTTCCTTGGCATGCAATGCCAGCTTTTTGCTGGTTTTTTTATTCAAGTTCAGCACGTCATTATGGTGGGCGGGATGAGGCAGCCTTCATTGGCTGGTTGTTTCCAAGGTAACGGTAGGACCAACCTCGTTCAGTTCACCGCCAGTGATTGGTCCCGTTGGTGGTGATTAAAGCCCGATACTACCTTGGGGGTTATCATGACTAATGAAATTAGTGTAGAAAACCTATCAATTGTCTCCTATAAATTCATTCCTGTTTTAACTTCAGAACAGCTTGCGCAGTTGTATGCGATTGAATCGAAAAATATTTCAGATAATTAACTGAATAATCAGAATCGTTTTATCGCTGGTAAGTATTACTTTAAATTAACTCATTCTGAATTAAGAAGTTTTAAGAACAGACCCGATTCTATCGGGTTAGTTAAAAAACATGCTCGTAGAGTGATCCTATGGACTGAACGCGGTGCGGCTAGGCATGCAAAAATGCTTGAAACCGAACAGGCATGGGATGTGTTCGAAAAGTTAGAAGATTATTACTTTAGTCGGCAAGCTAAATCAGATGTCAGTGTTCAAACACGCCAATGCACAGCCGAACAATTAACCCCACTGCGCCAAACCGTCGAACGGCTCATTACCACTGGCGTGGCCAATATCTATCCAGATATCTGGAAACTCGTTCATCAACGCTTCGATGTCCAACATATCAACCAGCTATTGCCAGAACAAGTGAGTGAAGCCATCGATTATCTCGATGCCATAGAAGGGGATTTTATCGGCAAACAAGCCGAGCTGGCCGCGCCCAAACTCAACCTGAACTTCCCGATGAGTTGGTGGCAGCAATACCAGAAAATATTCCAGGCGAGGGGGCTCGATCATGTAGACCTCGACAAACCGTGGAACTTTCCTGCTAAATTTCTCTACGGCGATGCCTCCGATTCACCCTCTGCAATCTCAGAATTACTCTTCGAACTCGAAAAAGCCGGCTTCAACGTCCAAGCTGCCCGTTTCGAATTGCAGGCGCATCGCCATCACCTAGAAATGAAAGAGCAGAAGTTAGAAAACTTAGCCAAACTCACCCGAGATTGCGCCCGCCAAGCCCAGCACTACCTAGGCCGCCACTAACCACTTCCGCTTTTCCCCTCCTAAAGGAGGGGATAGGACACAAGTTTTTCTAGTCGAGAAATTATCGGGGAAATTGCTCTTTAAGTTCCCGTGCGATAGCTTTTACTTGTGATTCTTGTTTTCCTTTAGGCATAGGAATACCGTTTAAAGATTTATTCCAGAAATGAATTGTATTAGAAACATCGTCATATTCACTCTGCCTGATAGCATCATGTTGCGCTTGGACGAACTCCCTTGCGGCATCCATAGCCGCTTTCCTACTATCCTCGTTAACCACAATTCTGATAGCTGCGTCAAGAATTATCTCGTTATATAGCGCCTCTTCGTGTTCTTCTTCAGCTTGTTTAACCATTAGGTCTGAACCAATTCCCATACTTTTCTCCAACCTGACATAAAAAACATTAGTGTACTCCTATGTTTGCTCTAGCCTGGACGGTAAGCAAGCGAAAATATTTTATTTTGTAATTTGGAAACTTCTAATGGGCGATCCTTGCGTTACCTAGTAAGCCAATAAAATATGTTTAGAAAAATTAATAACTGGAGCCTTGGTTCTTGTTTTATCCTCCGAAAGTAGGGTAAAATCGGAAGTGGCGATAAAATCTCTAATTTAAGGTTTCTTGTTATGAATAATTTCAGTACTCGGGTCCAGAATTTAGATGTAACTAATGTGGATAGACTCCTTGAGTTATTCGGTATTCCGGCCGAATCATTTAAAGATGCGTTACTCGCAGGTAAGCAAAAGCATGATGAGGCCACAGAGTTTCATCCAGTTACTACTGCTGGAGCTAGAGCATGGCAAGAAATTGTCGGGGTGTTCAGACAGTTAGCCGTAGAGCATGGACAAGGCTGGGAGAAAGATCAATTGAAAGGAAACCCGGTACTAATCAATTCGGAAAGAGGGATGACTATAGTTATCATGGGGGGCGATAATAATACGGGGTTGGAACGTGAAGATGGTATTCAGCCAAGCACAAAAAATTCTAAAGGCCATCAGTCCCAGCGGCTATTGCATGGTACAAATCTTAGTCTGTTCCAATCTATAGATGAAGAACCCAGTTCGCCAGTTCCTGTTGATTCCCACCAGACATGGGTGTTTCTATTTTATCTTGATAAAGAAAAACAAGAGATCCGTGCTGAATTATCGCTCCCAAGCATCGACGTTACTGAGTTTTTTCGAGAAGGGAAAGTCAAGGTTTCTGACTGGCAAGAACGAAGAATACTGCCAGCGATCCCATTTGATGGCGGATTTGATGACATTTCCACCCCTGAATTCACGGATGATTCGGAATTTTTTAACGCAGAGAAAATATAGACATGTTTGAACAGTTCAATCCTGCTAGATTGCGGTTAGCAAGATTAAGAAGACAATATACACTCAAGCTGCTAGCTGAAAAAGTTGGTCTGAGTACCAAAATGGTTTCTGAGTATGAGAAAGAGCCTTGTCGCTATAACCCACCCGAGGAAACATTATCAGCCTTTGCTGTTGCCTTAAATTATCCTAAAGAGTTTTTTATGGATACGGATAATTTGGAACCAGTGGACAGAGATACAGTCTCTTTCAGAGCGTTAAAACGCATGAAAGCATCTCAGATGCATGCCGCGGTTGCTGCTGGTGAAATAGGCGTACTAATTAATAATTTTTTTGACAATAAGTTTTCTTTGCCTAAAACAAATGTTCCTGATTACCGAGGCATTGAACCATCATCAGCGGCTAGTGCTATTCGTTCGGAATGGGACTTAGGGCATAGAAGTATCAGCAACATGATCCATTTGTTGGAAAAAAATGGAGTTAGAGTTTTTTCGTTGTCAGAAAATACTCAAGACGTAGATGCTTTTTCATTTTGGAAAGATAATGTCCCATATGTTTTTTTGAATACTCAAAAATCAGGGGAACGTAGTCGATTCGATGCTGCCCATGAACTTGGTCATTTATTGCTACATGCACATGGTGTTCCTCAAGGTAAAGATATCGAGGCTGAAGCAGATTCTTTCGCAGCTAATTTGTTAATGCCTAAAGAAACTGTTTTACCTTATAAAAACAAGCTCATTAATCTCAGTTCTGTCTTGAAGTTAAAGCACAACTGGAAAGTGTCAGCGATGGCTCTCATTGTTCAAATGAAGAATGTAGGTGTGCTATCTGAATGGCAGTATAAAACGCTAATAATTGACGCTGGGAAGATGGGGCTTAGAACAAGAGAAATCGATGGTATCGATCGAGAACGCTCGTTAGTAATTGAGAAAATTCTGCTTTCGTTACGAGAAGATGGAATATCGATGTCGAAATTAGCTCAACTTTTACACATCCCCTTAGATGAGTTGAGTGGTTTGCTGTTTAGTATTGGGCTGGTTAACTCCGGTAACACAGATATGAATCAAGCAAAAACAGCGAATACCCGTCCGTATTTGCGATTAGTGAAGTAAGGTTAGTAAAGAGGATTTTATCCTCTTTACTGAATTGTGGCGAATTACTTCAGTGACCTTTATTTCGATATTATTTGCAATGATAGTGAGTATATTAATATTTTTCGGTATTATTTATTTTAATTTAGTAGATGATTTTCTCGCTCATCCACTTTTCCTATATGTTCCCCATTTATTATATTTTTATCTTGGTTTTTCTTCTACGGAGTGAAGCAGTTTAAGCGATTTGTTGACGAGCAGAAATCAGAAAATGACCAAAAGCCGTATCGATAGTATGCAATTATGCATCGAACGGATCTTTTCTTGCGTTTAAATGCTACATCTGCGTCCACAAATGGTTGGTATTAGAGAAGGGAAAAATAATGTGGC
Source organism: Celerinatantimonas diazotrophica (assembly GCF_004339545.1). Classification (GTDB taxonomy): domain Bacteria; phylum Pseudomonadota; class Gammaproteobacteria; order Enterobacterales; family Celerinatantimonadaceae; genus Celerinatantimonas; species Celerinatantimonas diazotrophica. The sequence continues at coordinate 230,674 of NZ_SMGD01000013.1, read as the reverse complement.
GAGTACTATTTAATCTATCTCGTTATGTCTTTTCAAAACGAGAGCCTGAATCTTGGAGATTTAGTGCTGTAACTCTGATTACTACCGTAGTTACTGTTCTGTTTGGTTTTGTATTTTTCTTTGCACTTATTTATTTGAATATAATGCCATTCTTTTTAAAACATCCCTTTGTATTTTATGTGCCACTATTTATATTTTTCTCTTGGTTTTTCTTTTACGGAGTGAAGCAGTTTAAGAAATTCGTTGATGAGTTGGAATCGGAAAAAAACAAGTCGTCTCGGTAGGATCGTGATTATCGTCGAATAAGTCCTTTCTTGCGCCTAAATACTACATACGCAGCCACATCGCGAGATAAAAAATTAGCCCTAGTCACCACCAACAGTATAGCCAAAATAGGGATTGAGGTAGGGGAGCGTGACGTGTCACATGACACTATAATTATGATATTTAAAATATCTTTAGTTTCTACCCTTTGCTGTCCCTCCCATGTATCGATATCTGGTTAATCGCTCAACTAGATATTTCATGAAATTAGAAATCCATTTGGATGTATCGAGATTACCCCTTCATGGCTTCAGCGGCATCTCGAACGCTGTAATTTTGGTCGACAACGAGCTGCGCCGCTTCCAGACAGAATTCGGGGCTAAAGTTAGGTCTTCTTGGTTTAGTCATTGGTTCACCTGTATCGTCTCTGAGGTCAGTTTATCACCTCTAATCAGGTGGCCAAATTCACTATGCCACTTACAGTGTGCTGTTTAGTGCTAATTCCTGCATCCCAAAAGACGCAACGCCTTGCTATATTCTGCTTTTTCACAAAGCGTTTAGTCAATTTTACTCATGATACAAAGTTATAATGAATTACTATTTGAAAAGGGCTCCTTCTCCTGAGTTGCAGTTATTAGATATGAGCGATTTCACGAATATATTGACGAGCTTTGAAGGCATATTCGAGCGGGTTTGCGACACTGGGGTCTTGCTCGGCTTCAACAACCATCCACCCTTCATAACCTGCTTTATCCAAAGCGTCAAAAATCGGCTTAAAATCGATGACGCCATCTCCTGGAACCGTGAACGCGCCAAGGCGGACACCATCTAAGAAACAGCGGTGTTCATTGATGACTTGTTGACGTTTTTCCTCTCGAATATCTTTTAAATGGACATGTGGAATTCTATTCATATAGCGATTGAGAATATCCATAATGACAGTCTGATTGCCTTCAGAGTAATAGATATGGCCTGTATCTAATAACAACCCCACCGATGGCTCGACTTCAGCCATAAAACGGTCGATTTCAGCTGGCGTCTGAATGGCAGTGCCCATATGATGATGAAGGCAGACTGACATGCCTTTTTCAGCGGCCATTTCCGAAAGTTTGTTATAGCCTTTGGCAACTAGATGCCACTGCTCATCATTAAATGTGGGTTTATCATCAAAGATTGGACGATCGGTTCCCTGAATACTGCCACTTTGCTCAGAGCAACCGATGACTTTTGCACCCATCGTATGAAGAAAATTCATATGGTCCATAAAGCCAGCGATTGTTTCATCTAATTTGCCATCCGCGAAAAACGTACTAAACCAGGCATTACAAATTTGTAGTCCTCGCATCGATAATTGCTTTTTCAAAACGACCGGATCTTTAGGGTATTTATTGCCAACTTCACAACCGGTAAAACCAGCCAGAGCCATTTCACTGACACATTGTTCAAAGGTATTTTCCGCCCCCAGACTTGGGAGATCATCGTTAGTCCAGGCGATTGGGGCAATAGCGAGTTTTACTTTATCAGTGTTCATGTTCGTCTCCGTATAGACGTAGCTATTGAATAGAAAATGAAATATTTTTTCTAATTTTTATTTAATTTGAAATAAAATTCGATGAAATGAATCACACTTTTGAGATCTTAGATATTTTTAGTATTGGGCTCTTGTTGGCTATGAGTGGGGAAGTAGAAAATGTATGAGAACGATTGGTTTGCAGGGAACCTCTTGTTGAAAAACAGCTCATCAATCTATTGCCACATAGAAATAGTATACAGAGTTGGATGGTTCTATTACCCTATGATTCATGTTGATTCAATCGGCTGATTTAAATTGATCAATGGACTGTTTATTCTATTTTTGAGATGGAGGTAAAGTGGGGAACCCATTTTGTTAAAATAGTTTCTAAGTGCTCTTTAGTCGTCGGTTTGGCTAAACGGTCATCCATGTGCTGGTTGATTTGCAACATAGTTTCATCTTCGGTTTCGCCTGAAAACGCAATAACGGGGAGTGTTGGGTAGAGTGCTTTAATCGATTTACAGGCTTGGAAGCCATCCATGACAGGCATTCGAATATCCATAAAAACTAGGTTAAGAGGGCAGCGTTGCACCTTTTCGATTGCTTGTCTGCCATTTTCAGCCTCTTCAACGTTGATTCCCAATTTTTCAAGATAAAATCTAAGCAGTTGACGCTGTGACCGATTGTCATCAGTAACCAGTGCATAAATCACAGAGTCAGAACCCGATTTAGCCTTTGGGGGAGAAGTCGCCAACGATGATTCTTGCATTTCCGGCAATGCCATGGGGGCTTGATCTACTTTTGGAAAATGAAGCGTGAAAACTGTGTATTGACCAAAAACTGAATCACACGAAATATAGCCATTGAATAAATTCATTACCCGTTGACAATAACTTAATCCAAGGCCTGTCCCGCCACTTTTTTGGTAGGTAAAGAAGTCATCAAAAATGCGTTGTTGTATATGTTTTTCAATGCCTGGGCCATAATCTTTGAAATGTAATAAATTTTCTTGTTCTGCGATCTCTAGCGTGATCTCAATAGTACTTTCAGGATATTCATTGAAGTAATAGATGGCATTGCGAAGGAGGTTAAATAAAATAAAGCTAAATAAAACATCATTTACTGCAATCGTAAAATCACTCTGATGATTGAATGTGACCCGTTTTTGAGTGATTTCGCTATCAAAAGCATAGTCGCTGATGACCGCTTGTCCAAGCTGACTGATTGAATAAGGATGAATAGATTGTGGATCAATAGTGGGTTGATTTGCTTCTTGAAGCATTAAATCGATAATTTGATTTCCATGATAAATGGCGTTTTTAGCTTGCGTAATTTCATGATGTAATTCTAAATAGCAATCCATATTAGTGGATTCACTGTCAATTTTTTCCAGCCGAAGCTGAATTTGAGAAAGTGGATTGCGCATTTCATGGGCAATGGATTGTGCGATGGCTTGCGACTGTTTGATGTGATATTCGCTAAAAATATAGGTTTGAATATTTTTTAGTAATTGCTTAAGAGCAGATATTTCCTCAATAGTAAATAGAGCCCCATTCTTTTTATGTGAAGCAATAAATAGACGACTTAGTACATGATTGAGGTCATATAAAGGAAGTATAATTGCTGAATTATCTAACGACATTTGATCTCGGATCTTAACTAATTGTATATCATCAGTGCGATCAACATAATATTCAAGTTCATCAATTAGTAATGCAGAGTTGTTTTTTGATAAATAGGAATAATATAAATCGTTGGTTATAGTATCTGAAAAAAGAATTGTTTCTTGGTCAAGATAAAGCAAATCAGAAATCTTTTTAATTGCATTAAATGTCGATGATTTAAATTCTTTAGACATTTTTTTTATTTGTTTAACTGGAGGCTCTTTTTGATGGTAAAGCCATAAACTAATATAAATACTAGTGAATTTCCAGATTAATTTCCAGTTAGCGCTATAACTGATTGTCCAAATGATAGCACTTATGTTCTTTAAGCTTTCGGGGAATTTCCAGAGAATTATAAAAAGAATAGATAAGTATAAAAGAGATATTAAAAAAATATTTAAGAAAATATAAGATAGGTACTTAAAACTATAGAAGCGATGATAAATCATTGTGTATCCGACTATCATTAATTCAACTACAGATAGAGCTGGAGGAAGCCATGTTAATGCAAAGTCATGACAAGCATATGTAACAATGACGCTAGTTAATATTGTCGTTGTTGAGGTGATAATGAAGCCAATCGCGATATATATAGATTCAATTCTTTTTATTTTTGTTTTATTTTTGTTACTTAGAAGGTTAATTGCTGTTAATAATGAAACTAATACAAATGTAAAAAAGAATAATACTGTGTATGGTCCGAAATTAATTATAAAAAAACTAGCCTTTACTATTTTAATATTGGTAATAGTCAGATTAGGTATGAGATTTATTATTAAAAAAAATGCTGAAAAAATAATGATAATTAATTTTTGCCATCTTGAAATTTTTCGGTCCTTTTTATTTGAACTAAGGTGACACGAATATGTAAAAGCAGAAATAATTAAAAAAGAAGAGAATATATTAGCTAACCTAGCTAATATGATAGCATCATGTTCTCCATTAGAAACCAACCAGCTTGTATGAAAGTAGATATTGCTTAATATCCAAAGAATTATAAATATGGCATACATAATGCATGGGTAATATAATGTTCGGAATAAATATAGCCCACGATTTTTAATGAAAAAAATAAAAAAAATAAAAAAGTTTAAAGTAATAATCAAAGATATTACTAGTAAAACAGATCTAAAATTAAAATCATTAATAAAAGACATTTGTTTAATATATGAAAGTGTTTATTATAAGTGTAAACATATGAACTAACTTGTTAGAATATATATAATTTATTCTAATTAATAAAATAATTTATGTCAATGATTTAACCACTTATCAATAATTTTTATTAAGTCATTCTTTCTTACCGGCTTTTCTAACCTATCATCCATAATGTTATTGATTTTTTGTATTTCATCTTTATCCGATTCACCAGACAAAGCAATTATAGGTAATTTAGGATAAATTTCTTTTATTTTATGGCTAGCATCAAACCCATTCAATAAAGGCATTTGTATGTCCATAAAGATGATATCTAACTTATGTTGATGAATTTTTTCAAGGGCTTCTTGACCATTCTGTGCCTCAATAATTTTAACTCCCATTTTCTTTAGATAGAGAATAATAAGGAGTCTTTGGGATTTATTATCATCGACAACCATTATATGTGTTCCAAATATATTTGGTTTTTTTTCTTTATTAATATCAGCATACTGAGTTAACCTGCTTAAAGGGATAGAGGATTTTGGGAAATACAAGGTAAATAATGTATACATCCCATAGTTTGAATGACACTCTATATAACCTTTAAACAGTTTCATTACTTTTTGGCAATACCCAAGACCTAGCCCTGTTCCTCCTCGTTTTTCAAAGGTGAAAAAATCATCAAATATACGTTTCTTTGTTACTGAATTTATTCCTGGTCCGTAGTCTTTAAAATTAAGTTGACAATAATAATTGTCCGTCGACTCAAAATAAATTTCTATATAACTATTAGGATATTCATGAAAATAATATATTGCATTACGTAATAAGTTAAAAATTATGAATTCAAAGAGAACTTTATGAACATTTATTGAAAAATCATTGCTCTCATTAATGAGAACACGTTCAGCAATACTATCAGATTCAAAAGGATAATTTAGAATAGATTGTTTGGTTAATTGTCGGATTGAATAAGGTTTCACTAAATTTGGATCTATGCTAGGTTGATGAACCTCTTGTAGAATTGTATCAATTATCTGATTACCATTATAAATCGCTTTTTTTGCATACTCAATTTCACTAGTGATCTTGTCTACATATTTATCCTCACTTGTTGTTAACTGAATTATTTTCTCGAGATGTATTTGTATTTTTGCCAATGGATTACGCATCTCATGGGCAATAGAATGTGCAATAGCTTGAGATTTTTTGATATGATATTCACTATAAATATAGCTTTCAACATTTTTAAGTAAATGCTGTAAGGCAGATACTTCTTCAGTAGAGTAAACTGATCCATTTTTTTTATGTGGAGTAATAAATAAACGTGTTAAAATGTGATCATTATCATACAATGGTAAAACCATAGCAGAATCATGTTGCGACATTTGTTCACAAATCATCTTTAAACTAAAATCTTGTGTATTTTCTGCATAATATTCAACTTCTTCTTTTAATAATGCCGAGTCATTTTTTGTTAAATAAGAAGAATATAATTGATACGTATTTGCATCGGATATGGAAATATAATTAGAGTCTATTTGAAGTAATTTAGATAGTTTCTTAGTTGCTTGTGAAAGTGAAATTTGAAAATCATGAGTGAGAGTGTTTATTTCTGAAACTGGTGTTTTTTCCCGTCCATATATAATCAAGCTAATATATTTCCCGGTATATCTCCAAATTGTCCTCCAAGATAGTCCAAAAATTAATGCCCAAATTAGTGAAATAACTATGTTAGGCTCGTAAAAGATATATTTTTTTATAAAAAGGATTGGTATAACAAAGACAGATAATATTATAGAAGAATTTATCATTAGAAATAGTATATATCGCCAGCTATAAAATCTATGGCAAATAATAGCATATCCCATGAATACTAATTCTATTACTGATAAAGCTGGAGGTAGCCAAGTGTATTTGAATACATTAAATGCTAAAGGTATAATAATATGAAAAATACTAGTGGATACCATGAAAGTAATCATCCCTATTATCATGTAAATTGATTTTATTTTTTCTATTTTATTAGGTGAGAAAGATGATAGAAATAAATTTATTAGAGATAAAAAAGTGATAATTATTAGGATAGAATAAAATATAAGTGTCGCGGAACCAAAATCGATAGTAAAATCACTAGGGGATATAATATTAATATCGCTAATTGTTAAATTTGAGAATATATTAGCGTAGATAGAAAATATTGTGGTAGATATAATTAATAATATTTGATAAGATTTTATCTTTATTTTCTTTCTAATGGACAAAAATGTGCAAGAGAATATGTATATAGAAATGAAGGCTAGAAAGGAAAAAATATTAGCAGCCTTATCTAAATTAATTGCTAGTTGTTTGGGATATATTACAAGAAACCTAGTGTGAAAATAAGAATTACTAACAATCCATAAGATAATAGATAACGTATATACAATATATGGGATATATATTATAGAGAATTGTTCCCATTTTTGATTTTTTAACTGGTATATAAAATATATTAACCATATGCAAATAAAAATAGATACACTAAGCAATAGTATTGCTTTAGTGTATAGAATGTTTTCAAAAAAATTGCTATACAAAATTTATCCTAGATTTTTGAATGATGAGTGATTTATATTTTTTCCAATCAATATTGGATAATTCATCTCGTAACTTTTGAGTAAACCAAAATCCCTTATAAGTGGCATTATTAGAGCCGTTTATATAATTATAACATCTACTTAGATAACATGTGCTAGATAACTTTTTATATAAATTGAGCATAACAGGTTGTTCAATGATAGTGAAAGATAATAGCTTTCCATAATCTACAAGTTGTTTCATTAAATGTTTCTGACATAAATACAAGAGAAAGTATCGAAATGATTTAGGTCCACTAACAGTTAGTCTTAATACCTCACAAATTGCATCATAATCATCTAAATAATTTGAAAAAGATGTTTCATTCTCACAGTTCTGTTCAGAAATAATATTCTTATTAAAAATTCCTGTTTCATATAAATATTTTCCAGCATCAAGAGGATGACATGATATCCATTGTTTTCCTTGAAAGAAAGGATCAAAACTTAGCCAGTTTTTTCTGTCATTCCAATTTTGAATCAAGCTTGTTGATACTAGAATTGTCCTCTTCTTATTATAGAGTAGAAAATGGTTACCTCTTTGTGAAAGTTGTAATAAAGAAAGTATTTCATACCATTTATATTCAATAATAAATAGTTCAATGTTAATTAACTTAATAGCATCAGATAGCAATAATGGAGTGTTACAGTGTAATGTATAAAAATAACGAGGATCGTTTTCAATATGTTCTACAATTTCTGATTTATATTCAAATTCATCTCTTGGTAAATTATTAAATAATGAAACAGGTAATGCTTGGTATTTATCTAAAATAAGAAATCGTTCATAATATCCCCAACAAGCCAATAGATTACCAAATAGTTCAATAGCCGTTTTTTCTAACTGATGCCAATAGGAATTAATACTAATTATTGCATGAGACTGAATATGAGCGATCGAACGAGAAGACTCAAATATAGCTGCTAAATTGCCATTGCTTAAATCTGGGTAAATCTGAAGCAGTTCATTTTTCCTGAGGGTGACTAGCTCTTGAAAGCTATGAATGATGTTATCTACTTCAAATTTTTTCTGAACATCCTGAAAAAATTGGTTATGGTTTGTGTTCGAGTTTTCAATAGGGCATTCGACAGAAATAGCTGACATTTTGCGTTGTTCCACAGCGAAATATGATATTAATAATATTATTATCATATTTTTTTGACGATTTCCACTGTGCAATAGGGTTATAGAATCCTGTCGTAAATCAAAATTTGGATTGTCTCAGTTTATTCGAATCAACGTTTTAACATTTAGACTAAATTGTGTGCTAGTTATTATTATAATGATTATTTTATCAATATTTCGTGTCCTATATTAATCTCTAGTTTTGAAATAATCAATAACATTTACATTGTTACAGATGACTATAAATGCAGAATATGTGAGCTATTTATCAATTTTGTTTGTCAAAATATATCCTAAGTAATTTTTGACGATTATTGTCTGACATAGGGGGATGGATAGTAATTTGAGTCATATTCAATACGCTCAGTTGAAGTGGTTGGCTGAGAGTTATAGCTCGAGTTTGATCTTTCCTTTCTCAAGAGCAAGGTTACATGCTATCTCTAAAGAGATCTGTTTGAGTGGAGTTAGTGCTTCTTGTTATGAATAAACATTCAATTCTGTTTGTGTTAATTGGCAAATAGGCGCTATTTTTTAGCATTTAGAGCCGTATTATGAGACACAAAAGGGGGCATTCTCGTATTGCCCCCTGCTTTGTCTGTCAATACTGCCGAGCTTTGCTGATAGTTGCTTTGAGGCGTTGTGAAGCGGCTCTTATTTCTGGTTTGTCAGATTGTTCGGCTAAACCGACCCGCCACCAATTTAGATAACCGTGGAGCATGGTTTTAGGAAGAATTTTAATATCAATGAGTGTGGATACCGTTTGCATTTGGGCATCGGCTAATGCGTGCTTTAGTTCATCGATGTTTGTTACTCGATACGCTTTACAGCCATATCCTTCGGCAATCTTGGCATAGTCAACCGGAATCAGTTTGCCATCGAGTTGGTTGTTTTTGGAATCACGGAATCTGAATTCTGTGAAAAAACTATTCATGCCATTGCCAATCTGTAAATTATTGATACACCCATGAGCGATGTTGTCAAAAAGTATGATGTTGATTTTCTGGTTTTCCTGTATAGATGAAACCAGTTCTGAGTGCAGCATCATAAACGAGCCATCACCGACTAGCGAGTAGACCTCACGTTGTGGGTTGGCGAGTTTTGCCCCCAGTGCAGCGTTGACTTCATAGCCCATGCAGGAATAGCCGTATTCCATATGGTAACTGTTGTAAGAGCGCGTTTTCCAAATCCGCTGTAAGTCACCTGGAAGGCTGCCCGATGCGCCGACAATCACTGCATCTTCCTCGATATTGTTGTTGACGAATCCCAGCACTTGGCTTTGAGTTAACACAGAGCCTGTTAATTGTTTGAATTCTCGGTATACCTGATCGCGGGGGAGATGGTCATCGATTTCCGGTATAAAATTGTCTCCGGTAAATTCGATTTGATAGACCCGTTCGCGTTCTGCATCTAGGTCCTCTTTTGCCTGCTGAATTTGTGAGCCCCAGCTCGTGCTATAGCTTGTTTTAGCAAGTACTGAGAGCAACGACTCAACCGCGGTTTTTGCATCAGCGATGATTTGCACACCATCTAGTTTGAATGCATCAAAACGGTTGATATTGATATTCAGGTAATCGACATCCGGGTCTTGGAATATCCATTTAGAGGCAGTGGTGAAGTCGGTGTAGCGGGTGCCTATCCCGATCACCAGATCGGCTTTGGGGGCGAGTTGATTGGCGGCAATACAGCCGGTTTCGCCAATTCCGCCAACATTAAGTGGGTGCTCAGACAAAATGGCGCCTTTGCCCGCTTGTGTTTCTGCAATCGGGATATCAAATTGCTCGGCAAATTGTAAAATAGCAGCGGTTGCCAGTGAATATTTAGCTCCTCCACCAAATATGATGATTGGCCTTTTTTTGCTTGTCAGTAGCTTTTTAGCATCGCTGAGCATAGCGTCAGTCGGCGGCTGTCGTTCTAGGCGATGCACTCTTTTGCTGAAGAAGTAATCTGGATAGTCATAGGCTTCCCCTTGTACATCTTGTGGAAGAGCCAGTGTCACGGCTCCGGTTTGGGCTGGGTCGGTTAATACTCTGATGGCATTAATACAGGCAGTCATCAATTGTTCGGGGCGCGAAATTCGGTCCCAATATTTACTAACAGCCTGAAATGCATCATTGGTACTGATAGTTAGGTTATGCGGTTGTTCTACCTGTTGTAAGACTGGGTCAGGTTGGCGGGTTGCATAGGTATCTCCTGGGAGTAGTAGAAGGGGGATATGGTTTGCAGTTGCGGTTGCAGCTGCCGTAATCATGTTAGCCGCACCGGGGCCGACCGATGACGTACACGCAAAAATTTGTTGGCGCAGTGATTGTTTCGCAAAACCGATCGCTGCATGGGCCATCCCCTGTTCGTTACGTCCCTGATGTATCCGGAGATCGCCACTATTTTGTTCCAGTGCCTGACCCAGTCCTAAGACATTACCGTGGCCAAAAATAGCAAAGATCCCTTTGATGAATTTGATTTCCTGTCCATCCACTTCCAGATATTGATTATCAAGGAAGCGAACCAAGGCTTGTGCCACTGTCTGTTTTGTTGTCTTCATCATCTATATTCCTAAAGTCTGGCTTGACGACTGGATTTGCTTGCTGTTTGCTAAAGTCATTTTCTGATGTTCACTTTAGCTGCGTTCAATCCGCTTATTTAATTAGAATTATAAGTAAGCTGTTTTTCATTCCAATAAAAAACAAAATATATATTTCATACTGGGATGTAGATCAAATAAACGCAGACTGGTTGGTTTTAAATGTGCTATTTAATCAAAGCTAATTAAATCTTAATGACCTGTTTTTAAAAGATTTATTAATTGAACACTTTACTTTGGTAAGACTTTTTTCTGTGGTTATTAATACCAGTGAGAATGTGACATGGGTATGATTTTTGTAGTATAACGGAACTAAAAAAATCTCCGTTTATTCTATTTTTATTGAAAATGAAATTTTTAGTTTGCATAATGCGGGTAAATTTCCATCATGAGGCACGAGGATAATCGAATGGATAAGGTGCAGAAAAAGCTTGATGTGATCTGTATTGGCCGTATTGCGCTCGATTTATATGGTCAACAAATTGGAGCACGTCTAGAAGACATGAGTTCATTTGCCAAATACCTAGGAGGATCTTCTGGGAATGTGGCTTTTGGAACGGCTATTCAGGGGCTTAAATCTGGGATGCTTGCTCGGGTTGGTGATGAACATATGGGGCGGTTTTTACGTGAAGAGCTCGAGCGTGTCGGTTGTGATACTCAATATCTGATAACGGATAAAGAGCGGTTAACGGCAATGGTGATTCTCGGGATTAAAGATCAGGACACGTTTCCACTGATTTTTTATCGTGATAATTGTGCTGATATGGCTTTAAGCGAGGCTGATATTGATGAGTCTTACATTGCTTCATCTCGTGCTGTAGCCATTACTGGCACCCATTTGTCGCATCCTAATACGCGTGCCGCCGTGTTGAAAGCGCTGGAATATGCTGGCAAGCATGGACTGAAACGTGCACTGGATATCGATTACCGCCCAGTTCTATGGGGGCTGACATCACTCGGGGATGGTGAAACCCGGTATGTTGAGTCTTCATCGGTTACCTCTTCTCTTCAGAATGTTTTGCACCATTTCGATTTAATTGTGGGCACGGAAGAAGAATTCCATATTGCAGGGGGAACGACTGACACCTTGGCGGCGCTGAAGGCGGTCCGTCAGGTGAGTGATGCGACCTTGGTATGTAAGCGTGGTGCTCAGGGATGTTCGGTTTTTGAGGGGAAAATTCCGGATAGCTGGGAGCAAACTCATCTGTATAGTGGTGTGGTGGTGAAGGTGTTGAATGTATTGGGTGCAGGGGATGCCTTCATGTCGGGGCTATTACGGGGCTATCTGCATGATGAAAGTTGGGAGCAATGTTGTCGATACGCGAATGCATGTGGTGCTCTGGTGGTGTCTCGTCATGGTTGTGCGCCCGCGATGCCAACCAAAGAGGAATTAGATGATTATCTGCTGCGCGAGCAATTGGTTCTACGGCCTGATCAAGATGAACGGTTGAACCATTTGCACCGGGTGACCACCCGTAAGGTGCAGTGGCCAGAGTTATGTGTCTTTGCTTTTGACCATCGTCGCCAGCTAGTTGAAATGGCTGAAGCAGCCGGACAGGATTACAGTCGCATTCCTGAATTGAAACGGTTATTACTTCAGGCTGCGATTGAGACGGCTCAGTCAGAGGGATTGGATCATACGAGCGGTATTTTAGCGGATACCACGTTTGGTCAGGACACGTTAAATGAAATTACTGGGCGGGGATGGTGGATCGGTCGTCCTATTGAGTTACCAGGTTCTCGCCCTCTAGTACTGGAACATGGCAGTATCGGCTCGCAGTTAGTAAGTTGGCCTCAGGAACATGTGGTGAAATGTTTGTTATTTTATCATCCTGATGACAGTGCGATTCTTAAAGAAGAGCAGGAGTCATCAATTAATGAAGTGTATCAGGCCTGTTGCCAGTCAGGGCATGAGTTGCTCTTAGAGGTAATTTTGCCCGATGGTCAAAGTGATAAAGATGAGGCGCATTATGTCACGATTGTTCAGCGCTTTTATCAGCTGGGAATCAAACCAGATTGGTGGAAATTGCCCCCATTATCGCATCAAAGTTGGATTGAAATTGGTCATTTGATTGAGGAGTATGATCCCTGGTGCCGAGGCATTGTGATTCTGGGACTCGATGCGCCAGAGGCTGAGTTGAAAGCCGGTTTCTTGCAGGCATCAAAAGTGCCTTGGGTGAAAGGATTTGCTGTGGGGCGGACTATTTTTGGTGAGCCTTCAGGGCGTTGGCTGCACGGCGAACTAACCGATGCACAATTAATTGAACAGGTACAGAATAACTACCGGAAGTTAATCCGTTACTGGCGTGAGTCCCGTGCTTAATTGACTCTAAATGATAAAGGTTTGTGATAGACCTTTATCATTTTTTATTCCTATTATTTTCATCAAAAACCCATAACATAAATGATTAAAAATCAATAAGATATATTTATACCTGACAAGGTTTTACTCAGGAGAAGTGAAGCAGTAGACAGTGATTTTAATCAAAAATCGAAAAAATGTTTTATAATGAACTTGATCGAAAATTTTTAATCATATTATGATAATGACTCTTTATCTTTGACGGGTTTTTGCCGTAACTGCTGCCTCATGCTCGGTTAACAAGAGCCTCAAAAATATCACTATACCCAGAATTTAAATCAATACTAATGAACGAAGATAGCATTTATATAATTAAATTCTAGTCGTCGAATTGTATCAGTAGGTTTTATGACAACATCATCACAACTGGCAGAATTGCAAGAAGATATTCGTACTCGTTATGACAGCTTGAGTAAACGTTTAAAACAGGTTGCCCAGTATATTCTGGATAATAGCAATAGTATTCCTTTTGATACGATTGCCTCGATTGCTGACAAGGCAAGTGTCCCACCTTCGACATTAATTCGTTTTGCCAATGCATTTGGTTTTGATGGATTTAATGAAATGAAACAAGTATTTCGTCAGAACCTTATGGAAGATACGGTTAGCTATACCGAGCGAGCACGTTTGTATCGTCAGATGGCTGGTGATAGCAAAGTCCATGAAACCCCCATGGAGATCCTTAATACTTTTGGTATGGTCAATGCGAAGGCTTTGCAGCAGTTGCCGGGGCAAATCGATCCTGAGCAGCTCAATGAGGCGGTGAAGCTGTTGGATGAATCGACCAATATTTATGTGATTGGTCTGCGCCGTTCTTTTAGCATTGCATCCTATCTGACTTATGCATTACGTCATTTGGAGCGTCGGGCATTTCTGATTGATGGCCTCGGGGGGATGTTTAAAGAACAACTGGGAATGATTCAACCGACAGATGTTGTGATTGCGATTAGTTATTCACCTTACTCGCAAGAAGTCCTGGATTTAGTGTCTCTGGGGGCGAAAAATGGAGCGAAACAAATCGCGATTACCGATAGTATGGTCAGTCCTCTGGCGGCTTTTAGCGATCTGTGTTTTGTGATTCGTGAAGCACAGATGGATGGTTTTCGCTCTCAGATTTCATCAATGTGTTTAGCGCAAACACTGATGTTGTCTTTAGCGGTCATGGGGACGAAATAACGTTTTTCATTCGTCATGTGATTCCTCATCTCCTGCCAACAATGCGGCTTGTATTATGTGTTGTTGTACATGCAATCGGCATGTAAATGCAACTCGAGGGGTTTTGCATCTTAGAGGTGCAATGGAGCAAAACCTCCCCTGACTCGGGGAGGGGCAGTGATTTAATTTTGCGGATATTGATCGCTGTTTATCCATTGATGGTCAGCTTCCCAGGTAAATTTCCACTGACGGATTGGACCTGCCATCACGTTGAGATAATACCCGTCATAACCAGCTAACATCGCGACCGGGTGATAACCCCGGGGAACTTTGACGACATCACGGTTATAGACAGCCATCGCTTCATCTAAGCTTCTGTCATCGGTATAGACCCGCTGCATACAAAATCCTTGTTCTGGATTGAGACGATGGTAATAGGTCTCTTCCAGATAGGTTTCTGTGGCGGATGAGGTATCGTGTTTATGGCTGGGATATGAACTGGTATCTCCTTCCTTTGTATAGACTTCAACGACCAGCAGGCTATCTGCCGGTTCGGTTTCCGGTAGAATATTATGAACCAGCCGCTGATTGCGCCCTTTGCCACGGTGTTCGATGCCCACATCAGTTGGTGCAATCAATCGGGCCTGTAATCCGCCATTACAGCCTGGTGCCTGACAAACGGCTAATTCCAGCTCCGTTTGTGCAACGATTGTGGCGGTGTCATTTTGTGGCAGATAAACCGAGTAGGGCGGTGTTTTTTCAAATGGGCTCATGCGCTGCCCGATGGTTCCAAAATACTGTTCTTGTGTTTCAATATTTGCAAGCCCTGAAATCAGCACCAGACACAATTCTTTATCCTGGCTAGCGAGCGATAGAGTCTGTCCTGAGGTAAGTTGATACACTTCAAATCCGACGTAATCCCAATTGGCATTTTCAGGCGTTATGTTCTGTATCCGCCCGGTTTTATCGGGCGGTTGGCATTTGGATAAAAGTGGTTGACTCATGTTGGTTCCCCCCGGCGGTTAACCTAAAGTTGGCATGTTGAATTCGGCAATGGTCTGTTGTCCGTCAGGCCAGCGTGTTGTGATGGTTTTCATTCGGGTGTAAAAGCGAACCCCATCTGGTCCATGTACGTTCAGTGCACCAAAAATAGAGCGTTTCCAGCCTCCAAACGAATGGAAGGCCATCGGAACTGGAACCGGAATATTGACGCCGACCATTCCGGCTTGCACTCGCATTGAGAAGTCGCGGGCATAATGGCCATTGGTTGTAAAAATGGCACTGCCGTTACCAAATTCATGGCCATTGACAATGCTCAAGGCTGTTTCGTAATCGGGGGCACGGATAATCCCCAGTACTGGCCCAAAAATTTCTTCTTGGTAGATCCGCATACCTGGCTTGACATCATCAAACAGAGTTCCTCCCACATAATAGCCATTTGGATAGCCTTTAACCTGATAATTGCGACCATCCACAACCAGTTTAGCGCCTTCTTGTTCACCAATATTAATGTAACCAAGAACTTTTTCTTGATGGGCTTTTGAGATTACGGGGCCCATTTCATTTTCTGGGTGGCCTTGTTCAGCCATTCCTGGGCCGACGCGAAGTGCTTTAATCTGTGGGATTAATTCGGCGATTAACTTATCGGCTGTGTCGTTCCCTACAGCAACAACTAAGGGCAGAGCCATGCAACGTTCACCCGCAGAGCCGAATGCTCCGCCCATAATGGCCTGAACGGATGCTTCCAAATCGGCATCAGGCATGACAATCGCGTGATTTTTAGCGGCTCCAAATGCCTGAACACGTTTCCCATGGGCACTGGCATTACTATAAACCTGTTCGGCGACAGCTGATGAGCCAACGAAGCTAACAGCCTGAATTCTTGGATCTTTTGTTAGGATCTCGGCCTCTTCGTTAGCACAGTGAATGACGTTGAATACGCCATCTGGTAGGCCTGCTTCTTGTAATAGTTCCGCGATACGGATTGAAACGGATGGATCGGCTGCTGGTGGTTTAAGTACGAATGTATTGCCACAGGCCAGTGCAATTGGGAACATCCACATCGGTACCATAGCGGGGAAGTTAAATGGGGTTATGCCGGCCACAACTCCCAGCGGTTGCATCACTGAATAACTATCGACGCCTTTCCCGACATTGGCTGAATGTTCACCTTTGACGGTGTGCGGGATCCCACATGCAAATTCAACCACTTCGATCCCCCGTGTTAATTCACCCTGGGCATCAGAGAAAACTTTGCCGTGTTCTTTTACGATCAGTTCGGCGAGCTCATTGCGATGTTCTTCCATCAGTGCTTTAAATTTAAATAGGATTCGAGCCCGTCGCAGTGGGGTCATCGCTGACCAAGCCGGGAATGCCTGATGAGCTGATTCGATGGCTTGCGACACTTCTGCTGTTGTACTTTGTGTGACGTAACTTTCTATTTCGCCGGTTGCCGGATTATAGATAGGTTGTGTCTGTCCACTGGCACTGATGTGCGATTTTCCGCCAATAAAATTACCGACTGTGATCATGATTCATTCCTCTTTTATAACAGGGCTGAGTATCTAGAGACGTTGATGCTGGAGATGTTTTTCATCTGGATGAAATGCAATCGCCTTCTACCAACATCTGCAGGGACTTACTTTTCGTTTTTATGCGGTCAGGCTGCAAGTCCGTTATCGGATATTGATTGATAATCAATGTATCCAAATGAAAAAAATATTTCAAATATTTGTATTTGAAATATTATTTCGCTGTGATCTGATTCATGCTTTTTGCTTCTATTTTTATGCAACGCATATACACGTGTTACATGACCTAAACAATTATCGTGAATGGCCCCGATGGTTGCGAGGGAGATGGCGGGTAAACTGCGTTGGTGTGAAATCGACGATCGAACGGTGTTGAGAGTCGTAATCAGGAGTGCTTCTTTACCAGTTAGTAAACAAATTGTTTAAAAAATGTATGAAATTAATTTTCCGAAATAATCAAAATTATTTCATTTACTGCCCCTTTAATTCGAAGTTAACGTGATGTAAATCTCATTTTTATAGGGTGTGCATGACCGATAACTCAAAATTTAATTTCAATTGTAATTTAAATGAAAATTTAAGTCTAAATTGTATTGACAAATTTTACAGTTATGAGCATTGGCCGTCATGCAAAAGATGGCGGTTTATTTGCGATAGCAATATCGGTAAGTCATTCATATAACACTCAGGAGTCATCATGAGTCACGAAACCTATATCACGATGAACAAGGCATCGGGTCCAAACAGTGATGCGAAGGTTGAACCTTTTGTGAAGGTGATTGCACTCGTTGCAACTTTAGGCGGTTTGCTGTTTGGATATGACACAGGCGTCATATCTGGTGCTCTTTTGTTTATGCAAAATGATCTCCACCTTACTCCGTTTACAACAGGACTGGTGACGAGTTCTTTATTATTTGGGGCGGCATTTGGCGCTGTTTTTGCGGGGCGTTGTGCAACTGCTATGGGGCGACGGCGGATTATTATTATACTGGCTGTGATTTTTGCCGTTGGTGCTATCGGAACGTCGCTTTCTCCTAACGTTCACTGGATGGTGATCTTCAGAACGATTCTCGGAGTTGCGGTTGGTGGTGCTTCTGCCACTGTTCCTGTTTATATTGCGGAAATTTCTCCAGCCAATAAGCGTGGACAACTGGTGACGATACAAGAGCTGATGATTGTTTCAGGACAGATGCTTGCATATATGTCGAATGCTGCGTTTAACGAAGTGTGGGGAGGGGAGTATACATGGCGCTGGATGTTGGCTGTTGCGACGGTTCCGGCTGTTCTTTTATGGTTTGGTATGTTGTTTATGCCGGATACCCCGCGTTGGTATGCCATGAAAGGACGTATGGCTGAAGCTCGCAAGGTGCTGGAAAAAACGCGGGCCAAAGATGATATTGAATGGGAATTAATAGAAATTGAAGAAACGCTGCAGGAAGAGTCGGCGGAAAATAAAGTTAATTTTCGTGATATTTTAGTAACACCTTGGTTATTGAAGCTATTTGGAATCGGCATAGGGGTTGCTATGATCCAGCAGCTTACGGGCGTGAATACCATTATGTATTATGCGCCGACCATGCTGAAAAGTGTCGGAATGAGTACCAATGCGGCATTGATTGCAACAATTGCTAATGGTGTGATTTCAGTCTTAATGACTTTTGTTGGGATCTGGATGTTAGGCCGTATCGGGCGTCGGTCAATGACCCTGATTGGGCAAATTGGGTGTACCTGTTGTCTGTTCTTTATTGGCTTCGTTAGCTTTGTAATGCCTGAATTCGTGAACGGTCAGCCTGATGTGTTGCGCAGTTATATGGTGTTGCTGGGCATGTTGATGTTCCTGTCGTTTCAGCAGGGGGCATTATCTCCGGTGACCTGGTTGCTGCTCTCTGAAATTTTCCCAACCCGGATGCGTGGCATTATGATGGGGGCTGCTGTTTTTGCCATGTGGATTGTAAATTTCCTTATTTCATTTTTGTTCCCGATTATGCTGGCTTCGGTCGGATTATCTAACTCATTCTTCATTTTTGGTTTAGTGGGTATTTTAGGGGCTATTTTTGTGATTCGCTGTGTTCCAGAAACACGCTCTAGAAGCTTAGAACAGATAGAACATTATCTGCGGGGACGGTTAGACCAACAGGCGCCAAGCCCTTTAGCTGCAGGACAAACATCACCTATGATGAATAATAAGTTAAAATAAGCGCAACTTCGGTCAAGGCGTTTATAAGGCCGCTTAGATGCGGCCTCTGTGTTTTATCCAAGTGTTATTTGTCTGCTTGCGTATTCTGGTGTTTTTAGACGGTACCTTGTAGCTCATCTGACAAGGCTTGTAATTCTTTACCGCCAGCCATGAGGTTTTGTAATTCTTCTGTTGTGATTTCCGATTTCTGAAAAGTCCCGAGTGTTTTGCCCCGATTGAGAATAGTAAATTGATCCCCCACTGCATAGGCGTGACGCACGTTATGGGTAATAAATATCACCCCTAATCCTTTACCTCGAACCAAATTAATGTATTTCAGGACCATTGATGTTTGAGCAACGCCGAGAGCCGATGTGGGTTCATCCAAAATCAGCACCTGAGCACCGAAATAGACTGCACGGGCGATGGCTACACACTGTCTTTCTCCCCCTGAGAGAGTTCCTACCGCTTGTTCAGGATCTCGAATATCGATACCGATTTTTTTCATTTCATCGTGAGTGACTTCATTGGCATGTTTTATATCGATATATTTAAAGCCCAATTTGCTTTTGACCGGCTCTCTGCCCATAAAGAAGTTTCGGGTGATCGACATGAGTGGAATCATGGCTAAGTCTTGATAGACAGTTGCAATGCCTGCATCAAGCGCATCTCGTGGACTGTTAAATGAAACTGGTTTGCCACGGACTAACAATTCACCGCTGGTTGGCTGGTGGACGCCTGACAGTGTTTTAATTAAGGTGGATTTACCGGCACCATTATCGCCCAGCAGGCAGAGTACTTCACCTGCATGGACTTTTATATCAATGCCGTTCAAAGCGATGACATGACCAAAATGTTTGATGAGATTACGTATCTCGACTAACGGTGTTTTAGGATCATTAAAAATTGCAGAGGCCATATTAGCGTTCTCCTGTGACACGTTTACGAACGACATTATTGAAGATCACGGCCAACAGGAGCATGCCCCCCAAGAAGACCAGATACCAGTCTTGATCGATATTGGTGTAACTGAGCCCGATCATCACCATGCCAAAAATAATGGAGCCGAAGAAAGCTCCGATGGCAGAACCATACCCACCGGTTAGCAGACATCCACCGATGACAGCCGCAATAATGGCTTCAAATTCCTTTTGAAAGCCACGACGGGCATCGGTTGACCCGACATCCATCACGGTGAGGACGGCGACTAAGGTGGCGCAGAGCGCAACTGTGATAAATAGAATTGTTTTGACTCGGTTGACTGGAACGCCAGAGTTTCGGGCGGCTTTGGGATCGCCCCCGGCGGCGAAGATCCAGTTACCAAATTGGGTTCGAAGCAAGATCCACGTCGCCACAATGGCCAATCCGATAAACCAAAGTATTTCAACGGGCACTCCTGTTACGGTCGGTGTTCCGTTCGGGAACTTTGCGATCCATCCGTGACGGGCTGCCCATGAAAATAGTCCGGTAAATGCATTGCCTGAAAAAATGTGCGTGAGGAAGCTGTCGCCGGCTGCTCCTCTGATTCCGCGGAGTTGGGTTGAGCCGCCACTGGCAATTTTAAGACCGACTAATGTCAGTCCACGCAGGATAAACAAAAAAGCCAGCGTGACAATAAAAGAAGGGAGTCCGGTGCGCAGAACAATTTGTGCGTTAAGTGTGCCAAAGGCAATGGCACAAGCAAAGGTAACCAATAGCGCTAAACTTAATGGAAGATGAAGGACCACTAGCGCCGTGCCGAAGATCAGCCCAGCAAATGCCACCATGGAGCCAAGCGATAGGTCAAACTCACCCCCAATCATCAGTAATGCCGCCCCAATGGCTAATATTCCCAGTTGTGCTGCGGGGGCCATGACATTCATGATTCCCGAAAGTGTGAACATAGCTGGGTTTGCAAAAATGATAAAAAATATGACAACTAAAACGAGTCCGGCGATGGCCCCCAGTTCAGGACGGCGAATCAGAGTGGTCATTAAGGAGACTTTTTTCAAACGTTCATCCGATTCTGGTTGTTGAGGAGGACGCTGTTTGACCTGAGTATTGGGCTCAGTTTTATTTTCTATCTTGGTCGATGTTGATGAATTCATGTTGTTTACTCCACAATCAACTGAACTCGCAAATGGTGACTGCTTCTTTAGAAGCAGTCACACGATGCGACTAGCGAATACCTCGAGCGGATAGCTGAATGACTCGTGCTGCATCTTTTTTGGTAATGAAACTCGGGCCTGTTAATACATTGCCAGCTGGTAAGGTTTTATAGCGATAGTTTAGAGCCAGAAAACTGACTGGCAGATATCCCTGTAAAAACGGTTGTTGGTCGACGGCAAAGAGTGCTTTGCCCTGTACAATGTCTTTTAAGAAACCGGCTGAGAGGTCAAAACTGACGACTTCCACTTTATTTTGCAGTCCCATGCTATCAACCGCTGCCACAGCGGGTTCACCACCTAGTGAAGCATTCAGGCCGACAATCGTGTCAATTGCTGGTTTGCTGGAAAGGACCGCGCGAATTTTTGACTCGGTTTCAGATGGATCGGTGTTGGTGGGCAGCACTTCTACTTTTTTGCCAAATCCAACAGCAACACCATGACAACGTTGGTCAAGTGAAACGTTACCGACTTCCTGGTTGACGCAGATGACATCTTTTCGGCCAAGTTTTTTCAGTCTTTCACCGACGGCTTTCCCGGCTATGAATGGGTCTTGTCCGACATGGAGGCGGATACCTAATTTCTTAGCAGCTTTCATCCCTGAGTTGATTGAAATGACAGGAATGCCGGCTGCGACAGCTTTACGAATGGCTGGCCCTAACGCTTCTGGGTCTGGGTCTGAGACGATAATTCCCGCCGGATTTTGATTAATTGCAGACTCGATTAAATGGCTCATTTCTACCATATCGAATGTCTCTGGAGCCCGGTATTGAACTTTAACATGCATATCTTTACCGGCCTGAACGGCACCATTTTTTACAATGGACCAGAACGGATCGGAGGCTTGTCCATGGGTGACCATGATAATGGTCGGGGTTTTTGTTGTGGCCTGGGCATTAGACCAGAGAAAGCCGGTGAGGCTTAGGGTGGTCATGATGAACGCTATGATCTTCACTAATCCTTTCATTTTCTGTTCTCCCGCCTGAAAAGACGTTTATGTCTTCGCTATTATTTTTATGTCATGTCTCTGTTATGGACTAAATTAATGTCTTTAATGAGAGACTGGCTTCATTGAACATCTTATTCATATTCGCTGATGTTAATCGTAAATTTATTATTTAACGGGCTGGTTAAAATTATGGATTAATATTCAGCTGGTTGTTAATTTAATGTAAAATAATTGGGTTGATCAATATGAATATTACATTATTAGATGGATCTGTGAAGGCGGTCATATTACTCTTTGTGAGGTAATTTTTAGTGGGTTTTAATTTATTTTTTAAATGGTTAGATAGCTTTTTTTGATAAAATTCAGGGAGGGTGGTTTTTATATCTATATGATAAATAATGGATTTTTGTTTATTGGTTAAAACTTTTTTATAGAGCTATTTATTTTATTTACAAGTAAGAGTAAATATCATAAATAAGATATTTAGTGGGTTTTTTATATTTAATCAATGTTAATGGAATATTGTTTATTTATTCATTGCTTACTCCAATTTTTTTAGTCGTTTTCCAAATTATTTATTAGTTCTTAACTTTTAAATAGATATTAAAAATGCTTCTTATCAATTTACTCTGAATTTTGATGGTTAGTAAATGAGTCCACATAATGGATTAATAGACCCCTGATTGATTCGGATTTCTGCTTTGAAATATGAACTTGGTGATGCATTGTTCGTATCATTGTCCGCCACCTCAAAATCTATCTGTCGTGCCTACTTAAATGTGATGTGTATGATGTAACAACTGTATTTTATTTATACGGAATATTTATTTCATTATCAACCTAATATGATTATAAAATTCTATTTTGTGATCTGTTCGAAATTTTATGCCGCAAACATTTTTGCTTATGATTTAGACGATGCAGAATCCGCCCCTATTTAACACAGTTCAAAGCGGCAGTTCTGTTCATTTAACAGTTTGGGGAATGCATAAAAGAGAGGCGATAGGAGATGACTAAGCATCCCCTATCGGTATCAAATGAAGGGCTGGATTAGAGTGTCACTTCCTGACCGGTTTTTAGTGATTCAAGTGCGCAGTCTGCTATTTTTAGCGCGAATTCGCCATCATACCCACTGCATTCGGGCTCGCAGTGGCCTGCCAAGACATCGATAAAGTGGTCCCATTCTGAACGATACGCTTGAGCATAACGTTCTAGAAAGAAGTGCTCTGGTTTGGCCCCTACACAACCTGATTCTTCACTCCACAGTTCAACTGTGTTTTCATGGATATTATCTGCTTTGAGTAGGCCTTTTTCGCCGTGAAGCTCTAATCGCTGGTCATATCCATAACCTGATCGGCGGCTATTTGTGATGGTCGCCATGGCCCCGGATGGGAACTTCATCACGATAAAGGCGGTGTCGATGTCACCTGCCTGACCAATGGCCGGATCCACAAGATTGCTGCCTTGCGCATAGATAGAAACTGGGTCTTCACCAATGATAAACCGTGCCATATCGAAATCATGAATGGTCATATCCCGGAACATTCCGCCGGACACTTTGATATATTCAGCGGGGGGTGGGGAAGGGTCCCTTGAGGTAATGACCAATGATTCAGCTTTACCTATAGCTCCGGCACTGAGTCGCTCCCGTATCAGGCGAAATTGTGGATCGTAACGGCGATTGAAACCAACCAGTAATGGCACATTATTTTCTTTGACGACGGTCATACATTGCTGGACTCGTGAAATATCTAAATGAATTGGTTTTTCACAGAAGATTGTTTTTTTAGCAAGAGCAGCCTGTTCGATTAAATCAGCATGCGTATCGGTTGCCGAGGCGATTAAAACAGCGTGAACATCCGGATCAGCCATTGCTTCTTCAGTTGTTTGGATTTTTGCGCCATATTGCGTCGCAAGGGCTTGTGCTCCCTTTTGGTAAGGGTCGATGACTGAGTAAAGGCTGCTTTGTGGGTGATTAGCAATATTGACAGCATGAACCTGGCCAATTCGGCCAGCGCCAAATAGTGCAATGTTATACATAAAGGCTCCTATTTCGGTTTCTCTTACCGACATGAATCATAACCCCGAGCATGATGTTTTGGGGGGATGACTTTAACATACCAAATGGAATTTTTATTTCATATGTTGTTTGTTGTGAACATTATGTTTTTATGGGCTGTTTATCACTTTTGATGGTTCATTGACTTAAAAATGATAGTCTGATCACGACTTGATTTTTTGTATAGCTCTTATCGGAAGGTCCGGTTATTGCCTAATCTATTTGGCATATCTAGGATATGCTTCACAACAGGGATGTGTCCATAGCTCCAATCGAGCACATTACCCTATTGTTGGGAGCATCCAATGGTGGATTTGATTTTCTATAAATTAACTCATAAACATTCAAGGCAGCACAGTTTTATAGGCGCTTTTAGTGTAGAACCTAACTATGTGTTAAATATCAATAAATGAGTGAAAAAAGTGATACCATTAAAATTAAATACTGTATCTCTGACCAATATCAATGAATGCTAAGGAAAAGATCTGATTTTAAAAAAGAATTCATTTATAAAAGGATACAGGTTTGTATTTCTATTGAAGGAGAAAGTGCTATGAACTCACCACAGATAAATATTGGTATTGATGAAAAAGATCGTGTTGAAATTGCTTCAGGATTGTCTCGTCTTCTAGCTGATTCTTATACGCTTTATGTAAAAACGCACTATTATCACTGGAATGTTACTGGACCGATGTTTAATACATTACATCTTATGTTTGAAACCCAATACAATGAACTGGCATTAGCGGTTGATTTGATTGCTGAACGTATCCGCGCATTAGGGGTTTTTGCACCGGGGACTTATCATGAATTTGCAAGTTTAACCGTGATTGAAGAAGATAAGTCAGTACCAAAAGCCGAAGAAATGATTCAAAATTTAGTGATTGGTCAAGAAGCTGTTGTTAGAACTGCTCGTTCGCTTTATGATGCGGTCAACAAAGCTAATGATGAAGCAACCGCTGATCTTTTGACTCAACGTATTCAATTGCATGAAAAAACCGCGTGGATGTTGCGTAGTTTATTAGAATAAAATACGACCGCTGCTATTTAGTATGTTACTAAATAGCAGCTTCCGACAAATAGATCTGGTCAGCGAGCGATAGCGCAAGACGAACCTTGTTAGGTTTATAAGAAACGCCTCCCGCGAAGTGCAACACCGCTTCAGTGCTGCTAGTTTTTTGCTGATCTTCTTGTTGCAAAGCGGGAAATTTTAAAATCAAACGCCCAGCATCACTCAAAGTTGTCATCATATCATGAGTCATCATCTGTAAAATCATACGGCTATAAGTTGGGACTCATAGGGTGAACCAGACAGGGAAGTGATTGATAAACTTCATTTGCACGAAAGAGTTAAAATTCCCGATGTAACGCAGGCTTACACAAAGAAGATATGGCGTAGCGTGTTTTAATTTTGTAGCTGAAGCTGAGAGCGCTGTCTAACACAATTGCGGCTATCATTCGCTAATGCGAGGCGCCTTTGAGAGGATAGACAATGGACAACTAAGCGCTGCGTTCGGAATCATTCATTTTATTTGATTTCGCAAGAGTATACCGGTTTTTGGATTGTAATATGTCTTCAATATTGACTTCGATCCAGTCCACTAGCTCTGCCACTCGTTTGCCAACTTCGATGCCATGTTCAGTCAGTTGATATTCGACATGAGGTGGGATCACTGGGTGGGCAATTCGTAGTATAAATCCATCCGCCTCTAGTGACTGTAATGTTTGAGACAACATTTTTTCACTGACTCCCGTAATTCTTTTTCTTAATTCACTAAATCGATGTGTGCCATCCAGTAACGAGAAGAGAATCAGTACAGCCCACCGGCTAGTGATATCTTGCAGTACACCGCGTGATGGACATTCTTTGACGAGCACATTGCCACGACTAAATTTATCGGTTAATGACGCTCTTATATCGCTGCTCATGATGATTTCCTAGTCTGAGATCCATACTTACCTAAAAGTACGTACTAACAAATAGTAAGTATATATGGCAGGCTAAACAAAATCGAGCTTATTGAAAGCCAATCGCGGAGGAAAATATGATTGCAATCACTGGTGCAACAGGCCAGCTAGGCCAATTAGTCATTAAGCATTTACTACAGAACATTGCGGGTGAGAGTGTTATTGCATTAGCCCGTAGTCCGGAAAAAGCGAATACTTTAAAAGAGTTAGGAGTTGAAGTTCGTCAAGCTGATTATTCAAAACCAGAGACATTGGATGGCGCGTTAAAAGGGGTTACTAAATTGCTACTGATCTCTTCAAGCGAAGTCGGTCAGCGCAGCGTACAGCATAAGAATGTGATCGATGCGGCTAAACGCTCGGGCGTTGAATTAATTGCCTATACCAGTCTATTGCATGCTGATACTTCTGAATTAATGCTTGCCGAAGAGCACGTTGCAACGGAGGCCTATTTAAAACAAGCTAATATTCCCCACGTGCTGCTGCGTAATGGGTGGTATAGCGAAAACTATCTGGCTAGTATTGCGCCTTCGTTGGCAAACGGTGGATTTATTGGCTGTGCGAAAAATGGCAAGATTAGTTCGGCTGCTCGCGAAGACTATGCGGAAGCTGCTGTGGCAGTACTTACCAGTCAGCATGTTCAAAGCGGGGAAGTTTATGAATTAGCCGGTGATGAAAGTTATACACTGACACAGTTATGCGAAATAATCAGTGAGGAATCTGGCCAACAAATTCCATATATCGATATGGCTGTAAGTGATTTTGCTAAAGCCCTTGAAGGGGCCGGCATCCCTAAACCTCTTGCAAGTGTTTTGGCTAATTCAGATAAAGGTGCTTCGCAAGGAGGATTGTTTGATGATAGCCATGAGTTAAGCAAGCTAATAGGCCATCCAACCCGCTCCATTCGTGAAATGGTAAGAGCCAGCCTTTAAATTGTTTGCCTTTGCACGTAGATGTGCAAAGGTATCTGATGAGGACGATATTACGTCTAATTGGTGCTTCTTTTGGCCTATGCACTGATTTTGCATTTGCAGCAATCACAGCAACGGCCGTCCATTTTTAGGATGGCAATGATGTTGGAGTGAATTCAGCAAACTGTGGATTGCTATTGATATAACCATCATCAAAAATGTGATTCATTACACTATTTTAATTATATTTTAACCTGATAGTAACATTCATCGAGTAACTCACATTTTCACATGCTTCCCTTCACCATACTACAGATCATTAGGCTGCGTTCTGATGCTCGCAGTCTCTGTCACTTTTGATGGTTTTGATGAACAAAGGTAGGACAATTCGAGCAATTCGAATTTCCCTCATAAAATATAGCGGAGCGGAACATGGTATCTAGATCACCTACATTGCAAAACAAAACAAGACCGGTTGCGAATTATCGTAAGCGTCGTGCTAATCATCGGCGTATTCATTGTATTAGCACCTTTGTTGCCCTGATTGGACTTGGTATTGCCAATTGCGCGCAAGCGGCTATTTCTGTGCACGATTTTTCTCCTAACTTTAGTGCGATGAGCCAACTGAAAGACATTGTTAAAAAAGGTTCAGGGAAGATTGGAGTCATTCTCCCAGCGACGACGACATCGGCTCGTTATACGTCATTTGACCAACCCTATTTGGAGCAAGCATTTAAAGCTGCGGGGTTAAAACCAGATCAATATATGATCAGCAATGCACAAGGCAGTGAGGCCACTCAGCTCACTCTCGCCCAGTCGGATATTGCTCAAGGCGCTAGTGTTTTGTTAGTTGACCCCATCTCGTCCGGGGGGGGAGCCGCTATTGAACAATATGCTAAATCCCATGGGGTACCCGTTATTGATTATGATCGAATCACCTTAGGTGGTAGTCGCGATTACTATGTGAGTTTTAACAATGTCGAAGTGGGTAAACTCATTGGTCGTGGGCTTGAACAATGTATTGTGGATTGGAAAGTCAAAAAACCTCATGTGTTAGTGATGAGCGGTGCCCCAACCGATAACAATGCCACGTTGTTCCGTAAAGGGTATATGAGTGTATTGCAACATAAATTTAAATCTGGTGCTTATGTGAATGTTGGCGAACCTGCAGGGAGTTGGGATCCGGCGGTTGCTCAAACGACTTTCCAACAGCAGTTTACTGCCCACCCCGATATGAATGCAGTCGTCACGCCTAATGATGGTAATGCGAACGCCGTGATTGCTTATCTAAAAACCTTGAAGGTACCGCCTCATACGTTTCCGACCACGGGCCAAGATGCAACATTAACTGGGATTCAAAATATTCTTAGTGGTTATCAATGTGGCACGGTCTACAAACCTATCTATTTAGAAGCACAAGCTGCCGCGGCACTAGCTATCTATTTGCGTGCGGGAGTAGAGCCTCCTAAAAGTTTAGTCAATGGTAAAACGATGGATTCGAAAACAGGCAAGTCAGTTCCTTCAGTTTTGGCCTCGCCGATTTGGGTAACTCCCAAAAACGTTAAAAGCACAGTCATAAAAGATGGTTTTGTGAAAGCTGCAAAACTGTGTAGTGGCGAAGGAATGGCTAAAGCGTGCAAAGACGCGCATATAAATCCATAGGAATCTTATGCAAAACACAACACAACAACGAAGCGAGCCGGCGTTATTGCAAATCAGAGGGTTAGAAAAACACTTTGGTGCAGTACAGGCATTAAGTGGCGTTGATCTTGACGTCCCACTCGGGCAGGTGACTGCCCTAGTGGGAGATAACGGTGCCGGTAAATCGGTGTTAGTGAAATCTATAGCAGGTATTCACGAAGCGGATGGCGGTGAAATCCGATGGCAAGGTGAACATGTGCGAATTCGCTCTCCACGCGATTCTGCGCAACTTGGCATTGAGGTGGTTTATCAAGATTTGGCGCTTTGTGACAACTTAGATGTTGTGCAAAATATGTTCTTGGGTCGTGAACGCTTAAGTGGGAAGCTACTTAATGAAGATGCGATGGAACGTGAAGCTGCTGAGACGCTATCGAGTCTGCGGGTAACGACACTGCGTTCCATTCGTCAGCCAGTAGCCTCGCTTTCTGGTGGGCAACGTCAATCCATTGCGGTCGCCAAAGCGGTGATGTGGAACTCTAAATTAGTAATCTTAGATGAACCCACTGCTGCATTGGGCGTCGCACAGACAGGCCAAGTTCTTGAACTGGTGCGGCGGTTGGCTGATCAAGGCTTGGCCGTTCTGATGATCTCACATAACCTCAATGATGTTTTCGCGGTCGCTGATCGGGTTGCCGTGTTGCGTTTGGGAAAAATGGTAGGTGAAGGGCCTACTGAAAGTTTTGACACGCAGCGCGTCGTGGAGTTAATGACTACGGGTAAAAGTGATCATGTTGTGGCAACTGATCAAGCGCCACCTGCAGCCCCCTCGATTGCAGTCGAAAATGCCAAAAAGCAAGCTAGTCAGAACCATGGTTCCGCTGTGGTTGTCAGTAATGAAGTGGGCACCCTAGGCAGTTACCTTAAATCGGTATGGGCGAAAATTCTCGCAGGGCAAAGTGGTGTATTACCTGTGCTACTGGGAATGATTCTGATTGCGGCAATCTTCCAAACCCAAAATGATAAATTCCTCTCTTCAGGCAATTTAGTGAATTTATTAGTCCAAGGTGCAGTGTTTATGCTGATTGGGATGGGTGAAGTATTCATCTTAATTTTAGGGGAGATTGACTTATCACTGGGGTTTGTGGCAGGGATTGGTGCCACAGTTGCCACTGTACTGGTACAGCCATCGTTTGGGTGGAGCTGGCCACTGGCAGTGATTGCGGCATTATGTGTCAGCGGTGCTTTAGGGGTGTTCCAAGGCCTCTTAATCACACGCTTAAAACTGCCGTCATTTGTCGTGACACTTGCCGGATTACTGGGCTTTCAAGGGTTAATGATCCAGTTATTGGGGACGGGGGGAACTATTCCAATTAATAGTAATGTCATCAATAATTTTGCTAATGGTACGCTCTCCCCAACGGTGGGGTGGATTGTTACTATCTTAGTTATCCTCGGCTTTAGTGTGTTTACCCTGCGCCGCGATGGATTGCGCCGTGCTAGCGGCTTAGTGGCTCCTCCAGTTGGGCTATCTTGGCTTAAAATTGCTGCGGCTATCTTGGCTGGATTGGTTTTAATGCTGATCTTTAACGCTAATCGTGGCATTGTCCGTTTTCCAATCAATGGTATGCCGTGGGTTATCCCTATTGTCTTTGTGGTTTTGTGCGCTTGGGCTGTATTACTGGGTAAATTGCGGTTTGGACGTTATCTATATGCCATCGGAGGCAATGCTGAAGCAGCCCGCCGAGCCGGGATTAATTTGGCGAAGATTAGGTTACTAGCCTTTACGTTAGCTTCGGTCACAGCCGGTATCGGTGGGATTATTTACGCTTCTCGCTTGCGTTCCATCTCTACCAGTTTTGATGGCGGGACCATTGTCTTGTATGTGGTCGCTACAGCCGTAATCGGTGGTACTAGCTTGTTTGGTGGCCGTGGTCATCCATTACATGCGGTACTTGGTGGTGTGGTGATCGCTGCAATTGTCAATGGTATGGCTCTGCTGGGGCTGCCTGCCGCAGTGCAGTTAATGGCAACCGCCGTTGTCTTGCTTGCCGCGATTACCGTCGATGTGGTGGTTCGTCGGCGTGGTGAAACGACCCGTTAGTTGTCACTTACCTTACCTCGTGTGGCGTTGTTTCAAAATCCACGCGAGGTAAGTTTTATTATTAGTGTGAATAGGATGATTTGGTTTGCATCCTATTTTTCGAAATTTTGCGTGACTCATGAATTTGGCTATTCCTATGCACTGGCATTTTGAATTGCCGCCCTGAGGTTGTCGTGAACCTTTTTTTAGCTGGTCATTCATTACAACAAATTTAACAACGCGATTCATTGGAATGAACCGACATTGGGGGAGATTTTAGGTTAGTCGTATCCATTTGCAGTTATTATTTACTTCAGCCGTTATCTCTTTGAGCCGAACACTCGGTATTTATGTTCGGTTATTTCAACAGCCCTTAATTTAATTGTTTATTGTCTCTAAGAACGACCTAACTGAGCATATTACTGCTAGTTTGGTATTTTATTCACAACTATTCCCTTGTTTGCCATTTATATTGACTTTTTTCTTAAAAAAAAACATGGTTTTTTAACCATTGAACTATTATGAGAAGAAATACTCTGTTCATTGGAGAAAAGCTGCATGTTTTTTAGCGGACGTTCAGGTAAAGCCAAGTCAGCCACAGCGGTTGTCAATCGTGATACTCATATTGTGGATTCAATCCGAAAATACATTGCCATGATAGAGTTTGATGTTGAAGGTTATATAGTTGATGCCAATGATATCTTCTTGTCGGCGATGGGATATACCCTGGATGAAATAAAAGGGGAACATCACCGTATATTTTGTGCAAAGAAAGATGCTGAGAGTGCTGCATATCGACAACATTGGAAGGATTTGGCCAATGGGATCAAAAAAGACGGAACGTTTTATCGCTATAAAAAAGATGGGTCGTTGATTATTCTGGAAGCGACCTATTTCCCGATATATGAAGAGGGTAAAGTAACTGGATTCATTAAAATAGCATCCGATGTGACAAATCAACACATTGAATCCCAGCGAATGGCAGATGTATTTACCGCATTAAACAAAACCTATGCCATGATTGAGTTTACTAATGATGGCACTGTGACTTTTGCCAATAATAATTTTTTAAATGTTCTGGGATATACGGCAGAAGAAGTCGTAGGGCAGCATCATCGCATATTTTGTTTTGATGACTTTTATCAACAACATCCTGATTTTTGGCAGCAGTTATCGAATTCTCGTGCTTATTCGGGGCGTTTTCGGCGCAAAACCAAGTATGGCGAAGAGGTATGGATTCAGGCTTCTTATTGCCCCATTGTAAATGCTGATGGTAAAGTTTATCGCATAGTGAAGTTTGCGGTTGATATCACTGAAGATGTGGAGCATGAACAGACAGTCAAAGATGCGGCACATATTGCGTATAGTACTGCGGTTGAAACTGCCCAAGTTGCTGAACAAGGTAATGAAAACTTGCAACGTTGTGTCCAATTAGCGGACTACATGAATGATACTGTGATTTCAGCAATTGAAAAACTGAATCAGTTAGTAACTTTGTCAGATGATGTATCTAATATTGTGAATACGATTAGTGGTATTGCTGAACAAACGAACCTGTTAGCTCTGAACGCTGCCATTGAAGCGGCTCGAGCTGGCGAGCAAGGCCGAGGGTTTGCTGTGGTTGCGGATGAAGTAAGACAACTTGCAACACGAACGTCGACATCAACGGGAAATATTAACAAAGTCGTTCAACAGAATCTGAAATTAACGAATGAAATTGTTGAAACCATTCAAGGCGTATCTTCTGTGGCTTCTGATACGAATAGCAAAATTGCTGAGGTATCAGCAATTATGAATGAGATCCATAAAGGCGCAGATGACGTTTCTGGTGCGGTTGAAAACTTACAACTAAATAATAATAGTAATATTTGATTTGAGTCGTGATAACTCGGTTTGAGGGGGCATCAACCACTTAGATGTCCCCTAGAGGAGCCGCCATTGGGACAATTCGCAGTGATAGCGTTTAAATCGATTATGAACTCTTTCCATCGTGTATCAAACAGCTCAATGCTAGATCGCAGCTAGGGCTCTATGAGCTTTGAGGACCTTATTCGTCGGTTCTTTTAAGAGTAGGAAAGTGACATACAAATAACGATGAAATTTCACGAAAAAAGATTCAGAAATAACATAAAGAGCGCTTAAAATCTGTGAAAAATGGTGCCGATTATCAGAATCGAACTGATGACCTACGCATTACGAATGCGTTGCTCTACCGACTGAGCTAAATCGGCACTCTTAGATGTTTTTAAGGAATATGTATTATTGAGGTTGGGGATGATAAATCGCTGAATTCATTCAACCACCATTCCCTATCCATAAGGAACCGATATTCCTTTAAGTATATGACGAACAAAAGGGGGCAACCGTCCCGAATCTTATGAGCAAGGTTTTGTTCAATCAGATATAAAAAACGTGGAGAATCATAGACCTTACGATCGTGAAGGTCAATAGATGAAAGGGGGAAATTGTCAGTTGCCGAGTGGATATTGATCTGGCTTAAATCTTTGGCAAGGCTTTAGTTACCTTACTCACCTTACTTACGTTTGAATCGTTGCGAGTCAATGGGGTGCAACGGGCGAGGGGACTGACATTTATAAGATGCCTTCCATCAATAGCACAATGTCTGTTTTCAATGGCCAAGTCAAATATGGCGAAACATTTCATGCGAAGAGCAAGCGCTATTTCTTTAGGCATTGTTTGTATGGCTTTTTAGCTACTGACAAAAGCCGCTAGTCTTTTAAACTAGGGCTATATCGGCTCTTAGCGGATGTGGCCGGTAGATAAGCTATCCAAGGGTCATCGTTTTTAGTCTATCAGTCAGCCAAGGGAGCACTTCTTTTTTACGGCTGGTAACACCAGGTAAAGAAATCGGTTCCGAACTGGCTTTTTGTGAATCACAGAAATATAAAACTGAGTTGTGCTCGCAAATATCAGTGAGTATTAATCCAACCATATCTAATTTGTTGGTCAGTCGCTCTTGTTTCATTTGTGCTAAGAGTTCAGGTAATAGTGCCTGAACATCTGCTAAATCTTGAACTTCAAGTTGGGCTAATAAAATAGCTTTGTCTGCAATTTGATAATTCTTAGCATCACGCTGTAATAGTGTTTTGGCACTTTGTCCGGCAATATTTGTTTTTGCTTTGAGTAACTCGGTTACAAATTTTTGGTAATCCTGCTCAGAGGTTTTCGTTAAATCAGCCACTGCTTTTTTATCCAACTCCGTTGTTGTCGGGCCAGATAGGGCTACCGTATCGGATAATATGGCCCCGAGCAATAACGTTGCTTGGGTGCGAGTTAACTGCATCGCACTTTCATGAGTCATGATTTGCCAGACAATGGTCGCACTACACCCAACTGGACGGATCCAGACGTTCGGCGGATTTTTAGTGACGATGGTCCCTAATCGGTGATGATCAATCACTCCAACAATGTCACTTTCTAGTAGTGTTTTTGGGCCTTGTTCGGCATCTGTAAAATCAACGAGCCAGACTTTTTGGTTGTTTAACGGGGATTGAATCAGTGGTGGCTGCTGAGCTCCCGCAGCTTTAATAATATAGCGAGTTTCAAAGTTGAGTTCGCCTTGGCGAAAAGCTTGTGCTCGTTGGCCTTGCTGATTGAGCCAGTCGGCCACTACAAGAGAACTACATATACTGTCACTGTCTGGATTTCTATGGCCAAAAACATGAATAAGTGGTTCGTTAGGATTGACCAAAGGGGTTGAGGAAGCGCGATTATTTTGTTGCATAAAGATACCTGATAGCTCTGCCTAAAGATAAAATCAGGTGTCATTATTCGTTGTAAAACGACGGTTAGAAAAAGGTGGAACACCATCACCCTGAGTTTTAATAATAGTAAAAAGTGACTATTAAATCAATGTTCATGCTCGTTGTGTTAGCGATTTAAAGGATTAAACATGCTGATACCTTTAATCAGGTGTTGCAATTTTATTGTGTGCAATATAATTGTTCGATATGCTATATCACCTTACAATTCTGATAGACAGACGATTGTGTTTTGAACTTGAGGTATGGTGAATGAACCCGTGTAAAGAGCCTTCCAAAGAAGCGGTAAATATGGCGGAAGATGATGAGGGGTTGCTGCTCGATAACCAGGTCTGTTTTGCACTGTACAGTGCAGCAAACGCCATTGTTAGAGCTTATCGTCCTTTGCTTATTGAGTTAGATTTAACCTATCTGCAGTACCTGGTAATGATGGTGCTTTGGCAATCTAATGGTATTAATGTTAAAACACTCGGAGAAAAGCTGCACCTTGATTCAGGAACCTTAACGCCATTATTAAAACGTTTGGAAGGGAAAAAGCTAGTTCAACGCCGAGTCAGCCAGAGGGACGAACGTGTTAAGGAGCTTTTTTTGACAGAACAAGGTATGGCTGTCAAACAAAAAGCGTTATCTATTCCGGATGCGATGTTTTGCAAAATGAACTTGCCTGCCGAAGAGTTAATGATGCTGAAAGGTCTGTGTGAGAAAGTAACTAAAACGTTAGCGTAAGAATTTCCCCGAATACTTTATAGAGAAAGAATCCTTGTTTATTTTGGTGATGAAAATTACCAGCTAGATTTTTTCCTTAAAAAAAGTTACTTTATGATTGTGTACAATTAAATAGTGCAATATTTTGTTGGTGGTTGTTTGTTTAATCACCATATTTTGATGATAAAGGTATGGGGAACTCGCTATGAGCTCAATTTATGATATTGATGTTGTCACAATTGATGGCAAATCATTAAAACTTTCTGAATACCAAGGTAAAACTCTTTTAATTGTAAATACTGCATCTGAATGCGGTTTGACCCCCCAATATGAAGCGTTGGAAAAGCTTTACCAAGCCCGTAAAGACGAAGGTTTAGTGATTTTAGGTTTCCCATGTAACCAATTTGGTGCTCAGGAGCCAGGACAAGATTCAGAAATTCAATCATTTTGTACGAAGAATTATGGTGTGAGTTTCCCAATGTTCAGTAAGCTAGAAGTCAATGGAGACGGGCGTCATCCACTGTATCAAGCTTTATATTCAGCTATGCCAGAGCGCACAACTTCACTTGATAGTGAATTTGTTGATTTGTTGCAAGGTTATGGTTTTGAAGTTAAAGAAGGTAATATTCTGTGGAACTTTGAAAAATTCCTAGTGAGCAAAGATGGCAAAGTCATTGGTCATTTTGCGCCAGATATGACCCCCGATCATCCGATTTTGACTCGAGCTTTAGATGACGCTCTCGCAAAATAACAGCCGGTTAGACGAGTGTCTCTTCGAGTATTTTGAAAGGGCACTCTCGTTCGGTTGAGCTGTTGTTCCATATAATAGCGTGATGTATCTGTCTAAACCAATTGCCTCGAAATTGCTTATCACTACGATAAAATGACCCAAGTTGTATTTAAATCTGATTGAATCATTATCAGTGACTGACTGAGCTGGTTACCTTGTTATCAGAGTATTTTATATATATTAAGACGGGGCACTTATCTTCCACAATAGAGATCTTATACAGTGCCCCTTAAGCAGTGGTTTAGGATAGCTCCTTATGATGGCCATGATCTTGTTGTTTCAGATACTTATAAAGTAATTGATTCTGTAGAATATAAAGCCATTTTCCTCTATAACGTGAGGCATATGTAGCCTGCTCTTTAAGATGGGGAACATCATCATTACTGATCCAAACGGTGTACCCTGGGTTTGACTGTAAATAGTGGTTCAGTGTTTTTTTACTGTTATTTTTGACCACAATCGGTTTTTTTAAGCGGCCTAAAAAAGCAAACGTATCTGGATATTTTCCGACATAACTAATAGTTTTTTGTCTACTTTGTAGTTTAGCTATTATTTTTGCTTCTGGTGTCACATCATAAAATTTATAAAGGATCGGTGAGAACGCAATTAATGCACCAGCGAAACATATAGGCAGTGAAACTAAATTAAGCTTGTAAGTATATAAAGGTTGTTTATTAAAAATAAATAGCCAAAGTAATAACGATAGTACAATAACTATTAACAAGTTATTCCCAATGCTAAATTTAATTTGTGGTAATAGGTATCCTCCCCAGAGAAAGCTAGTTAGAATAGCTATGATTGTAATCGCAAATGTTATGATAGTAATAGGTTCAATGGCTTGTTTAGGTGCCTCAAGCTGTTCACTAAGCCAAATTGCGATTATTGGAAAAATTGGAAATAAATAATGGATCTGTTTACCACTGAAGCAACTAAAGACAAAAACAGTGATACCAATTAGGGTTAGACAAAATAGATCGCTGGGGTGTTTTATTTTCCAGGGCTTATTCAGCCAGAAGGACTTAAAAAATACAAAGGGAAATAACAGCCCTGGTAGCACGAGTAGGTACCAGTAAAAAGGCCGTTGATGTGCGAACGAGTGGGCAATCCGTCCAGCACTTTGTTTCCAGAATATCGCATCAGCATAGTGTTCGCCCCCAACGATTGCGGCAGGAATTGCCCAGAGTAAAATAATGCCAATACTTATGAGAATTGTGATGAGGAAAAAGCGAATTGCATTGGCGGTTTTTTCTTCTTTGAGCTTGAATAGCTTCAAACAGATAAAGAAACCGATCATAAATACCCAGGCGACTGGCCCTTTGGTTAAAAGAGCTAGTCCGATACAGATCCCCGTGAGTATTGTCCAGCGTTTTTTATGCGTTGCAAAATATTGAAAGCTCATCCACATGGCTAACTGAATAAATAGTGTAAGTAGCAGATCAAACATCGTTAAGCTGCTATAGGTGAGCCAGCCGGCAAAAGAAAACAAAATAAGCGGTGTCAAAATGTTCTTGCTGGGGTAGATTTCTCTATGAAGTAAACAGACTACTCCTAAATTTAATAGTGAGAAAAAGGGGATTATCATTCGTGTCAAAATATTGGAATGACCAAAAAAACTCCAGATTAGATTAATTAACCAAAATAACATTGGTGGTTTGTCTGGATAAGCAGAGCCATTTAAATGAGGGACTAAATAATTGTGGTTTAGATACATTTCCCAGGCTACTGAAATGTATCGAGTTTGATCAATTGGAAATAAAGGAACCCAGACAACTGATATAATTGTCACAATAATAGATAGGGAAATTGCAATAAATAATGAATTTGGTTGGTATCTCATAGTCTTTTAAATATCGTTAGTTGTCATTTTTATCAGAATAGGGTGATTATTTAGGCGTATTTTAAGTTTCTTATATGAAGATTTGATGGATGTTAAAGGCACTACCTGAAGTTTTTCTTAAGAGAATCATCTAAAATAAAAATATTTTATTACGCTCTCGTGGATCTATTTTCACCTCTGTTTTTTGCTTAGCGGGTGGATAAAATGGCTAAATTTACAAAAATTTAATAAAAGATAGTAAAAAATTAAAGATTTCTTAAGGTTTCGATTATACCTTTAGTCGCTGGATATAGAGCACCTTATGTAACTCAATATACAGAGTTTGATCATCTAAATTTAATGAAGAGAGCCTTATGAATAAAGTTACTCGATGGGATAATGTTGTGAAGTTAACACATTGGATTGTTGCGTTACTTTTTTTAACCAATTATTTTATCACCCAAGCTGGAAGCGTGATCCATCAATGGATTGGCTATACGGTTGTGGGCGTTGTGATCGTGCGATTGTTATGGGGATGTATTGCTAAGCCACCGGCTCGGTTATCTTCATTTTTACCTTCGATTCCCAAAGCAATTGAGCATGTTTTAGAAGTCGCGTCTACACGCTCTGATGAGCATCAAGGGCATAATCCTGCCGGGGCTATTATGATCTGGTGTATGTGGTGCGGGTTGTTAATCACTGGGGCTTCTGGATATTTGTTAGAAGCACACTTGTTTGGTTCTCATCATCTGCTTAAATTAATTCACGTCACAGCAGTTAACATTACTTTTGGTTGTGTTTGTATTCATATCTGTGCTGTTGTGGTGATGAGTAAAATCACTGGACGTTCATATGTTAAAGAAATGTTGCCCGGACAAAGTAAAAAGAAATAAGTGATTCACCCGTTTACTTTTTACTTTGTTGTGGGGCTGAGCTGGTGCGGTTTTAGCTTGCCTGGCATCGACTTAGTGCTGTTTATACAAAGTAAAAAGGAATGCTTTATAAGCTAAGGCGTTTTGTGAGCCGACAGTTATCAGAGTGATAAATAGCAACGCAGGAGGGGGCTTTGATGGCGTTTGTGTCAATTGGGAGCCCCGATGGTTTTTTGCCTGTCTGAATAATGGTCACCAGTAAACAGTCATGATGGCCTATTAATCCCCAATAAGCACCGATTTAACGAATTGTACTCGCATGTTTAAGATGGATTTGATCGGGGCATCAATCGCATGCAAGATAACGATCTTTTTTGTTGGCCCTGATGATTAAAATTTTTGGGGCTTAGCCATTTAATGAAAGCATCACGTATGATGGGCCAGTCTTTATCAATCATCGCATACCACGATGTATCTCTACTGCGGCCATTGTATACAATGGCTTGTCGGAAAAGGCCTTCGAAGCTAAAACCAAGTCGTAATGCAGCTTTTTTAGAAGCTTCGTTGAAGCTGTCACATTTCCACTCATAGCGGCGGTAGTTGAGCTGCTCAAAGACATACCGCATCAGCAGGAACTGCGCCTCAGTTGCGGCAATTGTTTTTTGTAATAGTGGTGAAAAAGCGACATTCCCCACTTCAATGACGCCATTGGCTGAATCAATACTCTTGAGTGCTATTAAACCAACTGCGTTATTCGATTGAGAATCGACGATAACATAGTGTTTGGGATCTAAACACGATTCAACCTGTTGTAAGTGTTCAGTGAGCTCTTCTATTGTATGAAATGGACCAATAAGCATGTAGGTCCAATCACGGTCATCTGCAGCGCTTGCGTACGCATCAAACAGGTCTTGAGCGTGTTTTTGAGCATTCAATGGTTCTAATCGGCAATGTTCTCCCTGCAAAACAATGCTCTGTGGTTGTGGGCGAGCTGACCAATGTGTTAATGATTCACCAATAGGTTGGCCATACTGATTTTGGACTGGCATGGGGTTTATCCAAGTGAAAGGTACGTTAAACAGAAAGCAAATATCACATCCAATTTGGATTATTATTGCATAATAAATGAGTTAAGTACAACAGTGGGTGCCATTTGGTATTTCAACTGTGGGGTAGCGGTTTTTTAATCTCGACCCACCGAAAATAGCAACGCAGGAGGGGCTTTGATGGCGTTTGTGTCAACTGGGAGCCCCGATGGTTCTTTGCCTGTCTGAACAATGGTCACCAGTGAACAATCATGGCGGGCCCCCATAAGCACCGATTTAACGAATTGTACTCGCATGTTTAAGATGGATTTGATGGGGGCATCAATCGCATGCAGGATAACGATCTTTTTTGTTGGCCCTGGTGATTAAAATTTTTGGGGTTTAGCCAATTTATCAAAGCATCACGTATGATGGGCCAGTCTTTATCAATCATCGCATACCAAGATGTATCTCTACTGCGGCCATTGTAGACGACGGCTTGGCGAAAGATGCCTTCGAAGCTAAAGCCAAGCCGTAAAGCAGCTGCTTTAGATGGCTCGTTAAGGCTGTCACATTTCCACTCATAGCGGCGATAGTTGAGCTGCTCAAAGACATACCGCATCAGCAGGAACTGCGCCTCAGTTGCGGCAATTGTTTTTTGTAATAGTGGTGAAAAAGCGACATCCCCCACTTCAATGACGCCATTTGCTGAATCAATACGCATCAGCGCTAATGAGCCAACGGCCTGGTTTGATAGATTATCAATTACGATGTAGCGTTTTGGATCTAAACACGATTCAGCTTTTTGTAGGTGTTCAGTTAACTCGTGCATTTTATGAAATGGACCGGTAAACATATAGGTCCAATCACGGTCATCTGCAGCGCTTGCGTACGCATCAAACAAATCTTGAGCGTGTTTTTGAGCATTTAATGGTTCTAATCGGCAATGCTCCCCCTGCAAAACAATGCTCTGCGGTTGTGGGCGAGCTGACCAATGCGTTAATGGTTCACCAATAGGTTGGCCATACTGATTTTGGACTGGCATGGGTTTTATCCAAGTTAAAGGTACGTTAAACAGAAAGCAAATATCACATCCAATTTGGATTATCATCGTATAATAAATGAGTTAAGTACAACAGTGGGTGCCATTTGGTATTTCAACTGTGTGGTAGAGATTCCTACCCACCGAAAACTGTTGTATTAAGTAGCATTTATATTGTATGCCTGAAGTCAGGCAGATGGTCTTCGCTTCACCATGGAGCTCTCATCTAGGAGAGCAAAATGGTTGGGTTTGTCGAAAGATTGTGTTCTTCAGTTTTTCATTACTGAATTAATCTAAGTTAGGTTTACTTCAAAAATAACGTTTAACTTACTAAAAATAATAGCTATTTTTTGTGATTTGTCATGGTAGCCGGGTTGGTGGTTAATGCCTTGAGTGATTTTTTGTCACCCGATCATCATTCTCACCGTCACTTTGGCTATTATTATTGCGCTTATTTTTGGTAAATATTATGGTTGGATGCGTTGATGGCAGGTGTTGGTACCGTGTTGATCTGCAATTGGACTTTGGGCTTAATGAAACAAATTAGCCCTATTGTGTTGGGGGAGAAGATTAGCCAAGAGCATCGGCGACGAGCTATTTCTTTTTTCACCCTATCTACAGGTGTGAGATTTGCGTATCTGGAAGACTAGTTCTGAGCATGCAGTGTAGCGATAAAATTATTATTAGCTAGTAAAAAAATCTGTTCAGAAATATGAACAGTTATTATCTAATTTTGATGGGATTCGCCATCTCACATTTGAAGTCCATTATGAATAATATTGAGAAAATTAATCAGGTTATCACTGAATTCTACGACAAAATGTCATCATGGGAACAGTCAGTTGTCAAAGAGACAGGTCACTCATTGGCGCAAATACATACAATAGAAGTGCTTGGTATGCATGGTTCGCTAAAGATGAAAGAATTGGCCGAGAAGCTTGGAATTACCACTGGAACATTAACCGTTCAGGTTGAAAAATTAGTGAATGCTCATTTGCTAGAGCGATGTGCATTGCCAAATGATCGACGCGCGATTGTCGTTCAGTTAACCGATGCGGGAATAGCGATTCATCGGCGACATAACTTATTGCATGTGGAATTGTTTAAAACTCTGATGCGGGAGATTGAGCCAGATGAAATTGAGGTGTTGTTAAATTGCTTTGTAAAGATGAACCGTGAATTTTAAAGCCTGTAAAATGAAAGGTGTGATGTTAATTAGAACTGTTATCACATAAAAAATGACCTCATGAGGATGAGGTCATTGAATGAGTTAATTCTTCATTTGTAATAGATGTTTGCTTGTTACTATTTCTACCTGTATGACTGCTTAGTTTATGGCTAGATGCGGCAATGTCTTGAGATGACTTTGGATGTTCTAATTGCTTTAGATCTACTGTTGAAGAGGTCAAGCAGATTGGACTGTTTTAGTTTTATGTTATCGCATTGTTATTTTTTTATATAATCTAAACTAATTTTTAAATTAAAATTGGTTTAGTGTTTTGAAATTTTAAGTTTGACAAATAATGTTTTTTATGACTCGCTAAATAGTTATAAAAAAGTTGTATTTTGTTATTTATCTATACCTTTATGTTTGTGGGTAAGTATTAACTTAATGTCAATTTATGAGAATGATTCTTCTTAAATAATAAAAAACATAATAAAAATCGTAAATTACCTCAAATGGGTGAGTTATTTTACTATGGAAATAACTAATATGATTTTGCTTGTTACTATTTTTGCTTGTCTTGCTTTGACAACACCCAGTGGTTTCCACTGGGTTTATTTTTATCTTTTCTTGTTTATAACCTTCTTTTATTTGTGGTTATTGTTGCATCTAATGTCTTCTAGTTTGAAAAATATCTAACATATTGTTTTTTAATTAAAATTAAAAACATGATGATTAAATGTGGACAGATAATTTTTATTCATACAAACCTGTGTTTGCTAATGGTGCGATGCAATATCTATCTGCCAGTTCATCGATAATTAGTTTAGAAAAGAATAGTTCTAAAATAATTTTAATAGAGTATATTTTATATGATTTTGAAATATAAAATGGAGAAAAATGTATTTTTTACAGTAAGTTAATAATTGTTAGTTGTCAGTTACTTTCGAGCCGAGATTTGTAGTTGATTGATATAACAAAAATAAATAAAAAAATTATTTTTATTTATTTTTGTTATTTTCCATGAAAAAAATTTAGATATATTTCTCATTCAACTTTTTAAAACAGTAGTTTATATCAAACTTTCTCTAGAAATTCTCAGGTTTTTCTTTTCTAAAAGAATTAGTTCTCTATCATTAATGCCCTTATTTATATGTTGCTATTTTCTTGTCTGAAGGAAGTTTAAGGGAGTAATGGATGAAGTTAATACATCAACTTATCTTATTGATAATTGTTGTTATAATTGGATTTGTAGCACTTGGGAGTTATGGACTACATTCACTGCGAACGAGTTTGATTGATACTCGTGAACACGAGCTTAAATCAATCTTAACGTTTGCTCAAAAACAAGTCGATCCAATTGTCCAGGCACAACAACAAGGCAAGATTTCAAAAGAACAGGCTGAGCAACAAGTTGTCGATATCTTGTCAAAATTTCGCACTGGGACTTCATACCTTTGGGCTAATGATAATAACGGTATTGCTCGAGTCCATGTTAAACAGCAAAAAATAGGGACATTTCAGAGTTCGTATGCTCATGACATAGGATTGTTACAAGGTAAAAATTTTATCATTAATGTTGCTGAAAACTTTAAACCTGGTGAACCCCAGGAAGTGGTAAAAGTGAATGCCGTAACTAAAATTTCCCAGTGGAATTGGGTCATGGGGATTGGTGTCTATATGGACGACTTGTCTTCGACCTATTGGCATTTTGCGCTACGTTTTATGCTTATTTCTATTTTTGTTGTCATCGTGATTGGTTTGGTTGTAGCGTATGTCGCTCGCTCTATATTTAGAAAGATTGGAGGCGAACCTGATTATGCAGTGGATATTACGAATAAAATTGCTAACGGCCATCTAGAAGAAGTGATTGTGGGTTCTTTTACACCCGATAGTTTGCTTGGTGCGATTCGTTCAATGCAAAATTCCTTAAGTTCAATGGTCGGTAATATTCAGCAGGCTGCTGATAAACTATCACAATCCACAGGTCAGCTAGCGAGTGAGTTTAAAGTCATTACTCATTCTTCA
Organism: Celerinatantimonas diazotrophica; assembly: GCF_004339545.1. Lineage (GTDB taxonomy): Bacteria > Pseudomonadota > Gammaproteobacteria > Enterobacterales > Celerinatantimonadaceae > Celerinatantimonas > Celerinatantimonas diazotrophica. Next base: position 186,573 of record NZ_SMGD01000013.1, on the reverse strand, counting down.
CAGCAATCTTCTGACGCTTCGATTTCAACATCTGCAGCGATTCAAGAGTTATCTAATTGTATTAAAGATATTTCACTGAATGCTCAGTCAACTGAAAATAATTCACAAAAATCATTTGAAACCAGTCAATCAGGTGTTGAATTAATTGAAGAATCAAATCAGACGACGACGCAGATGTCCGAGAAAATTTCTTCATCTGTCGCCGATTTTAAGACACTCCAAGAGCGTACCAGCACAATTGGCAATATTGTTAAAGTGATTAATGATATTGCCGAACAAACCAATTTGTTGGCACTTAATGCTGCGATTGAAGCTGCTCGGGCAGGGGAGCAAGGGCGCGGGTTTGCGGTTGTGGCTGATGAGGTCAGAACGCTTGCCTCACGGACGGCTGCGTCAACATCTGAAATTACTAACACTATTACTCTGATTCAAAAAGATACCGATACCGTGGCTAATGCATTAACGTCGGCATTGCCTATTGTTGAGCAAAATGTCTCAATTTCGCTATCGGTAGGCGAAGTTCTGCAGCAAATTAGTACTCGAATCAGTGAAACACTGACCATGACGCGTGAAGTTTCCAGTGCGACCAATGAACAGCAGATTGCGTCAAACGATTTGGCCCAGCATGTCGAAGAGATCTCTGGTTTAATTAAAGAAACAGCTCATTCAGTGGCTGCTTGTAATAGTACTGTTTCTGGGTTGGATACGTTAGCGGCAGAACTCAGTGAGAGTGTGAGCCTATTCACAACAACAAGCTAAACATCTCCCCTTCACATTGATGCAAACCATCTGAATAAGTTTTATTCAGATGGTTTTTTATTGGTCGCATCGCAAAATCACAGCTCAGCTAAGGCTATAAACAATATATCTAAGCATAGTGTTCACTGTTTAATAAGCGGGTGTTACCTGAGGATATTCAGATGATGTTTGACTATACCAAAGAGCCGTCCCGTTTACCGATTGTTGATTAGCCATCTTCGCTATGGGGATCCACTTTTTGATAATCGCCAGTGGCGTTCACGCCCGCGCCAAATGAACACCGAGTCGTAGCTTGTTTAACGACCAACTCATTGGGTAAAAAGCGAAAGTGGATTTTACATTCACTATGAGCGCTTTGATAAGTGCCCTGATGATCTTCAATGGTAATGCGAGTGGTTAGATCGCCCATATGCGGCCCATATTCGAGAATATTACGACCAGGAGACATCCCTGAAAATGAAATATCGGCTTGATGATTGGCTGTTTTCACTACATCGATTCGATTCCAAGCGCCCTGTCCAACATATGACCAGTATTGGCCATTGATACTTTTTTGAGCATTTTTTTGGGCTTGTTCAATCTGATTCGCATAAATATGAGCATTTAGCTTCGACTGCTTACTTTTGGGGGCAAGTTCAAGCCAGGCGTTGGCTGTTAAATAATGTTGTTGATGAAAGTAGGTTAAAGCAATATTGTTGTAAGCAATCGGTTTTTGTAAGTGGTAAGCTGGACATATTTCTGCGAGTATGGCTTGGTACTCGAAGTATCGACGCGCTTGGGTATAATCGTGATCCCCATAGGCTTGTAATCCTTTACTTTGATAAGTTCCAAATTGCTGACACATAGTTGTTGCGGCATTCACACTCAAAGGACTATATAATCCGAGTGAGAGCAGACCCCAACCTAATAGTGCGGATTTCTTTTCTAACATGGATGAATCAATTAACAGTAATTCTTAACCGCTACTCTAGCGTTTAAATGTCAATTAAGGAAGACAGCCCCTAGAGCCTATAAAATTGTTGATAAAATATTTAATTAAGCTATTTTGTAGGTCGTTATCAATCTATGGGCTACCGCGCTGTCAAAATTGCAGGGAGATTGTGGATGAAAATCGTTGTTATTGCCATTATCGCATTTATTATTGCGCGAATTATTTTAAAAAAGACGGATAAAAATCCCCCCTCAAATGCGGCTCGTTCTAAACGGCATGATGATGCTAAATCTGAGCAACTTTTTAAAAATTCCGGCGATGTTCGTTCGCATCATGCGACGGGTCAAAACAGTTTTTCTCATGACCGATGGCAAAATAATCTAGGCCCTTTCCCCGCTCAGCTACGGATCAATGGTGTGGTGTATCGTGATGCTGAAGTTATCCAGGCCATTTTGACCTACATTCAATATGGTCGTGTTCTTGATAAACTGCCGGATGAAATTATGTTTGTGCCTGATGCTCAGCTTGATGAAGTGTTGCAAAATTGTTCGTCGCGCACTCAGAGTGCAGGTTGGCGATCAGACTATGTAAAGCCAGCTCAACCTTCCCCTTATCGTCGAACTAAGCAAATCGTGACTCATGCTTCCAAGTCCACAAAAAGTGATCTGAATCGAGCGACTGTGGCTAAGCCGCCGTCATCACAATCGTCTAGTTATAGTGAAACGATTTATCAGACTCAGTATCGGAGCCAGTATAAATCGCAATTTAGTGACCACGATGCTAATGATGATAAAAATTCGAATTAGGGGCGTTTGAGTTGATGATTTTAGATAAATTAAACAGGTTGCTGTTAATATGATTTAAGCTGGGATGATCGGTTTATCGGTATTGAATGAGAGGGATAGTCAATTATTTGTATAACGCATTTATTTGCCGAGCTATTTTACGGTCTTTTTAGTGATTTTTAGACTGTTAACAAAAAAGATAATAGTTATTGCAATAGTAAAAAAGACTTAATAGGATAACGCTCAATTTCGGATTTCCCACCTTTGAATGACTTGGAGAGTTTATTTAATGGATATTAATATTTCTACCCTCATTACGGCTGTTATTGCCTTGTTGATTGTAATTACGATTGTTCGTTCGATTCGAATCGTGCCTCAAGCGCAACTTAGCGTAATCGAGCGGTTAGGGCGGTTTCATCGAGTACTGCATGGGGGATTACACTTTATTGTGCCATTTGTGGATCATGTCCGTTCTAAATTCACCACACAAGAACAGCTCATCAATTTGCATCCACAAAGTGTGATCACCAAGGATAATGTGAGTATCACGATTGATGGATTGGTTTATCTGCGTGTCAATGATGCGCAAAAAGCGACTTATGAAATTACTGATTTGCGTGATGCTACCGCTCAGCTGGCACAAACCACACTGCGAGCTGAAATTGGTAAAATGGAGCTTGACGAAACGCTCTCTAGTCGCGAAGAGATGAACCAAGCACTGCAGATTGCACTGGATCAGGCATCAGCGAGTTGGGGAGCGAAAGTAACTCGCGTTGAAATTAGTGATATTTCAGTGCCGCAAGATGTGCAGTCGGCCATGGAATTACAATTGCGAGCTTCTCGAGAACGGCGTGCGATTGAAACTCAAGCCGCAGCGAATAAGAACCGAGTCATTGCCGAAGCTGAAGCAGCCCGTCAACAGGCTTATCTGGAAGCTGAAGCCAAAGAGCGTATGGCAGAAGCGGATAAAAAAGCTCAAATTTTAATGGCAGAAGGTCAACGACAGGGGATTGAATTGATTGCTCAGGCGTTGAAAGAAAACGCGTTTGCTGGTGAATATATTCTGACTCAGGAACGAATTAAAGCATGGAATGGTATTGCGGCGAGTGATTCAAGTAACAAAATCGTTGTGCCATATGAGGCCGCTGATTTAGTCGGAAGCTTATCGGTTGTATCAGATCTTTTAAAAGGTGTAACACCAAAGAATTAAAGGATAGTCGATGACCAGTGTCGATTGGTGGATTTTAGTTGTGTTTGGCGTGATATTAGTGACTTCAGAGCTACTTGTGACCGCTTTTGTCTTAATGTGGTTTGGTTTTGGCTTTGTCCTCTCTGGGGTTATCAGTTATTTTTCGCCTTCCCTGAACTGGGGAATTCAGGTCTTGATCGCAGCCATCATTGGCGGGATCTCATTGTATTTTGGCCGTCGCTACTGTGTGCCGAATGATAACGAAGTCAATCCACAAATTTATACTTTCGAAGGTGGGCTAGGTGAGCTGGTAATCCGAGAAGATAATGGTCATACGCTGGTGAGTGTTCGTTGTCGAGGAACCTACTGGTCGGTTGCTAACCCGCAGATTTTACATGAACACCCTGAGCTTGTGCATGGCTCGGGGGTGAGTGTCGAAAAGATTATTGATAATAAAGCGGTTATTAAACCACTATAAAAGGGTTTGGTGATGATGGAAGCGGCTCTTCAGCCGCTTTTTTGTTCCTGCGCTGAACTTACGATGTCAATGATCTTATAATTTTGATATCGCTGAATTTCGATTGAGCTTGTTGACAACCTTTGAAATGATTCTCGCAGACGCCATTAAGTAATTGAGCTAATTCTGCCGGGTGAGTTAAACGCTGAAGCGAGTTAAAATTGATATATTTATGGTGCTTTTTTGCAAGCTTCATTAAATAGATCTTGGCAAAAATACTCAGATGCGCCTTTTCAATCTTATTACCTGATTTTTCGAGCCAGCGCCGATAAGGGCCTTTGAGCTTAATCAGTGTACCGGCTTTAGGTGGATGACGTTTAAAATCTACCACGCGTGCATAGGTCTTAGGAGTATTGCTATTGATAAAATTTAATAATTCTATTAATTGACTGTCTTTGGTATAAGACCATCATAAAAGAAGAAAATCTAAATAATATCTTAAATATTATAATGATAAAAAATATATGTTTGAAGATATAACCGCTAAAAAGAGGGCTATCTGTCTACTAATACATAGGGTTATATCAGCAAATCGCCATTAGAGAATCATTGCTTGCATCGGAGAGAGTTTACCTAAAATCAAATATCTAGTTATTAGATTTTAGGGGGTTATTTACAGGCTATGATTCGATTAATTTCTCCTTTTCTTAGATGCTACAAAAGATATAAAAAGCGTTGTCCGTAACAGTGGTAGAATTTTTTAGCAAAAATGCCACGTTTTAGTATCTTATAATAGATTACGTTAAAACTTTGATAACATTAGCATACGCGGCTGTGAGTCGATTGGGGGAAATCTCAATCTTTGCGTGGAGCAATCGCGAAGCTATGGTAGAATTCTTGCCACGAATGTTGTTTGTTTAGAGTTGAAATTAATGGGAAGAGCCTACGAAGTCCGTAAAGTGTCGATGGCTAAGACTGCGGGCGCTAAAACAAAAGTTTATTCTAAATACGGCAAAGAGATTTATGTGAGTGCCAAGAAAGGTGGCGGTGATCCAGATGCAAACCTTTCATTGAAACGCCTGATTGAAAAAGCCAAAAAAGATCAAGTGCCATCGCATGTCATTGATCGTGCCATTGAAAAAGCCACTGGTGGCGCAAGTGAAGACTACGAGCCTGCTCGTTATGAGGGGTTTGGTCCGGGAGGCTGCATGGTGATTGTTGATTGTTTGACCGACAACAATAGCCGGACTTTCGCCTCTGTGCGTCAAGCTTTCGTGAAGAATGACGCAAAACTGGGGAGCCCCGGTGCCGTTGCTCATATGTTTGAACATCAAGCCATCTTTAGCTTTGCTCATGATGATGAAGATGCCATTTTGGAAATGCTGATGGAAGCGGATGCCGATGTCAGCGACATTGAAGCTGAAGAAGGTGCTGTCACGGTATTTGCGCCTTATACCGAATATGACAAAATTCGTAGTGCCTTACTTGCTGCAATGCCTGATTTAAATTTTGATGTTGAAGAGATCTCCTTTGTACCTCAAACCAGTGCGGAACTCAGTGGGGATGACGTTGAAACCTTCCAACATTTTTTGGATGTGTTAAACGATGATGATGATGTTCAGAACGTTTACCACAATGCTGTTTTGCCAGATTAATTTTTAGGTTTCATGAAAACAAAAGGCGCCATTTGAAGTGGCGCCTTTTGTTTTATTAAATCAAGTTTTATTTATTCAAAGCGATAGTCTTTAGGGACAACGACGATCCCATCTTCGGAAATGGTAAAGCGTTGTTTATCGAGGTGTTTATTGATGCCGATTTCGGTATTGGGAGGAATGACAACATTTTTATCGATGATACATCGGTTTAACCGACATCCAGAACCCACTTTTACATCATCACATAAAATGCTGCTCTCTACGACGGCCTCATCTAATACATGCACATTTTGAAATAAAATTGAATGTTGTACGCAGCCGCCCGAAACTATAACACCGCCACTGACAATTGAGTTAATGGTAATACCTTCTGTCCCCGAGGCTCCAGAGACCATTTTGGCCGGAGCTACCTGTTTCTGATAACTCCGAATGAGCCACTCCTTCTGATATAAGTCGATTGGAGGCACAGGCTTTAGTAAATCCATACTCGCCTGATAATAGGAATCAAGCGTTCCTACATCACGCCAATACTGATCACGACTCACACGGCCACTCGCACCACCAAAATGATAGACGCAGACCCGGCCATGCTGAACGGCTTTAGGAATGATGTGGTGGCCAAAGTCAAATTGGTCATTATTTTGCTGAGCATTGTCACAAAGACATTTTTTTAAATAATCAATGCTGAAAATGTAAACGCCCATGGAGGCTAATGCTCGATCGGGATGACCTTCAATTGTGGGCGGATGCTCTGGTTTTTCAACGAATCCTTCGACCCGCTGACGAGCATCGGCGCTAACAATACCAAAATGATGAGCTCGCTCGGCATCGATTTCCATACAAGCTAATGTCAAATCGGCGCGGGTTTGAATATGCTGGGCGAGCATAGGTTCATAATCCATCCGATAAATATGATCACCTGATAAAATGACCACGTATTGAGCATCAGTACGCTCTAACAGATAAAGGTTTTGGTGGATTGCATCCGCTGTGCCGCGATAACCACTCATGGTTTCACTCATTTGGGGTGGAATCGGAGTAATAAACTCACCTAATTCGGGATTGAATATAGACCAACCATCTCGCAGATGTTTGTGTAAAGAGTGCGATTGATATTGCGTCAGGACTACGATTCGGCGCAATCCAGAGTGTAAACAGTTCGCTAGCGTAAAATCGATCAGGCGATATTTGCCGCCAAAAGGGACTGCTGGTTTGGCTCGGTACTGTGTTAAAGGTGAAAGTCGAGTTCCTTTGCCTCCAGCTAAGATAACTGTAATAGCTTGCTCTAACATTTAAGGCTCCTTAGGGCATGCCTAAGCATCAATGGAATAAATTAGTTTACTCGCAATAGTTATGCCAGCAACTAAAGTAGCCCAATAATCGGGTGTCGATCAATTTTATATTTATTTTTCAATCTGTTAATAAGATCGGCAAAGGTGGGCAAGATTTTCCCACCTTTATAGAATAGCATTGTGTGGCGAGAGTTAAGCACTTTTCTGGTGCGGATGACGGGTGTTGGTCCCTTCTTGTAAATTACGCATAACCAGCGCGTATTGTAAGTCAATATTTTCTGGGACAGGGAAGTAGACTGTGTGACCACTCCCTAACGCTGCTTCTAATGACTCACCTTTTTGGTTTTCTAGTTGTTCCAGCGTGAAGGTAATATTGCCCTGTGGTGTCATGAGCTCAAGCGAGTCACCTAGTAAAAATTTGTTTTTAACCGCAACTTCAGCCATCCCATTGTCAGAGCGACCAATGACTTCACCAACAAACTGTTGAGAGTCGCTAATGGAGTAACCGTAGTCGTAGTTCTGGTATTCGTCATGTGTATGACGGCGTAGAAATCCTTCGGTATAACCGCGATGAGCTAAGCTCTCTAAGGTGTTCATGAGGCTGCTATCAAAAGGTTTGCCTGCGACAGCATCATCGATGGCTTTGCGATAAACTTGGGCTGTTCGGGCACAGTAATAATAAGATTTAGTGCGCCCTTCAATTTTCAGTGAATGAATCCCCATTTGAGTCAGACGCTCAATATGTTGAACTGCTCTTAGATCTTTAGAGTTCATAATATAAGTGCCGTGTTCATCTTCAAATGCAGCCATTTTATCCTCGGGGCGGCGGCTTTCCGAGAGTAGTACTACATCATCAGATGGCTTACCTAAACCAAGCGTGTTTTGTGGACGTTCATGAAGAACTTCAACTGGATTTGCGGCCTGTGGATCGAACTGCTCAACAATCTGCCCCGCATCGTCTTCCTTGGCTTTTTCGACTTTATATTCCCAGCGACAGGCATTGGTGCATGTTCCTTGGTTAGGATCGCGTTTGTTAATGTAGCCTGATAATAAGCAGCGTCCAGAGTAAGCCATACACAGTGCACCATGAACGAAAATTTCGATTTCGGTGTCGGGGCACTGTTTGCGGATCTCTTCAATCTCTTCAAGGGAGAGCTCGCGAGACATGATTACGCGTGAAATCCCTTGTGATGTCCAGAATTTGACGGTTGCCCAATTCACCGCATTCGCTTGTACTGACAGGTGAATGACCATATTTGGGAATGCTTCACGCACCATCATAATGAGCCCTGGATCGGACATGATCAGAGCATCTGGGCCCATATCAACCACTGGTTTTAAATCGCGGATAAAGGTTTTCAATTTTGAGTTATGTGGTTGAATATTGCATACCACATAAAATTTCTTGCCTTGGGCGTGGGCTTCGTCGATCCCGATTTTTAGATTTTCGTGGTTAAATTCGTTATTGCGTACCCGCAGACTATAACGAGGCTGGCCAGCATATACAGCATCTGCACCGTAGGCAAATGCATAACGCATATTTTTAAGACTTCCGGCTGGGGATAACAGCTCGGGTACAAATGGTTTTTCGGTGCTCATGATTAAATCTCTGTTGTCTGATCTCAAGTCAGTACGACACCACCTGATGGTATCGCAAGGGCGCAAATTTTACGTTAAAAATGTAGTTATGCCTAGGGACTGTTGACCTTTTGTGATTAGTTTTACAGAAATCTGAGAGGGATTTAGGCAAGGCAAACGTTGTGCCGTGTAGTTATTCTCCACAAAGAACGTTTAACGTTGGATAAATTCCTCTCAGATACTGCCCTTGGGGTTCATTTAAACGCATCCTGAACTTTGTTGCCCCCTGCTTGCTTCACTCATTAAGCGACGCAGGGGGCGCCGCGTTCAAAATGCGTTTAATTTGAACAAAATTCAACCACCAAAGGTCAACAGTCCCTAGGGGCAGTGTATGGGCAAAGGTGACTTTTAGTTCAGTTAACGTTTTGGACATTGAGTGAACAATGGCGAGGAGCGTTTCAGTACGTCGTTTTAGGCGATAGCTGATATACCATAGAAAATGCTGGACAGATGTCCAGCATCAGGCCATGTTTAGCCAGTGAATTTCAATATTCAGTCGGTCATGGATGAATGCGCCGAAACTGCTTTATCGATGTATCGGACCGGCGGTTTCACAAGTGCAAGGAGGTGTCACTCAGTCGCTTGTAATCCACCTAAAGCTTCATACAAGGCGGGCAGAAATTGACTCAATTCGCCACACATTAGCGCAAAATCAGCATCAAATCGGGCTAGTGGATCTTCGTTGTCGATATCATCGTTCTCTTCAAGCAGTTCATCTGCGAATTTTAAACGTTTTAGAGCGACTTCATCAGTGAGCACAAATGACAGGTTGTCTGCATAGGTCAGTGCTAATTTGGTCACCATTTTGTCTGCCTCTAAGTGAGCTGTAATTTCATCACTGAGTAGATCTTGCTCTTTGGCTCGAATAATACCGCCATGCTCAAGGGCACTGCGAAATTCTGCTTCGCTACCTAGTTCAAATCCGTTTGGAGCTTTTCCTTCTTTAAGCCAATCAGTCATGGTGACATCAGCCGGTGTTTCAAGGCTCACGGGGACAATCGGTAATGAGCCCAGTGATTTTCTAAGCAATCCTAATAATTCATCTGCTTTACGTGCACTAGAAGCATCGACACAGATAAAACCACCATCTGGACTGACCCAAGCGAAGGTTAAATTATGCCGAGTAAATGCACGGGGAAGTAATTGTTGAATAATGTCGTCTTTTAGCGCCTGTTTTTCAGCTTTTTTCAGTGAACGCTGTTGCTCGGCTTCACTACTTTCAATCTTTTCTTGCAAAGCTTCACGTATAACGGGGGATGGCAGAATTTTTTCTTCTTTTTTGACGCACAATAACAGTTCGTTATTGGCACTGTGCGTTAAGGCTGTACCTTGTTTGCCCAAAGGACTAACCCAGCCTAATTGGCTCAAATCTTGGCTGCCGCAAGGTTTAAAAGCAAAGGCACTGAGTGCATCTTCAAGTTGCTCCTGAGTATGAGTAAAAGGTTTGGTCAGCCGATAGAGCAAAAGATTTTTAAACCACATGGTGGATGATCCTAATTCATTAATAAGCAAGAAGCGCATTCTAACAAAGCTGACTCATTCAGCCATAGTGTAAATTGTGATGATTGCTTTAGATGCTCATCATTTCTGTCAATCGCTGAGCGATGGCTGTGCTCAGTCATGAATAGATGAATTGGTTGGTGAGAATTGCTGGAGTGATTGGCTGCTGTGATAAATTTCCAAGCGGTTTCGTCCTTTTTGTTTAGATTGATAGAGTGCTTGGTCTGCATTTGAAAAACAGCGGTCAACATTGCCCTCACTTGCTGCCATTGCACACACGCCAATACTACAGGAGAGGTTAAAATATAGGTTTTCATAACTGACTGGGGTCGCCGCGATGGCGATTCTAGCACGCTCAAAAATGGCTTTAAGCTCAAGATCATTGGCGACCTCTACAATGACTACAAACTCGTCTCCACCAAAGCGATAAAGTCGGTCATGAACGCGTAAACAGTTCATGAGTCGGCGAGAGAATGTTTGCAGTGCTAAATCGCCTGCCTGATGACCATATTTGTCATTAATCGCTTTAAAATGGTCAATATCGATAATCGCAATAGCCAGTTGCTGTCGCGCAACAGCACAATTTTCGCGCATTGTTTGCAGCTCTTGTTCAAGGGCTCGACGGTTGTGGGCTTGCGTGAGAGGGTCAAGATTCATGTCGCGGTTTAAGTGTTGAATGTGGTCAATGAGGCGTTGTGCATCCATAATTAATGCCCCATAGATGAGCTGATTGCTATAGGTATTTTGTGTGACTGAGACTAGCACAGCGAGCTCATCACCATGTTTACATTTAGCAAAAAGCCATAATGAAAGACTTTCTCGATTTTCATTTGTTTGGCGGCGAAAATTTACTATGGCTCGTAAAACGGTCATTCGATAGCGAAAAGGGACAATTTCCCAAACACTCATCTGTTCCATCTCTTCTTGCGTCCAGCCCAAAATATTTGAAGCCCCCCGATTGACCGATAAAATCGCACCTGTGTCAGAAAATAAAATCAACGCGCCAGACGCGGAATCAAGGATCACTGAAAGTTTTAACTGCTTATGTATGTTATCCGTGCTAACTGCATTGAATTCAGCAAATAATGCATTGTAACGAATCGAACTATGGATCAGGGCCGCGAGGCTGAAGATAATAAAGTTGGCGGCAAATAAGGCTAAGGCAAAATCGGGTTCAAGCAGCTTATTGACCACTAATGTTTTATAAATGAGCCCCAATATTAAAGGCATCGCAAAAATTGGTAAAATTAATCGTCTAAAAAGCCCTGAGCCTGGGGAGTCTACAAATAGCAAGGTATTTATGTGGCTATTTTGATTAAGAACCGGTGCTGCAATAAAAAACATGATAAGACCAATGCAGGTATGAAAAGCCATACTAGAGAAAACGGGCACTTTAAATAAGCCGAGTGGGTTATAAATGTAACCCAGTAAAGCGATGGTCGGTGCGGCTAAGCCTATAACACAAATGATATCTAGATAGACCGCTTTTTTTTGCCAATGTGTATATAATAATGTAAACAATCCGACAAAAATAAAGCTGGTTGAAGTTGCGATGGATGGGCGTCCAGGATACTGAGTGCTCCAGTGATCGGTAAATAATAGTTGGTCAATATGTAAATCTATTGTAAAAGCATATTCAAAAAGTGTTGCACTAAATAATGCTAATAAAGTTCCACCGATAATTAAAGTTGGATAGTAAAAACCCTTATAAATGGAAAAGAGGGCACACCCACATAAAAAAAAGCCGATCGCGGTATTGGGTTTCATTGAGGGAAACACCGGGATTAACCGAGTTAAAGCTATGTTGTCGAGCTCCCAGCCGAGTAAAACGAATAGACTGCTAATTAAAAAAACAAATGTAAAGGAGTTAATAATCACCTGACGTGTATAAGGTGATATATAAGATGCCTGTTGGGTCATGGAAAAATCCCACTCATAGTATGTCTTACCTTTGACTGATTCCTGTATAAATCATAGAGGGGAATTTCCAATAAGACAGAATAATTTATAAAAATGATGGGTCTTTTGGAAAGTTTAGCAGATGTTTCTCACTGTTGGGGGAACGGTGTTGTGGATACGCTAATTGGTTGGTTGTGATAAATTCTTATGAAGATGAGTATTTATTTAAATTTGTTGAGTGTTTTAGCGGATTATAGCTGTCGATATCTCTGTATGGGGATAAGCTTATCTCTGTCTGAGTAAAATGCGCGTGGTTTATTGCTCAGCTTATTATTTGCTGCACGCTGTGACAGTATAAGTCAGTTTGATATAATAGGAACTTAGATCAAATCGTCGCTGTCTGTGAATAAATAATAGTCATTATCAAGGATTTTCAATGAGGTATCTGAAGACAATTTTGTGTGTGCTACCCATGCTGAGTGTATTTATGAGTCTGCCTGCTCAGGCAAAGCCATCTGAAGTCCAATTGATGGCGGCGATGACAGACTATAAAATTTATGTCATTAAGCAATTACAGCAGTTCGTGACACACACTGATGCGCTGGCTAGCGCACTTAAAGCTGCCAATGTTAGTGCTGCTCAAGAATTATATGTTGTAACCCGAGTTTATTATCAACATATTGAGCCAGCGGCTATTTCGCTGCACTCTTTAAATCAGCGTATTGAAGGGAACAGTAATAACCAGTTAGGATTTCGTTATATTTCTAATCTATTGAGTCGTTCTGATACAGACAGCTCAAAGTTTGCCAAACCAGCCATGCAGCTCGAAAGTGATGTGAAAACGCTGCAAAATGAGCTTGTTATGGCCTCTTTTGATACACATGAAATGCTTGAAGGTGTACTCAAGGAGATTTCTGAAAATAAGCGTCAGAGTCATGCTGAGATGCAGTTATCTGTCCAAGATTTTTTAGGTGAACAATACGCTAGTCTCAAGGGGATTGAGCAATTATACAAAGTTTTAAAACCGTTAGTTGAGCAAGAATCACCCCAACTGAAAACGAAAATGGATAAGCAATTAGAGCAAATGAATCAGTGGATGGGGAAGTATCAAAGTGTTGCTGGTAGCTTTGAACCGCTAAAATCACTAAAAGAAGGTCAACGTCAAGTATTAGCAAAACAGTGGCAGCAACTGCATGGTTTAGTTGAGCAACTGGTCGATGTTCTGTTGTAGATGACAGATTGTGCTTTGACGGCTTATACCTTTTGACTGAGAGGGCATTACATGACAAAAAAATTGTTGCTTGGCATATCGTTGGGATTATCTGTCATAAGTATGGCTAGTTATTATGCGAGTGCTGCGGAGGCTGTCCATACGATTGATGTATCTATACTCAAACAAAGTTGCTTACCGATGGCCATCAATACACAGCCAGGCAATGTTCACTTTGTGCTCACTAACCACAGCGGCAAAACAGCATCTTGGGGGATTTTATCGGCAGGACAGGTTGTGGCAATGCAGGAAAATATTCCACCCAAGGCTAGTCAGGAGCTGATGTTACATCTCGATCCGGGGCAATATGCCATTTTATGTGGTGACCAGACAAATCCGCATGGTCAGCTCACAGTACAGGCCGCTCAACCGCAACCCGATAAGCCTTTTAAGCCCTCAGCGCAGGACATTATCTCACTAGGCCAAAATTATCAGGGGTATTTGTCCAGTCAAGGCCATCTGTTAGAAAAGCAGTCTCAGAAATGGAACGGCGGTGAAGTGCCTTTGAATTTCGCGGTAAGTTATTATGCGATGTTGCCATTTGCCGTGGCTTATCAAGGTGTCCCTACTGAAGATCGCCTCGGAGGTGATGCTAATAATATTGAGGCGTTGCGCCAACAGATTAGTCATCTTAAAGAACAAAGCGCTAAACAGTTGCTTAGTTTCGCGCAAGCTCTTCAGGCGTTGCAGCAGGGGTTATCGCAGCAGGCTAATGGGGGCGCGCAATGGCAAGGGTTGGTTCAAGATGTGCAAGCATTTGTAAAAACATCGACACCACTGATGAGCCAGATAGATCAAGCAACGCTAGATGCAACGATGACTCATATTAAGACATGGCAGCAGGGGGACAATCCAAATATTCGCCAGAAGCTACGTGCTGATCTTGCTCATATAGGCGAAGCGATTGGGCTTAAAAAACCGGAAGAGAAACCAAAAGAGAAACCGCAAAAAACAACCACTAGTGAACAGCCAAAAGATGCAGCGACTCCTGCAAAAAGTCAGATGAGCAAAACAGGTTCAACGGCAGTAACTAAGGATATTCACTCTGAAGCTCAAGCAAATGAGAATAGCCCTTCTAAAACAGATGATCATTCAAAAAAATGAAGGGCATTAGCCCCTCATTTATAATAAATAGCGCGCTATTTGGCCCATTTACTCGCTAATTTTGCGACGCGTTCTCCATAGGCTTTTGCTGTATTGAGATCGCCTTTAGGAATGGCTTCGGCACCTGCGTCGGTTGGGGCTTGCACCAGTACCCCTGCTGAGCCCCCTAGATTGTTAATATCTTCTCGTGTTGAAGTGGAGGTATTGGCTGGTAGCATTCCGAGGCTGACCCACAGTCCGCCATGCTGTGCAGCGAGTGTTTGCAGGTATGTGAGGGTGATCTGTTTATCACCATTGAGACTGCCACTGACACTAAATCCGCCAAAGAGCTTATCGCCCCAACCACTGTTAAACCAAACTTTTGAGCTAGTATCAGCAAATTTTTTGAATTGCCAGCTTGGGCCCCCCATATAAGTTGGTGTCCCAAATATGATTGCATCTGAATCAGCTAAAGTTTGCCAGTCGTCGTCAGTAATTTCTCCTTCACTACTTACTTCTATAAGTTTAGCGTTGGCGCCTTCAGCTATAATTTCTGCCACTTTTTTAGTATGACCATAACCAGAGTGGAAAATAACGCTTACTTGACTCATAAATTCTCCTTAAATGAACGATGTTCGTTGGTTTGGAAGTTACATTACAAGTAATTCCTATTTATTCGCTCGATTTCACATTATCAGTCTAGTTTATACCAGTAAAGGTGAGGTTACGTTAAAAAATTACTTGCTCAGGCTAAGTTTAATTGTGTTATATGTTATGCAATAGTTAGTTTTTTCTTGCCAATTCTATTTCAATAGGTACTTGGAGTGTATGCAAAATAACAAATAATGATCTGTTATTTCAGAAAATATTAGACACGATTTGTCTCGTTTGGAGGTGATTGTTTTTTTGCTTATGACCAGTCGATTTTTTTATCTTTTATTATCATTCGCTCGTGGCGTTTAAATTATAAAGTGCTACGAATCGTGTTATCATTACGGTCTCATACCGATTACCTTCGTAATTAACAAATAAATGCCAACTCCTTGTTGGCCTCAGGCTGTATTGGGTCAAAAAATGATTCGTTCGTGGAAGCTTAACCTCGCCGCTATGTGGTTGGGGTGTTTTTTAGTTGGCTTAAGCATGAGCCAAATCTTACCTTTTTTACCGCTTTATTTGCGCCAATTAGGTGTCCATGGTGAAGCGAGTTTAAGTTTATGGTCAGGTGCAGTATTCAGTGGGTCTTTTATAGTATCGGCAATAATTTCGCCGTTTTGGGGCAAACTGGCTGATCGGCAAGGGCGCAAACTCATGCTGCTTCGGGCGTCATTAGGAATGGCTATTTTAATGACCGCGCAAGGATTTGTTGCCGCACCTTGGCAACTGGTGATGTTACGAATGTTAATGGGGCTGACTTCGGGCTATATTCCGAATGCTTTTGCACTCGCTGCCGCTGAGATGCCTAAAGAGCGAACTGGTTGGGCGTTAGGCACATTAACCACCGGACAGATTAGCGGTGTTATTTTAGGACCGATGATCGGTGGGGCTATGGCTGATCAGATGGGATTTAGAACCGTTTTTATGGTTACCGGGGCTTTGCTCTTCTGCTGCTTTTTGAGCAGTTGCTACTGGGTGCATGAGTCATTTGAGAAACCCACTAAAGATCAACGGCCACTGTCTCGAAAAGAGGTGTTTGCCAGTTTGAGTTCACCTGGGTTGGTTTTTGGCCTGTTTATTGCCACTATGATGATTCAGCTCGCCAATGCTTCGATTAATCCAATTCTAACTTTATTTGTTGCTCAATTGAGTCCACAGACGACTAACTTAGCTTTTATTAGTGGTGTTATTGCTGCTGTTCCAGGGGTTTCGGCGCTTCTTTCAGCTCCGATGTTGGGAAAACTAGGCGATCGAATCGGTAGTGCTCGAATATTGTTAGTCGCATTAGCGATTACAGCATTATTATTGATGCTGGTTTCCCTGGTGCAGAATACATTTGAGCTTGGAATTTTACGTTTTCTAATGGGATTTACCGATGGTGCACTAATGCCCGCAGTGCAATCTCTCTTAGCCCAACAGACCAATAAAAAAGTATTGGGTAGAGTGTTTGGCTACAACCAATCATTCTTATATCTGGGCAATGTTGCCGGGCCTTTATTAGGGGCTGGCGTTTCAGCATTTGCTGGATTCCGTTGGGTTTTTGTGGTTTCAGCAGTATTGGTCGTCTTTAACTTAATTCAGATGAAACACTACATTCGCCAACCACGTTATGCGCATGCTTAAGCATTTAACGTGATGGTTCGGCGTCCTTGGGGGGCGTTGTCAACGGGTGATAAAAAAGGTGCTGGGTTTTCTGTAAATCAAATCCGTTTTTTTCATAGAAATGGTGCGCTCTTTTCCGTTTTATTTGGCTGCGGACGGTGATCGATACATTGTGCTCATTGGCTTGCTCTTGGATAAATTCCAGCAATTTTTTGCCGATGCCTCTGCCCCTGAAGGTTTGATCGACCACCATTGCGATGACTTCCAGAGTGCTGTCGCTGATGAGGTTATTGCGCCAATCGCATTGTAACCAGGCAACGATGCGTTGCTGTTGTTCATACACCCATATTTGCTCGTTTTGCGTTAATTTGCCAAATCGTTCTTCGAGTTGCGCGAGCGTTACCGGATAGCCAAGTTGCTTACTTAATATGGCAACGCTAGGTAGATCAACTGAGGTGGCTCGACGAATCATAATTACTTCCTTTGTAATGCCTTCAATAGCAACTATCATAATCAATGATCATGACAATTAGTTATCAAAATAGGTAATTAAACCTATTGTGAGTTGTCACTCATTACGTCATGATGACGCCAATGGTTAAAATAAATGTATAACTGAGGCTTATGATGAAAAAACGATGGTTAATAGCTGGTTTAGGTTTCGTGTTATCGTCAATGGCATATGCAAGTGACGCGCCCGTGCAGAATAAGTCAGTAGCGCAGAATTCTGGCCAAACTCAGCAAAAACAGCCAGATTGGTCAGCGGTGCGTAACAAAGCTGACAAAATGGCCAAAGATGTTGAAGAGCGCAGTAAAAAACTGGCTAAAGAAGCTAAATCAAAATACCACCAGTATAAGAATGAGGCCGGTCCTAAAACCCATCAAGAGATCAAAAATGTTCAGGCTAAGTTAAAAGAGATGGGGTACAAATTGGGCCAAATCGATGGCAAGATTGGGGCTCGAACACATAAAGCCATCCGTCGTTTTCAGGCCGATCATGGCCTGCCACAGACGGGGAAACTATCGCCTGAAATGCTCAAAGCTCTATTTCATTAATGACCGCTTGATTCGCTAGTTGGCTTGCTGGGCCTGATGCTGATGGCTCGGCAGTTTTGCCGCCATTTTGTTGGCAATAATCGCGCAAACAAAAATTTGCATTGGGTGGTAGAGCATAATCGGTAGCAATAGCATCCCCAGCATTGGGCTTGCTCCAAAGATAACCTTCGCCATAGGAACACCTGCGGCGAGGGTTTTTTTCGTTCCGCAGAATAGCCCAGCTGCTAAATCTTCGTGACTAAAATGAAGTAGTCGGGCTACGCTATATAATAAGCAGATGACGACCGTTAGAATAACTGCGCATAAAACAATCGATAATATGAGCGTAGAGAGCGCAAAATCATGCCAAATGCCACGCAGAACCGAATCACTGAAGGCATTAAATACAATTAATAAAATGACGCATTTGTCTAATTTGCCTGTTATTTTTTTATAGCGACTTAACCAGTTATGCAAAAAAGGACGCGCGAGTTGACCTAACACCATCGGCAATAGCAACATGTAGGCAATGTCGAGGATCATATGGCTGATATCCATATTCCCTCCAGCGAATCCAGTAAAAAACTCAACCATGAATGGGGTTAGAAAGATCCCCAAAATACTTGACAGTGAAGCATTAAATATAGCTCCGGGAATATTCCCGCCAGCAATGACGGTCATTGCAACGGATGAAGAGATTGTGCTCGGAAGCACCAGAAGGTAACAAAATCCATAGGCCAGGGGCAACGGCATGACGGAAGTTAACCACGATGACAATAAAATCCAGATTAATGGGTAAAGAATAAACGTTGCGGCTTGTGTAAATACATGCAGCGGCCAACTGCCAACGCCTTGGCGAATGGCCGTCGGTGATAGGCCAATCCCATGCAAAAAGAATACGAGACCGATCCCATATTCTGTGACTAGGTTCAGATGCAATGGTCCTGAACTTGCCCCAATATGTGGAACTAACACAGCCAGAATAATCATCAAGACCATTCCGATTAAAAACCATTCTTTTTTTAATTTCCCAACGATGTCCATTTATTTATCTCATTGCACCTAACTCTAAAATAGCGTAGAAAAGATTGATAATGTTATCTATCGCTAATATGCAAAGAAATGTCGAAAAGACGCCATTATCGCGAAATTCCACAATTCACTACGCTGCCAAGGCCTATTTATGCAAGGCCTGAACAGTGGGGGGATATGGGGAGCCAGACCGACTGGCATTCTCATCCATGGGGACAATTTTCTTATGCGGCAACCGGTGTATTGACCGTATTGACCCGCACGGCCCGTTATGTAGCTCCGCCACAATATGCGATTTGGGTTCCGGCACGGGTAGCTCATCAGGTGCTCTCTCTGGGCTCGGCCAAAATGCGCAGTTTATATATCGATGAAAATACATTGGATCGCTATCGCTGGCTTGAGCCTCAAGTTTTGGAGGTGACCAATTTATTGCGTGAGTTAATTATAAAATTCTGCCGCCAAAGAGCCGATTGGCCATGGCACGGACCTGAACATCGTTTGGCTGATGTGCTTGTGGATCAATTAAATGAGTTAAAAGCGGCTCGATTACAACTGCCATTACCAAGAGATCGACGTTTGCAGACGCTCTGTGAAATGGTACAGAACAATCCAGCGGATCAAAGTACTATGCCACAATTAGCAAGTAAGGCGGGCATATCGGCGCGTAGCGTCAGTCGATTATTTCACCAACAAACTGGAATGAGCTTTCGTCAATGGCGACAGCGGCTTAGAATGTTGCACGCACTCGATTGTCTCGGACAAAAAGAGAATGTTACCGAAGTGGCGCTGATTTGTGGTTATGAATCAGTCTCTGCTTTTGTGGCTGCTTTTCGCGAGCAATTTGGGGTAACACCTGGTCGATACTTTAATCGTGATCTTTAACCAGTTACCGAAGGGCTTATGGATTTGTCACTAAAAATTTTACATACCGCCGACTGGCATATAGGGCACCAGCTGCATGGTTATCATCGTAACTTTGAACATCAACAATTTTTAGACTGGTTACTTGAGCAGTTAGATATTCAGCAGGTCGATGTTTTGTGTGTGAGTGGCGATATCTTTGATAGTGCTACACCTTCAGCACAAAGCTGGCAACAGCTGTATCAGTTTTTAGCCGATGCTACCCGGTGTTGTCCGGGACTACAAGTTATTATCACCGCGGGAAATCATGATTCGCCTAGTAAAATCAGTGCGCCAAGTGAGTTATTAAGTAATTTTGACTTGCATTTGATTGGTCAAGTTTATAAAGATGAACAAGGGGTTCAGCAATTGAATCGGTTGTTAATTCCGATGAAAAAGCGCTCTGGTGAAGTGTTGGGTTGGGCCTTGGCTGTGCCATTTTTGCGGGCCAGTGATTTAATCCTTGATGGGCAGATTGGTGATGGTCAACTGCGCTGGCAAAAAGCGATCTTTGAACTCTATCATCAGCTTGGCAAATTAGCGGATAGTGTACGCCAAGATGGACAGATGTTGCTAGCGATGGGGCATGCACATGTACGCGGTGGTCAGATCAGCGAGCTGTCAGAACGGCAGATTTTGCTAGGCGGCGAGCATGCATTGCCTGCCGATGTTTTTCCTCGTCATTGTGACTATGTTGCTCTCGGCCATTTGCATCTCGGCCAACAGATCCGATGTAAGTTACCTATGCATTATAGCGGTTCGCCTTTACCATTATCGTTTGCTGAGCGACGCTACCACCACCATGTTCAATTGTTAAATTGGCAAAATGGCCATCTTAGCGTCGAGCCATTAGCTGTGCCTCGAAGCTGTGAAATGCTCCAAGTTCCTAATCAAGCTAAACCACTCAAAGAGGTTTTAAGCGAGCTTCGCAATTTGCCCGATCTTGGCCCTGTCAGTGAGTCATCACCTTATCTCGAAGTCCAAGTTTTTTTGGATAAGCCGCAGGCACATTTACGTGAACAGGTGATGCAAGTATTAGCTGATAAAGGGGTTCGGTTAACTCGTATTCGCAGTGTTTACCCGCAAACTGAGCAGAGTTCTGAGCAACCCTATATGGGCAAAGATTTAGATGATTTGAGTCCTCAACAAGTATTTGAATTATGTTATCGGCGCAGTTATCACGCCGCTCCTAGCAAGGATCTTGAGCAAGCTTTTGCACAAGTCGTTCGTCAGGTTGAGGAGATGCAATGAAGATTTTAGCGGTTCGTGGAGAAAATATTGCCAGTCTGGTTGGTCCTTTTGCGGTGGAATTTGACCAACCTCCATTAGCTGAACAAGGGTTAATTGCGATTACCGGGAGAACAGGCAGCGGTAAGAGCACACTACTAGATTGTTTGTGCCTGGCCCTTTATGAGCAGGTCCCTCGCTTTGAAGATCAGTCCCGTACAGTGGAAATTGGTGATGAAGCAAACGATAAACTTAAAGCCAATGATGTTCGTAACTTAGTCAGTCGTGGCCAAGCCAGTGCGCTGGCTGAGGTCGAGTTTTTAGGCCACGATGACAAGCGTTATCTCGTGCGCTGGCAGGTTCGTCGTGCGCGCAATCAAGCCTCAGGGCGTTGGCAGAGCAGTTCAAGAGAGTTAATTGACCTTACCAATCAGGAACCATTTAGCGCCAACAAGCGAGAGTTTCAGCAGTATGTAACGGATTTAATCGGGCTTGACTATGAGCAGTTCCGGCGTTCAGTGATGCTGGCGCAGGGCGATTTCGCTGCATTTTTAAAAGCGCCAGAAGATCAGCGTTCAGCTCTGCTCGAGCAGATGACCGGGACGGCGCTGTACTCACAAATTTCTGCACAGGTTTATCAAACCTATAAAGAACATGCGCAGGCGCTTGAGCAGCTAAGGAGCCAAATTGAGCAAACCCATCTGTTAGAAGATTCGACGGTCGAAAATTTAGAGCAACAATTGGCGGATGCGAGCGCTTATCAGCAGCAATTACGACAAATCGAACAGGCAAATCGGGTACTCAATACGCAGCTGCTGGATTTAGACAGCGCGAATGAAAAAGTGAAAAAGGTCCAGATGCGTCTTGCCCAACAGCAAGAGAACGAGCAAAACATTCACAATCAGCGCAACCAGTTAGAGATGCTTAACAAAGTTCAACCGTTGCGACAGACTTTCGAACGCAAGGTACAGCTACAAGACTCGCTAACGCAAGCAAATGAGCAATATCAGCAGGTTGTTCGTGAACATGAGCAGCAGTTGCAGGGACTGGATGCATTGCAATTAAAACACACTGATGCCCAACACCAGCTCAGTGAGTTTCATACCCAACAAAGTACCCGGCAAAGTGAATTAGAACAGGCCCGTCAGTTAGAACAGCGTCAGAAATTATATCAAGACGATTTAGTTGCTTTGCAGCAAGATGTTCAACTCAAGAGACAGTCTGTGCAACGTTCAACAAATCAGTTAAATGCGTTTAAAGGACAGTATCAGCAGCTTACTGAGGTCGTGAGCGAAACACAGCGCTGGCTGGATGAGCAATCGATTCAAGGGCAGTGGCTCAACCGGCAAGGGGAGATAGTGCATCTGCTGCAGGATTATCAGCGTCTAGAACAGCAACATAGACGTCAGCGTGACCAACAGCTAGCGCTTAACGAGCTCAAGGACCAAATTAGCCAGATGCGCTTAGATAAACGGGCGCTAGAGCAGTCGATTGAACATCGCACTAAGCAACGTGATGCGTTTGCCGCTGATATAGGCCAAGAGCAGCAGCTACGAGAACAGTATCAGTCGCTACAGAATGAACTTACGCTGGCCCAAAAACGTCAGAACCTGCTTTATCAAGCGATTCAGTTAAGTCAACAATGGCAAAATAGCCAAAATCAAGCCCAACATGACCAGTATGCCTTAAATGAGCTGCTTCAGTCACAGCAGGCTTGCCAGGAAAAATTGCAACAGATTGTCCCACGTCTTGATGAGCTAAATCAGCAATATCATTCAGCTAGGAAGGTCGTTGAGCTCAGTGACTACCGTCTTGAATTAGTCGATGAGTCACCTTGTCCGCTATGTGGGAGCACCCATCATCCCTATGTTGGCCAGCAAACCCCGGGAGAGTCGATCGTTGGTCAATTATATGCGCGGTTGGAGTCGTTATATAATGAACAGTCATTATTGCGTGCA
The DNA here is from genome assembly GCF_004339545.1 of Celerinatantimonas diazotrophica. GTDB lineage: Bacteria > Pseudomonadota > Gammaproteobacteria > Enterobacterales > Celerinatantimonadaceae > Celerinatantimonas > Celerinatantimonas diazotrophica. The sequence continues at coordinate 163,707 of NZ_SMGD01000013.1, read as the reverse complement.
CAGCTGTTAAGCGCCGAGGATCAGATTCCGCAGTTAAAAGAGCAACTGTTGCAGTTATCTAATCATCAGCGTCAGCTGCAAGATGAGCGAGGGAAATTATTAACTGTGCTCGAGCTGCCTGAGTCCACTTCGCTCGAACAATTACATCAAGTGTATTATCAAGTTGATGAACAACTTGCAACGTTAACTCAGAACCATCGGCAACTAGAGCAACAGTGGCTACAGATGGCGCAGTCGTTACAGCATTTGGAGCAGTTGAATCGTGACATTGAGCAGATTCGTGAGCATGACCAACAGCTGGATACCAAGTTGCAATTAGCGCTGCAGCAACAAAAACAGTTGAGTGATGCACTTGATGCACATGTTGCAAATCATGATGCCCAAACGCAGCAGCAGAGCGCACAGCAACAGTTAGATGAGTTATTTAGTGCAGTCATTGATTGGCAGGAGTTGTTGGCTCAAGAGGGCGTGAGTGGGTTCAGAGCTTGGTTACAAGAACAGGTCCTCTATTATCAGACAATTCTTTCGCAAAGTGAGAAGCTGCAATCGCAGCAACAGGCATTGAATCATCAAATTGAGCAGCAATCTGTCCAGCTTAAATATGCGCAGCAAAGCCTCAATGAAAGCTTGGCACGGATTGATGAAAACCGTCAGCAACTCGATGAATTACTGCAAACAGCGAAGGGATTGTTAGATGGTCTAGGCGTCGAACAATGGTTAGAGCAAACGCGCCAACGGCAACATACGTTGGAGACTGCATGCACTGATTTGAATCAGCAGCTTGAACTTCAGAGTCAACAGGTAACACAGCTATTCACTCGGCGCGAGTATCTGGGTGAGCAGAGTGACAAGTTGCGCAGTGAACTGGTGAGCTGCCAACAGCATTGGCAAACTCAACTTGAAGATTTGGCGCTGAGCGCTGAACAAGCTGAGCAATTACTGACGTTAACAACAGCTGATATCGAAGCAATTCGTTTGCAGATTCAGCAATATGAACAGCAATTGATTGCGCTTAAAACCGAGTTGGAACAAGCCCAACAGTATGCTAGTGAGCAACTCAATACAGTGCAAGTTGCTCGACAAAGTATTGATCAACAACTGCAACAGCTGTCTATTGATGGAATTCAACTGCTTCAAGAGCAATTAACTGCCAAGGAAGAGCTGATTTATCAGTTGCGTTCAGAGCTGGATCAAAATGCTAAAGCTCATCAGCAGTTTAAGGCACTCAATGAGACTTACCAGAGCCATTTGCAAACCTGTTCTATATGGGAGGAGTTGAATCAGCTCATTGGTTCAGCAAACGGTGCTAAATTTCGCATTTTTGCCCAGCAATTGACATTGGATAAATTGCTTTATGAGGCAAATCATCAATTACTTGAATTAGCACCTCGTTACCAACTGCAACGGATCCCCGGGCAATCGCTGGCGCTGCAGATTATCGACCAAGATATGGCGGATGAAGTTCGTTCTTTGGCAAGTTTATCAGGGGGAGAGACCTTTTTAGTGTCGCTTGCCTTAGCGCTCGCGCTATCGGCGATGTCATCGAGAAACCTGAAAATTCAGTCACTATTTATTGATGAAGGGTTTGGTTCTTTAGACCCAGAAAGTCTCGATGTGGTATTAAGTTGCCTCGATAAATTACAATCAAAAGGCCGTCAGGTTACGGCTATTTCGCATGTACAGACCATGGTTGAGCGAATTAGTGCCAAAATTTCCTTGCACTCATTAGGGGGCGGATGCAGCCGTTTGCAGACGTTAATTAACTAGGGACTGTTGACCTTTTGTGATTAGTTTTGCAGAAATCTGAGAGGGATTTAGGCAAGGCAAACGTTGTGCCGTGTAGTTATTCTCCACAAAGAACGTTTAACGCTGGATAAATTCCTCTCAGATACTGCCCTTGGGGTTCATTTAAACGCATCCTGAACTTTGTTGCCCCCTGCTTGCTTAACTCATTAAGCGACGCAGGGTGCGCCGCGTTCAAAATGCGTTTCATTTGAACAAAATTCAACCACTAAAGGTCAACAGTCCCTAGGAACTGTTCTTTGGCGAATTCAGTTTATGGTTGGTTTCTTCTGCAGATAGAGACTGGATGTTTTGGCAGGCAGGCATGCTTGTTTTGGGGATGTGCAGCCGCTAGCAGACAATGATATTTATGTCATACCCGTGATCATATCCCATCAATGGTCGCTCTTTATGTAACATCGGTGATAATAGGTGGAAGGTGTGAAGTGATATAAAAAATCCGATACCATAACCTGATATCGGATTTTGTTCTTTCAAGCAAAGCGATTGGTTGCCCCTGCTTGGTATTTAATTAGGGCGACTTTTTAGCCTGTTCTGCGACTATTTTTTATCAGCTGCTTGGGCGACTTCTTTAAGATAAACGTTTTCATAGCAGAAATTGGTGGCTTTTACGAAACCTTCAACACTACCGCAGTCAAAGCGTTCACCTTTAAATTTGTACGCCATGACACAGCCATTTTTGGCTTGTTCTAAGAGTGCATCAGTTAACTGAATCTCACCATTTTTACCTGGTTTAGTGTTACGCAGAATGTCGAAGATATCTGGCGTTAAAATGTACCGACCAATCACTGCGAGATTAGAGGGTGCCTCCTCCTGCGCTGGTTTTTCTACCATATCTGTGACACGAAACAGATCATCACGCAGCGATTCGCCTGCAATCACACCGTATTTATCAACTTGGTCTTTAGGAACTTCCATAATGGCAACGATAGAGCAGCGGAACTGGTTATAGAGTTTAACCATTTGAGCTAGAACACCATCCCCATTGTTCAGACACAAGTCATCGGCAAGAACGACGGCAAATGGGTCATTGCCGATTAATGATTCACCACATAAAATCGCGTGACCCAACCCCATCATTTTTTTCTGGCGAGTATAAGTACACGTCGTTTTTTCCATCAGCTCACGAATACCGGTTAGATATGCCTCTTTTGAGGTACCAGCAATCTCATTTTCTAATTCATAGCTGATATCGAAGTGATCGGTAATTGCTCGTTTACCACGACCCGTGATAAAAGCCATGTCGGTTAGTCCAGCTTCAACTGCTTCTTCAACGCCATATTGGACAATAGGTTTATTAACTACAGGTAACATCTCTTTAGGCATGGATTTAGTGGCAGGTAAAAATCGAGTTCCATAACCAGCTACAGGAAATAAACATTTTTTTATTTGCATCGAATGGGCCTCTTATGGCTAGAATCAAATAATAAGTTGAGCAATATGCTCTTTTAACGGATAAACGTTAATTTGTTTTTTACCAAAACAGATTTTAACTATAGTGTCAAAATTATCTGGCATAACACCTGCTTAACGATTCTCCAGAATAAAGTTTTATCATAACATGAGTATAGACTTTCGGGGCCTATGGAAAACCGATACGTTGTACTAAGGTTGTATCGATAAGATTGTTTACTTTCATGATAGACGCATAAACGAGGCAATAGATGACCGAGCTGCAGCAGAAGTTATCCGAATTATTGCAATTTGTATATCCCGATACGCCATTGCTGGAACAAATTAATCGCCGTATTGAGGATGCCCGTCAACATTTAGAAAAAACTGCACAACCTTGGAGCAATGAAGATGTTGTTCTGATCACTTATGGTGATTCGATGAACAGCGATGGTTATTCGCCACTGCAAGTGTTGGATATATTTGTGAAGCGCTATCTAGAAAAATCATTCAGTGCGATTCACCTGTTGCCTTTTTTCCCGTTCAGTTCCGATGATGGATTCTCCATCATCGATTACTATCAGGTGAACTATCGGCTTGGTACGTGGGAGGATGTGGGAGCGATAGCCGCTCATAAAGAGCTGATGGTCGATTTAGTGATGAACCATGTATCTCGTCAGAGTCTGCTGTTTATTGACTTTATTAATGGCGATGGCATGGGGGCTGATTTCTTCATTGAAGCCGATCCCGAGCAGGACTACTCGAAAGTCACTCGTCCTAGAACCTCACCTTTGATTAATGATGTTTACACTCGGCAAGGGGTGAAGCATGTCTGGGCCACGTTTAGTAGTGACCAAATAGATGTGAACTTTAAAAATCCAAAAGTCTTCTTAGCTTATCTGGATATTTTATTGTTCTACATTGTTCATGGGGCTCGCTATATTCGATTGGACGCAGTCGCGTTTGTTTGGAAAGAGTTAGGCACTAATTGTATTCATCTACCTAAAACCCATGCACTGGTTAAAATTATCCGTTCTATTTTGGAGCAAATTGATCCGAATCTGATTTTGATTACAGAAACGAACGTCCCACATGAAGAAAATATCAGCTATTTTGGGCGCGGTGATGAGGCTCATTTAGTGTATCAGTTTGCACTACCACCACTGCTGTTGCATGCATTAAACCGAGGGCATGCACATTATCTCAATGACTGGGCCAGACACTTAGAAAAATTGCCCGCTGGTTGTAGCTATTTTAATTTTGTTGCTTCTCATGATGGTATTGGCGTTCGCCCTGTTGAAGGGATTATCCCTGCCCATGAAATGGAAGACCTGCTTAAAAGTGTGCGCGATTTTGGTGGGTTTGTCAGTATGAAAACAAACGGCGATGGCTCTAAGAGCCCATATGAGCTAAATATTTCGCTCTATGAAGCCTTGCAAGGGACTCGCTCAGGCCCGGATATGTTCCAACTGGCTCGGTATTTATGCTGTCAGCTGGTGATGTTAGCTATGCCCGGTATCCCTGGTGTTTATATTCATTCTTTAACTGCAACGCCCAATGATTTGTTATTAGTTGAACAAACTGGACGGACGCGCTCAATTAACCGCCATCATTGGGATTTAGCTGAATTTGAAGCGCTGCTTGAGAATCCATCCAGTGATCAAGCACAGGTTTTTCCGCGCTTGATTCAACTGATTGAATTACGTCGCAAACAAAGTGCTTTTCACCCGCAAGCAGGATTTAAAATTCTTAGCATCAATGATGAAGCGTTGTTTTCTTTAGAGAGAACGAGTATTGATGGGGCACAGCGAATTGTGGCGCTGCATAATATGACGCGCCATCCTCAGGAGGTCGCAGAGCAAGCTTATAGTTATCCTGCAGCACGAATTTGGGATTTAATTAGCCAAGAATGGGTTGATATTCGCGCTTTAACTCTGGCACCGTATCAGGTGATGTGGCTGTTGATTAAGCATCCTGCCAGCCAGGTGATCCCTTCTGAATAATCACTGGCTTTATAAAGTGGCGATGGACCTTTTGTGATTATTTTTTGAAAAGTAGGATAGTTTAACAGAGGCTCACTTGGACACATTGATGTTGCTGCCCATAAAGAAAGTGGTGTTGGTCCATGGCTTGTTTATGCCAAGTGTTATGATGCTCTTTCTCTATTGTCAATTGAAACGGCAGGGATTCGTGGTCACCTTGTTTTCATATCCTACTCGAGACTTTGAGCAAGGCGTTCGCAAACTCAATCGCGAAGTCGGGCAAGGAGGACAAGTTTATTTTGTCGGTCACTCCTTAGGCGGCCTGCTGATTCGTCGTTATTTTGAAAAATACCGACCGCACTTTGATGATACCTGCATTGTAACCATTGGTTCGCCCCATAATGGGAGTCGGGTTGCGCGGATCGTTTGCAGTAAAACAGGGACATTGGTTTTAAAAAAAATCGGCTCACATTTTATCTCAAGGGTTGGGTGACACTTCTTTAAATGTAGCGATTGGTTGTATTGTTGGGGTACAAAATATTGGGTTGGGGAATTTCTTTGGTAATGGTACAGGCGATGGCATGGTTTTAACGGATGAAGCTAGTTTACAAAGCGCCAAGGATACCTGTTATGTTAATTCCAATCACACCGCAATGCTTTATCGTAAGCTTGTCGTCAAACAAATTACTTTATTTATCAATACTCGAAAGTTTGCCCATTAATTGGTATGCAAAATTCACCCAAGGGCAGGCTAGTGATGGCTAGCCTGCCTGTAATGAATTAGCTGTTATCGGCTTCAACTGCATCATAAATTTTTTCGAGCATTTCGGGGATTGCACTTGTCACACGATTCCAACTTGGGATAAATGGTGTTTCGGAAGGCCGTTCTAGGAAAATATCGCCAGCGCGCATAATCGCTTGGGCAAATAATTCAACGGCTTCTTCTTCAGCATGTCGTGCAACCGTTAAGCCATTCATGAGCGCGTCGTTGTAATAGTTGTCGATAAAGTCTAATGCCATGCGATAGTAGGTAGCTTTTAGCGTTCGAAGTTTTCCGGGGCTAAATACATGTCCTTGCGTGGCCAGTTTTCGTATGACCGCCTTGCTGATATCGGTTGCCATTTTTGCTAATCCATTATCGAAATTGCCAACACTGAGATCTTGGTGTTTGTGGTCATAAATATCGGCAATATCAACCTGACAAATGCGGTTGGTTGAGTAGTTACGATAAACTTCAGAGAGCACCCCGATTTCTAGCCCCCAGTCAAAGGGAATTCGTAAATCACGTAATACATTAGTTTGCATTGAAAATTCACCAGCCAACGCATAGCGGAAACTATCCATGTATTCGAGGTAGTCGTCATAGCCTTCAATTTTTTTCAATGCCTTAATGAGCGGAGTTACGAGTAATCGAGCAACTCGGCCATTGAGTTTGCCATCAGCATGACGAGCATAATAACCCTTACAGAATTGATAACTAAAATGTGGGTTGGCAACGGGATAAAATAGCCGGGCGAGCATATCGCGAGAGTAGGTGACAATATCACAGTCGTGTAATGCCACCGCTTTGCCTTGTCCCGAGGCCAATACATAACCGATACAGTACCAGACGTTACGTCCTTTACCTGCTTCTTGGGGGGCTAACTGAGCCGTGGCTAGTTGGTGATCGAGTTCACGCAGCCGTGGACCGTCATTCCACAAAATTCGAACCCGTTGCGGCAATACCGAAAAGAATTCTTTCGCATAAAGATATTCATCTCGGGTGGCGTTATCTAGCCCGATGACAATTTCCGATAGATATGGCACATGCTTCAGTTCTTCAACAATCTGAGCCAGTGCGGGTCGCTGTAGTTCAGAAAATAGTGAAGGCAGAATCAGTGTCATTGGCCGAATTCGAGAAAAACTAACAAGTTCCTGCTCAAGTTGTTTCACTGGACGCCGGGTCAGGTTATGTAATGTCGTGATTAAGCCGCTTTGATAAAAATCAGCCATAAAATCTCTCCTTAGGCACATAATGTTCAATCACCCGGAGTAACGATGCTTGCCATCCTGCTGGGCCAGCATGTTGTGTATAAATGCGGTTCGGGCGCTGTTTGCCAAGATTGAGACGGTGTTTTCCGTTATGAGAACGTACAGCTATGGCAATATCAGCCTGATCGAGCATGGTTTGGTCGTTAGGGCTATCTCCTAGCGCAACCTGAATAAATTGTTGTTGAGGTGATTGCTGGTGATAGAGTTCAGTGAGCCAGTGCATAGCCGCTGCTTTATCGCTGGCACTTTTGACATGCCAGAAGCGCCCGCCTTGGATCAATGTTAAGTTCTGCTGGTTTAGTTTTTCCTCAAATTGGTGAATATTCCCTTTGTTCCAGACAATAGGTTCTGATGCTAAGCGCTTTCGGGCTTTTTGGGACTGCTCAAGACTAAGTCCAGTGATATTGCTGACTTCTTGAGCAGACATATCCTTAAAGCCACGAAACTCAAACGGATATTGCTCGCGTAGTTGCGCTAATATGTGACAGATTGTGTTATAAGGGCTGCCAAAGCGTTTAATGAAATAGCGAATCGAGCGACTGCTTTCTACTATCTCATCATATTCAGGGAGATGAGAAAAATAGTTTTCAGGAATGGCTATCGCGGCGCCATTTTCGATGACAAAGGGATGAAATCCTCCCATTTGCGAGGCGATATCCGCTGTTTCAATGAAGGTTTTACTGGTATTTAAAATCAATGGGATATTATGTCTGAACAACTGTAACAGTGCGGGTTTTGCAGCGTCATAGCTATAGTTATTGTGGTCCAGTAAAGTACCGTCCAAGTCACTAAAAACTAGCAATTTCGGGCTACCAGAGATAATTTTTCCTGCATTTCCCGGTCGATGAAGTGGGTATGCGTAATAATGCTGCTCGTCCACTGTATTGGTACGGTTAGCCATGCAATACTCCAAAGTTAAAGATGCGAATGTCATATGCTCTAAGTCTGCTTTATACAAGCTAATTCGTCTCGTATTGCAGTATCGGTGCCATAATTTCAAATCACTTAAAAAATATGTGGCAGACATGGCATTATTAAGCACTATTAAATTAATAATAGTTTATTAGACGCGATCTTTATTAAGTTTCTATGATGGCAAATTTGTGGATTCGCACTTTTTTGGTGCAAATTGCTAAATTCTTAGGCAAACATAATACTTAATAAGGCAAAAATAACCGAATAAAGTGATTTTAGGTTGTCATAAAAATGTCACTAAAAATCCGCATAATTGTCAAAAGATGTATGATTAGGGTATTAGGATGCCTAGAAGAATATTAATTGTTGAGGATGAAGCCCCTATTCGGGAAATGCTATGTTTTGTCTTAGAGCAAAATGGCTATGAACCGATGGAGGCCGGTGATTTAGAGCAAGCACAGAACCTGTTGGTTGACCCTTATCCTGATCTCGTATTGCTGGATTGGATGTTACCGCAGGGCAGTGGTCTATCATTACTCAAGTCGATGAAGCGCAGTGATTTAACTCGGCAAATTCCGGTCATTATGCTCACAGCCAAAGGCGAAGAGGAAGATAAAGTCCAAGGACTTGAAGCTGGTGCTGATGATTATCTAACTAAGCCGTTTGCGCCTAAAGAGCTTATGGCAAGGGTGAAAGCAGTGATTCGCCGTGTTTCACCAACATCGTTAGATGATATCATTCAGGTGCAAGGGCTACATTTAGATCCTGTCTCTCACCGAGTCGTGGCAGATGATGAACCATTGAATATGGGCCCAACAGAATTTAACTTATTGCATTTTTTCATGACACATCCTGAGCGGGTATACAGCCGAGAGCAGTTGCTTAATCACGTTTGGGGAACCAATGTCTATGTGGAAGATCGAACTGTTGATGTCCATATTCGGCGTTTAAGAAAAGCGATCGCAACCCAAGGATATGATAAACTTATCCAAACAGTTCGCGGTTCTGGATATCGCTTTTCTACGAGGATAAAGTAACGGATGCTGATGCCCGATACACTGGGTCGACTGCTTTGGCGGTTGATCTGGATCTACCTCCCTTTTTTAGTGGTGGGGTGGTTTTTTGATCGTATCTTGTTAGTTTTGTTGGTTGGATGTATTGTTCATCTGCTTTATTTTTATTATCAGCAACGTAAGCTCCTTAACTGGCTCTATGTGGATAGACGCCTGACACCTCCGCAAGGGTGGGGAAGTTGGCAGCCAGTGTTCTATGGGATTTATCAACTGGTTAAACGGCGTCTTAATCGAGAACGTGAATTAGCGCATTTGATGAAGTCATTCCGACTTGGGGCTGAATCACTGCCTGATGCCATCGTTGTGTTTAGCCGCAGCGATGAAATCACTTGGTGTAATCGGCTGGCCTCTGAATTGTTGGGGTTAAAGTGGCCTGTGGATTCAGGTCAGCATGTCTCTAATCTGATCCGTCATCCTTCATTTGTTAATTATCTCAGCCACCGCCATTTCCAAGAAGCGTTAGAAATTAGTAGTCCAGCTCGACCTGATTTGTTGCTGGAGTGCCGAGTGATGCCATATGGTCAGCAGTTTCTAATGCTCGTTCGTGATATTACTCAACAACGTAAGCTCGATAAAATGCGCAAACATTTTATTTCAAATGTTTCCCATGAATTTCGCACTCCTTTAACGGTACTGCGTGGCTATCTTGAAATGTTTGATGAAAACTTGCCAGATCAAAAAGTATGGGCAAGGGCGCATACGATGATGAGTGAGCAAACCATTCGAATGGAGAATCTGGTTAATCAGTTATTAGTTTTGGCTAAAATTGAAGCGGCTCCAGTGGTTGATATTCATGATGAAATTGATGTTCCAACAGTGCTTAATTCTCTCTCAGCAGAGACTGAGCAGCTCGCTAAAGATAAAGCGCTGACCTTTAGCTTTAATATTGATCCAGATTTGTGGATGCATGGTAGTAGTGATCAGATGCGCAGTGCGTTTGCTAATCTCATCTCTAATGCTGTGAAGTATTGTGAACAACCTGGCCATATTGAGGTGAGTTGGCAGAAGGGGCCAACTGGTAATGCTCGGTTTAGTGTAAAAGATTCAGGTCCAGGGATTCGCCCTGAACACCTATTGCGTTTGACTGAGCGGTTTTATCGGGTTGATAAAGATCGCTCTCGCGAGACCGGTGGGGCGGGTCTGGGTCTTTCTATTGTCAAACACGCCCTGCAGCACCATCGCAGTGAATTATCGATTGAAAGTGAATATGGTGAAGGGAGTTGTTTTAGCTTTTTAATCCCATCTGATCTGGTTTATTCCCCCAACGAAGACGACACGCAAGATATCCCTGAATTGCAAATTTTTCGTTAAGTTGCCCCCCGTTCATTTTCAAACGCCCGGTTTATCGGGCGTTTTCTTTTTATATGCTCATTTAATGCTTTGGTTGTATGGGGGAGCTGCAGCTAACTTTCTCTCGCTCTTTTATAAATTCATAAGTTGTAATTTGGGAGCGAATTTTACGGCGGTTACCACGTTTGACATATTGATTAGATTGAGTTTTATCAATGATGCGGGCTTTGGTTGTATCGCTAAATTGCAGTGCTAACAAATCATGTAAATATTGCTTTAAATCTGGGTCATAAATTGGGCAGCCAACTTCAATGCGTTGATCGATATTACGCGTCATCCAGTCAGCCGATGAGATAAAGGTTTTTTCTTCGCCAGCTGCATGGAAGATAAATACGCGAGGATGCTCTAAAAATCGATCAACAATACTAATAATAGATATGTTTTCACTGAGCCCCTCAATCCCTGGAAGTAAGCTGCACATGCCGCGGACAATCATGCGAATTTTGACTCCCGCTTTGCTGGCTGCATAGAGCCGATTAATCAGTCCAACATCCACTAGATTATTTACTTTAACGGTAATCGCTGCTTTTTGCTGGGCGTTTGCTTGACGGATTTCATGATCAATTAAGCTATACAGGCGGCGTCTGGAGTCGATCGGAGAGAGGATCAAGTGGTTAAATTTATACCGTCGATAAGGGCGTTCGATAAATTTAAAGACGTTGTTGACTTCTTCACTGATTTCTTGATTTTTAGTAAACAATGCAAAGTCGGTATAGATTTTAGCGGTTTTTTCGTGGAAGTTACCCGTACCAATATGGGCATAATATTGGGTTTTTCCTTCTTCAGTACGATTAATCAGTAGCAGTTTCGAATGAATTTTTAAACTGGGGAGACCAAACACGACTCGCACGCCCGCGTCAGTCAGTTGTTGTGCCCATTCAATATTGGCTTGTTCGTCAAAACGAGCACGAAGCTCAACGACAACCGTTACCCGTTTGCCATTATGGGCGGCCTCAATCAAAGAGTGCATAATCCGAGAGTTGCTGGCGACTCGGTAAATATTAATTTTGATACTCTGAACGTTTGGATCAAAGCTTGCCTGACGGACTAACTCACTTAAGTAACTAAATTTTTGATATGGGTAATATAAAAGAATATCTTGGGCACTAATGGCCTTGAAGGCTGTTGTATAGCGGTCAAACAGGGCGCTATTTAAAGCTGGAAGTTTGGGATGTTCCAAGTATTTTCGGCCAACATTGGGGAAACTCATCAAATCTTTAAAACTGTGATAACGCCCCCCGCCGCGGATATGGTCATAGGATGAGATATGTAGTTTTTGTTTTAACAGCTCTAATAAGTCAGCCGGCATCTGTTCGTCATAAACAAATCGCACAGGTTCAGCCGTTAAGCGCTGTTTTAAGCTTTCTGACATTGCTTCAAGCAGACTTAAATCGACTTCATCAGTTAAATCATATTCAGCATCACGCGTCATCTTGATGGAATAGGCACTAATTTCGTCGTACTGAAAAAATCCAGAAAAGATTTTATCTAAACCAAAACGAATGATGTTATCGAGGATCATTAGCGATTTTTTCTTACGACTTCCTTGGGCGGGTAACACAACAAAGCGAGGGAGATCATCCGTTGGAATTTCAATCAGCGCATAGCGACAGTTGGTTGGTTCACCGTTGTTTTTATGATTCGCCATTTTCACTGCAAGATAAGTGTGGTCATCTTTAAGAAAATCTAACAGGTTGATTTCATGCGTAATGATAATAGGAGTGATATGTCGCAGGATCTTGTTTTGAAAGTAAGTGGTTAGCCACTGTTGATGGAATAAACTTAGCTGAGTTTCGTTAATCAGAAAGATGTTTCTGCGCACTAAGGCGATAATGAGTTCTCGATAAGTTTCATCAAAGGCTGAATCCAGTTGAGCTGTCTTGTTCTGAATTTTAGTCAGTAAGTGTTTGGCTCCCTGATGCTCGTCATTGTTATATTTATTCAATAAGATACGTCGTTTGACATCTGCCACTCGAACCTTGAAAAATTCATCTTGGTTACTGGAAAATATCCCTAAAAATCGCATGCGCTCTATTAATGGTACACTTTTGTCTTGAGCTTCTTGTAAAACTCGTTCATTAAAAGATAACCAACTTAGCTCTTTTTCTAAGAAGAGCTTTTCATCACTCATAACAACTCCTGTCTTTAACCTATTCAAAAGACATGCTTTGGAATAATTAGTCTAACATCCGGTCAGAAATTTTTGCCTGTTCTTTTGAACCATCGAGGCAAAGCATATGCTATTAGCATAATTTAATTTTGTGTCACTCATGTTGCTTTTACCACTCTTTATTCATTGATATATAAAGTGGCATAGAGCGCGGTAAAACGGGGACAGCTTTTGAATTGCTACCATTAATTTTATTAATATGCTCAACGAGTTGTACGCGGATTGTAACGTACTATGTATTTAGAAATTAAGTGCTTACTATCATTGTCATAGAAGTTTCACATATCTGCATTGAAAGCAGAAAAATTTCAATTTTTAATCAGTTACAATCGAGCGTTTACCACTTGCATTTTCCATTGCTCTGCCAAGATGGGAAGATCGTGCATTAATTGTTCAAATTTTTCCTGTAGGACGTTTTGTTGTTGCCATAATGCTTCGCTCAGTGGCTGGTAAGGTAGTTTGTTGCTCATTCGTTCAGATATTCTTTTTAAGGCACTTAGAATAAAGTCAGGCTGTTGATAATTGCTTAGTGCATCATGAGCAATGATGTTTTGGGCAACTCTTTGGGCCGGTGGTGGCATCGATTGGGGGGAGAGGCTGTCATAAACCTGAGCCGCAAATTGCTCAATAGTCGTCGGCTGGAACCTCGTCCAGTGGCTAGCGAGCTGATAATCCCAATAGAGATCCAGCGCAATAGGCGCAAAGCGCCTGAGCGCCCCTTTAAACAACGCATTGATTCCTTGTTCTATGGTCCATTGATCGATCCAACTATCCAGTGCTCGATGTAACAAGATCCCAATCTGTTCACTATGCGGATAGTTATGCCAGCGATTGCCCTTGACAAAATCTCCCAGTAAAGCGCCTTGATAGGAAGTTTGACTGATATGAGCTAGATAAAAGTGTCCAAGATAATTCATAGCGTATAAAAAGAAAAAGAGGCCTGCCAGATAGCAGACCCTAGATAAATAGGCTGAATATAGGTTAACTCGAAATAAATGGTTTGAGAAACGCAAGTTTCCTTCGCCAAGGTGATCTATGATTTATTTACATCAATCCAGCTGATCTAGATGCCGTTATGACCCAAATGGAATATGCGGCTGGAAATGTGAGGTACAACCTAGAAAGAGAATGTTATCTACTATCTAGATTATCTGTAGGATACGAAATAAAATTGATTAAATCAATCCTTATTGAAAAAAAATTACATAAGTTGGTTTTTATTTGAGCTATTTTGATAAATTTAACGACTATAAAAGTAATAAATAGTTACTTTATTACTCAATTGGTTATTTAATTACCAAAACCTATTTTTAAAGCAGTCGTTTCCTGCCGTTTTATTTTTCCCGCTAAAGCCAGAGGTACCTGAAGCACTTGAAATGCGCACTTGCCCTCACTAGACTAGCGAGCGTTTTTTACTATCAGGTTAAATAAAATGCGTGTTGCAGATTTTAGTTATGAGTTACCAGAGGAGCTGATCGCTCGGTATCCAACTGAACGGCGCCGTGATTGTCGTTTATTGAGTCTAGACGGTAATAGTGGTGCCGTTGAGCATCTTCAATTTCCACAGTTGGTGGATTTAGTGCGCCCGGGAGATTTACTGGTCTTCAATAACACGCGGGTCATTCCAGCACGTTTGTTTGGTCAGAAGCAGACGGGTGGAAAAATCGAAATATTGATTGAAAGAATTCTTGATGGTAACCGTGTTTTAGCGCATATGAGAGCGTCTAAATCACCCAAAGTCGGCGCTCGGTTACGTTTCGCTGATGCGTTTGATGCAACATTACTAGCGCGTCATGATGAGTTGTTCGAATTGCGCTTTGATGATCAACATAATGTTCTGGAACTTCTTGATAGTTACGGGCATATGCCATTACCACCCTATATTGATCGCCCTGATGAAGACAGTGATAGAGAGCGTTATCAGACCGTTTATAGTCGTCATCCTGGAGCCGTTGCCGCACCGACAGCCGGGTTGCATTTTGACCAAGAATTAATTGCCGAGCTTGAAAATCGTGGTGTGAGCACTGCATATGTCACCTTGCATGTTGGTGCAGGGACCTTCCAGTCGATTCGTGTGGATAATGTAGAAGAACACCATATGCATAGCGAATATGCGATAGTCTCTGAAGAAGTGGTTAATAAAGTGTTGCAAACTAAGGCCAATGGTGGCCGAGTAATCGCTGTTGGTACGACATCTGTGCGTTCGCTGGAAAGTGCCGCCCAAGCAACGCATGAGGCGTTAATTGCACCTTATGCAGATGAAACCGATATATTCATCTATCCGGGCTATCGTTTTAAGGTCATTGATGCGATGATCACCAATTTTCACCTGCCTGAATCAACTTTAGTGATGTTGGTCAGTGCATTTGCAGGTAAAATGAATATATTGAGTGCTTACCAACAGGCTGTTGAACAACGCTATAAGTTTTTCAGTTATGGGGATGCCATGTTCATTACCCGTAAAGATACCCCTGAACAAGATGAGTCAATTGGAACTGTATTAGATGAAGTATGAATTACTAAAAACGGATGGTAAAGCACGCCGTGGCCAGCTCACTTTTGAGCGCGGTAGTGTGCAGACCCCCGCTTTTATGCCAGTGGGCACCTATGGTACGGTGAAAGGGATGACGCCTGAAGAGGTGCGCTCTACGGGCGCCGAAATTCTGTTAGGCAACACGTTTCATCTGTGGTTGCGTCCTGGCCAAGCCGTGATGCGTAAACATGGTGATTTGCATGATTTTATGAACTGGCATGGACCTATTTTAACCGATTCGGGTGGGTTTCAGGTCTTTAGTTTGGGCGATATTCGTAAAATCACCGAAGAGGGTGTGCACTTTCGTAATCCGGTTAGTGGTGAGAAAATATTCCTGAGCCCTGAAAAATCAATGGAAATTCAGAACGATTTAGGGTCTGATATCGTGATGATTTTCGACGAGTGTACGCCATACCCAGCCACTGAAGAACAGGCACAACGTTCGATGCAAATGTCGTTGCGTTGGGCTGCTCGTAGTCGTCAGCGTTTTGATGAGTTAAATAACCCGAACGCACTATTCGGCATTATTCAAGGTGGAGTGTATGAGCATCTGCGTGATGTGTCTCTTGAAGGGCTGCTAAAAGTTGGTTTTGATGGTTACGCCATTGGTGGATTAGCCGTCGGTGAACCTAAAGCTGAAATGCACCGGATTCTTGATTATATTACGCCTAAAATTCCTGATGATAAGCCACGTTATTTGATGGGGGTTGGCAAACCCGAAGATTTAGTAGAAGGTGTGCGTCGCGGTATTGATATGTTCGATTGTGTCATGCCGACTCGGAATGCTCGTAATGGCCATTTATTTACTGCCGATGGGGTAGTTAAGATCCGTAATGCCCGCCATCGTGATGATACGAGTCCGCTTGAAGAGGAATGTGATTGTTATACCTGCCGTAATTATTCAAGGGCTTATTTACATCATTTAGATAAATGTAATGAGATTCTTGGCGCAAGATTAAATACAATTCATAACTTGCGTTATTATCAACGCCTTATGGCTGGTTTGCGAGATGCAATTGAACAGGGTAAATTAGATGCCTTCGTCACAGAGTTTTATAGTCGTATAGGGCGTGAAGTCCCGCCTTTGACTGATACAACAGATTTTAACAATAACTAAGGAAACAGAGGACAATAATGAGCTTTTTTATTACTCCTGCATATGCCGCTGGTGGTCAACCAGCTGGTGGAGGTTTTGAGCTGATCATCATGATGGTCGTATTCGCGGCAATTTTCTATTTCATGATTTTCCGTCCCCAATCAAAACGAGCAAAGGAACAGCGCAATCTTCTAAAATCGCTGTCTAAAGGTGATGAAGTAATTACTTCTGGTGGATTGATTGGCCGTATTACTAAAATCTCTGATGATAATGACTATATCCAATTGAGTCTCAGTGAAGATACAACCATTGTTATCAAAAAAGATTTTATCTCAGCTGTGTTACCGAAAGGGACACTCAAATCTATTTAATTTTATCTACCCAGGGGTAGCGTTTTGTTAAATAAATACCCGTGGTGGAAAACCCTAATGGTGGCGCTGGTCGTCGCCTTTGGGGTTATCTACGCACTTCCGAATATCTATGGTGATGATCCAGCTGTCCAGATTAGTGCAACTCGGGCTCATCCAATGGGTTTGGCTCAAGTTGACCAAATCCAGAAAGATCTCAAAAACGACCATATTAATGCCCGCTCAGTTGTATTGAGTGATCATCAAATACTTGTCCGTTTGCGCAAAGATAGTGATCAGATTAAAACCCGAGATCTGCTTAAGAATAAACTGGGGGATGGCTATGTCGTCGCTCTGAACTTAGCGCCAGCAACGCCTGAGTGGCTGAAAATGATCGGTGGTGCACCGCTCAAACTGGGTCTCGATTTACGTGGTGGGGTTCACTTCTTAATGGAAGTGGATATGAAAGCGGCCGTTGCGAAAGCCCGCGAACAGATGGTTCAGGATTTCCGCTCGGATTTAAGAGACCAAAATATTCGTTATGCTGGTGTTCGTATTGACGTTAATCGTGGTGTTGTGGTTCGTTTTCGCGATAGCGATATGCGCTCTAAAGCCGAAGATTATCTATCCAGCCATTATCGGGGTCGTTATCAGTTTGCTGAATCATCAATTAATAACGCACCTGTTTTGATTGCGAAGATGACTGACCGTGAACTCAACGAAACACGTGAATATGCATTGCAGCAAAATATCACCATTATCCGAAATCGTATTAACGAACTTGGGGTTGCTCAACCTGTTGTCCAACGTCAGGGCGATGACCAGATTGTTGTTGAGTTGCCGGGGATTCAAGATACAGCGCGCGCTAAAGAAATCTTAGGTGCAACGGCAACATTGCAGTTCAGAATGGTCAATACTAATGTTGATCCTTCACAACTGGCTAGTGGGCATGTTCCTCCTGGTTCAGAACTGTTCTATCGCTCTAATGGCCAACCCATTGCGCTGTACAAACAGATCGTGCTAACGGGTAATCATATTGTTGGTGCTAAAACGGCTTTTGACCAGTATAACCAACCACAAGTAAATATCGATCTGGATAGTCAAGGCGGAAGCCGCATGGCAGCTGTGACTCGAACTAATATTGGTAAACCAATGGCAACATTGTTTATTGAATATAAGCCGACTCATAAAAAAGATGCCAAAGGAAAGACTATCTTTAAGAAACATACTGAAGTGATTAACGTCGCAACGATTCAGTCGCGTTTAGGTCGAAGTTTTCGGATTACTGGGTTAGGCTCACAAAGCGAAGCTCAAAACTTGGCCTTGCTGTTGCGTGCTGGTGCATTGATTGCGCCGATTCAAATTGTCGAAGAACGTACCATTGGTCCAAGCCTCGGACAAGAAAACATCAACCGTGGGATCGAAGCGATTGCTGTTGGCCTAATTGCCTTGCTTATATTCATGCCACTTTATTACCGTAAATTTGGCATGGTTGCTAACTTGGCTCTGGTTTGTAACGTGATCCTTATTATTGGGATTATGTCATTAATTCCAGGTGCGACCTTGACGTTGCCCGGTATGGCGGGGATTGTTTTGACGGTGGGGATGGCCGTGGATTCCAATGTTCTAATCTTTGAGCGTATTCGCGAAGAGATGCGAGAAGGGCGGAGTATTCAGCAGTCGATCCATTATGGTTATAGCAACGCACTTTCAAGTATTGCTGACTCGAACATTACAACGTTCTTGACTTCAGTGATCTTGTTCTCGATTGGTACTGGGGCTGTCAAAGGTTTCGCGGTTACTTTGGGGATTGGGATCCTGACCTCTATGTTCACGGCGATTATTGGTACGCGGACAGTGGTTAATTTGATTTGGGGCGGTCGTAGACGTCTCAAAAAGCTGTCAATTTAGGAGGTCATGTGTTTTCGTTTTTTAAACCTAAAGGGACAATCGACTTCATGGGGCATAATAAGCTGTCCATGATTGTCAGTGTTGTTTTAACTATTGCTTCAATTGTTTTACTTGCCACGCGCGGGCTAAACTTCGGGCTAGATTTCACGGGTGGAACGCTGGTTGAAGTGCAGTTTGAGCAGAATGTTCAACTTAAAGAAGTTCGCCACGCTATGGCAACCCATGGCTTTCCTGATGTGGTTGCACAAAACTTCGGTGCGAAGGGCGATATTTTATTGCGCATGAAGCCTAGTAAAAGTGCTAATGCTGAGCAAGTGGGTGACAAAGTGATGGGGGTATTGAAAACGTTGGATAAAAACGTTCAAATGCGCCGCATCGAGTTTGTCGGTCCAAGTGTTGGTAATGACTTAGCTGAGCAAGGTGGATTAGCAATTTTTGCAGCCTTGGGAATGATTTTGATTTATGTGGCTATCCGTTTTGAATGGCGGTTTGCTGTTGGCGCTGTGCTGGCCTTGGCGCACGATACCATATTGACGTTAGGATTATTCTCGCTATTGCGTATTCAATTTGATCTGACCGTTGTCGCGGGGTTGTTAACTCTGATTGGTTATTCGCTTAACGATACCATCGTTGTTTCTGACCGTATCCGCGAAAATTTCAGGAAAATTCGCAAAGGGGCGCCGCGTGATATTATTAACGCCTCGATTACTCAGGTCTTTAGCCGAACCATTATTACTTCGGCTACAACGGCGATGGTCTTGGCTGTATTGTTCTTCTTAGGCGGGAACCTAATCCATAGCTTTGCTACCGCAATGCTGTTTGGGATTATTGTTGGGACTCACTCATCTATATATGTGGCAAGTTCATTGGCACTGTGGTTAGGTGTGAAAAAAGAGGACTTTATGCCAAAAGTTATTGAGAAAGAAGGTGCGGATCAAAAACCTCTGATGTAGGGGAAAGGTCTGTAATATTAAAAGCGGCTTGAGGGCCGCTTTTTTAATGTTTATTGCGATTGAATTTGGCCATCATGAGTCACTTTAATTAGTGCCATGCCAGCTCGATGAGCTGCTTCAAAGCCTAGTTCAGCATCTTCAAAGACAACGCATTCACTTGGACAGACGCGTAGTGCTTTGGCCGCAGCTAAAAATGTCGCAGGGTGTGGTTTATGTTGACTGACTTCGTTGGCACTAATGAGAACGTCAAAGCAGTTTTCGATCGTTTTGCCTTCCAGGAGCTTTAGAGCATTTTCGCGCCGACTTCCTGTGCCAATTGCAATTTTTTTCTGATTGTAATGTTGCATGAGAAGTTTTGAAGTCGCTGGGATGAGTTCGCAGTGGTGGCGAATTGTGGCAAAATGCTGAGCCTTCGTTTGACTGACTTGTTCTGGAACCAGCGCTAAGTGATAACGCTCATTAATGAGTTTGACAATATTGTACGATGGCATCCCGCCTTTGCTATCGAGCCAAGCTTTATCGAAGGGAAAATGGTGAACTTGGCTAGCATGTTGCCAGGCGTCGAGGTGAGCTGGCATCGAGTTGACTAATGTTCCGTCCAAGTCAAAAATGATTGCCTTGTAAGGGGACAAATCGAGCATAGTTTGTGGCTTTTGTCGCTTAATGGTAATAAACACGGTATGGTTAGCAGAAAAAATTTGCAACTTAAATGGGATGTGGAGTTTATCTATGAGTTATAAAGTAGTCGCGTTTGATCTGGATGGGACTCTTATCAATTCGCGTCGCGAAATTACTGAACAATCAATGCGAGCAATTGAACAGATTCGTCAGCAAGGGATGAAAGTTGTCATTGTTACTGGTCGCCATCACGTGGCAGTTCGCGCGTACCATCATCAGTTGGGTTTGGATACTCCTGTGGTTTGTTGCAATGGTACTTATCTTTATGATTTTAAAAATGATTGTGTCATCCATGGCAACCCAATTGGCAATGACATTGCTGCGCAAATCGTTGATTTTATGGATCACGATTCGATTAACATGCTGATGTATACGACTGGTGCGATGAACTATCAGCGGGTTGATGACAATATTGCTGGGTTACAAGAGTGGTCTAGAACCTTAGCACCAGAGTTACGTCCTGTGATGCTTCAAGCTGATTTGGCGCAAATAGTGAGCAGTGGTGAAACCATCTGGAAATTTGTTGCAACAGGCGATGATACGGACCTTATTCGTTCTAAAGTTACTGAGATTGAAACTAAATTGCCACTGAGTTGTGAATGGTCTTGGTCAAATCGTGTTGATTTGTCTGCAGCGGGGAATACCAAAGGCAATCAACTTGCTCAATTATTAAATGACTGGCAGATTGAACCCTCTGAATTGATTGCCTTCGGTGATAATGGCAATGATATGAGTATGATTCAATTGGCTGGTGTTGGGGTTGCTATGGGCAATGCAGTTGAGCCGTTAAAAGCAGCCGCTGATTATGTAACCGACGATCATGATAATGAAGGGGTTGCGAAAGGATTGGCTCATTTTTTTGATATCGCCTAAGTGCTCGTTAGCCATCAGGCTTTGGTTAAAATGACAGATGATATGCGCTGGTGATAATTGAGCTTGTTTTTTATTAATCTGGCCATTTCACTGATCTTTGCAGTGAGACTTCAAATGACCTGCCGTAGAAGGCTACGGCATAACTTAGGTGAGTGAGAGGGAAGAAGTTTTCTTGCTTCCCTTTAATTGAAGTGCGATTTCATCGTTACAGAAGATATTTTCTCACCAAAAGCCAATGCATTATACAGCAGCGGAACAGCTTTGTTCCGGTTTACAGCCAATTTGGAAGGCTTGTGAATACGTTGACCTGAGGATCCCTCGGAACATTCACCACGTGGTTGAACTGTTGAACCATCATTTCACCTTCATGAACTTCAACCAAAGAGTCACCGATAGCATGGGCAGTACAAGCGCCTGACGCGATTAGCCCCGCGTTTCACCATCAATATCGATACAGGCAAGAGTTCGCCCAGTGAGCAAAAACTTGCCTCAAAGAAGTGGAACAAGTACCACCGAAGAGTCTTGTTTTTGAGAGCTGAGTGAGTGTCGTCATTGCCTCAAGTGTTCAAGTTGATTGTCTGAGTGTTTTGCTAAAGGTCTCAGTTAATATGCCCACTAAAGATGAGCGATGGTCAACTTCTCCTCGCGCCAGTGCGTCATCTACTACTCCATGCATAGCATGAAACATCATCAGTGCCATCATGTTGGGCGCTGGTACTTGCCATACATTCGCCTGAGCACCTTGTTGTAGTAAAGCAGATAACTGCTCAATCAGTGGATTTTCGCTCATCAGACTTCGCCCTTGCTTTGGATGGATATCCTGAAAGAGCATATCGTGAACCATCATCTGATCGAGTAATCCGTCGACTGCGGTTGTGAACCAAGTGCGCAGTTGCGATTCCCAATCATCGGGTCGACATTGGGCAAGTGCGGTATCAATCCGGGTGCAAAAGCTGGCCATAAAACGCTGCTGTAAGGCGTGTAACAGGCTATCGCGGGAGTGAAAGTAAATATAAAAGGTCCCTTTGGCGACGTGAGCCGCAGCGGTAATATCTTCGATCCGGGTTTCATGGAGACCCTTGGTTAAGAATAAATGTTCAGCAGCATCCATCAACGCTGTTCGTCTGGTGTGTGGTGATCGCGTTCGTCGATGTAACGGCGTTTTTTTGATATCGGTACTTTTGTCCATTGCCTCGCTCATGATTCGCTAAAAACACAATGATTGCAGGTAGAACGTGAGTCTGTAAATCGCGCGCTACTGCTGTTTTCATTATGATTCAAATGTTGATTATATTGAACCATGGGTTTTTATATTTGAGTTGATTCAGTCAGTGTGATGATTTTTGTCGGCTGCCAAATCGTGGTGTCTCTATGGGTGACGATAATCAGCGTCGCAGACAGTGTGTTTAGGTATGCTGCAATCTGCCGTTCAGTTTCTTCATCGAGCGCTGCGGTTGCTTCATCGAGAATAAGGACCGGAGCCGTTTTGAGGAGTGCGCGTGCGATAGCAACCCGTTGTCTTTCTCCGCCAGAAAGCGCACTGCCTTGATGACCGACAGGCTGATCGATCCCCTTGGGGGAGCGGTCGATGACATGCCCCAGCATTGCGCGTCGTGCTGCGGCTTCGACGTCTACATGACTTGCCGCTGAATGCCCTAAACGGATATTTTCGGCTAAGGTGCCAGTGAATACGACCGGATCCTGTGCAACATAAGCGATATGGGAGGCCAGTTCGGCGTAGCGCATCTGATGCAAGGGAATACCACCAAAGGTGATCGTCCCGCTTTGGGGATCATCAAAGCGCATGAGTAGTTCAAGTAAGGTACTTTTTCCGCTACCACTTGGCCCAGAAATGATGACATGTGCGCCCGGTTCAATCTCAGCGCTGATCTGATTGAAGACCGGCATTTGGCTGATGTTCTTCAGGGAGATATGGTGTCCATCCGGTACTAAAGCGTGTGCTGCTTTTGGTTCAGGTAAAGTTGGAACCAAGGTACTTTTGAGATAGTCGTTCACTGCTGCACGTAACTGATTAATACTCAGACCAGCCAATGCCAGTTCACCGAGTGGCGCAGTTGCACGGGTCATTAAAACCAACAGTGCCAGAGTCATAGTGGGTGTGCCGGTGGCCGTGATGGCGAGGTAAGCACTGAGACAGGCTAACGGCAGAGATTTGGCGACTGCTGAGAGTAGTGTCGCTTTGGCAGCCGCACGGTTGGTATTGGCTAGAACTTCCTCTTGTATTTGCCACTGTTGTTCGATTCGTCCGATTGCCCTGATTGGCCCCGCGGTGGTGCGCAGCAGCTCCAAATGGTCAACAAATTCGATGGTCGCATTTGCCGTCTTGATATTGGCCGCATGCCTTGCTTTATCGCTCTCAATCAGTGCCATTTGGGCTTTAAATTGCAAAAACAGTGACAGAGCCAATGTGCCAGCGCTGAGCAATGCCACAGCTGGTCCTGACAACCACCCAATGCCGCAGACCAGAAACAGGGGCAGCAATGGCGCATGCAGGAAAGTTTGTATCTGGTGGGCTGGCACACTCATGAATCCGGGAATTCCTTGGGAAGCTAACATGGCCAGTTGGGCTCGACGAGTCTCGGTCAACCATGAAAGTTTGGCCCGGGCGAGTGTTTGACCCAATGCTTCGAATAAATCACCGGACAGTCGAACGCCGCAGAAAAAACCGGCTCGTGTCGTGAAGATTGTCATAAGTATCGCCACACAGGCTGTGAGGATGACCCAAAGCGGAGATTGTTGGTGTGTGATAGCTTGTGCCAGCACTGTATAGGCCATGGCCTCCAGCGCGGCGACGAAGCACCAACTGAGACTAATCCAAATCAGTCGACGTTTGGCATGAGAGGGCCATCTTGACGACGTGGCACCGGATGGGATTTGGCTCGCTAAAGTCATACCGTTTATTCCTTGTGTTGTGATGAGGCGTTGCGTTGTGGCAATTTTTTGAGATCAATGTGTTGGTCAGCCTGAGCGGTCAGGGCGGGATCATGAGTGACCATGATCAGCGTTTTGTTTTGGCTATGCGTCAAATGTAATAATGCCGCCATGAGTTGCTGCGCATTCGCGTGGTCCAAAGCACTGGTGGGTTCATCCAGCAGCAATATCGTTGCAGGGCTCAAGAATAAGCGCGCCAGAGCGACTCTTTGCTGTTCTCCACCAGATAGTATTGATGCATCGGCATCTAAGTCGATCTCCAGTTGGGCATGAGTCAGGGCCTCATGGAGTTGTTGATCACTGGCATCCGGAGCACTCAACAATAAATTTTCCCGGATTGTGGCATTGAGCACGGGGTTTGTTTGCGGTAGCAACTGAATTGTCTGATGACGGACTTGCTCATTGAGCGCCATAATATTTTGGTTTCCCAGACAAACCTCACCGCTGTCTGACTGCTCTAACCCTGCAAGTATCTGGAGCAGGGTTGTTTTGCCACTGCCGCTGGGTCCCATGATGACTGTGAGTTTTCCGGGGGAGAATGGGTGAGAAAAATGCTCAACCAGCGCTCCGTTCTCGGTATGAATGCTGAGCTCTTGTGCGGTGAGTTTTGCGTCATCAACCTGAAGAGAAGCATTGCCTTTGGGAAGTGTCGCTTCACGCAGTAATTCAGCGATACGCTGGCCCGCAGCACGTCCGGAGGAAAGATAGTCGAGACCATGTCCGAGGCGTAATGATGGGGTGACGATTGCCAGCCCGAAAAGCATCGTCGCCGCGAGAGCTACAGGGCTGAGTTCATAAGAGACCCAATACGCGATGGCAAATGTTGCCACCGCCTGTAATAACGCAGTGGCAATCGCGGCTGTGGTTGCCACATGGCTCACCCACATGACCATACCTTGTGTGAAGCGGTTGGTTGCATCATGGTAATTGGCAAGCGCACCGGATTGCGCATTGAAAAGGCGGTTGATGCGGATTCCTCGGACATAGTTGTTAATCGCGGTAACGATGGTCTCCATGGCTGCTACCCGTTCAGCATTAAAACGCACTGAATGACGTGGGACTATAATCAGGTAGTACATGGCTGCGATACATCCAGGGAGCAAAGCGAGCAGAGCGACTGGTCCGGACATCATGAGCAGCATGATCACCGAAGCGAAAGGCACAATAATAAACGTTGCGATTTCTGCAGGTAAGTGAGCGACCATATGGTGCAGGGCGGCAATATCTTCAGACACTAATCGCCGCAGCGCGTTGTCATCGTAACGGGTTAACGTTCGGGTCGGGAGTTGTGTTAAGTGAATGGCAACCTGACGGCGCAGTCTTGATGAGAAATTGGCTTCGGCCTGATGGGAAATCCATGACGCACTTGATGAACAAATCGCTCCGATCCCCCAACAGACACAGGCATAGAGTACCCAAATGATAGATAGATCCGTTATCAGCTGAATGAGGCACCAGAGGGCCGCGAGTGTCGCTAAACCGGCGATTCCCTCTGCGAGTATGCCTAAACCGAGTTGTGGTAATACAGGTTTGATAGCCGGTCTCAATAAAGGGTCGAAGAGCTGTGCTTGGTGTGGTTCTTTGTTCATTGATGATTCCTTATGCCTGCGGATGCAGTTGGCTGTCGTACAACATGGCGTATCTGTCTCTCATGTGCTTTTATTTTTCATTCAACTATAGTTGATAATGATTATCAATTGCTAATAACTCTTGGTCATTATTGATCGAAAGTTCGACAAAACTCAATTGAAAAATAAGATCGATGTGCTGAAATTGTCGTGCTGACAGGGAGAAGGCTTTAAGGCGGTGTTAGGTATTCGCGAGTCGGCGGTGAGTGTGAGTTTAAAGTAAAGAGTCACTCTCACTCTAACCATGCTAAGAAGAGACTCAATGGCTTCAGGCTGTCGATCATCGCGACTAACAGTGCTCGGTAATGATCGTTGCTAACAGGAATAGTCACACCAATTGGAACGATGGTGCCGATGGTTATGATGGCTGAGTTTGCAAAGACTGAGTGAACTCCTACAGAGGGAAATTGCGGTGCGGTAAACACTCCAACTTTTTGACTGTTTTGCGAGTTTTTACGAGGCTGGCTAGGGCCTGTTGACCTTTGGTGGTTGAATTTTGTTCAAATTAAACGCATTTTGAACGCGGCGCCCCCTGCGTCGCTTAATGAGTGAAGCAAGCAGGGGGCAACAAAGTTCAGGATGCGTTTAAATGAACCCCAAGGGCAGTATCTGAGAGGAATTTATCCAGCGTTAAACGTTCTTTGTGGAGAATAACGACACGGCACAACGTTTGCCTTGCCTAAATCCCTCTCAGATTTCTGCAAAACTAATCACAAAAGGTCAACAGTCCCTAGGCTTGAGCAAACTGTGTTGATTTCTTTGGGAAATACCAAAGGCTATCAATTTGATCGGTGTTTAAATGACTGGCAGATTGATCCCGTTGGATTGATTGCATTGGGTGATAATGGCAATGATATGCGAATGATTCAACTGGCTGGGGTTGCTATGGGCAATGCGATTGAGCCGTTACAAGCAGTCGCTGATTATGTAACCGACGATCATGATAATGAATGGGACTAAAAAGGGAGGTTATCTTTTTATATCGCCGAAGTGCTCGTTAACTATCTGGTTTGGGGTTAAATGACAGATATTGCCCGGTGATAATTTGGCCTGTTTCTTCGCTAAGCTGGCCATTTCACTGATTTTTTCCAGTGATGCTTCTAATTGGCTGTCCCAGTAGGCTACGCCACATGCGAGTTGAGTCAGCGGGAAGAATTTTTCTTCGCCATTCCGATCGCGGCTGATAATGCCACCATTTTGCACATCTTCTTGACGGTATAATGTCGTGCTTCGATTTGCAAAGGCCTGTAATACTTGTCGGATCGCCAGTTCCCATTCTTCCCGAGGTTTGGTAAAAATAACGATAAAATCATCGCCGCCAACGTGACCGAGAAAACGGGCATGTAGACGTAGATATTGTCGTAGTAGCTGAGCTACAAGTTGGATCATTTGGTCACCGCGCTCATAACCACAATAGTCATTGAACGGTTTGAAATGGTTTAGGTCAAAATAAGCGACCGAAAAGGGCTCCCCTTGTAAGAGCAGGTTCTGTAAGGTGCGATGCAGTGGCACATTGCCAGGCATGAGTGTCAGAGGGTTGGCATAGCGGGCTAATTGCAATTTATAGTCAGACAGACGGCGTAGTAATTCTAATGCGTAGCCTAATCCTTGATATTCTCCATGATGAGTAATGATAAAGACACCATCTAAGCCATCTCTTTGCACATGACTTAATTTATAACCGACGTCAGATAGTAGCCAATTTTTTTCTACGGTAACGGGGTGGCTATTCATGATGTCACCCACACAGGTATGTTGGTGTAATGAATGTCCAAATGGCCCTGAGAGACATTCTAAGAGTTGCTCACGGTTAATACTTCCGATAACTCGATTATTGTTATCAATCACCGCTAAAAAGTCCATCTGTGGCTCTTTTCGCATCTGTTCTAAAAGTTGATGTGAGGATAAATCAGGATGAATGGCCGCAATTTTATGCAGGAGTGATGCGGCTGTGTATGGTTCATCGCTGGTTGGGATATGGAGTTTTTCTAGATGTTCGAGTGGCATGATTGTCGCTGCAGGTTTTTGAATAAAATAGCCTTGCAGTGAGAAGATATTTAAATTCGTAATGAGTTCAAGTTGTTCTTGTGTCTCGATTTTCTCAGCAATAACTGTCGCTTTAAGTTGGTCAGCGAACGAAACAATTTGCTCTATGGCAGTGGAGGTGTGTAGATTTTCCAACATACTGTCGGCGAAAAATCCATCTAGTTTTAAATAATCTGGTAGTAGTAATAACAGGCTTTTAATACAGGCATAGCCACTACCAAAGTCATCCAGTGCCAATTGAATGTTCTGTTCACGAAGTTGGGCATAAAACCGTTTATATTCGCTACTAAATTTTAATTTAAATGATTCGGTCACTTCAATGACTAACGGGATCATCTGTTGCCATTGCTGCAAGGTGTGAAGGCTTTTTGTGAGATCACTGAGCAGCGCATTAGGGGAGAGGTTTAGGAACAGTTTCCCAGAGAGTTTAATTTCTTGCGCGCGCTTGACGGCTTGTTCGGCTAAAAACCATTCTAATTCAATTCCTAAATTAACTTGATAGGCCGCTTCCAGAAGTTTTAGCGGATCTTGTAACACTGAATCTTGGGGTCCACGAGTTAGTGCTTCATAGCCGATTATTTGGTGGTGTAGATGGTTCCATATGGGTTGAAATACGGTACTAATATCACAATTGTTGATGATCTGAGTGATCACCTGCTGAGAACTTCCTTGTCCTTGTCGGTCCATCGAAAAATCCAATATTATTATTATCGTTATATATGTAACAAATAGGTTTGACTGTTTAATGACAGTACATTGAATTATAGCGTAATTTTTAATGTCATTACGTGATTAAAATATCATCGTTGTGGTGTTAATTTAACCTTTTTTTAGAAAACTAAGAGAGTAAATCTGAACAAATAGCAAAAACCGCTCCCAAACCCTTGACAGCTTGTGCAGCCAACCATAAAATGCGCCTCGCATTAGCGAACTAGCTTTCTGTATTTGGGGCTATAGCTCAGCTGGGAGAGCGCTTGCATGGCATGCAAGAGGTCGGCGGTTCGATCCCGCCTAGCTCCACCAATTTAGTTTGACTAGTTCTGCAACCTTCCTAATAAGTATTTGGGGCTATAGCTCAGCTGGGAGAGCGCTTGCATGGCATGCAAGAGGTCAGCGGTTCGATCCCGCTTAGCTCCACCAAATCTTACTTCCGTTCTGCCATAATTGGCTTTAAGAATTTAGCTACTTCGTTGGCAATCACTGGTTGTGCCTTCACACTAGGATGGATTCCATCGGCCTGCATCATCCCTTTTTGCTGATAAATGGGTTCGACAAAAAAGGGCATCAAAGGTAATTTAAACTGGTGTGCTAATTGATGATAAACTTGATTAAATGATTCGGTATAACGTTTACCATAGTTAGGTGGAATTTTAATTTCGCTGAGAATTACATGGCATTGGGCCTGTGAGGCTTGTTGAATCATCTTAGTCAGTTGTGTTTTTAAAAATTTAGGTGCTAACCCCTGTAGACCATCATTGCCACCTAGTTCTAGAAAACACCAATTAGGGTGGTATTTAGCTAATAGCCCAGGTAAACGTCTAACGCCGCCGCTACTGGTTTCACCACTGCTGCTGGCATTAATAATTCGAACGTTGGGAAGTTTTTCCTGTAATAGGGTTGGCCATGATTGACTCACGTTCATTCGGTGCCCAGCACTGAGACTGTCCCCTAGAATTAATAGGGTAGTTGTCGTTGCTGCAAAAGTTTGTACGTTCCATAACATAAGGGTGCAACTGATGAACCAAACTACTATTTTACGCATTGAAAACCTCTCGAAGTCGATGAAAGACGGGCAGGGTGTTCCTTTTCAATTATATCAGCAAGTTAATTTATCAGTTAAAAAAGGTCAATCAGTAGCGCTGACCGGGCCTTCTGGAAGTGGTAAATCATCATTATTGGCAATGATTGCTGGATTAGAACCGTTTGACGAGGGGACGATTGAGTTATTTGGCCAATCACTTGGCCAGCTCGCTGATGAAAAACTCTGTCAGCTTAGGGCCCAACACTTGGGGTTTGTCTTTCAGTCCTTTATGTTAATCCCCGGATTTAGTGCCAGTGACAATCTGCAAATGGCGAGTTTTATCCAAGGGTCATCCTTATCGTTTACACAATCTTGCCAGGCTCTTGATGAAGTGGGACTTGCCGATAAGGCTAATATTGATATTGCCCATTTATCGGGAGGAGAGCAGCAGCGAGTTGCTCTGGCACGAGCGTTGGTGAATCGCCCTCAGTTATTATTAGCCGATGAGCCTACTGGGAATCTCGATCCAACTACTGGGACTCGCATTAGTGACTTGATGTTTCGGATGAATCAAGAGCATCAGATAGGCTTAGTTTTGGCAACCCATGACGTGACTCTAGCTCAGCGTTGTGATCATATTTATGTGATTGAAGACGGAGCATTACATGAGCGGGCATAACCAAAATCAATCGCAGTGGCGCTTGAGTGCCGCGCAAGTTAGCAAGCAATGGCGTCAAGGGATGTTGTCATTGATGAGCTATGCTGTGATGTTGGCGGTGGCGTGTATGCTATTAGGGCGCTGGTTCGCAATTAGTTTAGATGAGCAATTTGTTCATCAAAGCTTGTCTTTGTTTGGAGCTCAGCGCGCAATTTTGGCTCCTACAACAGTCAAATTGCCAAATGATATTAAAACTCTGCCACTAAAAACCAGTCGGTCGGTTATTTTTAATACCATGGTTTATGCCGGTGACCATATGCAATTGGTGCGTGTTAGAGCCACTGACTCTGCTTTTCCATTATTGGGCCGTTGGCAACATGAACCGAATCATGTGTTACGCAAAAATCAAATCTGGCTCGATCCTCAGGCGATGGCTATTTTGGCGGTTAAACCGGGCGATCAGGTCAGTGTTGGTGATGCAACGTTAACTGTCGCAGGGGTTTCAAACAGCGAACCCTCCACGGGTGCGCAATCATTCTGGTTAGTCCCCAAAGCAGTGATCAGCCTTGCTGATTTAGCCGCACTCAATGTGGTACGGCCCGGCTCTCGAGTGCAGTACATTGTTAACTTTAGCGGCTCTTCGAAAGCTTTGCAGCAATTGGATCGCAAGGCCAAACAATTCGCTTCGTCTTGGCAATACGTTAAGGCTGGACAATTGACCATTCGTAGCTCTAATTGGATTGAAAAAGCACAGCTATTAATGGGGTTGAGTGTTGCGCTGATTGTGTTGCTTTGCTTTTATACCATATTTATTGCATTGCGAGGTTATTTGCGAATGCAAAGGCGAATGGTCGTCGTTGCTCGTACTCTAGGGGCGAGTCACCTGCGCATTTTGCTGATTTTAATCTTGCCTCTTATCTATGTTTTTGTGCCGGCAACGCTAGTCGGTTGTGGTATTGCCTGGATTGGTTTT
This sequence comes from Celerinatantimonas diazotrophica, assembly GCF_004339545.1. Taxonomy (GTDB): domain Bacteria; phylum Pseudomonadota; class Gammaproteobacteria; order Enterobacterales; family Celerinatantimonadaceae; genus Celerinatantimonas; species Celerinatantimonas diazotrophica. The sequence goes on along the minus strand of NZ_SMGD01000013.1, from coordinate 132,602 downwards.
ACTCTGACGAGGTTGTTCGGCTTTTCTTGGCTCCATTTTTCGTCACAGCATGCACAAGCGTTAGGACTTGCCTGTTTACCGCTTATTGCCGTTCTTTTGATGTGCTATGTCGCTTATCGACAATTACGCCAATGTCCGTATAGGCAAATTTTAACTCAAAAATTAAAATGGTGGCCGTTGGTGGTCATCTGGTTTGTGTTCAGTGCTCTGGTGATGGCTGTATTAATCGGTAATTGGCGTTGGTTTAGTACGGTGATTATTGCCATTGTCATGAGTTTAATTGTTGTACGGCTCGTTCGCAGAGCGATGGTTGTTGTGCTAAAACGGATTTCATCACATCAATCATGGCAATTAGCAGCCATGCAAATTCGTCGAGCAACACCTGCCACTGACAGCCTGATCTTAGGATTAACTTTAGCCATGGGGTTAACCTCTGCGCTTTGGGTTATACAAAATCAAATGCTCAACCGTTGGTTGTCGCAATTACCGGATAATACTCCCAATTACTTTTTAGTTAATTTGCAACCGAGTCATGAGAATCAACTCGCAGCGATTGCTGAACACTATCATGTTCAATTATCTAAGCCCTTTACTATGGTCCGAGGGCGATTTAGTGCCATTAATTCAACACCTCTGTGCCAGCAAAATTGTCAGCCCGATGAGCCAAAAGCACTTGGTCGAGAACTTAATTTAACCCAAAGCAAGACATTACCACCGAACAATCAAGTGATCGCGGGACATTGGTTTAAGAGTCATGCTAAGCCTAGTGTGTCAGTGGCGGAGCGCTTTGCATCGCGCATGCATTTATCACTCGGCGATCAAGTGACATTTAAAATTTATGGGGAGCAGCTGACGTTGCCGATTAGTAGTATTCGGCGTGTTAACTGGCAGTCATTTCAACCTAATTTCTTTGTGATATTTTCGCCCGGAGCATTGGATAACTACCCAGGGATGATGATTGCCAGTGCTTATGCAAAAGACCATGCCATCGAATTTCTAGATTCAGTCCGAAAAATTGATCCTGGTTTTAGTGCAGTTAATATTCGTCAGATCCTATCGCAAACGCAGCAATTATTACATCAACTCACTTTAGGGATAAAGGTCATTGCACTGCTGTTAGTGGTGGCGGCGTTGTTGTTATTGAATGCACAGTTAGCTTTGGCTCTGTTTGAACGTCGTCAGCAAGTGAGTGTCTGGCGGTTACTTGGTATCACTCGCCGGAGTTTGGCAAGAGCATTATTGACTGAGTTTTGTTTACTTGGATTGATTAGCTCTTTATTAGCGTTAGTGCTTGCGCAAGTGCTAACTTGGCCTTTGGCTCATCTGCTTGATTTGTCTTGGCAACCGGATATTGTGGTGATGCTAACCGTTTTATTGGTTGGCCCTGGATTGGTTGCGTTGGCTGTCACTCATTTTATCCGAACGCTACTAAGTGCCAAGCAGTGGATTCGGTGGGGAGCATTTGACTAATGAGGCGGAAATAGTTCGGACAAAGCGCCATCAATCTCTTTAAACATAAATGTAAATCCAGCTTGCTGCAGGCGTTGTGGTAATACGCGCTGACTAGCTAGTACCATTTCACTGAGCTCTCCGAGTGCTAATTTAATTACCACTTCGGGAACTTTGCAAAATGCTGGACGGTGCAGGTGCTTGGCCAATGATTGACTCAATATAGCGTTGGTTACGGGCATCGGCGCCGTTAGATTAAATGGACCTTGGCAGGTTTTATGGGTGAGCAAATACTCTAATGCATGCACCATATCGTGCATATGGATCCAGCTTTGATAATGCTGGCCGGAGCCAATCGGACCACCTAACCCTAATTTGAACGGCTTTATTAGTTGCTTGATGAGTCCACCATTGTTGCCTAGTACGAGGCCTGTTCTTAGTAGACAGACACGGGTGCGCTCACTAACACGCAAGGCGATGTTCTCCCATTGAGAACAAACCTTATACGCAAAATCATCTGCTTTAGAGTCGGTGTCTTCATAGATGAACTGAGAGCCATGATCGCCATAATAACCAATGGCGCTGCCACTTAGAAAAACTTCTGGAGGATACTCACTGGCCATGATCAAATCACATAAATGCTCAGTTATTTCCCAGCGGCTTTGACAAATTCGCTGTTTCTTTTTGTTACTCCAGCGACCATTTGCAATAGGTTCTCCGGCAAGATTTATAATTGCGTCAAAGCCATTAAAATCGCTAAAATCATTCAGTTGTTGATGCGTGGTAATTTGATGCCCCAGCTTCTGATAAGCTCTTAATGGATGACGTGTCAGCACTTGCACATGATGTCCATGGGCGAGTAAGTGGGGGATCAGATGGCTTCCTATGAAGCCACTGCCACCAGTAATTAATATTCTCATAATGCAGATGATCGCTGAAACATGTATATAACATAGCAAAAATAGCTAGTATTGAATATTCAAAAGCAAATAGATGTGATCACTTAAGAGGACTTTATGACAAAGCATGCGTTTATTACAGGGATAGGGCATCGGCTTGGCTATTATTTAGCATGTCAATTGCTCGAAAAAGGTTATAAAGTAAGTGGCCATTACCATCAGGAACGTCCAAATATTGAGTTGTTACGCGATCAAGGCGTGACTCTATTCCAAGCTGATTTTTGTCAGGAAAATTCTGTAAAAGATTTCATTGGGGAATTGTCTCATATTCAACAGTTAGATGTGTTAATTCATAATGCTTCAGCTTTTTTCCCCAATCAAAGTGATCCTTGGCAACAAGCTGAAGATTTAACGAAATTGGTGGCAGTGCACATGCAGGTACCGCTACTGATTACTGAAGTATTAAAGCAGGCACTATCTAATAGTGATAACGGCTGCATTGTGGCAATGACTGATATCTATGTACATCATCCTAACGAGCATTATTCGGCTTATTGTGCGAGTAAATCGGGGCTGGATAGTTTGATGCAGTCATATGCGCGGCTATTGGCACCTAGCGTTCGGGTTAACTGTATTGAACCCGGTCCAATACTGTTTTTACCAGAGCATTCCGAAGCCTATCGTCAACAAGTCATGCAACAAACCCTGTTAAATTGTGAAGGTGGATTCGAACCTATTTGGCAGACATTACAAATGATTCTGCAAAATCAGTTTTTAACAGGGGCTCGCATTGCTGTGGACGGTGGTCGCTCGGTCGCCAAGCTTTAAATGTTTGCCAGCCAGTGTGAAGCGAAAAAAAGGGCCATTCAAAGAGTTTTTATCATTCAGCTCTTGATATAAGCCCTTCAGATAATCAGGAACTTCAGCCTCGTCTAAGTGAGTGCGTTGCTGGCTATATGAGATAATGTCTAGATCGAGAGCTCTGTCTTTAATGCTTCGTTGCGGATCAGAACGGTCACGGCCATGGGTTTCTTCGAGTTGATTGAAGAATGCCTTAACTTCGCAGGCACTTTGTTCAGTTGTAAATTCGAATAGACTATTTACAAATAGCTTAGAACTATCTATGTTGCAGGGCTCAGTATATAAAAAAGACGAAAATCGGATCGGTGTTGAAAAATGGCGTATTAACTCTTCAACAGCATTGGGAACATGCTGTTCGGGGGTAATATTACTTCCTAAACTGCATAGATAAAACATTGATACTCCTTGTCTGGTCGGTGGAGTTATTCTTGTTAACGCTGCTATTTTAACGGTAAATGGCCTAATTTGGATCACTTAATGAGCGGTCAAATGCAAAAAGAACAATCTGTTACTTCTATTTCTCATTTTTTACTGGGATGCGCTTCTGTGGTGGTGGTGTTGGCTGGACTTAAAGCAGCAACGCCTATCTTACTGCCGTTTTTGCTCGCGTTTTTTATTGCTATTGTTACCAATCCTGCGGTGGTTGCTCTGACCCGTTGGCGTATTCCGCGAAGTGTTGCGGTATTACTAATATTAGTTTTTATCGTCATATTGATCTTTGGGTTTGCTGGTGTTGTCGGGTCATCCATTAGCGATTTTAAAGAAGCTATTCCACAGTATCGAACGCAGTTGCTTGCACATTTGTCGTGGTTAACGAAGGTGGCCGGGTATTTTGATATTCATCTATCTAAAGAAATGATCCGTAGCTATTTTGATCCGGGGGTGGTATTTGGCGTATTTGCGAATACCTTAAGTGGATTAAGCAGCATGGCAACGGATCTGTTTATTATTCTACTTACAAGTGTGTTCATGCTGTTTGAAGCGGAATCAATCCCAAAACGTTTGGCAAAAGATGGTCATTCTGGACGGAATTCACCTTTTTATCGGTTTACCCGAGCGGTCAATCATTACATGGGAGTGAAAACCTTAGTCAGTCTGATTACAGCAATACCAGTGACGATTGTACTTTGGTGGATGGGGCTGGATTACGCTATTTTGTGGGGATTTTTGGCGTTTATCTTAAATTTTGTCCCCAATATTGGCTCGTTGATCGCAGCTATACCCGCAGTATTATTGGCTATTGTGCAGCTAGGATTTAGTGATGCTCTCGTAGTGGCTTTAACGTATCTTGCGGTGAATTTAGTGGTTGGCAATATTATTGAACCTAAGATGATGGGGCGCGGGCTAGGATTGTCTTCCTTGGTTGTCATTCTGTCTTTAATCTTTTGGGGATGGCTGTTTGGCAGTGTCGGGATGTTGTTATCTGTGCCTTTAACGATGGTGGTTAAAATCGCCCTTGAATCAAATCCCAATGGTCAGCGTATTGCGCGGTGGTTAAGTCGTCAGGATGAATTGGATCATTAACCTCAATTTTTGAACGAGGCTCGAACTTAATTGCATCATAGTCAAGATCCAACCCTATATTCATCAACTTCTTGTCCTGTGCTATTTATTCAGTTGGAATCCATCGCTTGGCATTGACAGTGTTTTTAAAAAAAGGTTGAGTTTCATTAAAATCTGTGATTGTGAATAAAATGGCTGTTTTACGTGAAATTATCCACAAAATCTGTGGATTAAATTGTGGATTAAGCTTGGTGACTTCATTAATTATATGATTTTTAAGTATTTTTTGAGATGTATAAAAAATAGGTAGCCGATCACTAACCGATGATTAAATAACCTAACAGCATAGAAATTGCTATTTTTTAATCAATTTAATCACTTATTTACAACTCAAATTAACTTCATCTATGTATAAAAAAACCGCGAATCTCTCACTGGTAAAAACAGAAGAGAACGCGGCTTTAGGAGCACGTGATTCTTAAAAGGCTTAACTAGCCTGAGATGCTTGAATTGCCGTCAGTGCGATAGTATAGATAATATCTTCAACCAGTGCGCCACGAGACAAATCATTAACAGGTTTACGCATGCCCTGTAGCATAGGACCAATACTAATGAGTTCAGCACTACGCTGGACTGCTTTGTAAGTTGTATTCCCAGTGTTTAGATCAGGGAAGACAAATACCGTTGCTTTCCCTGCAACTGGGCTGTCTGGTGCTTTGCTTTTTGCAACGTTTTCCATGATTGCCGCGTCATATTGCAATGGGCCATCAATAGATAGGTCTGGGCGACGCTCCTGAGCTAGTTTGGTAGCTGCACGAACTTTATCGACGTCATCACCTTGGCCTGAGTTACCGGTTGAGTAACTGATCATTGCCACGCGAGGCTCAATCCCAAATGCGATAGCTGACTCAGCAGACTGAATTGCGATATCTGCAAGTTGTTCAGCAGTTGGATCTGGGTTAATTGCGCAGTCCCCATAGATCAGCACTTGGTCAGGCATCAGCATGAAGAATATGGATGAAACCAAGTTGGCGTTAGGGGCGGTTTTAATTAACTGCAGCGGTGGACGAATCGTGTTGGCTGTCGTGTGAACCGCGCCAGAAACTAGGCCGTCTACTTTGCTTTCAGCCAGCATCATGGTTCCCAGAACAACATTGTCTTGGAGCTGTTCACGGGCAACGACTTCGGTTAGCCCTTTTTTCTTACGCAGTTCGCACATTGGCGCAACGTACTGTTCACGGATTTCGTTTGGATCCATGATCGTAACGCCTTCTGATAATTTAACGCCTTCTTGAGCCGCAATGCGTTGAATTTCGTCAGGGTTGCCTAGCAATATTGAGCGCGCTATCCCACGTTCAGCTGCGATAGAGGCTGCTTTTATGGTGCGAGGTTCTTCCCCTTCAGGTAACACAATAGTTTTACCTGCTTTACGGGCCATTTCAGTTAACTGATAACGGAATGCTGGTGGCGATAAACGACGAGGTCGAGCAGACTCAGACGTGAGTGATTCAATCCAATGTTTGTCTACGTGACCGGCAATGTAGTCCTGAACCTGTTCAATGCGAGGTGCATCATCCACAGGGATATTCATATTGAAACTTTGCATGGCTAGAGCTGTTTGCCAAGTGTTTGAATTGATCAGCATCACAGGCAGACCAGTTCTGGCAAGAGCTTGTTCGCAAAGTTCCATCACTTCTTTTTCAGGCTGATAGCCACCAGTGAGCAGCATTGCACCAACTTTGACACCGTTCATGGCTGCCAGACAAGCGGAGACGATTACATCACTGCGGTCCCCTGAAGTGACGAGCAGACTTCCAGGTTTGATATGTTCAATCATGCTTGGAATGCTGCGAGCACAAAACGTAACACGACCCAGACGACGCGTGTTTAATTCGCCTTCATTGACAATGGTAGCACCTAAGTGCTCAGCTAAATCTTTGGCGCGTGGGGCAATCAGAGCTGGATTCCATGGGATGCAGCCTAAAATCCGCATTGGACTTTTACTGAACATCTGTAGAACTTCAAGGTTGTTCGCAGCTGCTGGCGCATTCTTGTCAAACATCTCAGCCAGATCTGGGCGGCTAGGATGTTTTTCATTAATAGGTGCACCGACTTTATTGATGATGCAGCCGATAATGCGCTTATTATTGATCCCACCAAAACTATTGGCGGCAATATCCATCCGCTCTTTCAGTTGTTGTGAGGAATCGCTACCAGGGGAAGTTACAAACACAATGTCGGCATCCAATGCTTTGGCAATACCATAGTTTACAGTGCTGGCATAAGAGCTTACATTGCTCGGAACGATGCCTTCCACAACAACAACTTCAGAACCTTTCGTTCCGTTATTGTAACGAGCGACGATTAATTCAAGCAGGTCATCAACTTGGTTTGCGCTGATCATGTTTTCAGCAACATCTGCGGCCAATGGTTCTGGAGGAGTAATGTTAGTTGCGTTAGTGATAATCGCGGTTGTACGGTCAGGACCTGCATGGCGGAAATAACTAGACTGTGCAATCGGTTTGAAAAAGTTTACATTGACGCCATTGCGTTCCATGGCGCGGACCATACCAAGACTGACCGAGGTGACTCCAGAGCCATCACCTACCGGTACTAACATAATTGTGCGAGCCACTGCTCTACCTCACTTATATGTTGATGAAACGAAGAAGGGACCGTTATGGCCCCTTCGGTTTTAATTAAGCTTTGCCTTCAACTAGGGCAGTCGCATCTCGTGCGATAACTAGCTCTTCATTAGTTGGAATGACAAACATGGCTGGGCTGTCATCGGTTGATATTTTTGCCGACGCTCCCAGAACGGCTTTAGCATTTGCTTCTTGATTAATATCAAGTCCCATTAGACCTAATTGGCTAACGATGCTAGTACGTGCGGGGGCAGAGTTTTCACCAATTCCCCCGGTGAAAATCACTGCATCGAGGCGACCGTCAAGAGCGGCTGTATATGATGCAATGTATTTCGCGATGCGATAACAGAATACTTCTTTAGCACGGGCACCGCGTTCATCACCAGCGGCTGAATGTTCTTCAACCCAGCGATAGTCGCTATTTACTTCACTAAGACCGAGCAGACCTGATTCTTTCGTCAACATGTGGTCCACTTCGTCCAGTGTATAACCTAAGCGATTCACTAAATGGGAGATAATAGCTGGATCGATGTCACCACTACGAGTACCCATGACAAGACCTTCAAGAGGTGTCAGGCCCATTGATGTGTCAACACATTCACCATTTTTAATAGCTGCGATAGAAGCACCATTGCCTAAATGAGCTGTAATCAAGTTGCATTCACTTAGGTCTTTACCTAGCATTTTTGCCGCTTCATTGGCGACATAACGATGACTGGTCCCATGTGCACCGTAACGGCGGATGCCATGATCGCGATACAATTTATAAGGTAAGCCATAAAGGTAAGCCTTACGAGGCATGGTCTGATGGAAAGCTGTATCAAAAACAGTGATGTGTTTTAAGTTAGGGAAGCTTTTCATTGCCGCGCGAATCCCAACCAGTGCTGGTGGGTTATGCAGGGGGGCAAAATCAGAACACTCTTCTAGGCCTTTAATGACGCTATCATCGACGATAACTGACTTGGTGAATTTTTCCCCACCACTCACGATACGGTGACCAACGGCAATAATGTGCTCGTTAAGTTCTGGGTTCTGGGCAAGAATTTTTTCAACGATGAAATCAATTGCTTCTTGGTGAGTGGCTTTAGCGCCTAAATCAGCTTTACTTTTTTCGCCATGCACTTTCCAGCCGATACGTGCATCATCAAGGTTTAAGCATTCTGCTAAACCTGTAATTTTTTCTTCTCCCGAATCAGGATTCAGGATTGCAAATTTGAGGGATGAACTGCCACAGTTCAACACTAGAACAAGCTTTTCGCTCATGGATCATTCCTGTTGATTGGACCAGAATATTAAAAATAAATCAGTTGTCAGATGCATGGTTTATCGTGAATCTGATAACTGCGCTATATATGAGTGTGGGCAGATTTGTTAGTGTTATAGTAATGTAATAAATAAGGATCTACACTTAACGTATGATGATACTACCCGACATGTTGAAAACGGGATCAGATCATATCGAATTTGTTGTAAAATAAATACTGAACTTTAAGTAAAATTTAGTTTTTTCGTAACAAAATAACTATTTGTTGGTTTAAATCAAAAATGGTATGGCAGGAAGAGAAGACATGAGTGATTTTTCGACGGCCATTAAAGACGGCGTTCATTATGCAAAACATTGGCCTAGTGAACCTGCCCTTGCGTCAATTTTTATTGAGCATCGGGTGATTAGCATGATTCCTTGGGTGAATAAGGTGATGCCGGCTTTAGCTGTAATTACATTGTTGTTACCTTATTTAGGCCAACAAATGCATATGTTGCCACAATCGGCTGTGTTTGCGGTGTTGTTTTTGTCTGCACCGTTCCATGTTTATTATTGGTTGGGGCATCGCTCCAAGACATTGCTACCCCCCTCATTGGCTCGTTGGTATCGAGAGTTGCATCATAAATTAAAACTCGCCAATGAGTCGATTCAGCCGATTGTGCAAAATCCCCGTTACATCGAGCTAGCTGATATTTTGAGCAAAGCATTTGAGCGCTTTGATCGTGGCTTTGTTATTTATGGTGATTCATAATTGATGCTTTAGGATTCATGCTGGTAGATATGCAGCGTGAACTGAGCTTCAACTGGTTCTTGGGCATGGGTAAATTGTGCTCGTATTGATGGTGTGAGTTTCCAGCTAAAAGGGGTCATTCCCATCAATCTTTCTCGATCAGTAGGGCTTAAGAGCATAGTGTATTGAATATTGATACTTTCTTTGAGTTGCAAGCCATCAATGGATTGTGGTTGATTGTTATGAGCTCTAAGATCTGTATAAATGTATTGTCTTAGCTGTTTTAGATGCCACGGGCCAGGCACAACTGTAATGAGTTGACCTCGTGGGTGAAGGCAGCGAATAACTTCAGCGTCGTGTTGTGGCGCAAACACGCGGGTTATCACGTCTAATGATTCAGTAGCAAAGGGGAGTCGTTGGTTACTTGCAACTACAAACTGACAGCTCTTATAGTGTTTGGCCGCATACTTTATTCCTTCTTTAGAGATGTCACATCCCCAGACTTGGTTCCTGCTGTTCTTTAATTGGTGAGTGTAAAAGCCTTCACCGCAACCAATATCTAAAATCGTTTTAGTAGCTACGCGTTCGTTGATGTAGGAAGCGAGTTGATCTGCTAATGGTTGATAATGACCGCTATCTAGAAATTGTTGGCGGTTATGGAGCATCTGTTTGTTATCGCCGGGCTCTTTAGAACGCTTGTGCTGCACACTTAGCAAATTAACGTAGCCTTCTTTTGCCTTATCAAAGCTGTGTTTGTGCTCACAGTAGAGCTGTTGATTTTTTACATGCAGAGGGGATTGGCAAAGAGGGCAGATCAGAATATCAGGCATAAGCAAGAATGGTTTGTTTAGGTCGCGCTATTTTAGCCAATCTAATGTATGGGTCAATTAAAGCCTGCTCTTCAAGCATAAAATGATAGTGACACACCGATTGGTGGTGAAACTAAAGCGGCTACAAGAGCCGCTTTAGTTTAAAAGATAACTTTAGGATTATATTCTAGGAGAATTTTTTGCAGTTTAGCCATGGTTTCTTTCGATGGTGGTTCTACGCCTTCAAGCGGATACGTTTCACCCATCTCTTTCCATTTATGTTCACCAAGGACATGGTAAGGGAGCATTTCAACTCTCTCAATGTTTTCCATATCTTGGATAAACTCACCTAGCAATCGGGCTGAACGTTCATCGTCTGTGTAGCCTGGAACGACTACATAACGGATCCAAGTTCGCTGATTAATTTGCTGTAGGTATTTTGCAAAATCTAAAGTTCGATGGTTACTGACGCCTGCCAAAACCTGATGAACTTCGTCATCGATCTGTTTCAAATCAAGCATAACCAAGTCGGTTTCACTTAACAGCTCATCAATGACTTCAGTGTGTTTTCGAACATACCCGTTTGTGTCTAAACAGGTATTAATTCCATGTTCATGACAGCTGCGGAAAAGATCGCGAATAAACTCTGCCTGTAAGATTGCTTCGCCACCAGATGCTGTGATGCCACCACCGCTGGCATTCATGTAACTCTTATATGGAAGCATTTCGTTGAGCAAATCATCAACGGTTACTTCTTTACCAGTATGTAGATCCCACGTATCGCGGTTATGGCAATACATACAACGCATTAAACAGCCTTGCATAAAAACAATAAATCGGATCCCGGGACCATCCACGGTACCACATGATTCAGTTGAATGAATTCGGCCTTTAATTTGTGCCATAACAACAAGCCTCCTATTAAAAAGGCCTTGTCCATATGGGCAAGGCCTTTTGCACCTGAATAATTACTTATTCTATCAGTTTACTTATACGATTACATGTGGTCTGTAAAGGTACGAGTAACAACATCCTGCTGCTGTTCGCGAGTCAGCGAGTTAAACCGAACGGCATAACCAGATACACGAATTGTCAGCTGTGGATATTTGTCTGGATTTTCCATTGCATCTAACAGCATTTCACGGTTCATCACGTTCACGTTCAGGTGTTGACCACCTTCAACGGCTTCTTCGTGGTGGAAGTAACCATCTAACAGACCTGCTAAGTTACCGCGACGAGATGTATCTTCTTTACCCAAAGCGTTTGGAACAATTGAGAAGGTATAAGAAATACCGTCTTGAGCGCTTGAGAATGGCAGTTTACCAACAGAAGTCAGTGAAGCTACGGCACCTTTTTCATCACGGCCATGCATTGGGTTTGCACCAGGAGCAAATGGAGCACCACCACGACGACCGTCTGGAGTAGTCCCTGTTTTTTTACCATACACAACGTTAGAAGTAATGGTCAGGATTGACTGTGTTGGAGTTGAACCACGATAAGTTTTCAGTGCACGAACTTTGTTCATGAACCGTTCAACTAAGTCACATGCTAATGAGTCAACACGTTCATCATTGTTACCAAATTTAGGATAGTCACCTTCGATTTCGAAATCGACAGCAATACCATCTTCGTCGCGAATTGGTTTAACTTTCGCATATTTGATAGCAGATAATGAGTCAGCTGCAACAGACAAACCGGCAATACCACACGCCATTGTACGATATACATCACGGTCATGCAGAGCCATTAATGAAGCTTCATAGCTATATTTATCATGCATGTAATGGATACAGTTCAATGCAGTGACATAAGTTTTTGCCAGCCAATCCATGAAGCCGTCCATTTTAGTAAATACTTCATCAAAGTCTAAGTATTCACTAGTAATTTTGTCCATTTTTGGACCGACTTGGATTTTTTTCTTCTCATCGATACCACCATTGATGGTATATAACAGAGTTTTAGCTAAGTTAGCGCGGGCGCCAAAGAACTGCATCTGTTTACCAATTACCATTGGTGATACACAACATGCGATTGCATAGTCATCGCTGTTGAAGTCAGGACGCATCAAATCGTCATTTTCGTACTGGATTGAAGATGTATCAATAGAAACTTTCGCGCAGAAATGTTTCCATGCTTCAGGCAGTTGTTCTGACCACAGGATCGTCATGTTAGGTTCTGGTGAAGGACCCATGGTGTACAGAGTATTCAAGAAGCGGAATGAAGTACGAGTGACCAGTGTACGACCGTCTAAGCCCATACCACCTAATGATTCAGTTGCCCAGATAGGGTCACCAGAGAACAAGTCATCATATTCAGGAGTACGCAAGAAACGAACCATACGCAGTTTCATAACCATATGGTCGATTAATTCTTGAGCTTCTTGCTCAGTCAGTTTGCCAGCAGCAATATCACGTTCAATGTAGATGTCAAAGAAAGTCGCATTACGACCAAATGACATTGCAGCACCGTTTTGTGATTTAACAGCGGCTAAGTAACCGAAGTAAGTCCATTGGATTGCTTCTTGAGCTGTTTCAGCTGGGCGACCGATATCGCAACCATAAGTTGCAGCCATCTGTTTAATTTGACCCAGAGCACGGTGTTCATCAGAGATTTCTTCGCGACGGCGAATAATCTCTTCCATGTTTTCACCGGTTTCTGTGGCTTTATATAAATCAGCTTCTAATCCGTTATGGATTTGAACTCGTTCAGCCATCAGGTAGTCAATACCGTATAATGCGATACGACGATAGTCACCAATAATACGACCACGACCATAAGCATCAGGTAAACCAGTTAAGATGCCGGCTTTACGACATGCACGAATTGAACTGGTGTATACGTCGAAAACGCCTTGGTTATGGGTTTTGCGATAATCAGTGAAGATGTGTTTTAGTTCAGGATCAAGAGTGCGGCCATATTCTTTGCATGAGGTTTCAACCATGCGAATACCACCGAAGGCAATGATTCCACGTTTCAGTGGTTTCTCAGTTTGCAAGCCAACAATGGTTTCTAAATCTTTGTTGATATAACCAGCATCGTGAGAGGTGATGGTGGATGCTTTGTCAGTATCAAAGTCAACAGGAGCATGAGTGCTGTTTTCAACTTTGATGCCTTCCATTACATCATTCCACAGCGCAGTAGTCGCTTCTGTGGCACCAGCAAGGAAACTTTCATCTCCTTCATAAGGTGTATAGTTTTTTTGGATGAAATCTCGAACGTTAGTTTCTTTTTGCCAATCACCCGCAACAAAACCTTTCCAGGCCTGAGTGTTTTGTTCTGCCATGTTATACCTACCTTTAACTAATCAGTAGAAAAGAAATTGATTCGCTTGCATTCAGTCTGTCGGTGGCAGCCGGCATAACCTGAACGAAATATGCTAAAACCAATACTCTGGTTTTTGCAGGATAGGATAAAAATCGACCAGTTTCATCTTTCCAAGCTGGTTAATTTCTTGTCCTTAACCCGCTGTTCTTAAGTATGGCTAGATTGTACAAAGGTGCTCGAGGTCACAACTTGATCATGATCAACCGTCCTCTGCTATTATGTAAATTAACTACATATATAGAGAAATAATTGCTCTGCAGATGAGCTTTTCCCTATCTTTTGTACCCTTTCTGAATTTTAAGCTAAGAAGCGCGCTAAATTGGTTGATATTTAGCCATCCTTATTGGCAAATTTGTTTTTTATTATCAATATTCTTTTTTCGTTGAACCCTTGACCACCAGGTTTATGTATCAGTGTTTCTATTTGTATTTTTTGCCGTACAATGGTAACTTCGCAGCCATAATACGTTGCATATATAGTCATGATTTACAGGTAGTTATTCATATGGGTGATATTCCTGCGCTGCAGGTCAAAGAGATACATAAAGTTTTTGGCAGCAACGAAGTCTTAAAAGGGATCGATTTAACTGCCCACAAAGGTGATGTTATCTCGATTATTGGCTCTTCGGGGTCAGGTAAAAGTACATTTTTGCGCTGTATTAATCTACTTGAGATCCCCACCAAGGGAGATATTGTGCTCCATGGTGAGACGTTGCATTTTAAACATAATCGTCAGGGGGAGCGGGTTCCGGCTGATAAAAAGCAGGTTCAACGCATTCGTTCAAAATTGGCAATGGTCTTTCAGAGTTTTAACTTGTGGTCACATATGACAGTGATGGACAATATCATTCAAGCACCAGTGCATGTGCTGAATGTTCCTCGTAAAGAAGCTGAAGAACGCGCTAAAGAGTTGCTAAATAAAGTTGGGTTATATGAACGACGTGATTATTACCCCGCACATATGTCTGGTGGGCAACAGCAACGTGCAGCTATTGCTCGAGCACTGGCGGTTGATCCTGAAGTCATGCTGTTTGATGAACCCACATCTGCATTGGATCCAGAACTGGTCGGTGATGTACTCAAAGTGATGCGTAACTTGGCTGATGAAGGTCGTACGATGGCTGTGGTGACCCATGAAATGAGTTTTGCTCGTGATGTTTCATCACATGTGATGTTTTTGCATCAGGGTGTGGTAGAGGAACAGGGGACGCCGCAGAAGGTTTTTGGAAATCCTGATTCAGAGCGCATGAAACAATTTTTATCCCCTAAGTATTAATATAAAAAATTGACTGGCTTCTTAAAATTATTAAGTAAGCCAGTTTGGTTATTTCTGTTTATCCGAGCCCTGCAAATGCAGGACGCTGTTGTATATTTTTTTGCCATTGATGAATACTTGGCCAGCGCTGATCAATCTCGATATCTAGTTTAGTTGCCATTTTCAGCATGATGAATGCGCTGATATCCGCCACACTAAAATTGTCTCCGGCAAGATATGGATGAGCTTTGAGTTGGGCCTCGAGTGTCGGAAGTAGCTTTCTAAACCGTAATAAAGCTTCATGTCCCCAGTCTTCAATGCAGTTTTCTCGGTCTTTATATATTTGGGTCAGATTGCGAATTGCTTGACCGATAAGCATAATGCCTTGCAGCTCTATAATTCGTTGCCACATCTCAACACGGGCTCGTTCTAAATGAGAAGTTCCAAATAAAGCGGGATGAGGGTGAATCTCTTCAAAATATCGGCAGATCGCAATCGACTCACACAAGTATTCACCATTATCAAGTTCAAGTGTTGGTACCAAGCCGTTGACGCTTTTGTTGTTAAAGTCTTCTTTCAGGTTATCTCCAGCTCTTACATCGATGAGCTCTCTTGGTATATCTAGCCCTTTTTCGGCGAGAAATAGGCTGACCCGCAGGCAGTTTGGAGTACTCGGTGTTTCATATAATTTCATGCTTTCTCCTCATGATGTATCGCCCCCAAAGCATGAGTCTATGCTATTGCAATAGCACCGGAAGATAAACCCATATTCTGGCGTAATACCATTTGTGAATAGATTATATTTTTATTCAAATTTTTCAATATGATGCCGATAATTATGCGATAGCGAATGACTTCACTTGTTTATTTGCGCAAAAAATAATGGTAAATGATGATGCTACAATTTAACCATGGGTATGCACCATTAGCATAAGCAATTAAAAAGAAACATGGAAAAAGACTTATTTGAAGGAAATATAGATTAAGGGATATCTATGAAATTATCAGTTGTAACAAGGATGATTATTGGATTTGCGGTACTCTTTGTATTAATTTGTGTTTTAGCTTGGATTGGCGAACAGACGGTGACGCATGTAACCAATCAAGAAGATATTGTGGTTCATCGATTGTTACCCATGACCGAAGAGACCAATCAACTGTCTGGCATACTGCTCAGTTCATCACGTCTGGTGGGTTTATATACAAATGCTAGTAAATCGCCTGAGCGCCAGCGGCTTAAAGCTCGTCATGATCAACTGAAAAATGTTTATCAAAGTACGGTTCAGTCCTTATTACATAATGCGAAATCCTATCCAGTCATGGCGCAGCCTTTGCGAGATATACAGCCGCTTGCTGACAAAGTGTTTTCTGTTGCTGACCAGCTTATGGATTTACATGAAAAACTACTGAACAATAAGCAACAGGTTCAACAGCTCCATCAAACTTATCTTTCTGACTGGGCCTATTTTAAAGATGATGCTCAATCGGTAAATGATTCGGTTAATTCTTCACAACACTGGTTGACATCATCATTGATGAGCACAGGGATTTCTATTCAGCGAATGCTTAATAAAGCGTTTTATGAGAATGACCCGCAGAAAGTGAAGCAAGAACTGAGTGTCATTCATTCATATATCAAATCGTTTAATAGTAAGTTTAATCAGCTCAAAGATAACGTGGGACAGGCTAGTGATGATTTAGCGCCATATGCTCAATCATTACAAAGCCTAACGGCACCGCAAGGGTTGCTCGCGAAAATGAAGCAGGTCGGTATCTTTAGTTCAGAGCAAGCTGCTTTATTCGGTCAGCTCAATCAAGTGATTGATCACACGCTTAGCATTGTGCGTGAAGCTCATCAACGCCTGAGTCAAATTAGTGCTGAGGTTGCCAAGCAAACTCAAGCTAATGTTGAAAGTTCTCGATGGTGGATGGTGACTGGTGTGGTCGTCTCGTTAATTTTAGCGATCTTAGTTGGCATTAATCTGGTTCAGAGCATTCGGGACCCTCTCAAACGCACGCTTAGCCATATTCAGCGCATGGTCGCTGGGGATTACAGCCAACAATTAACGATTAAGAGAATGGATGAGTTTGGGTTGATATCCACTCAATTAAATGAACTGACCGTGCAACTTAATCAGATTGTGCGCTCTATTATTGATGATGCTAGTTTGCTGGAAAAACAAGCGGAAGATGGTGTTCAAGCCTGTGACCATACTCGCGAGCTAATGTCGACGCAATCGCAAAAAACTGAAACTGTCGCCAATAATATGCAACTTATGGCCGAGCAAGTCCGTGAAGTGTCTCAGCAGGCGGATGCCTCTGGCGAATTGGTGACCAGCGTTACTGAGCAAACTCGTGAGGGGCGCGCCGCCATTCAACAAACATTGTCGATGACGACTCAGCTTCAAGAGATGATGACGGATATCGTTGGTCAGATGAGTGCGTTGCAGGCTCGTAGTCAAGATATTGGTTCAATTGTTGATGTGATTGAGAACATCTCTGAGCAAACGAATCTATTGGCTTTAAACGCAGCCATTGAAGCCGCTCGAGCCGGCGACCATGGCCGTGGGTTTGCAGTGGTTGCAGATCAAGTGCGTCATCTAGCGACTCAAACGCAAAGTTCGACACAGGAAATTTTGCAAGTGATCCAGACGTTGCAATCGCAATCAGAGAAAAGTGTTCAGATGATACAAACCGGACAACAGATGACCCAAGAGTGTGTAGAACAAGTTAATCGTAATGATTCAACGTTACAGTCAATTGCTGAGCAACTGAATACAACCCAACAATATAGCGAGCAGATCATGGAGCAGGCTCGTCAGGCATTGGCTGTGGTGAATGATGTCAGTGAACATTCTCAACAAATTGTTCATCTAAGTCAGCAAGCCGATCATGAGGCCTCTGTGCAACAAGACGGAAGTGTGGCGTTAAAAGATCGCTCTGAACAGCAATTAAGACGGATGGACCAATTTAAACTTGCATAATAGTAAAAATTTGCCAAAGTTGAATCAATAACTTACTTCATAAAGAGCAAGTTGCATGGAAACATCAAATGATATTTTTATATGCGCGCTATTGTTTGATGGACAAGGTGGCGCTCAACCACTTGATGCCGAGCAGATAGAAAATTGGCAGCCGGATCAAGGTTTACTGTGGTTGCATATTGATTGTGCTAACGAAGCGGGGCGGCAGTGGTTAGTGCATCAAAGTGGGATTGATGAAGTTTTAAGCACAGCTTTGTTAGATGAAGATACTCGACCTCGAGTCACTCATTTTAGCGCCCTACAATCATTGGTTTTTTTAAGAGGGGTTAATTTAGCACAGGGTGCTGAGCCTGAAGATATGGTCTCATTGCGCATTTTTGCTACTCGTGAGCGCATTTTAACAACGCGCTGGCGCAAGTTAATGTCTGTTAGTGACATTATTGCGGCGTTAAAAAGAGGCGAAGGTCCAGTGAGTACGAGTGACTTTTTAGCTCAGATTAGCGACTTGTTGCTTAATCGTATCGATACGGTTGTTGAAGAACTTGAAGAGCAGATGGATGAACTTGAAGAAACGCTGATTGATGAAAATGCCCAGCGTTTAAGAGGTGATTTAAATGCTTTGCGACGGCGTAGTATTAAATTACGCCGTTATTTGGGGCCGCAGCGTGAAGCGTTGGCAAAACTGGCTACTGAAAGAAGGAGTTGGATCGATGAGGATAGTCGGTTGCAGTTGCAGGAATGCACTGATCGCTTAGTTCGTTTTGTTGAAGAGCTCGATGTCATTCGTGAACGGGCCATTGTTGCCCAAGAAGAGCTAACCAGTCAGGTTTCAGATCAGATCAACCAACGTATGTATGTTATGTCGTTGATTGCTGCGATCTTTTTACCATTAAGTTTTATTACAGGGCTTTTAGGCATTAATGTCGGTGGCATCCCATGGGCACAAAGTCCTTTGGGATTTGTCATCGTAAGTAGTTTGCTGATTGTGATCGGTGGACTTATTCTGGTCCTGTTTAAATTCAAAAAATGGTTCTAGTGGTTCCTCGCATTTCTGTATTGATTACATTCCATATTGATAGCAATGCTGTGAATGACGCTCTTACGACAGTTAACTCCATTTCATTCTATTTCTAACTGAATGTAGGTGTTTTTAGCATGTAGTTGATTGACTGTTTGGTCATCACTAATTTTTGTTGAGTTGATAGAAAACGGCGCGTTGTTCTAATCCTCCTTCACGAGGATGGGAGCAGACTGACTATAATGGCGAAACACCGAACAAAAAATTTTATGATTCAACTGAGTGATGTTATGTTGCTATAAAGTGACTTGACCTATGAATTATCTTCTATTTAGGTCAAGCCAGGTTTGTTTATAAGTTTGAGTGATCGAAGGTCAGTTTGTGATAGCCGCGCAAACGATAATTGAGAAGTGAGCAGAGCCAGCAGGCTATCATAATCCCGACAATCCAAAAGCCGATATTGCCTAGATGACTATTCGCATTTTCGATCCATTGGCTGAAACCTGACTGCCAATCGCCTTTCTCGGCTAGGATACCTAGCGCCTCAAAACCACCGATTACAAACGCAATAATTAACGATGATGCAGTAATGGTAAGGTTATAATAGAGTTTACGAAAGGGTTGTTCAAAAGCCCAGCCATACGCTTTAACCATAATGACGTTATCAACTGAATCGATCAAAGCCATGCCTGCAGCAAACAGAGCAGGGAAGATTAAAATAGAACTCAGTGGTAATCCATGAGATGAACTTGCCGCTGAAATTGCCAGTAGCCCGACTTCGGTTGCGGTATCAAAACCAAGACCAAATAAAAAACCAACTAGGTACATTTGCCAGCTGTGATTAATAAAACGAAATAGTCGGCGATATAACCATGTCATAATGCCTCCGCCCAGAGGCTCGTCAATAGCGGTATGTATCCCTTGATAATTCCCTTTTTTTACCTGCCGGAATTTTTTTAAAATATCTTTAAAAATTAAAAAGTTGATAAATGCTAGGAGTAATAAAAACAGTGCTGAAACGGTCGTCCCAATGGTGCCACCAACATCCTGAAACCAGCTTAATTTACTGCTAAATTCACTCGTTGCGACTCCGACTAAAATTGAGGCCAGTACAACAATGGTTGAGTGCCCCAAAGAGAAAAATGCCCCGACAGCAACGGGCTCTTTGTCTTGTTGCATCATTTTTCGAGTCACGTTATCAATTGCGGCAATATGGTCAGCATCGACAGCATGGCGCAACCCATACGTCCAGGCCAACAATGCCGTGCCGATTAAAGCAGGGTGGTGATTAAAGGTGATAAACGCCCAAATCCAGATCACTAGATTTAAAGCACTCAGGCTGCTTAGCAGTAGCAGTCCCTTGGTTCGGATTGAAACTGTATGTGACACAATAACGGCCTCTTGTTGATGGCAGAGCTGAACGATTTCATCCATGAGAACGTGTTATGACTTAGGCAAGCTCATCAATGCATCGTTTCGGTAAAATCGCCAAAAAATATACTCTTTTTGCCCACTGAGAACTATCTTAAAGTATGCATTTTTTTAGAAAAAGTATGATTTAAGTCATTCAATTTGCGATCGGTCTAGATGTCTTAATGTGCCGTTCACTCTGATCGCAATAAGAAGAATTGTGCAATGGTTGTCTCTTCATTCTTTGGGTTAAGGGGCAGTTGGGGGGCATCTAAAGACTGATGGATAGAATTAGAATTAAGAGTCAATTCATCTGGCTAGTTTCTATGGCACAACTGGCTCTATGGGCAATGAATATTTGTTTTTAAGCTGTTCTAAAATGCTTAATCCATG
Source organism: Celerinatantimonas diazotrophica (assembly GCF_004339545.1). Taxonomy (GTDB): domain Bacteria; phylum Pseudomonadota; class Gammaproteobacteria; order Enterobacterales; family Celerinatantimonadaceae; genus Celerinatantimonas; species Celerinatantimonas diazotrophica. Next base: position 112,059 of record NZ_SMGD01000013.1, on the reverse strand, counting down.
AGTAAGGAAGCAATGATGGAAGTAACCAACGACTATGTTTATCAACTGGACCGAGAGTATGTGTTTCATTCGTGGTCCGTTCAATCACAAATCGATCCATTGGTCATTGCCGGAGCACAAGGATGTAAGTTGTGGGATTATCAAGGCAAAGAGTATTTGGATTTTTCCAGCCAGTTGGTCAACGTTAATATTGGCTATGCTCACCCTAAAGTAATTGAAGCCGTGCAAAAACAGGCTCAGGAGCTGTCGATGATTGCGCCTGCTACTGCGAATTTAGCCCGTGGTGAGGCGGCCAAACGTATTATCGCGCACGCTCCAGATACTTTTAAAAAAGTGTTTTTTACGAATGCTGGTGCCGATGCCAATGAAAATGCGATTCGTATGGCTCGTATTTTTACCGGAAAATCAAAAATCCTATCTGGTTATCGTTCTTACCATGGCAATACCGGCAGTGCGATTGTTGCAACGGGTGATCCCCGCCGTATTCCTAATGAATATGCACACGGCCATGTTCATTTTTTCCAACCGTACCTGTATCGCAGTGAGTTTTACGCCGAAGATGAAACACAAGAATGCGAGCGCGCACTTGCTCATCTGCGTCGGGTGATTGAGCTAGAAGGTCCTGATGCGATTGCAGCTGTATTACTTGAATCGATTCCCGGAACTGCTGGCATTTTGGTGCCGCCTCAGGGTTATTTAAAAGGGGTTCGCCAGCTGTGTGATGAATTTAATCTGGTGATGATTTTAGATGAAGTTATGGCTGGTTTTGGCCGGACCGGAAGCTGGTTTGCATTTGAACAGTTTGGTGCCGTACCTGATTTAGTGACCTTTGCTAAAGGCGTTAATTCTGGATACGTGCCAACGGGCGGAGTGATGCTGAGTGAATCTATCTCTGAGTTTTTTAATGATCACTTTTTCCCTGGGGGGCTGACATATAGTGGCCATCCGTTAGCTATGGCAGCCATTATTGCGACACTTGATGCGATGGATGAAGAAAAAATTGTCGAAAATGCAGCGAGTATTGGCGCGAATGTATTGTCATCGGGGTTAGCGGCACTTGGAGAAAAACATGCGATGATCGGTGATGTCCGTGGGAGCGGTGTATTCTGGGCATTGGAACTGGTGAGTCATCCTGAGACTAAATCACCATTGGCATTAGAGAAAGTTGCTGCAATTAAAATGGATTTAGTCAAGCATGGGTTATTGCCATTTGTTGCTGGTAATCGTATTCATATCGTTCCGCCATGTGTGATTAGTAAAGAACAAGCAATGCAAGGCCTTAACATCCTTGATGATGTTCTGGGCAAACATACAATTTAAGTTGTAACAAGCTCATGTTAAAGCCGCAGTTCATTGGAGCTGCGGCTTTTTTATTGCATGGATTATTAGGCAAGTTTTATGTCAGACTAGAAAAGGTTCAAGCTTAATCATTAAGGAATGTTAAATGAGCCAATATTGCATGGTGTTAACGACAGTAGACAGCCAAGCTAACGCTGAGCTGATTGCCCAAAGCCTACTAAGAGAAAAGTTAGCCGCTTGCGTACAAATTCAGCCGATTGAAAGTTATTACTCATGGCAAGGTGGTATTGAGCATCAAGCAGAGCTGATGTTACGGATTAAAACTCGATGTGATTGCTACGAACGATTGCAACAGCATCTTTTAAAGATACATCCTTATGATGTCCCGCAAATTATTCAAGTGCCTATCATGACCGGTCTTCCTGATTATCTGGCGTGGTTGGATGAAAACTGCTTGGCAACTGGAACGAATAACGAACAACAATTCAGTGAATAGCTAAAGAGTGAAATTCAGGCATACAAAAAACAGCCACGAAGGACTGTTCAAATGGCCAGTAATACGATATGCTCCTCAGGTTTGTGTCTAAGAAATTATAAAGAGGAAAGCTATGCGCATAGAATCAGACTTGAAATTGGGCTTCAAGGACGTTTTGATTCGGCCAAAGCGCTCAACACTTAAGAGCAGGTCTCAGGTTGAAGTTACTCGGCAGTATACGTTTAAACATTCTAAGTGTCAATGGTCTGGTGTACCTATTATCGCTGCCAATATGGACACGGTTGGTACCTTTGACTTAGCTAAGGCGTTGGCTGCTCATCAGATGGTGACCGCGGTTCATAAACATTATAGCGTTGCGCAGTGGCAGGAATTTTTAGGTGAAATCCCCGCAGACTACCAGCATTATTTGATGGTGAGCACTGGTACGAGTGAGAATGATTTTACCAATACTCGCAAAATCATGGCATTGAGCGATAAACTCCAGTTTATCTGCATTGATGTGGCAAATGGTTATTCAGAACATTTCGTTCAATTCGTCGCGAAAATTCGGAATGAATTCCCAGGCAAAACCATCGTTGCTGGTAATGTTGTGACAGGGGAGATGGCTGAAGAATTAATTATTAGCGGCGCGGATATTATCAAAGTAGGCATTGGTCCTGGGAGTGTTTGCACGACGCGAGTTAAAACGGGGGTTGGTTATCCGCAACTTTCAGCGATTATTGAATGTGCGGATGCAGCACATGGATTAGGTGGCCATATTATTGCTGATGGTGGATGTACGTGTCCTGGTGATGTTGCTAAAGCCTTTGGTGGCGGTTCTGATTTTGTCATGCTCGGAGGTATGTTAGCTGCTCATAATGAGTGTGGTGGTGAAGTGGTTGAGCACGATGGTAAACAGTTTATGCGCTTTTATGGCATGAGCTCTCAGGCCGCTATGACTAAGCATTCTGGTGGTGTTGCCGATTATCGTGCCGCAGAAGGGAAGATTGTTGAATTACCTTTACGCGGCAGTGTCGAGCATACCGTGCAAGATATCTTAGGCGGCGTTCGCTCTGCTTGTACTTATGTCGGAGCAAGCTGTTTAAAAGAGCTCAGCAAACGAACCACTTTTGTGCAAGTGCGTGAACAAGAAAATAATGTATTTGGTAAAGAGAAATAGATTGCCGCGCTAAATAGAGAAGGCGATAGTGTATATCGCCTTGTTTAGAAAATTCGTATTTGATTTAATTATGCAGTCTCATTATGACATTAATGATGCCAAGCTAATCCCTTAAATTCATTTATATCATCAGATAGCTACTGGATCGGTGAACTTTCTTAATGCCTTGTCAATGAAAACCTGAACTTTGGCTCGACGCTTAGGCTCAGCTGGATAAATAAGATGCATTTGTCGAGGTGGCGGCGTGAATTCATTGAGAATAGTGAGCAATTTTCCGGTTATTAGAAATTCTTGTACAAGCACTCGCGGAGCCATGACGATTCCCTCTCCAGCTAGTGCAGCTCGAAGCAGTGCATGGCTATCATTTACTCTGAGCCTTGCAAATATGGATTGTACAAATTTTTGTCCGTCTTGATTAAAGGGCGAGTTGCGAATCACTTATATGACAAGTTAACGTCTGTCATTACCTATTTTTTATCGTTTTAGGCAGTGGATATAGCCTGTATTGTCACCATGGAATTCCATCGTTGACTCAGGTGTTTGAAATTGGCGTGATGATCGGCTTTTTACTAGGTGGCTATCTGTTAGCCAAAGACAATATCAATGGTTGGTTTTGTTTTTCGTTGATGAATTTATCGATGAGAATGTTAATGCTGATTCAGCACAAGCCCATTTTGGCCATTCAACAGGTCGTTTCATTAGCGTTTGTATTGTTTGGCTTAATCGAAATTATTAAAAATTATAAACGGCATACTGCCCCTTTAGTGCATTAAATAAACTGGTTTTCCCTGTCACAGTTTCACTGTAATGTATGATGGTGACTGTGATTGAGGGAACATTTATGGAAAGTGTAGTTGACCGGGAGATTAGCAAGTTTGAGCGGATTTATATTAACAGAACATTACGCCATCAACGGGTTGGTACAACTATCGGGAAGGTGCTTCTATGCGGGTTAATTGCTGCAATCTTTTTGCCGTGGGTGATTCTTTTTTATAAATCCAAGCTGGTTATTTTATCCTCAATGATAGTCGTAGGGTTTATGATTAGACCTATTTCTAATATGTTTAAGAATATTACTATTTATGACAATTATGCTCGTACTTGCCAGACTGTAATAGATTCGCAGACACAAACAATAAGTTCGGGTCAACCCGGTGCAGAAACACATATTCAGAAATTTTATGTTTATGGTAAAGAGCTACTTATTCCACCTGGTAGCGAAGGTGTTGTCTCTGAATGTGAGGATAAAGAAGTTACGTTGACTTACGTTGCTTGTCATCAGCTCCATACACCAAGTTTGTTAAAGTGCTTTATGTTTCCAGAAGGGCTCATTCTACTGGCTCTTCATTGTGATGATGAAACACTCATTGATATCCATAATATGTTGAAGATTTATGGGACCCGGCCATTTGCATCTAATTTTATGAGCAACCTTGTTACACTCGTATCAATGATTGCTACAGCAGCGCTTTTTTTCTATTGTTGGGTTGAAGTAGATTGGTTACATGGCAATGGTTTTTTTGAGATAGTAATTATGATAGGTGGAGTTATTCTTTGGCCGATTACTTCACTAGCCATTATACTGATTCCCTATTTCCTTTATGTAAAAATCAGAAAAATATTTAACCCCTATTATAGGGAAGACCCATTGAGTTATGAAGAAAAGCTTAAAGGAAAAACAAGCCATATTGAACTTGAAAAAAGCGATTTGTTTACTCGTAAATAATTGGGTATGTTACGTGTGATTAGATTAAATAAAGTGGCTATGTTTGGATGTGCAATATTTAGCAACATGTTATCACAGCTTTTTTAATAACATGTGGCTAAAGTAGTGATTGAACGGCTTGGCTAAAGGTTACTTAGATAAACGATTCATGAATTGAGTATGTTGGAAAATAATAATGTTCTGTAATTAAAGGTGAAATATGATCGACCATGTTACGATGGCAGTCAGCGATATAGAGCGGAGTAAACGCTTTTACGAGCAGGCGTTTAAGCCGCTTGATTATGAGGTTTCTTTTGGCGATGAAGGCTCGTTCTGGGCGTTTGATATTGGCAAAGGATTGTTTGAAATTTATCAGTCAAAAGAAGACAAAGATCTCACTCATTTTCATATTGCATTTCGAGCCCCTAGCCGCGATAAAGTTCATGAATTTTATGAGGCGGCAATCGCTGCAGGCGGCCGTGATAATGGCAAACCTGGGCCGCGGCCACAGTACACCGAGAATTACTACGCCTGTTTTGTTTATGACCCCGATGGCAATAATATTGAAATGGTGCACGATATCTGGAAGGACTGGGAAATGTAGTGACTAGAGACTGTTGATCTTTGGTGGTTGAATTTTGTTTAAATGAACCCCAAGGGCTGTATCTGAGAGGAATTTATCCAGCGTTAAACGTTCTTTGTGGAGAATAACTACATGGCATAACGTTTGCCTTGCCTAAACCTCTCTCAGATTTCTGTAAAACTAATCACAAAAGGTCAACAGTCCCTAATAAAGGCGGCTGAAAGATGTTCTCTGCCGCCTTTATTATCAATGTTTATAAGATCATACCGCCAGATGCTTCGATTCGTTGGCCGGTAATCCAATCAAATCCTTCACTAAACATAGCTGCCACTGCTTTACCGATATCTTGCGCTTCACCGACGCGATTAAGTGCCGTCACGGAAGCAACCATTGATTTTGCTTGTTCGCTGTCGCGAATGGCTCCACCTCGAAAATCAGTGGCGATAGCACCGGGGGCTAATGTGTTCACGCGAATCTTTCTGTTGGCAAATTCTTTGGCCATATAGCGAGTCATCACTTCAACAGCGCCTTTCGCCATCGCATAGGCCACAGATCCTGGAAACGAAAAACGGGCCAGACCTGATGAGATATTAATAATGTGTCCACTATCAGCTATGAGCGGCAGGATTTTCTGGGTGAAGAAAAACGGCCCCTCCAACGCCGGATTATTTATCATTGTCGCTCTTTCAAATCAGTAACAGTTTGTGACTAAGCATTTATAATTGTGGCAAGAGCATTTTACGCACTATGCCTCACTCAATCTGATGCAAGCACAGAGCATTGAGTTGTTGATGGGAGGTTATTTCGCGAAGATATACTGAGATATTAAGGGCTATGAGCGAAGTTGGTTGACGAAATCTGGCAGATATTGATAGATGGAACTTGCCACAAAACTTAAAGTCACTTGTCCTTGTTCGCCGCACGCAATTCGCTATGCTTTTTGCGTTGCATGGCTTGCTAAATCAAGCAGTTGCTGAGCCTCAACTAAAAATGCTTCTCCTGCTGGGGTGAATTTTACCGAGCGTGTTGAGCGCGATAGCAATGTTACGCCTATTTGATGCTCTAGTATCTGTATTTGGCGAGTTAGTGATGGCTGCATCATGTTTAAAGGCTGTGCTGCTTGGCTAAAATTCAGCTCCTGAGCAACCGCTACAAAGCAATTCACCTGAGTTAAATTAAGCAGTTATACAAGTCCTGAATAAATAGATTCAATGTTCGCATTAGATAGTATTAATGCTCTAGCGCAAGCTAGTAACGCATTGTTTCCTCTGTATAAGGACTAATTTGACCATGAGCACAAATACTAAAAATAGCGTTCAAGATGCGATTCGCCAGATCACTTTAACTAGCATTGAGGTACTACTAACCATGGCGGTGAGTGATGCTAAATAAAAACCCCGCCTTATCGGAGGCGGGGAAGGGGTTGCTATAAGTATTTGAACAACGGATTGATTCCAATCAACTACTTTTACTTAGGTTCGTTTGGATTTATAGCTTTCCAGCATCACCGCTAGAATGATGATCAGACCTTTGACTACCTGCTGGTTGTAACCGGAAATGTTCATCAAGTTCATTAGGTTGGAAATAATACTTAAGATCAGTACCCCGATGATGGTGTTCACCACGGTTCCTTTCCCTCCGGCCAAGCTGGCTCCGCCGACCACAACGGCAGCGATTACATCCAGTTCAAAACCAAGCGCTAGTACAGGAGAGCCCACCCCAGTTCGAGTTGCGGCCAAAATACCGGCGATGCCGCAGGCGAAACCGCTTAAACCATAAACAGCAATTTTCATTCGTTCAATGCGGATCCCAGCGAAGCGAGTTGCTGTTTCATTGGAACCTAATGAAATAGTTAAACGGCCAAAGATAGTATGTTTGTAAACAAATTGAGCGATGATAGTAAATAGTGCGAAGATGTAAACTGGGAGCGGAATGCCGAACAGGTAACCAGTGCCGAAGTTCACAAAGGCATTATTATCAATAAACGTGGGTTGGCCTTTTGCAATAATCAGCGCTAATCCACGCGCAACTGTCATCATCGCCAGAGTGGCAATAAATGGCGCAATATTGACATAAGCGACCAATATACCTGCAATAAGACCAATGGCGATAGCGGTTATTACTCCCAGTAAAATAGCGGGCCATAAACCGATTGATGGAATAAATAGTGCAACAACGACAGAGACTAACGCCATTATGGAGCCCACAGACAGATCGATACCACCGGTAAGAATCACAAATAGCATACCTAGCGAAGCGAGCCCAAGTGGCACGCTTTGACGCAGAACATTGGTAATATTGTCAGCAGTATAAAAGCGGTCAGATAGAAAGGCTGCCAGAACCAACATCACAATAAAAACCAGTAAAGTGGTGTTGTTGGATAAAAAGTTTAGGATCTCTTTTTTGTTTAGAGGGGGCTGTGGGATCCTGGAATAAATTTTTTTCATGTTATCAGTTTCCATAATTCCTCCTGGGTTACACCGCGGCTCGCTTGGGAATGGCATAACGCATAATGTTTTCTTCAGTAATGTCATCGCCTTGCAGTTCGCGGGTGATAACGCCTTCACTCATGACATAGACCCGATGACATAATCCAATGATCTCAATCATCTCGGACGATATGACGATCACTGCATAGCCTTGCTTGGCCAGATCATGAATGATGTTGTAAATTTCTACTTTGGCGCCAACATCAACACCGCGCGTTGGCTCATCGAGGATCAACACGTTACAGTCTGTATTTAGCCATTTGGCAATGACCACTTTTTGCTGGTTGCCGCCGCTTAAGCTACTGAGTGGGTCTTGTAAGGTGCCTAATTTGATTTTGACTTTGTTTTGAAAATGGGTACCGATCGCGCGTTCCCGGCCGGTTCGAATGACTCCGAAGCGGTTGGAAATTTTCGGTAGATTGGCCAGTGAGATATTCTCGGCGATTGGCCGATCCAAAATGGAGCCTTGTTCTTTGCGACTCTCCGGAACCAGCCCGATACCATTGCGCATGGCATCGATTGGATGACTAATCTTGACTGGCTGACCATCTTTAATGATTTTACCGGAGCTGAATTTGTCAATGCCGAACAGAGCCCGCGCCACTTCGCTGCGTCCAGAGCCGACCAATCCGGCCAAGCCAATAATTTCACCTTTATTGACATGAATATTGATGTCACTGAGCAAATCTTTGGTTGAAAGGTTTTCCACCCGTAATGCTTCTGTCCCGGTGGGAATATTACGCTCAGGATAGATATTGGTGAGTTCCCTGCCGACCATCATGGAGATGATGTCATTTTCACTGCAGGTCATTGGATCAAGATTGCCAATGGTTTCGCCGTCTTTGATGACTGTAATATCATCGGCAATTTTGAAGATCTCATCAAGGCGGTGGGAGATATACAAAATGGTGACCCCTTTGCCTTTGAGGAGCTTTAACTGCGAGAAGAGAATATCTATCTCTTTATCGGAGAGTACGGCTGAAGGCTCATCAAGGATCAGGATCCGGACATCCTTGACTAACGATTTGGCAATTTCCACCATTTGTTGATTGGCGACGCTGAGTGTACCGACTTTACGGGTCGGCGAAATTTGATACCCCAGATGGCTGAGTGCTTTTTCAGCGCGGTGGTTTAATTCTTTCCAGTTGATCGTCCTTTTACCAAGACCTAAATCACTGAGAAATAGATTTTCTGCGACGGTTAGGTCGGGCGAAAGTGCCAGTTCCTGATAGATAATACCAATATTCTGTTGTTGGCTTTCTTTTGGAGAGCTGAAATTTACTGATTGACCATGAATTTTTATGACCCCGGAATCTTTGGCATGAATGCCGGAGAGGATCTTCATTAAGGTTGATTTTCCAGCACCATTTTCTCCGCAAATTGCATGAATAGTACCGGCTTGGACTTTTAAATTGATCTTCTTTAAAGCATGTACGCCACCAAAGCTTTTCTTAACATTGGATATTTCAATCGCGTAGCTCATTTGTTACCTCCCGGGAGCCCGCCTCCGAGCACTATCAGAGGCAGGATCACTCATTGCGATTAGAATATGGATTTCGGGTTGTAGTATTTTTTCACGTTATCTTTGGTGATGAGGGTTGGTGTGATGTACTCATAATCAGGGAAGTCATGCTTACCTTGTTGGTACTGTTGAATAATGTTCAGTACTTTTTTAGTCAGCAGATCCGGATTGTTTGAGGCTGTTGCTTGCAGATCACCGTTAATAATTGCTTCTAGTCCTTTTTTGTAGCCGTCATGCGAATAGACTTTGACACCCTGCAGCTTGTTGGCAGCTTTTAGGGCACGGATTGCCCCCAGAGCCATGTCGTCCATCTCACTGTATACACAGTTGATTTTATTGCCTTGAGCGACAATTTGATCTTCCATTGCTTTCAGACCGCCTTGCTGATCCCAATTGCCCCAACCCTGGCTAAGTATTTTGAACTCAGTGTGATTGTATTTACGCAACTGGGCCTCTATCACTCCAGTGAAAAAACCATCGCGACGAGCTTTACCGACTAGATTGCCTTGGTTACCACTGATCACAACGCAACGCATCGGTTTATCGCCAAACTGGCTGACTGCGTATTCACCGATCATCTTGTTATCGACGGCGTTATTGGCCATGACTCGCGTGACGACTGGCGCCTTCAGGGAGATGTCACTATCCAGGTCGATTACTGGAATACCGGCCCGTTTGGCGATCTCGGTGATGCGTAGACCGGCCTCCGGATCCTGCGGGTTAAGCACCAGATAGTTGATTCCCTGGGCAATCATGTCCTCAACATCGGAGATCTGCTTATTCATGTCGCCACGGGCATCGGTGGTTACTAACTGATAACCATGCTCTTTAGCATGAATTTTCATGTATTCAGTCAGGCCGTTGAAAAATGCACCATTTAGAGTCCGGTTGGCAAAGCCGACTTTAATTTGCTCTTTGGCATGTGCGACGCTGAATGCCATCGGTGCTGCGACCAGCAGGGTGAGTAATAGTTTTTTTATCTTCATTCCTTTTATTTCCCTTTATGGTTATTGGTTGTGTGTTGAGTCCACCTGTTGACGGTAGAACTGTTGGAATAGTTGATAGCGATACTGTAGGGTATCGGAGCGGTCAGGGTTGGGTTCATAAACCGCAGTGACTGGTGGTTTTTTGCAGACACTCTGAAGGTTACCACCACAGGCCAGCAGACCTAGCCGTGCCGCGCCGAGCGCTCCGCCAGCTTCACTGCCCTGATGACAGACAATCCGGATTTGCAGAATATCGGCGAGTAGTTGCGCCCAGAAGCGACTGCGGGCACCGCCCCCCACCAATGAACACTGGTTGATCTGGGTGCCTGCTTCGCGCAGGACATTGAGTCCGTCCAGTAGTCCGAAACTGACTCCCTCAAGTACCGCGTAGCCCAGACTTGCCGCATCGCTGTCGTGAGTCAGTCGATGAAACTCACCGGTTGCCGACGGTGAGTTGTGTGGCGTCCGTTCTCCGGACAGATAGGGAAGAAATAGTGGTGCGTGTTGCAAGGCAGCATCGCTAAGCTGCTCAATTTGTGCGATCAGTTCTGCTTCTTTGGTACCTAGCAGATTACACAACCAGCGCAGCGCGCTGGCAGCGGTGAGCATGACACTCATCTGGTGCCAGCGTTGGGGTAGGGCATGACAGAAGGCGTGAACGGCCGACTTCGGGTTGGGCCGGAAAGTGTCATTAACGGCAAAGATCACTCCCGATGTGCCAAGTGAAATAAACGCATCGCCTGGTTCAATAGCACCAATGCCCACCGCGCTGGCGGCGTTATCTCCGCCACCACCGGCAACCACAACTTTGCTGCTCAGTCCCCATTCTGCAGCTAGTTCACGGCGCAGTAGCGCGGAAATTTCGGAGCCTTCCACCAGTGATGGCATATGGCTGCGATTCAGACCGCAGGCGTCTAGAATGGCGTCGGACCAGTCGCGTTTAGCAACGTCCAACCACAGGGTACCGGCGGCATCTGACATATCGCTGACCATAGCGCCAGTCAACCGCAATCGCAGATAATCTTTAGGCAGCAATACTTTGTTAATACGGGCGAAGATCTCCGGTTCATTCTCGCTGATCCATAACAGCTTCGGGGCAGTAAACCCCGGCATTGCCAAATTGCCGGTGATCTGATGCAACTGTGGCGCTTTGTCGGTGAGAGTCTTGCATTGAGTATCGCTGCGAGTGTCATTCCACAAGATAGCCGGGCGCAGTATTTGTTGGTTGTTATCCAGCAACACGGCACCGTGCATCTGACCGGACAGGCCAATGGCCTGAATTTGCGGCCATTGCTGTGGGATTTTCCGCATCAGTTGTTCAACGACCTTTAGGGTCGCCTGCCACCATTGCTGGGGATCTTGTTCAGACCAATGGGGGTGGGGTCTCTGGACTGTCAGTGGCTCATTGGCAGTGGCGATGATCGAGCCACTGTTGTTAATTACCACTGCTTTGATCTCAGATGTTCCCAAATCAAATCCAAGATACATGGTGGTTCTCCTCAAGCGACTGGTTCAGATAAGTGGGAATGAGCCCACTGCCGTAACTGCTTAATCTGTTGACGCAGCAATGCTTCAAAATCCGCATTATTAGCCTGTAAACCAAACAGTTTCTTATCGCGGGCGTAGACTGCAATCGGGTCAGGGCTATTGAACATGGCATGTACAGCCGCTTCATCGAGAATGCCGTCTTCATAGTTGTAAGGTAGCGATCCTTGATGCCAACGTTGCATAAATAGGAAGAACAGGGCTGGCAGCGCAGTGGCGGATTTAGGCACTGAACCGCGGTTGTAACAGTCGTCTAGGGTGGGAGTCACCATGCCCGGAATTTTAGAAAAGCCATCAGCGGCAACCCGCTGGTTGGTATCTTTGATGTAGGGATTGCTGAAGCGATCAAGGACGACATCACGATAATTTTCCAGATCCAGCGGGCAGGGCGTTAGCGATGGGATGACATCTTCGCTGATGTATTCGTAAGCCAGCTTATAGATATCCTGATGGCGGGTGCTTTCATCGATAAAGTTTAGGCCGATTAAGGTCCCGGCCCAAGCAATGCAACTGTGACTGGCATTGAGAATACGGATTTTGGCTTCTTCATAGGGCACCACCGATTCCACCATTTCGACGTCGACTTTTTCCAGTGCTGGCCGACCAGCGACAAAGTTATCTTCAATCACCCACTGAATGAAAGCCTCGCCCATTACCGGTGCCAGATCATCGATTCCCAGGGCTTCTTTAACGCGTGGTGCTATATCAGCAGTTGGTCGCGGTGTAATTCGATCGACCATAGTGTTGGGAGTTGTGCAGTTGTTGTTCATCCAACTAAGTAGTTCTTGATCACCTTTAGTTTCGAGGAACTGGATCATGCCGTCGTGGAAGCGTTCACCATTGTGACGGACATTGTCGCAGCACAACAGGGTCACTTTGCCACTGTTGAGCTGCATACGCTGGTGCAGAATTTTCGATAGTGCACCGTAGATGGTGGTGGCTTGGCCAGCCAAGTCGGCTTTGATGTCGGGGTTGCCTGCTTCCAGTTTGAAGTGAGTATCTAGGTAATATCCCCCTTCTGTGACAGTGAATGAGATCACCCGGGTAGCTGGATCGCTGCCTTGCTGGGTCAGCGCGCTGAGCTGTTTGTCCCACGGCACAATGGTGCGAATAGAGCGGATTTTTTCATAGGCTCGTTTTCCGGCCGGGGTCACTGTTTCCAGTACATACTCACCATGTTGATGAGCCAAATTATTGAGCAAATCGGTGGCATCGTCGCGAATATTGCCGAGCGCAATTGACCAGCGATCATCACCTTTGCTCAATAACTGGTTGAGATACCAGGCTTGATGGGCACGGTGGAAGGAGCCAGCTCCGATATGCATCCAGGTAAGGTGTTGTTGTTTCATAGTCAGTCTCTCAAATTATTAGTTTGGATTGAGCAAAAGTTCATGTATGAGCAATTGCTTATTTTTGAACATGCTAATTGAATAAATGATTTAACGTTGAGCATTTGCTCACAATTTTATACTTTTAATCTTTCCATCTTTTTGCCATAAATGCTGTTAGGCTTAGAGCGATTATTGGGGGATTGGAATGGATGCTCAGGATTTAAAACACGATCAGAGACTGGATAAGGCAGCAAGAGCTGCATGGCTTTATTACATCAGCGGTAAAACGCAAAATCAGATTGCAGATATTCTGGGATTGTCGAGGCAGATGACTCAACGATTAATTGCTCTGGCCAGTGAGCAAGGTATTGTGAATATCCAGATTACTCATCCGGTCGCTGACTGTAGTCTGTTGGCGCAGCGTTTGGCGAAGCGGTACGATTTAACTGTATGTGAAGTGGTTCCTGGTTGTGGGTTGAATCAGGATGAGTGCCTTAAGATGGTCGCCGCAGCCGGTGCTCAGGTGATGTCTAAATTTATCCATGCGAAAACTCCCCAAACGATAGGTGTGGGATCTGGCCGGACTTTACGCGCCGCTATTACTGAACTGGTTGCTTGTGACCGGCCGCAACATCGCTGTGTTTCATTAATTGGCGCTATTTCATCGGATGGCTCATGCACTCGTTATGACTCTCCGCTATGGCTTGCCGAAAAAACTCAGGGCAGATATTACATATTACCAGCTCCCTTATATGCAGATAGCGTTGAAGATAAAAATCAATGGTGTAGCCATCGAATCTATCAGTTGGTGTTAAAGCAGGCCTACCAGGCGACGGTTAGCTTTATTGGTATCGGGCAAGTAGATCACCAATGTCCACTTTATTTGGATGGATTTATTACGGCTGAGGAGGTGGCTGAACTTCAGCGTAAGTCAGTAGTCTGCGAGCTTCTCGGACATTTTATGGACGCTCGAGGAAATCTGATAGATACCTCGTTAAGTGAGAGATTAACGAGCATACCGTTATATCAAAGCCCCTCACATCAAGTGATCGCGATGGCTGGAGGGACTGCAAAATTCCAGGCTATTCTTGCAACACTACGTGGTCGGTGGGTAAATGGCCTAGTCACTGACGAGCAAACAGCAATAGATCTGCTGCAAATAGAGAATGAATGAGCTATAGCTCTGCTATGACTGTTTTCATCGCCTGGGTTAGTTGGCTGAGTTGGTCTGTGCTAATGATATAGGGCGGCATAATGTAGATGAGTTTACTGAACGGGCCGATCCATAAGCCAAATTCTACAACGCGTCGTTGAATAGTTGCCAACTCATTAATAGGTAATCAATTTATTTTATGGCACTGGCAATTGCTTGGGCTGATTGTTCGTTGTAAAGATAATATCTATACCTTTTCCGGCAAGTTTTAACGCTGAATCACGGCCTACTCCGCGGCTACTACCGCTTATAACTGGACTGTTACCAAAGTAGTGATTAACAAGCAACGCGAGCCAAGATAGAAAAATCCGCTACCCGTCACTGATAACGGATTTTCACTTTCTTAAATCTCTGTTAGTAGAACTTTTAAGTCTCTACGCTTTGAAATTACGCCAACTTTTCAAATGGGTGATTTCTTCAGCATTGTCGGTGGCACAAGGTTCGCTGATAAAACCACTGACCCATTGCCCATCTTCCAGCTCAACTTTGCCAAGCCCCAGTGGTGCACCAATTCCCATTAAAAACTCAGCTAGAAACTCAGAGCCTAATCGCCAGATCTCAACTTCAATCGATGTGCCTTGCTTGGTGTCGCGGACCATTGCCGGGCGACGCGGAAAACCTTCATTGAGAGCAAATAACCGATAACTCGGTGCCGTGTGGGTTTGCTTGATGAGCTTTGCTCCTTTATTGCTCAGTTGATGATTGAGCGCCATTCCTGATAGATGAGCCCCGCAAACACATAAATCAATGGTTTGGGGCTGGGCTTGAAGTGCCCCAAGAGGTAATGGCAGCTGTTTTTGCCAGCGGGATGCAATGCTAAGAAGGGCATCTTCATAAAAAGCTGGACCAAACAGGGTGATGCCAAATGGTAAACCTTGTTTCGTGCCATTTTGACGAAAGCCAGCCGGTAGCGCTATCGCACTGTAATCAAGCAGATTCATGAAGTTTGTATAAAATCCCAGATTAGAGTTTAGTGTGATGGGGTCAGCCTTGACCTCATCAATGGTATAAATGGTGCCCGTAGTGGGGGTGACAATGAAATCGACCTGTGCAAGTTGTTGGTCGGCCTGGCGTTTAAGTGCTTTGAGCTGGTAAAGCGCAGCATAAGCATCGGCGGCACTATAGTTGGCCGCACCGCCGATAATTGTTTGAATTACAGGGAGCGTTTGCTCTTGGTGGGCGCTAAAAAATTCGCGAAGGGCGGCAAGGCGTTCGGCCACCCATGGGCCCTCGTAGAGTAACTTAGCCGCTTGACTAAATGGTGCTAAGTCGATTATTACGGCTTGCCCTCCCATCTCGGTTAAGGTGGTTATTGCTTGGTGATAACAGCTCTTAGCTGCATCATCAGCGAAAAACTCTAATTGCTCTGCGCTGGCGACTCCAAATTTAAAATTTGGGGCAACGGCTTTTATCAACTCAGGTTGCAGACGGGCAAATTCATCTTGCTCATCAAATTGTGCGGCAACTGGCCAGATAGCCGCCAGATCATCGCTCGTTTTGGCAAAGATCGTGACACAATCTAAACTCTTACAAGCAGGAACAACACCGCGACAGCTGATGCGACCAATACTCCCTTTCAGGCCTAAAATGTTATTAAATGCCGCCGGAACGCGTCCGGAGCCTGCCGTATCTGTGCCTAATGAAAACACGACCTGTCCATCGGCTACGGATACTGCCGAACCGGCACTTGAACCGCCACTGATATAATCGCCATTGATACTGTTGTGACATTCACCATAAGGGCTGCGGGTACCCACTAAACCAGTGGCAAATTGATCCAAATTGGTTTTTCCAATCGGTACTGCTCCTGCTGCAATCAGTTTGGCAACCACAAAGGCGTGTTCGCTGGGTTGATAGCTGTAGTCAGGGCACCCGGCGGTGGTTGGCAGATCGGCTAAATCAATATTGTCTTTGATAGCAAAAGGAATGCCATATAGCGGCAGATCTGCCGGGCTATGGTCCGCTAAATTTATAATGTACGTTTCTAATTGTTCGTCGCTTAAGAGGCTAATCCAAGCCTGATGTGAGTCGTTTCTCGCACGCGCTAAACAATCGTGTAATAGTTCACCGACGCTAATTGCGCCATTGCTATAGGCGCGGTGCAATGCGGCAACTGTCATTGGTTCAATCATGTTGTTCCTCCAGAATCAATAAGGGTTGGCCAGCACGAACATTTTGGCCTGTGGGGTGGCAAATTTGCGTGACTTTTCCATGACAGGGGGCTTTGATCTCAATTTCCATTTTCATCGACTCGATGATCATTAAGGTTTGATCGTTTTGCACCGCCTGGCCTAGCTTAACTAACACTTTCCAAACGTTTCCAGAAACTAAGCTTTCAATCGCTTGTTCGCCATTTTTGAGGAGCAATGTCGGGGTGTCGTCTTCAACCATCAAGTCAGCTTCGCTACTAAAGTTCGCCTGTCCAGTTGCTATCCAGCGCTGGCGTTCTGCTTCAAATGCAGACTGTTGACGCTGTTTAGCGGCTGCTATTTCGCTAGCGTTGTCCTTAAGTAATTGGTTATATTGCTTGAGTGAAAATTCCGTTTCACGAATATCTAAGGGATAATTCCCTTTAGGGAACTCTCGGCGAATCCGTTTTAGCTCATCACTTGAAACTTCGTAAAATTCAATCTGGTCGAAAAAGCGTAACAGCCAAGGATTGCTAAATTCTGCGGTGGTACGATAGCGGTTCCACATCTGTAAGGTACGTCCGACAAACTGATAACCACCGGGTCCTTCCATGCCATACACACATAAATAAGCGCCACCAATTCCGACTGCGTTTTCGGGGGTCCAAGTACGAGCTGGATTGTATTTTGTCGTGACGAGTCGATGTCGAGGGTCAAGCGGTGTCGCAACCGGCGCTCCCAAATAAACATCGCCTAAGCCCATCACCAAATAGCGGGCATTGAACAGAATGTGTTTAACCTCATCGATTGAATCTAGGCCGTTAATGCGACGAATAAATTCAATATTGGATGGCGCCCAAGGTGCATTTTTACGAACCAGTTGATCATATTTTTCAATGGCTAAACGTGTTGCTTCGTCGTCCCATGAGAGCGGCAGGCGGACAATCCGTGCAGGCACACTCATTTTGTCGATATCGGTGAGTTCACTTTCGGCCTGTTCCAAATATGCCAAGAGTTGAGCAGTACTGAGAATGAGGTTGTTGTAGTGAATTTGTAGCGAGCGAATTCCCGGGGTTAGTTCTTCAACCCCGTCGATTTGAGCTTTTTCGAGCCATAACATTAACGCATGGGCGCGAAAACGCAAACGAATATCAAGGACTTGCGGACCATATTCGACCAGCAGAAAGTCGTCGCCACTGGGACGATAAACAACTTGCTCACCATAACGTTCTGGTGGGATGGTCTTTAAAATAGCGCTGGTGGTGGGGGCTCGCTCAATGGTAACGTCGCTCTTATTGAGCGTATTTAAAGTCTGTAACTGGGCACGTTCAAGCTGCTCGGCACTTTGCATTGAAATGGGAATAAAGCGAACTTTATCGCCAGCTTTGAGTTGTCCCATTTTCCAAAGATCTGCTTTGATGATGGTCGCAGGACAGACAAATCCACCCAGACTTGGCCCGTCAGGCCCCAAAATTACCGGCATGTCGCCCGTAAAATCGATCGTGCCAACAGCATAGGCGTTATCGTGAATATTGGATGGATGAAGGCCTGCTTCGCCGCCATCTTCTCTGGCCCAATCTGGTTTTGGGCCAATCAATCGCACTCCAGTGCGGCTCGAATTGTAGTGAACTTCGTAATCGTGGCTAAACAGTGTTTGGATGTCTTGCTCGGTGAAATAATCAGGTGCGCCATGTGGCCCATAAATAACGTGGAGTTGCCAAGTGTGAGTCAGTTCTGGATAAATCCCTGGTTCTGGTTTTATCCTTGGTGCTTGTGAGTGCGGCTTAAACAGATGCAAGACATCGCCGGCACGTAGGGCTCTGCCAACATGGCCACCGAACTGACCTAGTTTGAAGGTCGAACGACTTCCTAAATAAGTAGGGCAATCAATGCCACCCGCAATCAATAGATAACTGTGAGAACCCAGATCTTGTACTTTCCCAAGCTTCAATGTGCTACCTGCGGGAATATCGATAACTTGCCACATTTCAACAGGTTTGCCATCGACGCTAGCGTCAATGGTGGCCCCTGCTAAGATAATCTGACGAGCACAATTAAATCCAAGTGTTGGGCCTGTCAGCGTAATTTCGATGCCAGCACATTGTTCATCATTTCCCAATAGTCGATTGGCTAAGCGAAACGAATAGTTATCCATCGGCCCGGATGGTGGAACACCAATATGCCAGTAGCCGACTCGACCGGGTATATCCTGAATGGTGCTTTGTGTGCCGCCGGTGAGCACGTCAATGGTGGCTGGCTGTGGATGAAACGAGTTTAAACTGTTGGTTAAAATATGTCCTTTGGCAAAGGTATCGCTATTGAGTAAGTCAATGAGATAATGACGATTGGTTTCGATGCCATACACTTCACTGTGCTCGAGCATACTAATAAGCCCTTGCCGCGCTTGATTGCGATCATCTCGATAAGCAATTAATTTAGCCAGCATCGGGTCAAATAGTGCGGGGACTTCAATCCCGTTTTCAAGCCAATGGTCGATGCGCTGTTCTGGCAGTTGCAGTTTAGGGAAATGAACATGGCTGATGAATCCGGCGCTAGGGCGGAAGGCTTTTGCTGGGTCTTCAGCATAAAGACGCGCCTGAATAGCATGTCCATGAGGTGTTAATGTGGGTTTTAGCTCAGACAGTGGGCGAAGCTCGCCGGCTCCGAGTTCGACCATCCAGCGTACTAAATCAATATTAAAAACTTGCTCGGTGACCCCGTGCTCAACCTGCAGACGCGTGTTCATTTCCAGAAAATAGAATTTTTCAGTGTCGGCATCGAGGATGAATTCGACTGTCCCTGCGCTGCGATATTTGACTGACTGACCCAGTTGCACGGCAGTTTGCTGCAGTTGCGTGCGGGTTTGCTCTGAAAGATTCGGTGCCGGACACTCTTCGATGACTTTTTGATTACGCCGCTGGGATGAGCAGTCACGTTCCCCGATAGCGAGTACATTGCCTTGACCATCGCCAAATATCTGGACTTCAATGTGGCGAGCATGTTCGATGAATTTTTCAATAAATACGCCACTATTAGCAAAATTATTGGTACTTAAGCGTTTGACAGTGTCGAAGGCGCTCGCTAGTTCTTCAGCGTTGTCGCAGCGCTGCATGCCAATTCCGCCACCACCGGCGGTACTTTTTAACATGACCGGGTAGCCTACTTGCGAGGCTTTGCTTTGTGCTTGGGTAATGTCATCGAGCAGATCGCTGCCACCCAGTAGCGGTACTCCAGCTTGGGTTGCCAGTGCCCGTGCTTTATGTTTCAGACCAAAATCAATCATTTGCTGTGCGGTTGGCCCTAAGAATACGATGTTTTCGGCTTCGCAGCGTTTGGCAAATTCGGGGTTCTCACTTAAAAAGCCGTATCCGGGGTGAATTGCTTCAGCATTAGCGCGTTTGGCAATATCGATAATGAGGTCCTGATTTAAATAGGTTTGTGTGCTACTGCCGCTGCCAAGACAATAGGCCTCGTCGGCATGTTGCACATGTAGACTGTCGGAGTCGGAGTCGTGATAAACAGCTACCGATGTGATCCCCATCGCCTTGAGAGTGCGGGTGATACGGCAGCTAATAGCCCCACGATTGGCTATAAGCACTTTAGAAAACATAAGTTAACTCGCTTATAAATGCACAATGGTGCGGGTCGTCCCGCAGACAAGAGGAGTGTGAACCAAGGCCGTCCTTGCACTCGATTTTGCTATGCGTCCCAGATCACTAATTCGATCGGTGTTGGGTTATAGGCATTACATGGGTTGTTCAGTTGAGGACAGTTGGAGATTAAAACGATGACATCCATATGTGCTTTAAGCTCAACATATTTTCCGGGTGAGCTGATGCCATCAGCAAAGCTTAACCCGCCGTCGGTTGTGATTGGAACATTCATGAAAAAGTTCACATTATGTGTGAGATCGCGTTTGCTCATTCCTAGTTCGGGATGTTCGCTGACGGCCAGTAACCAGCTATCGCGGCAGGCATGCATATTTTTCTTGCTCAGTGAATAACGAACCTGATTACTCTCAGTGGCGCAGGCGCCTCCCAATGTATCATGACGGCCGCAGGTATCAGCAGTGATAGTTAACATTGGATTACATAAATTTGTTAATAATGTACTACCAGTTTCAAGATAAACATTGCCTTGTTCCCGAATGGTGTCGACAGCGCTGTAGCGCTCGGCAGTGTTTTGGGCACTGAAAAACAGTGTATCGGCAGCTTGGTTGCCTTCGATATCGATAATCCGTAGTGTTTGGCCTGATTTAACGGTGTGTAGCCAGTAGGCCCCAGCATTAACGACTTCGCGATAACTCGCATCACTAGCCGATAATTTACTTTCAGTCAGCATAAAATAGTCTCCTGTTAAGCGTGAGTCGCGAGGTTGTAACGGCGAGTATTTTCAAAGCCGCGAGTATTTTCCGGACGGAAATTTTTGCAATAGTCATCATTGTTCACTGGCGAGGCCTTGTGAACTTCATAGCTTATCGCGCGATGAGGATATTCTTGCGCTGGATTCATCGGGTGAGGGCAGGTATTCATGACAACTAGGGTATCCATCTCAAAGCGCAAAGTAATGGAATCACCGGCTTTGGAATGATCCGTTACAAAGGTAAAGTTACCTTCGTCATCGGTGAAGACTTTGCTGAATAGATTGACATTCGCCGCTAGATCTCGAGCTCCTAGACCAAACTTTGCGATTTCAACTAGAAAACTGTCGTAACCGTTTTGTTTCCAGTCGTTGCGTTCATTTTGATAATCGCGTTCTCCCCAGCGTTTGGCAACGAGCGCTTTGTTGGTCGTGCCTGCTACGGTATCAATCCAACCGGTATCGTCTTGGGTGATCGAGCAGAAAATTCGTCCCATATCCGAGTACAGACAGTTGCCTTTGGTAAGTTTAAAGGTGTGCTGGCATTTAAGTGTGTCAGGGGCGTTATAACGTTCTAGCAAATTATGCGGATTGTAAAACAGCATTCCGAGATTGGCACCGCCTTGAGTATCGGTAAATTTTAGTTCAGTGCCAGCTGCGACTTGCAATGACCAGTGGCTGTTACCTGGTAGGTCATCGGTGTAAAGCAATTCACTCATTGCTTGGTTCTCCTTGGTGGATGGTTTGTTGAATCGTTGCAAGCTCACTTTGTTTAAGTGTACTTGACTGACTTAATGATAAATCGTAGGTGATTTGGGCTCCGAAACGTTCTGGGGCTTGCGGGTCATGACGGACTTTGTCAAATACCCATAATCGCGAACCGAGCTTAAAACCTTCCGCAATATCGTGGGTAACCATAAAAATGGTCAGTTGTTGCTGATGCCATAATTCATGAATCAGCTTGTGCATATCTGCTCTGATTCCCGGATCGAGGGCTCCGAAAGGTTCATCAAGCAGCAATACCCGCGGCTTTTTCATCAATGCTTGGGCGATGGCCAGTCGTTGTTGCATGCCTCCAGAGAGTTCATGGGGGTAGCGGTTGAGTGCATGGCTCAATCCTACTTTGGCTAGCATGTCACTAGCTCGCTTAAGAATTTGCTGTCTGTGTTTGCCAAAGCATTTACCTAATAGTCGTGAGTGTGACAACTCATCGGCGAGCATCACATTGTCCAGTGCACTTAAATGGGGGAATACTGAATAGCGTTGAAAGACGATACCGCGCTGTTCGTCGGGTTCGTGGATAATGGGTTGGTTATCCATGAGTAGCTCGCCACGACTGGCTTGCTCAGTGCCGAGAATCAGTTTTAAAAAAGTACTTTTGCCACAGCCAGAGGCCCCAACTACAGTAATAAATTCACCGGGGTAAATATCGACATTCAGACGTTCTAAAACACAGGTGTCGCCATAGTCTTTATAAAGGTTTCTCGCACTTAGAATGGGCTGACTCATGTGTTAGAACTCCCGTTTAAACTGGCATACCAGGGAAAGGCTCGTAAAGAAATTCGTTTAAGAATCCAATCCATTAGAAAGGCTAGGAACGTAATCCAAACCACATATGGCAAAATAACCGCCATATCCAGATAACGGCGCACCAAAAAGATTCTGTATCCCAGCCCGCTAGTGGCGGCGATTGCTTCGGCGGCGATTAAAAATAGCCAAGCGCTGCCCAATGTTAAGCGAACTGCTTCGATAAGCCGCGGTAGAACCTGAGGTAACATGACGCGCAGAATAATTTGCCAGCTGGATGCTCCCAGCGTCTGAGCTTTGATAAGTTGTTCTTGGGGGAGACTGAGCGTTTTTAACTGCATGTCTCGCACCAACAAGGGGGCGACGCCAATGACAATCAGCATCACTTTTGCCAAATCACCCAGCCCGAAGACGATAAATAAAATGGGTAAAATTGCCATGGGTGGAATTAATGAAAATGCCGTAAATAATGGTGATAAAGGTGCTCGAAAAAGTGGAATAGCGCCATTGATGATCCCGACGATTAATCCAACCAGAGCGCTGATACCAACCCCCATAAAGAGCAGCTTTAAGCTAGAGAGCGTGTCGTTCCACAATAAATAGTGACCCGTACGGCGGCTGGGAACAAATGCCATTTGGTAGATGGCATGGTAGATACTCTCAAATGATGGCAACAGCTTATCGTGAGGGTTTATTGCCAGTCTTGATTGGGAGGTGATGAGATACAGTGCCACAATGATGATAAATGGCAACAATCCCAATAAGAGTCGGCTGGCACGATCGGGTTTACGATTAATGAGTCGGGTCATCCCGTGCTCCTTTTCTTACAATTTGCCTGAGGCGGCAAGGTTCATAAAGGTTGGGTCAAAGCGGAACTTGATATTCCCTTTATCGCCATAAACGCCGGCTGGAGTTTGAATACCGATGTAGCCTGCACTTGGCGCGCCATCGCCAAGCAACCCATGGTCATATGAGAAGCGAGCAATCAATGACATCGTTTCTTTCAGCCGGGGACTGGTGGTTTCTTTGAGTGCTTCTTGGGCTGTGTAGAACATATGGGTGGTTTTTAACTGTTGGTCGTAATTCGCTAAATCGGTGCCTGATGCTTTAGCCATGGCGGTACGAGCAGCGATCCCTTGCTTGCTATCAGAGTGCATCACTTTCATGGTTTCATACCATGCGCCAGTGAGTGCTTTACCTAGTTCGGGATGTTTTTTCAAAATATTTGTTTTAACGACCATGAGGTCTAAAATTTCACCCGGGATCATGTGTGAACTAAAGACTTCGTGGGCGCCAGGCTGGCTTTTAATCACATTCAGCATGGGGTTCCAGGTGACCGCAGCAGTGACATCTGGGCTTTGGAATGAGGAGACAATGTCGGAGTCAGAAGTGTTGACTAATGTGACGTCTTTTTCGCTTAACCCCTGAAATTGTAATGCGCGAGCTAGTAGATATTCAGAAACACTTAAAGAAACTAAGTTGACGCGTTGACCTTTGATATCTCTAAGACTTTTTTTGCCTTTTAAGACGATGCCATCATTACCATCAGAATAGTCACCGACAATGATCGCGCTGCTATCGATGCCACTGGCTGCAGGAATCGTCAGTGCATCCATATTAGTCATCACACAACCGGCAAATTTTCCAGCGGTGTATTGGTTGATGGATTCAATGTAATCATTAACTTGGGTCAGATTGATTTTAATGTTGTACTTGTCAGCCCATTTTTTCAAAATGCCACTTTGTTGGGCGTATTCCCAAGGCATCCATCCTGCGTAAATCGACCAAGCAATATTAAAAGTAGGTTTTGCTGCGGCGCTAAAAGAGAGCAACAATAAAACAGGAATACATAACGTACTAAGTTTTTTAAATAATCGAGACTTTAACATCATTCCCTCCTTGGGGGATGGTTACAGGTTACAGAGATCAGGGCTGTGCGCCGTTGGTCTCCCGGGCTTTTATCCCGCCGTGTAACCTCAAGGAGGTCGATAACTCTCGGACCAGACACTATCGAAATAGTCGGAACCCTAGTCATCCATTCGCTAATTTTATGAGCACAGAGGAATCAGCGTTAAGACTGCACGCCGTAATCTCCAGTGTTGCAATAATTAAATAGCAATAATTAGGCCAAGATATTAAATTCATTTAAATCATCATGATATAACGATTTAAATGTCAAATATGATTTTTAATCAAGATATACTGCACATAATTGGTGTGCTTATTTGGTGCGTTATTTAAGTTTTGAGTGCAAATATAACGAAATTCTGGTGGGTAAATTTTTCGCTCTTTTATCAGCTCAAACATGGTCCAAATGATCACTGTTTATGAGAGAACATAGCCTTGATTACCCTACCAGTCGGTCACATTATTGCTGCTTCAAGCTTTTATTTAGAACATGACCACTTAATTTTAAGAAACGACGATGTGCTTAAGATTTGAAAAGGCGGTCACCAAACATAAAGAACACTAATCCAACAAACATAATGCCCAGACCAGCATACTTATACCAATAGACTGCTCGCACAGGCATTTGTATCCAACCAAAACTGTCTACCAGCATTCCGGCAATCAGTTGTCCTAAAATGAATAGAAACATCGTATTGGTGATGCCAATCCGTGGTGCTAAAAAAATGGTCGTAAATACGGCAGATGCACCTAAAAAACCGCCAATCCAGCGCCACCAAGGTTGCTGAGTAAGGGCGCTTCCCACACCTGACCAGTGCACCTGAAATATTGCTATTAGACCTAAACATAATGTCCCAACAGCAAATGAAATAAACGCGGCCATTAAAGGCTGATTGTGCACACCTGAGCTTAATCGACTGTTCACTGCGGCCTGAATCGCTAAACCAAATCCGCTAGTGAGCGCCATAATAAAGTAAAATAACTTCATAAATAGTCCATATGTATGTGATCTTAAGAAAATTTCTTGGGATAAGGGCGTTATCTTGGCCGATCAAATCGTGGTGCGTCAATACAGTTAAGCCGAAGGCGCTAAAAAACGATTAGGCGCGGCTGAACTTTCGTGGTTGAATTTTGTTCATGGTGCGTTCAAATGAACCCATCAGGCAAGATCTGAAGGGGACTGCTCCAGCGTTACACATTATTGTTGGTCAATCACTATACTGCACAACGTCTGTCTTGCCTAAATCCTCTCAGATTGTTGCAAACTAATCACGAAAGGCCATTAACCCCGACGACTAGTTTTGAGGGCCAAGTTAAGGTTTTTCGTAGAGATGAGGTTATCATTTTGTTCAGTTTATGGTCATTAGCTTGAACCTATTTGATTTAATTTAGCGATTGATTCACTGGACAGCGTCAGTTCACTCGCGGCTAAATTATCGTGCAGGTGGGTCATGCTGGACGTGCCAGGGATTAATAAAATATTAGGGCTGCGTTGTAATAGCCATGCCAGTGCGACTTGCATTGGCGTTGCGTTCTCGACTTTCGCAACTTCATCAAGGGTGCTCGATTGCAGGGGTGTGAAACCACCAAGCGGGAAAAATGGCACATAGGCAATATTCTCTTGAGCAAGTTTGTCGATGAGTGCATCGTCGTGTCGCAGAGCAATATTATAGCAGTTTTGCACACAGACAATTTCATCGATGCTTTGCGCTTCTTGCACTTGGTTATAAGTGACATGGCTAACACCAAGATGGCGAATAAGTCCTTCTTTTTTCAGGTCAGAAAGAACTTGAAATGGTTCGCTAATCGATCCTTCAGCGGGTTTCTCTGCATCAAACATAGCACGTAGATTGACGACCTCTAGCTGCTCAACTCCTAAATTTTGTAAGTTGTCATGTACAGCTTGAATCAACTCTTTTTTGGCAAATGCTGGCAACCAGTTGCCTTGGTCATCGCGTCGGGCGCCGATTTTGGTGACCAGTGTCAGCTCGGATGGATACGGTTTAAGCGCTTGTGCTATGAGCTGGTTGGTAATGTGTGGGCCATAAAAATCAGAAGTGTCAATGTGGTTAATACCACAGGTAATCGCTTTTTGTAGTACTTTCTTGGCCATAACTGGATCTTTAGGTTCGCCAAAAACACCCGGGCCGGCGAGTTGCATGGCGCCGTATCCCATTCGGTAAACCTCACGATCACCGAGTTGAAATGTTCCTGCTTGTTTGATACCCGTCATGAGGTGACTCCTTGGTCATGCTTGTAAGCACTTTAGCGAGGTTTTGGCGATAAAACAACCGCATCATGGTTTTGCCTTAAGCGGGTAGGATCGACGCATAAAATCAATAAAAGCTCGAAGTGAGCTTGATGTGCTATGTTGGGGGGGATAGTAAAGCTGCCATCCAGCAAATTCTGGACAGTAATCGCTCAGAAACGCTATCAGTTTGCCACTTTTGAGCCATGGCGATAATTGATCCTGAGTCCAGAATACAATCCCTAAATGTTGTAGAGCCGCTTGCAGGGCCATTTGCCGGCTAGTTGTGACCAATGGACCATCGACAGGCAGAGAAAACCAATGATTCTGATCGAAAAACTCCCAACGATAGATCACTTTATCTTGTAGGTAGCGCCAGTTGAGGCAGCGATGGTTCATTAAATCACTGGGTTGGGTCGGGGTTCCATACCGTTCAAGATATTGGGGGGTGGCTGCAACGACCATTTTCAATGGCTTACTTAATGGATAGGCAACCATATCACGCTGAACATTTTCAGCTAAGGTAATCCCCACATCAAATCCGTCGCGGACGATATCGACCACAACATCTTCAGCGGTAATATCGAGTTTAATATCAGGGTAATTTGCGTAGAATTCTCCCAGTAGCGGAGTTAATAAGGTTTCTACAGCCATATTCGCTGAATGGATTTTAACAGTGCCAGATAACTGGCCAGCCTGCATTTTGGTGTCATTGAGGGCTTGGGTGAGTTCATCCATAGCGGGACGCAACCGCAATAATAATTGCTCCCCGGAATAGGTCAGCGCCACACTGCGGGTGGTGCGATTAAAGAGGCGAGTTCCGAGTTGTTGTTCAAGCCGTTTCAGCATTTGGCTTAAGGCTGGTGGGGTCACTCGCAATTGATGGGCTGCTTTAATAAAGCTACCTTGCTCTGCAATCGCGATAAAGGCTTGCAACTGAGTAAAGTCGCGATTTATCATGATTATGTTTCCAAATATTAATTATTCATTAAGATTATGAAATATTAAAACATAGTCATGGTTCATGCATACTTATTCTCCTGAAAACATATCGATAAAGGGCAATCCAATGTTAAAAATGCGTCAATTAGGTAAACACGGGCCTCAAGTTTCATCGATTGGCTTAGGATGTATGGGAATGAGTCATGGCTATGGTAAAGCCAATGAACAGGAATCGTTTCAAACGTTAGATAAAGCAGTTGAGTTAGGGATTAATCTGCTAGATACCGCAGAGTTTTATGGTCCCTATGAAAATGAAAAGTTACTTGGACGGTGGCTTAAAAAAAGCGCGGTGCATCGTGATCAACTCGTGATTGCGACTAAATTTGGTTTTGACTTATCAGGTTCGCGATCAAGTGGCCTAGATAGTCGACCCGAGCACATTAAAAAAGTGGTGGATGAATGCCTCATTCGTCTAAAAAGCGATCATATCGATGTGTTATACCAGCACCGAGTGGATCCGGATGTGCCGATTGAGGAGGTTGCGCAGTGCGTGAGTGATTTGATTCAACAAGGGAAAGTTCGTTGTTTCGGATTATCGGAAGCTGGCGTTGATGTGATAGAACGTGCACATCAGGTTTGTCCTGTATCGGCGTTGCAGAGTGAATATTCGCTGTGGGAGCGCAATATTGAAGAAGATATATTACCGCTACTTAAGCGATTAGAGATAGCTTTGGTTCCTTTCAGTCCACTGGGACGAGGTTTTTTAGCTGGGGGGGCTAAACCTGCTAGTGATTATGGGGAAGATGATTTTCGCTCGTGGGGCGATCCGCGTTTAGCGGCGGATAACTTTACTAATAATCAGAAAATAGCAGAAGCTGTAGCTCAACTGGCCAAGCAAAAGTCAGCTACATCGGCTCAGGTTGCGTTAGCTTGGTTATTAGCACAGGCAGAGCAAATTGTTCCTATTCCCGGATGTCGAAAAGTTGCCCATATAGAGGATAATGCGCAAGCAGATAAGTTAGCTTTGAGTGAAAGTGAAATAGCATTACTGAATGGACTGGGGGAACAGGTAAAAGGTGAACGTTATACGAAGGAATTTGCTCGCTTTACCAACCGCTAGCTATTCAAAAATGCTGAGTTGAGAGAAGATTTAGGCTAAGCTAGTAAAACTAACTTCGTGGCCCAAATTAGTGTTGAAGGTATATGGCGCCATAGTGCGCCATTGTTTTAGGTATGACTGATGCCGTTTATAACCTTGATGCAATAGGTGGCTCATTTTCTATATTGGAATATTCTTTTAGAGACTTCATATGTCACTTCATACCTTTGTTTTATTTATGTTAGCGAGTTTGTCGCTGAATCTCATCCCTGGGCCTGATGTTATTTATATTGTTTCAAATATGCTCAAAGGATCACGCAAAAGCGCAATAAAGGCTGCCTGTGGTCTGGGATGTGGGTACATGGTTCATACTCTTGCCGCCTGTATTGGTTTATCCGCACTCATTGTTAGTTCTGCGCTGGCATTTACTATGATCAAGTGGCTGGGGGCCGCTTATTTATTATGGCTTGGCATCAAATCACTTATTGCAATGTACCAAGGACAATCACGTTTGGATTTGGCAGGCACTGACAAAGCCGTAGGAAATGTTTTTTATCAGGGGATTGTTGTCAGTGTTCTAAACCCGAAAGTAGCGCTATTTTTCTTATCATTTTTACCCCAGTTTATTAGCGCAGAGAGTACCCACATTAGCGCCCAATTACTGGTATTAGGCGTTGCTTTTAGCGTACTGGCAACACTCGTTAACCTACTATACGCTTTTGTTGGAAGTGCCGTGCTGAATGGCACTAAAGCTGTGAAAATCAACCGTGTCATGCAAGGTATCTCCGGAGTATTACTGGTGGGGTTGGCGGGTAAAATTGTGATGTCTAAGTCATAGTCACCAACTTGTTAGCGAGTATGATTGGGCGGTGTTTAGGGACTGTTGACCTTTTGTGATTAGTTTTGCAGAAATCTGAGAGGGATTTAGGCAAGGCAAACGTTGTGCCGTGTAGTTATTCTCCACAAAGAACGTTTAACGCTGGATAAATTCCTCTCAGATACTGCCCATGGGGTTCATTTAAACGCATCCTGAACTTTGTTGCCCCTTACTTGCTTCACTCATTAAGCGACGCAGGAGGCGCCGCGTTAAAAATGCGTTTCATTTGAACAAAATTCAACCACCAAAGGTCAACAGTCCCTAGCGACGGTTATGCCAAGACTGAGATTGTCATCGTAAATGCAGTATTTGGTTGTAGTGTAAATAAAAGTAATTTTATATGAATTTTGATATGTAACACGATAGCATAATTTTGCATTCATAATGTCAATCACTAAAGTTGATATATTCTATATAGTCTCATTAGACCCGGCTCATTGAGCCGGTTTTTTTATCTCTATTTTCAATATTGTTATTCTTATCATTATTGATAGCTATAAATTATTACGAGTCAGTTTGTTAGGCTTTTTTATGATAAAATAATTGATAATTTAATAAATTATTGTTTTGTAGATATATCAATTGCGCTATTTTTTGATTTTCATATTTCTTTGTTCGAGTTGTAGAGTTTGTGCTGAGCCTCTTGTAATCGGCAGTTGGAATTTGCAATGGTTAGATGGTGGCTTATCATCGATGGGGCCTAAGCGAGATAATAAGGATTATCATCAACTTTACCGCTATATCCGGCAAGCTCATATAGATGTCTTGGCATTTGCTGAGGTTGGCTCTATTCAAGCGATCCAACACGTTGTTGGGAAAGACTACACTATTGAGATATCTCATCGTGCCACTCGTGAGCCAAGTGAGGGGAAATGGCGCCAATATACCGGTTTCGCAATACGCAAGGATCTTGTTTATAAGCGTTTTTCGGATCTTAATTTAAACGTCAATTATAATAATCGACTCCGAAATGCCGTGGATGTTGAGTTGAAGTCTGGCCCGGGTAAGTCCCTGCGGTTGTTAGCTATTCATTTAAGAAGTGGTTGTTTTACTCAGTCACAATCATCATCATTTGCCTGTCAGACGCTGGCTCGTCAGGCAAAACGACTTCATCAATGGATAGCTAGAAGAAATCAACAGCATCAACGCTTTGTTATTTTGGGCGATTTTAATCGGCGTATGCTGAACACTCATTCGCAGTGGTTTTATCATCTATTACAAGGTGGTGATTCACACCGGAAAAACCATTTAATTTTGATCAACCATGGGGCGAGTCATTGTTGGCATAAAAAAGTAGGTAAACATCATAAAATCTGGATGAATGAGCATAAACAATTTATAGATTTTATATTAATGAATCAATTAGCCGCCACGGCCTACATCGAAAATTCATTTCAAGAAATTGCGCCGAGTCGCTCTGAAGCGCGACATTTTAACTTAAGCGATCACTGCCTTATTATCGCTAAATTAAAGCAATAAATCTGATTTGCATATTAGGGGCACCCAACCAGGGCATTCTCCGTATCGGGAGCATGATTCTGTTCAATAAATAGGCTGGATTAATTTGAAGGTACTATGAAATGCATAGACTGTGTTTCCACTTTTAGCGGCTCGTTTAATTTGTTTGGGCTGAAAATGTGTGTGCTAATTTATAAAGCTGTAATGAGACGTTTGCCGTGATCTTGGATGAACATTTGGTAGTTGAGCGACTAAACCCTAGGGACTGTTGACCTTTGGTGGTTGAATTTTGTTCAAATTAAACGCATTTTGAACGCGGCGTCCCCTGCGTCGCTTAATGAGTTAAGCAAGCAGGGTGCAACAAAGTTCAGGATGCGTTTAAATGAACCCCAAGGGCAGTATCTGAGAGGAATTTATCCAGCGTTAAACGTTCTTTGTGGAGAATACTACACGGCACAACGTTTGCCTTGCCTAAATCCCTCTCAGATTTCTGCAAAACTAATCACAAAAGGTCAACAGTCCCTAGGGGAGGGATACCTGTTTTTTAAATTCATATCGCCTGCACAGATTCTCCTGATTATAAATAGAATCGTCGTGCAGGCTGGTTTTTTTAGGTCGACAATTTGGTTCTTGCCGTTTTATCAATAGCTATGAGTCACGATGCCAAGCAAATAGCGCGGCCATGATCATGAATTTCAACTAGACATTGATGTAAGCATTGTGTGGCGCTTTGGTAGTCATCATGGTGCACGATAAACTGAATATCGACTTCTCTTGGTGACTGATGGACTGCTTTGATGGCTATGTTGTTACGGGTAAGGCTGGCTGTGGTTCGGGCGAGGATCCCAGTGGCCTGTAAATCCGAGCCAATAGCGCAAACTAATGCCACTTTTTGTTGATTGATCAGAGCTTCTGGATATTCCTGCTCGATGACGTTGGTTAATCGTTTGAGTTGTTTAAGACTACCTTGTAGATAGTGCGTGATCGTGTTGGCATTCGAGTCTTTAGCTATAAAGGTCATATTAAACCGGTCGATTAAATTTAATAGAGAGCGTTCATAGTGTAGTTGGTTACCGGTCATGTTTTGATCGAAAACTTCAAAGCTATACAGAGCATTGCAACCGGCGATAATTTCGGCACAGGGTTTATCACTGATATAGTCATTGGTGATTAAAGTGCCTGGATGTTCGGGTTCAAAGGTATTTTTCACCCGCAATGGAATATCGCTTTGGCGTAGCCCTTTGGCGGCCATTGGATGGATGGCTTCGACACCCAAATTTGCCAGTTGGTCGGCGACATCATAGTTGGTCCGACCAATCGGAACCGCTTTGTTGTTTCCCACAAGTTTCGGATCGGCACTACTTAAATGGTACTCTTTATGGATAATCGCTTCGCAGGCGTTAAAATAAACGGCAATGCGGCTAAATGTCATCTCACTATAACCTCGGTCAAAGGTTGACATCAGACCTTTTTGGGTTTGTGCATAACCGGTTACAATGGCTAGCTCTTTAGCAAAATCCACCGTTTTAAATGCGGATTCAATGCGACCATCGAGGTCTTCGGCACTACCGTCTTGCCAACCAGTGAGATCAACAAATCGAGCATTGATGCCATCGCGCTTGAGTAATTCCACCAGATTCCAGGCACTGTGAGACTCACCTAAACTAGCTAACATTTCCCGCACATTTGCTAAATGCTCAGCAAGTGAAAAGTGGCCATTGCGACATAGATTTACAAGGTCTAACAAACAACTCTTGGCCCGGTTTAACCGTTTACTGATAAATGCATTTGCCCTAGCAAGCCGATGCTCATCAAAGATAAATAATTGTCGGTTAATCGCATGCATCTGTTGCTCAAGGTTTTTTAACGCTTTTTGCCAATTCTCATCGTCATTTTGTTGGCCATTGGCAAAGAGCGCGTAGATTCCAGGTTGACCGCTTTTTTTATACTCTAATAGTTGATCAGTGATGCCAGCATAAGCTGAAACAACAATAATGCGGTGGTACGGAGGCTGATGATGAGCAGCACATATAATATTGTCACGTACGCTCTCGTATTGACTCATGGACGTTCCGCCAATTTTTTCAACGCATAGCTGTTGGCTGTTTCGCACAATGGATCTCCATCGTTATTTACAGAATGAGTGGTTTTTAAACAGGCGATAAAATTTATGCGAGTGTATCGCCTGTTTGGGGGTTAGGGGGTTAACTCTCAAGAGGCGCACTCTCTAGACGATAAGAGCCATCTTTATCGTGTACTTCACTGCCGGTGACCGGTGGATTGAAGACGCAGGCGAGTTTTAACTCCTCGAATGCCCTGAGCATATGCCTATCATGCTGATCGAGAATATACAGTGTGCCTGGTTCGATTGGATAAACGTCCCCTTGTTCAAGGCTTTCTATTTCGCCTTTACCACTGATGCAATAAACTGATTCGAAATGATTTTTATAATGCAGGTAAAAGTCTTTTCCCTGATAAATCGTCGTGATATGAAACGAAAACCCCGTATTATCATCTTTTAACTGCATTCGGGTGCTTTCCCAATTACCATCGGGAGAGATAATGCGACGCTCGGTTTGTTCACACTGGGATAAAGTTCGTACAATCATCAGATTTCCTCTTGGTTGGATATATGAATGCATCTGAAAGCTGGCCGAAAATCACAATGATGATCAGCCAGTTCAAGCTGAATTAGCTTGCAATGTCGTAGTCAAGATATTGTTTTTGTTCAGGGATCTGGTCGATTTTGACAAGGACTTCCCGCATGGCTTGTTCGAGAATATCAAGCCCCTTATTGAGTGATTCAGTACTGATTGTTAGAGGGCATAGACATTTGAGCACTTCACTGTCGGCCCCACTGGTTTCAATGATGAGTCCTTTGGTAAAGGCATTTTGACTGATTTTACTGGCCAACTCGCCTGTGACACAGCTGATGCCCTGAAACATACCGCGACCTTTGGCTTTAAACTGCCCCTCACCATAGTGCTCAGCTAGTTTTTCCAGTCGGTTTTTGATCAGATGACTTTTGTATTGGATATTCTGAGCTAATCGATCATCTTGCCAGTAGCTGTCAATTGCGGCCTTAGCCGTCACAAAAGCGATGTTATTACCGCGGAAGGTGCCGTTATGCTCAGCTGGAGACCATTGATCTAAGTCTGGACGCAATAACAGTAAGGCTAAAGGCAGTCCATATCCAGAGATTGATTTGGACAAGGTCACCATATCAGGTTTAATACCCGCGCCTTCAAAGCTGAAAAATGTTCCTGTACGGCCACATCCTGCTTGGATGTCATCGACAATTAAAAGTATGTCATGGCGATGGCACAGTGTTTCTAGCGATCTGAGCCAGTCAAAGCTTGCGGCATTAATTCCCCCTTCGCCTTGTACGGTTTCAACAATGACCGCTGCGGGTAGGTCAACGCCGCTGCTGGCGTCATTCAACACTTTTTCCAGATATTGGGTAGTATCGATGCCATCTCCCATATAACCATCGAATGGCATTCGAGTATTCCCCGAGAGCGAAACGCCGGAGGCTTGACGATGGTGGCTATTGCCAGTGGCACTGAGAGCGCCAAGCGTGACGCCATGGAAACCATTGGTGAACGATATAATATTATTTCGTCCAGTGACTTTACGGGCTAATTTGATGGCTGCTTCGACTGTATTGGTTCCAGTGGGACCGGTAAACTGCAACCGATATTCAAGAGCACGGGGTTGCAGGATATGCTGATTAAAGCTTTCTAGGAATGCTTCTTTAGCATGAGTATGCATGTCCAGACCATGAGTGATCCCATCCTCTTGGATATATTCAAGCAATGCTTTTTTAAAAATGTCGTTATTGTGTCCGTAGTTCAATGTGCCAGCACCACTTAAAAAATCCAGATAAGCGCGCCCTTGTTCATCAAATAAATATTCATCCTTCGCTCTGTGAAAAACGCAGGGAAATGAACGTGCATAACTTTGTACGGATGATTCAAGTTCGTCAAAAATCGTCATGAAGACTCCTTTCGTATAATTGAAATAAGTGATGGGGGAATAATGAGTGATGTAAATTAGTTCAGTGGCCCAATGACAATGAGCGCTTCGCTCGGATGTTCTTGGTTAAAGTGGTGGTCTTTATCCATATATGGTTGTTCATTCATCATTGTGTTGTTGGCTTTGGCAAAAGATGCAAAAAGGGCGCGAGAGGGGGCATTATCTTGAGTAATGGTTGTATGTATAAAGACAGGCTTAACCTGAGCAATCAGTGCATGGAGCATTCGTTTGGCAATCTGTTGCGAACGCATTTTTTGACTGACTGCAACTTGCCATATAAATAATGTGTTCGGTTGTTGAGGAAGGTTATAGCCACTAATAAAACCGACCAGTTGCTCGGCGTGATAAGCACCAATCGAAGTGTCTGCAAAGTGGCTGCATTGTAAAAGATTGCAGTAGCTAGAATTCGTATCAAGTGGTGGAGAATTTTTAATCAGCTGATTAACTGCATACCCGTCAGCCATTGTAGGTTTTTTAAACACGACGTCGTCGAGCATTTGAAAATTCCTCTGCTGTAATTATTTGAGGGCTATCGATTATTTTATGTCATAAAAATAATTTAAATCATTATGTTAGAAATAAAATAACGATGTAATCCACCCTTTAATGTTTAGATTGCTAAATATAGTAGACTAAACATTTATAATGTCTAGTCATAATCCGAAATAAGTAGCTATTTTTATATTTTTTGATTTTTAAGTGATTTTAGTCACATTTTTTGGTGTTTTACTTGGTTTTCATTTTTGTTTTTGTTATCAAGATGTCAGGTTTTTCTAGTTGGATTGGTTAGTGCTTTAACTAAAAGGGCTGCTCTTTAAATGGTGGAAATGACCTAAAATTAAAGGCAATGGTATGGCTTAAACACTAAGGTCGATAGGTAAGAATACTAGCTGATCTTGAATTGGCTGAGGTGGCTATGAGCCTTGAAAAATGTCTTCGGTTACATCAATTGTAAGAAGGGGGGCTGTATCGACAAAAATGATCGGAAGTTTTACAGCCTAAATTATACGATGTTTAAAACTGAATCACGGATGATCAATTCACCTTCAATTAACTGATTCGCTTTTGTATCTGTTGGGGCAATTAATTGTAAAATTCCTTGTTCAACCATTTGCTGGATTGGGACGTTTATAGTGGTAAGGGCAGGATAGATATATTGACTAAATGGACTATTATCAATACCTGATATAGACACGTCTTCTGGAACCCGAAGGTTAGCTTCTCGCAGTGCTTTCATTGCACCACTGGCCATATCATCGTTCCCAGCCACGATCATCGAGAATGTTACATCCCGACTTAATAGCTCTTGCACTGCATCATAACCACTTTGCAATGACCAGTCTCCAGAGACGACGCGCTTTGGCTCTAACTGAATCTGGTTGGCGACTAACTTATCGCAATAGGCTTGATA
Source organism: Celerinatantimonas diazotrophica (assembly GCF_004339545.1). Lineage (GTDB taxonomy): Bacteria > Pseudomonadota > Gammaproteobacteria > Enterobacterales > Celerinatantimonadaceae > Celerinatantimonas > Celerinatantimonas diazotrophica. The sequence goes on along the minus strand of NZ_SMGD01000013.1, from coordinate 75,738 downwards.
GCGCTGCTGACCACTGGAAGAGTGTTCGCGTCCTTTAATAAATGCAATCTGGCGATGCCCTTGGGCAATGACATAATCCATCATCAACTCAGTGCTGTGATAGTGATCCATGAATACACACTGTTGTCTACATTCGGCTAGTTCACGATTAATGACAATAATCGGGGTGCTACTGGCAGTAATGATCTTAGAGAGTTCTTGGGCACTTAAGTATTCGGGGTAGATCAAAATCCCGGCACAGCGTATATCTAACAAGTAATCAATGGCTTGGCGTTCATCGTTTGCACTGTGTTTCCCATCAGCCAATATCAACTGATGTTGATATTTTTCACTGAATGAGGCCGCTGCATAAACCAGAGAGGAAAAATAAGGCCCGTTATACAACCCATTGGTCATCACCAGACCAATCAGGTTAGTTTTTTGCGTGGCCATCTGTCTGGCTAGCAGATTTGGGCGATATCCAGTCTCTTTAATTGCATGGAACACCTGTTTTTTGACTGCATCACTGACAATATTTTTGCCATTAAGAACTCGAGAAACAGTGGCTTTTGAAACTCCTGCTTTTTTTGCGACATCAAGCATTGTTACCATAATTATGTCCAACTTTATGACCAAAGCCGGGACCGCTCCCGGCTAACGGTTTATTACATTAAAGTTTGCTACCGTTTGAGGCAATCACGTTTTTATACCAGTAAAATGATTTTTTACGTGAACGATTCAGTGTTCCCGTACCGTCATCGTGTTTATCAACATAGATAAACCCATAACGCTTACGCATTTCACCGGTTGTAAACGATACTAAATCGATACAACCCCAAGGGGTATATCCCATCAACTCAACCCCATCGAGTGAAACCGCTTTTTCCATCTGTTCAATATGGGCTTTAAGGTAATTAATGCGATAATCATCCTCGCAGTAACCGTTCTCATCAACTTCATCGAGTGCCCCTAAGCCATTTTCAACGATAAACATTGGTACTTCATAGCGTTCCCAAAGCGATGCTAAAGTATAACGTAGTCCTACAGGGTCAATCTGCCAGCCCCAGTCGCTCGCTTTAACATACGGATTTTTAACAGAGTATTCACTACTGCCATCCATCAGTCCAGCATTGGTCGTTTTGGCATCGGCTTTAATGGTATTCGACATATAGTAGCTAAAACCCAGATAGTCGGCTTTACCTTCGGCCAAAATGGATTCATCACCTTCGGCAAATTGGATATTGTAGCCTTTTTGTTGCCACTCTTTTTTGGCATAGCTCGGATAATGCCCTTTTACCATCACATCAGAGAAGTAGTAACGATCACGCATTGCTACCTGAGAAAGCATCACATCATCAGGATTTGATGAATAGGGATAATAGGGGACCATGGCACACATACATCCGACTAGCAGGTTAGGGTTTAGTGCATGTGCTTTTTTCACCACTGTTGCTGCGGCTACAAATTGATGGTGAACGGCCTGATACATTGCCTCTTCGGGCCTTTCTTTACTCGGAAATTTTACCCCTGAGCAGAGCCAGCCAAAAATGTCAGTTGCCACGTTTTTCTGATTATTAATCTCGTTGAAAGTCATCCAGTATTTTACTTTGTGCTGATAATGCTCGATCACGGTCATGGCAAATTTAACAAAATAATCCAACACGGTGCGACTCATCCAGCCATCATATTTATTAGCTAGATGCAAAGGCATTTCAAAGTGACTTAAAGTCACCACCGGTTCGATACCATATTTTAAAAGCTCATCGAACAGGGCATCATAAAATTCCAGGCCTGCCTCATTTGGAACTTCTTCATCCCCATTGGGAAAGATCCGCGTCCATGCAATACTCGTCCGGAAACATTTGAACCCCATCTCGGCGAACAGTTTCACATCGTCTTTATAATGATGGTAAAAATCAATCGCTTCATGATTTGGGTATGATTCACTGGGCAAAATGCCATCGGTAATTTTACGCTGTTGTCCATAGGCCCCAGCCGTTACGACATCAACAACACTGATACCTTTACCGCCCTGATCCCAGCCTCCTTCTAGCTGATGTGCTGCAACTGCACCCCCCCAGAGAAAGTTATCAGGTAATGTATTAGGCATATTAAACTCCTTAAATTAACAAGCGATATGTAAAATGGGTTGACCGAGTGCAATGGTTTCATCATGTTCCAAGAGCGCTACCTTATATTGGTCATTATTGATGACTAATATTGGTGTTGTAATGTCGTAACCGGCGGCAAGTACATCATCTATTTCAAATAAGATGAGGTCGTCTCCTGCTTTAACTTTTTGACCTTCCTTAACTACCGCCTGGAAATGTTGGCCGTTTAAATTTACTGTATCTAGGCCAATATGAATCAACAGTTCGGCACCGTTGGCGAGGGTTAATCCAACGGCATGTTGTGACTCGATCACTGAAGATATTTCGGCATCGTAGGGGGCTTGAATGACACCGGTGCTTGGAATAATCGCAATACCATCACCTAACATTTTTTGCGAAAAAATTTCATCATTTACTTTTTCTAATGGAATGAATTCGCCAGCCACAGGGCTGAGTAGTGTCGCTCCTTCTTGAGTTGCACCGAGCACGGGTGAAGCGTCTGAAGCGTCGCTTGCAGAGCCATTTTTTGCCTCATCGGTTGCATTGTCTTCAATCGGGTCATCAAAACCCACCCAGAACACCAGAATAAAGGTCACAATAATGCAGACCGCGGCACCAGCGACTTCGCCAATAAATGATGACGGATTCTCAGAACTGATAGCATTAACCATGGTTAAAATACCGGGTAGTCCCGCGTAAATGTAATAGTAAGAACCAAATAGGCTGGTCACAATGGCGCCAATACTTCCGCCGATGCAACCACAGATAAACGGTTTTTTTAGCCGCAGAGTGACCCCATAAATCGCCGGTTCGGTAATCCCGAAAATTCCGGTGACGCCAGCCGAAAAGCCAGTGGTTTTGAGCTCAGTATTTTTGCTGCGAATGGCACAAGCAAAAGCGGCGGCCATTTGGCCGATGACTGCGATGGTTTGGAAAGCTTGGAAAGAGTCGTGGCCGTAAACTTGGAAGTTAGCTAAGACGACAGGCGTGATCCCCCAGTGAACGCCAAAGATCACAATGATTTGCCAAACTCCGCCAATTACCGCGGCAGCCAGAGGTGGAAATAGATCGTATAACCAGTTATAACCATGGGCGATCCACCCGGCAGCATCTGTCGTTACTGGCCCAATAATGACTAGTGTCAACGGAACCATAATGACGACACAGATCAGTGGAGAAAATAGCGCAGTTACGACATCTGGTAAAATTCTACAAGCGAAGCGTTCAACATAGGAAAGTGCCCAAACTAAGAAGATTGGCGGTAGCACCGATGCGTTGTAGACTGTTTTAGCTAACGGCAATCCGGCAAAGGAAATGTTACTACCACTGGCTATTTGTGCGGCCATTTTTGCCCATTCTGGATTAATCAACGCGCAGCAACAGAACACCGCTATAAACGGATTGCATTTGAAGTGTTTAGCGGCGGTAAATCCGATAAAGACAGGCAGGAAAGTAAATGGCGTCCAGGAGATAAAGTTCAGGATGCCAAAGGCTCCTGTTGTAGTAAATGAAGGGAAGGCTAACTTGGCTAAAATTAAACCGCCTTGTAAGATCCCCGCAGCAGCCAGCACATAGATGATTGGGGCAAAAATTGCGGCCATTGCCGAAATCACCGAATCTAGGATCCCTTGCTTAGGGGACTCTGCATTAGCCATTAAACTGGCATCGACCATCCCAGTTAATGTTTGAAACACATCACCTACATGGGTCCCTATAACCACCTGAAACTGGCCAGCTCCAAGTACCACTGTAATGACCCCGGGCAGTTGTTTCACATGCTCGACTGCATGTTCTGGTATTTCTTTCAGGACTAACCGCAGACGTGTTGCACAGCGGTTAATACTCACTAAGTTATCTTCGCCACCGACTTCACGAAGAATATCGTGAGCAAGTTTTGAGTAATCTCTTACCTTGGCCATGAATTCCCTCATCACTGTTATGACTTCTTTGAAACCGGTTTCAATGTGCGATATGATGTTCGTCTCTGCAACCGGTTTCAGAGTAACTTGTGCGGCAGATCGAAAAACGCTCTTCAGTTTTTACCAAAGCTCGTAGCTGCTTCACACAAATCTGATAGCAATGATATTTAGTCATCATTGAAAGACGTGATTCTCTAAGGGGTTATTGCTATTTATTTGGCTTTGCGGCGATTAAATATCGGTTTTTATCTCACCACTGACTTTATTTAAAACGACTGAGGATCAAGCCGGGAAACATCCGCAAGTCTATGGAGATTGAATTAATCTTGGTGGGCTTTAAAATAATAAAATCTATTGATAATTGGAAAATTTATGACTCAGCAAGTCATCGATAAATTGGCTTGGATCGCTTTGCATCAACGCCGCTTTCTCGCTGTTCGTTCTTATGGCAAAGAGCTTTTTTACCTTCCCGGTGGAAAACGTGAAGCAGGAGAGACGGATCAGCAGGCATTAATTCGAGAGATCCATGAAGAGTTGTCTATTCATTTAGAGCCATCTTCATTACGTCCGGCAGGAGTGTTTCGTGCGCAAGCTGACGGCAAAGCCATTGGGGTAGAGGTTCAGCTTACCTGTTATTGGGCAACAGCTGATAATCAACAGCCACAAGCAAGTGCTGAGATTGAACAGTTCGAATGGCTTAACAGTGATTCATCTGATCAATGTTCAGTAGCCGCGGTAAAAGTTTTAGAGTGGTTAATTGAGCAAGATTTAGTTGATTAACTACAAAGGCGGATAGATTGAACAATTATCCGCCTTTGGTGTATCGTCGATTACAGTGCTTTTTCGATAGTACTGGTGATTCGTTGGTCGGTTGGCTCAATATCGGGTGCAAATCGACCAATGACTTGGCCATCGGTACTGAGTAAAAACTTCTCAAAATTCCAAGTTATATCGCTCTCATTTTCCACACCTAGCCCTTTGTCTTTCAGGCGTTTTTCAAAGCTCATGTCAGGATTACGTAAAGTGTCAGGCTTGGCGGCAATTAAGGCTTGGTAGAGTGGATGGCGGTCAGCGCCGTTAACGGATATCTTCTCGGCCATTGGAAAATCCACGCCATAAGTAGCACTACAGAAAGTTGCAATTTCACTATTGCTTCCTGGTTCTTGGCTGGCAAAGTTATTAGCTGGAAAGCCCAGAACAACCAGTCCTTTGTCTTTATATTGGTGGTAGAGTTCAACAAGTTGCTCATATTGAGGTGTTAGACCACATTTTGACGCCACGTTCACAATTAATACCACGGAGCCAGAGAACTCCTCTAGCGAAGTGGGGGTACCATCAAGCTTGTTAAAAGGGATTTGTGTTATCGATTGACTCATCATAGCCTCTTTTCGTTATGTCTAACATGACAGTCTTTCACGCTAACACTTTAAGGTTGAATGTAAAGGTATTTGAGGATTATATGACGCTTCATGAGGGCGTTAATAAAATGTTAATTTATGTAAATATGTTGTTCTTGACTGGATCTTTTGATAAGAGTATTTTACAGCTCGAATAGTAATTGCAGTAATGTTGTTGATAATCAATTCATAAGTTAGCTATCTGGTCGAAGATAGCCTCCCATAGCGAATTCTTTTTTATCTTTGGCTAATAACCATTCAGAAAATCAGCTAACATAAATATACAAGGTGATAACATTATGATAACGCAAAATATCGCGTCAGGGGTCAGTTGTATCTATCGACAACGCTGCAGTATCAAAGATGATGAATATTTAATGCAGCTGGAAGGTGATGACGTAGCAGTAGAAGAGCCACTGCAAATTAGTTTGCAGTGGTTTGATCCAGCGCTGAATGATGTTTGTCATCGTGAATGGAGCCTTACTATGCGTACGCCGGGTAACGATATAGCTCTGGTCCGTGGGTTACTTTTGACCCAACAAGTCATCACCTGTTTAGATGATGTTGACTCTATCACTGTGTTCGATAGTGAGCAGCGCCATAGTCACAATCATCTGTTAGTCAGTTTAAAAAAAGGGATTGAACCGGACTGGGAGTTGCTTGCGCGTAGTTATGTTAGTCAGTCTAGTTGCGGGATCTGTGGAATGACATCGATGCGGTCACTGTGTTTAAAACGACCCGTATCAATTGATGAAGCCGCCGGATGGTTAGCTCCCGAAGCTGTTCTGCAAATGCCGCAACAGTTACGTAATCAGCAACAGTTATTTGCTCGGACTGGTGCTGTGCATGGTGCTGGATTCTGGTCTGGTGAAGGAGTTGTTCAAATTGCTGAGGATGTTGGTCGTCACAATGCGCTTGATAAATTGATTGGGCAAATATATGACCAGGATCTTTGGCAGCCGCAGAGTGTTTTGGTACTCAGCGGCAGAGTTAGTTTTGAATTGGTACAAAAGGCTATGTTGGCATCGATTCCCGTGATTGTCGCGGTTGGAGCGCCTTCGACTTTAGCTGTTGATATGGCCAAACAATTTAATATGACTCTAATCGGATTTACCAAAGCACGCCAGTTTAATGTATATCACGGCCATTGGCGATTAGCGCTAGATGCCGAACGATGAGATTTAAGAGATGAGTCACAAAGAGTATCAAGGTCCCGCGGGTGGTTGGGGGGCGTTAAAAGCAACGACTACCCATTTGTTGAAAAGTCAGAATGTTGCGAAAAATATTAGCAATTTGCTGCGTACCAACCAAGATCACGGTTTCGACTGTCCTGGTTGTGCTTGGGGAGAAAAAGGTGTCCCGGGACGTTTTCGATTCTGTGAAAACGGTGCTAAGGCAGTGAACTGGGAAGCAACAACGCGGCGTGTTGGTGAAGAATTTTTTGCCCAGTATCCAGTCAGCTGGTTAAACCAACAAACTGATTATTTTCTTGAGTTTCAGGGGCGTTTGGCTGAGCCGGTTCGTTATAATAGTGTTACTGATCATTATGAGCCAATTAGTTGGGACGATGCTTTTAAACTGATTGCGACTAAATTAAAAGAGCTGGATTCACCGAATCAGGCTGAATTTTATACCTCGGGGCGTGCCAGCAATGAGGCGGCGTTTCTCTACCAGTTATTGGCGCGTTGCTACGGCACCAATAACTTTCCGGATTGCTCTAATATGTGTCACGAAGCAACCAGTGTGGCTTTGGCTAAGACGATTGGGATTGGTAAAGGAACCGTTCGCATTGAAGATTTTGAACAAGCTGATGCGATTTTCCTGTTTGGCCAAAATCCAGGGACCAATCATCCGAGGATGCTCGAGACATTAAGTCATGCGACGAAACGCGGTGCTCGCGTTGTTGCTTTTAATAACTTAAAAGAGCGCGGACTGGAGCGCTTTGCTAACCCACAGCATCCAGTTGAACTGTTAACTTATAGCTCAACACCCACAACCAGCGATTATTTTACGCCCAAACTAGGTGGCGATATGGCGGCTGTTCGCGGCATGGTTAAACTGTTTAATGAACGCCATAAAAAAGCTGTTGCTCAGGGCAGCTCTTTGTTTGATTTAGAATTTATTGCTCAACAGACTCAAGGTATGGATGCGTATTTAGCGCTGGTGGAGCAAACATCTTGGGAGCAAATTACTGAACAATCTGGTTTGAGTTATGAACAGATTGTTCGGGCTGCTAACATTTATCAGAATGCTGAACGGGTAATTGTTACCTGGGCAATGGGAGTGACTCAGCATAAGCACTCCGTTGCAACCATCCACGAACTAGTAAATTTGCAGCTATTATTTGGTCAGATTGGTAAACCTGGCGCAGGGCTATGTCCGGTCCGTGGACATTCAAATGTACAAGGCGACCGTACGGTTGGAATTAACGAATCGCCAGCTGAGTCATTTTTGGCCCGATTTGATGAAGTATTTGATATTTCTGCACCTCGGGAGCACGGACATAATGTTGTCCAAGCAATGCAAGCATTGTGTAATGCTCAGAGTAAAGTCTTTATTGGCTTAGGTGGTAATATTGTTGCGGCTGTCCCTGATACGCAAAGGGTTGCCGATGCGATGCGCGGCGCAGAACTAACGGTTAATATTGCGACTAAATTAAACCGTTCACATGTGAATCCAGGTAAAGAATCTATTATTTTGCCATGTCTAGGTCGTACCGATATCGATATGCAAGTTGCTGGCCCGCAAAAAGTTACTGTTGAAGATTCATTCTCTATGGTTCATGCCTCATCCGGTCGGGTCGATGTTTCAGGTGAACAGATGCGTTCTGAACCAGCAATTATTGCTGGTATAGCCAAAGCACTACTCGGAGCTACCCATCCTGTTGATTGGCAAGCTCTAGTCGATAATTATGATCGCATCCGCGATTTAATTGAAGCGGTGATCCCTGGATTTGAGAACTTTAATGGCCGTTTAGATCAGCCCGGGGGTTTTTATTTGGGCAATTCTGCGAGTGATTTAAACTGGAAAACAGCCAGTGGAAAAGCACTGATGTGTGCTGATCCTTTGCCGGAAGCCATAACCCCTGTAACGGCTATAGAAAGATCTAAAGCGCCAGTATTTATTATGCAAACGTTGCGTTCACACGATCAATACAATACGACTGTGTATGGTTATGATGACCGTTATCGTGGTATTTTTGGCGAACGTAAAATTGTCTTTATGAATCCGCAAGATATGGATAAGCTCAATTTAACTGAAGGTGATTTGATTGATGTTCAAACACTCTGGACTGACAATCAAAAGCGCCAAATCACTGGGTTTAAAGTGATTCCGTATCAGATCCCACAAGGGAATCTAGCGGCGTATTTTCCTGAAGCGAATGCGCTGATTCCATTATCAAGCTATGGGGATGAAAGTTTTACTCCGACTTCTAAGTCGATAGCCGTTTTAGTGCGCTTACATCAACAAGATACGCAAGAGTTGCTAGTGAAAAGCTAAATGCATGAGCACAGGAGTATGGTATTCCTGTGCTCTGAGGCGATGGGATTTAAAAAACTTGTATTGAGGCAGAGGCTAACCAAACCAGACATCGGATGATGAACATTGGGCGATGTCTGAATTTTGTTTACCGATTAATTATTTTCCAAATTACGGCAGATGGAATTGTTTAATTTTTCCAGTGCATTACCGATCGATCGTTTCTCTTCATCACTCCAGTCTTGGAAGATCTTTTCGACATTCTCGCGACGAATCGATTGCATTTGTTCGTACTTATCAATCCCTAGCTGTGTGACTTGTATCAGGCAGCCACGGCGATCCGCTGGGTCAGGTAATCGGGTTAGTAATTCTAACGCCATCATGGCCTTGATCTGCCGAGTAACCGTTGATGAATCTAATCCTAATTGCGAAGCGAGTGCGCCCGAAGATTGGGGAGATTTTTCACATAATAAGTTCAGTAGCAAGTAGTGTGCTCTTTCCAACGGGTAAGTTCGTCGACGATGATTCGCCTCTAGCCAACGCGCTAAATAAGATAAATTAAACTCAATTTTTTCAATTGGAGACTGCTGATTGTTATCGCTTACCACTGATATTCCTCCCGTATCCCATCAAACACTAAACTAACAATCACATTTTTTAAAAGCGTATGTTGTGATCGCACCAAAGATAAAGATATGTAAATACCGTTAGGTTTTCCGTACTCTTTGGATTTAGTTGCATTATAACAGGTTTTGTTTGTTTATTTAGCCTTTACAACTAATTCTTTGCCTAAGGGACTCTTTTAGTGGTTATAGACAAGCTACTGGTTAAAAGTAACAAAATCGACAATGTGTCTGTTTTTATCGAAACTAGCAATTGGCCTTAAAATGGCGGTAAAGAAGGAACCAAGCCGGTTAATTTATAGACAAATAAATAAAAAACTATCATTTTCCAAAAAAAAATTTCCTCATTCAATTGGGACTGGTTTCGTATTTAAAAATCTATATATTTGCTTTATGTGGCTATTTTTCTGATTTAAAAACAGTTTTTATTCGAAAAACTAAAAGTATCTTTAAATGGCCTTGTTATAACTGCCAATCAGTGCCATATTTTAGGATATCAAAACAATGTTTTATTTTAAAAATGTTTTGATAGGGAGGTTTTGTTAAATAAATATTAATATTTATAAGGTGTTTTCCTGCTTTTTGAGGTAAATGAGCTGTTTTTGTGTATTTAGCCTTAAAAAGCTTAGTATTTAAAAGGTTTTTACTAATTTATCAATTTCAAAAACAAAAAGTTAATATTTGTTAAACATTAATTTTAAAAAGCTTGGGTTTGTTGGTTTCGCTGCCTTTTCGGTATGTTAAGGATCGTGAAATTGATGTAAAGTGTTTGGGTGGTTTGTAAGGATTCAGTATCTGAGATTTGTCTATTCTCTTTAAACTCAGGGAAGCAAGTCCCATTTTGCTGTGTGAATTTCAACCAGTGGGAATAACGTTTAATAAAAAATAATAGGTGTTATCTATTAATAATGCCAAATAGAATCTATCTTCATGTTATTCCCTAGGTCTTCTACCTAAAAATATTTTGTGTATAGGAGCAGTGTCTCTCCTTATGGAGTGTTTCCACTGTCTTGAAAATCGTTTCAACTGCACGTCGTGCAGTTGAGTAGTTTTATTAACCAAAATAGAGCACATAAATTATGTCTACAGCCATTGATGCAATCGCTCAGCATTGGGCATTTACAGTATTTTTGGTCGTCGCGATTGTTTTGTGTGGTGCCATGTTGGTAGGCGGATTCTTATTGGGTGGGCGAGCTAAAGCTCGGGCTAAAAACACCCCGTTTGAATCAGGGATTTCTTCGGTGGGGACTGCTCGCCTAAGGATGTCCGCGAAGTTCTACCTAGTGGCTATGTTCTTTGTTATTTTTGATGTTGAAGCGCTGTATTTGTATGCCTGGTCTAGCAGTATTCGTGAGAACGGTTGGATAGGATTTATTGAAGCCACCATCTTCATCGTTGTGTTGCTGGTTGGTTTGGTCTACCTAATTCGTACCAAAGCATTAGAGTGGGCACCAAAACGTGCAGAAGGTTACAGCGAACAATCTGAGATTATCAAATTAGTTGACGGTTCGCCGAAAAAATAAGAGGTTCATCATGGATTATACGCTTACTCGTGCCGAGCCAGATGGTGAGAATGATCACTATCCGCTGCAAAGCAAGCAAACTGTTCCAGACCCACTTGAACAGCACGTCCATCGTAGTGTCTACATGGGCAAACTGGAAACAGCCATGCACGACATGGTTAATTGGGGCCGCAAACATTCCCTTTGGCCATATAATTTCGGCCTGTCATGTTGTTATGTCGAAATGACAACAGCTTTTACAGCTGCACATGATGTCGCAAGATTTGGCTCCGAAGTGTTACGAGCTTCCCCTCGCCAAGCTGATTTCATGGTCGTTGCAGGAACTTGTTTTACTAAAATGGCGCCAGTGATCCAGCGCTTATATGACCAAATGCTTGAGCCTAAATGGGTGATTTCGATGGGGTCATGCGCTAACTCAGGTGGTATGTATGACATTTATTCAGTTGTGCAGGGCGTTGATAAATTTCTTCCGGTTGATGTTTATATTCCCGGATGCCCACCACGACCTGAAGCATACATTCAAGCATTAACGCTGCTTCAAGAGTCAATTGGAAAAGAGCGCCGTCCACTCTCATGGGTCGTCGGTGATCAAGGTGTCTATCGCGCCAATATGCCATCGGAGAGAGAACGCAAACACGGTGAACGAATTGCGGTTAAAAATCTTCGTACACCCGATGAACTTTAACGTGGTGTGAGCATTATACGGTTAACGACATAGTGATGAATATGACACAAACAATGACACAACACACCAGTGAGCCATGGCCAACGATGGATCACCATGATGATCCGGTGATTCCTGAGCTCATTAATCGATTTGGTAAATCGGCAGTTTATTTGCAGCCTACTCGTACCGGTATGCCAGTGGTATGGGTAGCGCGGGAAAAAATCATCGATGTGCTGACTTTCCTGAAAAAAATGCCAAGCCCATACGCAATGTTGTTTGATCTGCATGGTGTTGATGAGCGTCAGCGAACCCATCGCGAAAATTTACCGGAGGCAGATTTTACGGTTTTCTACCAACTGCTTTCGATTGATCGTAATCGCGACATCATGCTTAAAGTTGCATTAAGCGAAGATAGTTTGGAACTACCTACTGCCACGCAAGTTTTTGCCAATGCTAACTGGTATGAACGGGAGACCTGGGAGATGTTTGGCATCACCTTTAAAGGTCATCCCAATTTACGACGGATTTTAATGCCATCAACTTGGCAGGGAAATCCACTGCGTAAAGATTATCCTGCTCGCGCGACTGAATTTGACCCATTTGAGTTAACTCGGCAGAAAGAAGAGCTAGAAATGGAAGCTCTTACCTTTAAGCCTGAAGAATGGGGAATGCAGCGCAGTAGTGGAAATGAAGACTTCATGTTCCTTAACTTGGGCCCTAACCATCCATCTGCACATGGTGCATTTCGTATTGTTTTGCAACTTGATGGTGAAGAAATTAAAGATTGTGTGCCAGATATTGGTTATCACCATCGGGGCGCAGAAAAGATGGCTGAACGGCAGTCTTGGCATAGTTACATTCCATATACCGATCGAATCGAGTATTTAGGCGGATGTGTGAATGAAATGCCTTATGTTCTGGCTGTAGAAAAACTGGCCGGCATCAAAGTGCCTGAACGTACCGAAGTAATTCGGGTTATGTTGAGCGAGCTGTTTCGAATTAACAGTCATCTGCTTTATATCTCAACTTTCATTCAAGATATCGGTGCCATGACTCCGGTATTTTTTGCCTTTACGGATCGTCAGAAAATTTATGATGTAATCGAAGCGATTACCGGTTTTCGGATGCATCCAGCTTGGTTCCGTATCGGCGGCGTTGCTCATGATTTGCCCAAAGGCTGGGAACGTTTGCTTGAAGAATTTTTGGCATGGATGCCTAAGCGGCTTAATGAATATGTCAAAGCTGCATTGCATAATAGTGTCTTAAAAGGGCGCTCTCAAGGTGTCGCTGCCTACAATGCGCAAGAAGCACTGGATTGGGGCGTGACAGGGGCAGGGCTGCGGGCTACTGGGATTGAATTTGATGTGCGTAAATGGCGACCTTATTCAGGATATGAAAACTTCGACTTTGAAATTCCGGTCGGCGGTGGGGTGAGCGATTGCTATAACCGTGTCATGCTCAAAGTGGAAGAAATCCGTCAGAGCATGAATATTTTGCGCCAGTGCTTAAAAAACATGCCATCTGGACCATTTAAAGCCGATCACCCGCTGACAACGCCGCCACCTAAAGAGCGAGCATTGCAGCATATCGAAACCTTGATTACTCACTTTTTACAGGTTTCTTGGGGCCCGGTTATGCCAGCTAACGAATCATTTCAGATGATTGAAGCAACTAAGGGCATTAACAGTTATTACCTGACCTCTGATGGTAATACGGTGAGTTATCGAACTCGTGTTCGTACACCTAGTTTTGCGCATTTGCAGCAGATCCCATCAGTGATTCGGGGAAGTTTAGTTTCCGATTTAGTGGTTTATCTCGGAAGTATCGATTTTGTTATGTCGGATGTGGATCGTTAATCATGAAACAAGCCAATCAAACTATTTCGGTGAAAGTCGAGTACGGCAATGAGTTTACGCTAAGCGAAGCGGATGCTCAGGCGATTGAGCAGGAAAAACATCATTATGAAGACCCCCGTTCTGCATCCATTGAAGCGTTAAAGATTGTTCAGAAATCTTATGGCTGGGTTCCTGATGGGGCCATTGCCGTTATCGCTGACATCCTTGGAATCAGAGCGAGTGAAGTAGAAGGTGTCGCGACGTTCTATAGTCAGATTTTTCGCCAGCCTGTGGGGCGTCATGTTATCCGGTATTGCGATAGCGTATCGTGTTATGTAACTGGTTTTAAACAAATTTTAGAAGCTTTGGAAAAACAGCTACATATTACCAATGGCCAGACCAGTGAAGATGGTCGTTTTACATTACTACCCACTTGTTGCCTAGGTAATTGTGATCAAGGGCCGACCATGATGATCGATGATGATGTTCATTCACGTGTGAAGCCTTCAGATATTCCAACTATTTTGGAGCAGTATCAATGAGTTTAACTATCAATCGGACTGCTGAGACACACCCTTTGACATGGCGTGTTCGAGATGACGGACAACCTGTCTGGTTTGAAGAGTATCGAGCCAAAGAGGGATATGTCGGAGCTGAAAAAGCGTTGGCGATGTCACCAGAGGAAGTTGTTGCCCAAGTCAAAGATGCTGGACTGCGAGGCCGTGGTGGGGCTGGTTTCCCCACAGGGGTTAAGTGGAGCCTGATGCCTAAAGATGATTCTTTGGATGTCCGCTACATGATCTGTAATGCCGATGAGATGGAGCCTGGCACATTTAAAGACCGCTATCTGCTAGAAAAAATGCCTCATTTGCTTGTGGAAGGGATGATTATCGCAGCCAAAGCGGTTAAAGCTTATCGAGGTTATATTTTCTTGCGCGGTGAATATGTTGAGGCAGCCAATATTCTGCGCAAAGCAATCGATGAAGCGCGTGAGGCTGGCTTTCTGGGTAAGAATATTCAGGGCAGTGGCAAAGACTTTGATCTGTTTGTTCATACCGGGGCAGGGCGCTATATCTGCGGTGAAGAAACCGCGTTAATTAATTCATTAGAAGGGCGCCGAGCCAACCCTCGAGCGAAACCTCCTTTTCCGGCGATGTCTGGGGTTTGGGGTAAACCAACCTGCGTAAATAATGTTGAATCTCTTTGTAATGTTCCGGGGATCTTAAACCGTGGAGCTGATTGGTATAAAGGGCTTTCTGCTGAAATTAGTGACGATGCTGGCACTAAAATGATGGGGTTTTCCGGCTGCGTCAATAACCCCGGTGTTTGGGAGCTCCCAATGGGCACGACTGTACGTGAGCTTTTCGAAGACTATGCCGGTGGTATGCAAGAAGGATTGATACTCAAGGCTTGGCAACCTGGTGGGGCGGGAACTGATTTTCTTTTGCCAGAGCATCTCGATTTGCCGATGGATTATGATCATATTGGTAAGGCGGGTAGCCGCATGGGGACCGCACTGTGTTTGGCTATTGATAATCGAATTAACATGGTGTCGTTGCTGTTAAATCTAGAAGAATTTTTTGCTCGTGAATCCTGTGGTTGGTGTACACCCTGCCGAGATGGATTGCCATGGAGTGTTAAAATTCTGCAGGCATTAGTCAATGGCGAAGGGCAAGTTGGCGATATCGAAACGCTCGAACGGCTTTGTCATCAATTGGGGCCGGGTAAAACTTTCTGCGCACACGCTCCCGGAGCGGTGGAACCGCTGCAAAGTGCAATTAAATTTTTCCGTAGTGAGTTTGAAGCTGGTATTGGTTCAAAAGTTGGCAATGTCAGAGCCATCAAAGGTATCCAACCTAATCTGGCGTAACTCATAGTACTTAATTTGAACAGTTAAATGTCTGCGAAAGCTCGCAGCTCATTGGGAAGCATACAGAATATGGCAACCATTCATATAGATGGCAAAGAATATGAAGTCGATGGCGCAGATAACCTATTACAGGCCTGTTTGTCGTTGGGTATCGATGTGCCTTACTTTTGCTGGCATCCTGCTTTAGGCAGTGTGGGATCATGCCGTCAATGTGCGGTAAAAGAGTATAAAGATGCCGATGATAAACGTGGCCGTTTGGTGATGTCATGCATGACACCTGTGACCGACGATACTTATATTTCAATCGAGGATGAAGAAGCAACTGAATTTCGTGAGAGCGTTGTATCGTGGCTGATGTCAAATCACCCGCATGACTGCCCTGTTTGTGAAGAGGGGGGAAACTGTCACTTGCAAGATATGACAGTGATGACCGGTCATAGTTTGCGTGATTATCGCTTTACCAAACGTACTCATGAAAATCAGGATCTTGGCCCCTTTATTTCACATGAAATGAACCGTTGTATCGCTTGTTACCGCTGTGTTCGTTATTACAACGATTATGCGGATGGTGAAGATTTTGGCGTATACGGCGCTCACAATAATGTTTATTTTGGTCGTACTGAATCAGGTACTTTGCAAAGTGAATTTTCAGGAAATTTAGTTGAAGTATGCCCAACCGGGGTGTTCACTGATAAAACGCATTCGAGTCGATTTAACCGTAAGTGGGATATGCAGTTTGCACCGAGTATCTGCCAGCAGTGCAGCGTCGGTTGTAACATCAGCCCCGGTGAGCGTTATGGTGAGTTACGGCGCATTGAAAATCGCTTTAACGGTGACGTTAACCACTATTTTTTGTGTGACCGCGGTCGTTTTGGTTATGGCTATGTCAACTTAGATAGTCGTCCTCAGCGGCCAGTGCATTATCGTGGTGATGATCGTATCGAGCTTAATGCTGAGCAGGCAACTTTAGCGGCCAGTGGTGTGCTTAAACATGCCAAGCAGATGATCGGTATAGGTTCACCGCGAGCCAGCTTGGAAAGTA
The DNA here is from genome assembly GCF_004339545.1 of Celerinatantimonas diazotrophica. Classification (GTDB taxonomy): domain Bacteria; phylum Pseudomonadota; class Gammaproteobacteria; order Enterobacterales; family Celerinatantimonadaceae; genus Celerinatantimonas; species Celerinatantimonas diazotrophica. The sequence goes on along the minus strand of NZ_SMGD01000013.1, from coordinate 59,292 downwards.
ACTATGCGCTGCAACAGCTGGTTGGAAAAGAAAATTTTTATAGTGGGATTGAAGCAAGCGAGCAACTTCGTCTGGAACGGATGCTAAAAATTCTCAATGACGGTGGCATTCACACGCCGACTTTACGTGAGATCGAAGATTATGACGCCGTGGTTATTCTCGGTGAAGATGTCACTCAAACAGCAGCTAGGGTTGCATTATCTGTTCGCCAAGCCGTGAAAGGTAAAGCGCGTGAAATGGCGTCGGAACAGCGGGTTGCCGACTGGCAGATTGCTGCGGTACAAAACATCGGTCAGCATGCGCGTTACCCTTTATTTATAACCCACACTGATACGACTCGTTTAGATGATGTCGCGGCTTGGAGCTATAGTGCATCAGCAAGCGATCAGGCTCGCCTCGGATTCGCTATTGCTCATGCGCTGGATGATAGTGCACCGCAGGTGTCTGATTTAGACGAAGAGTTAACACAAAAAGCACAATTTATCGCATCTGCTCTTAAACAGAGCCAGAAACCATTGATTATCAGCGGTTCTCAGGCTGGAAATATTGCAGTCATTGATGCGGCGGCGAATATTGCTAAAGCGCTAAAAGAACAGGATAAAGCTGTTGGTCTGAGCTATGTTGCCCGTGAAGTTAATAGCATGGGATTAGCTATGATGGGAGCTAAGCCACTTGATGATGCATTAAGTGCTATGCATGGCAATGTTGATACTGCGATTGTGTTAGAAAACGACCTTTATCAGCGTTTAGATCCTAAACAGATTGAAGATGCAATTAGCAAGATAGATCATTTGTTGGTGGTCGATCATCAGCAGCATCGTTTGAGTGAACAGGCTGAGTTTATCTTCTCAAGTGCTTCTTTTGCGGAGGCAGATGGTACTGTGGTGAATATGGAAGGGCGCGCACAACGCTTTTTCCAAGTATTTGACCCAAGTTATTATCATCCTGAGGCAGTGATATTAGAAAGCTGGCGTTGGTTGCATGGTATTGAAACTGCGCTGCGTGATGAGCACCCTGATTGGACCACACTGGATCATGTTATCAGTTCACTTTGTGAAAATATTCCGCAGTTAGCTGCAATTGTTGATGCTGCACCGAATGCTGATTTTCGAGTTCAAGGCCAGAAACTGGCACGTTCACCACACCGTTATAGTGGCCGTACTGCAATGCGAGCTAATATTAGCGTTCATGAACCTCGTCAGCCGCAGGATGTTGATTCACCGTTTTCTTTCTCAATGGAAGGGAATAACAATCCAGATGCGCAACGTAATGAAGTCGCTTTCGCTTGGGCTCCAGGTTGGAACTCACCCCAAGCTTGGAATAAATTCCAAGATGAAGTCGGTGGGCACTTACGTTATGGTGATCCAGGTGTTCGGTTGTTCAGTGAAGAAGGTTCTTTAGAGTATTTTGCAGATATTCCAAAAGCGTTTCATGCAAAAACTGGACAGTGGCTGATTGCCGCGAATTATCGTTTGTTTGGAAGTGATGAACTGTCAGCTAAGAGTGAGGTTATGATCGAGCGGGCTGGAGTGCATTACTTGACGCTGAATCCAGTTGATGCTGAGCAGTTAGGATTAAACGAAGGAAGCGTAGCTGAATTTTCTGTCAATGGTTCAAGCTGGTCATTGCCGATTCAATTTAGTTCGGCTCTTTCTTGTGGAATGGTGGGGTTGCCACTGGGATGTGAAACACTGCCGAATGTCTTGGCTGGGGAAACCATTACACAATTGCAGGAGGGGCACCTATGAGTATTTTCACCCCTACACTCATCGCATGCATTATTGCTGTAGCCAAAGCATTAGTGATTTTGCTGGTGGTTGTAGCTTGCGGTGCATTTATGAGCTTTGGGGAACGTCGTTTACTCGGTTTGTTTCAAAACCGTTATGGGCCAAACCGCGTCGGTTGGGGCGGTTCGCTGCAACTGGCTGCGGATATGATCAAAATGTTCTTCAAAGAAGATTGGATCCCACCGTTTGCTGATCGATTCATTTTTACATTGGCACCGATGATTGCGTTCACTTCTTTATTAGTGTCGTTTGCAATTGTTCCGGTTTCACCTACTTGGATTGTTTCCGATTTAAACATCGGCATTTTGTTTTTCTTAATGATGGCCGGTCTCGGTGTTTATGCGGTGTTGTTTGCCGGTTGGTCCAGTAATAATAAATATTCGTTATTAGGAGCAATGCGTGCTTCGGCCCAGACGTTAAGTTACGAAGTGTTTTTAGGGTTATCACTGATGGGGGTTGTGGCTAAAGCTGGGTCATTTAAGCTGACCGATATCGTTGCTAACCAAGCGCATTTATGGAATATCATTCCGCAGTTTTTCGGCTTTGTAACGTTTGTGATCGCCGGGATTGCAGTGTGTCACCGCCATCCTTTTGACCAACCTGAAGCAGAGCAAGAGTTAGCCGATGGTTACCATATTGAATATGCAGGTATGAAATTTGGCTTATTCTTTGTCGGTGAATATATCGGAATTGTGACTATTTCTGCGTTAATTGTGACGCTGTTTTTTGGTGGCTGGCAAGGGCCTTGGCTTCCCGGATTTATCTGGTTCGCGATTAAAACTGCCTTTTTTATGATGATGTTTATTTTAGTTCGAGCCGCACTGCCTCGACCTCGATATGACCAAGTGATGGCTTTTGGATGGAAGGTTTGTTTGCCGATTACACTGGTGAACTTACTTATTACCGCTGCCATTATTTTACTCCAACAGAGTTAACTAGGAGACAACCATGACGATTAAAGAAATTCTGGTTGGCTTCGGCACCCAGGTTCGCAGCTTGTGGATGATTGGCATGCATGCCTTTGCCAAACGGGAAACCCAGATGTATCCGGAGGTGCCTGTTGCGGTTCCTCCTCGTTATCGTGGGCGGATCGTATTGACTCGAGACCCAGATGGAGACGAGCGTTGTGTGGCATGTAACTTGTGCGCTGCTGTTTGTCCGGTCGATTGTATCTCGTTACAAAAAGCCGAGAAGGATGATGGTCGTTGGTATCCGGAATTTTTCCGGATCAATTTCTCACGCTGCATTTTCTGCGGAATGTGTGAAGAAGCTTGTCCAACTACTGCCATCCAGCTTACTCCTGATTTTGAACTGGGTGAGTTTAATCGCCAGGATCTTGTGTATGAAAAAGAAGACCTGCTGATTTCCGGGCCGGGGAAATATCCCGATTATAACTTCTATCGAATGGCTGGCATGTCTATTGACGGTAAACCAAAAGGTGATGCTGAAAATGAAGCCAAACCGATCGATGTGAAAGGTTTAATGCCTTAAGGATTTTCTGATGGATATTGTTTTTTATGTTGCCGCAGTCGTAGCTGTACTGGCGACGATTCGAGTGATTACACATACTAACCCGGTCCATGCCTTGTTGTACCTAGTAGTTTCTCTGCTAGCGGTGTCAGTGGTCTTTTTCTCTTTAGGGGGATATTTCGCGGGCGCTCTGGAGCTGATTGTATATGCTGGGGCCATTATGGTGTTGTTTGTATTTGTCGTAATGATGCTCAATCTAGGTGCTGAAACGATCGATCAAGAACGCCAATGGTTGCGTCTGGGATTGTGGATTGGCCCTGGTGTTTTATCTGCACTTTTATTGATTGTGCTGCTGTATGCCATCTCTAGTTTGCATTTGCCAATGATTCAATTTGAAATGATTGGCGCTAAAGCCGTAGGTATCGCGCTATTTGGACCATATGTTCTGGCAGTTGAGTTGGCTTCGTTATTGTTATTAGCCGGACTCGTAGTGGCCTTCCATCTGGGTCGGGATAAAGAAGCCTTAGCACGTACGGAGGGGAAAAAAGAATGATTGCGCTACAGCATGTCCTTATCTTGGCGGCAGTTTTGTTCGTCTTAGGATTTGTAGGACTTTTGATTCGTCGTAACTTATTGTTTATGTTGATTAGTTTGGAAGTCATGATTAATGCAGCTGCGCTAGCCTTTGTTGGTGCAGGGAGTTATTGGCACCAAGCGGATGGGCAGGTGATGTATATCTTAGCAATCACTCTGGCAGCTTCCGAGGCAAGTATTGGACTTGCGTTGTTACTGCAATTGCACCGTCGTCAACAGTCTTTAAATATTGATTCAGTCAGTGAGATGCGCGGATGAGTTTACTTTATTTAACGATACTCCTGCCACTTATAGGGTTTGTGCTATTGGCATTTTCCCGCGGTCGATGGAGTGAAAATACCTCAGCAACAATCGGCATTGGGTCAGTATTTATTGCGGCTTTAATCGGCCTGTATGCTGGGATTAACTTCTTTGCTCACTCTGAGCAAGCTTTTGATTTACCGATGTGGACCTGGATACATGAAGGGGCATTTAATATCGGGATTACCCTGCACTTGGATGGTTTGTCATTGACCATGCTTGGCGTGGTGACCGGCGTTGGTACATTGATCCACTTGTTTGCATCTTGGTACATGCGCGGTGAGGAAGGTTATTCGAGATTCTTTGCATACACCAACTTGTTTATCGCGAGTATGCTGGTGTTGGTTTTAGCGGATAACTTGTTGGTATTGTACCTAGGTTGGGAAGGTGTTGGTTTATGTAGTTACCTATTAATTGGTTTTTATTATGGTAACCCAGCCAACGGTGCAGCAGCGATGAAAGCATTCATCGTGACCCGTGTGGGCGATGTTTTTTTAGCGATTGCACTGTTCATTCTTTATGCTCAGTTCGGTACGTTAAATATCGCAGAGTTGAGCCAGATTGCTCCTGCTAAGGTTGCTGTTGGCTCATCAGTCATGTTCTGGGCGACATTGATGTTGCTGGGTGGTGCGGTTGGTAAATCAGCACAGCTGCCATTGCAGACTTGGTTGGCTGACGCGATGGCCGGCCCTACACCGGTTTCAGCATTGATTCATGCTGCAACAATGGTTACCGCTGGGGTGTATTTAATTGCAAGAACCCATGTCTTGTTCTTAATGGCACCGCAAGTGTTGCATCTAGTTGGCATTATTGGTGCAATTACCCTGGTCATTGCTGGATTTTCAGCTTTGGTTCAGACCGATATCAAGCGTGTGTTAGCCTATTCAACCATGAGTCAAATTGGCTATATGTTTTTAGCTCTTGGCGTTCAGGCTTGGGATGCGGCTATTTTCCACCTAATGATTCATGCATTCTTTAAAGCGCTACTGTTTTTGGCTTCGGGTTCGGTTATTTTATCGTGCCACCACGAACAGAATATCTTCAAAATGGGTGGGTTACGTAAGCAATTGCCACTGGCATTTGCCGCCTTTATTGTTGGTGGCGGTGCGTTGTCAGCTTTGCCGCTGTTAACCGCCGGATTTTATAGTAAAGATGAGATTTTATCGGGTGCTTTCGCCAGTGGACACATTAACCTGTTAACAGCCGGGTTAGTGGGGGCTCTTTTAACGGCGCTCTATACGTTCCGCATGATCTTTATTGTCTTTTTTGGCAAAAGTCATGTTCAAGCCCATCCAGGTAAAGGATTTGCGCATAATCTGCCTTTGATTATTCTGATGATCCTTTCAACCTTTATCGGTGCGCTTATTCCACAGCCACTTCGCGATGCATTGCCACATAGTTTTGCAGGCGATTCACTCACTGTGCAGTTGATTTCTGGTTCAGCTGCCATTATTGGCTTAGTGTTGGCTGCTTGGATTTGGTTAGGAAATCGCCAGTGGGTTGAAAGCCTATCCAACCATTATCTATGTCGCTTAGTGAGCCGTTATTGGTTTAATGCTTGGGGATTTGACTGGCTGTATGACAAAGTGTTTGTACAACCATATCTAAAAATTGCTCGGTTATTGCGAGCGGATCCCATCAACGCAATGGTGGATAGCTCGCGTTATTTAGCACTTGGCGGTAACTGGACACTGACGTTAACTGAAAACGGTAAAGTGCGTTGGTATATAGCATCGATGGGAATTGGTGCTGTGTGTGTGTTAGGTCTATTGCTCTTAAGTTAGTCTACTAGGCTGGGGTCAGCCTCTATAAGAGAGGCTGGCAGAGTTATCATATAAAGAGGAACGTATAACGCCATGCTATTACCTTGGCTCATTCTTCTGCCTTTTATCGGTGGTTTGTTGTGCTGGCAGAGCGAGCGTTTTAGTCGTGTTTTGCCGCGTTGGATTGCGGTGATATCGATGGCGCTTACTTTGCTAGTGTCATTACTGCTTTGGGGGCAGGGACATTATAGCTTAGCTGTACCGCAGGGAATTCCCCAGTGGCAAGCTGAATATGTATATCCATGGATCCCACGTTTTGGTATTTCGATTCATTTAGCATTGGATGGTTTGTCTTTGCTGATGGTCGTTTTGACCGCATTCTTGGGATTGTTAGCGGTTATTTGTTCATGGCGTGAAATCGAACGCTATGAAGGTTTTTTCCACTTAAATCTGTTGTGGATCATTGGCGCAGTGATGGGCGTATTCATTGCGATTGACCTGTTTTTATTCTTCTTCTTCTGGGAGATGATGCTGGTTCCAATGTATTTCCTCATCGCGTTGTGGGGACACAAAGGATCGGATGGTCAAACCCGTATTCGCACTGCTATAAAATTCTTCATTTATACCCAGGTTAGCGGTCTGATTATGCTGATTGCTATCTTAGGCTTGGTATTTGCTCATCATAGTGCAACAGGCGTGTGGACCTTCAATTATGAGCAATTACTGGGAACGCATTTAAATAGTACAGTTGCTTATTTGCTGATGTTGGGATTCTTCATCGCCTTTGCTGTGAAAATGCCATTGGTTCCCTTACACGGGTGGTTGCCCGATGCGCATAGTCAGGCACCGACAGCGGGTTCTGTTGACTTGGCTGGGATTTTGTTAAAGACCGCTGCATACGGGTTGCTACGTTTTTCATTGCCGCTATTTCCACATGCGAGCGCTGAATTTGCACCAATTGCAATGTGGCTCGGGGTTATCAGCATCTTCTATGGTGCGTGGATGGCCTTTATTCAGACCGATATTAAACGACTCGTCGCTTATACCAGTGTTTCGCATATGGGACTGGTGATGGTCGCTATCTATTCAGGTAGTCAGCTGGCCTATCAAGGCGCGGTTGTGATGATGATTGCCCACGGTTTATCTGCTGCTGGTCTGTTCATTATTTGTGGTCAGTTGTACGAACGCCTAGGCACTCGAGATATGCGTCAGATGGGTGGCTTATGGGGAAAAATTCGTTATCTACCCGGATTATCCATGTTCTTTGCGGTCGCTTCTTTAGGCATGCCAGGAACTGGAAACTTTGTCGGTGAGTTCTTAATGTTGATCGGTAGCTACAAAGTTGTGCCGGTAGTTGCTGTTATCGCTGCTTTTGGTCTGGTTTTTGCGTCAGTTTACTCACTAATTATGATTCAGCGAGCTTATTTTGGCCAATCTAAAGCAACTGTAACCATGACTGCAATGTCATCTCGTGAGCTGATTATGTTGTTATCGATTGTTGTGTTGTTGGTTGCGCTTGGTTTCTTCCCGCAGGAAATCCTCGTGACTTCGCATGCAGCGATGGCAAACATTCAACATTGGTTTACATCGGTTTCTTCTAATTCTTATACAGGGCTGTAATTTGCCATGACCATAACTTATCAACAACTGATCGCGCTATTACCACTATTGATCGTTGGGTTAACGGTTGTCGTGGTGATGCTAGCGATTGTCTGTCGGCGCTGCCATGCCGTTGCGGCATGGTTAAGTGTCATCGGACTAGTGATTGCGTTTATCTCGCTAGGTGCTGTGCATAGTGAGATGCCTCTTAATATCGAGCCGCTTATGAGGGCGGACGGGTTTACGATTTTTTATAGTGGGTTGGTGCTCATCGCGTCACTAGCGACCTGTATTTTGGGGTACTCTTATCTCAAAGGGTATACCCATAATCGTGAAGAGTTCTATTTGCTGGTCTTAATCTCCACGACTGGTGGTTTGTTGCTTTCTTACGCTAACCATATGGCTGCTTTGTTTCTGGGGATTGAGCTGGTTTCTGTACCTTTGTTTGGGCTTGCAGGGTATGCATTTGAACAAAAACGTTCTCTGGAAGCATCAATCAAATACACGATTCTGTCGGCGGCGGCCTCATCATTTTTACTGTTTGGCATTGCACTGTTATATGCCGAAGCAGGCTCTCTGAGTTTTGTAAAAGTCGGGGCTAGTTTGCAGACACAGCTTTTACATGCGCCAGTTGTTCTCATCGGCGTGGGGATGATGATTGTCGGAATCGCTTTTAAATTGTCACTGGTTCCATTCCACCTGTGGACACCGGATGTGTATCAAGGTTCGCCAACACCCGTTTCTACCTATCTGGCAACTGCTAGTAAAATAGCTATTTTTGCGGTGATCACTCGGTTTTTCATCGATGCTCCAGTGACCAGTGATTCGTCGGTACAACTGGTGTTAGGGATTATTGCCATTCTCTCGATGCTGTTTGGTAATTTGATGGCCGTCTCTCAGCGTAATATTAAGCGGTTATTAGGATATTCATCCATTGCTCACCTGGGTTATTTACTAGTGGCTTTAGTCGCGGTAAAAGACCATCTACTCGCGATGGAAACGATCGGTGTATATCTGATTGGTTATCTGTTTGCTAGTATTGGTGCCTTTGGGGTTGTGAGCTTGATGTCAAGTCCATACCAAGGCCGTGATGCTGACGGCTTGTATAGTTATCGAGGTCTGTTTTGGCATCGTCCTATTTTAGCTGCAGTGATGACGGTCATGTTGTTGTCACTGGCTGGGATCCCTATGACATTAGGATTTATCGGTAAATTCTATATCTTGGCGATTGGTATACAGGCTCATCTGTGGTGGCTGACTGCAGGGGTTGTGATTGGCAGTGCGATTGGCTTGTTCTATTATTTGCGTGTTACGGTTAGCTTGTATTTGGCTCCCCGTGAAGCGTTTGAACGCGATACTGCCCATGATTGGGCCGCGACAGCTGGCGGTTTAGTGACGTTGGTTGCAGCGGTGATTGTCTTTATTTTTGGACTATTTCCGCAGCCAATTATTGAACTGGCTCAAATGGCACAGTTTAGTGTGCATTAAGCACAGCTTCGTTCGCCATTAAATAGAATTTGAGTAGCAGAGAGAGGTAATTTCTCTGCTATTTTTTTGTTTAAATGGTCTATTTTTAATCGGTTTTTAGGATAGGTGAATTTTTTATAAATATTAAGTGCTCTCTTCTATATGCAAAGGTGGCTCTTAATCGTTTGTTTTAATAGATATATTCGCCGGTTCGTCGTAATTTCTCCCCCGCGTTAACAATTGTCCGACTTGAGAAAAAGCGCCGGGGAGTGTAAATTTTACGTTTTTATAAAACATCGTATTGTTTAAAAGGATAAGCGTTATGCGCATTATTTTACTGGGGGCTCCTGGAGCTGGTAAGGGGACTCAGGCACAGTTCATTATGGAACGTTACGGTATCCCACAGATTTCAACTGGTGATATGCTTAGAGCAGCAGTGAAAGCGGGCACTGAATTAGGCAAACAAGCCAAAGCGGTGATGGATGCAGGCCAATTGGTTAGCGATGAGCTGATTATTGCATTAGTTAAAGAACGTGTCTCTCAGCAAGATTGTGCAAACGGGTTCTTATTAGATGGTTTTCCTCGGACAATTCCTCAAGCTGATGCTATGAAAGAACACAATATTGATGTTGATGTGGTTCTAGAGTTCGATGTTCCTGATGAAGAAATTGTAAAACGAATGAGCGGTCGTCGTGTTCATCCTGGGTCTGGTCGTGTGTATCATATCGTTTATAATCCACCTAAAGTAGAAGGTAAGGATGACGTGACTGGCGAAGATTTAATGATTCGCCCAGATGATGAAGAAGAAACGGTCCGTAAACGTTTAGCGATTTATCATGAAACCACTCAGCCATTGGTTGAATACTATAACCAAGATGCTGAGCAAGGGTACAATAAATATTATTGCATTGATGGTACTCAACCCGTAGCTGATGTGAGTAAACAGCTGGCTCAGTTGCTTGATTAATTGGCAAATTGTATATCATTAAAAAAGCTGACTTAAAGTCAGCTTTTTTATCGGGTGTTGCCAATAACTGTTTAAATTTAACTGTTTTTATGACTCTCAAGGACTTTATATGGCGCATAATGAGAAAGTGACAGTGATTCTGGTCAATTTGGGGACTCCCGATAAACCCGATGCCGCATCCGTTCGGGCATTTCTCAACCGTTTCTTAAGCGATAAGCGAGTGGTGTCGCTTCCTGATGTGCTTTGGCAACCTTTGTTAAAAGGAATTATTTTACCGCTGCGTTCTCCTCGAGTGGCAAAACTGTACCAGAAAATCTGGCTGGAGGGGGGATCTCCACTGCAGGTTTATAGCGAACGTTTGGTGGCGAAGGTTTCGCAGCTGGTTCAGGGAAAAGTTCAGGTTAAATTAGCAATGAGTTATTCGCAGCCCCTGATCGATGATGTTGTGCAAAAAGAGATTGATAACGGTTGTGAAAAGCTGCTCGTTTTGCCGCTTTATCCACAGTACTCGGTTTCAACATCGGCCAGTGTATTTGATGGCTGCGCGCGGGTGTTTAAGAAAAATTTTTCGATTCCATCATTTGAATTTATTCGCCAGTATTATGATTTTCCTGGCTATTGCCAGATGTTGGCTGAGCGGATAAAGAGCCGGGGAGTCACTTATAGTAGCGAGCACCCACTGGTGTTCTCATTTCACGGTATTCCAGTGCGCTATGAAAAAAAAGGTGACCCATATCCACGTCAATGTGAAGCGACTGCCCATACCGTTGCGCAATTGTTGGGGCTTGATAGCGCATCCTATAAGCTCAGTTATCAAAGCCGTTTTGGTAAAGAACCATGGTTACAACCTTATACTGATCAATTGCTAACATCTCTTGCTAAAGAGGGGGTTAAGTCAGTTGATATTTTAAGTCCTGCATTTGCAGTTGACTGTCTTGAAACTTTAGAAGAGATAAGTCGTGAGCTCAAAGACGTGTTTATCGAAAATGGTGGTGAGCAGTTCTATTACCATCCGGCACTCAATGATGGTGATGATCATGCTCAGCTGTTAGCGCAACTGATTTTAGAGCGACTTGAAGAGCACTGCTAGGTTTGGAGGGGGTGATATTAATGCATATAAGCATCGAATTACGAACCATAGCTACATGTTTTGATATCACCAGAATACGGAATAGAAACCCTGATAACAGGTTGTAAAGTGTTTTATTAGGGCTGCTGATCTTTTATTCTGAATTGCCTTTTGGCTTGAGTGAAATTGAATGGATATCTTTATAAACAATTCCAATTATAGATAAAGTTGTTATTAAAGCGTACAATAAAGGCCTTTTTATTTTTATACTCAAGGATTAGTTGTATGGCGAATGTTGCGTATTTATCTATTATTGGCGAAAATCAGGGAACGATTAGTCAGGGATGTAATACTCACGATTCCATCGGAAACCATTTCCAAAGTGCTCATCAGGATGAAATTACCGTATTATCTTGGAATCACCAGTTATCTCGTGGTTTAAGTGCCCAATCTCAGCAACATCACCCTTTGCAAATCACTAAACGTATTGATAAGGCATCTCCAATGTTAGCGATGGCTTGGAGTCGAGGGGAGCGTCTTACTTGCGAGCTGAAACTTTATCGAACAAATTCAAGTGGTTTAAATGAGTGTTACTATGTTATTACGCTTAAAAATGCTGAAATATTTGCGATTAATCACTCAATGCCACATGTTCATATGAGTGATGCTGATACTCAGGAAGTGGTTTCGTTTAAATATAAAAATATCGATTGGGAACATAAAATTACTGGTACATCAGGTTATGACGATTGGGATGATAAATCTTGGGCAACTCAATAAAATGATATTGTTTGGAATACACAAGCATTGATGGCATAGCTTTGTGCCTGTGACTACAGTTCTATTCAACCTGCCTTGTTGGTTTGATAATCCGAAAAACAGTATTGGTTGCTTCAAGCTAATTATTTTACGCTGCTTTTTAGCTTGAAGTTTTGTGGTGATATTGTTTCTTATATTGATTGTGAGCTATTTATTCATTTTTGATCAGAATGGTGCAATCAATGCTAAGAGCATACGAATTCCAATCAATAATTCCAACCGGTCAAACTTCCTTAATGCCGCCAACTGCAATCTGCAATAAACCAACCGAGTGGCCATTCATTCTTGCATTTTGGATGAATTTAAAGCGGAAAAATGGTCTTGTGCCTACTCGTGCTTGCATTGTATAGAGCCAGTTTACCAACCCCACCCGACATCAGAGAATGATGGTAGAGTATCTCTGGGAAACTTTGAACTTGAATATTTTAAGTCGATAACGATTAGAATAATCAGGTTTTGCACTGTGAATAAAAAATTATTTTATGTCTTCTTATCTCTCTTTTGCTTAGTGATTTACCCCTGAGAAACTGGGAGGATTTTGTCGCATGACATTCGAGACCAACTTCCTCAGCAAAAATGTATATAGAGATAAAAAATTAAATGATGGCGTTGACCTCAACCTATCTTGAGGTTTTATTCTCAATTCACAATGCCAATCAGGGGAACAGAATGCAAAATAACTATATCAAGGAACTGGCTAAAAAAACTTTTCAAGAGGCCCCGGCCATAGAATACTGTCCATCGCGTAAACGATACCTTCATTTGCCAAGTTTTCTTATCGGAGTTATATCTTCGGTATTATTGATTTTACTTCTGTAACAAACTCTATTTTTATAAATAAAATCATGTAGTTATTGTGTATATCAATTATAAAGCCTGCTTGGGCTCTGGTGACTTTATAAGCTTACTACTCTATGCTTTGTCGTTGCTGCCCAACCAAGCGTTAGTCATCAGTAAACATCGAGGTCAATATTATGATATCAATCGAAAAGTATAGTGATAAATGGGAGCCGCAAGTGGGGTTGTTGCGTGTAAAACAGGAGCAAGAGAAATTTATAGTGGGTAACGCCGATGAGGTCATTGCAGCTTTACAGCAACATGAACATCCTCACGTGATTATTGAAAATGATCAAGTCGTTGGTTTCTTTTTTTTGGATTTATTGTATTCAAAGACGCATCATTTCACTCATTCTAAGGCTTTGGGGGTTAGGGCCCTTGTGGTTGACTATCGCTTTCAAGGCAGGGGGATTGCAACAAAAGCCATCACATCATTACCTGATTATGCTCGTTTAAATTACCCGCAGTTTGAGGTTCTCCAACTCACGGTAAATTGCCGCAATACAGCGGCTTATGATTGTTACGCCAAATGTGGTTTTGAAGATACTGGTCAATTGTATCTCGGTGGACCGGCGGGCCCTCAGCATATAATGCAAAGAAGTCTCTCTTAACAGTATTCAAGAGAACCATAGTGATAGTATTGTATTTATAGAGTGCATCGAGGCTAAAAGTAGATAAGGTCATCGAATTAATAACGCTGGATCCTGTTAGAGTGGAGGTTGCCACGGTTGTTATATTGCCGCAGGATTCTTTCGCAACCTCGTTTGGGATTCAATACACAACTGTGATGTGTCGAGTGGTTCAGTGTTAGTATGAATGTGCCTGTGTTTTTGGATTTAAATTGCTATTCAGTTCGCATGACACTTGTTGGGTAAAGAGCTCATTTATATTAAGTAGAGTAGTTAGTGGTTCATAACAGGCAACCCAGCGCGATTCATTTTAGCAATTGTTTTTCTTTCCATTATGAGCATATAAGAATAGTAAGGTATATATGGCAGTTTTAAAAATTCTTACCGTCCCGGATCCAAAGCTTAGGGTGAAGGCAAAAAAAGTGCAGAATATAGCGGCTGTTCAGACGCTAATTGACGATATGTTGGAAACCCTGTACGCAACTGATAATGGTATTGGTTTGGCTTCTCCCCAAGTCGGACGAGAGGAAGCGGTGGTTGTGATTGACCTTTCTCAAAGTCGCAATGAACCCTTAGTTTTGGTAAATCCTGAAGTTGTCAGTGGTAGTAATAAAGCACTGGGACAAGAGGGGTGTTTGTCGGTGCCAGATTATTACGCAGAAGTTGAGCGTTTTACATCCGTTGTTGTCTCGGCTCTCGATCGCAATGGTAATCCCATTACAATTGAAAGAGATGACTTTCTTGCGATCGTTATGCAGCATGAAATTGATCACTTGTTAGGCCATCTTTTTATTGATTACTTGTCACCATTAAAGCGTCGTATGGCAATGAAGAAAGTAAAGAAATACGTAAAAACACACTCATCATGAGAGCCGAAAAGATGCGGTTTATTTGTCAGTGAGGCTTGTTTCAACATATCCAAAGAGGCTCATGATGCCATTGTAATTCTTAGCAATACATCGTTTCCAGACACCAAGTGGCAGTGTTTTTATTATCAGTAGCTTATTTATATACCGATTTTCATAATGTAATAGACAGATCTGCACGATTTTTATTGTGTCAATGGTTAGCAATTCATTGAGTTGATGATTATTTAGTTGCATATAGATAAACACAAAAACTATGTCGTTGCCGCTATGGAAATCGATGGATCATATGGTAAAACTGGTCATGCTACAGTTTATATCGCGATTGGCTAATCCCCATTAGTAACCTTCTGATTTTGTATATGTTATTCACTTGTTAATCTGTGTGATATAAATGGAGTTAATATGGAAACGGTACAAATAAAAAATTTTGTTGTTAAAGGATTGGCAATAAGAACCAGTAATGAAGTTGAAATGAACCCTGAAACTGCAATGATTGCTCAGCATGTACAGTATGTAGACGCCAATTTAGTGATTGATCATCAGTCAGGGGCCCAAGCATATAGTGTTTATTACAACTATGAATCAGATGTAAATGGTCAATTTGATATTCTGATGGGCTCGACAGAGGTTTCATCCTCAAAAGTCGATTTAACGTCAGTCGAAGTGGTGGCGGGATCTTATATTAAATTCGAATCCGAGGGTGAGTTTCCATCCGCGATTATTTCCGCTTGGCAGGCAGTTTGGACATATTTTAACTCGCCTGATTGTGAGCACTCTCGGGCTTATACAACTGACTTTGAACACTATGAAAGTTCAAGTAAAGTGAGTGTCTACATCGCATTGAAATAGAGAATTAAGATGAATCTATGCTCCTCAACAGATGAGCGCTCGTGCCATGCAGCTTTAGCGTGCGCTGGTTTAAAACAGTAGCGCTTGTTTATCATCTGAGAATGAAGGAAAACTTATATATGGAAATTAAACTTGATGATCTTTCAAATGGCGAAGTCATCCGGCTACTCGAAGAGCATCTAGCGGACATGTACGCCAATTCGCCTCCGGAGAGTGTTCATGCTTTAGATCCTGATGCTTTGAAATCTCCAGAAGTTACGTTTTTTAGCGCTTGGCAGGGGGAGCAATTGCTAGGTTGTCTAGCGATTAAGCACCTGAGTGCGCAACATATCGAATTGAAATCGATGAGAACTTCAAATTCTGCTCGCCAGTCAGGGGTCGCAACTCACTTGCTAACTCATGCACTGAATGTAGCGATTGAGAAAGGGTATCAGAAAGTGAGTCTTGAAACGGGATCTCAAGATTTCTTCCTTCCTGCTAGAAATCTCTATAAAAAATTCGGTTTTGGTTATTGTGGACCATTTGCTGAGTATAAAGAGGATCCTTATAGTCGTTTTATGAGCAGAGAACTCGGCGAAAAATTCGTATAGACAAATAAAGGCCGTGTGAATGTTTCAGGGTGAATTGTTTAAGGGGTTGAGATTTAATTATCTGCTATGATTGCTCAAAATGGGGAAATTTGGGGGCAGGTTGCTGCGATATTTAACGCTGAATATTGAGCAATAAATGAGGTGGCTAAACTAGCAATTTCTATTCAAACTACAAGTAGTTAACTACTATTTTAGATCCGTTGTTTGAATTTTATACGGCTATCTATCCGTTTGTTCTCGAGTACAACTATCAAGACTCATTCATCCTAACTTATCAGTTGAAATGGATGCAATTGTAGTGCATATGCTTTATCCCCGGCTTGCGCTAGCGGAATGTGATTTTCTTAGGGAAGAGGGAATGAAAATAAAATCTATGTGTTGTTTGGCTGTGCTTTTGGCTAGGGACTGTTGACCTTTTGTGATTAGTTTTGCAGAAATCTGAGAGGGATTTAGGCAAGGCAAACGTTGTGCCGTGTAGTTATTCTCCACAAAAAACGTTTAACGCTGGATAAATTCCTCTCAGATACTGCCCTTGGGGTTCATTTAAACGCATCCTGAACTTTGTTGCCCCAGCTTGCTTAACTCATTAAGCGACGCAGGGTGCGCCGCGTTCAAAATGCGTTTCATTTGAACAAAATTCAACCACCAAAGATCAACAGTCCCTAGTAGTCATCTTGCCTTTGCCAGTGAGTCTTTTGTTGAAACCAGCATTCCGAAGTGCCATTACACAGAACTATCAGTTGATGTTCCTGCCACGATAAATTTTGTCGCTCAAGGTGAATCGTTGGGTCATGTTAAAGGCGTTCGCAGCGAATTAAAGTTGCTGAAGTACCATTGTGCCAAAGGGGTTTTTAAAATTAGTCTAAGAAACCATGTTTTGATTAAAAAAGGTTTCAGCTTTAATTTAGTCAATGGTTCATTAACTCATCTCAATATAAATGGCTCTGAACAGGTGCATCTTACCAAATTAGACACAAAAATTTTGGAGGTGACTATCAATGGTTCGGGGCGAACAACTGCTGTTGGCAAGGTTGAATCTCTTCATGTTTCGCTCAATGGTGCAGGCCAAGTCAATGCATCGACACTTGATGCTCACAAAGGGCATATCATCGTTAATGGTTCTGGCTTAGTTAAGGTGAAGTTGTCTGATAGATTAAAAGCTAGGGTGAATGGCGCGGGACGAATTGAGTATGTAGGTAAACCAAAAACTCTTGAAACCGATGTCGATGGTAGTGGTGCGATTTTATCTGTCCAATAAGCTGCAAACATAAAGGCGGTTTAAGGGGCGACTCAACATGAACCCAGATTGATAGACTGAAGTACCGAGTGTTTTCCCAGCGCTTTATACTTTTGTAAGGAAATTCATATTGTTAGCAAGTCAACTATATTTAAAAATTAAAAGGAGATAGAAGGTGGATTGGACATTATTCAGTATATTTATAACTGTGGCTGTTGCCCATTTCCTTGCGTTATTAAGTCCTGGTCCTGATTTTTTATTAATTGTTAAAAGTGCCATAAAAAATGGCCCTAAAAAATCCATTGGGGTTGCCGGAGGAATCGCCAGTGCGAACGCATTGTATATTTCCTTATGTTTAATCGGTGTTGGGTCATTGTTAGCAAGTTCAGTGATGATCATGATCGTTTTGAAAATTGCTGGTGGCTTGTTCTTAATGTATTTGGCTGTGATGGCGTTAAAGGCAAAGAAAGCCGACTATAAGGATATTGCATTTAGCGCAACGCAAATAAATAAATCGAATACAACGTTTTTAAAAGAGTTCGTGACCGGCTTTATGTCCGGTATTTTAAATCCCAAAAACCTCCTGTTTTATCTCAGTTTATTTACCATTGTTTTAACTAAAGATGTTAACTTTGGTTTTAAAGTAGGGCTTGGAATCTGGATGACGCTGGTTGTTTTCTTGTGGGACGTCTGCGTCATTTATGTTCTATCGATAGAGAAGGTACGGCGCAAATTTTCTAAAGTCGCTTATTACATCGACAAATGTACAGGGGCTCTCTTAGGCCTGATTGGTTTCACTATCGTCAAATCAGCATTCACTAAATAGCGAGTTAGGCGAGATAGACAAGGAAAAATTCGTGAAGTTATATGGAAGGGCAACATCATTTAATGTACAAAAGGTGCTTTGGTTACTTGAAGAGTTGCATCTTAGTTATGAGCATATTGAGATAGGCGGCAAATTTGGCGGTCTAGATTCACCTGAATTTGCTCGCATAAATCCAATGAAAAAAGTACCAGTCTTAGTCGATGATGATAAAGTCATTTGGGAATCTCATACGATTCTGAGATATTTGGTCGCTAGCTATGGAAAAAATTCATGGTACAAAGAATCTCCTTATGAACGCTCACTATATGAACGCTGGATGGATTGGTCTCATTTGATATTTCAACCCGCATTTATGGGAACATTTTGGGGATATTATCGGACGCCAGAAAGTAAAAGAGATATCAACCAAATAGAGACAGATTTGAACAAATGCTTCGATTGCCTCAATCAACTTGAAGCAGCTTTAGCAGATAAAAATTATCTGCTAGGTGGTGAGATTTCGTTAGCTGATGTTTGTTCAGGCGCTATTTTATATCGTTTAACATCCCAAGGTCTCACAGTGCCATTACCAGAGAATGTCCGTTGTTGGTTCGACCGATTAAAAGCAAGATCGGCTTATCAAAAGTCGATAATGAGTGATTTTAGTGAATTAAAAGCGCGAGAAGCTTATTAATATGCCCATGTGGAAGACGATCCATTAGGCGTTGCTGCTTTGGTAGAAAATGAGATGAAAAACTATTTTGATAGCCCGTTTAAAGGCAAGCCTCTAAGCGAGCAGGTCACCAATCCTAATATTAAAGTCGGTCGTTATAGTTATTATTCAGGCTATTACCATGGCCACTCATTTGATGAGTGTGCTCGATATCTTCTGCCTGACCGTGATGATGTTGATAAATTAATTATTGGTAGTTTTTGTGCCATTGGTTCGGGAGCTGCTTTTATGATGGCCGGTAATCAGGGGCACCGACACGACTGGGTGACATCGTTTCCTTTCTTTTACATGGATGAGGAGCCTGCATTTAGTGAAGCAGTGAATGCATATCAAAGCGCAGGTGACACCGTGATAGGAAACGACGTGTGGATCGGCTCAGAAGCCATGATTATGCCAGGTATTAAAGTGGGACATGGTGCTGTTATAGGCAGTCGAGCTTTGGTTAGCAAAAACGTTGAGCCATATACGATTGTGGGAGGAAACCCTGCTCAGCCAATAAGAAAGCGATTTTCTGATGAGGAGATTGCGATGTTGCTGGAAATGGCATGGTGGGACTGGCCATTAGTACAAATTAAAAATGCAATGCCGTTGCTGTGTTCGTCTGACATTGCTGGTCTGTACCATGTTTGGCAAAGTTCAACTGACTAAACAATAAAGCCTTTCGCAACGTTTGTATGATTCACTATTGCTTTATTTTGAGCGGGTATTTACTGCGTGTTAGCCATGGTTATTTAAGCTTAAGGAATTTTCATGTTTATCGGTGAAGCATCTAAATTATCTGGGGCCACACAAAGAGCAATTCGGTTATATGAGTCGCTCGGTTTACTGACGGTTTCTCGGTCAGGAAAATATCGTGTTTATAACCAGCAGAATATCAATCTGATTAAGATCATTAAAGAAGCTCAAACGCTCGGTATTACGCTTGCCGATCTGGTTGCGTTAAAAACTGAACAAGATGATTTTGACTGGATATTGGTCAGTGATTTTCTCGTAAAAAAGCGCCAAGCGATTGATCAAACCATCAAAGAGTTAGAGTTACAAAAGCAGCGTATCAAAGATTGTCAGTTGTCGATTGATAATTGTCTGCGAGGGCTTGACTCTGACCTTTAGGTAAAAGTTTAAACTACACTTTTCTCAGTATGTGTATCGATGCCTATGAAAAAAGTGTTAGTGATTAATGCCAACCCTAAAGCGAATAGTTTATGTCAGTCCTTGGCCGATCAATATGCCTTGGTTGCGGCAGACAACCATAGCGTTGAGCAAATCAATATTGGGGACCTGCATTTCGAAATCAGTCTAAATGAAGGCTATGATAAAGTGACTGATTTAGAACCTGATTTAGTGGATTTTCAGAAGAAGATCTTAGACTCAGAGCATATTGTTATTGTCAGCCCAGTTTGGTGGGGGACCATCCCAGCCAAATTAAAAGGGGCGATTGATCGTGCTTTTTTACCTGGTTTTTCATTCAAATATGTAACTGGTAAAACCATGCAGGAAAAGTTGCTGAAAGGGCGGACATCTGAATTAATTATCACAATGGATAGTCCACCATTTTGGTATAAATACATTCAAGGCAATGCGATTTATAAACAGCTAAAACAGGCTATTCTGGATTTTTCAGGCATCAAAAACATCTCGTCAACCTACTTTGGGCCAGTTATTCACTCTGATCGTCATAAAAGACAAGCTTGGTTAAAGAAAGTAGCGGAATTAGCGAGACGAGTGAGGTAAACCCTTTTGAGAGGAACTACTAGCTGCTGGCTGAAATCCCTCTGTTGTGGCTGAGCAATGTTGAGTGTTTTCTATACAATGGTGGTGTTGAGTATTGCACTTTGTAGTCGAGATTGGGAAAAATTGGATAGTAAGTCGATGGCAAAAAAGCTGTAGAGGCCTTCAAGTTAGTTTATCCAAAAGTATCATAAGGCGTTTAACCGATATTAAAATGTACGGGATGTTCGTTTACTTGTGTTTAGTCAAGTAGTTGAAAGTGGAGCGATCACTCCTGCAATAAGCTTTGATGAGAGGATTATGATGGATCGTGCTGTTCTTGTTACGGGGGCGTCTAAGGGCATTGGCCTTGCCATCGCACAGAAACTTTCTAGTCAGGGGGAACATGTGGTCGGCTTAGCTCGGCATGGCCACAATGACGATTTTCCAGGCACGTTGCTGGCTTGTGATCTGTCAGATTCTAAACAACTGGATGATTCTTTGCGGCAAATCAGCAATAAGTTTTCCATTATTGGAATTGTCAATAATGTAGGTATTGCATTACCGCAGCCGTTGTCGAGCATCGATCTGGCGACCCTTGAAACCGTTTTTGATTTGAACGTTCGGAGTGCTGTTCAGGTCACCCAATTTTTCTGTGAGCCGATGAAGCAGCAAGGGTATGGCCGAATCGTTAATATATGCAGCCGAGCAGTTTTTGGAGCGCGTAATAGAACAGCATATTCGGCTGCTAAAAGTGCGTTGGTCGGATGTACGCGGACTTGGGCTCTTGAACTTGCTGAATATGGTATTACGGTGAATGCTATTGCACCGGGCCCAATTGAAACTGAGTTATTTCGAAAAGGACACCCAGTCGGTAGCGAAGCTGAAGCACAAGCCTTGTCGAGCATTCCCATGCACAGGTTCGGTGAGCCTTATGAAGTCGCATCTGCAGTTTGTTACCTGCTTTCTGCGCAAGCAAGCTATATTACCGGTCAAGTTTTAGCTGTCGATGGTGGTGGCAGTTTGGGCGGGCGATAATGCATACGCCATTAACATTTCGAGCAGTTTTGGGATATCCCTGTATGACGATGCAATCTAAACCATCTGGCTTTAATGCCATCAGACTGAGAATTGAATCTTCTAGCGGGAAGATGCTTATTGCTAAATTTAGCAACTGTGTTGCAAAGCGTGTAATCGGAGGCTTCAGTTGTGGGCCACTATGCTATGACAGATTTTAGCCATATGAAAAGAAATAGGATGTATAAGTTTTTTGGGGTCGTATTTTTTCTGATTATGAGTCCATTTGTGAATGGGGCTACACTGGTTACAACAAACTACATTATAAGTATCAGCCAAAATTGCGAAGAAGGGAATGTTACATGTGATGATGTTACTTATATTGGTCAATCCAAAAAGTCGGGCAGATCAATAACGTTAAAAGGACATACGATTCATCGCATGTGCAGCGATGGTGTAACACCGTGTGAATTTTTGGGCTATGAATTTAAAAATGGCAATACTACATATACGGTGTTGGAGTCTGGGGTATTAGATATTAAGCAAAATGGTCATTTGTTATTGCACACGCAAGGAACATGGCGCGATTAAAAGGTTTAGAGCAAGGTGAACTAAGGGTTGGTCTTTTTTTGTACCCTAATTACGGACTTATGCGTTAGTTCAGGTTCTGGGTCTATTTATTTATGGTAGTCTTTCGTTTTTTGGTTGAAATTTATATATGGCTAATCGGCATTTTCAAGGCAAATATGAAGTAGAACTCAAATTCCGCCTGCATTCTAAATCAGAATTCCTAAATATACTCAGTAGTATCCCTCACGAGGTAATGATCCAGGATAATACTGAAGTTGATCGGTATTTTGATCGTCCGGATAGATCGCTGGAAGCTGAAAATAAAAGTATCTGTATTCGGCAAATGGAACCGTCAGGTATTCAGTTATGGATTGTTAAAGGCCCTGAACCCGACCGTTGTGAAGCGACTGATATTAAAAATGCAGCTAACGCCATGAGCATGTTAGAAACAATGGGCTTTGAAGTCGTATTAACAGCGCAGAAAACACGCAGTATTTATTTTGTTGGTGCTTTTCATATTACCGTGGATTCATTAGCCGGGATTGGTGATTTTGCGGAATTTGCCATTATGACTGATGACGAATCGAAGTTATCTATTTATCAAGCCCAGCTTGAGGAGCTTGCTCAGCAATTTGGTTTAACTCGAGCATCCTTACAAACTAAATCGTATAAGCAGATGTTTATGGAAAAAGAGGTTTTATAAGCCCCTCAGTTTAGTTTTATATATTGAAGTGGATATAAATAATGTCTTGAGGGACATATGACTCGCTTTGCAGGTATGACGAATAAAATATGACCAACTATTTAGAGGAAGGGATTAGAGAACTCGTTGAAGAGTTTATTGCCAGTGGTAAACCTTGTCCATCAAAACAAACGATTACTGAACGCCGTGCTGGTTATCTGGCAAGTACAGCTTTGGCTGGCTCTAGTCCGGAAATGGCGCAAGAGTTTATTGATGAGCTCGATGGTATCCAGGTTAAAGTCTATAAACCATTTGAGAGGGCTAATTTGCCCATTACCGTTTATTTTCATGGTGGGTGTTTTGTCAGTGGCGGTTTTGAAACACATGACATACAGCTTAGACAATTAGCTCATTTGTCAGCAACGATAGTGATTTGTATTAAGTACCGATTAGCACCGGAGCATATTTATCCAACCGCTCATGATGATGTTTATCGAGCAGTGTTAAGGATTAAAGAACAGGGCAATAGATACGGTGGTAATACGGAGCAAATCTGTTTTGTGGGGGATAGTGCGGGTGGACAGTTAGCATTGGCAACGTCCTTTCGTTTGAAAAACCAAAAGTTGTGGTTACCCGCTATCCAGATTTTGCTTTATCCCATGCTCGATCCGCTGGGTAAGTCAGATAGCTACCAGCAAAACGGAACTGATTTTATTATTACGGCTCAAATGCTACTTTCAGGTTTTCAGCTGTATGCCGGTGATGCTGAGCGCTTGACGAATGAGCCGGAGCTGAATTTATTAGCCAGACACGATTTTCAGGGGTTACCCCCAACACGACTGATTACAGCTGAGTTTGACCCCTTGCGAGATGAAGTCGCGCAATTACATCAGTTACTCCTTTCTCATGGGGTAGAAGCCTACTGTGAACATTATTCGGGGGTTATACATGGTTTCTTTCAGTTGTCGGGTGTGAGCCAATCAGCTAGGCGTTGTATTCAAAATGTAGCCAGTGTAATTAAAAATTCAACTCGAATCAGTGACTAACAAGGGCAATTAACAAAGGGCATGCAAAACTTGCTCATCGGATTTGCTGATTAATGTAAGGCGTGCATCTATTATTTGCTGTGTTGTGTCAGTCTATAACACCTTGCTATATCGGACTCTTTGCTATGAGGACAAAGATAGAGTATTTGAAGGTCAACAGGTGCCACTTTTGTATTCAATAAAAGCGCGAAAGAAGATTTAGCCAACCATAGAGAGAGTCCTTTCTAAATCAAGGTATTAATCAATTACTGTATGAATAGAATTATATGGAACAATTAGCGCCAGAAATCTGGATATTTAATGGCGAGCCAGTTTGGTTTTTAGGGTTGCCGTTTTCCACTCGGATGACCGTCGTCCGACTGCCAAATAATGACCTTTGGATACATAGTCCGATTAAACTATCGCCAGATAGGAAAGCGCAGATTGATGGTTTGGGTTGTGTTAAGTATTTGATTGCCCCTAACCATTTACATCACTTATTTTTATCTGAATGGATCACGGCCTATCCGGATGCAACATGCTTTGGAACGAATGAAGTGATCAAAAAGCGTGATGATATTGCGTTTGATGCATCGCTCAATCAGCTACAAAGTTGGCCCTGGAGTACTGATATAGAACAAGAGTTGTTTTCTGGTTCATCGTTGATGGAAGAGTGTGTGTTTTTCCATAAAGGATCTAATACTCTCATTGTTGCTGATTTAGTCGAAAATTTTTCGGGTCACAATTTTAATTGCGTGCAACGATTTATTGCAAAAGGGGTGGGTATTATGGCGCCTAACGGCAAAATGCCCTTGGATTGGCGGTTAAGTTTTATGTTTCGTAAAGCGGAGGCTCGTCAACATCTTGCTCGAGTGCTGGCTTGGGAGCCACAAATATTGGTCATGGCCCATGGTGAAATTATTAAGGAGAATACTAGGGACTGTTGACCTTTGGTGGTTGAATTTTGTTCAAATTAAACGCATTTTGAACGCGGCGCCCCCTGCGTCGCTTAATGAGTTAAGCAAGCAGGGAGCAACAAAGTTCAGGATGCGTTTAAATGAACCCCAAGGGCAGTATCTGAGAGGAATTTATCCAGCGTTAAACGTTCTTTGTGGAGAATAACTACACGGCACAACGTTTGCCTTGCCTAAATCCCTCTCAGATTTCTGCAAAACTAATCACAAAAGGTCAACAGTCCCTAGCCAGTTTTTAGCGAGATCATTCAAATGGTTAGTTTAAAGCTGCCATTATATGGTGCATATTGCGGCTGGTCATATTATTAATTGTCCGCTGTTGGTCTTCAGCATATCGGGGCGCAGAATTTACAAGGTGAATTTAACATGTTTGAATTAGACCATCTCATGATCGAGGTCGATGACCCTCAAAAAGTAGCCTCCGAGGTATCGTCACAGCTTGGGTTGCCATTGGCATGGCCTTTAATGGCAAAGGATGAATACACCAGCATGGGTGTCAATTTTGGTGATATCAATATTGAATTTATTCGTTTTAATGTCAGATTTGGTATTGAAGGTCAACAATTTAATGGATTCAGTGGCATCGCATTTAAAACCGAAGAATCCATAGAGCAAGCTATAAAAAGGTTCGGTGAAGCTGAATTAAGCTACCGAGTTGGAGAAGTATGTGACGCACACACGACGCTGGTGGTTGAAGAAGAGCGAGTTTTTCCTACTTGTTTTCTTGTTCAATATCACTTTGATACCCGTGGTTGGTGTCAGCGCCAGGAGCAAGATTTTATTGCGTGTCGGGGAGGAACGTTACATCTGGGTCACCTTAAATCTCTTGTCATCAATCAAACCAGTCCTGTTAATTTGGGTCATGACTTTCCGATTGATTATGGTGATAAAAACCAAATTGTTTTTGCATCAACCAATGCTAGCAATACAGTTATTTCCGATTTAATAGAGAATCTGGAGATAGTCATCGTACCTCAATAATTAAGGTCGAAGAAATGATAAGAGCATATGATGAGGATGACATAGAGGCCGTTCTTCAGATTTGGTTGAGTACGTCTATTCTGGCACACTGTTTTATTCCGGCTGACTTTTGGATTTCTCAGGTCGAGAACATGCGAAACGTTTATATTCCAGCCTCGGAAAATTATGTATTTGTGATTGACTCTGAAATCGTTGGGTTTTCTTCGCTATATGAAAATAATTTGGCAGCTTTGTTCGTTGTCCCTCACCGTCAGGGCAAAGGTATTGGTAAGCAGTTACTGAATCATGCAAAACACCGCAGAGCAACTCTAACGCTTTCTGTCTATAAGGAAAACCAGGCGAGTTATCAATTCTATTTGTCTCAAGGATTCAACGTCCTTCGCGAGCAAACCGATGTTAATACTGGACATCCCGAATACGTCATGAATTGTGGGGGAGGCAATTCATCTGAGACGCTAGTCTGACAGCTGTCCGTTGACGAGCAACACTACATGATTGAGTTAAGTTAGAGGTGAAAGCCGAATGAGTGGCTTTAACGGTTTCTCAGCGTTGGCAAACTCGATGATGCAATATCAAATTATATATGATGGGGAATGAATGACGATTACATTGTATACAGCCACAGGTTCGAATAGTTCACAAAGAGTTGAGTGGACACTTAATTATAAAAAGATCGGTTATCGTCGAGTAGACGTTTCTAGTCACGAATTAGCAACATCATATCGCGCCATCAACTCTTTTGGTTATGTTCCATCTCTGTGTGTCGATGAGTGTATCTTGTCTGAATCGATGGCTATCATCGAATATCTTGAAGAGCGATTTCCTCAGCTGCCACTGCTAGGTGAAAGCCTCAGAGAAAAAGCTTCTATTAGAAGGATATGCGAATATGTCAATGCAACCATTCATTCGGCGCAAAATAGAACGGTTTTGAATTTCTTTCGGCCAGATTTAGATGAGCAATCTAAGAAGCAACTTCGAGGTGATTGGATCACCCAATGTCTTCAAGATCTGAGTTCTGAACTCTGTCGTCAGTCTGGGTATGCATTAGGTGGTCGTTTTAGCCTTGCGGATATATTTGTTGCATCGATTTATAAAAAGGCTTTGCAACATGGATGTCAGAATTTGCCATTCTATGACGAGCATTTGTGCTATGTTCGAAGCGACCCAGATGCTAAATGTGCTGAGCCAACGATTTAAGCATTGTTATAGGCTTTTATGCCAGCTCAAGTATGTTTATTGGGTTACATCGCTCAGAATGGTTCGTCATGACTATTGTTCATGTAAAAATTTATTTCATAGCAACGGTGCGCGGTTCACTAACCGGTCTTTTTTCTACTTCAAGTCGACGATTGTTACTGTCGAGATTGCCTCTTGTTGTAATCTGGGATGAAATTTCTCATGTCTAGGGACTGTTGACCTTTGGTGGTTGAATTTTGTTCAAATTAAACGCATTTTGAACGCGGCGCCCCCTGCGTCGCTTATGAGTGAAGCAAGCAGGGGGCAACAAAGTTCAGGATGCGTTTAAATGAACCCCAAGGGCAGTATCTGAGAGGAATTTATCCAGCGTTAAACGTTCTTTGTGGAGAATAACTACACGGCACAACGTTTGCCTTGCCTAAATCCCTCTCAGATTTCTGCAAAACTAATCACGAAAGATCAACAGCCCCTAGAGACAAGATAGCGTGCCAGGCAAAATATAAATAAAAAATTGTTGACTTAGCTGAAATTCACACTTATTATTTGTTCAGCTTAAAAGTAAGTCCGCAGTTTAAAATCTCCATTACGTAGCAATTTGTAGTTCTTCGTCCTGTAGTTTCTAAATTTCAATTTATTTTTCCGCTTTTTTAGCCATGAAAATGGCATTATTTAATGATTAATACAGGATATAAACATGTCTAATACAGTTATTGGTACAGTAAAATGGTTCAACGAATCTAAAGGTTTTGGTTTTATTGAACAATCTTCAGGTCCTGACGTTTTTGCTCATTACAGTAACATTACTGGTAATGGCTTCAAAACTCTTACCGAAGGCCAGAAAGTTGAGTTTGTTGTGACTGCTGGTAAAAAAGGCCCTCAGGCAGAAAACATTATCCCTCAATAACTAGGTTATTCACAATAACCCTAGGTATTTAGGTTGAAAAAGGCAGACTTTATAGTCTGCTTTTTTATGTCTTGGATAAAGTGTTCATTAGTGCGTTGCGCTTCATTTAACGACACAAATATCGCTTTTCTTTTCTTCTATCTGCTCTCTCTTAATGTTTGAACGAAGACTGCGATTGATTTTTCCTGAATGAATTTTGCCAGTTAGCCTTACTCGTTTTGCTAAAACCTCAGATGCTTCTATTGCTTCCGCATTTAACTCATACTATGTTTCTTGACCTCTAAGCGCTTACATTATAATTTTAATTGATTGAAAAATGGTTAATAAATATATATCTTCATTCATTAACCCCTATCGTTATGATGCGCCTGAAGAGATACCTAAGTGATATTTCTTGACTGGCCAAATGGAGGTAGTCATGTCACTTGAAGCAGTGAAAGAGTATTTTGCTCAGTATGATCTAGAGCACCGAGTTGTAACCCTTTCTGATTCAACAGCAACGGTTGAAGAGGCTGCTCAAGCCCATAATGTCGAGCCGGACCAGATTGCGAAGACTTTGTCGTTTAGACTGAATGAACAGCCCATTTTAGTTGTAGTCGCTGGTAACTCTAAGATTGATAACCAAAAATATAAAGGGCAATTTTATAAAAAAGCGAAAATGCTGAAACCTGATGAAGTTGAGGCCGAAACAGGCCACGTCATTGGTGGAGTTTGTCCCTTTGGACTGAAAAATGAGATGAATGTCTATCTGGATGTATCACTTAAAAAATATGCTGAAGTGATACCTGCTGCAGGGGACCCATACTCCGCGATCCGGCTATCGCTCTTAGAACTTGAGCAATATTCAAACTATAAAGCGTGGGTAGATGTGTGCAAATGAACACATTGGTTGAAAAAAAGCCGCTTCATAAAGGCGGCTCCTTGCGTGTTTATTTATCTGCTTTCGCTGTGCGAATTTTGCGGAACAACTCTCGACGTTCTTTTGAGAGTTCTGCGTTTTGGATCGTGTATTCATCAACTCGATCTTCATAATCGTTTTTCATGTTTTCGATGATAGCCATTACTTCACGGAATGACATATCTTCATGAATGTAATCAGATAGGTTATTCAACAGCTCAACACGTTTACGGTTATCGCGAATTTTTTTTGCAACATCAATCATATCTCGTTTGAGCTTGTTACGCCGACGGGCCATAGATACAAGCTCTAATACTTGAGACATCTGCTGATTGTTTGGTTTTTCCATGAAAACTCCAATCTTTTCTTTATTAAAATGATCAGTTTAAATCTAGATACGACTAATGTACCTTTTCTTGCCCAAAGGGCAAAGGGGATTGGGAGATATTTTATTGATATTTCGCAAATAACGATATTTTAGTGTTAACTAAAAGGGTTATTAGCTTGGCCATCCATATAAATAGCCAATCTGAAAATGCGCCCATTTTTGGGCGATATCTGTCGGTATTGCTGCCTCCTGAACTGTTTTGACGATCCCTGATGAGATCAGGGTTAAGTTCTCGATAGGAAGATCTTCTATTTCCTGAGTTAACGGAGAGCTTAATTGTCGGATAAACGGATTGAGCTTATCGTCATGGTTACTAACACTGACTAATGCTAGTTTGCCATTCTCAAGTTGAACAATGGTGCCAGGAGGATAGATACCTAAGGCATTGGCTAATGCTTCAACAATAGTTTTATTAAATAATTTGTCAGAATGTTTAAGCAGTAATGCAATGGCTAATTGTGGTGGAATCGGTTTTTGCCAGGGATTTGGGTTAATGAATGTTTCATAAGAATCAACAACTTGTAGTATTTGAGCATGTTCACTTAGTTGTGAGGCTAATAATCCTTTAGGATAACCGCTGCCATCGAGTCGTTCATGGTGCATTGCAACCAGTTCAATGATCTGCGGTGGAAAATTTTGATTTCTTTTTAGAAGTTCGAGGCTGTAATTGATATGGGCATGATAATAGTTTTTTTCCGCAGTATTTAAAGCATCCTTCTTATTGCGAATTTGAAAAGGGACTCGAAGCATTCCAATATCCTGAATCAAAGCAGCCAGAGCCACATCTTGGGTTGCTTTTAGTGAAAAACCTAATGTTCTGGAAATTAAAATGGCTAACACACAGATATTAATACTGTGATTGAACAAGTTATCAGATTGTTTTGTATTGAAAATTAAGTAGACATTCGGCTTCCGCTGACTTTCAAAGATGGGAGCACAGAGTTTTTCAACACAATGTAGCAGTTCCGTATAGGAAAGTATCGGCTGGGAAGCAAAATGGGCTATAGCATTTTGTAATACACCTACTTGATCAACATACCAGCGAGTCGTTTGTCGATGACGCTTTTTCTCCTGATGGCTAAATTGTTCGCCTTCACTAAGTTGTGACTGATTATCTGCAATGGGCTCATAAGTCATGGGAGACTGCGGCAGTGATTCTCGCACATCCGATTTTGCGAAGTTCACTTCGATCTCAGTAAATGGCAAATTTTGTAAAACAATTAACTCTTCTTCAGTTCTGATTTTAAAGTTATTAAATAAAAAAGGGTGATTGGTCCAGCCAATCGGGAGGCAGACATAATGGCCGATCTCAAGTTTATTAAGCGGCAATTTGCTAACCGACATAACTTATATACTCCAGTACCAATAACCAATTTGATTTTAGTTATGCAAATAAACTGCAACTTATTCAGAGTGTTGCTATTACTATAGTGTGGGATTAGTAAATAATCGAAAAATCGAGGTAAATTACCACTATATTGTAGTGTGATAATGAGTCTGCTTGGCCTTTGGCTTGTATTTTGGCAGACTTAAGCAGGTTTCTTTTAATAGGGTTAAGGTCTTGCAAGCAATTACATTAGCAATTACGGGGGCATCAGGAGCACCTTATGCACTGCGTTTATTAGAGACGTTGATCCGTGCCGAACGGCAAGTTTATTTATTGTTAAGTTCAGCGGCAAAGGTCGTTTTGGCAACTGAAACGGCACAAAAGTGGCCGTCATCCGATGAACTATTTGATCAATTGATGTGTGAGCGATTTCATGCCAAAAGTGCCCAAGTTGTGTGTCTGGGCAAAGAACAATGGTTTTCTCCCGTTGCATCTGGTTCATCTGCACCTAAACAGATGGTTGTATGCCCTTGTAGCATGGGAACACTTTCTGCGATTTGTCAGGGGAGTTCCGATAATTTAATTGAACGTGCTGCTGATGTGGTGATTAAGGAGCGTGGGCAGCTGATTTTGGTTCCCAGAGAGATGCCACTGTCAGCGATTCATTTGGAAAATATGCTCAAGCTGGCACGTCTGGGCGTTGAAATTATGCCCGCTGCTCCTGGCTTCTATCATCAGCCGAAAACGATTAATGATCTCATTGACCATGTGGTAGGGCGGATTTTAGATCATCTTCATATTGATCAGTCGATCATGCCTGCGTGGGGATATAATGGTTGCCGTATAAATGGAGAATGAGCTTGAGCGATACATTTTATGATGAGCAAGATTTTCTGTCATCGCAGACTCCCATTAATTTAGGAGTGAGTGCATGTTTAATGGGGGAAAAGGTTCGCTATGATGGCGGCCATAAAAAGTGTGATTTTCTTTTAGATAAACT
Source organism: Celerinatantimonas diazotrophica (assembly GCF_004339545.1). Taxonomy (GTDB): domain Bacteria; phylum Pseudomonadota; class Gammaproteobacteria; order Enterobacterales; family Celerinatantimonadaceae; genus Celerinatantimonas; species Celerinatantimonas diazotrophica. Next base: position 28,238 of record NZ_SMGD01000013.1, on the reverse strand, counting down.
TTTACCTTGGGTCAATATAACCCCATTTTGCCCAGAGGTGAAGGCTGGACTGGGAATACCTCGCCCAGCCATTCGGTTGGCTCAAATTGACTCGGAGTTGCGAGTTGTAGGGACTAAGGATTCCCAACTTGATGTGACTGAAACACTGAATCGTGCAAGTGATGAACTTTGTCAACAAGCTAGTGGCTTAACAGGGTTTCTTTTTTGTGCTAAATCTCCCAGTTGTGGTATGGAGCGTGTGAAGGTTTATGATGAAAAAGGCAATCCACTTGTTGCAACTCGCAGTGGTATATTTGCGGATAAAATCCGACACCAATATCCTCTGTTACCGTGTGAAGAAAACGGACGATTGAATGATGATCTACTTAGAAATAGCTTTTTAACTCGACTGTTTTGTTTTGCTCGTTGGCAGGCTATGTTACGTGAAGGGCTAAATGCAGCACGGTTATTAGAGTTTCATAGTCGCCATAAATATTTGTTACTTGCCCATAGTCAGTCTCACTATCGTGAAGCGGGAAAGTCGCTTGCTAATCTGAAATCTCAGCCGATCGAAGTGATTGCACAGCATTATCTCTGTATATTAATGGCGGGCTTAGCATGTGTGGCAACACGTAAAAAGCATACCAATGTGTTGATGCATTTGCAGGGCTATTTTAAGAATCATCTAGAAAAGTCAGATAAAACCGCATTGACTGAAATGATTTTACGTTATCAGCAAGGGTTATTACCGCTATCATCTCCGATTGAGATTTTAAAGCACCATCTACGCCATTATCCTGATGACTACCTACAGATCCAATACTATTTCGCTCCTTTTCCTGCGCAATTAAATTCATCATCTGTCATTTAACAGTTTGTGTTGCTAGCTGATTGATTTGCTCAGGACTTGATCTCAATGACTCGAAAAACCTGTTGTGATTTTTTGCATCAGTTCGATGCTCAAGAACCATTTATAAGTAAATTGAGCAAGACTATATTTACCTTTCTATTATTAAGAGAGAAGGATGATTGAGATATCGCAGGAGGCGTTTCGTGAGGGTGCTGATTGATTTAGACCATTTTATTTTTGACTCGTGGGATTTTTTATTTCCGGCCGAGCCTGAAAACTTATTCATGGCACTTACTGAAATTGATGCAACCGTCTATTTTTATACGAAATTTAATGACAATGTCTGTGCTCGGTATTTCATGTATGTACTTGTGCCACTACTAAATAAATATAAGATACATTATGTTAACTTGCAGCAAGATCAAAATATCGCCTACGCATTACATAGTTTTAATGACTATGACGGTGATGATCATAGCAAACGTTTAGACACCCAGTTATTAAATCAACTCTATGGTCAGCATATTGATTATATCATTAGTGAGTCGGCTGAAATTAAACGTAAAGCAACGCGATTGAATCTGAATGACTATGTCTATAACGCCGATGAATTTTTGGAAAAGTTAGTGGCTGAGAAACGCCTCGCCTCAGCAGATTCAGATGTGACGTTGCAAAAACAATATATTCATGAGGTGAATTTCAAACAGAGTTTTTTTGAAAGTTTTCGTAATGAATATAGAGAGTTTGACGATTGGATACGTAAAAGAACCAAGGCTAAAGAGTTTGCCTATGTTGCTCAAACAGCCCAGAAAAAAGTTTTAGCGTTTTTATGTCTAGACATTGAGGCCTATGAGCAGCGTTCAAGAGCCATCATACCTGCGCTGCGCTCCCAAAAACGTCTTAGAATCGTCTTCATGAAAGTGGCTTATAATGGTTTTAAGCTCGCTGAACGAATGATGAGAATTATTTTTGAAGCGGCAAAAACACATCAAGTCGATGAGATTTATATTGAATTATTTAATCAGGGAAAAGAGAAACTGCGTCTGATTGAATTATTACAAAAGTGGGGGTTTTCACTTCATGGACATCGTCAGCATTCAAATAACTTTTTAGAGAGAGTCTTGGTGCGTCCGTTATACCGAGGTGAAATTAAGCGCACAAGTTTGCTCAGTCATATTTATCCGAGCACGTTAAGTTGTGCCAGAGGATGGTTTGTACCGATTCGAGAAGTGGATCATGACCAGCTGTTTTCAATCAATGCAACAGGCTATCAGGGAAAGCTGCATCGGTTAGAACATTCACCACAGAACAATGCCTTAACTAAGCTACTGATTACTCGCATTGCACCTTATGAACTACAATCAGCAGATATCCTATTTTTCTTATGCCGGACTATCGAAGGGGTGATACTTTCTCGTATTGGAGTGGTTGTTGAAATCAATACGCAGATGCAAAATGAAAAACAATTTATCGCATATTGTCGAAAATATAGTCCTTTGAGTGATGAGCAATTGCGCTCACACTGGTATGCGAGTCATTTACAACCTGCGGCGATTCGGTTTTTGGATCTTGGCTCGGTGCCTCGAGTATTACATGAAAAAGATATTAAGAAATTGGGAATTTTACCAGACGTGCCACGATATATGGAAAGATTAACAGCTCGAAACTTACGAATATTATTTAAAGCAACTCAAATTAAATTTCCAGTTCTTGCTGAACATTGCGAACCGTATGCAACTTGATAGAACTGCTAACTGGATAAAATAAAAGCCACTTTTATGAAGTGGCTTTTATTTGGTGACTACTTTTCATGATGCGGGCAATTGTCATCAAGGCAATTCCCGTACAAGTAAAGGCTATGATTGGTCAACTGGATATGATGTTCATCAGCAATCATTTTTTGCCGTTGCTCAATCAGCTCATCGCGAAACTCAATGACTTTTCCACAATCAAGACAAACCAAATGGTCATGATGATGTTGACTGTTTAGCTCAAATACAGATTTCCCACCTTCGAAATGATGGCGAGTGACAATGCCGGCATCATCAAATTGGTTGAGAACTCGGTAAACTGTCGCTAGGCCAATTTCTTCGCCTTGATCGATCAGTTTTTTATATAAATCTTCGGCACTAATATGCGCTGAATCTGGTTGTTGCATCAGATCAAGAATTTTGATCCGCGGCAATGTCACTTTTAATCCAGCTTTTTTTAGTGCTTGGTTGTTATCTGGCATATGAAACTATTCGCGTGATTAAATGAAACGATTAAGTACTGCACTAAGCATTATAATACCGACTTGCATGCAATAGCGAAGGCTTTTCCTAACCAAGCCTACAGAGTTTACTAAATTTACCACGAATTGATGTTAATACCTATCAATTTTACATTATTTATCGGTAAAACTAATTTAAGAGTGTTCTATAGCACGAATTTCACTTAATAATCATACCTATTGCACGATTAACCCGAAAATTCTTGTGTATATAGGGCCATAATTTTTTTGACGTAGCGTTGAGTCTCTGGATACGGCGGAATGCCCTTGTAACGGCGGACCGCATTTTCTCCTGCATTATAGGCTGCTAATGCCAAACGAGGGGAGCGAAATTCAGAGAGCAGCATTTTTAAATAGCGACTACCTGCATCAATATTGGCTGCTGGATCAAATGGATTTTTTACATGAAAGCGTTTGGCGGTGGCAGGCATTAATTGCATTAATCCCATCGCTCCTGCTCGAGATACGGCATTATGGCGCCAATTGGACTCAACTTTGATGACGGCTTTTAATAACTTTTGTGGCAGTTGATAGCGCTTTGCTGCTGAATGAACAAGTTGCGTTAACCGATGACGATGAGATATTACTTTTATCTTTTTGTCCGAGAGCCGAGTTTGCGTAGCTAACGGTGGGCGATGCATTAAGGCGGTGGCGACATTTTGTGCCGTATCGACTGTTTTGATGCGAAATCGCTCAGGCATACCATTGCTTGTTCCTGTGCGCATTAACAATCGCCATTTTGCTGAGCGCTGTGTCTGACTGAAATGCATTTGGCCCTGAGCATCTTGCCAGTACCAAACTTCGGCAAATGCAGTGGAGGTAAAACACATGGTGAGTAAAAAAATGAGAATAAGCCGCATAAAACATTATCTTTTAAGTATCTTCACAGATATAAGTAGCGGCAGAAAGTGAGAAATATTTAACGAAAGCTGCCTCGGGAGAGGTCAGCTTTGGATGCGAGTGAAGTGAAAAACTAATCCGCTAATTCAGCAAGGCACATTTCATCATAAATTTGTTTGCACCATTGTTTGACACGTTGCTCTGTTAACTCGGGTTGACGATCTTCATCAATCCCCAATCCGATAAAGTGATTATCGTCAACCAGCGCTTTCGATGCTTCAAATTCGTAGCCTTGTGTTGACCACTGACCGACAATTGTTGCCCCGCGAGCCTCGATGATATCGCGGACTGTACCCATGGCATCAAGGAAATACTCTGCATAATCTTCTTGATCGCCACAACCAAAAATAGCCACGATTTTGTCTGTAAAATCAATTTTTTCTAGTTCTGGATAAAAATCATCCCAATCACACTGTGATTCACCGTAATACCATGTTGGGATCCCGATGAGTATCAGCGAATATTGTTCAATATCTTCTTTTGTCGATTTGGCAATATCATATATATCGACCATATTTTTGCCCAGTTCAATCTGAATCATCTGAGCAACGGCTTCGGTATTACCGGTATCGCTACCGAAGAATAATCCAACGCTTGCCATAACTTATACCTGTATCTATCGTTGTGATTCTGTCATTAAGACGGCGACATGCTCAATGAGCACTTGTTCAATGAGTTCACTGCGGCTGAGTCCTTGCTCTGAGGCTAAGGTATTCAGGGCACTCAACAAATCATTACCAACTTTCAGCTCTATTCGCTTTAGCCCTTTCTGGCGATCCCGACGCAGCTGATTGCGTTTATTAACCCTGAGTTGTTCTTTTCTCGAGAGCGGATTTGTTTTAGGCCTGCCAGCACGCTTTTCATTTGCAAACAGATCGATTGTTGTCCGATCCGTGTTTTGTTTTGCCATAAACCTACATACTAGCATTTTATCAAATCTGACCAGCCTGTCAGATTTCTGCGGCTACAACTTCTATCTCATTATATGCTTTTTTAAGACACATGGGATATGCCATAGCCCTCGCGTGATTTTAGATGCGGACTATAGCACAAAGCTTCTGGCGGTGTTAATTTTCTGAGGAGAAAAAATCTTTTACCAGACGATTAAATATGCTCGGTTTTTGGGCATGTAGCCAATGACCTGCTTGCATGATGACTTTGAAGCGGGCATTGGGAAACTGAGTGGTTATCGTTTGCTGATCGCTTTCTTTTATATAGTCAGAGTTCTGACCTTTTATAAATAAAGTCGGTTTTTGGTAGGATTGCCCAGTAAAAGGCCAGTCAATCATCTGTGGGTAAGTTTGTTCAAGGTTATCGACATCAAAGAGCCAGTGCCATTGATTATGGTCTTTTTTTAATGACTTTAATAAAAACTGGCGAATCGATGAATCGGAAATATATTTCGCAAGGACCTCGTCGGCATCTCGGCGATTTTGAATTTGTTCTAGGTTAACGCTTTGAAGGCCCTTGAATTCAGCATTATGTCCATGTTGGTAGGCAATGGGGGCCATATCAGCAACAATGAGTTTATCCACGCGTTGCGGATACAAAAGTGCAGTTGCCATCGCCAATTTACCGCCCATGGAATGTCCTAGCAAATAACAGCTCTCAATATTAAAAGCATCGAGTGTTGCAATGAGTGCATCGGCCTGTTGGTGATATTGCATTGATTTAGCGCGAGGAGATTGGCCATGATTGAGAGCATCGACTAGGTAAACTTGGAAATTTTCACTAAGCTCTTTACCGAGTGCTTTAAAATTGTCGCCACTGCCGAATAGGCCATGAACGAGTAGCACGCTCTGAGGGGATTTTTCACTTCCTTGATAGCTTAGTTGCTGAACATTGAGTGGTTGCATAATTTACATCATTGATAAGTATTGCGATCTATTGTCGGTTATTGAACCTTTAGGCTCAATCCTAAGGTGATATCGTCAAATATAAATCAAGATCATAGGTATTTTTCAATTGTCGGGCAACAAGTTGTCGAGATCTTTCAGTCACTCTGTATAATATTTGCAATGAATTCAGAGCAGAATGGTTTATTTTTACTTAGATGAAGTCTATTGAAATTGATGAAGAACTCTATCACTACATCGCTAGCCAAACTCAGCATATTGGCGAGAGTGCATCGCAAATTTTGCGGCGATTGTTAGACGTTGACCATAATGAATCCTCAAGCCAACTGCCCGAGGAGAGTGCTCAGGATTGCCTTGAAAAGCTCCATGCGTTCATCGCTAGTGAGTCATATAAGGGGCTTGGCAGTTCGGTAAAACGATTTATAGCGCTGCTGAGTCATCTTTATCAGAGCGATCCACAAACGTTTACTCATGCCAGTGAAATTAAAGGAAGCAAACGTGTTTATTTTGCAACCAGTGAACAACAGTTGCTTGCTACGGGGAAAACGACTAATCCAAAAGCAATTCCGCAATCGCCGTTTTGGGTGATCACGAATACCAACACGGGTCGCAAGCGGCTAATTTTGTCGCAACTAATGGATTCAATGGGCTATGGGAAAGATGATATAGAGTCTGTTGTTAGTACTATTTAACATTTGTATAAGAGCAGTTATCTTATTAACGGGGAATATCAATTATGGCAATTCACCCAAGAGCAGGACAGCCCGCCAAGGCGGAGGATTTAACCAATATCCCACAGCTGATGAGTGATTATTATCTCATATCGCCAGATCCTAACAATGTGGCCCAACAAGTGAGCTTTGGAACCAGCGGCCATCGAGGATCTGCCAGTGATGGTGCGTTTAATCAAGACCACATTTTAGCGATCAGTCAGGCGATTGCTGAATATCGTAAAGAACAAGGTTATCAAGGGCCTCTATTTTTAGGTAAAGATACTCATGCTCTGTCCGAAAGCGCGTTTCGCACTGCTATTGAAGTATTTGCAGCCAATGGGTTAAGCGTGTTTTATCAGCAGGAATTTGGCTTTACACCCACACCTGTGATTTCGCATGCTATTTTGACTTACAATGCCAGCCATAGTGATCAAGCCGACGGTGTTGTGATAACCCCTTCTCATAATCCCCCGCGTGATGGTGGTTTTAAATATAATCCACCCAATGGCGGCCCTGCAGATACCGGTGTGACTAAAATCATCCAGGACCGAGCCAATGCACTATTAGCCGATGGCTTAAAAGGGGTGAAACATTTAGCTTACCCACAAGCGATTCAGCGTAACTCAATTCAGGCGTATGACTACATTACACCTTATGTTGATGATTTAAAAAATGTTATTGATGTAAACGCGATTCGAGATGCCCAAGTTAAAATTGGTGTCGATACCTTGGGTGGCTCAGGTGTTGCTTATTGGCCTGTGATTGCTAAAACCTATGGTTTGAATATTGAAGTGGTTAATGACCGCGTTGATCCGACTTTTTCTTTTATGTCGCTTGATAAAGACGGCAAAATTCGTATGGATTGCTCATCACCATATGCTATGGCAAGGTTAATTCAGTACAAAGATCACTTTGATATTGCAGTGGGGAATGACCCCGATTATGACCGCCATGGCATTGTCACGAAGTCTGCTGGATTGATGAATCCAAACCACTATTTGGCTGTTGCGATTGAATATTTGTTCTCCCATCGATCAAACTGGCCAACAGATGCTGCCGTTGGTAAAACACTTGTATCAAGTTCGATGATTGATAAGGTTGCTGAAAAGCTTCATCGCAAATTGTGTGAAGTTCCAGTGGGATTTAAATGGTTTGTTGATGGTCTTTATAGCGGTGAGTTGGGTTTTGGTGGCGAAGAAAGCGCTGGTGCATCCTTCTTACGCTTTGATGGTAGTGTTTGGAGTACTGACAAAGACGGTATCATTTTAGCATTATTGGCAGCTGAGATTATAGCGGTTACTGGCCACGATCCGGCTTGGCATTATCAGCAATTAGTTAAATCTTATGGTGCTCCAATCTATCAGCGTTTTGAAGCCAGCGCGAATGCCGAGCAAAAAGCGGTGCTTAAGTCGCTTGACCCTTCTTTGGTCGAAGCCAAAGAACTTGCTGGTGAGCCCATTATTGCTAAGCTGACCAGCGCCCCTGGAAATGACGCAGAAATTGGTGGGTTAAAAGTCGTGACCGAACATGGTTGGTTTGCCGCACGGCCATCAGGGACGGAAGATATTTATAAAATCTATATGGAAAGCTTTAAAGATAAAGCTCATCTAGAGCTGATTGAGAAAGAAGCTCAGCAAATTGTTTCAGCCGCATTTGCTAAAGCTGGTCTTTAGTGTCTCCAACGGGCCAGCTGTAGCTGGTCCGATTTCATATTCAAGCCCACGAAAAACAGCATAAACAGCTCTTTATTGATGCTTTTGCTTATTTTATAAACTGTGACATTTGCCACACATTGCGCTATACCTTGTTAAGTATGTGTAACATTATATTGGTTCTTTGTCTGAGAGTCTTATGATGTTGTAAGAGCGGATTGAATTTAACGGGGAGATGTGATCATTTCAACCTGTAGATTGTTGTTCGATTCGATTATCAAGTCTGGTTTAAAATAGGATCGTAAGTTTATGATTAATGTTCCCGCAGCTGCTGAAGACTTCCCGTTTTATCTTGATAAAGATGCATTTAAAGATTCGGTTCTGAATCATCTCCACAGTACTTTAGGCACCATTGAAGAGAAAGCAAACCCCCAAGCTTGGTGGAAAGCGACCTGTGCCGCAATCAATGAACGAGTGTTTGTCGGATTATCTGAAACCCATAAAGCACATTCCAACATTGATACCCGAGCGGTTCATTATTTGTCACTTGAGTTTTTGATGGGGCGTTTAACTCGTAATAATTTATACAACCTTGGCATTTTTGAGCCTGCTCGTGATGCGCTTGCCGAACTTGGATTAGATATCGAAGAGCTTTGTAATGAAGAGCCGGATATGGCGTTGGGTAATGGTGGATTAGGGCGATTGGCGGCGTGTTTTATTGACTCGCTGGCAACGCTTGGATATCCAGCCATTGGTTATGGGATTCACTATGAACATGGTTTGTTTCGCCAAGAATTTCGTGATGGCCAACAAATAGAACGGCCTGATAGTTGGCGTGATTATGGCAACCCTTGGGAAATTTGCCGACCTGAATCCATCCAGAAAGTTCCGCTGTTTGGCTATGTTGAAACAGTGTTTGGCAATGACGGACAGCTACGTAAAATATGGCATCCAGGCGAGATGGTTCGTGGTGTGCCGTGGGATATCCCCGTGGTTGGTTATGGTGGGCATACAGTTAATATTTTACGGTTGTGGGAAAGTCGTGCCGATGACTATTTTGATTGGGACGTCTTTAATGCAGGGGGGTATGTCGATGCTCAGGCCGAAAAATCTCGTGCCGAAGCCATATCCAAAGTTCTTTATCCTAATGATGAAACCCCTGCAGGTAAACAACTGCGGTTGACTCAACAGTACTTTTTCTGTTGTTGTTCACTGAAAGATATTGTGAGACGTTATAAACGCCGTCATGACGACTTTAGTCAGTTTGCTGAGCAAGTGGTGATGCAGTTAAATGATACTCACCCAACTATTGCGATTGTTGAATTGATGCGCTTGTTGATTGATGATGAAGGGTTAGATTGGGATAACGCTTGGGGCATTTGTGAGAAAGTATTCGCTTATACAAATCATACATTGCTTCCAGAGGCCCTGGAAAAATGGGAAGTTGGTTTATTTGAGAATGTTTTGCCTCGCCATCTAGAAATTATCTATGAGATTAATCACCGCTTTCTCGATGATGTGGTTGCAAAAAAATGGCCGGGCAATGATGAGATTAAACGCGAACTGTCGATTATCGAAGAAGGCTCTGTGCGAATGGTTCGCATGGCCTATTTGTGTGTGGTTTGTTGTTTTAAAGTCAATGGCGTGGCGCAGATGCATAGTGAACTTGTTAAAAAGGATCTGTTCCCTAAATTTTATGAGCTTTGGCCTGAGCGTTTTACCAACGTGACCAATGGCATTACGCCGCGACGTTGGCTTAAAGCCTGTAATCCTGAGCTTGCCCAGCTCTATGATGATTGTGTTGGCATACATTGGCCAACTAATTTAGAGATGCTAAAAAAAGTTGCTGAGTATGCGGATGAGAAAGATTTTCAGCAAAAATTTATGGCGATCAAGCATAAAAATAAACAAAAACTGGCGACGCTCATTCATGATTTAATGGGAATTGAAGTTAACCCTGAAGCAATTTTTGATATTCAGATTAAGCGGTTACATGAATATAAACGCCAACATCTGAATTTATTACATATTCTGACTTTATATCGTCGAATTCTGCAAGATCCTAATTTAGATATTCAGCCTCGGGTCTTTATTTTTGGTGCCAAAGCGGCGCCCGGTTACCGACTCGCAAAAGATATTATTTTTGCCATTAATAAAGTGGGAGAGAAAATAAATCAAGATAAGCGGGTGGCCGGTAAGCTGAAAGTTGTGTTTATGCCCAACTATCGAGTGACTTTAGCTGAAAAAATGATTCCTGCAGGCGACCTGTCTGAGCAGATTTCTACGGCAGGCAAAGAAGCGTCGGGCACGGGGAATATGAAATTTGCCTTAAACGGCGCATTAACCATTGGGACCATGGATGGTGCAAATGTCGAAATTCGTGAAGAAGTCGGTGATGAAAATATTTTCATTTTTGGTTTAACGGCCGAAGAGGTCGATCTTAAACTAAAAAATGGCTATAACAGTCGGGATTATTACTATAACAATCCTGAACTTAAAGCCGTTTTAGATTGGTTGGATAGTGATTATTTTACTCCGAATGCTCCTGGACAACTTTCTTCAATTAAGCACAGTTTGCTTGATGGCGGAGATCCATTCTTATGTTTGGCAGATTATCAAAGTTATATTGATGCCCAGCAAAAAGTGGATGAAACCTATCGCGATAAGGCTAAATGGGCCAAGATGGCGATTATGAATGCTGCTTGTGTCGGCAAATTTAATTCTGATCGCTCAATCGATGACTATGTTAAAGAGATCTGGAAACTCAAGCAGTATCCTGCGGTGCAGTAAGCAAACATAAAATAACAGCTCGTTTTTCGGGCTGTTGTTAGGGACTTTTGACCTTTATTGATTATGTTTTCAGCAACATGAGGCTGGTTTAGGCTAGGCAAACGTTTTGCCGTGTGGCCATTGGCTACAAAGAACGCTTAACGCTGGATAAATTAGCCTCAGATGCTGCCCTTCTGGTTTATTTACACAAATTCTGAATCCTTGTTAGATCCTTTTGCTTAACTCATTAAGCGACACAGGCTGCGCCGCCTTCAAAACGCATTACGCATTTAACTTGAACGAAATTCCACCACGATAGGTTTATAGTTCCTAATACAAATCAACGATTTTGGATTAATCGCAAGGATAAGGGCATAATAAAGATAGCTTTCTAAGGAGTTTGTTATGTTGCCCTTTACTTCTGATTATCTCAGTTACCTTTTAACGCATCCCAGTGACTCGGAGTATGCCCAAGCTGAACTTCCTGGTGGTGAGAAAATTGAATTGATTGGTGCTGGTGCTCTGGTCATTACCCCTAAACATTTTACTAATCACTGTAAAGCGATTGTTCTTTCGGCGGGAATTCATGGTAATGAAACAGCGCCCATTGAGTGGCTGAATCAGCTGTTAGATGATTTGTTAAAGGGAACACTGCGCACTCATCATCCACTACTTTTGTTATTTGGTCATCCTAATGCGATGATTGCGGCCAAGCGAGAACTTGAATTTAATCTTAACCGACTCTTTTGTGGTGCTTGGCATCAGGGAAATAGCTTGGAACATCAGCGTGCGGCACAGTTAGCTGGATGGATGTCTGATTTCTATGAGCGCTTTGCACTCGAGCGGCTGCACTATGATCTACATACGGCGATTCGGGGTTCTGTGCACGAAAAATTTGCAGTTGCGCCATATATACCACAGCGCCCCCATAATTTATCGCAACTTGCATTTTTGCAGCACTGTGATGTTAACTGTGTTCTGTTTTATCATCAGAGTACTCAGACGTTCAGTTACCATAGTGCATCCGTTCACGATGCTCAGTCGTTTACGGTTGAGCTAGGGCAGGTGAAACCTTTCGGTCACAATGACTTGTCTAGACTCCGTGCGCTCGATAGTGCTATCCGTCGGTTAGTTACCCATGTTCGGGTCGATTGGGGAACGGTTCGTTATCAACAATGCCATTGGTATCAGGTGACTGAAGAGATTATTCGCCAAGATGAAAACTTAGAGTTTAACTTTGCTGACGACTTAGCGAACTTCACGCTGTTTGAAGAGGGTGAGCTTTTAGCAACACAAGGCGGTGGGCTGATTCGAGTTAAGGATGGGCCTAAAGCAGTCGTGTTTCCTAATGCTAAAGTTGCGATTGGTCAGCGGGCTGCGATTTTAGTGAAAGCAATGAGTCGCTCTCAGTGCCAGCATTTAGTTAACTCATAGGATAACGAATTTGCAACCGCTTAATATCAGGCGTCTAGGCGGCGCTGCTTTTATTTTGTTGGTCGCTTTTGTCGTCCATTTGCAAATTGGGCAGATGGCTCTTAGTTGGTCGGCGTTATTGAATTCATCGTCATTGACGCATCAAGTCTTTTTTGAATTACGTTTGCCCCGCGCGCTAGCTGCAATATTAGTCGGAGCATCGCTGGGCGCCTCCGGGAGTATTTTACAGACCGTATTGCATAATCCACTGGCAGAGCCGGGGTTATTAGGGATCTCCTCAGGTGCTAGTTTAGCCGCGGTACTTGCTATGGTATTAAGCGCTTTATTGGGTTGGGCGCTACCTATTTGGATGATTACTTTAGCTGCCTTTATCGGAGCACTTGTGATTGCCTTATTACTCTTTTCGATGGCTAAGCGTTACCAGTTTGGTAGTGCCACGCTGCTATTATTTGGGGTGGTCATTGGTATTATTGCTGGCGCGGGGATTACTTGGTGTTTGTATTTTTCTCCCGAGCAGAATCTCAGGCAGCTATTATATTGGTTAATGGGATCATTAAGTTTTGCCCATGGTCAGGTTTACCATCTGAGCCCACTATTTTTATCAGTTTTTGTTTTGCTTATATATGACAGTCGCTATCTGAACTGGTTGCTACTGGGGGACCGCTATGCTTTCTCGCTTGGCGTTGACATTCATAAGGTACGTCCACGGCTGATCCTATGGGTTTCGTTATTGAGCGCCATTAGCGTTGCGTGTGCTGGAACGATCAGTTTTATTGGTTTATTAGTGCCTCATGTGATTCGGCGTATTTATGGCGATGAGCAGCGCCAATTATTATGGTTAAGTGCGATACTGGGGGCGGCAGTTGTATTGATTGCTGATGCGTTAGCGTTGACGATTATTCCCGGACAGGAATTGCCTATTGGCGTGATTACCGCCACGATTGGTGGGCCGATTTTGTTCTTTTTGTTGTTGAGACATCCCTATGATTGAGATAACGGATCTTGAGGTTAGAAATTATCTTGTTATCGAACAGCTGCAAATTGGCAGAGGGCAAATGGTTGCCTTGTGTGGTGCTAATGGCGCCGGTAAATCAACTCTCTTAGAGACGCTCGCTGGATATATTGCCCCGAGTCGCGGTGCGATTCAATTTCTTGGCCAACCTATAGCCAGTTATGGTGTGGCTGAGCTATCACAATATCGAAGTTGGTTGGCTCAACAATCTCAACAACGCGTTTATCTGTGTGTGAATGAACAGTTGCAATTGGCTGCACAATCATTGTTCGGACATAGTCGGCCGCTTGCCTATCAGGTGATTGATGAAATCATTGAGCAGTTATCTTTGTCGGCGTTACTCAAACGGCGCTTAGTTGAACTCTCTGGTGGAGAGTTGCAGCGAGTCAGTTTAGCCAGTATTTTCATTGGCAGTGATTTGAGGCTCAAACCGGAGCACTGCCTATTATTGCTTGACGAGCCTTTAAGTGCTCTAGATCCGCAATTTCAACATGCCGTGATTCATCTTTTACAAGATCGATGTAAGCAAGGGCAAAGTATTCTTTTGTCTCTGCACGATTTAAATTTAGCTACTTTTTATGCCATGGATGTATTGTTACTTCATCAAGGGAGGCATAAAATAATGGGGCCTGCTCAGCAGGTTTTAACTGCACCGCGGCTTGCTGAGTTATTCGGCGTTTCGATGGCTCAAATTAATATCAATGGTCACACCCAATTGATATTAGCGTGAGTTTCCGTCTTGTTGGTCCATCTAAAAGTTGCACGGGAGGCAACTGATGATTTGGAAGAATCAGTCGGACAATGATGAAGCGTTCTTTTATTTAGAACACAACAGAGATGAACGTAAGCGTGCTGCTAAACGTCGTCATCGGCTTACCCATAGCCGACGCCGGCTGCGCCGCTAATTTGCCCTTTTTGTTTTTGCCCCTGTCTTTGCAAGACAGGGGCTTTTTTCATGGTATACTGATTTTATTAAATTATCGTTAGCTGATGATTTCTAAACCTTATTACATCGCTATAACTCAGTTTTACCAAAGCTTTTGATATATTTATTATCTTGTTTTTACTTAAGTTATATCGGTGCATTGAGCAAAAAATAAAACGTTTATAGACGTTTAACACAACATCTTTTTAGCACTAATTGTCTCGTTGCGGCACACTTATTATGATTCCTAGATTGTCTGAAACGCCTCCTTTGGCGGCAAATTATCAAAATTATCTTGAGCAGCTTAAACAAAATGGCTTTCGCGGTGAAATTGAAACCCGTTATTCGAGTCGTCTGGCTGTGGCAACTGATAACTCGGTGTATCAGCTTTTGCCTCAGGCAGTTATTTTTCCTAAAACGATTGATGATATTCAGATTGCGACACGCTTGGCGAATGACCCAGCAATGCAAGCTGTATCTTTAACTCCGCGCGGTGGAGGGACGGGAACCAATGGCCAATCGCTCACCGATGGTATTGTTGTCGATTTATCACGGCATATGAATCAGCTCATTGAATTAAATGTTGAGCAGCGCTGGGTTAAAGTGCAAACCGGAATGGTTAAAGATGCACTAAACGAATTATTGAAAGAACATGGTTTGTTTTTTGCTCCAGATTTATCAACGAGTAATCGCGCAACACTCGGGGGTATGATCAATACAGATGCTTCTGGTCAAGGGTCGCTGCAATACGGCAAAACGAGTGATCATGTTCTGGAACTGACCGCAGTGACAATGGATGGTGAGCGCTTAACTACAGCCCCAATAGCAACTAACGTGGCTCGTCACAGTGGTAACATTATGCTGCAAACGGCCACTGAAGTTTGTGTTGATAATCGGGCTCTAATTGATGAAAAATTCCCACCATTGAACCGGTTTCTGACTGGCTATGATCTTAAACATGCTTATGATACTGAACTTGATGAAATCGATTTAACTCGATTGCTGTGTGGTAGTGAAGGATCTTTGGCATTTATCTGTGAAGCGAAACTTGATCTGACGCCTATTCCGCAATATCGCACATTGGTGAATATCAAATATGCCTCATTTGAAGCAGCTTTGCGTCATGCTCCAGCATTAGTTCAAGCGCAGGCTCTGTCTGTTGAAACCATCGACTCCAAAGTGCTTAATTTGGCTCGTGAAGATATTATTTGGCATAGTGTTCACCATCTGTTTAAACAGGTTAATGACCAGCCGATGGATGGCATTAATATTGTTGAATTTGCCGGCAATGATTATAAATCGCAACATGAAAAAGTTGTCGCGCTATGCTCCCAACTAGATCAAGCCCAACAGGATGGAACAATTTTGGGATATCAGTTGTGCGATGATTTAGCGAGCATTCAACAAATCTATGCGATGCGAAAAAAGGCTGTAGGTTTGTTGGGGAATACCAAAGGACGGCAAAAACCAGTTCCGTTTACTGAGGATACTTGTGTTCCTCCGCATAATCTGGCTGATTACATTATGGAGTTTCGTTCTCTGCTTGATTCACATAATTTGCAATATGGCATGTTCGGTCATGTTGATGCCGGGGTATTACATGTGCGTCCAGCTTTGGATTTATGCGATCCTGAACAGGAAAAAGTGATGCGCTCGATTTCTGATCAGGTTGTGGCCTTGACTGCTAAATACGGCGGGTTGATGTGGGGAGAACATGGGAAAGGGTTTCGTTCTGAATATAGTCCCACGTTTTTTGGTGAACAATTATTTACGCAGCTGAGAAAGATTAAAGCTGCTTTTGATCCGCATAATCAACTTAATCCTGGGAAAATTTGTACCCCGTTAAATAGTGATGCATCACTGGTTTCAGTTGATAGTGTAAAACGCGGGACGCTTGATCGACAAATTCCGGTCAATATTCGGGATAGCTTTCACAGCGTGATGGATTGTAACGGCAATGGGTTGTGCTTTAACTACGACACGAGCTCACCGATGTGTCCATCATTTAAGGTCAGTTATGACCGGCGTTTTTCTCCCAAAGGGCGAGCTGGATTAATGCGGGAATGGTTGCGCCAGTTTTCGCAGATGGGGATCGATCCATTTGAACTTGAACAACAGGCTTTAAATGGTAAAAAGCCAGCGGATCACTGGTTGTCTAAAATTCGCCACACTATGGCAAAGCGGCAAGGTGAATATGATTTTAGCCATGAAGTAATGGCGGCAATGCAGACTTGCCTCGCTTGTAAAGCATGTGCAACTGGATGTCCTATTCAAGTGGATGTTCCGCAATTTCGCAGCCGATTTTTATTCCTCTACCACAGTCGCTATTTGCGGCCATTAAAAGATTATGTAGTTGGATATGTTGAAAGTTATCTGCCAGTTATGGCCAGAATGCCACGGTTGATGAACTGGACTATGTCATCGAAAATGGCGCAAAACATGACTCGTCAAATGGTTGGACTGGTTAGTTTACCTAAGTTGAGTTATCCACCATTGCGCGAATGGATCCCTAAATCGCTCAAAACTGAGTTTGACTTTGCGGCATTAAAACGGCTCAGCATTGACGAGAAAGCGAAAACGTTGCTCATTATACAAGACCCATTTACCAGCTTTTATGAAGCAGATGTTGTGGCTGATTTTGTGAAACTGGTGGCTGCGTTAGGTTATCATCCGGTGTTGGTTCCTTTTAAACCAAACGGCAAAGCTCAGCATGTTCAGGGCTTTTTAGCACAATTTGAGAAAACCGCGCGTAGTTGTGCTGAATTTTTAAACCAGGTGGCAAGCCTTGGTATTGCTATGGCCGGTGTCGACCCGGCGATGGTGTTATGTTATCGCGACGAATATAAAACGATACTGAAAGAAGAGCGGGGCAATTTTAATGTGCTCTTGGCTCAGGAGTGGCTCTCTCAAATTTTAGCTGCCATTGACAGTTATCCGAAGAGTTCCCATGCGCCATTTTATCTGTTAGGCCATTGTACTGAAAAAGCCTTGCTGCCCGGTTCTGATAGCATTTGGGCCAAAATTTTTACTCATTTTGGCGCAAATTGTGAAGTCCAATCAGTGGGATGCTGTGGCATGGCCGGAACTTATGGTCATGATGCCAGTCAGTTAGAGACATCAAAAGAAATTTATGCCATGAGCTGGCAGAAGACTTTAGAATTTTTACCTAAAGATCAGTGCTTAGCAACTGGCTATTCGTGTCGTTGTCAGGTAAAACGATTTGAAGGCGTCAAATTATTACATCCTGTACAGGCTTTGTTACATATTGTCCAAGGAGTTTAAGTGAGTCAGATTTGGCAAAAAGAGATCAGTTTAGAGCGATTAAATGCACTGATCCCAGGTACTATGCTTGAAGCTACCCAGACACGTTTTTGCGAGTTTGGAGATGATTATCTATGTGCAACTATGCCAGTGACTAATGCCGTAAGACAACCCGTAGGGTTGCTACATGGTGGTGCTAGCGCTGCTTTAGCGGAGACGGTCGGTAGTATTGCAGGCTTTTTTGCTTGTCCGCAAGGGTGTCATATCCTAGGCGTTGATATTAGTGCTAACCATCTTCTGCCCATGAAATCTGGTCAGGTGGTCGCTAAAGCCACACCGATTCGTTTGGGCGGATTATTGCAGCTATGGCATATTGATATTCGTGATCAAGCTCACCCTGATCGACTTATCTGTAGTGCCCGTCATAGTGTTATTGTTCGTAATACTAAGTAAAGTATCGCGCAGCTTGTTCATGGCTGCGCAGTTATCATCCTGTTTTAGTCTGTTGCTGTATAAATACGATCGCTATTTTTAGGAGGGGTCATGGCTGGGAAAGTATCACAAGCACTGTATGAAAAAATCGGCAGTGAAGAGGATGCCAGAGCTTGCCAAGATATTGATGATTCACAGTGCCAAATTGTGGCAGGCAACTTCTTTAAAATCCTTCTTGCTCAATTTTTAAGTAAAAGTGGCGATGCCTTAATGAACCCTAAAGTCACATTGCCTTGGGTGATGCAGTCATTAGGAGTTCCGGCTGTATTTTTAGGGTGGCTTGTACCCATTCGTGAATCGGGGTCATTATTACCTCAGCTTATTATCGCCAATTTTGTCAGAAAGTTGGCCGTTCGACACAATGTGTGGGTTGTCGGCAGCCTATTGATGAGTTTGTCGATGATCGCCGTGGCGCTATGTATTCATTTTAGCCACGCAATGACAGCAGGCTGGTTGATCATTTTATTCCTAAGTATTTTCAGCTTGTCAAGAGGGCTTAACTCGGTTGCTTTTAAAGATGTTTTGGGTAAGACCGTAGAGAAAAAGCGCCGAGGTCGCATCAGTGGTTTTGCTACTAGTGGTGCCGGGTTAGTGACTGTCTTGGTCGCGGTGGGCGTTAGTCTTGATATTGCCCAGCGACATAGCTTAACTGTATATACCTTAGCCTTTGTATTGGCGGCCGCCTGCTGGGCGTTCGGTGCACTAATTTATAGCCGCGTTATAGAACAACCAGGCGCTGTTGATGGGGGTCGTAATGGATTATGGTTAGCGTTTAAACGGTTGTCACTGATCTTTAAAGATAAGCCGTTTGGCTATTTTGTGCTAGCTCGTGCGCTGATGCTTTGTTCCGCCTTAAGTGCTCCATATTATGTGGCGATTGCTCAGCAACAAGGGCAATCAACATTATTGCAATTGTCATTTTTTCTAGCTGCTGGTGGTCTTGCTGAACTCATCTCGGGTCCTTTTTGGGGCTGGTTTGCAGATATATCGAGCCGTAAAGTCATGATTATTGCCTCCTTGGTTAGTGCGCTGTTAGGGGCTGTGATTGCTATCTCTGTTGGCACAGCCTTAATAGGTCACTATGGTGCTTGGTTTATCCCAGGAGCGTATTTTTTGCTCACTATTGCTCATCAGGGCGTGAGGCTAGGGCGGAAAACGTATTTGGTTAATCTGGGTAAAGGAAATAAACGAACTGATTATGTTTCAGTGAGTAATACGCTCATTGGGGTCATTTTACTATTGACTGGCTTTGTTAGTTTGTTGCAACCGTTAATTGGCTTAGCTGGAATTTTAGCTGTGTTAGCGATGATGGGTTTTTTAGGTGCGTTGTTGGCGACTAGGTTGCCTGAAGTTTAAGCGTGTTACTGGCATGTGCTCCTATCGGAGTGCATGCTTAAGTAAGCCATCCATGCGTTAGATGGGCTAAATAGATAACCCCAATGTAACGCACTGTTTTACCAATTCCGACCAAAATCAGAAAGTTTACTATGTTAACTTTCATGATCCCTGCAATCAACGTTAATGCATCGCCTCCGACGGGAAGCCAAGCGAATAATAGGCTCCACTGACCATATCGATTAAACCAGCGCTGCATTTTATCAATTTGTTTGTCTTTAAAATAAAACCATCGTCTGTTTTTAAAACGCAGGATATATAAACCTAAATACCAGTTTACGACAGAGCCGAGCGTGTTACCTAAGGCTGCAACAATTACGAGTAATGCTGCGCTATGTCCTTGATTGAGCATCGCATATAGAAAAATTTCTGAATAAAACGGCAAGATAGTTGCAGCCAGAAAAGAGGCAGCGAATAAAATAAGATAGCTAAGCATCATTGTCCTATTGGTGTCGGCGGTATAGTTTCGCTTGTGCGATGAGCCAATGAAATAGTTGGCGTTGGCTATGTCGGTAGAACAGATATTCAGGGTGCCACTGCACACCTAGCATTGTATGGTGATTCATATGCTCAATGGCTTGAATAAAGTCATCTTTATCAGTTGCCGCAACCTTAAACTCGGGCGCTACCTGATAAATTGCTTGGTGGTGGAGGCTGTTGATTTGGATTTTAGGTCGATTAACAAGTTGAAAAAGCTGGGTTTGCTCGGTCAAGTATGCGGTTTTCCGCGGCAAAATTGTATTGAAGTTTGAGGTTTTTTGACGCATGGGGCGGATATCGTCATAGAGTGAGCCACCGCAGACAACGTTTAATAATTGATAGCCGCGACAAATCCCCAGCATCGGTAAATTTTGTTCCAACGCGTAACGGATGTAATGGATTTCAAGTTCATCTCGTGGTTGATCGTATTTGGCTTTAGGCATTTCCTCTTCGCCATAAAGTGATGGGTGAATATCATCCCCACCACTGATAATCAGTGCATCCAGGCGATTGATGTTCGCACTATGGCGAATACTAATCCGTTTTGCTTGGGCGCCACAGCAACGCAGAATACTCGACAATGCAAACCATGAGGGTGACCAGTACTTCGCATTGCCGGTAACGCCTATAAGTGGTTTTTGTCGATTTGGTCGAGTTTTTGCCATACTTTCTCCGAATAACGATTAGCCAAGCGGTCATCCGCAATCCAGTCTTGACTCATTTGTGCCAGCAAGGTCGGGTTTGCGGCTATCGCTTCAACAGTGCACCAGATATTCCAGCTTTGAGACAAACTCCAATCCGCCTTTTCAATCTCGCAATTCGGCAATCGATAATGCAATGTTGGTCGGGCATTCACGAGAGGATCATTTAACTTGCTAATAATCCGTGATTCATCTAAGTACATGAAAAGAGGCAACATATCTAATGCTCTGTTGCGTGTTGGGTTAAAAGCCAGATAATCGTCGATAATCTGTGACAGGGGTTCATCGCCTTGATAACCAATGACCAGTTCGCTGTAAGGCTCAGGATAAAGATTAATATAAGGTGTTACTCGGCGAATGAGATCAACTTTATGGCGTTTAACCAGCCAGTGTTGTGCTAGTACGAAACTTTTTATGTAACGGATAATCATCGCGCTATCGTAGCTGGGGAGTTCTGGATTAATGTGCACTCCAAAGGCGTAGATTAATGATTTTCCAGTGCCTAAAGCGCCATTATTGCGGAGTGCTTCAACCATTGGTTCTAACTTATCAAGTTCATTGAAAGCAATAGGTGGGCAAACCACTTCAACGGGCACTGCAATGGTTGCCAGTTTTGCCATCCATTCCATAAATGGATCATCGGCCTTGGTCGTTCCTAGTTCTTGGGCTCGTTGGGCAATGCGTTCTCGAGCTGTTGTTTTAGCAAACTGCCAGTCAATTTCGATTTTAAATGTACCCAGACTGGTTTTGACTTTTCCTTCCGCTTCTGAGATCAGCAAGAATTCGCCATTAAATGCTTCAGCCATCACTCGGCCGGCGGTTTTCAGATCAATCCCTGAAAATTCCAGCTCGAATCCGACATGACGGGGTTGTGCTTGACTAGTGGTGGTTTGCTCAGGTTGAAAAAATAGTCTTTTCATGATGACCTCGTTGTAACAATTCGAGTAAGCGTGTGCCACCCCATGCTTTGTGATACGACTAACGCCACAGTGAGCATAGGAACCGCAATGATTGCGCCGACGATTCCCCACAACCATCCCCAAAAGATAACTGAGACAAATACGACAATTGGATTAACTTTAAGTCGCATGCCGTGGACCAGCGGATCAACAAACATGCCGATAATTGTGGTTAAAACTAAAAAGATAGCAGCTGGAGTGAAAGCCAACCAAAAATGGTGAAAATCACTCAGTGCCACTGCAAAAATAAGCAAAGTAACAGCGGCAACCCCAATATATGGAATAAACCGGGCAAAGGTGACGAGCACCAGCCAGACCCATGGCATTGGAACATTTAAATACCAGAGTATCGAACTAGTGATCAGTCCGGTTACCAGATTCGTGAGAAATGCAGCACCTAAATAACGACCAACTTCACCGGGCAGTCGTCGCCAAAGGGCAATCAATTGGCGTCGTGTTAGACGGTTATGGTTGAGCCGTATTAAATTAAAAATAAGACCATCGCCACTGACCAGTAAAAAAAGCGTGAGAGTCATAATCAACAGCAGTAATGTCATACTGGTTTTTAATTCGTTCAGCAACTTATTCAGCCAGTCTTGCTGCTGATAGAGAACTTGCCGACGCGTATCTGACTGGCTAATGATCTGGCTTACTGCATTAGATACTTGCTTAGATGTCTTCTTAATTGAGCTGATGGTATCTTTGAGTTCTTGTTCTTCATCGAGCATTTTGACTAAGCTGATTGGTGCTTGTTTGATCCAATGGGTAATCGCGGGTGTGGTCAAATAGCCGGCACCGATCACTAAACTGGAACTGAAAGTGATCATAATGAGGCTGGCTAGGATCTTGGGAACATGCCAACGTATTAGCAACTGCACTGGAGGAGAAAGCATCAGCGCTAAGAGGCACGAAGCAACAATGGGAAATAAAAATGAACGTGCTAGAGAGAGTGATGCAACCACCAATACACAGCATAAAACTGGAATACACCAGCGATAGCGATTTATCCACTGGGAGAATGGCTGCTGATTTTTGGATATAGGCTGAGTAATACCTACCTCGACATTAAATCATACTTACTATAAATCATACCGCATTTTGATAAAGTGCCCAAATAGGCAGTTTCCCAGGGGCTGTTTTTTAACAAACAACCATTAACAAAAAGCGGTAATCATTTAGATTTTATCTCGATGATGATTTTGATGAGGCATTCTTACGAGGGCGATTGCGACTCGGAGCTCCATGTCGTTGACTGGTTGGCGTTTTTGGCGTTTTTGGCGTTTTTTGGGCCAGTTGAGCGCTTTGACGGTTAAATGACGCATTAAAGCCATCAACACTGAGTTCATGAATGGGAGATTTAATGAATTTCTCAATGTCGTTTAAGAGCAATAGTTGTTCTTCACTGACCAGTGAATAGGCAGTTCCTGATTGTCCTGCTCGCCCGGTGCGACCTATCCGGTGGACATAATCTTCAGGAATGTTTGGCAAATCAAAATTGACAATTTGTGGGAGTTGTTTGATATCAAGCCCACGCGCGGCGATATCAGTTGCAACAAGGACTTCAATACGACCATCTTTAAACCCGTTGAGCGCACTGACTCGAGCATTCTGGCTTTTATTACCATGAATGGCTGCCGCATTTATATTCGCCCGTTCTAGACGTTGGGTTAGACGGTTGGCGCCATGTTTGGTGCGAGTAAACACTAAAACTTGTTGCCATTTGTTTTCAGTTACTAATTGTTTAAGTAACCCTGTTTTATCGTTTTTATCAACTAAGGTGTAATATTGTTCAACTTTACGAGCGGTCTGATTCTCACGATCCACGGTAATTTCAATAGGATGATCCAGAAGTGATTGCGCTAGTTGGCGAATTGCACCTGCAAAGGTTGCTGAAAAAAGTAAATTTTGACGTTTTTTGGGCAGTAGTTTCAACAGACGACGAATATCGTGAATAAATCCCATATCCAACATTCGGTCTGCTTCATCAAGTACCAGTGTCTGCACTTTAGATAGATCTAACATTCCTTGCGAGCACATGTCCAGTAATCGACCCGGTGTTGCTGTCAATAGTTCACAGCCAGGAATTAACTGGCGGATTTGACTTTTAGCACTGACTCCCCCAAAGATCACTTGGTGACGGATGCGTAAATTTTTGGCATAAGCATCGATATTGGTATCAATTTGAGCGGCTAATTCTCGAGTCGGGGTAACAATAAGTACCTTAACTTCTTTAGTTTGTGATGGCTTTTGCTGACGTAACCGCTCAAGTAGCGGTAATACAAATGCAGCTGTTTTACCTGTGCCTGTTTGTGCTGCTGCCAATACATCTTTGCCTTTGAGAATCACTGGAACCGATTGGGCTTGAATAGGGGTTGGCTTGGAATAACCGAGCGCATTTAAGGATTCGGTAATGGGTTTAGATAAGCCTAGTTCGGCAAAAGACATAGCAACTCACACGTTATAAAAGACACGACAAAATGAGTCGCAAGTCTAGACTAAAAGCAGCTTATTAGCTAGGGGGAATGTCATACTGCCCCTTTAAAACTCATTGGAAGTATGGGAATTAGCAACTGCTCAAACTAAACTAGCTTCGTCAGCAAATGAGGGAAGGCAAACTTTGAACTCTGAAAATACGATCTCTATTCGTAAATCCAAACTAGATGAACTTGAATTTTTGCATGCATTAGTGACGAAAGATCCATTATGGACTGAATTTAATGGCCCATATTTTCCATATCAGGAACCGACATTAGAACAATTTGCACAAAACGTTTTTCTCAGGCTGTATAACGGTGAGGATATGCAGTTGATTTGTGTGAACGATAATCCGATTGGTTCAGTTAGTTTTTATTGGGAATGTGAACAGACTCGTTGGCTAGAAATGGGTGTGATTATTTATGATTCTCAGTATTGGGGGCGAGGTATTGCCAGTCAAGCGTTGCCTCTTTGGATTGAGCACCTTTTTCAAGTGCTTGCTATTGAGCGTGTTGGATTGACCACCTGGTCAGGGAATCCTGGCATGATGCGTTGCGCTCAGAAAGTTGGGCTGAAACAAGAAGCAAGGTTACGCAAAGTTCGTTATTACAAAGGGCATTATTACGATAGTGTCAAATACGGTATTTTGCGCCAAGAATGGCGGGAATTAAAAGGTCAACAGTCCCTAGTAAAACCTCAGTGCGTCTTTCCTCGATGACAAGTTGCGCGAATGTATATTGAAATCCGGGGAGCAGGGGGTAATGGCAATTGAATTGTTGGAACGCTCTATTGCCATTACATTTGATTTAGACAAATTAAGGTATTCTTATGGCAAAAACTGAATATATTATGGCTGACACTTTAGCTAGTTTTGCAGTGACAATTCTGATTGGGTTTTGGGTCAACGGTTTAAGAAAAATAGGGTAAGGTTTGATTGAAAAACAAATGACATCGGCAGATACCGGGATATTGCGAGTAGGCATGGCAATGTGGTCACACGAACAATGGCGTGGGAGTCTCTATTGTGGTCCACGGGAGCAATGGCTGGAAGATTACGCAAAGGTCTTCTCAACGGTAGAAGGGAATACCACTTTTTATGCACTTCCTAAGATTGAATCGGTGCGTAATTGGAGTCGCGCTGTTGGGCCATCATTTAGATTTACGTTTAAATTACCAAAAAGCATCACTCACCAAGCGCAATTATGTCATTGTCAGGGATTGTTAAGTGAATTCTTTGCAACGATGGCGCCAATAGCCGAGCAGACCAGTGTTTGGATGATCCAATTACCTAAGCAGTTTGGTCCGCAACAACTCCCTAATTTAGAATCTTTTTTGGCACAGTTACCCAAAGATCGAACCTTTGGTGTCGAGGTCCGTCATCCGCAATTTTTTACCAAAGGTTCCGCAGAGCAGCAGCTGAATCAGTTATTAATGGCTCAAAAGGTTGAGCGAATCATGATGGATACCCGAGCTGTTTTTGCTGCCCCTGCGACAACTGCCGCGGTTGTTGAGGCGCACGCTAAAAAGCCGCATGTTCCGGTGCATGTCCTTGTGGCGGGCCAAACGCCAATTATTCGTTTTATCGCGCATCCGCAAATGTCGGCCAATGACCAGTTTTTTCGGCCTTGGTTAGCTAAACTATCAATTTGGCTCAGTAATGGATTAAACCCTCATCTGTTTATTCATACGCCAGATAACGTATTAGCACCGCAGTTCGCGGTTTATTTATATCAACAGTTGGCTGATTTTTATCAGCGTGAAACAAACATCGTATTACCTAGTTTAGAATTACCTGAATCACCGGCTGCTCAACAAATCGATATTTTTTAGCGAATCGCTCGTAAGTTAACCAGGAGATATATTATGAACATTGGTGAACAGCTCATTAGTTTGGAAAAAATTTTGCTTAGTCCAGCGATTCGTCATTGTATGGAGCAATTCAATGCGCTTCTAGCTGATGATTTTGTTGAAATTACAGCGAAAGGTGAACGCTTAGAGCGTGCAGAAACCATGTCGGAAGTTTATGGGGACAGTTGGGATGTGGAGATTCATGCGTTGGAGCATCGCCAAATTTCTCAAGATACTCATCAGTTGATCTATTTATGCATGATTAAACTGCCAAACCGACCTGTTAAATATACGCGACGCACCAGTTTATGGCGCTGGAATGGCGAAAATTGGCAAATGGTTTTCCATCAAGCTTCGTTGTGTTCATCGGCTAATTTCCATCATGAAGATGGCCAATAAAATATGTTCGTGGGTTCAATATGACTTTAAAAAGTGACTTTATATTGCATATCGTGCTTATTGAAGGGAACTTTTGGGCCTTGCAACGTCTAATACTTTCGGGGATGATTAGTTAAATGTGTGGGCAACTATAGATAGCTCCTGCATTGGTTTAATGGCAGTAAGCTTTTAATCAGGCTAGTCATGTATATTTTATTTGTTTTTATGGGGGAGTAATGCCAGAAAATCAATCATTGTTTCGGCGCTTGACGGCACCGATGAGTGCGTTTTTCCAAATTAATTTTATCCATTCTAAGATTCTTTTTGCCCGTCAATTTCTCTCAACTCCGCGCACAGTGGGTGCTATTGCTCCCAGCTCTCGTTTTTTAGCTCGTAAAATGGTTGAACAGATTGATTTTAATAGTGCGCGTTGTATCGTCGAAATTGGTCCCGGTACTGGCGTTTTTACTGATTTATTGATCAAACGACGCTCGGATCATTGTGAGATTATTCTGATTGAGACGAACGAAGTATTTGTGCAACAGCTTAACGAACGTTATGGACACTTAGACAATGTCCGAATTATTCATGACTCTGGTGAGAAAATCAATCTGTATAAAATGAAGTATGGAATTGAACACATTGATTACATCGTATCCGGGATCCCTTTCTCAAGTTTACCCGCTCAGGTTTCAACTAATATTCTTTCGACAGTAAATAAAGCCTTGTCACCGAATGGCCGATTTATATTATTCCAATACAGCCTCATGAAGGTTAAAACAATTACGACTTGGTTTGATATCACTTTTATCGAGCGAAGTTGGGCGAATTTGCCACCTGCCTATGTGTTCACCTGTCGTAGTAAACAAATACAGTCATAACCTGTGTAAAACGAGTCATGAGGATTTTGACTCGTTAATTTTATGAACGCTATTTATTTTATCAAAGTTGATTATGATTAATGTGCTGGATGGCCTGATTACGGTAATGATTTAAGCGTTCAACTCGCCACTTTGAGATGTTGTATTGATAAACATGAGCGGGTAATACATGGGGTTGATCTTGAACTGTTTTTTTGTAAACAAAGCCTGATTTTTCCAATACCTTTTGTGATGCTCGATGGTTAATTCGCACGGTAGCATTGACGAGTTGGAGCTGGCATTGGTCAAACCCCGCTTGTAACATAGCTTTCGTGGCTTCAGTTGCATAACCATTGCCCCAAGCTTGTACTGCAAACCGATATCCTAAATTAATAATAGGTTGACCGGCAAATTGCCGATGGGTAAATCCACCAAATCCTAAGATATTAAATTCATCCTCACGGGGACTAATCACCCACATGCCAAATCCATCTTGCTGCCACTGAGAAATCCACAGCTGCAGTATGTCTTGTGCGATTTCAATATTCTCAATTGGCCCTTTAGGATTAAAAACATTGGTGGCCGGGTCGGCATAAATACGATAAAAGTCACATAGATCGTTGCTATTGGGTTTTCGTAAAATCAGTCGGTTAGAGATTATATCCATATGAGTACTGAATCAGTTACTGAGATTAAGACTAGGGTAGAGCATTTAAATGTCAGCAATATGAATGGGTTTGCTCTAGGGACTGTTGATCTTTGGTGGTTGAATTTTGTTCAAAATGCGTTTAAATGAACCCCAAGGGCAGTATCTGAGAGGAATTTATCCAGCGTTAAACGTTCTTTGTGGCCAATTACTACACGGCACAACGTTTGCCTTGCCTAAATCCCTCTCAGATTTCTGCGAAACTAATCACAAAAGGTCAACCGTCCCTAGGGACTGTTGATCTTTCGTGGTGGTTTTTTGAACGGCATGGTAAAGGGTTATAATTTGCTTCGCCAAAAGTAAAACCATGAACCAATACCA
>NZ_SMGD01000012.1 GCF_004339545.1 Celerinatantimonas diazotrophica | reverse complement strand
ACTAACTGAACTAGGCGACCATTGGCATAGGTTTTTAACTCATAATTTCCCCAAGGCTGATGATCGACGACTTTAACGCCTTTGGCTGAAAAAGCAGCAGCAATTTCTGTCGCATCAAAAAATTCATCCGGACTTGATTGCCCCGCTTCGGCCAATGATTTTTCCCGGCTCGACAGGGAATACGCCTCTTTTAACCCTTGAATATCATGTCGTTTCATCATCTCAATCAGTGCCTGATAAGCCCGATGCAGTTTTTTCATATTCTCGCGGGTCGGTTGAAAGGGCTCCGCTTTAGTCCAGGCCCATTGCGGAATGGTTTTAATATAAAAGGGGCGATGAAAAAATGTCGCCCAACCTATCTGATTCGATGTAACCTTTGATAAATCGGTGCGATATTTTGGAGGATACTTTTTAGAGGTCTTTACCGTTGCTTTGCCATCATCAACGGTAATATTCAGGCTGGATAATTCAATTGGCTGCCCATGTTGCGGATCCGCCGTGAAAACCAGCTTGCATTCACCATCCTTTCGTTGAACTGAAGGGTCACCTTCATTTGACTTAAACGTATTAATCGAGGCCACTTGGGCATCGAGGCTATTTTCACCCGGTTGTAAAAACGCCGTCACGTTAAATCCAGCGATAATATCTCCCGTCATCGATGTTGTATTATCAAGCTGAGGTAAACCATTAACGAGACTCTGACAGACCATATGATGGGAACTCATATGCACCAGATAAATAAAGGTGGGTTTTTCCGTTGGAATGACGATATCCGTGGTTGATACATCCACCGCGGACGACTGACAACCCGCCAATAGAATAACGCCTAATAGCGCCCCCAATCGATACTTCAAAATTGCTCCTTTCATTGAGTGATTTGCCCAATAAAGAACGGGCATTTATCCTTTAACGGGAAATCACCACTCGGCCATTGATAATTGAGAAATAAGGGGTGAAATTAGTAATCGTCTTATTTAATAACGTTCTTAACGGGCTATTGCCATAATTATCCTCTAATCGTACCAATCTCCCCCCGGCATAACTCTTCAATTTATAGATACTCCAATCACGATGCTCTAATACCTTTTCATGATTATTGAATGCGTCTTGATAACCGATTACATCAAAAAACTCATCCGGGCTTGATTGCCCTGCTTCGGCTAGTGATTTTTCCCGGCTCGACAGAGAATACGCATCTTTTAACCCCTGAATATCATGCTGCTTCATCATCTCAATCAGTGCTTGATAGGCCCGATGGAGTTTTTTCATATTCTCACGCGTCGGTTTAAAAGGCTTCGCTTGGGTCCAGGCCCACTGCGGAATGGTTTTGATATAAATAGGTCGATAAAAAAATGTCACCCATCCACGTTGATGCGTCGTTATTTTGGACAAGTCAGTACGATATTTCGGAGGATATTCTTTGGATGTTTTAGCGGTTACTTTGCCATCGTCAACGGTAATGTTCAGGCTGGATAATTCAATTGGCTGCCCGTGTTGCGGATTCGCCGTGAATACCAGTTTGCATTCACCATCGGCGCGCTGCACTGAACCATCCCCGCCATTCTCATTATATCCATTAATCGAAGCGACCTGAGCATCAAGGGTATTTTCACCCGGTTGCAAAAACGCCGTCACGTTAAACCCTGTAATGATATCTCCAGTGAGCGAAGTGGTATTATCTAACTGCGGCATCTGATTAATCATATTGCCGCATACCATATGATGGGAATTCATATGGACCAGATAAATAAAGGTGGGTTTTTCCGTTGGAATGACGATATCCGTGGTTGAAACATCCACCGCGGACGACTGACAACCCACCAACAGAATAACGCCCAATATGACCCCCAATCGATACTTCAAAATTGCTCCTGTCATTAAATGATTTGCCCAGTAAATCCTGGGCGTTTATCCTTAACGGGATATCACCACCCGGCCATTGATGATTGAAAAATAAGGTGTATAAGAAGTGATAATATCACCAACTTGAGTTCTCAATGGGCTATCATCATAATCGTCTTTCAATTGCACTAATTTACCATCCGCATAACTTGCTAACTTATAGTGGCTCCAATCAACATGATCTAAAACTTGAACTTTTTTAACATCTAAATGCGCTTGATAGCCAATCGCATCAAAAAAATCGTCCGGACTTGATTGCCCCGCTTCTGCCAATGATTTTTCTCGGCTCGACAGGGAATATGCATCTTTTAAGCCCTGATAATCTTTACGCTTCATCATCTCAATCAGTGCTTGATAGGCCCGACGGAGTTTTTTCATATTCTCACGCGTCGGTTTAAAGGGCTTCGCTTGGGTCCAGGCCCATTGTGGAATGGTTTTAATATAGAAAGGACGATGAAAAAATGTCGCCCAACCTATCTGATTCGATGTAACCTTTGATAAATCGGTGCGATATTTGGGAGGATACTTTTTAGAGGTCTTCACCGTTGCTTTACCATCATCAACGGTAATATCAAGGCTGGATAATTCAATTGGCTGCCCATGTTGCGGATTCGCCGTGAAAACCAGCTTGCATTCGCCATCCTTTCGTTGAACTGAAGGGTCACCTTCATTTGACTTAAACGTATTAATCGAGGCCACTTGGGCATCGAGGCTATTTTCACCCGGTTGTAAAAACGCCGTCACGTTGAATCCAGCAATAATATCTCCCGTCATCGATGTTGTATTATCAAGCTGAGGTAAACTGTTAACGAGATTCTGGCACATCATATGATGGGAATTCATATGAACCAGATAAATAAAGGTGGGTTTTTCAGTTGGAATGGCGATATCCGTGGTTGAAACATCCACCGCGGACGACTGACAACCCACCAACAGAATAACGCCCAATATGACCCCCAATCGATACTTCAAAATTGCTCCTGTCATTAAATGATTTGCCCAGTAAATCCTGGGCGTTTATCCTTAACGGGATATCACCACCCGGCCATTGATGATTGAAAAATAGGGTAAAAATGACATACCATCATCTTCCCATTTAATAGCTAATGGGCTATTACCATTATCATCCGTTAATTGAACGAGCCTTCCTCCCATATAACTTTTTAATTTATAATCACTCCATGGACGATGCGCGAGAACACTCGCCCCTGGATGACTAAAAGAAGATTCAAAACCAATCGCATCAAAAAACTCTTCCGGGCTTGATTGCCCCGCTTCGGCCAGTGATTTTTCTCGGCTCGACAGGGAATACGCATCTTTTAAGCTCTGATAATCTTTGCGCTTCATCATCTCAATCAGCGCTTGATAGGCCCGATGCAGTTTCTTCATATTCTCGCGGGTCGGTTTAAAAGGCTTCGCTTTAGTCCAGGCCCATTGCGGAATGGTTTTAATATAAACAGGACGGCTTATATAACTGGTCCAGCCTTTTTGATGGAATGTTATTTTAGAAGCATCTGTACGATATTTGGGGGGATATTTTTTAGAGGTCTTCGCTGTTGCTTTACCATCGTCAACGGTAATATTCAGGCTGGATAATTCAATTGGCTGCCCATGTTGCGGATTCGCCGTGAAGACAAACTTGCATTCACCATCGGCACGCTGCACCGAACCATCCCCGCCATTTTCAGTATAACCATTGATTGAAGCAACACGCGCATCCAGAGTATTCTCACCCGGCTGTAAAAACGCCGTCACGTTAAACCCTGTAATGATATCTCCAGTGACCGAAGTTGTATTATCTAACTGCGGCATCTGATTAATCATATTGCCACATACCATATGATGGGAATTCATATGGACTAGATAAATAAAGGTGGGTTTTTCCGTTGGAATGGCGATATCCGTGGTTGACATAGACATTGTATTGTCCCCCGAGCAGTGAGTTAAAAATAGGCATAGGGCTAAACTTATAAAAAACTTGTTTAGTACATTCACAGTCATTATTTACGCTCCGAAAGAGAATAAGGTATTTTTCCATGTGGAATCTTGTTTAGATTTAGGTTGTGCTAAAACCCAATCATATGGATAGGTTTTGGCATGGTCATTAAAATCTGCATTATCAAATGACCCAAATACATGTTTCTGAAGACCTTTATGAATTCCCCCAGAAACCGTAATCTCAACATGCGCCTTAATCCCGTCATGGTAGATCACGTAATCTAATGCCGTTTCATCCCCATGGTTATGGGTCACTAATTCACAGTGGCCGATAGCAGTGAGCTTTGCTTTACAATCAAATAGCCCATGGAATATAAATACTTTCGCTTCTGCCCGAACACTCCCTAACCCTTCAAAAGACACGGTGGTTTGCGTATCAAGTGAAGAAAAGGCCATGGGAGCATCCATTTTTTTCTCAAATAACAGCCCATCACCTTGTGTCGAAAAATTAAGGGCCCCTTTTAAGTTAAACTTAACGCCTGCATAGGCGGGAGCATTGCCGGCCTCATAAGCCTTTTGTAATTTGTCTAACGTACTTTGAATGGCTTTATAGGCAACCGTTCCGACGCCAGAACTGAGTGATGCAACTAATGCTAATAAGAGGTCAAGTTCAACATAAGCACTAAAAAGAGGGGTGGCCGAAATAGACAAACGACTATCAATCCCGTATTTTCCATCTCGATAAACACTTTGACCACTGCCTTGCAGTTTTATCTCTGGGCTATCAAACCCATACGAGATCATTTTAATCTTATCCTGCCCTTTTTGGTCATAACACGCTAACAGCACAATGACGAGCACATCAGTCACCGCATTTAATAACTGGATCCGTGCTGCACTATCATCGCGAGAAACCGGGGGTATTGCACTGGTATCACTACTCGAGGACAAAGAATGGGTATGCT
Source organism: Celerinatantimonas diazotrophica (assembly GCF_004339545.1). Taxonomy (GTDB): domain Bacteria; phylum Pseudomonadota; class Gammaproteobacteria; order Enterobacterales; family Celerinatantimonadaceae; genus Celerinatantimonas; species Celerinatantimonas diazotrophica. Next base: position 639,652 of record NZ_SMGD01000012.1, on the reverse strand, counting down.
CCGAAGCTGTATTTGATAATAAACCAGCTAAACTCCCTTCAAATGAGTGTTCTGATTTCTTTTTAACAGGGGGCTTTTCTTCTTTGTCGTTTTTGAGTGTATGTTTGGCGGTATACTCAGAAGTCACGCCCCCAGCATTCACTTTCAGATCCCCTTGAATGGTAAAACCATCCCTTAAAAGATGAGCAATCGCAGAGAGTGGTTTTTTCTTGGCGGGTTTATTCTTAGGTTTCTCTTCTTTTTGCGCCTCTTTTTGCTCTTCGTCCTTTTCCCAGCTCAATGTGATACTGCCAGTCCAACTATATTGCGGGTGAATAGCCACTGTGATATCAGTAAAGACTTTATGGCCCAGAACTATTTCTTTAAGGTCATCAAATAGCGTGACAAATATATTTTTTTCAGGCTCGTCACCATCACAGCAATGGGCTCGAATTTTGTAAAATGAATAAGGAATTGAATCAATAGAGCGGCTCAAGCATAAATAGCCAAAACACTCTAATAAAGGAATGGCTTTATGGTTATCGCGTTGATAGGTTAAATTGACCGTTTGCGATGCTGATAATTTTTGAACAACCTTGCCATTCTCATCTAACACGACTCCCGATGGACAATCACTATCATTGCCATACAAACACGAACCAATCAAATTAATCGTGACAGGCACAGCTTGTTCTTTATCATCTTTGAGGGGGGCGATTTCGTGAATCAGATTGGCCCTTAAGTAATGCTCTCCATCAAATGTTTCAGTTGTATTGGGAGTCGTAACTTTAATGGCAGTCAGGCATGATTGCGCGCTATTACAGTGACAAGCAGTACCAACGGGGTGATTGCATTTAGGCATTCTGTTTTAATCTCCTTATGCTGGAACATAGCCGAGATGATCAATCATCAGCATTTGAGCATTCAATAAAGGACGATGATTTTCGTCGCAAAGGCGATCCATCCAATCTGTAGGCAATTGTTCCCAACGGTAGTAATGGTGATGAGCACACAGTTGAGCAATTCCGGTGATAAGCCGCTGCTGGGTAATACCTAAATAACTGAGTTGTCTGACTAACTGTTTTGCAAATTCAGACAATTGCTCTGCCGTTGGTCGAGTTGAGCTGACTAAATCAGTCGGTTCATCTTCATTCAAGCGCAGTGTATAAACGGCGTTGGAAGATTCATCGGGTTTATCTAACTCATTTTGCTCAATCGTTTGGTTCAATCGCACATAAACCGCTTGCTCCATCTGCTGAATACACCCATCAATAATGGCTTGATAAACGGGTTGCGATAGTTTTAATGGCCCATGTCTATCCACTGGTAATTTGGCAAACGTGGCTTTCAGCGAGTCAAAATTTTCGCTGCGTTCAGTCCCGTAATGGGTGGCTATTGCATTCATTGGACCTAAAAAATGGTACCGTTCTAAATCAGGGACGGCGTCGATATACAGCCAAATGATCCGAGGGTCGTAATAACGAAACAGTTGCGGCTTCTCGTCATCAGGGACTTGCGCTTGCAGAGACTGACGAAGGTGCTGGCGCAAAGGGATGAGTGGGAACTCCGACGATAGATATATTCCCCAGGGGGTGGTTCGCTCATCCAGCCAGTCTTTGACATCATCGGTTAACTCAATTAAATAGGGAGCAACTTTGGATATATCACTATCAAGCGGCTCTTCATATAAACAGCTTCTGAGGGGATCTTGCTGAGCAAACAACTCAAAATACTCAGGCTCACTCGCGGCATCAATAATCGCAAAATTATAGAGTACTTCAGACATCATTCCACCTTAAACAGCCGGACAATTTGCAACAAATGCCGAACCTTCAGCGGCGGCGGTTTTTAACACTTGGACACTGTCAGGTAGCGGTAAAGCTCCCGGCGAACCGCCAGAGTTTAAGTTAATCGCGCTACCATTAATATCCACACCGCCACTGTGAATCACGACAAAACTTCCCCCCACTTGCAGCGTTATTTTACTGCCACTTTTAATGGTCAAAGCCCCATCTGCACTGATACCAAAAGCACCAGCAATTTTTTGGGCTAAATCACCGGTGACTGTGTTGCTAAAATCACCCTCGGTGGAGCGTCTGAAATTTCCTGTGGTGTGGTGATCTTGATTGCCAGTGACGGTCACTTTTCGATCGTTTGCAACATCTAAGGCCTCATCATGACCAATGCTCACACTACGATCGTACTCAACACGTTCATTTTTAGAATTCTCTACCTGAATTGCCATGTTCTTTTGCGCATGCAGGTAGACCTCTTCTTGGTCTTTTTCATCCTCAAAACGCAATTCGTTAGAACCTTCACCTTTATGGGTCTGGGTCTTTAAGGTGGTCACTGTTTTACTTGCTGGCAAAGGATACGGCGTTTGATTAGACACATGATAGGTACGACCAGTAATAATCGGTTGGTCTGGGTCTCCCTCTAGAAAGCTGACAATGACTTCATGGCCAATCCGGGGGATCGCAACAAATCCGTATTGGGCCCCCGCCCATGCTTGCGCGACTCGAACCCAACAACTGGCCTGTTCATCATGCTCACCTTCCCTATCCCACGGAAACTGAATTTTGACTCGTCCATATTCATCGCAATAAATTTCTTCTTCAGCAGGGCCCACAACGGTTGCCATTTGAGGGCCATCGACACGCGGTTTTGGATTGGGTTGAGGGCGCCATGGCCGAGTATCAGGTAATAATACAGCCTCGTTCGAAAACGTTGTTGCCCCAGTTCCACCAGCCTCTTCTAAAGCCTGAGGCTGCGTCCCCTGACTGGATAAAGCCGTCACCAGCCAGGTGCGATTATTACTCGGCTCAAAGTGATCGGTCAGTTTAAACCGATACCCGACTGTCAGTTGCATCGCATCGCTATGAATACTCGCCTGCTCTGCATCTCGACGAAGATATTCAAGCCTAATTTTAGTAAACGCGAGTCCGCTCACATCATCTTTATAACGCCCGGGGTAATCGTAATGTTCATAATATTTTGCCTGATACTCCGCATCATTGGCTTGTTGGACATTGAGAAAACTATATGCAGGATTTTTAAAACTGTAATCTTTTAAAAACACCGTTGCAGGGGCTATTTTTTTCTTGCGGATAAAAGACGAAATATAGGGTTGTGTTGCCATTCCACCCGCGGTTGCATTGTAGGTAATGGCATCATCTTGCTGAGAGGTTTGGTTACTTTGATCGCAAAAGCACAATGTATGCTGACCTTGAGCATGCTCAAAATAATAAAATATCCCTTCTTCACCCGCCAATCGCTCAATAAACGCCAGGTCAGTTTCTCTATATTGGACACAATATTCTCGTACGGCAGGTGTCCTTTTAAGTGCAAAGGCATAATCCATAATCCCCATCTCAGCGAGTAGCGTTGTGATGATTTCTACCGCCGTTTTGGTTTGAAAAATGCGGCTATTTTGTCGCAGTTGACATCTTGCGAATGAAGGCACGAGAGCGAGAGTATAACGAGTGTGATGAAACCCGGTATCGGCTTTATGAAACGATTGAACAATCCCATGGACATAACGAACAACACGACCATCGCGAACGAGCGTCAGACACACAGATTGATCGACGATATTCTCAGGCTCGATATTATCAAACCGACTTGCCAGTTCAATCTGATAACGATAAATCATCGACAATGCTTCATGTCCATGAAATTCAATGACCTGAAATGTGTCATCACTTAACCCAGCGACCTGAATTGAAAAATTTATTCGTCCAGCAGCAGCCATGTTTGCTCCTTCCTAGCAACAAGCGGTATGACTGCTGAACCGTATCGAGGCTCAGCAGTCATCTGATATATTTTAAGCTTCCAGTGGGGCTCTCCAGTCATCTGAACCGGAGGTGCCAGCAATATCATGCGACCAATCTATTTTACGGTATGCCATTGATACTTCAATCAGTTGGGTAAAATCCGATTTAGTTGGATCCTGACAATGAGGCATCTGTGCATCAATGTTGATAATGGTTGCATCCGTTAATGTGGTCGTGAAGAAATGTTCTTGCTTACCTTCAACCGAGGTCCGATACCAGTTTAAAGTCACCGTTGGCAACATTTCACCAGAAGCTAATGCGTTGTATAAAAGAGGGACCGCTTTATTCAGAGCAACGGTGAACTTAAATGGCTTATGAACACGTTGTCCTGACGGCTGACCTGATTGGGGATCAGTTGGAACCGTTACAATATGTTTAAATTCCTGTACCAGCATTTCATCTTCATGGCCCTGAACATAAATGTTACCAACCGAATCTGCGGTAAACGCACCTTGGGTAATATTGCCCTGGGTTTTTCCTTCAATTGAAATATAACAAGGTGTTGGCATATCAATATTCCTCTTCAAATTTAAGTGGATTGATGAAAACATCAAAAAATAAGTCAATATTTATGCCAAAATTTATAAAAAATATATGTGATTGAAAAATCTATAATATTTATTTTTAGATTCATTTGGAATTAAAGGGCTGAGCAAGATCTTGCCCAGATCGAGCAAAAAGTTGCCCAGCGGGCAAGATCTTGCTCGGTTATTTTTTAACCAGATTAGTGTTCTAGCAGATTGTTAGACAATATTGAGATTTGTGCAAAAAACAATCGGCATAGCATCAAGGTATAATGGCTTCGCCAAAAATCGTTACACTCAAGCTAAGGCTATGCCTCGAATAATGTTAACAGATCATAAATGGGAAAAGTTGAAACATGAGCTCAAAAAAGTGATATAGAATCACGGCTCATCGATGGCAGTATTGTCAAAACATATCAGGATCGTGCACGAAGTAGACGCAAGAATGACGAGAACATTGGTAAAAACCGAGGCAGTCATTCGACTAAAATCCATTTGGCAGTGGATAGCGATGGCTTGCCAGTTTATTTCGAATTATCGGATGACCAAGTCAATGATAATGTCCATGCCACAAGTTTAATTAGCCATGCGCCTACTCCCCAACAGGTCATTAGCAATAAAGGCTACGACAATGGTTCATTAAGAAACTTTATCGACAATAAAGGGAGCCAATATCAAATCCCGAGGAAACAAAATAGCAGCATTGGAAATTATCAAATGGGCTGGTATTAATACAAATACCGACACTTGGTTGAGAACACATTTTGAACCAAAAACAACCACGAAATGTCATCCCTACTGAGGTAAATCACAGCGTTTAAAACATAGAGGAAAGCCCATATAGACAACAACAAAAACGTGGCTTTTTATAAGCGTTTTCTCTATCATATGCCAAATCCACAACTTTGAGGTTATATGAAGACTCCACTCTTGGGAGCCCAGATGCTGTTGGTCGCATTTGGCGCAACCACGTTGGTCCCACTTTTAACGGGCATAGATCCCCGGCTTGCGTTGTTAGGTGCAGGCATTGGGACATTAATTTTCCAGTTCTGCACCAAACGTCAAATCCCCATTTTTCTCGGTAGTTCCTTCGCATTCATCTCCCCTATAATTCTTGGTACAAAACAATTTGGCATGTCCGGTACACTCTGTGGTTTGATTGCAGCAGGCGTTGTCTTTTTGATTGTCAGTGCGCTTGTAAAAATACGAGGGATTGGGATTATTGAACGGTTTTTGCCACCGGTTGTGGTTGGCCCGGTGATCATGGTCATTGGACTAGCTCTGGCGCCCAATGCCGTCAATATGGCATTAGGCTTATCTGGCAATCAACATGTCGTACCGACCGAATATGCACTCATTATCTCTGGTGCATCGTTACTGACAACGATAGTCGTTTCTATTTTTGCTAAGGGTTTATTGCGCCTAATGCCGATTATTAGTGGTGTCACCGTTGGCTATCTGTTAAGCCTACTCTTAGGTTATGTTGATTTTTCCAACGTTGCCAACGCACCTTGGCTAGCGCTTCCAACTTTTACCCACCCAGAATTTAACTGGCAAGCCATCCTCTTTATTGCCCCCATTGGTTTAATTGTCACCATCGAGCATTTTGGTGACATTCTAGCAATTAGTAATGTTGTGGGTAAAAACTTTGTGCAAAAACCTGGGATCCACCGTTCCCTGTTGGGTGATGGTCTGGGCACTATCGTTGCCGCCTGTTTTGGTGGGCCTCCAGTGGTGAGTTATGGCGAAGTCACAGGCGCCGTCAGCCTGTTAAAAACCTATAATCCAGTGATTATGAGCTGGGCTGCTATCTTTGCCATTATCTTGGCATTTATCGGCAAAACAGGCGCATTTTTATTATCGATTCCGATCCCTGTCATGGGAGGGATCATGTGTCTGTTATTTGGGGCGATAGCAACGATCGGCCTGAACACGCTGATCCATAAACAAGTCGATCTCACCATTCCTCGTAACATGGTTATTGTCTCAGTCACGTTAGTCTTTGGTATTGGTGGCATGGCTATCGGTATTGGTAATTTCACCCTGCAAGGGGTAGGTTTATGTGGCATTGTTGCCATTTTATTAAACATCATTTTACCTCAGCCTAAAACGGCTTCGACCGCAGCTTAACGACGTTGCCATGGACAAATCATGATTTGTCCATGGCAATAGAGCGACATTCTTTCAAAACTCCAGTATCCTTAGCAAAATACTGATAAGAAGACATCAGTATCTGATTTGGAGAAAAATTATGTTACAAATCGGCCGAATTCAACCACTGGAATTAGTTCGTATCGCCCCTAATTACGGCGTACTTGCTAGCGACGATGGCCGTGAGTTAAATCTGCCTCACCAGGAACTTCCCAGTGACGCCCAAGTAACCGATAAGATCGATGTATTTGTCTATTCTGACGGTAATCAGCAACTGGTCTGCACCACCCAAAAGCCCTTCGCCCAAGTCGGTGAAATAGGCTATTTGCAGGTCATTGCTGTACACACTCAAGGAGCCTTTATGGACCTTGGCATCGACAAAGATATTTTTGTACCGAGTAAAGCCCAGTTTACCCCAATGCAGGTTGGCCAAAGCTATGCGGTTTATATCTATCTGGACCAGCAAAATCGTCTGGCCGCAACACCACGGCTAGAAGAACATTTAACCCTCAGTGGTCATTATAACCGTGGGGATAAGGTTCAGGCTCTCGTCACGAAACGCTCAGAGCTGGGCTATCAGGTTGTCATCGACCATCAATATTTGGGTATGATTTATCATAACGAAATATTTAAACGAATCTCAGTGGGCCAAAGTATCGAAGCATATGTTTATAAAAACCGAGAAGATGGCAAGCTGGATTTACGCCTACAACCGATTGGCGATGTGAAATTGGAACCACTGCAAGAACAGATTCTAGAAAAATTGCGCGCCGATGGTGGCTATCTTGCTTTAAATGATAAAAGTGATCCGAAATTAATTGCAGCGGTTTTTGGTGTTAGCAAAGGGCAATATAAAAAAGCGATTGGCCACCTTTATCGTCAACACCTAATCAAACTCAGTGCCCATGGCATCATGCTCATCAGTGATGATTGAGCCCCACGTTAGGATTTTAATGTGTTAAGTTACCGACACTCATTTCACGCAGGCAACTATGCTGACGTGCTGAAACATTTTACGTTGCAGCGGATCTTAAGTTACCTCGTCCAAAAAGAAAAACCAATTCACTACATCGACAGCCATGCGGGTGCAGGAGGCTATGCTCTGCGTAGCAAAGAGGCTGAGAAAACAAGTGAATATATGAAAGGGATCGTGCGTTTAACTCAGCGTCATGATTGCCCTGAGCTATTCGATGAATACTTGGCGCTCATCAGCCAATTCCACCGCCAAGGAGACAATTTGCGCCATTATCCTGGTTCACCTTGGATTGCAGCGCATTGCCTTCGCGAGCAAGACCGTCTGTTTTTATACGAACTTCATCCCAATGACCACAAACTGCTTTTAGCGCAAATGAAAAAAGATCGCCGTGTGCAAGTTCAGCTTGGGGATGGGTTTAAAGGAGCTCTCGCACATCTGCCGCCCATTAGTCGCCGCGGGCTGTTGCTCATTGATCCACCTTATGAAATCAAAGACGACTATCAAAAAGTTGTCAAACTCGTGATTGAGGCGCATAAACGCTTTGCCACAGGTTGTATCGCGCTATGGTATCCGGTTGTTGAACGCAGTTGGGTGAAGCAATTAGAAACAGCCATTAAAGCCACGGGCATAGCCAACAGTGTGTTATTTGAGCTTTCCCAAAGTGCTGATCGCAGTGGCTATGGCATGACTGCCAGTGGCATGATTGTGATCAATCCGCCTTGGACACTCAAAAATGAGCTTGAATCCGTATTGCCTTATTTAGCTGATGTTCTCGGGGAGCAAGGCCAAGGCAAATATCGTAGTGAACGATTGACCGGCGAATAACACCTTCCATATTTCCCTACCTGCCGAAGCTTGAAAAGTTAAGTTTCGGCTTGTTATCTACAGTTTTTGTTACTACAACTGTCAGATATTGCGATATATTCTATAATTATCAAATACACTCAAATATCTTAATCGCGCTGTACAATCTCATCCCGTTCACTGATAGAGTCTTAGACGATGATCATCGAACATTTAAAAGCTCAATATCAATCATTAAATACAGAGAACTTATCGGCACTGATGGCTTTGTATACTCCGGATGTTGAATTCCGCGACCCTTTGCATCAAATTTCTGGACAAGATCAGTTACGCCAATATTTTGAGAAACTCCTTACCAATACGCTCTCTTGTGAGTTTGAGTTTCACCAAAGCATCATTCAAAACCAACAAGCAACACTAAGCTGGACCATGAGTTTTAGTCATCGCCAGTTGAATCGGCAACGCCCCATTCACGTCGAAGGGTGTTCTTGGCTTCGATTTAATCAACTTGTTTATTTCCATCGTGATTACTTCGATGTCTCAACACTTCTTCACGACCAGTTGCCGTTACTCGGCAGTTTCTCTAAATGGCTCAAGAACAGGAGCGGTCAATGAACATATTAATCACTGGTGCAACATCTGGAATAGGTTATCAGCTAGCAGTCGATTATTGTCAGGCTGGCCATAAGGTTTATGCGATTGGCCGTAATAAAGAAGCATTAACCCAATTAACCCAGCAAGGCGTGGAAGCCGTCGATCTTGATTTAACTGACTACAAAACTGTGAAATCCGCCCTGAGTCAGTTACCACCACTACAACTAGTTATTTTGGGTGCTGGTATTTGCCAGTACCATGACTATCACCATTTTGATGGTCAATCCTTTGCCAATGTGGTGAACGTTAATCTAGCCTCTCTTGGCTATGTTCTTGAAGCGATTTGGCTCAAAATGGACAGCCCTAGCCAACTAGCCATGATTGGTTCGCTTGCCCGCTATCTCCCCTTTACTCGATCAGGAGCCTACAGCGCCAGCAAAGCCGGTATTAGACAGTTAGCCAACGTGCTACGAACCGATCTCGAGCCGCGTCAAGTCAGTGTCCACTTAATCGAGCCGGGATTTATTGAAACACCAATGACGAAAGATAACGACTTTAAAATGCCATTTTTGTTATCGGTTCACGATGCCAGTAAATTCATTACACAAGGGCTTGCAAAAAAACGCTCCCATATTGCGTTTCCTTGGCAATTACACTTAATCCTTAGCGGATTAGCAAAATTACCAATGTCTTGGCAAAATACCATTTGCCGCAAACTCGCCAAGCGGGCAGAATAATGAAAATAGCTATTATTGGTTCAGGAATCAGTGGCATGACTTGTGCGCATCTGCTAGCACCTCAGCACGATGTTGTCTTGCTTGAAAAGGAAGGACAACTCGGGGGGCACACAGCGACCAAGCAGATCACCATCGGGCAGAGAGTCTACCCGGTGGATACGGGTTTTATTGTTTTTAATGATCGCACTTATCCACTATTTACCAAATTACTAACGCGAATCGGAATGACCCGACAACCGACGGAGATGAGCTTTAGTGTCGTCAATGACAGGCTTAATCTTCAATATAACGGACACTCTCTTAACTCGCTGTTCGCCCAGCGCCGCAATCTCATTCGTCCGTGGTTTTATCGCTTCATCAACGAGATTATTCGATTCAATAAGCTCGCCAAGCAAGCTTGTGAACTCGGAACAGAGCTCAGCGTGGGTAATTTTTTAGATCAACAAAAGTTCTCGATACTGTTTAGCCAAAATTACCTGCTACCGATGGCAGCGGCGATTTGGTCAACCTCCTTAAATGATATACGCCAATTTTCGATGCGTTTTTTTGCGCACTTTTTCAATCATCATGGCTTACTAGATATTACTAATCGGCCACAGTGGTACGTCATCCCGGGAGGGTCGTGTGAATATATCAAGCCGCTGCTCAAAGAATGTCAGCAGCACATTCGACTGAATAGTGAAGTCGTCAGTATTGAACGAAACCAAGATGGCGTGACACTAAGATGCGCAGATCACTGGCTTTGGCAAGGGGACGAGGTCATTTTTGCTTGCCACAGTAATCAGGCCTTAGCAATTTTGGGAGATAACGCCACCGCCCAAGAGAAAGAGTTATTGCAAGCACTGCGCTATCAAAGCAATCAAGTCTTTTTACATCAAGATGATGCCCAGCTACCTAGTATCAAAAAAGTACGGGCCAGCTGGAATTATCGGCTCACTGGAGCGGATCAGAGCAATGAGCGGCCTGCAAGTGTCAGCTATTATATGAATCGGCTGCAGGGATTTCATAGTGAGTTGCCTTTTGTGGTCACACTAAATCCCAGTGAAACCATCGATCCATCGCGAATTCTCGGCCAATATCAATATGACCATCCTCTGTTTGATAGCCAAACGAGCGATTACCAAAGTAAACGACACTTAATTAATGGCCAAAATCATAGCTGGTATTGCGGCGCTTATTGGTACAACGGCTTTCATGAAGATGGGGTCAGAAGTGCGAATGATGTGGTTAAATCTCTCACAGGGACAGGGCTATGAGAATCACATCCGCCATCGCTAAAGGACGTACGTTCCACCACCGGAAAGTGCCAAAAGATCATAAATTTAGTTATCCAATCAGCTATTTATGGGTCAATTTAGACGAGCTGAATGAGGTCAGAGCACTACTGGGCCAACATAAATTTTTACGTCCTCGGCTGCATGACAAAGATTATCTCGGCCCTGAAAATCGACCATTAAAAGACAAAGCCCTGCATAAACTGGCCCAATTTGTCCCTGAATTTACCCCTTCACAAGTCGTGATGATGGCCCAATTACGCTGGAATGGAATCTACTTTAGCCCCATTAATTTTGTGTTTTATGCCGATGAAGAAAGCTTTATTTATGCGATCGCCGAAGTGACCAATACCCCCTGGCTGGAAAAACACTACTATTGCATCGATCTCCGCGAGATGAAAGACACCCCCAAGGCTTTTCACGTTTCGCCATTTAATCCTATGGATATGCATTATCACTGGAATATTGAACTGGGTGATACCATCCATGTCCTGATCGACTGTCAACGCGAAACGAGTGAATTTAGCGCCTCAATGACTCTGCAGCGCGGTCCCTTGAATGCCAAAAGTGTTCGTCAATTAGTTCGTCATCACGCATTTCAAAGTGCCTTCATTATAGGCAGAATCTATTACCAGGCATTTCGTTTATGGCTTAAACGAGTGCCTTTTTACAATCATCCTAGGAAAAAATCCGATCGTCGGTAAAGGAATCATCTATGTTAAAGGCCCGTAGGCTTGGCTTACCTTGGTTAAATCCACAACGCGAATTAGCACGCAATATGATCACTCTGTTTCTATCGCGTATCGATGGTGTCTATATTGAACTGCAACAACCAGGACAACCCAGTCAGACGTTTGGGCAAAAGCAAGCAGAACATCAGTTAGTGATTGACGTACGAGATGCCTGCGTATTTGAGCGAGTGCTGCGTGGTGGTACTCTGGCAGCGGCTGAAACTTATATTGAAGGGCTCTGGCGTACCAATAATCTACATGAATTACTGCTAGTGATGTCGAATAATCAACAACGTCTTGATCACCTTGATTCAAATGTTTCGAAGCTATTTCAATGGGGTGCTAAAGTTCGTCATTGGCTTAATCGCAATCGCAAACAACAAGCCAAGCGCAATATTCTGGCACACTATGATTTAGGGAACCATTTTTATCAGTCGTTTCTTGACTCAAAAATGCAATACTCTTGTGCACTGTACGACGACACGCTACAAAATACGCCGCCCGAGGCACTCCTAGAACAAGCCCAAGAAAAAAAACTCAAGCGCATCTGTGAGGAGCTTGAGCTGGATAGTTCTAGCCACCTACTCGAAATTGGCTCGGGCTGGGGTGGATTAGCCATTTATGCAGCACAACATTATGGTGCCCAGGTCACTACCACGACTATCTCAGATGAACAATATGAATATTGCTGCCAAAAAGTACACAAATTACATCTAAATGACAAGATTAGGGTATTAAGTTGTGACTATCGTGATCTATATGGTCATTTCGATAAATTAGTCTCGATTGAAATGATCGAAGCGGTTGGACATGCCTATCTGCCACAGTTTATTCAAAAATGCGCGGATTTACTCACTCCCGGTGGCAAAATGCTATTGCAGTCGATTACCATCAAAGATGAACGTTATGATAGCTATCGACATAATACTGATTTTATCCAGCAGATGGTGTTCCCTGGTGGCTTTTTACCCGCTCTAAAAATACTTAAACGGCTATTCAGAAAGTCCAATCTGCAAATTGAGCATCAGCTTGATATGCGTTTAAGTTATGCAAAAACACTCCGTGCCTGGCATAACAGGCTGTGCACTTATCGTGCCGAACATGCGGGTGAACTTGGCTTTAACGCTCAATTTTTCAGGCTTTGGCACTTTTATATGGCCTATTGTGAAGCCGGCTTTTTAAGCGGTAATACTGGCGTCTGGCAATTGACATTAACCCATAATGAGCTTTGAATAACTTTACAAAGACTTTACATTAATAAATTGCTTAGGGAATTAAAAGCGAGTATTTTAATTCCTAGCAATTCATTGCCACGGTGATGGTGTTCACCCTAACAAACCGCCCTGTCTGGCTGATAACACCTGGTGATTCATCCTTATCTATTTAAGGGGTACGTCAGTATGCCAGTTGTTAAATCTTTCTATACTTTTGTATATCACTTCTGTTTTTTGAACTACCACTTATTTTCTTCTACACATCCAGCTCATACTTATATTGTCGACAATCGCCTATAGAAGGAAGTCGTTATGACCTACTATCGCCACGCCCTAGTTCTTGCTCACGATGCAATTGATGGAGAAATTTTACTCACTCATGGCTGCAAAATGGCTCATGCTCTGGGAACAAAAATTACCATTGGCCACATTAGCTCTGACTACCGAGAACTGCAGTATCTCAACGATAATACCATTGTTGATAAGCAATCCCAGCATGTGATTGAAGCCAAAGAAATGCTCTCAGAACTTGCCAAAGACATTGATTTTCCCGCTGGAATTGAAGAACTGGTCAGCATTACTCGGTTTAAAGATATCGCCCATCTCATCAGCGAACGCCAAATCGACCTTTTAATCGTCGGTCATAAAAACCGTCTATTTGGTGTTTTATCATCCTATTCGTTTGAGTTCATTAATCGCATCGATATCGATGTGTTGGTGCAACATATTCACAGTAAAAAATAAAACCCTTAATGGAGGCTTTATGAATAATCAAATTCAGCAGATCACAGCCCGTGAAATACTTGACTCTCGTGGTAATCCTACCATCGAAGTCGACGTGTTTGATACGGCAGGCCGAAGTGCTCGTGCATCTGTGCCATCGGGAGCCAGCACAGGCTCTCGCGAAGCTATTGAATTTCGTGATAATGACAAAAGTCGTTTTGGTGGCAAAGGTGTTTTACAAGCAATTGAACACATTCACCAAACCATCGCTCCGGCGTTGATTGGCTGCGATGCCCGCCAAATGCGCCAGATTGACGCCAAGATGATCGAATTAGATGGGACTGAAAACAAAGCTAAACTTGGTGCGAACGCTATTTTAGGCGTGTCCTTAGCTTGTGCCCGACTGGGCGCTTTGCAATCCGATTTACCACTGTACCAATATCTTGGCGGCACCGGTGCCAACCTGCTACCTGTCCCCTGCATGAACATTATTAACGGTGGCGTACACGCCCGCTGGCAGGGTGCTGACTTTCAGGAATTTATGATTGCACCTTGGGGTGCAGGTAGTATCAGCGAAGCCGTTCGTTGGGGCAGTGAAGTCTATCAAGCCTTGCGCAATGTACTTAAAGAAAAAGGACTCTCAACAGGGATCGGTGATGAAGGTGGTTTTGCACCGCAAGTTAAATCAAACCGTGAACCACTTGAGTATATTGTCCAGGCAATTGAAGCCGCTGGCTTTAAACCCGGAGAAGATGTTGCAATTTGCATAGATCCAGCTTCTAGTGAGTTCTCTGAAAACGGGATTTACACCCTAAAAACAGAAAATGCCAAACTGAACGCCACGCAGATGAGTGACTACTATGCGAAGTTAATCGATGATTTCCCAGTGGTTCTGCTTGAAGACGGTTTAGCCGAAGATGACTGGGAAGGTTGGAAAGTTCTGTATAATAAACTCGCTGGACGCGTTGAACTCGTCGGTGATGACATATTTGTAACCAATATTACCTATATCCAACGGGGGATTGATGAACAACTGGCCAATTCTGCCTTAATTAAATTAAATCAGATTGGTTCACTGTCTGAAACCTTCGATGCCGTCAATCTGTGTCATCAAAACAACTGGGGCACATTTGTCTCCCATCGCAGTGGCGAAACCACCGACAGCTTCATCGCTGATATGACCGTTGCCATGCGCGCCGGACACCTCAAAACAGGCGCACCATGTCGTGGAGAACGTGTGGAAAAATACAATCAGCTTATGCGGATTGAACAACAATTAGGCTCAGCTGCAGTCTTTGCTGGGAAAAACGCCTTTATCCGCAATTGCTAAAAATTGAGCCACCTGAGCATTAGCCGGGTTGGTTTGTAACTCTTGGGGCGGGCATTGTTGAATGACTCGCCCTTGTTCTATAAATGCAACCTCATCGGCGATCGCACAGGCATCACTAAATTGGTGGGTCACCAATAACACCGCCAGTTGGTGCTCACTGGCCAGATTGCGAACCAACGTTAAACAATCCGCCCGCAAGACTGGATCCAGTGCGCTAAATGGTTCATCGAGTAACAAAATAGGCCGCTGACGAAGCAATGCCCTAGCTAACGCTGCCCGTTGGATCTGCCCTCCGGAAAGAGCACCAGGATAACTGGCCAGCCACTGCGAGATACCTAATTGCTCTGCGACCTTAGCAATATGCGCTTGCTCATGGCGATTAAGTTTTAATCGACCATTAATCCCTAGCGCTAAATTCTGCTGAACCGTCAAATGCTCAAATAAATTATGCTGCTGAAACAAACTACTCACAGGCCGCTTGGCTACCGGCAGCTCCAGAATCGATCGTCCCTGCCACAGCAACACTCCAGAGGCTGTTTCAAATCCAGCTATCATTGCCAGCAACGTCGATTTGCCACAGCCACTTTGCCCTAATAGAGCCACGACTTGCCCGGGTTGACAGGTTAAATCGTAGCAAAACTCATCGCCTTGACGAGATAACCTCAGCTGATTGACCTCTAGCATACGGCTCTGGCTCGCTCCCCAATCCAATTCATAACACCAAAAATGAAAAGACATAACAGCATTAACCACAAGCCAGTCACACTCGCACCGGCAAACTGATAATGGCCAAGTTGCTGATAAATTAACAGTGGCAATGTCAAAAGATGAGTGTCCCCAAGGAGCGCCACGACGCCCATATCCCCCAGCGACAACACCAGAGCAAAGGCACTAGCTAATGCTAAAGGTCGAGCCAACACAGGTAGATAAACCAACCGGAGTGATTGCCAACGCGATAACCCCAATTCTAACATAAGATGTTGATAGCTTGCTTGTAACTGCCAAAGTTGCGGTTTAATAATACGGCTGACAAAAGGTAAAGACATCAATGCATTAACCATAGCGACCAGCGGCCACAACCACACCTGATACCCATGGAGCCACAGCCAAAAAAACAGCCCCGTCGAAACCACCATCGGTGGTAAATAAAGCAAAGCAGAACCATAAAAATCACTGACCCGCTCCAAAAATTTCAACGAAGGTTGCACCCAACTTTGCATCGATAAATAACTCAACGATACCATCAGAACAAGACAAAAGGTCCAACTAAACAGTGCGATAGCCAGGCTCGTATAAGTAGCCTGAAACAGAGCAGCGCCGGGCAAGTGGTGCCAGTTAAAATCAAACAGTGGTATAAACATGCCAATGATGACCGAACCAAAAAACAGCGCTGCCGCAATTAATGATACACGCATACTCAACTGCTCAACGGCTCCGGTTAATGGTCGATAGTGACCGGACGCTGCGATCGGACTAGGCTTTTCCTGACGCTTAAAGACAAAGGTCAATGCCAAGGCTATTATCAACTGCAACAGCGCACAATAAAGCGCAAATGTTGGCTCAAAGCTATATTTTAGCGCCTGATAAATCGCAACCTCTAAAGTCGTATGTGCCGGCCCGCCGCCCAGTGCCAACACAATCGTAAAACTACCAAAACACAATAAAAACACCAGTACCCACGAGCTCACTAAACCAGGAGCAAGTAATGGCCACTCTAGATAACGGAAACGGCGGACAGGGGGGAGCCCTAGCTGTTCGGCTTGCTGCCAATGGCTACTGGCAATCGACTGGAGTAACAGATAACTATGGCGAACAAACAGCGGAATATTCAAAAATAGATGGGCTAATAAAATACCAGTTAACCCATAAATATTCATCGACTTAAAGAGGATACGCGCCCAAATGCCATGGATCCCAAAAGCGCCAACGACCCCCAATACCACCAGAATGACCGGTGCAATAAAACAAACGCTCGCCAGATAAAGCCACCAGCGTGTACCTTTAGCTCGCAGATAAAACAAGCAGCGCCCTAACCATAATCCAAACACTAAAGATAATGTGGCCGATAACGCCGCTTGATAGAAACTAAACCAAAGCACATGCCATAAATAAGGATCCTCTAACTGCTCGAGGGAAACGCCCTGACCCGCTTGCCAGATCCCACTTAACGCCAACCATAAAACCAGCGATATTACCCCAACGGATAATATCGCTGCACTGGCAAGACTCGCTATTGACTGACTGCGTTGCGCCACTGCCGAATCCAGTTCTGCCGATTTTTAGCGACCTGTGCTGCGGGCAACATCAACGCCTTGGGATGAATAATTTCACTAAATGCTTCGGGCAATTTAACGCCTTTACGAACCGGCAACATCCAGTTATTTAAAGCGATAATTCGCTGAGCTTGGGGGGTTAATAAAAATTGTAGAAACTCGCGAGCTAACTTTTTATGTTTCGCATAAGCACTGATGCCAGCGACTTCAATCTGCTGATAATTTCCTTCCGCAAATTTAGCTGCAAGATAGTCACTATTGTGTTCCTCTATCTTGTGGTACGCCGAATCGGTGGTATAGCTTAAAACCATATCCGCTTGGCCTTTTAAAAACATACCATAGGCATCATCCCAGCTTTTGGTCACAGTCACCGTTTTTTTGGCCAATTTTGCCCAAGCCTGCGGTGCTTTATCGCCATACACAGCTTTTACCCACAACAATAACCCCAGCCCTGGCGTGCTTGTACGCGGATCTTCATAGATAATGGTCCCTTTAAAATTATCCACGAGATCTTTAAGTGAATGCGGTGGATTGGCTAGTTTTTTGCGATTATAAACAAAAGCAAACTGGCCGCGGTCATAAGGGATAAAATATTTATTATGCCATTGAATCGTCAGGTTATCGGTTGCGGTGTCCAACTGATGTGGCGCGACAAGCTTGAGCTTTTCGGCGCTATACATCAAATTAGTATCCAAGCCAACGATCGCATCGGCTTTGGTATGCGATCGTTCTAAACGCAGTCGATTTAGCACAGAAACACCATCATCGAGCCCGACCCAGTTGATATGGCAATGACATTGTTTTTCAAATAGCTTGGTCAACTGTGGTCCGGGACCCCATTTCGAAGTAAATGAGGAATAGGTGTAGACGGTTAAGGTTGAATTTGTGTTAACAGCTAATGCTTTAGCACTAAATAAACAAAGCAAGATGACTTGGCATAGCCAGAGCAGTCGTTTCATTTTACACTTCCGTGATTAATGACAAGATGATGATACTAGATGTCGACAACATCCACTGATTTACTGACACAGATGAGCCCGGGTGCTATAGCCTGGATTAACCAACAAATAGGCCCCCTACTCAGTGCTCATCCAATAGAAAAAGGACACCATGCGATCTGGCACTGTCACTCAATACAGGGTGAATTTATTCTAAGATCGCCCAATCAACGTCCCTATTATGGTACCGATTATCAACGCGAACAGCTTTTATTACAAGCACTCAGAGGCCGGGATTGGGCAATTCAAGGGCAGTTTTATTCTCCAAATGAACCATGGCTGCTGTATCGATACATTCCTGGCAAAATGTTAACAGCCCAAAGTTTTTTAACAACACCCCAATTGTTTGATGAACTATGCGACATTT
The DNA here is from genome assembly GCF_004339545.1 of Celerinatantimonas diazotrophica. Taxonomy (GTDB): domain Bacteria; phylum Pseudomonadota; class Gammaproteobacteria; order Enterobacterales; family Celerinatantimonadaceae; genus Celerinatantimonas; species Celerinatantimonas diazotrophica. The sequence continues at coordinate 621,144 of NZ_SMGD01000012.1, read as the reverse complement.
TAGTCTGGACTCATTGCCAAACAATCTCTCTTGGGAAAAATGCCAATCGAGACATGCAAGATTATCTCAAGCGTTACCTCGAGCGCGCGACATTTGCCCCCAGTGAAGCAAAAACACAAGCCCAGCAATGGCTAACTCGCTTTCCAAAGGTGCACTGTTTATGCCTCAATCATCATGATTTAACCCCAGCTAACCTGCTCCAAACCGACTCAGGACATCTGGCAATACTTGATTGGGAATATGCAGCCTTTAGCGCCAAAGGTTGGGATGAAGCCACCTTGCTTCATAGCTTTGAGCTAACAGATGCCCAACATGCCAAGCTAAGCGAACTCAGTTCTATCAGTCAACAACAACTGTCTTTATACCAAACCGCCTGCGAACTATTAGACCTGTGCTGGTATAGTCAAAGACCGTTATCGCAGGCTCATGTAACCGCTTGGCAGCAATGGCAAATCCGATTACAACAGTAAAATAAGACAAATGCTAAACTTTCAGCTCATAAGGTCGCTATAGATAAAATAAGGAACAAAACAGGCTGTAAGAACATGCAAAATGATTATGGATACAATTTAGGAGCTGCCAGTTTTGAGTCAATCTATCACGCGTATCAACGCATTAAAGCACAAGCGCCAGTTCGGGATCTAACCGAATATACGGTTGATCGCCAACAAGTCAAGCCTGGCACCAAAGTCTTTACCTCTGATGATATTCCGCCTGGACAAACCCCCACACAACTTCGAGATGAGCGCAATGCCAAAATTGCCAATAGCAAACATATCAGAGAAGCCATGCGTGAAACGGTACATAACAGCGCAACACATGTCCGTGAGTACTTCGATGTGATGCAGGAATTCGGGGATCGTGGCCAGATCTTACTGGCCAGAGCTTAGATCAGCATTGGGTAACTGTCGCAGATAACGCCGTTCAATCAACGTATCCACATTTTCACCATCTTGTGGAAAAACCGCCCACCCAATTGTTGTTGCAGGCAAAATGCCATCAGTTAAACTTGCCGACAGTTTCTCGGCGATACAGCTTGCGCCCTGCGCACTAACCCCATTAAGTAACACCAGCAGTTCTTGCTGACGAAAGAACCCCACCAAATCAGTGCGGCGCATATCCTTGCGTAACTTACGAGCCACCTCATCACGACGATCAGCACCTTTAATATCCCGAATATAAACCGCCATCAGCACCAGTGGCTCACCGTGATGAGTATTACTTTGCAACGCCTGAATGAGGAAACTCCGAAACATAGGGCAACTTAGAACGCCAGAATCACTTTGCAAATAGAGTTGATCCCCTACGCCTGATTGGCGAGAAAGACACGTCAAAACGCCACTAATGAGCGCTTGATCAAATGGCTCAACGGTTTGTTCTGAAACCTGCATTCGATACCAACAATCATCATCGTGGCTCAAATGACAGTTGCGAGTCATTTTATCAGCGAGTACCTGTTCCACAGTCTGATTAACAGCTAAGCGACAGCTCATATCCAACGAGTTAAGCCACGCGGAATAATTCAAACAGCGACAGCCATCGCCATCACGATAATTAAACCACACCCGCTGGCTCACAGGGTCATAATACCAGCGCAAGTCATCTGTTGTGGGTGTCATCATCTGCTGACAAGCCCATTCACCGATCGAAGTTGACATCAATACACTCTGCTTTGTTCTGACGGTCTAATCCAATGCCCAAACCAGGCAAGTTTACTAAATCAATTCGAGCTGTTGCATTGCTTGTTCAATGCGCCGTTTTGTTTCTTCGCTTAATTCAACAATGGGCAAACGGCACTTAGCACTGCACAGGTTTAGCAACGATGCCGCATATTTCACAGGCGCCGGACTTGGTTCGGCAAACATCGCCTGATGCAATGGCAGTAGTCGATCCTGCAATTCAACGGCTTTTTGCCACTGCCCATCCAAACAAGCCTGCTGCATTTCACTGCATAATTTCGGCGCAATATTCGCAGTAACTGAAATACACCCCTGGCCGCCACTAATATTATAGGCAACTGCTGTGGCATCTTCACCGCTAAGCCAACAAAAATCTGCTTTTTTAATCAGTTGACGTTCAATCCAAGGACGTGCCAGATCGCCCGTTGCATCTTTTACTCCGCTAATGCGAGGCAATTGCGCCAGTTCTGCCAGTGTTTGAGGCTCGATATTAACAACCGCACGTGGTGGAATATTATATAAAATCACAGGCTTAGTTGCCGCATCGTGTACCGCTTTAAAATGGGCTAATAAACCACGCTGATTAGGCCGATTGTAATACCCTGCCACATGCAATGTTGCATCAGCACCCACAGCTTCAGCATGCTGCGTATATTCAATCGCTTCAACGACATTATTAGAACCGGCTCCAGCGATCACCGGAATACGACCATTGACCTGTTCAACCACCGCTTTAATAATCCCGACATGTTCATCGTGAGTTAAAGTGGGCGATTCCCCAGTCGTACCAACTGGAACAATCGCATTGGTTCCCTGTTCTACATGCCAGTCTACAATATTTTTTAAGGCGGTATAATCGATCTCCCCTTCATAAAATGGGGTGATCAACGCAACAATTGACCCTTTGAACATGCCTACTCCGTCATCTGAATCATAAAAAAACCCGGTTGCAATATTCGATCGCTAACCGGGTTGAATCCGAACGCCTGGTTAACGCCATCTACAAAAGCTTAAGAGCCTTCTTAGGCAGCGTTTTCTTCTCTGTGCTTATCGAGGGAAATCCCACGTGACCAATAACCAAGAGTTCACTCATAAATTAATTTTATTTTGGTTAGTTTCTCGTAAGCCAAATAAATGTCAATAGGAGTGGTCAAATTTCTCATAAAATTCGCTAATTCAGCGCTTTTTCTCTACACTAGCCGCCAACTATAAGAGCTAGTATTCATCGTTGCCGGTTCTTTATACTATTATGTTATTTTTGAGTGAGCCTGAAATGATTGCGCCAAGCGAACTATTAACCCGTCATGCCGACATTTTTACTGATACCCGCTTATTAATCGCGGGGCAATTACTCGATGATTATCCCATTGAGCTTGCCAAAGTCGCCGAATATGCCGCTATTGGAGTCGCTCATGCCGGTCAAGCAGCGCGTTATCAGCACCTTGCAGGCGATAATACCCAAGTCCTCTTAAGCGCCCAGCCGAAGCTTGAAAAATCATATAACACGCTTTTATTGTATATTCCAAAAGCCAAACAAGAAGCGGACTACTGGTTGAATCTATGTCTTAGCCAACTTGAACCAAACGCAGACATATTTATTGTAGGGGAAAATCGCGGCGGTATTAATGCCGCAATTAAACTGCTGGAGAAATATCAGCTCAATGGGCGCAAAGTTGACGCAGCTCGCCGGTGCAGCCTCATTTATGCTGAGCGCGGCAGCGCTGAGATTGCCTTTTCCATGGATGACTGGTGGCAATCATTCACTTTAAATTTAAACCAGGGGGCCATACAAGTTTGCTCTCTGCCGGGCGTATTCAACCATGGTAAGTTAGATCATGGGACTGCGCTGTTATTAGACAATTTACCCCCTTTAGATGGCTATGGATTAGATTTTGGCTGCGGTGCTGGCATTATTGGTGCCGCCATCGCGAAACAAACCGGGGCATCAATCAACGCCACTGATGTCAGTATGCTGGCCACATTAAGTACAGAGAAAACCTTTCGCCAAAATCAGTTAACCGCTCAGGTATTCTGTCGCGATGGCATTGATGAATTTAATCAGCCCTTTGATTTTATTGTCTCTAATCCACCGTTCCATCTGGGGGTCAAAACCGAATATGAGACGAGCCGACGTTTCATTGCTCTGGCCGCCAAAAAACTTAAGCCCGGCAAGCCATTATATCTAGTAGCCAACAGCTTTCTTGGCTATAAAGAGTTATTAGAAAGTGAGTTTAGTCATTGTGAAATTGTGACCGACAACCGCAAATTCAGGATTTATCACTGCTATAACTAATCTGGAGTTGATCCCAATCAGCTCCCCTAAGTGGCACAACCATTAGGCTAGCTTCAAAAGTATGCTCTGGGATGTGTCATGACTCTCGATACTTATCTGCAGCACCCCATATTATTGGCACGCGATTCTCAAAATATCGTTCTGTGCCAATAAACGCTGCAATCATAACCAATCGCTAAGATTCATTCAGTTGAATACCTGTCATACCAGAGCAACCTAACCTTTCACCTTTGGGAGCACAGCTATGTCTATAGAATATCCAGAACTATTTGAGCCAATTCAGATTGGTCAAGTCACTATTAAAAACCGCTATATGTTGGCGCCGATGGGACCTGCTGGTTTATGTGATGAACTCGGCGGATTTAATCAACGTGGCGTCGAATTTTATGTTGAACGAGCCCGAGGTGGCGCGGGGATGATCATGCCTGGCGTGACTAAAGTTGAAAATGAAATTGAACGCTGCCAATTACCCGCTATGCCTTGCCCAACAGTTCATCCGAGTCATTTTATTCAAACCGCTCGGCCCATGAATGAACGAATTCATGCCTATCAAGCCAAAAGTTTTTTGCAACTTTCTGCCGGATTTGGCCGAGTCGGAATGCCCGGATTTATCAAAACACCGCCTATTGCCCCTTCCGCTATTCCGCATCGTTGGGTCAAAGGAGTAACTTGCCGGGCTCTGAGTATTGAAGAAATCCAGATTTATATTGAGAAATTTGCTCAGAGCGCCGAAATTGCCATGAAATCCGGATTCGATGGCGTGGAAATTCACGCGGTTCACGAAGGCTACCTACTTGATCAATTTGCCATTGCGATGTTTAACCAACGTGAAGATCAATATGGCGGCTCATTAGTCAACCGCCTGCGCTTTGCTTGTGAAATTGTGGCAGCGATTAAGGCACGTTGCGGTGCAGATTATCCAGTCTCACTGCGTTATAGCCTGAAAAGTTTTATCAAAGACTGGTGTGAAGGCGCTCTCCCGGGAGAAAAATTTGTCGAAAAAGGCAGAGATATCGAGGAAGGGATTGAAGCCGCTAAGCTCCTTGTCAACGCAGGTTATGATGCCTTGAATGTCGATGTCGGGTGCTACGATGCCTGGTACTGGAACCATCCACCAATGTATCAGCAAGAAGGGCTATATCTACCTTATAGCGAAATACTGAAAAAAGAAGTCGATGTCCCCATTATCACCGCAGGGCGGATGGATAATCCAGAATTAGCTCGGCAAGCCATTGTGCAGGGCAAAACGGATATGGTCGGATTAGGGCGCCCCTTATTAGCCGATAGTGAACTGCCCAACAAAGTCATGCAAGGCAACAAAACGGCGATTCGCCCTTGTTTATCTTGTCAAGAAGGATGCATGGGCCGCCTTGAACACTTTTCGCAGTTAGGATGTGCAGTCAATCCACAGGCTGCTCGCGAAAGTGATTATATTTTGCATCCAAGCTTACAAGCCAAACAGATCTTAATTGTTGGTGGTGGCGTTGCAGGGCTCGAATGTGCCCGAGTCAGTGCATTACGCGGTCATCACGTTACGCTCTGTGAGGCCTCTGACCAGCTGGGGGGCGTAGTCATTGCGGGTGGGATGCCAGAATTTAAAGCAGACGATCATAAGCTTTTGCACTGGTATCGCGGCCAATTAAAACAACTACACGTTACTATAGAACTGAATACCCGATTAACCGCAGAGCAGATCATCGCGCGTAACGCCGATGAAGTCATACTCGCTACGGGCTCAATAGCAAAAACATTGCCAGTCCCTTCAGATCAACCCATTCTACTCGCCACCGATGTCCTATTAGGCAACGTCAAACCGCAACAAAGCGTGGCAATTGTCGGCGCTGGATTAGTCGGGTGTGAACTTGCACTGTGGCTTGCACAGCATCAGCACCAAGTCTATTTGATTGAATCCGCAGCGGCGCCGTTAGCAGTCAGTGGCCCATTGTGCGATGCGAATCAGGATATGCTTCTGGCATTAATCAAATATCAGGACAATATTGAAGTCCTCTCCCAAAGCCAGTTGTTACGTGCCTCTGAACAGGCTGTCGTGGTTCAAACCCCACAAGGGGAGCGAGAAATTGCCTGTCAAAGTCTGGTTGCTGCCATTGGCTATCACAGTGATGATACCCTGTATCAACAGCTGCGCACCGAAATTGCTAATTTACATATGATTGGTGACGCTCGCCAGGTTCAAAATATTATGTATGCAATCTGGGATGGATTTGAAGTCGCTAGAACGCTTTAAAAGATATTTCGGCTCGCTTTGCGGGCCGAAATCTAACTAAACGAGCCGAAAATGGTCCATCAAGACTTGCCAAGTTTCTAGGTTATTGGCTGCTAATAAAATGCCGCGATGACGCCCTGGATGATATGCCTCACCATCGCTAAAGCAACTGTATCCGCCAGCTTCACTTAAGATCAACTGCCCAGGCGCATGATCCCAAATTTTCGGATCGGGCGCGATAATAAAATCTACAGCCCCTTCGTTTAACAAGCGGTACTCAAAACACGAACAACCAAACTCCATGATTCGGGCAAAGCCTGCTAATTGTGGCGCTAAGTGCAATTGCATCGCCTGATTAAAATTATACAAGGGTACAAAGCCACGCAACTGAGCAATTCCGCCGCGATCACTGACATGAATTGGCCGTTGTTGAGCACGGCTATCCTCATAAAACGCACCTTGACCTAACGTGGCCTGCTGCCAATCATCCATAATTGGATCATATAACAATGCATGCTGGCAACGTCCTTCACTGAGCACCGCGACCATCACCCCAAACACACTGACTCCATGGGCAAAATTCCAGGTGCCATCAATGGGATCAATCACAAAAGTGAGTTCGCTTTCATCAAGGTATTCGATAAGTTGAGGGTTTTGACTCACAGCTTCTTCACCAATCACTGTCGCGTGCGGATATTGAGCACGAAGCCGGTCAGTTAACTGCTGCTCAATGTCCTGATCGACTACGGTGACAAGATCAGTGGCTGATGTTTTGGTATGAACATCAGCATCTTGCAAATGGCGATAATGCGGATGAACCGAAGCCCTGGCAAGCTCGGTAATATCACTTTTAAGTTGCACTAACTGCTGTTCATCCAGTTGCATGATGCTCCTTAAAAAAAGTAAATGTCCATTTTAAACGTAACCGATCATTATTTTGGTGGCTAACCGACATAACAACAAACAGATTTTACCTTACCACTACGAGTATCAATGTACACTTTGCGATAACACTGTTCTCCGACATCTGCTTCAATAATATTGACCTTATGCTGCATTAACATTGCAAAAGCAGCGCCAGCATTTTGCTCGCCTACCGAACCTCTCTCAATTCGGGCAGGCGGTTTAGCTAGTGTACGCAGCGGTTGATGATGCGCCAGCATATTACCACCGCCATAAATTCGAGCCTGATAGTGTCGGAGCTCAGTTCCCCGCTCTTTGGCAAAGCGAGAGAATAATTCGATGCAGTGATTACCATAGCGTGCGTTCAAGGTACCATGAAGCCCATTGGGCGATTCAGGAACCGCAAAATGGCAGACCCCACAAAATTTTGCTTTAGGATGCCAAAGCACTATCGAAACACACGATCCGAGCAACGTGCGAACCTCTCGATAGCCTCGACCAAACAGAATATCCCCAGCATAGAGATAAATCAGATGATCTTGCGGAAACCCCCGCACAGTACTGCGATTTGTCATAACTAGTGAGAGGCTTTCAATAAGTTAGCGGCAATATGAGCCAATGGTAGTTGCTGTCGCACACCCCCTAATAAAAATGCTTCTTTGGGCATTCCATACACAATGCAACTGGCTTCATCTTGTCCACAGGTCCAAGCTCCGGCATCATATAACTCCTTCATACCCGCCGCTCCATCATCACCCATGCCAGTTAAAATGGCGGCCACTGCATTTGACCCTACATATTTCGCGGCACTACGAAATAATACATCCACTGATGGTCGATGCCGTGAAACCAGCGGACCGTCTTTGACCTCAACGTAATAACGCGCCCCACTTCGTTTGACTAACAAATGATGATTTCCCGGTGCTATCAGCGCATGCCCTCGTAGCAAACTATCACCATCTTTGGCTTCTTTGACATTAATACGGCACAACTTATCGAGCCGCTGGGAAAAAGAATGGGTGAACCCCTCAGGCATATGTTGCACCACTGCAATCGGTGGGCAGTTGCCCGGCATGGCTTCAAGAACTTGACGAATGGCTTCGGTTCCCCCTGTGGATGCACCAATAACAATGATTTTATCGGTTGTCTCGCTCATCGCAGTCGGGGAACCTTTAGATAACATGGCATCAGCGGTGAGCTTTTTAACCGGTCCTTGCGATTTTAATATTTTAGAGACCTTAGCTCTGGCCGCGGCTCGTACAGCATCGGTGATCATCACCTTAGCTTCACGTAAAAAATCACGGGTCCCTAGTGCTGGCTTTTGAATGATTTCAACAGCACCGAGTTCTAATGCTTTCACATGGGTATCGCTACGTTCACCCACTAAGGATGAACACACCACAACTGGCATGGGATGCTGACTCATTAATTTTCGCAAAAACGTCAACCCATCCATACGCGGCATTTCAACATCTAAAATCATCACATCAGGCAATCCATGACGCAATTTGTCAGCAGCAATATAAGGATCCCCTGCGGTTGCCGTGACCTGCATATCAGTTTGCGAATTGATGATTTCACTGAGGGTCTGGCGAACAACTGCAGAATCATCAACAATGATGACATCAATCATAGACGGTCCTTATAAACTGATTTTTCGATAAACGGTTGGTATTGGCGAATCGAACCCAAATTGGCGCGCCGATAAGCCCTCGGAGTGGCCAATAAAGAATAACCCTCCCATCTCTATAGCAGCGGCAAAGTTTTCGATAATCTGTTCTCTTTGCACCGGACTAAAATAGATCATCACATTTCGACAAAAGATACCGTCAAATTTACCCATCAAATTAAAATCTCCAGTAATTAAGTTAAACGACGTAAACCGGATATTTTTACGCAGCTCTGGGACAATTCTGACTAAATCCATCTGCCGGGTCTTTTTACGTAATAAATACCGCTTACGATCGGCCATCGGGATCGGATGCACTAAATCATGGCTATAAACCCCCCGCCTGGCGGTATCCAAGACGCTGGGGGCAATATCTGTTGCTTCAATAGAATATTGAAATCCTGGATAATCATGTTTTAAATTTTCCAGGACAATGGCCAACGTATAAGGCTCTTCACCCGTAGAACAACCCGCGCTCCAAAACCGATAATGGCTGCGCCGTGAACTATTATTTTGTATCTGTTCGGATAGATACCCTTGCAAGAAATCAAAATGGTTCGATTCACGGAAAAAATCCGTTTTATTAGTCGTAAGCACATCAATGAGCATCACCTGCTCAGAACGATCGGTTAATGCCCAATCCAAGTATTCCCGAAAATTATCTTTACCCGTCACCACTAACCGTTTACGCAGTCGAGATTCAATTAACGAACGTTTATGTTCAGGCAACTGAATTCCAGCGGCTTCGTCAATAAACACCGCCAAACGGCGGTGATCACTCTTTTTAAGTGGTTCCATATGCCCAATCATAATGAATTCTCCTATGATGATTGAGCACTATCAGCGACTTTTTCAATTGGAAGGTCACCAACAGGATCAAGTACATCGTGCAGCTGCTCACTGGAAAACACACGAGTCAGCCGCAACAAAATAATAAACTCGTCTTCATGTTGCAGCATGCCAGAGATAAACTGACTATCCACTTTATTACCAATTCGTGGTGGGACCTTAAGCTCGCTGCTATTAAACTCAACGACTTCTTTCACCTTGTCGGCCAAGATCCCTAAGGCTGTTTCTTCTCCTTCAATAGGGATCTTGACAATAATAATACAACTATCAATTGTAGGCTGACTCACAGGCATGGCAAAAACTTGGCGCAAATCGACCACGGGCACGACTTGACCACGCAGGTTAATCACCCCCAGCATATAATCAGGTGTGCGAGGCACTGCGGTGACTTTACGGTACTCCAGCACCTCTTGAATACAGCTAATCTCGGTCCCAAAACTATCCTGACCTAACACAAAAGAAAGGATCTGCAATCTGTTTTGTTGGTCATTGACTTGATTCTCATCGCTCATAATTCACCTCAATAGCGTACAAAGTCATCATCACTGTCCAAGTCTAGATCGATCCTACCTTTACTATGACTCCCCTCCTCTGATGAACGATTGGTTTCTTTATAACCTGCTTGGTAACTGCCACCGCCCTTGCTACCAGTAGATGAACTGTTTGGATGGTTCGCAGATTTTTGAGGATGAGGTCGATAGTGTGAATCAACTTTAAAAAACTCCATCGTCGTATTCATCTGCTCAGCCTGTGCCGAGAGCTCTTCTGAAGTCGAAGCCATCTCTTCAGCGGCAGCAGCAGATTGTTGCACCACCTGATCTAACTGCTGAATCGCAGTATTAATCTCCGATGCTCCTTTATTTTGTTCAATTGCTGAGGCGCTAATCTCCTGCACGAGGTCGGCTGTTTTCTGGATATTAGGCACCAGTTTTTCGAGCATTTCTCCCGCTTGTTCCGATATATTGAGACTATTGCGCGATAATTCGACAATTTCACCGGCCGCTCGTTGACTGCGTTCAGCCAGTTTTCTTACTTCCGCCGCCACCACGGTAAAACCTTTGCCATGTTCGCCAGCCCGTGCCGCTTCAATGGCAGCATTGAGCGCCAACAAATTCGTCTGTCGGGCAATTTCTTCGATGATATTAATACGTTCGGTAATGTCTTTCATGGCCAGAACCGAGTCTTTCACAGCTTTACCAGATGAATCAGCATCATCCGCCGCTTGACTGGCTATCAGTTCAGTTTGCTTAGCATTATCTGAGCTATGGGAAATATTAGCCGACATCTGTTCCACTGCCGATGAAATTTCTTCCAGCGAAGAGGCTTGCTCGGTTGCACCTTGAGCGATCTGCTGGCCCGTACCGGAAAGCTGCACACTCCCCGAGGCTACATTGCCTGAAGCTTCTTTAATGCGTCCGACAATATCGCGTAACCGCTCATTCATCGCACGTAATACCCCATAAATATCATTGTCACTGTATTTTGGATTAAAGCGCTGATTGAGATCCCCATCACCAATGGTTGTCGCAATTCGAGCAATTTCATTAATTCGAGTCACTACAATAAAGGCAATGAATACCGAAATAACAAATGAAACCGCAAATAAAATAACCAGAGTCTTGGCAGTGAACTCATAGTTCGAGTTCGTTTCTTGAACCGTTTCATTCATGGCACCATCAGCGCTATTTAACATCATTGTCAAATATTTGCTGGTTTCCTGCATGGCCTGACCACCTTCCGATTCAAGTAATTCATAAGCACGAGTGTTGGTATTTTCTCGGCTTAGTTCAATCACCTGTTTTTGCACACTAAGGTATTGATTAAAGAGACGGATGACGACATCGATATCGTGACTTTGTTCAGGCGATTCACTCTGCTGAAGATTTTTTTCGATCGTAGTCGCTTTCTCGATCATCGAATTAAGCTGGGCCTGAATTTTGTCCATCCCCTGCTGAGAGGTGGTTAATAACATGACTTTTTCCAGGCGTTGGATTTCGCCTAAGGAATAACTAAGTGATGCCAGCTGTTCATTTTCTCTCGCCAAAAACCGCAAATTTTCAACATCCGGCTCATTGGCCACCTTATAGCTGATTTTTTCATGCAGCGTATTAATCTGCGCCATGAGTTTGTTATAGGCCTCTAGTGCCACAGTTTTACTCATCTGCGTAGCTTTTAAATTAGTATTTTGGGAGGCCAATTTAAAGACTTTATCAAGCACGCCACGGTAATGTTTAAGATTGGTATCAAACTGAGTCAAATGCTCAGCATATTTTGCTGGCAGCAAACTTTTCAACCTGCTTTTTCGCTCAGTTAAACGCTGATAAACTACACCAATATTCGTTTCTAGTTGTTTTTGCGTCGCATCATCTCTGGCCAAGATATACTCGGCAGACTCCATCCCTAACTCAAGTAAATCCTGACGCATCCTCGCGGTCAACCGAATAACCTCAGCAGGACCTTCGACAACGAAATTCATATCTTTATTGGCACTTTGCAGTTTACGGATACCTTGAAAACTCGTTACAGCTAACAAAATGATGAGTAAAACAAAGCCCCAGATAATCAATATTTTTAAGGTGATTTTTTTTAACATATCAGTCCCTATCTATAATTGGCATTGATTCCATTGGCGATTTCACTTCATCAACCAACTTGTTAATATCCAAGATCATGGCAACATCGCCATTCCCAAGGATGGTAGCGCCCATTAAACCGGGCACGTGCTGATAAAGGCGACTCAAACTCTTAATAACCGTTTGATATTGGCCGATGACTTCATCGACCGTAATTCCTAAACGCTCTTTGCCAACATGAGCAATGACTGTCTGTTCGATGGCGGGTTGTATGCCATCGATAGCAAAGAGCTCACGAAGACGAACACACGAAATCAACTCACCGCGGTTTTCTACAAGCCTTGCACAATCAGAACTTGACTGTTCTTTGGCCAAAGTTTCAATACACTCTTCGACCACCGAAAGTGGAATAATGAAATGTTCATCGCCAACCCGAACCATTAACCCTTCAATAATGGCCAGCGTCATCGGCAAATAAATGGTGATGGATGTCCCTTTACCGGGGTGACTATCGATCTCCACTCGTCCTTGCAATGATTCAATCGACGTGCGAACGACATCCATCCCGACCCCACGACCAGAGACATCTGAAACTTGGTCTGCTGTGGAAAATCCAGGTTCAAAAATCAGTTGATAGATTTGACTCGGTTCTAGTTCTTGGTGAGCGCCCACCAACCCACGTTGCCGTGCTTTGGCCAGAATTTTCGTATCATCTAGACCCGCACCATCATCTTCAATCTTGATCAAGATCTGGCCATCATGATGATAAGCACTGAGTAAAATAGTCCCTTTGGGATCTTTACCGGCAGCAATACGCTGCTGGGGATGCTCGATGCCATGATCCATGCTGTTACGCAATAGATGAACTAATGGATCACCTAAGTGATCCAGCACCATCTTATCAAGCTCCGTTTCAGCCCCTTCCGTTTTCAACTGCACATCTTTATCAAGTTCATTGCCTAGATCACGTACTAACCGCCGAAATCGCGCGAAGGTTGAACCAATAGGCAACATACGAATATCAAATGCGGTATCACGAAGTTCAGTCCCCAATAAAGAAAGCTCTTCAGCTAGTGCATCTAATTGTTCATTGTGTTCAACCCGCGCCACCTCATTTAATCGAGCCTGAACAATCACTAGCTCACCAATAAGGTTCATCAGTATGTCGAGTTTAATCGATGGCACTTTGACGATTTGTCCCTCAACAGCGGCCTTAGAGCTAGCAGCTTTCTTAGCAACAGGCGCTTTCTTTTTAACGTTGTCTGTCGGTTTTTGACTCGGATCAGGTTGATTGGATTGAGAGCCAACCGCTTTGAGTGCATCGCAATCGAGCCATCCGTGGGCAGCTAACTGAGCTGAACAGGCTTCGAAATCCCCCCCTCCAATAGCATCAATTTGAATTTGCCAATCATCGCAAACAAAAATAAAGACATCTTCAATGGCATCTTTGTTATCCGTCGCTTCTAGTAGAACTAATAGACTCAGGTAACAATTTTGTGGATCTAGCTGATCAAAAGCGATGGGGGCCAATTGGTAAAAAGAGGCCATCTGACCTAACCCATCCAGCTCTCTTAACAATGGCAAGAGATCAAATCCCTCTTGAAAAGCGAGTTCATTGGGTTTGATTTCAATACGCCATAACATAGTCTCTTCAGATGACTCCGTCAGCGATGGCGATACTTGGGGGGAGGTCATCGACGCTTGAGATTCACCCGGTGACTGCGGAGCAAATTCCTGGATCTGTTGGGTAAGCACCTCGCTTAACTCAACCATCTGGGCAGTCGGCTCACTTTGCTCTAAAAGTTGCTGAATATGATCTCGACATTTAAGAATGAGGCTAATCATTGGCCCAGACAGTTCGAACTCACCATTACGAGCTCGGTCAAAGAACGATTCTAAATGGTGAGTAAAGTGCGACAGGTGATCAAACCCCACCATGCCGGCCGCCCCTTTAATCGTGTGCATTGCCCGAAATGCTAAATTGATCTGTTCATCATCTGGATGCTCCTCCAGCTCAAGCAATGCTGCCTCGAGTGTATCCAGATGCTCCAGAGCTTCCTGGCGAAAAATATCTACCGCTTCACTCATTCACATCTCCTTTGCTCTTGGCGAAAAAATCCGCATCGATCAAAGCGATCGCCTGAGTTAACGATTCATCAGCGCCCGTCACCTGAAGAGTATGGCCCTGCTGCGATAGTCCTCGTTGCAAAAACAGCAATAACTGAATGCCGCAACTATCGATTTCACAGGTTTGACTGGCATCTAACTGCCAGTTTGTGTGCCATTGTTCGGGGTCAAGCCATTGGCTCGCAAGCTCCTGAACTTCATAGATGGTCAATGACTCCGGTAATTGACTAATCACAACAGACTCACTCATATTCCACCTTACATTAAGTTAGCTTTGTCACAGCACTGAGCAATACTTCTGGCTTAAAAGGTTTCACCAACCATGCTTTGGCTCCTGCGGCTTTACCTTCTTGTTTTTTATCTGCCCCCGATTCAGTCGTTAGCATCAATATCGGGGTAAATTTATAAGCGGGTTGTTGCTTAGCAGCCTTTAAAAAACTAATTCCATCCATCACTGGCATATTTACATCGCAAACGATCAGATGAAATTTTTGCCCATTGAGTTTGGCTAATCCATCCTTGCCATCAACCGCTTCCACAACCTGATGGCCTGCACCGCGCAATGCCATACCGACAACCTGACGTACAGATGCTGAATCATCAATGATCAAAATATTTTTCGACATACTCTCCCCCTCTAGAAAAAAACCAGATCTTCATCATCAGTGGTAGGTTTATGATGTTTCGCTGTGCCATAAATAGTTCGCTCAATATCAGTTGTAGATCGTTTTTTCATGTTCTCAAGTAATTGTTCAAGATCATTGACAAAAATATTAGTATCCTCAACAGGTTTGCTGACGATGGTTAACAATTCTTCAATGTTTTGTTCTGCGTGATCGAGAATTTGACATAATCGATCCTGAAACTGCAGGCGAACAATGACTTCTGAAATCCGCGCACTAATATCCGTGCGTTGGCGAATCAAATCTTTGGCATCGTCGGTAATCGTTTGCATATGTTCATCGAGTTGACCAAGCGTTTCACTGATCGTTACTTCATGTTCTTCACGCTGGCGATGAACATCGCTAAAGGAATTCTCAACGCGATGAGCCAGCTGGTTCATATCGCGACTGAATGAATCGATGGTCTGACTAATTTTATCCCCCGTCTGTGCTGAGCGCGAAGCGAGTGTGCGGACTTCATCAGCAACCACTGCAAATCCACGACCATGTTCTCCAGCTCGAGCGGCTTCAATTGCGGCATTCAGTGCCAATAAGTTGATCTGATCGGCAATCTTTTGAACTTCGTGAGAGGCCTTTTCAATCCCATCCATTTGCTCATGGAGTGATGAAATGGCCTTAACCGTCTGCTGGTCTCGCTGGTCAGATTCGATCAGGGTCTGTTTCTGCCCTTCGAATGCTTCACGAGCCATTTCAGTGACTTTATGAGCTAACAGCGAGCGTTGATCCAGTTCCTCTTCTTCATTCGTTGCAACCACAGCGTCTAGATCATTGACGATCTGCTCAAATTGCGCAGTAACTGTGTTTACCGAATTTTCCATATCGCCTCGAGAACTCTCTAGCACACTCTTGAGTTGGGGAAGAACGTGTTGCAAATTCTTCGTCAGTAGCACTAACTCATCGATGGTGTGATGTGCGTTTTGCGTTGTTTCGATGGTATGATTCTCAATACTTTTATGGAGTAATTGATGAGCTCTCCAATAGCTTGCCCCAGCAATTAAAACTGGTAACAAGACAAACCCAAGATTCAATTTCATTGCACTGATGGCAAGCCAAAGTAGGCTCATCAACACCCAAGCAACAAATTGATAGCGAAGAACTCGAGAAACTGCTGTTTGCAACATGCCCATCCCATCGCTCACTAGTATTTCCTCAAAAAATTATCGGACTTATTTAAGACTAGCAGGCATTTAAAAAAATGCTGATGATGTTATTTAATGAGTCAATAGAAAAAATTACCGGGATAGAGAGACAACACGATGAACGATTTTCTTATAGATTTATTATCATTTATAAGAAAATGGCGATTATTTAACATAAAAATAATTCCCAGAATATTGCAAAAAGCCTCCTGAAAGCCTATCTTTATTTACCGGAGTGAAATAATTTAAGGTGGTTGATTTTTGTTGTGTATTTTCATTTGAAAGTACTGGCACCAAAGCGCAATTTCCTTGATTTGCACACAGACCTCGAGCCAAGTCTCTCGTTCAAATAAAGCAACATACCTCCATTTTTTACTCCGATGTATTGCCTCAGTCGCTATAGCACTCAGCACTTTGCCAACTAAGTGAGGACTGGCTATATCACCACGTTCGAGCCAAGGGCTCGCAATCGTGCCATGTGCTATTTAACTTTTTGCTTATCAGATAAGGAGATTATGATGAAAATTGCTCAGGTTGCCCCGGTATATGAAGCGGTTCCACCACTAATGTATGGCGGCACCGAACGCGTTGTGGCCCAATTAAGTCAAGCATTGGCTGAGCAAGGCCATCAAGTCACTGTCTTTGCCTCCGCTGACAGCCAAATGGCAAACTGTGAAGTAGTCCCAGTTCGGGAACATGCGCTGCGCTTAGATAGCAATCCTTTAAAATCGGATATTGCCGCGCACTTGAATGAATTTGAGCAATTATATGATCGCCGCCATGAGTTCGACATCATTCACTTTCATACAGATTTATTGCATTTTCCTCTATTTAACGACGTTGCTGATAAAACGCTGACCACGATACATGGGCGATTAGACTTAGCTGATCTGCGGCGCGTCTATCATCGCTGGCGACAATATCCGTTAGTATCTATTTCGAATGCTCAACGCCGACCACTGCCTTTCGCCCATTGGGCTGGCACGGTTTACCATGGTCTAAGTGAGCAGAGTTATCGGTTTTATGCACATAATGATGGCAACTATTTAGTATTTCTGGGCCGAATCTCTCCCGAAAAACGTCCCGATCGCGCGATCGAAATCGCTAAAAAAGTGGGAATTCCACTAAAAATAGCGGCCAAAATTGATGCCCAGGATACACAGTATTTTCACCAAGAAATTGAACCGCTGCTTAATGACCCACTGATTGAATTTGTCGGTGAAATTAATGATCAACAAAAATCAGTCATGTTAGGGAATGCGTTGGGGTTACTTTTTCCGATTGACTGGCCTGAACCATTTGGTCTGGTGATGATCGAAGCCATGGCCTGCGGTACCCCCGTTGTAGCTTGGCACTGCGGCTCAGTTCCAGAAGTGGTCGATAATGGGATTAGCGGCTATATCGTAGATAACATGAGTGATGCGATTCTCGCCTGTGAAAAATTACCGCAACTGAACCGCACGACCGTGCATGATCAGTTTCTATGCCGATTTTCAGCGGATGCCATGGCACGCAGCTACGTAAACCTGTATAAGAAACAGCTCGATGCTGCCCCGAACCCCCTCGATACGATAAAAATTGCGGGGTAAATTTAACCATGAATGAAGATAGTTTATCCGCCAATGCCGCACCAACCACCAGTGCCCAGTACGTCTTAAAGGCACAAGATGCCTTTTTAGTCACCAATCGCTTGGGCGACATTACCGGCGCTGCTGACGGACTATTCATTGACGATACTCGAATGTTATCGTGTTTTCGAATGCGGCTCAGCGATACTTATCCGAAACTATTATCCGCCGGGGTCGATCAGGAAAACATCTATCTAACGAGCCATCTGACCAACCCGTCCCAGTGGGTCGATTTAACCGGAAGGCATGTCGATCAAGGGGCTGTTTATCTGGAACGTCGTTATTTGTTACTCAATAGCCGCTTATATGTGCGTTTGCAAATCAACAATTTTTGCACACATACCCTACGCCTTGCTATTTCATTTGATTTCGCTGCCGATTTTAAAGACATGTTCGAAATTCGCGGGCAAACACGTAAAGTACGAGGTCAAGCACTCCCGACACAAACAGGCCCCAATGCGGTACACCTGCATTATCTTGGACTGGATGAAATTCAGCGAACTACCGTGATTAGTTTTTCTGAAAATCCACATGAATTAACCCCTGATCACGCCCAATTTTCTATTGAACTCGCCGGAAAAAGCGACTGGGAAATGTTCTGTGAAATAGGGGCACAATGTGAGTATCCGACGAAAGAGCGTTTTGAACACATGAGTCGACTCGCTCGTAACGAAATGCAAGGTAAACTCTCAAGAGGCGCCCAAATTGTATGTGACGGACGATTAGTTCAAAGTTGGCTGGATAAAGCCCGAGCCGATCTTGCACTATTAACCAGTGATCTCGACACAGGTCCTTATCCTTATGCAGGGATCCCGTGGTTTTCAACGCCTTTTGGCCGTGATGCAATTATTACCGCCTTACAAACCATGTGGCTCAATCCAAACTTGGCCCGCGGAGTGCTAAACTATCTGGCACAGCATCAAGCACTGGAAACCAGTGATTTTCACGATTCTCAACCCGGCAAAATTTTGCACGAAACGCGCCGTGGAGAAATGGCTCAAACCCGGGAAATTCCATTTATCCGCTACTATGGTGGTGTTGATACCACCCCATTATTTATCGTATTGGCAGGGGAATATTACACACGCACAGCAGATCAAGCGTTTATCACACACATTTGGCCACAACTGAAAGCAGCGACCCACTGGATAGATCAGCGGATCAGCCATAATTCGTTAGGGCTATTAGACTACCAGCGTGGTGAACAAACTGGCCTTGCCAATCAAGGATGGAAAGATAGCTTTGATTCTATTTCTCATGCTGATGCCAGCCTTGCCGAAGGGCCTATCGCGCTGGTGGAAGTCCAAGGTTATGTATTCAAAGCTTATAAAGAACTGGCGAAACTAGCAGAGGTTTTAGGCGATCAAAGCTTAAATCATCACTGCCAACAAAAAGCCGAACATATTCGCCATGCAGTCGAAAGCTACTTCTGGCTTCCCCAGCTAAAAAGCTATGCATTAGCATTAGATGGCCAACACCGTCCCTGTCAGGTTGTAGCCTCAAACATGGGCCATCTGCTCTACTGTGGATTGCCCAACCAAGAACGCGCAAAATCGGTCATTCAACAGTTGATGCAGGCTGATATGCACTCTGGCTGGGGGATTCGGACTTTGTCAAAAAGTGCTGCCCGCTTTAATCCTATGTCTTATCACAATGGCTCGGTCTGGCCACATGATGTCGCATTATGTAGTGCCGGCATGGCTCGTTTTGGCGAACAGCAAGCGACTAATATCCTATGGCAGGAGATGTTTGAAGCTGCTTTGTACTTTCAGATGCGTCTGCCCGAACTATTTTGTGGCTTTTCACGAACCACCGGTGAATCCCCCGTTGCCTATCCAGTGGCTTGCCAGCCACAATCATGGGCTTCGGGGGCTGCCTTTATGTTACTCCAAGCCTGCCTTGGACTAGAAATAGACGCGCCACATCGACTGATTCGGGTCAACCAGCCAACCCTTCCTGAAAGTATCAATACACTGCAAATCAATCAGCTAATAGTGCAAAACAAGTCGATAGGGCTGCGCTTCACACGGCAAAATTCACAAACACTTGTCCACCTAACGACCGGCAGTGACCGTGCTATATCATTGCAGGTCAATTATAATTAGGTGCACCAGACTGACCGACTCGACCAGTCTGGGTTGAAACGATGCGGCTATAATAGTTGCTCACGTTTTGCCGCTAAATCTAAAAAAATAGATTTGAGAGTCTCCACACAAGGGTCATGGCGGGCATCTGGATTAGTCACCATATATAGCGACGTGAAGTGATCAGGATAGTGGATTGGATCAACTTGACGCATTTGACCACTGTTGAGCATCTCTTTAACATATCGATAGGGTAGCCAACCATATCCCAGTTGATTGAGCACTGCCTTTGCAGCTGAATCGACTGAGGTAAAATACCATGACTCTCGAAATTTCGATTGATGTGTTTGCTGACTGCTCTTATCGACAATCTGAATCAGTGGATAACGGCTCAGTTGCTGCATCCGGAAACGCTCTGGGACGTCAAACAACGGATGCGAGCTAGCCATCACTAATGTTAACCGCAGCTTGAGCACAAATTGCAGGTCGAGGTTAGATTGTTCAGTCATGGCAACTATATATAAGTCACCACTGGCGTTTTGTACTTCCAAGGCACCTTCATCACGGACCACCTCTTTAACATGCACTTGGGTATCAGGATAAAGCTGATTAAACAATTTAAGTGCTTCAAATAACTCCTCTTTAGGCAGCGAACTATCGATCACCAAACTCAGAACTGAGCGCTCGCCAGATTGATACGCCTGTGCACGACGCTCCAAATCATTCCAATCATCCAGCAGTAACGAAGCTTGCTCTAATAAAGAACGTCCCTCACTGGTTAAGACTAAATGTCGTCCCTGCAAAGTCAGCAATTTCAGCCCTAGACGTTCTTGAAGTTGATTGAGCTGATAGCTCACCGAAGGCTGACTGCGGTGATACGCATCCGCCGCTTTTGCAATACTACCCAGCTGTATCACTGAGCGCAGTAACTGCCATTGTTCGAGAGTACTTGAAAACATATAAAATTTTCTGAGGTATTTAATTCAAAAATAGCGTTTTTTATAAAAAAAAGGAAGGTATATAGTGACTGCTATAAGATTTATGGTGCTTCATTGGCTGGTTTTCGAAGCCTCGATAAAACATTATCCCGCAGAAAATAACGGCTAACGTATCGCACCGCAGACATCACAAATTAGAGGAAACGTATTTATGTTTGATCAAGCAGATTTAAGCGGCATCGTAGGCAAACGTTTAATCTATACCTATGACAATGGCTGGAACTATGAGTTATATGTAAAAAACGCCACAACGATAGACTATCGTATTCATAGCGGGATCGTTGGGGGACGTTGGGTCAAAGAACAAAAAGTTTATCTGGTCCGCGTTGCTGCTGATGTTTATAAAATCTCTTGGACTGAGCCCACAGGAACCGATGTTAGCTTGATGGCAAACTTGGCTGATAAAGTATTCCACGGGACTATTTTCTTCCCTCGCTGGATTATGAATCATCCTGAAAAAACAGTTTGTTTTCAGAACGACTTTATTCCCAAAATGGAAGCTTATCGTGCTGAAGGTCCGGCCTATCCAACCGAAGTCATTGATGAATTTGCCACCATTACAGTCGTGCAGGATTGCGGTGAAAATAATGAAGCAGTCATTAATTGCCCACCTAGCGAACTGCCTGCCAATTTCCCTGAAAATCTGAAATAAGATTTTTTAAAGCATAATCCTTTGAGCTCGTTCCCGTTTAAAGAACGAGCTTTTTTATTCCCCAAAAGATGTGATCTAATTAACAGCCAAACCACAACCAAACTAGTATGGTAGATCTAATCATTAAGATCTATACCATTAAAGGTTGCCTCATATGACACAAATCGCAAAAGCAGAAGTATTTGTTACCTGCCCAGGCAGAAACTTCGTGACGGTCAAAATCACCACCGGTGATGGCGTAACAGGTGTCGGTGATGCAACCTTAAATGGTCGCGAACTAGCAGTTGCCTCTTATTTAAAAGATCACCTTTGTCCACAACTAATCGGGCGCGATCCAGCACAGATTGAAGATATCTGGCAAAGTTTTTATAAAGGTGCGTACTGGCGGCGCGGCCCCGTGACGATGACAGCGATCGGTGCGATCGATATGGCATTATGGGATATCAAAGGCAAAGTGGCAGGTTTACCACTTTACCAACTGTTAGGAGGTGCCTCGCGACAAGGTGTCATGGTCTATTGTCACGCCACAGGCCATAGCATTGATGAATTAATCGATGATTATGCCAAACACCAAGAACAGGGATTTAAAGCAATTCGAGTGCAAGCCCAAGTACCAGGCATGGAAGGTAGCTATGGGATTGCCCACCAACCAGGGGAAGCCTATGAACCAGCGATTAAAGGCCAGCGCCCCGACGAGCAACTTTGGTCGAATGAAAAGTATCTGGATTTTGCACCTAAAATATTTGATGCTATTCGTAACAAATTTGGTTTTAACGAACATCTTTTGCATGATGTTCACCACCGTCTTAGCCCCATTGAAGC
Source organism: Celerinatantimonas diazotrophica (assembly GCF_004339545.1). GTDB lineage: Bacteria > Pseudomonadota > Gammaproteobacteria > Enterobacterales > Celerinatantimonadaceae > Celerinatantimonas > Celerinatantimonas diazotrophica. The sequence continues at coordinate 598,821 of NZ_SMGD01000012.1, read as the reverse complement.
CGCGCGTTTGGGCCAGTCAATCGAAGATTACCGATTATTCTGGATGGAAGATCCAACACCAGCAGAAAACCAAGAAGCATTTCGACTAATTCGCCAACATACCGTTACACCGATTGCTACAGGCGAAGTCCTGAATAGTATCTGGGATTGTAAAACCCTCATAGAAGAGCAACTAATTGACTATATTCGCACCACGATGACTCATGCTGGTGGCATCACCCACATGCGCCGCATCGCTGATTTTGCAGCGATGTATCAGATCCGGACCGGTTCACATGGACCGAGCGATCTCTCGCCTATTTGTATGGGAGCTGCACTGCATTTTGACTTATGGGTCCCTAATTTTGGAGTCCAGGAATATATGGGGTATAGCGAGCAGATGCTCGAAGTTTTCCCCCATTCTTGGAGCTATCACAATGGGTATATGCATCCCGGAGAACAACCTGGCTTAGGCGTTGAATTTGATGAAAAATTAGCCGCCAAATATCCTTATCAAAGTGCGCTATTACCCATCGCTCGCCTCGAAGATGGGACGGTTTGGAATTGGTAACGCGCCCAAGAGTGGTTTTCATGCACCTTTGCATAAATACTCTATGATTTTTCAACGACACCATAAATAAGTTTTATTATTTATGGTGTTACCTTCCTTTTGCTCATCTTCACATGCAGCCTCAGCAAAAAAATTTCCTCCGATACAATTAATGACTAAACTAAAAACAGTTGCCTAAAAAGGACAACACTAGGGGCTGTTGACCTTTGGTGGTTGAATTTTGTTCAAATTAAACGCATTTTGAACGCGGCGCCCCCTGCGTCGCTTAATGAGTTAAGCAAGCAGGGGCAACAAAGTTCAGGATGCGTTTAAATGAACCCCAAGGGCAGTATCTGAGAGGAATTTATCCAGCGTTAAACGTTCTTTGTGGAGAATAACTACACGGCACAACGTTTGCCTTGCCTAAATCCCTCTCAGATTTCTGCAAAACTAATCACAAAAGGTCAACAGTCCCTAGTCACATTACTATTGGTGACCTTATGGAAAAAACCAGCATAGGTTGAGAATGGCTAAGACATCAAACAATATCCATTATCACTGGCGACATGGCACTTACACATATCTAGCGGCTTTAGCGTTGATTGCTATATTAGCCATTTGTTCGCATTATTTGGTGCAAGGCATTATCACCGAACAAGAAGCAACGGCTCGAATCGTTAATTTAGCCGGCCGCCAACGGATGCTTTCTCAAAGAATCACTTTATTTGCTGGGGACATTGTTAATAACAAAGAAAGCAGTTATAAATTAGCCAAAGAATACCAGCAATCGATTGAACAAATGACGAGAGTTCATGAGGGGCTGATTAACGGTTCAAAACAATTAGAAATCCCTTTACTAACTTCCCAGGCAGTTCGAGCTATATTTTTTAAACCGCCGGTCAACCTTGATCAAAAAGTGAATAATTTTTTACATCTTGCCAGTACCTTAACCAGCGATAATATCAACAGCAAACACCAACGTGACTTGTTCAATCAACTTAAATTCAGTGCCTATCATGAGATGTTACAGTCTCTTGATACTTTGGTTTTGCGTTATCAGCAAGAGAGTGAAAGTGCGATTCAACAATTACAATTCTACAATCGGATTTCGCTTGGCGGAATGCTCTTAACATTGCTTTTAGAAGCGATATTTATCTTCAGGCCCTTGCTGCTTAATCTTTATCGTCGAGAAAGACAATATGTCACCTTGCTACAACAAAAAGAGCAGGAAATCGCCGATCACGTCCGCTTTCAAGTGTTTAATGATTATCTGACCAAACTCCCCAATCGACTGGCCATGTTAGAAAGGATTCAAACCTGCATCCAGTTGGTTAACCACAATCGCTCTCACTTAGTGGTGATTGCAATTAGTCTCAATCGCTTTAGCAGCATTAATGAAAGTCTGGGTCATGAAAATGGCGATCTTTTACTCATTGAACTAGCCGGGCGTTTAAACCAATTCATCGGCCAAAAATATTATGGCTTTGTCGGACGTATTGTTGCCGATGAATTTGCGATGGTCATTGACTTATCCAAAGACTCAACCGAAACACCGCTGTTATTACGCCAATTATCAGCATTGATTCATACCCCTATCTCACTACAGAGCCCTCAGCCACAGGACGTCCAGCTTTCGGCATCATTTGGTCTGGCATTTTACCCTGATGATGGCCAAAATCCTTACGAACTGATCCTGCATGCGAACCAAGCGATGGGGATTGCAAAAACTGAAGGAGGAGAAAACTTCAGGATCTTCTCTCCCACAATGACCTCACAGATATCACGGCGAAACTGGATTGAACAGCACTTGCGCCAGTCACTGCATGAGCGAGGTAAAGAACAACTACAATTGGTCTATCAACCCAAAGTTAACCTACAAACCTATCAACTGATGGGAGTTGAAGCCTTACTCAGGTGGAATCATCCCCAAGAAGGACCAATATCACCTGCTGAGTTCATCCCAGTGGCCGAAAGCTCAGGAGTTATTTTAGAGCTTGGCGAATGGGTTCTCATTCAGGCATTTAAGCAAATAGCCCAATGGCAAAAGCAGAATCTATCAATCAAAGTGGCGGTCAATGTCTCGGTTAAACAACTGCTTAAAGAGAATATTAGCCAGTCGATTATCGCCATAGCCAATCGAGCCAGAATCAACCCATCCATGGTCCAAATTGAGATCACCGAAGACCATATGATGGAGAATTTAACTCAGATTATTAACGAGTTAACAATGCTGGAAAGATTTGGCTTTGAACTGGCCATTGATGACTTCGGAACCGGTCATTCGAGCCTGGCACGGCTACGAAATCTTCCGGTTAAGTACTTGAAAATAGACCGTAGCTTTGTCTGTAATGCTCCGCATGATCATAAAGATGCACAGTTGGTGGCCGCTATTATCGATATGGGGCACTCACTAAATAAAGTCATTATCGCAGAAGGCATCGAAACCACTGAACAAATGGAGTTGCTGCAAACACTAGGATGTGAACAGGGCCAAGGATTTCTATTCGCCAAGCCATTGAAACCGGAAGAGCTAATTAAGTTTATCCATTTAAACCACATCGCCCCTACCCCCTATGAATCCCAAGCCATGTAGTTGCACCAAAATAGTGATAATGTTCGAGTACAAATCATTTAAGCGCACCAATATGGTGATATCGCTCCAAATAAGTGCAAATCATCACCACCATTGAGTCCTCTTCAATCTGTCACCTAAAAATCCATCATGAAGACCAAACTCCTCCTGAAATACGCTTATATAAGACATTTTTTAGAATAAAAAACCAAATTAACAATAAATATTAGCCTAATAAATCCTCCTTCTGACTGGTTGGAACATTTTTTGCTTTTAAATTAGAACCCAATATTAGAAAAACAAAATATCACGCATTCGCTTAGATATTGATATACAGGAGTTAAGCATGGCAGGTGGCGCATTAAAACAAAAATTAGGCCTACTCGACCTAACCTTATTAGGTATTGGCTCGATGATCGGTTCAGGGTGGCTTTATGCCGCTTTAAATAGTGCCGGTTACTCAGGCCCTTTAAGTGGTTATTCTTGGGCGCTAGGCGCTGTAATTGTACTGATGATTGGACTGGTGTTTGCTGAGCTTTCGGCAAGTATCCCGCGTGCGGGTGGATTTGTTCGCTATCCAAACTATAGCCATGGTAATCTGGTGGGATTTGTCATCGGTATCAGTGCATTACTTGCTTATACCAGTACCGCAGGGGTTGAAGTCGAAGCCGTTCGTCAATACGCCATGTATTGGTGGCCAGCGCTGGGGCATAAAGACGGCAGCCCCACCCATATTGGCTTTATGATGCAAATTGGACTGTTGATTTTTTTCTTCTTACTGAACTATTGGAGTGTCAACTTTTTTGGTCGGATCAACACTATCGTCACCTCCATTAAATTTATTGTACCGATTATCGCAATTGTCACTTTCTTCGGTTATTTCAAAAGCTCAAACATGGCTGTTCCGTCCACTCATCCCGGTGGTGTGCATGGGGTTTTCGAGTCATTAACTGGCGCCGGGATTGTATTTGCGTACTTAGGTTTCCGACAGGCGGTTGACTTCGCAAGTGAGGCAAAAAATCCGCAGCGTAATGTTCCATTAGCCATTATCCTGGCGATGGTAGCAAGCTTCATTATCTATATATTACTGCAGTTTGCATTTATGGGCGCGGTCCCTTCGCAGTTGTTGGACAAAAATGGTTGGCATGGTTTAACTGCTTTGTTCCAATCACCTTATGCAGATTTGGCTCGTTCACTAGGGATTGCTTGGTTAATTAATTTAATCTTAATTGATGCTGTCATTTCACCAGCCGGAACCGGAAACATCTATTTAGCTGGTGCCAGTCGTGTATTATTTGCTTGGGCTAAAAGTGGTCACCTGTTTAAAGTGTTTGGCCAAGTTGATGAAAAATCAGGGGTTCCAAGAGGCGCATTGTGGTTATCGCTGATCTTAGCAATCGGTTGGACTTTACCATCACAGTTCCAAGTTTGGGGTGGCTTAATTGCGGCTGTCACTTCTGCAACCGTATTTACCTACATGCCAGGTCCCGTTAGTGCAGCAGTATTTCGGTTACGTCGTCCTGATATTAAACGTCCATTTAAACTGCCGGCATTTATCATCATCAGCCCGCTCGCCTTCATCGCTAGTACCTTACTGGTATACTGGAGTGGTTGGGCGGTTAACGAGCTGTTATTGCCAGTTTTTGCTATCGCTTGGATTGGCTATGCCCTACTCGGTAAAAAAGAAGCCGGGATGCTAGATGAAATAAAACGAAGCCTGTGGTTACTGGTTTACTACGTAGGTCTTTATATCATCTCAGCATTAGGCACATTTGGCGGTAGCGGAGAATTAGGTTCAGTGAGTGCTGTTGTGCTCTTGGTTATATTGTCGATAGTCGTATATTACTGGGGCATAAGCTGCGCATATAAAGAACCGATCATTCCAGATGAAAGCGACGAGTACCAGCTGGATTTTGAAAGTAACATGGCTTCTGTCAATTCATAACGATAGCGCCCTCATCTTTGCCGTCATGCCAGTTAGCTACGCTAACTGGCATTCTTTATTGAACTGCCAAATTCATCGACACTTTTCCCAACCTCAACGACTACGTGATTAGAGCGTCTTCCACAGCTTTTGCTGCACAACAGCCAGACGATGCGGATCAATAAACTTAAAATTTACGCCAGAGATTCATTCGCCAAGAACATAAAGCTATAGGAAGGCTTGGAAAAACAGGGACAGGCATCTTATGATAAACCTCACTAACGCACTGGTGGTTGCGGCTCCACCAGCGTTATATCCTGACATCATCGGTAACATTAATCGGTAAGCTTTTGCCGCTTCCGTAGCTGTGGAAACCACCACATCCATAAACCGACCACGACCAATGTCCCAACGCCACCAATGGCTGCCGAACTAACCGCTCCAACCAAACTCGCCAGAACTCCAGATTCAAACTCACCAAGTTGATTTGAGGTGTTAATAAAAATAGCATTCACCGCACTCACCCGACCACGCATTTCATCTGGTGTGTCTAACTGCACTAATGCCCCCCGAATCACCATGCTAACCATATCAAACGCCCCTAATAATACTAAGGCAAGGAGTGATAACCAGAGCCACTGCGAAAATGAAAAAACCAAAGTTGCTGCACCAAATGCCGCTACCGAAGCAAACATAATCATCCCAATGTGGCGATTCATCATATGCCTGGCAAGCCAAAATGACATTAGTAATGCGCCGACTGCTGGCGCCCCTCGCAAAAGTCCCAATCCCCAAGGACCGGTGTGCAAAATGTCGCGAGCAAAGATAGGTAACAAGGCCGTCGCACCACCTAACAAAACTGCAAACAAATCGAGTGAAATAACGCCTAAGATCACGGGTCTTTGACGAATAAAGCGCACGCCGGCAAACAAGGTCGCAAAACTAGCCGCACCTCGTTGGGGCTTAATCGCGGGCAACGGCACCTGAAACATACAAACCACGGCCACAAAATATAATAGTGCAGTGATCATATAAACGATGTCAGCACCCGCAATATAAATAAATCCCCCGAGAGCTGGCCCTACAATGGCCGCCATCTCGCTTGCCGAACTATTAAGAGCAAGTGCTTTGGGCAATAACTTTTCTGGCACCAAACTGGGGACGATAGATTGCATCGCCGGATATTCAAAAGCTTTAAAAGAACCGATCCAGACCAACAATGTAAAAATGATCCATTTATCGACGACCTGATAAAAGCTCATCAATGCCAGAATAATAATCGCAATTAATTCACTGATCCGGGTCACCACGATGATCTGGCGGCGCGTAAAGATATCCGCGGCTTGTCCCGCTGGCAGCGCTAATACCAATGAGGGGAAAAACTGTGCGAGTCCAATTAATCCGAGATCCAGAGCATTCCCCGTTAAGGTGTATACCTGCCACCCCACAGCCACCGATAGCATCTGAAAACCAAATCCAGAAGCCAAGCGGGTTAACCAAAACCAAATGAACCCTTTATGATAGATGAGCGAAGATGTCAGCTCCATGTTTTTGCTCATAAATTCCTAATAATGTGACATTATCTTCCACATCGGCTAGTGGGATGCGATAACATTTAAGTTACAATTTTGGCAAAACTAAGACTCAATTACTAACTACAATCATAAGTGAATCATTCATTTCCAATAAAGGGGATACATTGATGAATAGTTTCAATACACAAACGACACTTGACGTAGGAGGGCAAAGCTACACCATCTACCGTCTTGATCGACTTCCCCAATGGGAGCAAGTTCGTAAACTACCCTATTGTCTAAAAGTTCTACTTGAAAATTTACTGCGCAAAGAAGATGGACATCTAGTTCATCCACAGGACATCCAAGCCATTATTGACTGGCAACCTGATGAAAAATCAACCGCTCAAATTTCTTTTACGCCTGGCCGAGTGATTTTGCAAGATTTCACCGGTGTTCCAGCAGTCGTTGACTTAGCAGCAATGCGTGATGCTATTGTCAAACTAGGCGGAGATCCCGAACAGATTAATCCGCTAGAAATGGTCGATTTAGTCATCGATCATTCAGTGATGGTAGATTATTTCGCATCAACTAGTGCTTTAAGTAAAAACATTGAGTTGGAATTTAAACGAAATCAGGAACGCTACCAATTCCTGCGTTGGGGTCAACAAGCATTTAGTAACTTCCGGGTTGTGCCACCTGGAACAGGAATTGTCCACCAAGTCAACTTAGAGTATTTAGCTCAATGCGTGATCAGCAAAACCGAAAACGGACAAACCTTCATCTATCCAGACACGCTAGTCGGAACCGACTCACATACGACCATGGTCAATGGTCTCGGTGTTTTAGGATGGGGAGTGGGTGGTATTGAAGCCGAAGCGGCCATGCTCGGCCAACCGGTGAGCATGTTACTACCACAGGTTGTTGGTTTTGAATTAACCGGCGAGCTGAAAGAAGGTGCTACGGCCACCGATTTGGTGTTAACCGTTACGCAAATGCTGCGTGAGCGTGGTGTCGTCGGCAAATTTGTCGAATTTTTTGGGGATGGCCTAGCCCACTTACCACTAGCCGACCGAGCGACCATTGCCAACATGGCCCCTGAGTATGGTGCGACATGTGGGATTTTTCCAATTGATGCCCAAACTATCGAGTATTTGCATCTCAGTGGCCGCGAAGAAAAACAGATCCAGCTCATTGAAACCTATGCAAAAGCCCAAGGTTTATGGCGAGAACAAGGCGATGCACCCGCGCAATATAGTGCCAATCCACTCCATCTTGATTTAAGCACCGTTGAACCAAGCCTAGCGGGTCCTAAGCGTCCTCAAGATCGAGTCCCTCTGTCACAAGCACATACTGCCTTTGAAGAACAATTGTCGCTCTATGGCCAGTCCCAAGCGCGCTTTAATAGCGAAGGCGGTACCAGTGGTGATGAACAAGTTGGCAGTACTAATCTGCACGATCCCAATCGACCCTTGCAACACGGTGATGTCGTTATCGCGGCCATCACCTCATGCACGAACACCTCCAATCCAGCCGTCATGATTGCAGCAGGGCTCGTCGCGAAAAAAGCCGCCGCATTAGGCCTTAAGACCAAACCATGGGTAAAAACTTCGTTAGCACCTGGCTCTCAAGTTGTGCCCGCATACTTAGACAAAGCCGGATTGACCGAACCGCTCAACCAATTGGGATATGAGGTTGTTGGATTTGGTTGCACGACTTGTATTGGCAATTCGGGTCCGTTGCCTGAGTCGATTAGCCAAGCCATTGCAAAAGATGAGTTGGTTGTGGCATCGGTGTTAAGTGGGAACCGTAACTTTGAAGGGCGCATCCACAGCGATGTCAAAATGAATTATCTGGCATCACCACCACTTGTAGTTGCCTATGCACTAGCCGGTTCAATGAGTATTGATCTGTACAATGAACCATTAGCGATGACCGAACAAGGTCAAGCCGTTTATCTCAAAGATATTTGGCCAACTCAGCAAGAGGTCGCGGAACTGATCAGTCAATGCATTGATGCTGACCTTTACCGAAACTATTATGAAGATGTGTTTAAAGGGAGTCAGCAATGGCAGAATTTACCCACTCCAACCTCTCAAACTTATACTTGGCCGGACTCTACCTACGTTAAAAATCCGCCCTACTTTGAAGGTATGACCCAAGAATTACCATCGCTTAAAGAGATAGTCGATGCCCGTTGTCTGGTCAAAGTGGGAGATTCTATTACAACTGACCATATCTCACCAGCGGGCAGTATCAAGGCAGATAGCCCAGCCGGAAAATATCTCATCAGCCAGAATGTTGACCCCAAAGACTTTAATAGTTTAGGGAGTCGCCGCGGGAATCACGAAGTAATGATGCGCGGCACATTTGCCAATGTTCGTTTAAAAAACCAGTTAGCTCCCGGCACTGAAGGAAGTTTTACTTGCTATTTTCCAACTGCTGAGATTACCGATATCTACAGTGCAGCAATGAAGTATAAGCAGGACAAAACGCCACTTATCGTGCTAGCAGGGAAAGAATATGGCACGGGCTCAAGTCGTGACTGGGCAGCTAAAGGCCCTAAATTGCTCGGCGTTGAAGTAGTTATCGCACAAAGCTACGAACGCATTCATCGTTCTAATCTGGTCGGCTTTGGCATTCTCCCCTTACAATTTAAAGAGGGTGAAAGTGCCGATACACTGGGCCTTAATGGCGATGAATTGTTTACTTTCGAAGCGATCGAAGGATCTCCAAAAACGCTAACGGTCACCGCAAAATCGCAAGATTCGGGACAAACCACGCAATTTGATGTTCAAGTTCGTATCGATACCCCGGCCGAGTGGCATTATTATCGCCACGGCGGTATTTTGCACTACGTTTTGCGTAATTTAACTCACTAAAAAATGATCAGGTTGAGCTATTTTGGCTCAACCTGACCGCATTAATATTTCCCCTACTCATTCCCACGAAGTTCATCTGTGAGAACTATCACAAATTTCAAATTGATTAGATAAACACCAATATATAAATCTTGATTAGATGATCCAGATCAACCATTTAATTAATGTAATGTTAAATCAAAATACTATCAAACCTCTCTAATCCAGATAAAATTTTTTAAAAATTAAATATAATTTTTTGATTTATATGGAATTATTTATTTAAAATCCAGTTGTTTTAAAAATAACCACTCAGTTAATTGTTACTTATAGAGTAACTAAATTAGCAAGGTGTTTATTGATGAACCTCCAGAGAAGATTAAACTTTGTACCATCTTATGCACGTTCTAGATGGCTTTTCTAAATCCGCTAGAACGCGGTAGTTCATTTAAAGAGGAGGCTTCAAATGCCGCAAAGTACTACGTCGGAGCGTAAGTGGGATACTCGGCGAGAAGAAAAACAACGTCGAATTAAATCCGTTGCTTCCATGAGCAATGGGAAAGTCCTTGCCACTGACGATATTATCCCCGCCCTGGAAAAACTAATTGCCCCTCATGATCGGGTCATTTTAGAAGGGAACAACCAAAAACAAGCGGACTTTTTGTCACGCTCTTTAGCATCCGTAAACCCTGATGTTTTACATGACTTACATATGCTGATGCCGAGTGTGGGTCGCTCTGAACATTTAGATCTGTTTGAAAAAGGGATTGCACAAAAACTCGATTTTGCATTCTCCGGACCACAAAGTCTGCGGATTGCACAACTCGTTGAAGATGGTCAGCTTGATATCGGTGCCATTCATACCTATATCGAACTCTACTCTCGGTTGTATGTCGATTTAATCCCTAACGTAGCTTTAGTTGCAGGTTATAAAGCCGACCGTAAAGGGAACCTTTATACCGGCCCAAGCACCGAGGATACTCCAGCACTGGTTGAAGCCGCTGCATTTAAAGATGGGATCGTGATTGCTCAGGTGAATGAGCTTGTCGATGACGAAGACGACCTGCCACGTGTCGATATTCCTGGCTCATGGATCGACTTTGTAGTAGTAGCCGACCAGCCATTTTTCATCGAACCCCTGTTCACGCGTGATCCTCGCCTGATTAAACCCGTGCATATTCTGATGGGGATGATGGCAATTAAAGGGATTTATGCGAAACACGAAATCCAATCGCTCAACCATGGGATTGGCTTTAATACAGCCGCCATTGAACTGCTATTACCAACCTATGGTGAACAGTTAGGTCTCAAAGGCAAAATCTGTAAACACTGGACATTAAACCCACATCCAACGCTGATTCCAGCAATCGAAAGCGGCTGGGTTGAAACTGTACATAGCTTCGGTGGCGAACTAGGGATGGAAGAATATATCCGTCATCGTCCTGATGTATTCTTCACCGGTCGTGATGGTTCAATGCGCTCGAACCGCACTATGTGTCAGCTAGCCGGTCAGTATGCTGCAGATATGTTCATCGGCTCTACACTGCAAAGCGATGCTAACGGTAACTCATCTACCGTGACCCGAGGTCGCATCTCTGGCTTTGGTGGGGCTCCGAACATGGGTCATGATCCACATGGTCGTCGTCACGCCACCAAAGCATGGCTGGACTTGATTACCGAACCAAACCCAGTCGCCCGCGGACGCAAGCTGGTCGTGCAATCGGTTGAAACCTTCCAAGCCGGTAACAAACCAACGTTTGTCAACGAACTCGATGCGGTTGAAGTCGCGAAACAAGCAGGCATGCCTCTCGCACCGGTCATGATCTACGGTGACGACATGACACACCTGTTGACCGAAGAAGGAATAGCTTATCTGTACATGGCTAAATCCGATCAGGAACGTCGTGACATGATCGCTGCCGTTGCGGGGATCACCGATATCGGTATGAGCATTACCCGGGAAAAAGTCAGCAAACTGCGTCAAGAGGGCAAAGTGGTCTTCCCTGAAGATTTAGGCATTCGCCGCGCTGATGCAACTCGTTCAATGCTGGCAGCTGGCAGTGTCGCAGACCTAGTTGAATGGTCAGACGGCCTGTATCAACCACCAGGTAAATTCCGGAGCTGGTAATGCTAAATCTCTTAGTTGATCAAAAAAATGCTCAGCAACTCGCGCAGCAACTTGCCCAACTGGCAACCCAGGCACTCATCGAAGAAGTACGCCTGACACCAAAACCAGGGCTCGTTGATCAGCGTAATAGTGGTGCTCATAGCGATTTAACTCTGGAACTGATGGAACACTCAGCCCATAGTTTGACGGACACATTTTATGCCATCGCCAAAGCCAGCTATGACTACCCGGCTGATGCCTCACTACGAGCTGAGATCGGCCATTTGGGACGCATTGGTGAAACCGCCATGCTCGAAGCAACCGGTGGGATCAATACCCACCGCGGCGCGATTTGGGCTCTCGGTCTCATTGTTAGCGCAGCAGCTATGCATAAAGGTCAATCTAAGAGTCTTTATCAACTCACACATACGGCCGCAGCTCTGGCACGTATCGACGATCCACGCCAGAAACAACAGTTTAGTAAAGGCAAACACGCCAGCATGCGCTACCGCATCCCTGGCGCGAGAGAACAGGCCCAGCAAGGTTTTCCACATGTGGTGCAACTGGGTCTGCCGCAGCTACGCCAAAGTCGCCGGAACGGTGCCAGCGAAACCCACGCCCGCGTGGATGCATTGCTGGCAGTGATGGCAACACTCACCGATACCTGTGTCTTATCGCGAGGCGGATTAGCGGCTCTCGATACGATTCATCATGGTGCTCGCGAGGTGTTAGCCGCTGGCGGTATGGCCTGTGCTCGGGGTCAACAGCGATTTACCCAGCTCGACCGTGATGCCATGCAACTGTTTGTCTCCCCAGGTGGAGCTGCGGATCTGTTATCAGCAACTTTGTTATTGGACTGGTTAGCCCCAGAGCCAACAACCAACCCAAACTGAGGGTGTTATGGAGCATATCAAATTTACATTATCGGCAACCCAGTCGTTGCCCAATCCCGCCCAGGTCGGTGTCGTTGCTTCAGGTGATCTTGAAGCACTTTACAAACCAGGCGAAGGTGACCAACTAGAGGTCGCCATTGTCACCTCACAAGAAAACAGTCAGAACTTGTGGAATAACCTCTTTGAACGCATTTGCGCAGCAATTGATTTGCCTGCAGGCAAGCTTACTTTGCATGACTCAGGAGCAACACCTGGTGTTGCACGGCTGAGAATTGAACAAGCACTAGAGGAGGCCCGAGATGCTTAATCGTGCCAGTTTTATTGAATTGAGTGCCCGCAAACGTGCCCAGTTATTACTCGATGACGGGACCTTTCGGGAAATTTTAGGGCCATTTGACGATATCGAATCACCTTGGTTAGAACCCCAAGGGATTACCCCACAGTCAGACGACGGAATGGTCGTTGCCAAAGGCTCTATCGATGGGAAACCCAGTGTCGTGGTTGCCATCGAAGGAAGTTTTCAAGGCGGCAGTATGGGCGAAGTTTCAGGGGCCAAAATGGCCTGTGCAATAGAACTTGCCGCTGAAGATAACCGTCAAGGTAAAGAAACACAAGTAGTGCTATCGCTTGAAACCGGTGGTGTTCGTCTGCAAGAAGCAAACTTAGGTTTGGCCGCTATCGCCGATATCCATGCGGCGATCGTCGATGCTCGCCGTTATGTTCCAGTTATTGGAATTATCACCGGAATCGTGGGGTGTTTCGGCGGAATGTCGATTGCTGCAGGTTTGTGTTCAAAACTCATCGTAACCCGAGAAGCCCGGTTAGGCTTAAACGGACCACAGGTGATTGAACAAGAAGCCGGGATCGATGAATACGACTCGCGTAATCGTCCGTTTATCTGGAGCATGACTGGTGGCGAAGTTCGCGCAGCAACCGGCTTTGCCGACAAATTCGTGAACGACTCACAAGCGGAAGTTCAAGCTGCGGTGAAAACCCTCATCAACGAAGGTGTTCCAGCGTTAAACCGCTCTGATCGCTACGACGAGTATCTGCACACATTTGCGCAGTACGATGGCCAACAGATTGACGCTGAAACAGCTCAGCAGCTGTTTAAATAGGAGGAAATCTTATGTCTATACAATTAACTCGCGGAGCAACTTGGTTTAAACAGCTGACCCATAACGCACCTCTGATTGAAGGCTTTTGCCCATCAGTTCAGGTCAGTGATGCCGCAATTGGCGAGCAGACTGCCCGTTTTATTGCCGTGGTTGCAGATGAAGACAACAAATTCCCACGCGCGAAAGGTGGCCAAGTTGGCATCTTAGAGGGTTGGAATCTAGCCAAAGCTGTCACCGAAGCAGTCAAAGCAGACGCTGATAAAGATGTAAAACGCGCCATCATCGCGGTCATCGATGTTCCCAGTCAGGCCTATGGCCGCCGTGAAGAGGGCTTAGGGATCCACCAATCCCTAGCCGCAGCGGCAGGTGCTTATGCCAAAGCACGCTTAGCTGGTCACCCAGTCATTGGCTTAATTGTCGGTAAAGCCATGTCGGGGGCTTTCTTGGCCCATGGGTATCAGGCGAATCGTCTGATTGCTATTGATGATAGTTATGTCGAAGTTCACGCCATGGGCAAAGCCTCGGCCGCTCGCATTACACTTCGCAGCATTGAATCATTGGAAAAACTGGCTTCAACGATTCCGCCAATGGCTTACGACATTAAAAACTACGCCAGCCTCGGTATCTTAGATGAGCTGGTGAATGTTGCCAATGCGGACCAACCTGATGAAACAGCCATTGCGACTGTGCTGAACAGTGTTGTTCATCAAATCAGCCAAGCACGAGCCAACGGCTCATCTTTAGCGAATCGATTAGGTGCTGAGAATCGTAAAAACTCCAGTACTGTTCGTGAACTAATGCGTCAACAATGGGCTTAATTAGAAACTAACAATAACAGCCGATTGATAGCAGAAGGCCAGTTTTAGGCTGGCCTTTTATCACTCAATCCTTTATGAGTTAACTAAAATGACTTATGTAATTATTAATGCACTGACACCTATTTTTGTCATCATGATCCTCGGCTTCTGGGCCGGCAAAGCAAAGATGGTTGATAACAAAAATGTATCTCTTTTAAATATCTTTGTGATGGACTTTGCGCTGCCAGCTGCACTATTTAGTGCAACCGTAAGAACACCATGGTCTGGGATTGTCCATCAGGGATCACTGATTGTAGTCCTAACGCTATCAATGTGGATTGCGTATGCAGCGATGTACTTTATTGCCACCAAAGGCTTTAAAAAATCGCCACAAGACTCAGCAGTATTAACGCTAACCGTGGCGCTGCCTAACTACGCTGCTTTAGGGTTACCAATCTTAGGAAGTGTCTTTGGTAACAGCTCTTCTACATCACTGGCTGTTGCGGTCTCTATTGCCTGTGGGTCAGTATTAATGACACCTTTCTGCTTACTGATCCTCGAACGAGAAAAATCACGTGCAGCTGGCACCGCACAAGGTTCCACTTTGTCGATGTTACCCGTACTTATGTGGCGTTCATTTAAAAAACCAATTGTCTTAGGTCCACTTTTAGGGGTGATTCTCTCTGCGATTGGCTTGCACATGCCACACATCGTTCTACATGCGATTAAACCACTGGGAATTGCCGCCACAGGCTCTGCATTATTCTTAACCGGTGTGATCCTATCTGCACGTAAACTGACCATTAATAAAGCTGTGCTGGTGTCATTCTTAACCAAAAACTTAATCCAACCATTTATTGCCTGGGGATTGGTTGTTATCTTCGGCATTCAGCCCCAAATTGCGGTCACTGCTATCTTAATGATTGCCCTGTCTGCCGGTTTCTTCGGGGTCGTATTTGGTAACCGGTTTGGGGTGCAATCTCCTGATGCCGAAGCAACACTGCTATTAAGTTCTGCTTTATGTATCGTGACACTCCCGCTGTTCTTATCTCTGACATCGGGCATGATGCATTAATCAGTTAAGGATTTAACCATGCAATTTACCCCTCATGATTTAGTTTGGATAGATACGCTGGATGCATTGCACCTCACAGAGGTAATGCCCGAATGGGTCAAACAGACCTATCGACACAATTTACCAGTTGTGATCCGTCGAGACCAAAATCGTGAGGGGCTTATTGCCGCCGGCATTCGCGGAACATTACGCTCACAGCGTCAAGCTTGTTGGATTGAAACAAAGCACATAATTAAACGCGTTCGCCCACAAGATCTAATTCACGAGCAATACTGGCAACGCTATAATTGGCAGCATTTGCCAGTGGTTCACAGCCTCATGCAACTCGCCAAGCTAAATTGGCCGCTCCCTTGGGGCGTTACTGGCAGTTGCGGCTATTCCCTAGCCACTGGCTCCATTGCGATGCGAGCCCAGAGTGATCTGGACTTGCAAGTACTAGCCCCTACACGTCCTCATGCAGATGATTTTAAGTTGATTCTTAAGGCAACTAAAAATCTGCCCGTACGTGTGGATATTCAACTTGAAACACCCGCAGGCGGTGTTGCTTTAAATGATTGGCTCCAACATTCTGAGCAGGTTTTAGTCAAAAGTAACACTGGCCCCTATTTAAGCTCAAACCCTTGGTCAGCCGCACAACCGGAGGTACTATGAAAGTGATCTTTACTTTTCCCGGTCAGGGACCCCAATACATCGACATGCTCGATGATCTTCCCCACCATGACATCACCCAAGCACGCCTTCAGCAAGCATGCGAAATACTGAACGAAGATGTACTTGAATTAGATACCGCTGCAGCACTCAAAAATACTCGCGCCGTGCAGTTGTGCCTGTTAATGAGTGGCGTGATCCACAGTGACATCATGCTCTCTCAGGGGATCATCCCAGATATGACCTGTGGTTTATCAATCGGTGCCTTTGCCGCGGCAGTCGTCTGTGGGGCGCTTGATTTTAGTGATGCACTAACAATCGTTGCGCTGCGAGGCCAGCTTATGCAGGACGCTTATCCTCAAGACTATGGTCTCAGTGCAATCAAAGGATTATTTATTGATCAGGTTGAAGCGATTGTTCAGCAAATTAATCGACCTGAAACCCCGCTTTATCTGGCTAATATTAATGCTGAGCAGCAGCTAGTTGTAGCGGGTAACGAAGTCGCTATGCAAAAAGTGATCGAACTGGCCAAAGCCCATGGCGGCGGTGGAACCCGACTCCAAGTCAGTGTGCCTTCGCACTGTGAGCTACTCAATAAACCAGCCCAAGAGCTCGCACAAGCGATGGCACAGGTGAGCTTTCATCGCCCTCAATATGCTTATTTAAGCGGTTCTACCGGCCGAGTTCTATGGCAGGCCGATAAAATAAGAGATGATTTAGCCATGAATATGGCCCGCCAAGTGAAGTGGAATGAAGCCATGCTCAGTGCTTACCAGCGTGATGTTCGACTGGCAGTTGAATGTCCGCCAGGCTCGATACTGACTCGACTGACCAAACCGGTTATGGTCGATGGCGAAGCCTTAAGTGTATCACAAACCCCATTTGAAACGATTCAAACGCTCGCCAAGCGTACTCATCAGGCACGCTATTAATTAACGTTTTTCACTCCGTCGTCGGGCATACATACGCCCCTCGGCCACCAGTGCCAGTAGGTTCGGATCAAGTTGCTGATTATGCGCATAAACCAGTGCAATGGTTTGGCGCATCTGGTAATCAGAGCTCAGCGAAAGGATCCGAATTGAATCGCGATAGGCATGAATCAACCGTCCCGGCAAGAGCGTATACCCAACTCCGGCCTGCACAAGGTTAACCATCGAAAAAATATCATTCACCCGAGTCACAATTTTGGGGGCAAAGCCGGCAATCTTAAATGCTTCTTGAAACCCGTGATAGGTTGCGAAACCTTCGTTTAATGACACAAAGTGCTCATTTTTCAAACTGCGCAAATCAACACTATGCCGATCAGATAATGTCGAAAGTTTAGGGGCCGCGAGAAAAATGTCATCTTCAAACAGGGGTAACACTTCATACTGATGTTGATCGACGTCCGAATCGGTTACCGAGATTAAAATGGCGTGTAATTTCTGATGTTCCAACTGGTGCAGCAAATCGCTATTCGATCCCATGGTGAGATCAACTTCCAACTCAGAGCGACGCAACTTAAGCCCCATTAACAGCTTCGGCACAGTATCCAGCGTGAGCGAATACAAGGTACCAATCCGAACTCGCCCCTGCCCGATGCCGGCTATCTGACGAGTTTCATCGATGCCTTGATGCATTTTACTCAAGACTTCAGTGGCATGTTCGGCTAACCGATGAGCTTGAGGCAGCGGCACCAAATTTCGCCCTTTATGGGTAAACAATGGACAACGCATCCCCTCTTCAAGCGAATGCAGCGCCCGGTGCACACTGACACTGCTAATGCCTAACTGATTAGCCGCGCGGCTAATTGTTTCCTCTTGCATATAGCAGAGAAAAATTTCCAGCTTACGGAAGGTGATTTCCGCATCAATCATGACACAGTCCTATGCCCTGAGAATAACCGCCGTTATTGTAGATAAATTTTCCGCTTGGGGTAACCCTCCTTTTCTATCGCCAACTGGGTTTAATCCACAGTGCCATAATATTCACGTTGGGCGATTGGCGCTTTTATATCCAGAAGATAATATCAGCCACTTTGGGCATAGGGCATAAGCCTGCGAGCAGCATATCAATGATGTTGATAGTTAGTTTGATATTTTCCTTGAGATATCGTGAATTAAACAGAAGTGAAAAACGTTGACGGCTTGCCAGGCTAGAGCTTTTTCAATAAAAACGCGCTGCAGTGGCGCAAGCTCTGATACTCAGGCATGCCATGCAACGGAGCATTGAAGCAACCAGACTTTTTATACCCAAATAAGCACGAGGTTAGCATTCCTGCTAACCTCGTATCGTTAAAACTTCAATAATCTCGTGTTGTTAAGGTTAAACTTTAAAGCGTGAGACAATCTCAGTAAGCTGTTGATTCACCGAAGCAACCGACTTCATTCCTGAATGCGTTTTTTCACCATTACTAGCCAAATTACTGACAATTTCATTGAGCGCATTCATGTTCATACTAACATTCTCAGTCACACTGGTTTGTTCTTCGGCAGCCGTTGCAATTTGGCGACTCAGATCATTAATTTCGGAAATCGAATGGATGACAACTTCTAATCCTGTCGCAACACTTTGTGCCTCTTGGGAAGTCTGTTGACACTGAGATTTAGTCTGTTCCATCGCCGTGACCACATCTTGACTGCCAATCACCAACCGTTTGAGAACCTCCTCAATCTGTTTAGTACTATCCTGAGTACGCATGGCCAACTGTCGAACTTCATCCGCAACCACAGCAAACCCACGCCCCTGCTCGCCAGCACGAGCAGCTTCAATGGCAGCATTGAGCGCCAGTAAATTAGTCTGCTCTGAGATCCCCCCGATGACATTCAATATCGTATTGATATTTTTGGTTTCCTCATTCATGCCATTGACACGCTCAGAGGCGTTATCAACACCGCTTATCAATGTAACAATATTATTCTGGGACTTCGCCACCAGCTTGCTAGATTCAAAACTTTCTTGGTTAGTGCGCTCTGTTAACTCAGCAGCATGGGCGATGTCACGAGCCATGGCACTCGCGGTCGCATTCATCTCATCAATCGCTGTAACCACCTGCTCAGTCTCAGTCACATGATGATTGAGCATTTGCGAATTATCTTTCGAAAATTGTTCCATCTGCGTAATATTATCGTTCAGCGTTAACGTGGCTCGGCGAATCTCTTTCATCATCGACTGCAACTTATCGACGAACAGGTTCACACTCTGAGCAATCTGACCCAGATCATCATTGGTCGATACCGTTAAGCGTTGCGTTAAATCGGCATCCCCACTGGATAAGCTGTGCACCATTGACTTAAGCGATACGATGGGGCGATATACCAATTGAATCACTAAAAATGCAATGACCACACTCGCAAAAATCAGAATCGCCGCTGTAATAATGGCGGCATAACGTGCCGACGCAAGACTGGCAAAGACATCCGCTTTATTCACAATAATGGCAAAGTACCAATGCTGATTAGCAACATTAATTCGGTGAGCAAAAAGGAGCTCTCCGTCCTGACGTTTGAGCTCACGAATGGTCTGGGTATTTTGTACCACACTCGCAATTGCGGGTTGCAACCAAGCAATGTCTTGCGCTTTATTTCCCGGCTTTATCTTATTTGGCTCCGAGGAAGCAAGTACCAGTGAGTTCTGGTTCAAAATCAATGCGACCGCTTTTTGTTTCTTCGCGACATTCACTACCAATTTATTTAGAAATCCGAGCTTCATATCAGCCCCAATCATCCCTTGCTGAATACGCTGCACCATACTGATCCAATATATTTTAGGATCGGCTTCATCCGGATATGGTGCCGTAATCAAAGGAGTAATGGCTTTGCGCCCGTCTTGGTAATATCCCATCTTACGAATATCACCCTCAAACTTATGATCGGGCCAGCTGGCACTGGTTAAGTTCCAGTATGCATCCCCTGTTTTTGCTAAACCAATAAAAGAGCTGCCCGTATTTAAAGTTGTTGCGAAAATCTGACTCAGCTCGATATATTCTTGGGCATTGTGTGCGGGCAGAGGTGCCGATTTATATTTTTCTCCTAACCCTTTTAACCCTTGAATTTTTTCACTAATAAAGCTTTCGACTAAATGTGACTGATCAGCGACCAGTTGCTGATGAGCCTTAATAATCTGTTCCTGCAAATCACTTTTTTGTCTGGCATAAGAAAGATAATTAGAAATAGCGACCGATAAGCCCACTAAAGAAAGGATGGATATGATAAGTACCGACTTTAAACCGAATGATCTCACTTTTACTTCCTTGTGTCATGAGTACATGTTCACCAACTTTATCGGCCGGTCTTGAGTAAAATTCAGCCAAAAAATGAAAAAAATAATGAAGTAACTTATTGAGTTATAACACTTTAGTAGATTAATGATTTTTCTCAGTTTTATAACCGCTGGTGAATATCTATGCCCGAGAGGATGGTGCCATAAGTCACATTTCAAACCGCCACACGGACAATGAATCATCTCTAGTGGATGATGTTTTTAGGATTTAGGTCAATACTGACTTTGCATTTCCGACAGTGAGCCAGCTGAAGTGGGCAGCAATAGTAAGTCAGGGATTTATGTCATCTGGCCGCGAGCTGTAAACTCTCAAGGAAGAATTTTGAAAAACACGATAAGACTAACGGGGGATAAAATCTGTCATTGTGTATGAAGTCTTGCCAACAGTAGTCACTGTGATAACGCTATACAAAGATAACGAGCCAATCATTTCCGTACTGCTCACGCAAAATAATGCAGTCTTTCCCCACTCAAAACAGACTCGATAAAGGTTCAAAGATAAATTTTACCAGTTAGCGGTTGCAGCCATACTTATACTCATATACATTTAGCCGTCTAAATGGCTAAAATCAAATAAGAGATAAGATATGACAGAACAATCGGTACTCATCTTGGACGGTGGCATGGGACGAGAATTAAATCGTCGAGGCGCTCCTTTTCGTCAACCAGAGTGGTCCGCCCTAGCAATGATTGAGACACCAGAGATTGTCAAAACCGTTCACCAAGACTATATCCAAAGTGGTGCTCAGGTCATTACTACCAATAGCTATTCGTTAGTCCCATTTCACATCGGCGATAAGCGCTTTACCGAGCAAGCTCTGGCGCTCGCTGAACGATCTGGACAAGTCGCGCGTGATGCTGCGCAAGGAACCGAGGCTAAAGTTGCAGGCTCACTTCCCCCACTATTTGGCTCGTATCGCCCGGACCTCTATGATGCAGAACATGTCCGCGATATTGCCACACCATTGATTGAAGGTCTCAAAACACCGATTGATTTTTGGCTGGCAGAAACACAGAGCCTGATTGCCGAATCTCTCGCCTTGAAGGGGTTAGTAAAAGAACTAACGGATGATGAAAAGCCTTTCTGGGTCTCTTTTACGCTTGAAGATTCAGAGCCAACCTCAGAGCCATGCTTGCGCTCGGGGGAGAGCGTTCAAGAAGCAGTTAACACCATGGCTAAAGCGGGTGTCAGCGCAATCTTGTTTAACTGCTGTCAACCAGAAGTGATTGAACAAGCATTAATCGTGGCGGCGGATACCTTAAAAAAACTGAATTTAACAGAGATCCGACTAGGGGCGTATGCCAATGCATTTCCTCCCCAGCCAAAAGATGCAACGGCCAATGATGGGCTTGATGAGCTTCGCGCTGACCTCACCCCTGAGTCCTATATACCCTGGGCTGACAAATGGCGCGCCTGCGGCGCATCGGTAATTGGCGGTTGCTGTGGCATCGGCCCCGAGCACATTGCCAAGTTAAGTGACCATTTTAAAGCTCGGGATTAATTCATGTCCAAAGCGAATCGAATTGGTTTAACCGCATTAACGGCATTAGTCTTCAGCTCGATGGTCGGTAGTGGGGTTTTTAGCCTCCCGCAGAACATGGCTGAAGTCGCCGGCTTGAATGCCATGATTGTCGGCTGGACGATCACTGGCCTGGGGATCTTATTACTCGCAGGGTGTTTTCTGCATCTATCTCGATTAAAACCAACGCTCGATGGTGGCATTTATATCTATGCCAAAGAAGGTTTTGGTGATTTAGCGGGGTTTCTTTCTGCGTGGGGATATTGGCTATGCGCCACCATCGGAGTCGTGAGTTATCTGGTGGTTGCTTTTGCCGCTCTCGGGGCTTTTGTCGATACACCGGGTGCCATCATATTTGGTAAAGGAACGACTCTATATGCCTTCCTGGGAGAATCACTGATATTATGGTCAGTGTACAGCCTTATTCTTAAAGGTGTCACACAAGCCGCCTTCATAAATTTACTGGCGACACTGGCCAAGAGTATCCCACTGCTTATTTTTATTGGTGTTGTTGGTTATTCGTTTAATATCAACACATTTCATATTGATCCCCAAGGGCATAGCCTTGATCAATCCTTTATGACTCAGGTCAAAGGGACGATGTTGATTACACTCTGGGTGTTCACCGGTATTGAAGGCGCAGTCATTTTGTCTAGTCGGGCGAAAAAGCGAAAAGACATTGGACGAGCAACCTATCTTGGCGTCATCACCGCTCTGATCCTGTATGTTCTAATTTCATTACTCTCACTAGGTATCGTCCCCAGAAACGAATTAGCGACACTCTCGAACCCGTCAATGTCAGGGATAATGGCAATGCTCACTGGCTCTTGGGGTAAGGTATTACTCAGCGCAGGCCTTATTGTTTCGGTATTAGCATCGTATCTCAGTTGGATTTTGTATTCTGCTGAAGTCCCTTTTACCGCGGCTCAGTATGGGGCTTTCCCTAAGTTATTCTCAAAAGTGAATGCCAATGGAACACCGAAAAATTCACTACTACTGACCAACTTAACCGTGCAGTTCTGTCTGCTACTCGTCATGTTTACAGGCAAGGGTTACAACACGTTAGTATTAGTTTCAACTTCGATGATTTTAATTCCATACTTTTTAGTCGGTGCTTATCTATTAAAGATTACGATACAAACCCGGGCATCGCTTAAACTGAAGCTCATTGGCTTAGGGGCTAGTATTTACGGATTATGGCTGGTGTATGCTGCTGGCGTGAACACATTGCTATTGTCCGCTATTTTATATATTCCAGGTATTGCGCTGTATATATATAGCCAACGGCAACACCGTAAGCTGGCGCTCATGTCCTAACGATTGATTTGTATCGCTTTTAACTTAGCAATTCAATACAAAAGAATCGAGCAACCCAAATGATCATTCTCACCCTTCATGCGGGAATGATCATTTTAAACATCGCACTATTTAACAGCCTTCGCTTTACAGACCTCTCTAAGTTAGCTCAGACCTATCCAACAAACTTAAAAAGATCTGCTTAGTGGCAGTGCCAGCACCTCGTCTTTAGAGACGTCGTTCGGCGCATAGTGATGGTCAACGCTCAATCGCCATCGTGACCAAATCATTACCATCATCATAAAGCGTTTCATTGACTGGCGATAAGCCTAGTTTCTGCAGCAGGTTAACGGAGGCTGTATTGTCAATAACTGCAACCCCATAGACCTTAGAGAGACACGTCGTTTGCCAGGTGAAATCCAATACTGCTTTGGCTGCTTCATAAGCATATCCGAAACCTTGATACTCCGTTAAAATCCCATAGCGAATATCACTTAAACCAACGTCAGGGATGGTTTCCACACCGGCATAGCCAATTTTAACAGCGGGGTTTGCTTTTAACGAAACAATGAAAGTGCCAAATCCCCTCGCCCAATGGGCTACTCTCTTTGACAGGTAATTTTCAATATATTCAAGTGAATACGGCTTGCCGCTAGGTAGATATCGCGTAATGTCAGCTCGAGTTAGCATCTGCGTATAGATATCAATATCTTCCTCTCTGACAGGCGTGAGTATGAGTCTTTCTGTGTTGATCATCGAAACCATTTCATCCTTAGCGCTATGAACATGAACTATTTCAGAGCACGACATAAATCATTATCTTCATCTGATTTAAACACAAAATAGATGTTGCAAATAAATCAAGATAAGAGACTGTTTAAACTATTAGGGACTTCACGAAAGATGAGCGCTACAACTTTTGCTGAAAATATTGTCGCTGCGACTCACACTGACTGTGACATCAAATCATTTAATCAAGTTGATAATAGAGAATCACATCCAACGGATGAATGCTTTAATAACAATTCAAATTTATTTAAGTCGCTAATAAAATACCCATCAGAATTTTTCTGAATATAATTTTCTTCAATCAACTGAGTCATTGCACGACGATAAGTACGTTCTGAGCATCCGAATCTTTCTGCTTCGCGAAAGACTTGATTAAACTCAATTAGAGGCTTGTGTTGCTGATAGCGCTGATAAATATCCATGGCCACATTAAATACAAGCGGCTGCAGAAAGCGCTCCATAGTTCTGGCCATACCTATTTGGTAGCTTTTGGACAATAAATGGCTCAGCCAGATACCAACTTGCGCATGGCTACACAAGATATCATTCATAACTGAGATAGGAATTATCTTGACGTCTATTTGCTCATTCGCAACGACGGAGAACTGACTCGGCGTATCCGTTAAATATTCTAATTCACCAATAATGCAGTTACTTACAAACCGTTGTCCTAAGCTAAAAGCTTTACCATTATCTGCACAGTAATGCATGCTATATTCGCCAAGTGTAATCCAATACAGCGAAGAGATTGCCTCGCCTTGTTGAAGGATAAACTCATCAGCATAAAATACCTTATTTTTCAATGGCATTTCAGCTATAACATCGCACAGTATTTGGTAACCATTTTTGGCAATTTCTTGGATTTTATCCATGGAAAATTCTTCCTAAAAAAGAAGTGGGAAGTAAATTTCAACAAAGAACTTTGAAAAATACCCACACCGCATTTTATCAAGAAGTTCACCTATAAGTATTGTTTTATATAGGTTCGAAAAAAATCAAATAATATAAATTAAATCAAAAAGTTATTTACAGTTAAGCACCAACAGAAACATTATCCTTATTGGGTAAAACACATTTTTGTGAACTGCCTCTTGCATAGTCGGACATTTGCTTTTTTGTTGTGCTGTGATGGTTTGTATTTTAGGTGGCATCACTGACCAAGAGATTTGTAAATGACCCCACACATTAATGCCAAGCCTGGTGACTTTGCCGACACGGTGATTATGCCAGGAGATCCACTACGAGCGCAGTATATTGCTCAAACTTACTTATCGGATTCCATCAGAGTCTGCGATACACGCAATATGTTTGGCTTTACTGGTTGGTACCAAGAACAACGTGTCTCTGTGATGTCGCACGGCATGGGGATTCCATCTATCTCCATTTATGCTCATGAATTGATCAACGAATTTGGTGTAAAAAACCTGATTCGAGTCGGCACATGCGGCGCAGTCGATGATTCAGTCGATATCCGGAATGTGATCGTCGCTACGGGAGCTGGGACCTCATCATCTGTCAATCGTGAGCGTTTCTCAGGTTACGACTACGCGGCAGTTGCTGATTTCGATTTACTACGCTACTGCTGGCAAGCGGCGCAAAATGAGAAGATAGGCGCGCATTTTGGCAATACGTTTACCAATGACCTGTTGTATGACAAGCCAGAAGCGATGCTCCCTGCACTCAGAAAGATGCACATTCTTGCAGTTGAAATGGAAACCTCAGCACTCTATACCATTGCGGCACAATATCGAGCCAAAGCTCTCAGCATTTTAACCGCGAGTGTTCATAGTATCAGCGCAGAGCCGGTAAGCGCTGAAGAGTATGACAAGACCATGAATCAAATGATTAAACTGGCTTTGGTCACCGCAACGCTAATTGATTCTTAATTTATCAGAGGATGATTCTCATGACACAATCCCAATCTGCACCTAATTCCACATCAGGTGCCATCAAGGTCGAGTCAAACGGTGTCAATGCCGTTAGCGAGGCGGATCGCTATGGAAAACCTTCAGGACTCTTTCCAATTTGGTTTTCATGGAATGTTTCAATTTTAGGTCTGACCTATGGGATCTACGTATACTCGCTCGGGCTAAGTGTGTGGCAATCAATTTCTGCCGGAATCCTCGGTTATTTGATTTCTAGTTTTCTCGTTGGCATTTTAGCGGTTGGAGGACCACGGACTGGATTGCCCACGCTCACTCAAACCCGTTTTTGCTTTGGCTACCACGGTAATAAGTTTCCAACTTTATTTGCCTATATATCCAATATGGGGTGGAAAATTACCATCATTACCCTAGCCTCAACGACGGGTGCTTACTTGTTTGCCAAGCTTTGGCCAGCAGCATTTGCCCTAACTAATGGAAAACCAACGCTGTTCTGCATTGTCGGATGGTTCATTATTAGCCTTGCGCTCACGATGGCTGTGGCCATTTATGGACACCAGTTGATCATGAAAGTAGAAAAATACATCGCATGGATCACTGGATTTATGAGCCTTATTTTTATTGCTCTTATTTTGCCACACATCCACTGGCAGGCGCTTGGTCATGCTAAATCCGGAGATTTACTGACTTACATTGGTGGAATCGTTATGGCGATGACGATGGTCGGTCTAGGTTTCCTTAACTATGGCGGTGATTTTGCGCGTTATCTGCCACGTAAAACACCCGCATCAAAAGTAATTTTCTGGACAACCGGTGGTATTTCCCTGCCCGTTAGTATTTTGTTAGTTCTTGGCGTTTTTCTCGCTGATAGTAACTCAGCATTAAGTTCTGCGGCCGCTAGTGCGCCGATCGAAGCGCTGACAGATCTACTGCCATTTTGGTTCTATATTCCATTCTCCATCGTCATCATTATTTCATTACTTTCTGCCGCGATAACTGGCGTCTATAGCTCAGGCCTTGCCTTACTGGCATTAGGGATTCCTGCCAGCCGAGCGGTCACAACGGCCATCAATGCGTTAATTATTGGCTTTGGCGCTTTTTATCTGATGTTTATATCGAACTCGTTCTTAGCCACATTTCAATCGTTTCTCGCCTCCATTGCCGTCGTCATAGGTCCTATGGGCGCGATTCAACTCGTCGATTTTAAACGCCAGCGTGATTTGGGCTGGAATATTAACTTGGCAAATAAAGCAGGTATGGGTGGATGTAATGGGCGCTGGACCGCACTTATTTCTCTTGGTTTAGCGGCCATTATCGGTGCCGGGCTGATCACTTCAGGAGATCCATACATTGCGCACTTAGTCGGTTTTTTACTGACAGAAAATGCAAGACATAGTGTATTCGCTACCGCTAATCTTGGGGTTATCGTGTCAATGTTTGTTGGTGCAAGTATTTACTACGTTCTTACCTATGTTATGAAAATCGCTCATCCTTACAGTAATCCGAGCGATTCAAATAGTGAGATACCAGACGGGCAAGAACAATGGGTAGCAAAGTAAATTCCAATGTTTCTCAGCTAATCGATAAAACCACTGAGTTCATCTAAATGTCTTCAGTCAAACAAGTGAGCCAAGTGGCTCACTTGTTTAGAGGATGAATCGTTCGTAACCGCTTCATAATTATAATGACTACGGGAGTCATTACACGATTGGGGCGATAATTGGCGCAGTATACAATAAGCCTACTGCAGAGATTCGACACTCGTCAGCACAAATACCACCATTTACAAGGCAAAATCACACGGAGTATTTAATTTTAATAACTCTTTTAAAATTGTTAGTCCTTGCATCATTTGTTTTCTGTTACTAGGACACCCTATCGATACTCTTATTGCTGGCGTCACTGTCCCGGCTGGTAATGTGAAATTCTCCGCTGATTTTACAACGACACCTCTTTGCTCTGCGGCATGAATAAAGTCACTTAAACGCCAAGTGTCGGGTAAAGAAAGCCATATATGGAAGCCACCGTGTTGATATTTAAGCACACATCTCTGTAATATATTCAACGCTATTTGCGCTCTTTGGGCCACTTCATGCCTTATTTTATCCAAAATCCAATCTAAATTTTTTGAACAAATAAGTTCACATATAAGACCTGAGAGTAATGGACTTAGCATCCAACTATGGTCTTTTAATGTCATCTTTAAACGAGAATGTAATGCGTGAGGTGATTGTATATAACCCACTCTCAGTCCGGGAGCAAAATACTTCGAAAAAGACCCTAAATGTAATACACGTTCTGGATCTAGGTTCACCAAAGGCTCTGGTAAATTGTCAGGTAATAACCCATTAACATCATCTTCAATAATCAGAACATTATATTTTTCGCATATAGAAATTATTTCTTGTCGACGAAGTGCTGACATAGTGGATGTCGTTGGGTTTTGCAGCGTAGGGATTACATATAAAAAACGAGGTTGATAGTGCTGACATGCTGCATCCAGAGATTTGGGAATAATCCCTTCTTCATCCATTTCAACCCCTCTTAAATTAAGCTTTTTGCGTCGAGACAAGCTAAAAAGTCCAGGATAAGTTAATTTTTCGGTTAAAATGGTATCCCCTACATCCGTGAAGGCATCAAAAACCATTTGTATCCCGTGTTGTACTCCTGAGGTAAACAGGAGTCTATCTGGGTCTATCTTGCGGCCATGATCCTGCAACCATTGAGCAACAATTTTACGATGAGATTCAATACCTTCAGGTTTTTGATAAGCTAAAAATTCATTAAGAGGAATCGAAGATTCCGACAAAACCTGCATCGCTTTTTTTACTTTGTCACTTTGTCCAACGGAGGGCGGCATATTATATCCAAAATTACATATTTTAATTTGCTCAGCCGTACTATGTTGAAATTCCCAATATACTTTCTTTTTATCAACAACATAAGTTCCAGATCCGACTCTAGCTTCAACTAAACCTCGTCGTTCTGCCTCTGCATAAGCTCGAGTAATTGTCCCGACGGTTACTTGTAACTTATCGGCTAATGCCCGGTGTGTTGGTAATTTTTCATTTGGTTTTAATAATCCCTCCTCAATCTGAACCGATAATTGATCAGCAACCTGTTTGTAAATTGCTCTTGAATCATTCTTTGATATTCCCATCTTTAAAATTGTCATGGTGACAATAAACCTTTTGTTCATATATCGATCTACTGATACCATCAAAACACATTTTTAAAAGAATTATCAACTAATTTTCAATTATTGTACCGATACAATTTAAAGGTTCTTGCTATGGAAAGTTTAAAACATTACCCAATATCACTGCTTGAAACGTTAAAAGCAAGATCAACAATATCTCAATATTTTTCACCATCGCCATTAATTCGATATGAAAATCTAAGTCGATATCTAAACTGCAATATATCTATTAAACACGAAAATCATAACCCGACAGGCAGTTTTAAAATTCGTGGGGGAATCAATATCATGTCTCATATAAAACGCCGCCAAATCAAAGGCGTGGTTACTTTTTCCACTGGAAGTCATGGACTCTCTGTGGGGACATCAGCAAAATTATTTAATATTCCATCAGTGATTGTCGTGCCTAACAATACCAATCCCGCCAAAATACAACTAATTAAAGATACGGGGGCCGATGTGATTGAAGCAGGAAATAACTTTGACGAAGCCGCTCAAGTTGTAGCAAGGCTCAATGAAGAAAGAGGATATTACTATGTTCATCCAGCCAATGAACCGTTACTTATCAACGGTGTCGGCACCGAATTTCTAGAGATAATTGAAAAGTTACCTGATATTGACGCAATCATTCTTCCTTTAGGTGGAGGCAGTGAAGTCGCCGCCGCTATCACAACGATGAAAGCCTTAAAGCCAGAAATTGAAATTTATGCCGTTCAAGCTCAGGCATCCAATGCAGCCTATTTTTCATGGAAAACCAAAGCGATTTGTACACGTGCTAATAAAACATTTGCGGGTGGATTTGCAACCGGTTCCGCATATGAAACCACATTTAATATTTATAAAAACACCCTAACCGACTTCATTTTACTTGAGGAAGAAGAAATACTTCGGGGAATTGCTTTAGCGGCGCATTACACACATAACATGGTCGAAGGTGCTGGGAGTTCAACTCTTATGGCAGCCTGGAAATTAAAAGAACGTTTAGCGGGGAAAAATGTTGTGTTGCAATTTAGTGGTGCGAACGCTTCTTATACTGAAATCCAAAAGGCTTACCATTTATCGGCTCTAGAAACGGGTGAATTTAGCGAAAGTACCTAGGGACTGTTGATCTTTTGTGATTAGTTTTGCAGAAATCTGAGAGGGATTTAGGCAAGGCAAACGTTGTGCCGTGTAGTTATTCTCCACAAAGAACGTTTAACGCTGGATCAATTCCTCTCAGATACTGCCCTTGGGGTTCATTTAAACGCATCCTGAACTTTGTTGCCCCCTGCTTGCTTAACTCATTAAGCGACACAGGGGGCGCCGCGTTCAAAATGCGTTTAATTTGAACAAAATTCAACCACCAAAGGTCAACAGTCCCTAATAACGGATCCTAATTATGCCCCACTTTCAGTAAGCCATGACATCTTTGTCTCGGTCTTTGATATGGAGTGTCGGCGTTTTGCGCAACACAATCCCAAGCTTGGGCAGACATCGACCTATTATTGATTACGGGATCAGCGTCCTATTTAAAAGATAAAGATATCTTCAACATCTAAAATAAATTGATGATAAAAGCATATATCTAACATCCGAATAGATTAATCACCCCATATAGTCCACTGAACTTTTATATATATCCGAAACGATCATCAATTAATATAATTGATTGTTTTTAATTAGCATAACTATCAACCTGACAAATCGGATTTAAATAATAATCACCCAATTTAAGTATAGTAGTTCGGGTCTATAAGCTAAAAAATGAGAGTCATTTAAAACTAACCATCATCAATAATTATTTATATAATAAATAGGTCTTTCACTTTATATAAACATATATTCTAATTTTTTAGAAAAAAACGGCAAACCAGTTCATAATCAAAAAAATTAACACCTATGATTTATAAAATTTTGCGCTAGATAACCATATAAATTAAATTTTTTGATCTACCTCTAAAAAACGAAAAATAATAAATAGATCACCAAAAATCGTAATTATTAAATTTAGGATTAACACTTCATAATTGAAATGACTCATGAGTCACATAAACAAAATATCATAAATCGTAAATCATATTATGTAATTTGAATCTTACGAATAGTTACTAAACTCAAACTGTGATTGGGTTTTATTCCCTACTCTATCCTCTCAGCAAAAAGCAGAGATAGCGTTCCTGTAATGTTAAAAAATTTACCAGTCGTATGTGGGGAGGAAGACCCAAGTATTTTATCGAATAGGATATCCCTATGACTACGTCTTGATTTTCATGTTGCATTATATTGGCCGTTAATGGCGGCATGATAAATATCATCAAGTAAATACCTATACTACTTATACGAGGGAGCTCATCTAATGAGTACATCAGTAGAAATCCAGCAAGAAATTGAGATAGATGAGTATCACCAACTTAGCCTATGGGAGAGAATGTCCTATGGTTTTGGTGATTTTGCTAACAACTTAACCTTTGGGACTGTAGGCGGGTTTCTAGCACTTTATATGACAACCGTAAATGCCGTCGGAACCCTAACGGCTGGTTTCATTTTCCTATTTGTGCGAATCGTCAATGTATTTTGGGATCCAGCAGTCGGAACCTTCGTCGATAAACGAACGTCCAAAGCTGGGAAGTATCGCCCTTGGATTTTACGTGCCGGGGTTCCTCTGATGATTTTCTCTCTATTGATGTTCGCCCCCCTACCATTTACCAAAGCGAATGTTCCTTTTGCATTTATCACTTATCTATTAATGGATTTAATCTATTCAGTGGTCAACATTCCTTATGGATCACTCAATGCATCCCTAACGCGTGACCCAGAATCGGTCGATAAACTGACGACCACTCGTATGATGCTAGCAAATATGGCGAACCTCCTCGTTTATACGCTATTCCCTATGTTTGTGCAGATGGCATCACCTAAAGATAAGCACCTGCAAGATACTGGTTTTTTTGGTTTAAAACTCAATTTAGGGACATATACTGACCCATCCGCTCAGCACGCTTGGTTTTCAGTTTATCTGATCTATGCCATTTTAGGTGGGATTGCATTCTTCCTTTGCTACTATTTTACCAAAGAACGGGTTGTGGCAACGAAAGAGCAATCCGCTCAAGTCAGAACGATGGATTTGTTTAGCGAACTAAGACATAACCGTCCACTACTGATTTTAGGCCTATTTTTCATGCTGTCATTCACCTTTATGTTCTTTATGAATACCGTGAATGGCTATTTCAATCAATATGTTGTCGGTAAATCAAACTGGATGGGCGCGATAGGGCTCATTGCTTCAATTCCAGGCATTGTCTTTCCTGTTTTCTGGCCTATGCTGAAAAGATTTTTTGGTAAAAAAGGCTTCTTCCACTTCTTCCTCGGAATGTTTATTGTGGGTGAACTACTGACATGGGCATGGTCACTTGATGGTATGCACGATGCACTGTGGCTAGCCTATCTATCAACCTTCCTTAAACAATGGGGATTAACCTCTGCAACTGGGTTTATGTGGGCGCTCGTGCCTGAAGTTGTCTCATATGGTGAACTTCAATCAGGTAAACGTAATGCCGGTATTATCAATGCCCTGATGGGAATATTCTTTAAAATTGGCTTCACATTAGGAGGCGCTATTCCCCTTTGGTTCCTCGCTGCATATGGTTTCAATGAACATTCGACCACACAACACGCAGACGCTATTTTTGGTATTAACGTCACCGCAATTTGGATTCCTATCATCCTTGCATTTATATCGATGATTATTATGCATATATACCCCATTTCTGATGCAGACATCAAAGATATTAATAAGAAATTAGATGCTAAACGAGCACACATAAAAGCCGAAGAAGCGACATTGTAGCTTCTATATCACTCGATTTACGTCTTTAACGTAAATCGAGTGATTCGACAATATCTACTCAAGATTTAACTCATTTTTAGAAAGGTCGTTATAATATGTCAAAAATTCAAAACCCAATTCTTCCTGGCTTTAATGCCGACCCAAGTATCATTCGAGTAGATGATACCTATTATATCGCCAACTCCACCTTCGAATGGTTTCCAGGTGTCCGCCTACACGCTTCTAAGGATTTAGAACACTGGAATTTATTACCCAGCCCACTATCAACCTCAACATTACTGGATATGAGAGGCAACGTTTCATCAGGGGGGATTTGGGCGCCAGACTTATCATATGCAGATGGAAAATTTTGGCTCGTATATACCGATGTCAAAGTGACTGAAGGTGCATTTAAAGATATGACCAACTATTTGACTACCGCCACTGATATTAACGGTCCTTGGAGTGACCCCATTAAACTCAATGGAGTTGGATTTGATGCATCACTGTTCCATGACGACGATGGCCGTAAATACTTAGCTCAACAGACATGGGATCATCGTGAATATAATCATCCCTTTGATGGTATCACTCTGACAGAATTTGATACTCAGACGATGAAATTACGTCCGCAAACAGCACGCACCATTTATAATGGTACCCCAGTTAAATTACCAGAAGGCCCACATATCTATAAAGAAAACGGTTACTACTATCTATTTATCGCTCAAGGCGGAACCGTTTTTGCGCACCAAGAAGTGGTGGCTCGCTCCAAAACGCTGGATGCATTATCATTTGAGACCGCTCCTGGAGAACCATTCATTACCAATTTTGATACCCCCGATCATTATTTACAAAAACAAGGACATGGTAGTCTAGTCTCGACACCGTCAGGCGAATGGTATTATGCATCCTTAGTCGCTCGGCCTTGGAATCATCATAATGAGTCCAGCCGAGATCCCCGAGGTTGGTGTACTTTAGGCCGTGAAACATCGATCCAAAAAGTCTACTGGGACGAATCAGGTTGGCCTCGAGTTGAAGGTGGCCATGGAGGGAAAACCTTTGTTGATGCGCCTAAAGATGCGATCCCCACAGAGGCCCCGGCAGATCATAGCCAAGCAGATGACTTTACAACACCAACGCTGGATCTCAACTGGAATACGTTACGAGTTCCATTTACCGAAGCAATGGGCCGCACCGGAAACAGTAAACTCACGCTAGTCGGTCAGGGTTCTCTAGCTAATACACACGACCTTTCACTCGTTGCTCGCCGTTGGCAAGCGTTCTATTTTGATGCAACAGTCCGAGTCAAATTCAATCCATTCAGCTATCAACAAATGGCGGGCTTAACCAACTATTACAACGATAGTCATTGGAGCTTTGCTTTTGTAACTTGGAATGAAATCAATGGCCATGTGATAGAAGTTAGCGAAAACAATCGAGGGAACTACACCTCATATTTAAAAAATGACGCTATTAAAATTCCTGAGGGAACGGAATATGTGTGGCTACGCACCAAAGTACGTAAAGAAAGTTACACCTATGAATATAGCTTTGATGGTAAAAATTTTGTTGAAATTCCTGTCACGCTGGATGCGGCTATTCTTTCAGATGACTATATCTTACAAAGTTACGGTGGCTTCTTCACTGGGGCTTTCGTTGGACTTGCTGCAGTTGACTACTCAGGCTATGAGCTTGAAGCCGAATTTAGCCAATTCAAGTATGAAGAACTAGGCGATCATCTACTCGCAGATAATACGTATGGGTTCAAAGCGAGTGAATCAAGATTTGGGGATGCCCCAGAGAACAATATGTAATACTCTGGCAGTGGCAAATATAGGTTCAAAATAACCTTAGGCCATCTGTGTATAAACAGGTTGTATCTGACGCCACATGGCAGTTATAGAGCGATTTCATTCACAAATCTATTATGCATAAAAAAAGCGAACCATACGGTTCGCTTTTCCATAATGTGTTCTCACAGATCGTATAAATATATTCACAAATTAAATTGTGACATAACACCCATCTTAATCCTTGTATGCATCCATTGGCAAACAGGAGCAAAATAGATTCCGATCACCATAGACATCATCGATACGATTCACAGCTGGCCAGAATTTATTAGCGCGAACCGCCAGTGATGGATAAGCCGCTATATCGCGCGAATATGGATGCGTCCAATCATCTTCGATTAAATCATCTAATGTATGTGGCGCATTGATCAGTGGATTATCTTCACTTGGCCAAATGCCTGTGCTGACCTGTTCAGCTTCCTGACGGATGGCGATCATCGCTTCAATGAAACGATCCAGTTCCGCTTTAGACTCACTTTCAGTCGGTTCAACCATCAATGTTCCTGCCACGGGGAAACTCATCGTTGGCGCATGAAATCCATAGTCATTTAAACGTTTAGCAATATCTAGCTCGCTAATACCACTTTGCTCTTTCAATGGCCGCAAGTCGATTATACATTCATGTGCCACGCGACCATTATTACCCGTATATAAAATTGGATAATGCTCGCTAAGCGATTTAGCAATGTAGTTCGCATTTAAAATCGCAACTTCACTGGCACGGCGCAGTCCTTTAGAGCCGAGCATCGCAATGTACATCCATGAAATGGGTAAAATAGAAGCACTCCCAAATGGTGCCGCTGCAACAGCGCGCTGGGTTGACTCTCCTTTGACCACATTATGGCCAGGAACAAAAGGCGCCAAATGCGCTTTAACGCCGATCGGTCCCATTCCCGGGCCGCCGCCACCATGAGGAATGGCAAAGGTTTTATGTAGGTTCAGATGTGATACATCCGCCCCAATAAAGCCTGGCGAAGTGAGCCCAACCTGAGCGTTCATGTTGGCACCATCTAAATAAACCTGCCCACCAAACTGATGGATAATCTCACAGATCTCACGAATACTCTGTTCGTAAACACCATGGGTCGAAGGATAAGTCACCATAATGCACGAAAGCTGTTCGGCATGTTCTTGTGCTTTGTGCCGAAGATCATCAATATCGATGTTTCCAGCCTTGTCGCACTCCACCACGACCACTTTTAAACCCGCCATATGCGCAGACGCAGGGTTGGTGCCATGAGCTGAGCTTGGGATTAAGCAAATATTTCGCTGGGCTTGGTTGATACTTGCCTGATAATGGCGAATGGCCAAGAGTCCCGCATATTCACCCTGAGCGCCCGAATTGGGCTGCATACAAACGGCATCGTAACCAGTAATATCCACCAGCCATTGTTCTAACTGGGTTAGCAACTGCTGATAGCCCGCTGCTTGTTCCTTAGGACAAAATGGATGCAGGTTAGCAAATTCAGGCCAAGTAATGGGGATCATCTCTGCCGTTGCATTGAGTTTCATCGTGCAAGAACCTAGCGCGATCATCGAGTGATTCAGCGCCAAATCGCGTCCTTCTAAACGACGGATATAACGTAACACTTCGGTTTCACTACGATACTGATGAAAGACTGGGTGCGTTAAAATCGCTGAAGCCCGCAGTAACGGCTCGGCGATGTTCGGCTGGCTGCGCACTTGCTCATCAAGGGTATCCACCGTAATCGTCTCACTGGGACCAAATAAAACGGCTAGCAAAATGGCTAAATCAGCTGGTGTTGTCGTTTCATCAAGGCTCACTGCGACCGCATTATCTAAATCACTACGGACATTAATCTGAGCGTCTTGGGCACGCAACAATACCTGTGCTTTATCAATCCCATCAAGCGTCACGGTATCAAAAAACTGATCATAACGAACATTCACGCCATGAGCTTTCGCCGCAGCTGCGACAATAACCGCCATCCGGTGGATCCGCTGAGCCATCGTTTTCAGCCCATGAGGGCCATGAAATACCGCATAAAACGATGCAATATTGGCCAATAGCACCTGAGCAGTACAAATGTTGGAGTTGGCTTTCTCCCGGCGAATATGTTGCTCACGGGTCTGCAGCGCCATCCGCAGCGCCGGTTTACCACGGCGATCTTTAGAGATACCGATGATCCGTCCCGGCGTTGAGCGTTTATAAGCATCACGAGTAGCAAAAAAAGCAGCATGCGGGCCACCATAACCCATCGGCACACCAAACCGCTGTGTAGACCCCAACACTACATCGGCGCCCATTTCTCCCGGTGCTTTTAACAACACCAGCGACATGAGATCCGCAGCAACACAGGCAATCCCTTTACGCGCATGAATCATCTCAATCAGCGGTGTTAAGTCACGAACTTGCCCGGTTGTTCCCGGATATTGTAACAACGCGCCGAACACATCTAACTCACCGAGCTGTTCAGGCTCGCCAATGATGGTTTCAAAACCAAAGAACTCAGCACGCTGACAAACCACATCGATGGTTTGCGGATGAGTATCGTTGGCAATAAAAAATAGATTGGATTTTTTATTTTTACTGACGCGTTTAGCCATTGCCATCGCTTCAGCAGCTGCGGTCGCTTCATCCAGCAACGACGCATTGGCCAGCTCCATACCCGTCAAATCCATGGTCATCTGCTGAAAATTTAACAGCGCTTCCAGACGACCCTGAGCAATTTCTGGCTGATAAGGCGTATAAGCCGTATACCAACCCGGGTTTTCTAGCACGTTACGCAATATTACGTTAGGAGTATGTGTACCGTAATAGCC
The DNA here is from genome assembly GCF_004339545.1 of Celerinatantimonas diazotrophica. Classification (GTDB taxonomy): domain Bacteria; phylum Pseudomonadota; class Gammaproteobacteria; order Enterobacterales; family Celerinatantimonadaceae; genus Celerinatantimonas; species Celerinatantimonas diazotrophica. Next base: position 561,391 of record NZ_SMGD01000012.1, on the reverse strand, counting down.
CATACCGATATAAGAGCGATAAACTTTATTCTCTTGGGCAAGTGCTTTGAGCTCACTTAAAGCCTGCTCTTCTGTTTTACTGGCACCAATAGTTAGTGGCTTGGTAAGACGAATATCTTCTGGCACCGTTTCGTGAATCAACTGCTCCAGCGAGTCGAGTGATAATGCCTTAAGCATTTCATTTTGCTCCTGCTCACCGGGGCCCACGTGACGACGGATAAAATCCTCTGTTTGGGTCAGTTCGTGTAACGCCAACATGACAAATTCCTGCAAGTTTGCTTAATTTGGGGGGGATTATCATTTCGATAATGAGACACGCCCCGACACTAGTGCCAGGGCGCGTAAATCTGGTTGCTTATTCCTCTTCTTCTTCAAGAGTATCCTGATACTCATCAGCACTTAGCAACTGTTCGTATTCTTCGCCATCAGATGCTTTAACCTGGAATAACCAGCCATCACCGTATGGGTCTGAGTTTAATAGCTCTGGGCTATCTTCAAGCTCTTCGTTAATCGCCACAACCGTGCCGCTTAACGGTGAATAAATGTCCGATGCCGCTTTGACTGACTCAGCTACTGCACAGTCATCGCCACCGGCCACTTCATCATCCACATCAGGTAAGTCAACGAAAACCATATCTCCCAATAATTCCTGAGCATGGTCGCTAATACCAATGGTGTAAACACCGTCACCTTCTTTACGAACCCACTCATGCGAAGTAGTAAATTTTAAATCACTCGGGATGTCACTCATTAGATATTCCTTTAAAAATTGTCAGCAAACCTGTTTGCCATTACGCACAAACACAGGTGGAACCACCTTAACTTTAATGGCTTTTTTACGCATTTGCACAACACAACTGTCTTGAACTTCTGTGCTCACACGAGCCAATGCAATACTTACGCCTAATGTTGGCGAAAAACTACCAGAGGTAATCACACCGACACTTTCTGAACCTTCCTCAAGCAGCACTTCTTGCCCTTGGCGCATCACCCCTTTTTGTTCCATGACTAAGCCAACGAGCTTGTCGGTGCCCTGCTCTTTCTGCGCGGCTAACGCCTGACGGCCAATAAAATCGCGATCTTGCGGTTCCCAGGCAATGGTCCAGCCCATATTGGCTGCCAGAGGTGAAACGTTCTCGTCCATATCCTGACCATATAAATTCATGCCCGCTTCAAGACGCAATGTATCTCGCGCACCTAAACCGCATGGGGCAACACCGACATCGAGTAACTGCTGCCAAAGTTGTGGCGCCTGATCTTCATGCACGACAATTTCATAGCCAGCTTCACCGGTATATCCGGTAGTAGCAATGAACAGTTCACCCACTTGTTGCCCAAAAAATGGCTTCATGCCCTCTAACTGGGCACTCTGTTCAGCAGATAATAGTTGCTGGGTGATCGCTATGGCATTAGGGCCCTGCACTGCTATCATCGCCAGCTCGGGACGCTCCGTCACATTGACATCGAATGCTGCACTTTGCTGGTTCAACCATGCAAGATCTTTATCATGAGTGGCCGAATTGACGACCATGCGGTAGTGAGTTTCGCTAAAAAAGTAGGTAATGAGATCATCAATGACTCCCGCCTCGGGAGTTAACATTGCGCTATAAAGTGCTTTACCTGGTGTTTTAAGTCGCCCAACATTATTAGCGAGTAGTTTCTGTAAAAACGCCTGAGCCTGTGGCCCTTCAATATCCACAATCGTCATATGCGAGACGTCAAACATTCCCACATCGCGTCTAACACTATGGTGTTCTTCAATCTGAGAGCCGTAATGGATAGGCATGAGCCAACCATGAAAATCGACCATTTTGGCACCAGAGCGAAGATGCTGCTCATACAGCACAGTCTGTTTTACCATGTTGTTTTCCCTTGCTTGATATGTTCACCGTATCTAAATTGGGGGCAGAGACGGTGAATGAATGAACTGATTATAAACATGGAGCTAAGCTACAGAAAAGCACTAAACCCCAAATTTAAATAATCATTCACTAAATTCAACCTACTGACAACCTAATCAAGGGAATAGAGAAAAAACATAAATATAGCCCTATAAATCTAAAAAAATCATACAATTTTTTAAAATTAAACATATTTCACCAAAAAGTAAACTTAAAACAGATAATCTATTCACAGACTTATGCTTCTTTAGGATTAGTTTTACTTATCTGAATGGGTAGTGAAATTAGAATAAATCATACCCATCGCATTTATCTCGGCTTAAAACTGCATCCGCATTAAAATTAGCAAGGAAGCTATCACTTAGCTCATCACAGCCTTCGCTTCCCTCTAGATATATTGATAACTGGATAAAAAATCAGACTTTTTGATTCGCTAATCAGACTAGGCTCGCACTATCATCAAGATAATACTGTTAGAAGTTGTCAGGAAAGCGTGCAAGAGGAAGATTGAGATACCGATGAGCAACAGAACAGGCCATTGCACAACAACTGATTGATGATGTCAGAACCGATAAACGCTCTCACACCCACCATTAACTATGAAAATATAATACGAAAGAATTAAAAAATAATAATACTATCTAGTTACTTTTAATGATTTAGAGTAAAAAGCCATATCATGAGATATGGCATTAAATTCACTTTAGATGATAAAACTAGAGTTATTTAAATAACCCGGTTTTGATAGCCACAGGAGAATTAGACATAGAATATTGGAAGACGACATCTTTTTTGAACATAACTATTAATTGTTTCTTAGTTCCAGAAGAAGAAGACCCAAATAGATTAACAATAGGAATATAATTGACCGCATCTCCTGATACATCAGCTAAATCATATTCCCAAATCATATTCCCTTTGTCAGTGAAAGAAGTTTTAGCTGGATCACCAAACATCGCACGAACTTGATTTTTAGTCGTTACACCTTTAGTGATCTTCGATTGAATAGTCGCTGGGGTTTCATTCTTGAGTGATTGGTTTCCAGATGAAGCACAACCCGTTAAAATCAATAAAAGGAATAAAAATCAGCGTTTAATTTAACGTATTTTCTTCAAAAAACAATTAAAAAAGAGTATACAAATAACGATTCAATCATCGCTTTATATACTCTATTGAATGGATTCACTGAGAATAAAATTATCTCAATATTATATCAGCCGCTGACAAGTTCACTTATTAGACAACAAACCAAACCAACATCACGCCTAATAGTAACCGATAGATCACAAATGGCAGCATGCCGATTTGCGTGATCCATTTTAAGAAGAAATAGATGCACGCCAACGCACTGGCAAACGATAAGATAAAACCGAGTCCTAACTGATGCCACGGCATAGTCACGGACGAATGAGACACTTCAACCCCTAGCAGTGTCCCCGCGCCAATAATAATCGGAATCGACAATAAAAAAGAGAAACGAGCGGCGGCTTCACGGGTATATCCCAACTGCCGAGCAGCTGTCATTGTAATTCCAGAGCGAGACGTACCCGGGATCACAGCAATGGCTTGAGCAATGCCAATATATAGAGCATGTTTAAAGCCCATATGTGAGTTATCATAGCGTTGTGGGGCTTGCAGATCGACCCACCCTAACAACAGCCCAAAAATCAGAGTTGTCGTGGCTATCACACCCGCTGAGCGGGTATAGGTTTCAATCCAATCACTACAAAGACCACCAAATACCACAGCGGGAATAGTGGCCAGAATAATTAACCAAGCAAGCTTACTATCACCACTGTGTTGTTTCTTAAACACGGAGGCCAACCAAGCCCCCGCTAACCGATAGATGTCACGGCGAAAATAGACCAAAACCGCCAATAACGTCCCCAGATGAACCGTCACATCAAAGACAGGCCCCTGATCAGGCCAGCCAAATAACTGCGATGGTAGAATTAAATGAGCGGAACTAGAAATAGGTAAAAATTCAGTAAGCCCCTGAATAAGGGAAAGAAAGATGACGTGCATTGTAGTCATAAAAATTACTCAGATTGGTCAAAAAACTATCGTCTATGCGAGTTAAAGGGATAGCATCCACGGCCAATTGTTGCCACATTTGCACCAATGAGAGCCCCGTTTGCGGATGAATAAACTCACCAGCGATCTCTGCCAGAGGACGTAGAACAAACGCATTGAAACAGATTTCAGGGCGCGGTAAACAATACGGAGACTCACAAACAACTCGATCATAAAGTAAAATATCAATATCGAGCGTACGTGACGAGCATTTTTTCGCATTTTGCGGCCGACCGCAACGATACTCTATCTCGCGTAATTTCAGGCCAAGATCGGCCAATTCAAGAGTCGTATTAAAACCTGCGACTAAATTATAAAAGTCCGGACCATTAAAACCGACCGCTTCAGAGCGATAAATAGCTGAGCGGGTGAGCGAGCCAACCAGCTGCTCAATGAACTCCAGACCGAACGCCAGCGAGTATTCTCGGTTTAGGTTACTGCCAATACCTATATATACTCGCGCCATTATGCGCCGCTCCACTCCCGCACAATTTTCACACCTACGCAACCGGCATTAGCAACCGCTTTAGGTTTACGCACAGTCACTTCGACACGTGCAGCTGCAAATTGATTTAAGATCAGTTGTGCAACTTCCTCGGCAACCGTTTCTATCAGTTCATAGGGCTGGCCCTGAACCAATTGAGTCACCGCCTCACTTACTCCTGCGTAATTTAAAGCGTGACGGAGATCATCTTCTGCAGCAGCCAGTCGATTATCCCAATCCATGGTCAAATCTAAAACTAACTGCTGTTTTATTTCTTTTTCCCAATCATATACGCCAATTGTGGTCAAAATAGACAGGTTCTCAATAAAAACTTTATCCATTAATGTCAAACCTACTTGATGTTCACCATAGCGTAGCGCGGATAAACCACGTATGATTACCTACTAGGTGAGCGCGTTGAAGAATGTAATTAAGTGGGCGATGATAGCTCAAATCGCTTAACTTAGGAATCAGTGAATGCAACTGGATTGGTTAAGATGGGAATTATCGGATTTATATTTATTATTGGGGCCTATCTAATCGGGTCGATCTCTAGTGCGGTGCTCATTAGCCGTTTATTCCATTTGCCTGACCCTCGTCATAGTGGTTCTGAAAACCCAGGTGCAACCAATGTCTATCGCCTCGGTGGACGCTTTCCCGCTGTATTAGTCCTGTTACTCGATATACTCAAAGGGGTCATTCCAGTTTGGGGAGGGTATTTTGCCGGCCTCCCGCCCATTATCTTAGGAGGCGTTGCAATAGCGGTCTGCTTTGGCCACATGTTTCCAATATTTTTTCATTTTGAAGGGGGTAAAGGCGTTGCTACCGCATTTGGCGCAGTATTACCCATTGGTCTTGATTTAGGTGGATTACTCATTGTAACTTGGCTCATCGTGCTGTTAGTGACAGGTTATTCATCGGCAGCTGCACTGCTCACCGTATTGCTCGCACCACTGTTCACGTGGCTGATTAAACCCGAATATACCCTACCTGTATCGATGTTGGCCTGTTTGATTATCTTACGCCATCACAGCAATATCTTAAGGCTGTGGAATCAAACCGAATCCAAAATCGTCAATCGCCGCGAAAAAAAATAAGTCACGTCGCAACGTGACTTATCTGAGTCACCATGGCTTTAAGCGCTTTTCGATTTATAAGGGTGCAAGCTGATCTAACGGCCAACGAGGCTTTGCACTAATCGCCAACGACTGTGTTTGCCCCGCTTTAAAACGCTGCATTCCCGCATATGCGATCATTGCACCGTTATCGGTACAAAATTCAGTACGCGGATAAAACACCTCGCCCCCGCGTTTTTGCATCATGTCACCTAATTCAGTGCGTAATCGTTTGTTCGCACTCACACCACCTGCAATCACCAACCGCTTAAAACCAGTCTCATCAAGCGCCCGACGACATTTAATAATCAGCGTATCAACCACTGCTTGCTCAAACGCCAGTGCTATATCGCAGCGCGTTTGTTCATCATTGCCATTAGCAGCGATCGTATTAGCCGCAAACGTTTTCAGCCCAGAAAAACTCATATCGAGCCCGGGACGATCCGTCATTGGTCGCGGAAACTGAAAGCGTCCAGCGCTACCAGCCTCAGCCAATTTCGACAAACGCGGTCCACCAGGATAATCAAGGCCCATTAATTTAGCGGTTTTATCAAACGCTTCGCCAGCGGCATCATCAATGGATTCACCCATAATTTGATATTGACCAATCGCATCAACGCGTACAATCAATGTATGGCCACCGGAGACCAGCAGCGCTAAAAAAGGAAATTCTGGAGCCGGAACTTCTAACATGGGCGCTAGCAAATGCCCTTCCATATGATGCACCCCAACGGCAGGTTTATCCCATGCCATTGCCAGAGCGCGGGCCGTTGTCGCCCCGACTAATAAAGCCCCAACCAGACCAGGCCCCGCAGTATAGGCGATTGCATCAATGTCATCTTTAGTTGAATCGGCATCCTTAAGTGCCTGTTCAATTAAAGGGATGACTTTACGAATGTGATCGCGAGAAGCCAGCTCAGGAACCACCCCACCGTAATCTGCATGTAATTTGATCTGAGAGTAGAGTTGGTGAGATAATAACCCACTGAGGTCGTCATAAATAGCGATACCAGTTTCGTCACAAGAGGTCTCGATACCGAGAACGCGCATGTTTTTAGCTCCGAGTGCTCCAAGATGGGCGCCTAGTTTACTCGTCTTATCGCACAGAAACCAGATTCAAGTGAAATTGAGCTTTACAAGCGCCCCCCCTTTTGATTAAAATTTCGCACCATTTTTAAACAGTCAGGCTGAAATAACTCAGCCATTAACGAATAACCCCTGAGGTGATCGGCATATGCCAGTAGTTAAAGTACGTGAAAACGAACCATTTGACGTAGCACTGCGTCGCTTTAAACGCTCTTGCGAAAAAGCAGGTATTCTTTCTGAAGTTCGTCGTCGTGAATTTTATGAAAAACCAACTGCTGCTCGCAAACGTGCAAAAGCTGCTGCGGTTAAACGTCATGCGAAAAAATTGGCTCGTGAAAACGCACGCCGCGTTCGTCTGTACTAATCGATTTATTTGGATTAAGTTAGTTAGACAATTCACAAATGAGTTTAAAAGAAAATGTCCCTGAAAGTTCAATTGCAAAACGCTCAGAAGGACGCACTGCGAGCTAAAAATAAAGCTCGCTTAAGTACGTTGCGTATGGTCATGGCTGAAATAAAACAGCTTGAAGTTGATGAACGCATTGAAGTTAGCGATGACCGAATTATTGCCATTATCACCAAAATGGTGAAACAGCGTCAGGATGCTGCCAAGCAGTATCAAGATGCAGGTCGAGAAGACCTGGCAGAGCATGAACTAGCAGAAATTCCTGTTTTACAGGAATTCTTACCGCAGCAGCTTAGTAACGAAGAGATTGACCAGTTCATTACACAGGCAATCGCTCAAGTTGGAGCCAGCGGTATGGGAGACATGGGCAAGGTAATGGGCGTGTTAAAACCACAAGTCCAAGGCCGCGCCGACATGGGAGCTATCAGCGGGCTTGTCCGAAGTAAATTAAACTGATTATTCTCCTGTGATTTTCGGACAAGCCGCCCACTCAGTTGAGTGGGCGGCTTGTCTGTTTCTGTCTAAGCAGTATCTTAAGCAAAGCTGAGGGTGTATGGCTGGTCGGATTTCGCAGCAATTTATTGATGATCTGTTAGCTCGGGTAGATATCGTCAGTTTAATTGACCAGCGCGTTCATTTAAAAAAAGCCGGCAAAAATTATCAGGCTTGTTGTCCGTTTCATAACGAAAAAACGCCCTCTTTTACGGTCAGCCCTGACAAGCAGTTTTACCACTGTTTTGGCTGTGGCGCGCACGGTAATGCAATCGGCTTTTTAATGGAGTACGAGCGCTTTGAATTTGTTGAAGCAGTCGAAGAACTCGCCGCCATACTCGGCCTCGAAGTAGAACGAGAAGAAACTGGCCATGGTCACACCAACAGCTCATATCAAAATCAGGCTAACAGCCGTGACCTGTATGAACTGATGGCACAGGTTAATCGTTTTTACCAGTATCAACTGCGTCATAATCCACGCAAAGAGATGGTCATCAATTACCTCAAAGGCCGAGGCTTAAGCGGAGAGATCGTCAAAGAGTTCGGAATTGGCTACTCTCCTGATGAATGGGATAGTGTTGCCAAACAATTTGGTCGAAGTCAAAGTACCAGCGAGCAATTACTCCGTTGTGGCATGCTGATTGAAAACGACAAGAAACATCGCTATGACCGATTTCGGGATCGATTGATGTTCCCAATTCGGGATCGCCGAGGTCGTTTTATCGGCTTTGGGGGACGTGTTTTAGGAGAAGGCACCCCCAAATATTTAAATTCTCCAGAAACGGACATTTTTCATAAAGGTCGAGAGTTATATGGCTTTTATGAAGTCAGGCAAAAACATAAAAACATTGACCAAATCTTAGTAGTTGAAGGCTATATGGATGTAGTCTCACTGGCGCAGTTTGGCGTTGATTACGCCGTTGCCAGTCTCGGGACGTCGACAACCTCAGAACAGCTCCAGATGCTGTTTAGAGCCACTAGTCGCATCATCTGCTGCTACGACGGTGATCGGGCCGGACGAGATGCGGCTTGGCGAGCATTACTCAATGCCCTACCTCAACTGCGAGATGGCATCGAAATGCAGTTTATGTTTTTACCCGATGGCGAAGACCCTGACACCTTAGTGCGGCAAATTGGCAAAGAGGGCTTTGAGCAGCGCCTGGAACAAGCGCAGCCATTGTCAGAGTTTATGTTTAGCAAACTCTCGCATGAGATAGACACACGCACCGATGCCGGTAAAAGCCGCTTGGCCAGTGAAGCTCGAGGACTGATTAAGCAAGTTCAGGCAGGGTTTTATCAGGATATGTTAAAAACCACACTGGCCCATTGGCTGCGCTGGGATGAACAACGTATTGAACGCTTTTTTTCCGAGTCCAGAACAACGCGTAAAACAACAGCGCCGAGCGTAAAGCTGACACCTATGCGCAGAGCCATTGCAATTATACTACAATATCCGCAGGCCGCCCTAAGCGCGCCGGATATGCACTTTTTAACCGCACTACCGCTTAGAGGCAGTGAATTATTAGTTGAACTGATTCAGCAGATTCAGCAAAAAACAGATATAACCACAGCACAGTTGCTAGAACGATGGCGAGATAGACCTGAGGCAGCCGCATTAAATAAAATAGCCAGTTTTGATCTGGAAGGCGACGAGCTCATCGGTATTAATGGCTATACTCAAGAACTAAACGACATTCTCGCCAGTTTTGTCGAACAGCTTCTGCAACAGCGCTATGACCAGTTGCTACAGAAATCGCAGCAGCCCGGCGTTCATTTAACCCGCAAGGAGAAATTAGAAATGTCGAAATTAGTGCTTGAATTGAAGCAAGATGGTAAGCCAGGATGATGAATATTTTTTCATCGATTTGACTTGAACTCACAAATTTAGCCCATATTTATGCTATATTACAACGTTTCACTTCAATGAAGTGAAATGATACCAAATGTGTAGCAAGCGTAACTTAACTAGCGGATGATCTCTATGGAGCCAACCCCACAGTCACAACTCAAAGTCCTTTTAGCAAAGGGCAAAGAGCAAGGCTATCTCACCTACTCACAGGTGAACGATCATTTACCTGAAGATATTGTCGATTCAGATCAGGTTGAAGATATTATTCAAATGATCAACGACATGGGTATCACGGTCTATGAAAATGCGCCAGATGCCGATGAATTGATGCTGGCAGAAAATGCCGCCGATGAAGATGCAGTTGAAGCAGCAGCCCAAGCACTGGCCTCAGTTGAATCAGAAATTGGCCGTACAACCGACCCTGTGCGTATGTACATGCGCGAAATGGGTACCGTGGAATTGTTAACACGTGAAGGCGAAATTGATATCGCCAAGCGGATCGAAGATGGTATTAATCAGGTTCAGTGTTCGGTCGCAGAATACCCTGATACCATTGCCATGTTATTAGATATGTATGACCAATACCAGGCAGAAGAACTGCGCATTGGTGATATCGTATCGGGCTTTCTAGATGAAAGCGAAGTTGAAGATGCTGCACCGACAGCCACACATATTGGCTCGGAGCTCGCTGAAAGTGATCGCGATGATGACGACGATGACGATGATGAAGACAGCGATGATGATGAAGATTCAGATGTAGGAATCGATCCAGAGCTGGCTAAGGAGCGCTTTACAGCGCTGCGTGAAGTCTATGAACAATCACTGGCAACGATCAACAAAAACGGCCGCGATAGTAAAGCAGCCCGCGAAAGTATCGAAGCTTTAAGTGAAGTATTCCATACCTTCCGCCTAATCCCGAAAGTCTTCGATAAAATCGTCGCACGGATGCGTTCTATGATGGATCGCGTTCGTACCCAAGAGCGACTCATCATGAAGATGTGCGTCGAACAAGGCAAAATGCCCAAAAAAGCATTTGTAAATGCTTTTGCTGGCAACGAATCATCAGAAGCATGGTTTGACCAGCAGTTGGCATCAGCTAAATCCTACGCACCGGCACTGAAAGAAGTCGAAGAAGAAGTACGCCGAAGCATCAGCAAGCTGCACCAAGTTGAAGAAGAAACTGGATTAACCATCCAAAGTATTAAAGACATTAACCGTCGCATGAGCATCGGTGAAGCCAAAGCTCGCCGGGCGAAAAAAGAGATGGTTGAAGCAAACTTACGTTTGGTTATTTCGATTGCGAAAAAATATACCAACCGTGGCTTACAGTTCCTTGATTTAATTCAGGAAGGGAATATTGGCCTGATGAAAGCGGTTGATAAATTTGAATACCGCCGCGGGTACAAATTCTCAACCTACGCAACTTGGTGGATCCGTCAGGCAATTACACGTTCGATTGCCGACCAGGCTCGAACCATTCGTATTCCGGTCCATATGATTGAAACAATCAACAAACTGAACCGGATTAGCCGTCAGATGCTTCAGGAAATGGGCCGTGAGCCGAACCCTGATGAACTGGCAGAACGGATGATGATGCCTGAAGATAAAATTCGTAAGGTATTGAAGATCGCCAAAGAACCAATTTCGATGGAGACTCCGATTGGGGATGATGAAGATTCGCACTTAGGCGACTTTATCGAAGACACCACCTTGTCGCTGCCTGTTGATTCAGCTACCAACGACAATCTGAAATTTGCAACTCAGGAAGTCTTGGCAGGCCTCACCCCGCGTGAAGCAAAAGTATTGCGGATGCGTTTTGGGATTGGCATGAACACGGATCACACCCTCGAAGAAGTGGGTAAACAGTTTGATGTAACCCGTGAACGTATTCGTCAAATCGAAGCCAAAGCGCTGCGTAAACTGCGACATCCAAGTCGTAGTGAACAATTGCGCAGTTTCCTTGACGAATAGGTTATTTATTGTGCAAACAGTACGTTAGGTGATAGACACAGCAGGCTGGATTACTTATAATCCAGCCTGTTTTCTATAAAACACCATCAATGGCCCTATAGCTCAGTTGGTTAGAGCAGTCGACTCATAATCGATTGGTCACAGGTTCAAGTCCTGTTGGGGCCACCAATCCTACCAAGTCTTATAGCCGTAGTATTCACTGACTTTTCAACCTCAAAAAATCCTGTGTAGCAAATATGTAGCAGCGTTTAGCAACTTTTGCGTCAATCGACGCCAAATATTGCCTCGTCTCATGCTTGTTGTTGAAGTGGTTGCCTCACATCGTTTAGCACTGAACTATTCATCAAATTTACATCTCATATCCGATTTCAATGAAAAGCCTCAACCTGATGAACTGATTAGTCTGCTGAGTTTGAAGGACAGTTGTTAAAATCGTCCCCAAGGAAAAACTCGGACAATGACCTAAAAAATATACTCTCTGCAAATCTATAGCCCTCCTAAAGTGATAAAATTATCTAAATCGTTAGCCTCTTGATAGTGAACACACCAACATCATACGGCTTTGAGATAACAGTTAACTCTCACATACTATGAAAATCACAAGTAGGTAGATTATGAGCAGATATGGACTTGTTGCTTTAGAAGCCGCTGAAATAGCACAAAAGCACGTCGATGCGAACATTGCATGGACAAAAGCAGCAGAGCATCAATTTGGTAAGAAAACTTCGTTGATCAAAAAGGGATGCCCTAAAGGAACATTTTTAGGACTTGCAGAGGATGGACATATCAAAGGCATACCATCCGGGCACTACACGAGTTCTACAAAAAATAAAGCTTATGGTTTGGCTGCTTTACAACAACTCAAGATGTCTCCTGAGCTGGCCAAAAATAAAAAAGGGCTTTGGTTTCAATCATGTAATGACCAGCCTAAAGTCCAAAATAATCAAATGGATGTCGTGATAGCTCTATGGGAAAATAATTTGCTTATATGATTTTGTACTCGAACACATATAACCATCTCATTTATCACTGAGATAACATAAGGATAGGACACTTAGACGTGGAAGAATCAATATCGATAAGGGGAGTAGCTAGCTATCACCCAACGGAACCTGCATTTCTTAATATATCTAAACAAAACATACTGATTTTTGGATTGAACGGATCAGGAAAATCAACAATTTCTAATTTTCTCTATAACAGCCCTGATTTTGAAGGATGTAGTATAAATCTTGAAGGTGATTTCACCCCTTTTGTATACAATCAGGCCTTTATAAAAGATAATTTTGTGGATAATTCTATGCAAAAAGGAGTATTCACACTTAGCAAAGACAATGCAAATCTTGAAGAGAGAATTATTGAAAAGTCTAAGCTTCGAGAAAATTTGATATCTATTTATCGTGATATAAAAAATAAAATATCCGTAGCTGAAAAATCACAACAAGATGCAATAAGTTCAACTATTGATGAGATATTCAAACAAAAACAAATTATTGAAAAAACCGCTCTAAATACCTTCCTATCAGGTTATAAACGTAAACAAAATTTCTATAATCAAGTCAAAAAACAGCAAGGTTTAGCAAATGATTCCATTGATAGTCTAAATAATGAATATATATCTCTAACTCAGTTTAATAAAACTCCACCGACTCTAGTTGTTCTTCCTACTCCACCTCAACTTACACGAGAAGAAAAAGATTTACTTTATGAACCTATTGTAGGCTCTTCAAATAGTCAACTAAAAGAATTTATTGATGAACTAAAAAATCAAAATTGGGTCAGGAATGGCAAAGAAAACTTTTTAGGTAAGACACAAACAAGATGTCCATTCTGCCAACAAGAAACAATAACTAACACCTTCCGGTCTGAATTAGAAGCATTGTTCGATAAAACATATGAATCAAAAATAAAAAAGTTGAGGACATTGCAATACATTATAAAGATTCTGTCACCAGCTATATTACATCCATTAAATCAGAATTTACAAACTGCTCAATATTCAACGCTGATTTACATAAAACAAAACCAATCATTGATTTATTAGAGCACGAATATCAAGATAATCTAAGTCGGATTGAATCCAAGATAAGTAAGCCAAGTTTTTCTGTTGAACTGATAAATTGTGACGATAAACTTATTCCTCTAAAACAAATAGCAACTGAAATAAATGAATCCGTTCAAGCTGCTATAGCTAAATCCATAAAATATAAGGAAAATAAAAACGATATAGGAAATAGAATGTGGGACTCTATTCGACATAATACAGATAGTATATTCTCATTAGAGAATAGTATGATATCTCAAAAACATAATGAAATAAAATCGCTTAAAAAGAAACTGGAACGAGTTACTCGAATTGGAAACAAGGTAAAAGAAAGAGTTAAACATCTTCGTTCAAAAACCTCAAATATTGATGATACTATCGAAAGAATTAATATACAGCTAACAAATCTTGGGCTAACAAATTTTGAAATAAAAGCATCATCAAATCCTGATTTAGAAAACTACTTTGTACTTAGTCGAGGTGAAACGACTAATACAGACAATGTATTTAAATCCCTTAGCGAAGGTGAAAAAACACTTATAACGTTCTTGTATTTCATAGAACAATGCAATGGGAGTATGAGCAAAGAATCTGGTCTTTCTGATAAAGATAAGCTAATTGTAATTGATGATCCAATATCAAGTCTTTCTCAAAATTATATTTATGATATAGCCTCTTTGATACACACAAAAATCATAAATGGAGATAGATTCAAAAAAGTTATAGTCCTTACTCACAGCCTATTCTTTTATCAGGAATTATTAAAATTAGCACCTCAATCTAAAGATAAGTTTAATAAAAAATATTCTCTATATCGCTTAAATAAAAAGAAATACTCAAGCATTCAAGAAATGGATAGAGGAGATCTTAAAAATGACTATCAATCTCTATGGCAAATACTAAAAGATGTTATAGCTGGTAACGTAAACCCAGTCGTCTTACCCAATGTTATGAGAAATATTCTTGAATACTATTTTGGATTTGTACACAAAAAAGATAAACTATCTTCAATATTAAATAGACTTGCAGAGAATGAACCAGAGCAAGGATATAAAGCATTTTATAGATATATAAATAGAAGCTCACACTCAGATCCAAGTAATATTGGATTAATGATTGAAGTAGATCCTCACCCATATTTGGAAAGGTTTGAATCTATATTTGATGAAAGTCAGGATAAAGAACACTACATATGTATGATGGAATCATAGATGTTACCACTAGGGCATTTATTCGACTTAGCGTCTCGGCAACGAGCGACGATGCTTACACACCACCTCTACTTTACCTAAACGAAATCGAGTGTACTCGCGCACATCAACGACTTTAGGTCTCATCAGCAATTTCTCCACTGAGTGCCTGTGCCTGCCACAGACAGCCTCATCACACAATGTAATAAGCTACTTTGCTTCAGTAGGCTGGAGAATTACCAGAGTGGTAACATTTCTAGTTTAACTGGCACAGTTATCCTTGTAAATATTGTGGTCATAAAGTTTCTCCATACACTTATTCACAGAACTCCAAGGTGAGGCGATGCCTCACTGATGAGGTTTTAAGCTCAGTGATTTTTTCAGGAATTTTCAGAGAATTTCAGGATGGATTTTCGGAAAAAGTTCCGAAACTAAAACCTGAGAGAGCTCAGTAAAATCAACGGTTCGTTGGGAAATCGCAGGTTGGGTTTTGTGAGGTTAAGAAAGCCATTCGGGAAACTTCAAAATTAAGCCGGACGGCGGTCGATTTGCCAGTCCCAAATGCGGGATTTCCCAGCCATCCGCCAGAATCCCTTTGAGTCGCGTCATAAATGCATTCTGATATTGGTTGAGATGACATTTCCCGGTTTCATCATAAAACACCAGTTGATAGAACGGTTGTATCGGACGCTCAGCACGTTTGCACCACACCCCGCCCATCTCTGTTCTGTGTAGTCTTGCCAATTGCGACAATCGGCGGCATGGTGGATTTTCAGACAGTTTTCCGAAAGTGTGTCGGAATCTTTCAGGCGGTGCAGTTCTCGCCACACGGTCTCCAATTTGTTGAAACTGGCAAATGCCCCAACCCGAGGCCCACGCATCCACTCGCGCAGCCGGTTCAATCGGGATCTATCCGCTCCCTTTTCCGAACCATCTCCCTGAAGGCAGTATTTTTGAAAGATGTGGATGAGCGTGTCTTTCTGATATTGCGGGACAAAAAGCAATAGATGCCAGTGCGGTGTGCCATCATGGTGCGAAAACCATAGGGATGAATACTTTCTCGGTCGAGCTTCGCTCGGATTCGAGCAAAGGTTTCCCGAAGGTAGCCTTGCGCTTGTATTGGGGATTGATGTTGCTATTTCGGATTGTATACACCGGAGAGATTCAAAACGGCATGATAGCGGCTCGTGCAAGTCATAGTGAGAAATACACCTACATGATAGAAGTGTTCCGACAATTCTTCAAAGCCACACATTCTAACCATCAATTCCGCTTTGCGCAGTTCCGGGTTAAAAACGTTCTTCTCGCACAGTTCTTTTAAAGTGTAGCGTTGCCCCACCTGATTAATCACGGTGGTGTTTCCGATCATTTCTTCTTGTGCACGTAATTGCGCCCGGCGTTTCATCAGAATGAGGTCACTGTTATAGGTAGCTTTGCAATGATGCACTAACCCTAACATCTGTGCGACCATCTCAATGTGCTGAATATTCCGGCGGCGCAGTCCGGTGAGCCACCAACAGAAGTTTTCTATCTAGCCAATTGCCCCTTTCAGGCACTGCTGATATTTCAAAGAGTTTTTGGACAATGATTCGGGATAATAAAATCGTATATTTTAATATATGATTAAAATATCATTTTAATCACATTAATTTATTTACAGTATTTAAAATTTTTATTAAACTTATAGATAATTTTAATAAAAATGGTGTTAAATGAGAAACGTTAACATAAAATTACTAATAGCATTTCTACTGTTTTCATTATCTGCTAAGTCATTTGCAAATATGAAAACAGGAATAGATGCAACAGTGAACTCCTTTAAAGAATTTAAAGAAAATATTAATAAAGAAATAAAAAATAAAGATCTATCACATTCACTAATAGTAATGGATGATGATGACACATTAACCATGATGAAATGTACCGATCAAAAAAACCCGAAGAAATGCCAATACATTGGGGGACCCGCATGGTATAGCTGGCAGTCAAGTTTAATAGAAAAACCTGATTCCATATATAAAATTGCGAATAGTAAAAAGCAGCTGGAAAATATTTCATCCCTACTTTTATCTATTAACAATATGCCATATACAGATAAGAATATTCCAAATATACTTAGTGAACTAGTTAGTAAAGGAGCTAAATTACTTGTATTAACAGCCAGAGGAAGTAGTGACTCATCAGCTACTGAAAATCAGTTTTCAAAACTAAACATAATATTTAAAAACAAAAATGAATCTTTTTTGAAATTCATTCAAAGCCACTCACTTACTGGTAAAAAAAATAACATAAGTAGTCTTGCAGGTTCTTTTTCTCCTTTAAAAAAAGGAATTCCTGTTTCTTACCAAAAAGGGATTATGTATGTTTCTGGACAAAATAAAGGTACGATGTTAGAAGCATTGTTAGCTCGAACTAATTCTGAAAAAATAAATAATATATTTTTTATAGATGACACACAACATAACGTTAAGGATGTTTATCACTCATTTAAAAACATATCTAAGTATAATACATATGCTTATTATTATACTAAATTAGCTTCTCACAAATCAGCATTAACTGAACCAAAAAACAATATATATCAAGCAGAAGCTATGTATCGTTGGCTAACGCTAAAAAATGCTTTATCTACAGCTCTACTAGATCCAACCATTTCTATTAAGTAACCGAAAATTAATAGTATAGTGGTCAAATGGATCTGACCACTACTAACATAAAAATCATTTTCGTTCGAACAGAAAGAAGTAATAGATTCATTGGGGAAATTCTCCTTTCGAAAAGGGAAGATTGCTTGTCCTATTCGGTTTATCTGATTTACCGAAGTATCGTACTTCAACAAATCTCCAACTTCGACGGCTACCAATCTATAGTTCATTTTTTCAATCTTTCCTTATGTGTCAGGTGCCGCAACTTTTTATCATTTATCCAGTTTCAACTTAGTCAATCTTAAGATCTAAAATCTTTAATATCTTCAAGCAGGTCTTTTGTTTGTTTTTTGATACGTCTACGAAAGTGATAGTCAATCTGCGCGTCTATGAGCGTCTTACCCTCTACATCCTTTGGGAAATACTTATGGAGTAGAGCTAATTTCTGATGTCGTTGGTACTTATCAAAGTTAGGGATGTAATTTGTTTGGAAGCGGTTATGAGTCAGTTCTTTAAAGGCTCGAGAAAATCGCTTTGGTTTACCTGAAATTTTGAATCTTTTTATAAGCTTATTAACATAGTTATCTAGTTCGTGTAACAATTTTTCATCGTTAATCATCGAAAAGAAAAACAACCATCCTTTACTTTTTTTCTCAAACACACAGCCAGTAATACGCATATCTAAACGCCATAAAAGAAACTCTTCATTGCCATGCTTTGAATATTTGCTTGCTGTAAATATGGCAGCTATAGAATCCTTTAGGCGCTCTACGGTGCCTTGTCTAGCCGTTACAGTTTCGCCTTTAAAATAATACCCGAGATAGCTAAATGGATGGCCTATCTTTTCGATAACTGACTTGTCTGAATTTGGGTCGGGTTTATGGACAATTAAGCCAATCCTCCTGAATCGCTTTATGATGTCGTGAGCTAGGTCTTGAGCCTTATCGAAATCGCATAAAATTAAGACGTCATCAACATAGCGAAAGTAGCTAATACCTTCATACTGTTTAAGCGCACGATCAATGTTACTCATGTAGATCGCTGCCAAGATGTTAGACACCGCTAACCCTTGCGGAACACCTTTGGTTTCTAGATTATCGTTTTTACATGATTTAACTACTGTAGGTGAAGAAATAGCAGATTGGATTAATTCTAAAATATACTCATGTTCTCCACGAATCCTTTTGCGTAAACGAGACATCAGTTCTGTATGAAGAATTGAAGGATAAAACTGTTTGACGTCAAGTTTAATAAATCCGTTGAAAGTCTTGGTATCGAGATCTGTTTTAACCCTCGCTATCACATCCTGAGGAAGTTCAAAATTAACTGAGGTATCGTAACGTTCTGACAAAAAGTCATTTAAGGCTCGAAGTGCTACGCGATCTCTTACTGTGGGAATTGAAATTTCTCTGGGAGGTTTCCCTTTCCCCTTGGTGACTAACTTCAGCTTATATTTGCTAAATCTATAGGTCCCAGCAAGGGATTTTCGAGACAATATTTCTAGTTGCTCATCCTGCTGTTTAAGAAACGTTGCTGGGTCAAGGTTATCTATTCCTGTCGCCCCAGAAAGAGCAATGTTCTCTTTGAAAATTCGTGATAAATTTTCAATTGAGAAGTGCTTTTCAAATTGGTGTTTGACATTCATGGTAATACCGCAAAAAAAGGAATATAGCGATCGGTAATAAAAACATCACAATGAAACTTACAGCTTGTATAAAAATGTTTCTATAGAAAATAAACCAATGATACTTTGTTGGACATTTTGTCATATCTGGCTTTAAGCCTGTCTCTTTGTCTGACTTACCGCGAGCACAGAGGTGTTCAATACATAGTGCTTTGACCATGTCAGAACCAGT
The DNA here is from genome assembly GCF_004339545.1 of Celerinatantimonas diazotrophica. GTDB lineage: Bacteria > Pseudomonadota > Gammaproteobacteria > Enterobacterales > Celerinatantimonadaceae > Celerinatantimonas > Celerinatantimonas diazotrophica. The sequence goes on along the minus strand of NZ_SMGD01000012.1, from coordinate 542,279 downwards.
ATGATTTTCGCATAATCCCAAAAGCCTGTCGTACTCCTCATAAACACTGTTCCAACTATCTTCATCTGAACTAGAAGAGTTTTCTAAAGATTTGGCTTTATGTTGAACTCCTTTGAGGGCTTCATAGCATTCTTTTATTTGTGAAGAACGTTCTTTAAATGATCTACCAGTAAGGAAACCTGACATAGTCAATGACAAAACCGAATAGATTACCCACGCAACATTAGCATACTTACTGCTTGTATTAAATTTTAAGTAATATATGGATACAGCAACGCCAAAAAAGGCATACCACAGCATTATCAACTGTGATCGATTGGCGCTAGTAAGCAACCTTTTCTCAGTTTGGATTTTAGCTTTTCTAGTCCACCAGATATCGTCAGAGAGCGCCATAAATTCCTTCTTATGATTTGATGTCCTGTGCGTTGATTTTAGTAATGATAAGTGAACACCCGTTCTAGGCGGGCAAGGCTTTTACACCTAAGAGCCAACGCTCTTCATAATTAGTATCACTCTGAATTGAATTCAGAGTGGCCGACTTATATCGGAACATATGCCGGCACGCACAGGACGTTAATGATTCTATCACTATTCTCATTAGATTCTATAAGCATGAGTGGTAATGTGCTAAGAAAATTAGATATAAATAGTGGCCAATATTTTTTGGCCACTACAGGTTGAGGTGACACTCGCCTGTTTTGGAATCAAACACCAATTGATATAACGGCTGAATCGGGCGGTCTGAACGTTTTCTGAACGGGTCAATGTAGATAAAAGCCCACCCTTTGACTCAACAGATATTTATAATAATTAGAGATGCTTAAATCTTTACGGTGATCTCTACATCGTCGCCAAATGGTAATGATAGATATTTATCTTTTTGAGATTTTATATGCGCCATAAATTCTGGGCTCATATTAGAATTATCCGAAATAATCAGCGAGCCTTTCCGAAAATGAGGTTCAACAAGATTTAAAATGTCATAATACAAGGGCTTAGCACCATCTAAAATTAACATATCAATTGGCTCTGGCAGATCCTGAGCCAATGTTTGTAATGCATCCCCTTCACGAAGTTCAATAAAAACAGTCAGCTCTGCCTGTTCAAAATGAGACCAAGCCTTTTTCGCTTTGTTCATTTCAAACTCGGTTGTTATCACTTTTCCACCGTCTGCTTCATCAACGCAGTTGTCTTTAAGAGCAGCCGCCAGATGCAGCGTTGATATCCCAAATGAAGTGCCAAATTCAACAATATGTTTAGCCTGACAATTGCGCGCTAACAGATACAATAATTGTGCTGTGTCTTGAGAAACAGGAAGCCAAAGATCCTTAAATATTTCACCATAAAGCTGCCGATAGCTCTCTTTACTGTGAAGCAGGTATTGGCGTTCACTCTCAGACATCGACTCAATCTGAGAGAAGGCATCATTTGTGGTGTTTTCTGCTTGGGCAAATAAGCTTTGTAAAAGTGAACAAAGGGGTTCTTTGATAAGAGTATTCATTAGTTTTCCTTTCTAAAAACTAAATATGATTCATTCGTTGTACTTTTATTATAATGGTTCACTTAAAACTGGCTATTCGCATTCTTTTACAAGGAAATGGCGCATGAAGAAAGAGACTGAAACCTCAATGATCACGGTACGTAAAGCGCCCAAACAGTATCGCTCAGAAACATTAGTAGCCAGTATTTTAGAAGCCTCTATTCAGGTTTTAGAGCAATATGGAATCGTTAAATTTACGACCGCTAGGGTTGCCGAACGCGCAGGTGTCTCTGTTGGATCTTTATATCAATATTTTCCGAATAAAGCGGCGATTTTATTTCAATTACAATGTGACGAGTGGCAGCAAAACACGAATATGATAGCGGCAATTTTAAATAATTCAGCACTATCACATAAAGAACGTTTAGAGAGGTTAGTCCAGCAATTTATTAAATCTGAATGTGAAGAAGCCACCATGCGCCAAGCACTAGCGGATGCGGCCCCTTTTTATCGTGATGCACCAGGAGTTGCAGAAATCAAAGCCCAAGGGAAGCGGATTTTTAGCGAGTTTGTCCAAGACATTTGCCAAGATCAAGCAACGACGGCGATTAAAATAGAAGTGCTGATGCGCACTCTCGGCTCGGTGGGTAAAGATTTTTCCATACAAACACGCTCACCGAAACAAATCGACCAGTTTGCCGAACAAATATCGATCATGCTTTGTGGTTATTTAGGTTTGTAATTTTCAATTAAATGATTATGTTATGGCATAGTCAAATACCCGCCATTGCGTTCATATCCCGCGCCGAATATCGAAATGTTGTCGCCTAATCCGCAGTCTTTCTCGCTCTAGGAATTGGCACCATATCATTGCCTTTAGTCAGCCCTTAACCCAGTGCCTACAGACATAGAATACAACGATATTTTCGCTCAGAGGTTGTCTTATGCAAAATGCTAACTCATGACGACGGCGCTATAAAATAATCCGATCCGTCACATCACTCAATATTGACCTGCCGCGAATGAAGGACAAAGGATAAAAGAGGATTTTATTGTCAATTAAAGATAATCTTATCAATGGTTCGACATGCGGGCCTGCACAACGCTTAGGAGACAAGAATGGCAATCGCTGCGCTTTATGATATCCATGCAAATTTAACTGCCCTGAAGGCCGTGCTTGAAGAGATAAAAAAATATCCAGTAAAACTCATTGTGATTGGCGGGGACGTTATCGCCGGTCCTCAACCCTTGGAAACACTTGAGCTTCTAAAACATCTCACGACCCCTACTCATTTTATTCGCGGCAATGCTGAATCCGAACTACTACGGTATTGCAATGGTGAACATGCCAATGGCCTTTCAGCCAAAGCAGATGAAGTGACCAAGTGGGTTGCCAAGCAACTTAAGCCCGATCATCTGCAGTTTATCTCACGCTGGTTACCCTACGTTGAATTAAACGATGCCACTTGGGGGGATATTTTATTTTGTCATGCTTCAAAACGCAGTGATATTGAGATAGTTACGCGCTTAACTTCAGCCGAAAAACTCAACACAATTTTTCAAGATGTCCACATCCCAACCATTGTTTGTGGTCATACTCATATGCAATTTGATAAAACGGTTGCCGCAAAACGGATTATCAATGCAGGCAGTGTCGGGATGCCTTTTGCCAAACCAGGGGCGCAATGGCTGCTGCTCAGTGAACAGGTTAATTTAATGCATACTGACTACAACATCCACCAAGCCGCCGCTCACATACAACAAACAACCTACCCGCAACGTGAAGCATTCATCAAAGAAAATATTCTAACAACACCCTCTGAGGAACAAGCCCTTGAAGTTTTAAGTGCATTAGAACAAAAACAAATAGCCAATCAGATGCAACCATAGCGTCTCATGTAAAGAGCACACAATCAGAAACATCATATTTCGGCTATGCTTAGCAACAGGTATACGAGTTTCCTTAGGAGACCGCCGTGATTAGCCATATTGACCATATTGTTCTGACCGTATCAGATATCGAAGCCGCAGTTGCATTTTATCAACGCGTCCTGCTGATGGAAGAAATCACATTTGCCAATGGCCGCAAGGCATTAAAATTTGGCAATCAAAAAATTAACTTACAATTATTAGGGCAAGAATCGCGCAATCACGCCAGCGTTGGTTCAGGTGATCTATGTCTAATTACGTACTGGACGCTAGATGATGTTATGAAACATCTCATACAAGAACAGGTCGAGATTATCGAAGGGCCAGTGCCGAAAAGTGGTGCCGTTGGAGACATTCAGTCGATATACTTTGTCGACTTAGACTCTAACTTAATTGAAATAAGCATCTATCCCTAATGGCGGCACAAATACAGAGTAACGCGATCAAGCTTATGGTCAAACTGCTTGAGTTCATGTGACGTGATCCCTTGCTTATAAGCAAGCGCTTGTTGGCGGACGCTATGAACCTCAAGCCATTGCTTATGCCCCTGTTGGTAGGATAAAACCCCTGCTTGGACCGCATTCGACAAACTGGCTTCCAACATATTAGCCCTGACAACCACATGAGCCTGAGCAGCATTATGAATCGCACGCCCCACTTTCCCGGTAATTTGGTGTTGCTGTGCTAGCTTGCAGCCCCCTTGTGCAGGGAAAGCCATCACGCGAAACGCTGCCATGGAAAAGATCAATCCTAGCCATAAGTATTTCATCATTACTGCTCACAAAACGAGTTAAGCTATTGAGAGAGTATATCAAAGTTATTATCGAACGGGCGAAGCGAGCCATCAAGTAACAGAACAGCGATGCTTCTGAAATCGGAGAAATCGATTGTGCGTCAAAATTTGATGCCGATGGTTGGGAAGATATTCAATGCTGGGAGAATAAAAGTTATGGTACAGTGATTTAGGGCGCGATTGCTTTTGCCGATTTCAATCATATTCTACAAATTTGCCCAGTTCCTTTTGGTCATTTCAAAAGGAACTCAAACCATCGATTAAGACGACCATGTTAACGCCGAGGCGTTTTTTTAGCATGTGATTCATAAACCCCATCAAAAGATAAAAGCCGAACCTCTATGACAGCCCCAAAATATTCAATTTTTACTTGCGGTTCATCTTGCTGTTTCAGCTAAGTGCTAAAAGTTTCATAAATTGATGCAATAAATTCTCTGACAGATTGATCAGCATCCACCAAAGTATGAGATGATTTATCTTGTTTCATATGCCCACCAACACCGTTTATTAAGTAAGCGATGACACGATGTAATCGCTTCAGTTTATTTTTATCTACATGAATGATTTATATTTTGTTCTCCATTTCAAAAAGGAGAACACAATGGAAATCAATCAAATCATTCTCAATAACAATTTATTCAGATATTCTTTACATGAGAATGAGCAATCAGATCAATATGTCATTTTTTTACTTGGCGCTTTACAGGACATCGAATCAGTTAACTTATTCTCTCGGAAATTTTCCGAATACTTGAACTGCCTGACGATAGAAATTCCGGGAACTGGGCGAACCAATCCACTTGATTCAAATATTAACATCAGAGAACAAACATTAATGCTCTTGGAATTTATCCATTATATGGATATACAAAGTGCTCATCTCATTGCGATATCCTACTCCACAGCAATTGCTGTCGAGCTGTGTGATGTATGGCCTCATGTTTCCAGCATGTCAATTTGTGGTGGAGTGCCCGGTATCCCAAAATCAGGCAGACAAGCCACAAAAAAAATGATTGCTGCTGCAATGCAAAGTCAAAAAGAATTTGCCTACACATTTACTCATTCTGTTACTGTGAATAATCCCGATATTCCAAGAAATAAAGCCATTATCAGAGCCACTCAAAGGAGCATCTGTAATTTATCACCAGCGCAAATTGATATATTTTTTGAAAATTCGGTTAGATTATTAGTCCACAATCCTTCTCATGTGGAAGATATAAAAATACCTTGTACAGTATGCGTCGGAGAATACGACCCTTATGCTACTGTTAATATTGTTCAACAATTTTCACAACAATTAAAAAATAGCAACCTTGTAATTATTAAAAATGCAGACCATCTGGTTCATTTACAACACCCGGATAAAACATCTGCTGCAATGATTGCATTAGCTGCATCGGCTGTTTCTGTTAAGAAATCATTAGCGATACTTGCCGATTAATTTTTTATATTTTTAAATTTATATGAGGTATGGTCAACCCAAAATTTTGTGCATTTGGTGTTGCCCATGCCCACTCAATGACAAAAATATCATCTCATTTATACAGTTCCGATAAGCTAATCAAAACCTTTGTCATTGGTCCCCGCTCATGACTTTTCAGTCTTCTCAGAGCTTCAACTAATAAAGAATCACGGACATGTTGTACTTGTCTAAGTTTATGAAACTCAGGGAAAACCGTCATTGCACTGGTAAAATTGGCATGCGAATTCAGTTTAAAACCAAGTTTTACTCTAAATCCTATTGAGACAGGCAGAGGGACAGGCTTGTTGATATCTTCTAACACATGGTATTGGTACTCTGATAGACCAATCAAACGCGAGGCCATCTCAACTGAAATATTGTGCTCTTCTCTGAACTGTCTTGCCGTCACCGCTACGGAACGGTAATAGTCGATTGCAAACTCTTTGATGTCTAATGTATCAGGCGGTAAGAACTCACGATGGTCTTCTATCACTCCATATTCTGACTCTATCTGTTGTCTGAATTCTAAAAACTCTTGCTTAGACTGATCATCCAACATACAGCAAACCATGTTTAGAAATTGATTGAGCATTTCTGCTGGTAAACGCCCCAGACAAATCAATGCTTCAACAGCATTATCATCCATGCCTCGATAAAATTCTTTAATTTTGAAGCCATAATAAAAAGCCGTCATTGGAACCATCGTTACCCATGAGTAGGCCGCCACAATATGAATCGGACGCATTGACTGATAGCTTTGTTGCATATACCGCTTAAGTGTATTTCCGTTAATACCTGAGAATTTTTTTTCTAACTCTTTAAATGTTAACTTTTGGGTACGTCTCACATATGACATCGCCACTGAAATATCAGAATCTATATTTTTCAACATTGCATCTAAATGAGCGATTTCCTGCTCTGACACAACGAAGTTTTTTTTATTCCCGTATCCAGCCATATACAGTTAACCTTTCTGATGATTTAACGGCGAATATCCCATGATTTACATAGTCACAGAGATTATTAAGTTTTTTATATATGTCAATCTTGTTGGTGACTCATTTTTGATCACAACAGATATTAATGGTTCATTTACCTCATATTTTCAATACACTGATTGACCGGACTCTGGAATTGCAAAGCTGACTATGCGAGTGAACGTGCAAATAATATCGGACGAGCAAGATATTCATCCATGGAGCAGGCTTACGCAGGTCTCATGACCTCACTTCCTTAGACTGCGAAGCGATGCTTCAATGCGATATCGAAGTTAGGTCGCCGAAACTCCATACGTAGCCCAGTCAGTAGCGAAGTGGATGCCGGGAGTCTGTTTATTTAAGCGTACGAGCGAACAATCCTTCTTTGGAGCATGCTCACGCAGGTCTCATGACCTCACCTCCTTAGGCTGCGAAGCGATGCTGCAATGCGATTATCGAAGTTAGGTCGCCGAAACTCCATACGTAGCCCGGTCAGTAGCGAAGCGGATGCCGGGAGTCTGTTTATTTAAGCATACGAGCAAGCAAACCTTCCCTAGTGGGAGTTTACACAGGTCTTCATAACCTCACCTTCTTCAGCTGCGAAGCGATGCTGCAATGAGATATCGAAGTTAGGTCGCCGAAACTCCATACGTAGCCCGGTCAGTAGCGGAGCGGATGCCGGGAGTCTGTTTATTTAAGCGTACGAGCAAACAATCCTTCCCTGGAGCGGACTCACATCGGTCATCCATGACCTCACCTCCTTAGGCTGCGAAACTTCGTTTCGGTCCTGCGTCGCCTAAGCTGCCTATGCGGCGTTGAACAATAAATCTAGCACGAAAAAATAAGTCACTCTGCGGTCGAGCTTCTTTAAACGCTGCTGCTGTGATTTAAAACAAGAACTGATTAGCTAGAATAAGAAGAACTTCAAAGGCTAGTCCATCAGACAGATCTAGCTCTTTCTATTTGTTTCGCAAAAAGATGTGGATGGTTAAGGCAATTCAATAAGTTATTACCCGCTAATTAAATATGTTCGCCACTGGATATTATTTTTATTTAATGTTGATAATAGCTCACTAAACCACTTTTAATATAACGTAGCCAACTTATATATCACAGCAATATTAATCACCATCAGAATGAGCTTGTAAAAGGTGTTTTTATATAGCATAAAAGGCTTACTTTCCAACCAAGTGGCAAAATAAGACCCCATTATAGACCCCATCAAGATATAAATAACAGCATCAATATATACATTAAAAAAAACATGTTGAATAACAATATTTCCAGATAAAAGGTGATAGACGGATATACAAAAAATAGCAATAACCACATTATACCGATTGCAGATAATAGATGATAACCGTGATGAGAAACTTTTCTCGCGTTGCAGGTATGAGTACATCATCAAGCTCGAACCGCCACCGACCCAAGATGAAATAACCCCACAGATAACACTTCTAATGGCTAGTGATTTAACTCTTGGAAATTTCGAAGACTTCATATAGTTAGATAGATTTATAATGGTCACAAAAATAACGAAGAAGATCATTCCGATGTTTTTATTAATATAAATTATAAAGATACAACCCAATAAGCATCCCAGAAGTATATAGAGTATCGGATGAAGAATTACGTCATTTGGTACATTCTCTTTTTTTAAAGATTGACGACCATTAATAGCCGAGTTAACCAGCATGATTGTGAGTGTCGTCGAAATTGTAATTTGATATACATCATCATTAGGGATCCCCACGAGAGGAAGAATATAAAGTAATGTTGGATTAATAACTAATCCGCCGCCTAACCCATACAGTCGAGACAGAATGCCACAACAGAATCCAGAAAATACAAATAAAATAATACTCATCATATAATTAGGTCATTTTTCTACTATATTTACACAGTTGGCATGGCCCTGTATATTGAGAAAGTTCCAGTTTATATCTAGATAGTTTCATTGTAAGGCTCATGCTATGGATCATATTGAAGGAATTATGAAAGACACAGTCGATTTCCATCATGGTTTCCATAGCCATTCTTGGCATCAATTAATTTATGCGATTCATGGTTCAGTGACGGTTGAATGTCTTGGCAAGTACTTTATTGCCCCGCAAAACCGAGCAGTGTGGATCCCATCAGAGCATATTCACAAGACTTATTCGACCTCAAGAGCGATCTTTCGCTCACTCCTCATTAATCCACAGCCTCATATGCAACGCTCATTGCAAAAACAACCGAGCGTTTTATGCGTCTCTCATTTATTCAAACAGCTTATTATTAAATTTTGTGAAGATTCTTTTGTCACAACGGACTATTTTGAACACGCCGAGCAACTATTATTAGATGAAATAATATATGCAAAATCAATTTCTATAAATTCAAGTATTCCTGAAGATCCTAAACTCTATTCGTTGTGCCAACAACTTATTCAAAATCCAGAACAAAGAATGAGTATTGTGCAAGCTTCTGAAGTGTTACATATGGGCCGAAGTTCATTTATACGGTACTTCAAAAAGCAAACTGGCATGACCTTTGGCCAATGGTATCAACAGTTAAAAATTAGCCAAAGTATATCTATGCTCACAAGTGGCAAAACTCTGCAAGAGGTTGCATTTAGTTGTGGCTATCAATCAGCCAGTAGCTTCTGTGCGATGTTTAAGCGGACCATTGGCTGTACACCCACTGAATATCTACAAGATAATACTCACTGAACAACATAAACCATTTAATGCCGCTATCTCATTCACTTTGCTCTCACCCGCCATAATGTTAGATTTTGTTTATATCTCATTGAATAAAAAGAATAATTATTGGTCCTATCAGTTGCGTTCTTTCATCTTGCAACGACGATGCCACTGTCAGTGACACGGGTTCAATATCACCGCTGAACGCTGCATCCACAACACGACTTTTGCATCCAATTATGCTTAAATTAGTTTTTCATCTCTGAACATGTGAGTTTGTTATGCCTATTTGGGTCGACGCCGACGCCTGTCCGGTTGTTCTTAAAGAAATTTTATGTCGCGCTGCGAACCGGACCCAAACCATGGTGACGTTCGTGGCTAACCGCGGGATTAAAACGCCTAGTTCTGCTTATATTAAAAGTATTCAGGTCAGTGCCGGGTTTGATGTGGCAGATCATGAAATTGTCGAGCGAACTCAGGCTGGCGATTTAGTGGTGAGCAATGACATTCCACTATCTGCAGAGGCCATTGAAAAAGGAGCAATTGTGCTTAACATGCGTGGCGAACGGCTCACCGAGGCTAATGTTCGTTCTCGATTAAATATGCGCGATTTTATGGATACGCTCAGAGCAAGCGGAATTCAAACAGGTGGGCCAGCCCCGCTGTCACAACGCGACAGAGCTCAATTTGCCAACGAACTGGATCGCTGGCTCACGCATAACAAGACGTAGTCTTTTCATTTAATCTTAAAAAAAAAGACGCGCCCGCTCTAAAAATCATCTATCACATTTGCAGTCATGCTGATATTTGTCTATACCTGCAATAGCACAGCAACCTTTTGTGTGATAACTCTGCTAATGAATCATCGGCAGAGCCGCTTAAAATAGCGAGGAGGCACTATGCTTATCTGTGCCAAAGATGGTTGGCGAGAGGATTGGTCAAAAGCGATTCCGTCGACTTGGAATTATCAAACCTGCCACAAATATCAGTCTATTCCTATTTATGCGCTGAGTCAGGACAACAAGTTGCTTGTTGTACGACCAGTATTACCGAAATTAAATCCGGTTGCGGCCATTTGGTGGTGGCTGCTCAATCGTTATCGTAAAGTTGACGTTCAATTTACCCCAGTGTCAGCTGACGCAACCAAAGCATTTCAAGAGATTCTAAGCCAGAGTGTCCATTGCGATGACACCACTGAACTTGATAAGCACTGGTTAGAACAGCAAATTAATGATGCGCACTCATATTACGATTTTGCCAAAATTTACCAGCAAAGTGGCTGGAGCATGACCCACCATTAATTTTATGCTGACGCGACGCTCTTAAGCCATGATGGTAATTCATCTCGAGAGTGAACAGATAACGATAACAAAACATCTCATTTTCATCCCCATCGTAGCGAGTAAAATTTTCGATGGTTCAGCATCCGTGGCGGATATCGGCTCATGGGTCGATATAAATGGTAACGGATCACTATTTTTCGCAATCTGCTGGGCGGGCCGCCAACGCCATTTACATAACGAAGTCAACTAACCTTAACTGTCCATCTGCATCGACCACAATATCTCGAATAGGCATGGAGTGACGAGCTCTTGGGGATATGGAAAATACTTATGCAGGCAAAGTAAGTGTCTTTGCTTTACTTACTTTAAATAGATCAAATATCTAGCTTTGGATAATAAGCTTTTTGTAACTCTGCAGCGATTAACATTAAATAACAATGAAAGTAATTAATTTAAGCAAATATTAAGTTTAATATAATTATCGATGTACTCCTTTTTAGCTATCCTGGAGATAAAACATCACTAAAAATAGTCAGTTAGCTATTCCACTCTGTTATTTTTAGACAGATAAATGCTGGCACAGGCAGTGATCTCTGATATATTTAGGCTCCTCCAGAGCTGCGTTCTGCAAAACCGGCTGTTCAGCTATTTATCAGGGGAAAGGGAGCCTCATGTTTATCACTTTCATCGCGGCCATTATGCCGGTGTTAATTGTCGCCTCTCTCGGCGCTTGGCTAAGTGTTAAAACAGCTTACCTAGATGACCCCAATCTCCCCCGATTGATTGTCAACGTCGGGATGCCGTGTCTACTTTTGCATTCAATGCTCGCCGGCCACGTTGATTTTCTGGGCATGGGGAAACTAGTCGCTGCCAGCCTATTCGCGTTAGCAGGGATGGTCATTGTCTCATTTGTTGTGATCAAACTGGTCGGCGTTAGAATCCGCTACTTTTTACCTGTTTTGGTTAATCCAAATACGGGGAACCTGGGGATCCCAATTGCAATGTCATTGCTTGGCGATCAGGGGCTCGCTGGAGCGGTCATTATCTCTTCGATTATTGAGATTAGCCATTTTACCCTGGGGATTGGTTGTATGTCCGGGACCTATTCGCCCAAACGGTTATTAGCTAATCCACCAGTCATTGCATTGGTCACTGGCGGGCTGTTATCAGGGTTTCACGTGCCGATTCCGCACTTTGTTCTTCAAGCCTTTGATCTACTCGGCGCCATTACCGTACCAATTATGTTGCTGATGCTGGGCCGTTCACTGGCGCATATGAAAGTACACGAAGCCCACTGGGGACGCTTGGCAGTCCTATCGATATATCGTCCAGCGATTGGGTTATTGATGGCTTGGTGTGCAGGGACGTTGCTACACTTATCAGCGCTACATATGGCAAATCTCATGATTGCCTGTTCTATGCCCGTTGCCGTACTGAACTATATTTTCAGTGTCCGCTACAATGGCCCTGTCAACGATGTTGCCGGGCTGACCTTTTTAACACTTCCCACCGCTTTAATTGCACTTGTCATCATCAAAATTTATTTTATTGCCGGTTAGCCCTTCGGCTTTAAAGAACGCGTCCAAGACTGGATAACATCTGAGCTTTTTTGTTGCTATGTGCTCTCCCCCAATATGGATCTTAACTGATTGTATTTATCACTAATTTCAAAACCAGCTAATAACCATTTTGTTAGAGCAAAATAAACTATTTAAACTGATTCCATTTAAAAAAAACAGGATTAATATATATTTTATATACAGACATATTTTGTATATAAAACAAAGGGTTAAATATTTATTGTCAATCAGAGGTATTATCTCATGGCTAAAAATAAAAGTGCTAAAAAAGCGGCTCCAGCAAAACAATCTGAACCTAAAAAAAGTGGCGCTAAAGTTTCCAAATAGTTTTCAGTACTAACCCACCTCTCAGCACATGTTGGTCTATGTGTTAAGTTGCAAGCTCCACTCCCCAAAAAGTGGAGCTTGTATAGATTTTTAGCCCTAATGTTTTTCTATTGATGCCAAAACCTACTTGATTCATCCCCTTAGCCTGATAACCAATCAATCATCAGTACCACGCTCCGTTCAGGCTATCATGTTCCAATACGGCAATCGATCATCATGACCCTGGTACTTTTTACAAGTGACGAGGGCACTAGCCACTATCGGCTCTAACCTAAATACTCGATAATCCCTTGGGCGGCATGGCGTCCTTCGGCCATCGCCGTTACAACCAAATCTGCGCCTCTGACAGCATCCCCCCCGGCAAAAATTTTCGGGTTACTCGTTTGATACGGATAGTTACTCTGCACATTGGCCATAATGCGCCCTTTGTTATCGAGCTGCACATTGGCTCGTTCAAGCCATGGCACCGAGTGCGGTAGAAAACCAAATGCGATCACCACGGCATCGGCACGCATCACAAACTCAGATCCGACAATGGGTTGTGGCCGGCGGCGCCCGTCTTCATCGGGCTCACCCAATTGGGTCCGTAACATTTTTATACCGCAAATATGGCCGTTCTCATTTAACTCAAGACTTACGGGTTGCACATTGAACTCAAAATGAGCGCCTTCCTCTTTCGCATTTTTAACCTCTTTATGCGATCCCGGCATATTCGTTTCATCACGCCGATAGGCACAAATCACGTTGGCCGCATCTTGGCGCAAAGCAGTACGAACACAGTCCATCGCCGTATCGCCACCGCCCAGAACGACCACCTGTTGATTAGCCAGATCAATATATGGCTGGCTTGGGGACTCACTTAACCCCATCACTTTGCGAGTATTCGCCATTAAAAAATCTAACGCCTCATAAACCCCCGGAGCATCATCATGCTCAAGCCCTACGGCCATCGGCTGATAGGTTCCAACCCCAACAAAAACTGCATCATATTGGTCAATCAGTTCTTTAAATTGAAGATCCTTACCAATCTCACAATTTAATTGAAACTCAATGCCCATCTGCATAAATATTTCACGCCGACGTACCAGTAATGATTTGTCCAATTTAAATGCCGGGATCCCAAACGTGAGCAAACCACCAATTTCAGGGTTGCGATCAAAGACTCGGACTTGAACGCCCTGGCGCACTAACACATCGGCACATGCAAGGCCTGCTGGCCCCGCGCCAACAATTGCGACCCGGTAGCCCGTATCATGCACTGGCGTTATCTGCGGCCGCCAGCCATTGGCAAAGGCAGTCTCAGTGATATAGCGTTCAATATTACCAACGGTCACCGCACCGGACTCATCTTTTAATGTGCAATTGCTCTCACACAACCGATCCTGCGGACAAATTCGGCCCGTAATTTCAGGCATACAGTTGGTTTGATGAGACAGTTCAGCGGCTTCCACCACTCGGCCTTGCTTGAGCAATTCAATCCATTGCGGTATATGGTTATGCAACGGGCAGCGCCATTGGCAGATACTGTTTTCACCGCATTTTAAGCAGCGCTCGCTCTGCTCATCTGCCTGCGCCTTATCAAAGGTCTGATACAATTCGGTGAATGTGGTTTTACGTAACTGATCATCAATTTTTTTAGGTTCTCGGCGCGCCTGAGTATTGCCCTTACGCGCCGCTTTAAGAGGGGAAACGTCCGAGTAAGCCGGCGCAGTGCGATACCAAGGTTCAGCACTGCGAATGGCCGAAAGATGACGCCGTTGTGACACGATTTCAGCTAACGACTCATCACTGACAACGCTTAAAGCATCCGTAGGGCAATTTTCAACGCACGCGGGTCCATTCTCTCGCTCGATGCAGAGATCACATTTAATGGCCTGAGCACTGACTTTGCCATCGCCAAGCGCTGTTACCACAACCTCGATGGCACCAAATGGGCAGTTTACTTCACAGGTTTTACAACCAATACAGAGACGTTGATCAATCTGGATACTACCATTGACTTGGGTAATGGCACCATTCGGACAACTGGCCATACATGGAGCTTGTTCGCAATGTCGGCAAGTTGCGGCACTATTTTTATCGTTACTTCTAAATACGTGGATCCGCGGCTGAAAAAGCGCGTCGGTTAGGGCATGTTGGTTATCATTATGGGCCATGACACAGGCAACTTCACAGGCATAGCACCCAATGCATTGTTGTGAGTTTGTAAGAATAAAACGGTTCATTTCAGCACTTTTTATAATATGAATATTATTTATTATCGGTATAGTGATTTTTTGTTACTTTAAAACCTAAATAGAACTGCATCCCGTGTGTAAAAATCACGGCATCACATCCTACAAAGGCTATCGAGCGCAGCAGCTCATCAGGGGGGAATGATTTTAAACTCTCTTGCTGTATTTAATTTACAACCTTACTACTCTATTACATCAACAAAAGTTACGATCATTAACACCGAGTTAACGCAACGCTCTATTGCAACATGACATATAAAATACATGTTGTCGCGAGCTTCGATGAAAAGTTCACGTCTTAACTGATCCGGATCAAATTGATATGTTAGGTTACATAAAAAGTCGCTTGTTCTAAGGGCAACATGCCAGAGGATAGCAAGACTTCTACCCAGCAATTCGGAAGCCAAACATGGCGTATTCTGAATGACGCTCACTTCATTCGGTCCGATAAAAATTAAAAATCCCCGTGACCCGAGGATTCCAAATCAGAGCGATGCTCCTTTAACCTATGTATGATTGCATATAATCAAACACTTCCTGACGGAGCTTTTGTTTGTCATCTTCATGAATGAAGCTGGCGTTAATAGCATTGATACTGAATTTCGCTAACTGTTGATGCGTTAGCGCAAATACATCAGCAATAGCATGAAAATTCTGATTCATGTAACCACCAAAATAAGCGGGATCATCTGAATTTATGGTGACACACATGCCTTTATCAAGCAGCTCAACGATATTATGTTCACGCATATTCGAGAAAACTTTGAGCTTAATATTAGACAGAGGGCAAACCGTCAATGGCATTTGTGACTCGATGAGTTGCGCCACCAAAGCGGAGTCTTCAACACAGCGCACCCCATGATCCACGCGATTAACATGGAGTGATTCAATAGCCGTGCGAATATTCTGAGCAGGGCCTTCTTCACCAGCATGAGCTACTCTTTTAAAACCAAGCCGTTCGGCTTTGGCAAAGACTCGAGCAAACTTCTGTGGAGGATTGCCTTGCTCGGAGGAATCAAGGCCGACACCAATAATCAACTCACGATACGCCAGTGCCTGATCCAAGGTTTGGAGTGCACTATGTTCATCTAAGTGACGCAAAAAACACAAAATCAGATGACTGGTAATTCCTAACTCCTGACGCCCCTTTTCCAGCGCTTGAATAATGCCATTGATAACGGTTTCAAATGCAATCCCCCGCTGGGTATGGGTTTGGGGATCAAAAAATATTTCGCAATGCCGGACGTTTTCTCTATGGCACTGCAATAGGTAATGCCAAGTTAAATCGAAAAAGTCTTGCTGGTATAACAGGACATTAGCCCCTTGATAATAAATATCTAAAAATGACTGTAAGTTGCTAAATTGGTAAGCTGAACGCACTTGTTCTGGACTGCTAAATGGAATTTTAACCTGATTACGCTGCGCCAACTCAAACATTAATTCAGGTTCTAATGTTCCTTCGATATGCAAATGCAGCTCTACTTTGGGTAAACCTTGGATAAACTCTCTCATCATCACTCCGAGCATCAATGATTTGATAAGAGGTGCTTTCTAGTTGCAAATACAAAGAGAAAAGCACCTTGACCTGATTCCATCAGATCTTGAACTTTACTCTTCGTAATCAGAATTTTACGGAATCTGGTAGAGACCCCCACACCCTATTAGTGGGGTTATACGAAGTGTTTTCCCATCACAATCTTGAAGGGAAACAAGCCGCTATAATACACGATTTTGCTTATGTTTAAATCGTTCCATTACAGCCACTCTCGTTGATGGATGACAAAACAGCTTCTTTGGTTAACCAGATTGTTGGTCACTGGCTATTTGGCTTTCACTCTTGTTAATTGTACTGATGTCCGCTTGACCAACAGCTTATTAATATTAACTGACTCTTAGGCCGAGTGTAATAGACATGGCAAATCATATAGCATTAAGCCAAAAAGTGATGAGCCCGGGCAAAATTAATTTCAAGTCATAGCCGTAACTATAACCATCAATTGTTGACAAATTGTTAATTTTCGATTATTTAATGAGCTATATGCCAGTTAAACGTAAACATCGATTAATGCGGCTACTGATTAAACCAGCCAGTAAAAGACATTGATCTATTAAGATAAAATAAAAATATATGTTAAAAGAATAATAAAACTAATAACTGTCATAAATTAGCAATATATTTCATCTATAACCGATTGTAATTATATACAATCTCGTCATAAATTTATTCTATAGTTAAAAGTATGGATGAGGAATATGGGCTATTAGAAATGAAAGAAATTTTATTTTTATCGATCGATGAAGATATTCGTGCGCAGCTCGCGCAGGAGTATTTTAATCATTGGTGTCAACAGCTAAATTTACCCTACCATGCCAGCGCTAGATTATTTCTGACCCGTGTTCCAGAGCCGCCTTTAGGGCTGTTAAACCAATCCTTGCATCACCTTCTCACGTGGCTTGCGATGTTTGGCTCATTTGGTCATGCGCATAGTAACGATCCCATTGGGACCTTAGGTGCAGTGAGTTACCAGGAGATGCAAGATGCGCTATATCTATTCTCTTTGGAGTCAGCCAACCATCCATTATCGATCGGCCAATGTTACCCCGAACTTCATTCTAAGGTACGGTATTTCACATTTAATGATCAAGAAGCTGAGTCGATCACCATTAGCACTGAATTATTACTCAATCAGGTAGACCAATGGATTGCTCAGCTCTCGTCACAGCCAAGCTCTAACCACGGGATTTAACCCTCGGTTGAGGCAAAATCATCTTCGCCGTCAGGGTCTTCAAAATAAGTCCCCCATCCATCATAAAAGACTTTTTCATCACCACACAGCCGTACTAGCTTAGCGACATCAGCTTTAATGGCTGCGGCATCAAGAGGCAATTCGGCGATCACATCAAAACTAAACACAATCGCACCATCATCTAGCTGGACTTCTTCCGCGTCAGTGACTTCGTATCCCGCTTTAAAAAAATCCACAGCGGCTTTTTCGAGCGCCTTGAAATCACTGCTCGCAAAATGGTGTTCTATCGTATAGATAGCATCTGGATCACTGCCATCAGCAATTAAATGGGCAATAATAGCATCGGTCTCTTCTTGCCACTGTTGAATAAGTTGCTCCATTTAGACTCCTTTAACCTCAGCACTCATACAATGACTATAGTCTGCTGCATTGCCTCGAGCCTCAATTGTTAATTCACAAATCCGCTGTTCCATCATCTGATGTAAATTTTGAATTTCTGTTCGTACTTCAGGTTTGCGCCACTGAGAACAATCAATGCTTTCTCCGACTTCAACAATGACGCGACCATTATTCCAACGATTGAGTTTTACCTGCTGATAGGTGGATGAACAACAAACAGGTACAATCTTTTCTTTCGCGGCTCTGGCCAAATGAAATGCGCCCGCTTTAAACGGCAACAACCCTTTGCCATAACTGCGCGTTCCTTCTGGAAACATCCATACTGATAAATGACGTTGGCGAATTTTTTTGGCGCTCTGACGAAGTGTTTCAGCCGCCCGTGAACCTTTGTCACGGTTGATCAAGATATTGCCACTAAGCCAGTATATCTGCCCGAATAATGGGATCCAGACTAGGCTTTTTTTACCAATAGTCACAGTTCCTGGGCGCAAGGCATAAGGCAACGTCACCATATCACAGTTACTTTGATGGTTTGAGATATAGACTGCTTGCTTGGGTAGCGAAGCTTTATCTTTATAACGAACTTCGACTTTCAGCCCAACTAAAAAGCTGAACCAAGCAAACATTCGGCCAAATCGATAAACAGAATCTCGGTGACGAGGACGAATCAGACTATAGAGACAACTAATTACAAATATTACGATTAACGCAACTAGCATCAGTACAATACGGATAAATGCGAGCATGATTTCGACTCTGTACAAAGAAGGGCTGCGAGTATACGCGCCGGTTGAATGATGAACAAGGGATGAGTCAAAATTAATCAACACACCCCTACATAAAATATTTAAATTTGTTCGGTATCGGGCATTTCAATCAAGACCTCGTCGACCCGCTGCAATCCTCGTGGTAATTTATTTCCACGGCGGCCTCGTTCGCCTCGATAATGTTCCAGATCCGACGGTTTTAAGGTCAATTTTCGTTTGCCGGCCCAAATTGTTACATTTGCATCCACCGGTAACACAGCCAATGTCTTGACATATTCTTCACGACTTTTGACTCGTGATGATGGAATACCAATGATCTTATTACCTTTCCCTTTAGACAGTTCAGGTAAACTACTGATTGGGAAAATCAACATTCGACCTTCATTCGAAACAGCCAAACACAAATCATTTTCCAACGATCCAACTGGTTGCGGTTTTAATACTTTCGCCCCCATAGGAACATTAAGTAGTGCTTTACCGTTACGTTTTTTGCTAATCATATCGGCGAACGAACAGACAAAACCATAACCAGCATCACTGGCCAACAGATATTTCTGCGATTCATCTGCGGCAACGACATGGCTAAAGGTTTCACCCGGCGCTAGATCAAAGCGCCCGGTTAATGGCTCTCCTTGGCTACGTGCTGATGGCAACGTATGCGCCTCTAGCGCAAAACTACGACCGGCTGAATCGATAAACACGACAGGCTGATTACTCTTACCATGAGCACTATCAAGATACTGATCACCAGATTTATAATTCAAACCAGGGGCATCGATATCATAGCCTTTAGCACTGCGTGCCCACCCCATCTGCGAAAGCACAATGGTAATGGGCTCTGCTGGCACTAGATCTTTCTCTTTTAAGCCTTTGGCCTCTTCGCGTTCAACCAATGGCGACATACGTTCATCACCATAAGTCTCGGCATCAGCTAAAAGTTCTTTTTTAATCAGCGTGTTCAGACGACGTTCCGAACCCAACAATTTTTCTAATTGCTGGCGTTCTTTATCTAACTCTTCTTGCTCACTACGAATTTTGATCTCTTCAAGTTTCGCGAGTTGCCGCAATTTGATCTCTAAAATCGCTTCGGCCTGTTTTTCTGTCAGCTCGAAACGGCTCATTAACGCGGCTTTAGCATCATCCTCATTCCGGATGATTTCAATAATCTCATCAATATTTAAAAAGGCAATCAGCAACCCGGCCAAAATGTGCAAGCGGGCGAGCACTTTATCAAGACGGTACTGCAAGCGGCGACGCACAACATCGCGGCGATATTCTAACCACTCGTTCAGAATTTGCAGCAGATTTTTCACCTGTGGGCGCCGGTCTAAACCTAGCATGTTAAGATTAACACGATAGTTTTTCTCAAGATCGGTCGAGACAAACAGGTGATCCATCAACATCTGAATATCAACTCGATTAGAACGCGGTGTAATGACAATCCGAGTTGGGTTCTCATGGTCGCCTTCGTCTCGTAAATCTGCGACTAAGGGCAATTTCTTAGCCTGCATTTGCGAGGCAATCTGCTCTAAAATTTTTGCGCCAGAAGCTTGATGGGGCAGCGCGCTAATGACAATTTCCCCTTCTTCAACTTCATAGACCGCACGCATTTTGAGACTTCCCCGGCCAGTTCGATAGATCTTAGCAATATCGCTTGCTGGAGTAATGATCTCGGCATACGTTGGATAATCAGGGCCTTTAACAAACTGCAGTAAATCGGTTAATTCAGCTTTAGGGTGATCCAAAAGATGCGCACAGGCATTAGCGACTTCACGCGCATTGTGCGGTGGAATATCAGTTGCCATACCAACTGCAATGCCAGTAACACCATTAAGCAGAATATGCGGCAAGCGTGCTGGTAATGTAGCAGGTTCTTGTAGCGTTCCATCAAAGTTAGGCCCCCATTCAACGGTGCCCTGGCCTAATTCACTTAACAAAACTTCAGAAAATTTGGATAACCGGGCCTCGGTGTAACGCATAGCCGCAAATGATTTAGGATCATCGGGCGCACCCCAGTTTCCCTGACCATCGACCAACGGATAACGATAAGAGAACGATTGCGCCATCAGCACCATCGCCTCATAGCAGGCAGAGTCGCCATGTGGATGATATTTACCCAAGACATCGCCAACGGTACGCGCTGATTTTTTATACTTAGCGCTAGCCGAAAGGCCGAGTTCACTCATAGCATACACGATACGTCGTTGTACTGGTTTTAAACCATCACTGATATGGGGCAGCGCCCTGTCCATAATCACATACATGGAATAATTCAGATAAGCTTGTTCGGTAAATGTCCGCAACGGTTGGCGTTCAATACCTTCCAGGCTGTCAGCCATATCACTCATGGTGAAGTACCTTCTCCTATTTGAGATTGTTATAAGTCGGGGGGGGTGTTCTTAATGACAAAATCTGCGAGCTATTCTGATGCTCCCAGATCTGTTCGGCAGGCATAGGCTTGCCAATATAATACCCTTGGGAAAAATCCACTCCGATCCGGTGTAATTCATGATTCAGTTGCTCGTTCTCTACATATTCAGCAATCGTTAATAGCCCTAAGTCACGTGCGATGCGGCATATGGAGCGCACAAAATAACGGTTTTTATGGTTATTCAAAATATCATGAACAAACGAGCCATCGATTTTAACATAATCAAGCGCTAACTCACGCACCGAATGGAATGAAGAATACCCAACGCCAAAATCATCTAAGGCAATTGCGCAACCAATCGACTTAAGTTTTTCAATATGTTCCTGTGCTTTGGCAAAATCGGGCAACGCTGCCGTTTCAGTTATTTCAAATATAATCAGCTCGCCCGGAATCGACCAATGTTTAATTTCGGCAATAATTTGCGTAATAATACCGGGCATGCTAAAGGAGCGAGCCGAAAGGTTAATCGCTAACCGGTCGCGACAATTATATTTAAGATTTGTTGCCAACCGGCAGAGGGCCGCTCGAACCACCCATAAATCGATTTCAAAAATATAACCGTTATTTTCGGCCGCTAAGATGAGCTCCAATGGCGAGATCATCTGGCCATTGTCACCTCTAATTCGCAATAGCACTTCGTAATGGCGGATCTGATCAACTCGATTATCTCTGATCGGCTGAAAATACAGAACTGTTTGGTGGCGTTCAATTGCGTGTTTTGCTAAATCCAGCCAGAATTGACGCTGAATTAAATCGCCATTTTGGTGTTCAGGTTCATAGATGACCGAGCAATGCTTTCCCTGTGATTTAGCCTGATATAGACACATATCGGCTTTACTAATCAGCCCTGCATAAGTGCTATCATGTTCCGGGAAAACAACCAGACCGATGCTCATCGAAGCCGAGTGAACCGTCTCTCGTCCAGCCACTTTTATCTCACCTAAACGATAATTAATACGTTCAGCAAATCGTTTTGCCAGAGGCGGTGATAAACCATCGATATAGATAGCAAACTGATCGCCTGAAAAACGGGCCAATATCGCATCTTCAGGGATGATCCGCCGCAACAACTGACCGATCTGCAGTAACATCTGGTCACCACAATGATGACCGCTTAAGTCATTGACATAACGGAAGTTATCTAAATCCATCAGCATCAAGCAACCAGCGGTTTGTAAGCGAATCCGTTTTTGTAAGAGTTGCTCAAAATGACGCCGATTTGGCAATTGGGTAAGGTGATCATGTTCAGCTAACCACTCAAGTTCAGCCGCCCGATTTTGCAGTTGTTTTTCCAGATGCTCTAACTGATAGGACAATGTCACCGCTTCTTCGCCAAGCTTATCCGATTCATCAATCAACCAAGACGAGCGGCTATTTACAATGGCCTGACGAAACTGACGAAAGCTAGAAGTTGCCAGCATCGGCAAACTATAAGTGAGTTGGCGCACTCGCACCAGCGGATGCCGCAATAACGCAGTCAACAGTAAAATGGCTAACACTAACGAACAAATACCGTAAATCACATTGTTCCGATTTGCCTGCCGAAAATTCGCAACCAGGCCATTGATCGAATTAAACTGAACGAAAAAAATAGGCAATTTAGCGGTAGTGTTTTGAATCTGGAAACTCACCAACTCTGTCGCCTGTCCTGCATTGAAAAAATCTCGCAGGCCATTTGCGAGCTCTTGAGCTGTTGTCTGGTTAATCAGTTGACCGATATGAGCACTAATCTTCTGACTCGAATAAAGCAGTGCAACTTTATGGTTCGACTGAATCGCCATTAACAGGTGTCCCTGGCGACTGGTCTCTGAATAACTGCGATATAACTTAGCAGCCTCAATACCATAGATGAATGAGTAGCTTTGACCTTGATGCTTAAACTGCGTATCAAAATAGACATTACACTGAGAATAACAATCGAGCACCCACTTATGTTGCCCTCTTTTATCATTTTTTTTAAACCAGTTCACAATCACTTGGGAATGGGAGTTGTTCTTCGTAGGCCAAATAGTCTGCTGCTCAGGCGTTACAATGATGGTCTCGGCGAGCGGAATGGGAGAATTTTCTTTAAGGAGCTGATTAATAGCCTGAGCATGTTGCTGATTAATCAGCAGATGGGGTTTGTGGTTTAACGAAAGATTAGTCAACAATTGCAGTTGACGCCCCACATCAATGTAGTGCTCATTAAATAATGTCTGCTGATGATGAATTGTTTCTATACGCTCTGTTTCGAAAAAATGCCTGATGTTGATATAATTTAACGCGACAAGGCCGCCAAAAATAAGCAGCAATAGCCCCGTAATTGACAGTAAAGTTTTACTTAAAATACCAACATACAGGTTTTTTACCACACAGGGCTCCGTTTAAATCAAGTCTATCGCCATATTTCCTTTGGCTTCGAGCCAACATCGACGGTCACTAGCACGTTTTTTAGCAAGCAATTGATCCATTAGATCCATGGTGCCTTCATAATCGTCAATAGTCAGCTGAACTAACCGGCGAGTATTGGGGTCCATTGTCGTCTCACGCAGCTGGAGTGGATTCATCTCCCCGAGCCCTTTAAAGCGCTGAACATTTACCTTACCACGTTTTTTGTTCGCTTCAATTCTTGCCAAGATTGTCTCTTTCTCACCATCATCGAGTGCATAAAAAACTTCTTTGCCGACATCAATACGATACAGTGGTGGCATGGCTACAAAAATATGGCCATTGTCAACAAGAGGCCGGAAATGCCGGATAAACAATGCACAAAGCAACGTGGCAATATGGAGCCCATCCGAGTCAGCATCTGCCAAAATACAGATCTTCCCGTAACGCAATTTTTCCAGCTGGTTACTATCGGGATCAATCCCCAATGCCACAGAGATATCATGAATTTCCTGCGAGGCCAATACATCAGCGCCATCGACTTCCCAGGTATTCAGAATTTTACCGCGCAACGGCATAATGGCTTGGAATTCACGATTTCGGGCCTGTTTGGCACTTCCTCCGGCTGAATCACCTTCGACTAAAAACAACTCACCACGCAGCGGCTCTTGTGTTGAACAGTCGGTCAACTTACCGGGCAGAGCCGGACCATTAGTGACTTTCTTACGAGCAATTTTTTTACCAGAACGTAGTCGCTTTTGAGCATTACTGATAAAAAATTCGGCTAACTGCTCTGCTTCAGCGGTATTCGCGTTCAGCCACAGACTAAACGCATCTTTAACAACACCAGAAACCAACGCTGCACATTGGCGAGAAGACAAACGTTCTTTGGTCTGTCCGGCAAACTGCGGATCCTGAATTTTTACCGAGAGAATATAACTGAGCCTGTCCCAGAGATCATCGGGGGTCAATTTCACGCCACGAGGGAGCAAATTACGGTACTCACAAAACTCCCGCATGGCGTCAGTTAACCCTTGGCGTAACCCATTAACATGGGTACCGCCTAACGGCGTCGGAATAAGGTTCACATAACTTTCGGTGACGCCCTGTGGACTTTCAGGCAACCACGTCAACGCCCACTCGACACCATCTGTTTTGGTGACAATTTCACCGCAAAACGGCGTTTGTGGCAGCGTTTCTGAGTCTTCAACCGCCTGAGTAAGATAATCATTTAAGCCGCCTTCAAAACACCAACTCTGTTTTTCATCTTTCACTTCATCAATAAATTCGATGGTTAAGCCTGGGCATAATACCGCTTTGGCTTTTAACAGATGAGCTAACTTACCCGAGGCAAATTTAGGAGAGTCAAAGTATTTAGCATCTGGCCAAAAATGAACGACAGTCCCGGTGTTTCGCTTACCAACAGTGCCAACGACTGATAAGTCTTTAACTTTAAAACCGTCAGCAAATTCCATCTCATAACGCTGGCCATCACGTTTCACTTCCACCTCAATTTTCGACGAAAGTGCGTTCACAACCGATATTCCGACCCCATGCAAGCCCCCTGAAAACTGATAGTTTTTATTAGAGAATTTGCCACCTGCATGCAGTCGGGTAAAAATAAGTTCAACCCCACTCACCCCTTGTTCCGGGTGAATATCGACAGGCATACCGCGCCCATCATCAGAGACTGAGAGAGACTGATCAGCATAAAGCGTTACGGTAATATTGCGAGCAAATCCGGCGATTGCTTCATCAACGCTGTTATCAATCACCTCTTGGGCCAAATGATTTGGGCGGTCTGTCTCGGTATACATCCCTGGCCGACGCTTCACCGGATCGAGCCCACTTAAAACCTCAATAGCATCTGACGTGTATTCGTTAGTCATTATTATCCAATTTTTCGTAAGTCATAAAAAAACGCATGATCGCAGGGACATATCGCTTAAACTCGGCAAAACCATGTTCACCGCCATTTTCTACCGTCTGTTTGGTATGTGGATAAGCAACCAGTGCTTTTTGGTAGTCGAGCACTTCATCGCCTTTTTGCAACATCAGCCACTGCTTCACACTTGTGTCATCCGGACTGATTCGCAGTTGCTCCAACTCATCCAGATGATGTTGACACAAACGGAATCGTTCCTGAGTATATGGATGCACATGTTCCCCCAACAGCATCGGAACCATCGATAAATCAGCAACAGGATTAACCAATACTGCGGGTAAATCGTAATCAAGAGAAGCACGTGCTGCAAATAATCCACCTAATGATGAACCCACCACTCCGAGGATCTGACCTTGGAAGCTCTGCATTATCTCACAGATCTGACTCCAAGCGGGTTTTGGATAACAAGCCAATTGCGGCGAGATCAATTCAATGGGGCTATGAGTTTCTGAAAGATATTGTGCGATGCACTTTCTTTTGAAGGATTGACTACTTCCCTGAAAACCATGCAAAAAAAGTAAATAACGTGTCATCTATTATCCTACATTAGATGGACAAACAGCCGGCACAAATTAATATCCCTGAGACTGGGCATCCGGCAGAAACTGTTGACCAGCTAGACGTCTCACTCGAGAGTGAATTTCGCCATTTGCCCGCAGTTTCAAATAACGGTACCCAGGTTGCTGACGGTCCAGCGCAAATTCTTTCGACAGTGGCAAAAACTGAATACATGTACTCGGAGAAGCAATATAAGCCAGTTGTGCGCTCTGATATTCAAAATTCTGGTGAATATGACCGAATAGTACCGCTTTAACCTGCGGATGAGGTGCAATCACCTCATGAAAAGCATCCGCATTTTTTAAGTTATGTTGATCAAGCCAGTTGCAACCAATAGAGCAACTCTGATGATGCATTAAAATAAGCGCATGTTTTTGAGGATATTCGCTGAGCGAACGCGCTAGAAAATCTAATTGCTCCGGCTCTAAATAGCCATGGGGCTTCTCTGTAACCTGAGTATCCAGCAAAATTAACTGCCAATGATCACTCACCAGCTGCTTGGCACGACTTAATCCTTTTTGGCTGAGCGTTTGATGCATAACCGGCTGCCAATCATGGTTACCTGGCAACCACAAAATCGGCTTTTCTAAAACACTGACTGTCTCCACAAAACGCTCATATGAACGCGCACTGTGATCTTGAGAAATATCCCCAGTAGCCATAACCCAATCAAAAGGGATGTCATCTTGCTGAATTTGAGCTATGACCGCTTCTAACGAAGCTAACGTATTCACTCCCAACAGTCCCATGGCTGAGTTAGCAAATAAATGAGTATCGGTCAGTTGCAACAGCCGTAAGTCGCCGTCTGAATCAACATGAGTAAAAATTTTTTCAAATTCCACAATGTTATCTTACTAAAAAGTGTTGACTATCGGCCGAACGGGTATTCGTTATGCATCTACGGCCACTCGATGTTTTAAACAATAATGCAACCAATCATATAAAAACAGATTAACTTGTTGTTTTTCATCTTGCTGATACATCTGATGATTCGGATAATCATAGCGTGGCTTAAGCTTTGAAATCTGCTGACTTGAGCACACTTCAGCCAACGATGCATCGTGATAAAGTTTCACCACCATATGTGGTTCTTTTAAACCAGGCAAAGCGTGACGATAGCGCTGGCAAATCGCGAACACGGACGTATAGCGTGTTTGTTCACAACATTTTAGTTCGAAATCCCCGGTAAAAACAGGCGAAGACTGCCCCGACGGACGCAATCTCAGTTGTTCGCCAGGTTCCATTTCAGTCGGAAACATCCGACAGAACAACAGATAATTTGCTGAATAAACCTGCATCAATTTATTCAAGTCAACGCGATATTTTTTTACCACTGAATCCAAATCAATCTCCTAGCTATTGGCTAATCGGGGCATACCCCCAGCGTTGGCGCAACTGGTTCACATTCAAAGCGAGCCATTGTAACGCAATCAACGCTGCGGCGTTATTAATTCGTCCGGTTTGTGTCAGCTCAAAAGCATGTTCACGAGTCAAAATATGCACCTGAATATCTTCGTTCTCTTTAGCCAAACCATGTACACCACCGGCATCGCTAGCATCCACTTGAGCAACATACAGATGAATCTGTTCAGTCATCCCGCCAGCACTTGGATAATAGCTATAGAGTTTTTCTATTTCTCCCAATGATAATCCAGACTCTTCAACGGATTCACGGCGCGCAACATCTTGTGGGTCCTCGCCCTCTTTATCTAGCATACCTGCCACTAATTCAAGTTGCCAAGGCGATTGTGCGGTTGGATACGCGCCGACCCGAAATTGCTCTACCATCACGACCTCATCACGTTGTGGGTCATAAAGTAAAACGGCTGCGGCGTGGCCGCGATCTAATACTTCGCGACTAAACCAATCGCTCCAGCCACCTTCAAATAAACGATGTCGTAATTGGTAGCCATCTAACTTAAAAAATCCATGGTACAACGGTGTAACTTCTTTCACTTCAACATCATTGCGATCAAAACGAGCAACATCAATATTATTTTTCATGCCGTATCCTTAGAGGGCTGTTGACCTTTTGTAATTATTTTTTCAGCAATCTGAGGCTGATTTAGGCAAGACGAACATTTTGCCGTTCACTCTTTTAACTCAGGATAAATCTCTCTCAGATACTGCCTTCTTGGTTCATTTAAACGCATCCTGAACTTTGTTGCACCCTACTTGCTTAACTCATTAAGCGGCACAAAATTGCATCGCGTTCAAAATGCGTTTAATTTGAACAAAATTCAACCACCAAAGGTCAACAGTCCCTAGATATTTGAAAATCATTTCAAACTGTGACAACAACTGTCTCCTATTGTCCTATTTAATATCTCGCGTGTAAAAGTCAATTGCCTAGGCAATCAAAATTTCGTAGTATTGTAGCCCTATAATCACTAGATACTTTTGCAATATCCGCATACCTTTATAGTTTATATGTATCTTGAGGTATTCCTCTGAAGGCAAAAAGGAATCAGAATGAAGCTCAAACTCACATCTTTGTTGGTAGCAGCCGGTCTTGGTGCATGTGCTTTTAATAGCTATGCTGACGATTTGCTCCAAATTTATAAACTCGCACAACAAAAAGATCCGGTCATCCTACAAGCAAAAGCCGAACGTGATGCTGCATTTGAGAGGATTAACCAATCGCAAGCAGCATTGTTGCCGCATTTGAGCATCGATGGTGGATACACTTATAGCTCAACGTTAGGTAATTACTCACCAGCAAAATATGATAATGCTAGTGCGGGCCTCACTCTGACCCAATCTATCTTCTCAAGAGCGAACTGGCTTAATCTTGGGATTGCTGAGAAAGATGCAACCCAACAAGAAGCTTTATATGGGTATCAGCAACAGGGGCTAATGGTTCGTGTTGCAAGTGCTTACTTTAATGTACTAAGAGCCATTGATGACCTCTCTTATGTCAGAGCCAATAAAGACGCCGTCAAACGCCAATTAGAACAAACCCAACAGCGTTATAAAGTAGGTTTAACCCCTATTACTGATGTGAATGAAGCTCAAGCTGAATATGATCGCACTGTTGCCCAAGAAATCCAGTCAGAAAACAAGCTAGATAATAGCTATGAATCAATTCGCAAACTGATTGGTGTCATACCGCGTAATCTAAAACTGCTTAATACGAAAGAGTTTTCACCAGCCCCACTAAGCCATCAAAACAAATATTGGATGGACTCAGCAATAGATAAAAACTTGCAGCTTAATGCTGACCGTATCGCTAAACAAGTTGCAGAGCAGCAGATTGATGTCGCGCAAGCAGGTCATCTACCAACTTTATCTCTTAACGGCGGTTTAAGCACACAATACAAAGACTATCGTGATAATTCGATTGCCAGTAGAGCTTCTGACCAAGGTCATGCTGATTCAGCGAACATTGGCCTGCAACTTTCTGTGCCTCTGTACCAGGGGGGTGAGATTAATTCCAAAGTGCGTGAAGCGCGTTATAACTATGTAGCTGCCAGTCAATCTTTGGAAAATACCTATCGCACGATTCAAACAAACCTAAACAGTTATTATAATAACGTTCGAGCTAACTTAAGTTCGATTAAAGCTTACGAGCAGACAGTTAAATCATCTCTAAGCGCGTTAAAAGCAACTGAAGCGGGCTTTAAAGTGGGTACACGAACCATCGTTGATGTGCAGGATGCAACCAGTAACTATTATCAGGCGAAAGAAGAATTAGCAGCCTCTCGTTATGATTACATCATTAATATGTTAACTTTAAAACAGTTAGCTGGGACGCTGAAAGAGTCAGACCTACAAGGCATTAACAATCTCCTTTATGTGCCAAAATCACAAATTCCAGTTCAACCTGCTGCCCCCAGCTTAGATAGTAATTAAGCCAGCATGGACTTACCAATAAAGGCACTTTAATAGTGCCTTTATTATTTGGCAAGTCTGTCATCAACGGCAATTAAGCATCTGGAAATGGTTGTTGCCAAGGCTCAAGCCAGTCGCTTAGTTGCTCTTGTGCATCTAAAAACTGTTGGCCTTGAAGAGGAAAGCGACAATATTCAATCCTCTCTCCCTGCCAATCAAATCGGAGCCCAAAGGCATCTAAATATCCTCGCTCTGCATCGGCACCGTTATAACGCTCATCGCCCAAAATCGGCACCCCAAGGCTTTTCATTGCCACACGTAACTGATGCGTCCGCCCTGAATAAGGCCGTAACAGATAAGCTCTCAGACCATCACCTAACGCTTTACTATAAAACCGTGTTCGAGCGGGATTGTTTTGCGAAAAAGTTAGTTTCCAGCTCCCCGAGCGCGTTTTACACATATCACCTTTCACCTCTCCCTGCTTTTTCTTGGGTTTGCCATAGGCTAATGCTAAATAGAACTTCGCAATCTTATGCTCTTTAAAAAGAATCTGAAACCTGGCGGCCGCCTCAGCACTCGTTGCAAATAGCACCAGCCCTGAAGTCATCTTATCCAGCCGATGAACGGGCCATACGGCTCCGATTTTTTTATTGACGAACTGAGCCAACCCTGGTTGGTCATTTTCACGATGAAATGACAAACCATAGGGTTTATCCACCAGCACAAAATCCTGGTGTTTTAAAACAATCGGAATATCCACACAACTCCTTTATAAAATAGCCACTGCTTTAATCTGCACCCACACCACCATGTTCGGGATCAATTTAAGGTGTTGGCACGAATAACGCGATAATAGTGCTAACAAAGGCGTTTTCTCGGCCAATTCCAATTGCACTAAGACCTCATCAGGTCGAACACCGGGTTTCAATGAACACACCGTGGCCGGTAATAAATTAAGAATCGAACTATCTTGGGCCTTCGTTAGACTAATGCTGACATCACTGGCGAAGATCCGGCAACGAATCTTTTGGCCAATGGGAATGTCACGTTTAGACATTTGTAACACTTTAGAACCACAAGCCAATTCAGTTAATCCGTTTAAATGGCTGGTTACAACTGTATTGATAACGCTGCTGGCCCCGTCAGCAAATAATTGGGCACTTTTGGGGTTCAATAATGTCTGTTGCAATGGACCACTTAAACACACTCTCCCCTGTTTCATCAAAACCAGATGGTCAGCTAGACGGATGACCTCTTCGGGGGCATGGCTAACATAAACAATAGGAATATCCAGTTCGTTATGCAGTCGTTCCAAATATGGCAAAAACTCTCGTTTACGAGCTAAATCGAGCGCCGATAACGGCTCATCCATGAGTAGTAACTGCGGCGAAGTGAGTAGAGCTCGAGCAATGGCAACCCGCTGGCGCTCCCCTCCAGAGAGCGAACAAGGGCGTCGCTCAAGCTTGTCGCTGATCCCCAGCAACTGGCAGACATCGCCCATTGATACCTTACGTTGTTTAGGCGCAATTCGCCGCCAACCAAATTGTAAATTCTGCGCTACATTGAGGTGTTCAAATAAACTGGCTTCTTGAAAAACATAACCTATTGGACGACGATAAGTCGGGACAAAGTGATTTCTTTGCTCATCCTGCCAACAATGCTCCCCAAGCTGACAAAAGCTCTCAGGCAAACGCTCTAACCCAGCCAGAGCCCGTAATATTGTTGTTTTTCCGCAACCTGACTCACCAAAAAGCACACTAATACCCTGTGCAGGAAGTTGCTCATTGATATCTAATTCAAAATCGCTCAACTGGCGTTTAAAACGGATGGTTAACTCACTCATAAGGTCACTTTCCGAGTTGCTAAACGGCTATTGAGCATATATATGAGCAATAACGCGACAAATGAAAACCCAACCAGAACAGCCGCAAGTTGATTTGCCCGACCATACTCTAATGCTTCGACATGATTATAAATTTCGACAGACATCACTCGGGTCTGCCCCGGAATATTCCCCCCAATCATGAGTACGACGCCAAACTCACCAATACTGTGACAAAAACCTAAAATAGCCGCCGAGAAAAAACCCGGGCGAGCCAGAGGCAGTGCAACTTTAAAAAACGCAACTCCCGGCGGCATTCGCAAAGTAGCGGCCACCTCTAATGGTCGATGACCAATCGCTTCAAACGCGTTTTGTAGCGGTTGAAGGACAAATGGCAGAGTATGGATCACGCAGCCTATAACGATGCCGGTAAAGGTAAATGGCAATGGACTGACGCCTAACCAATCCGTCAACTGACCAATGGGCCCATGAGGTCCCATCAAGAGTAACAGATAAAACCCTAATACCGTTGGTGGCAAAACCAGTGGCAGTGAAACGATTGCACTAACAGGAGATTTTAATCGGCTTTTGGTTTGTGATAGCCACCACGCGATGGGTGTGCTCAACAGAAGTAGAATAATCGTAACGATGAGGGCTAACTTCAGCGTTAACACCATCACCATGAAATCCGAGGACACCATTTATTCACCTAATCGTTACAGTTAAATCAAGACAAATCATCCAGCGCTATTACTAGTGAGATTAACATCAAGAAATAGCACTTGGGAAATGCCTATTTATCGCTTACATCATAACCAAATGAGTGAATGATCTGTTTGGCTTTAGGTGATTGTAAATAAGCTAAGAATTTTTTAGCAGCCTGATTATCAGCACTTTTACTCAGTAATACCGCATCCTGACGGATTGCCGGATAGTAGTGATTAGGAACAATCCAACCAGAACCTGTTGAGATCTTGCCATTACGATACACTTGGGAAAGTGCCACAAACCCTTGTTGCACATTTCCGTAACTCACATAGGAATAGGTTTGGCCGATATTCTGACCAAAAACAAATTTATCTTTAAGTCTGTTATACAACCCCAGCTTTTTCAGTGTTGCAACCGCGGCGGCTCCATATGGAGCGGCCTTAGGATTAGCAAGTGCCAATTTATTAAACTTGCCTTCTTTAAGATACCGCTCACTGCCATCGATAAGCTTTGGTTGCTTCGACCAAAAAATCAACCGACCTTTAGCATAGGTAAATTCACTGCCTGCGACTGCAACATGGGCTTTAACTAATTTTCGAGGCCGTTTCTGATCCGCTGCCAAAAAAATATCAAACGGTGCACCATTGACGATCTGCGCATACAATTTCCCGGTTGAACCAACACTTAGCATTACTTGATCAGAACTGCTTTGTTGATAGTTTTTTACCAGAACCTGCAAAGGTTTATAAAAATTAGCGGCCACCGCAACCTTAACTTCCTCAGCATGGGCAACAGTCATAGAAGCTAAGAGTGCCAAAGCAGCTACCACTAATGTTTTTTTCACGATTATATTCCCTTATATTTGATAAAGTTAAGCATCATAACGACATAAAACAACGGCTGAAGGTGAAAATCCAACTGCAATCATCTGACCTTCAACCAACGCAAGCTGCTCTACCTGCTTTGTTTTTAACAAAGCGGCTAAGTTTTTATGCGCATCAATGGCAACACTCACCTGACAATGATGGCTATCTGGGGATAACCGTGTGATAGAACCTTGATAATAGTTTGCATGCGAGTGAACCCGATGTTCTGGCGCATACAGCTTAACTTGCGGCGCTTTAATCAGTGCTAAAACTTCCACACCCGGCGCTAACATGAGTTCATGGACGGCTTCACTGGTTACCGCTGCTTTAACCTGAAAATTGGCCCCAGCTTGGACAACAACCTGAGCCCGAACCCCTTGCTTATTCACTTTGATCACTCGCCCACTAATCTGGTTACGAGCACTACTTTGAAAGTGCAGCTGGCGCAACAATAATCGCAATTTAGCCAGTTCAAATTCAGGCTGATTAGCCAACAGTGGCTGTAATTTCACGAGAGACTGTTGATACTCAAGCTGCAATGCTCGGTACACCTGAATCAATTGCGTAGCCGCGACCGTCAACTGGGTGCCACCACCTCGTCGCCCGCCGCTTTGGGTGATAACCAGCGGTTGCTCCGAAAGGTTATTCATTGTATCTAATGCATCCCAAGCAGCCTTATAAGACATGGGCAATGATTTAGCCGCAGCGCTTAATGATCCATATTCGCCAATGGCTTCGAGCAAACGAATACGCTGCTCGGTAAACAGAGCCTGCCCGCCAATTTGCAATTGTAGGGGTAGTAATGATGGTTGCTGGTTACTCATTATATACCTCAATATATAACGCTTTTATTATATCGTTCAATATATAACGTATCAGAAATAAAAAATACCTATTCACTCAAGCAGTGTAATAGGCATTTATATCGAGCATGAACGACTTTAAAATGATTTAAACTTAGGCATTCAAGATGTATTTTTCGATAACTTGGGCGACACCATCTTCGTCATTAGTTCCAGTAATTGCATCAGCTATCGCTTTGGTTTCACAATCGGCATTTCCCATCGCAACCCCGAGGCCTGCCCAACGAAGCATTTGGTGATCATTGCCAGCATCCCCCACACAGATCACCTCTTCACGCGGAATATTCAAATACTCAGCCAACGCAGCGACACCATTGCCTTTGTGCGCGTTAGGATGCATAAACTCTAAGAAAAATGGTGAACTACGTAAAATGCTATATTGCTGGTAAAATTCACTAGGCAAACCAGCCATCGCAGGTTCAAGCAATTCCGGCTCATCAATCATCATCACTTTAATAAGTGGTTCATCATCATCCAAGTCATTAAAATCTATGGTAGTCCAGGGAATATCATTCATAAACGCTTCATGCTCAGTATAACGACTAACTGCGGGTGTAATTAAACCACGTTTTAAACTAAACGCGTGAACATTCACCCCAAGAGCATATGCTTGAGCAGCGATCTTTTTGGCGTCCTTACCATATACCTGCAGGTTTCCTAACACCAAATCAGACCCCATCTTTTGCACCAAAGCACCGTTATAACTGACGATAAATTGGCCATCATGATTAAGCCCCAACGTCTCAAGGTGCATAATAATCCCTTCGACCGGGCGACCTGATGCGAAAACGACCTCAACCCCAGAAGCTTTTGCCTGTGATATTGCTTCAACAACATGGGGAGAAATTTTATTCTGTGAATTTAACGTTGTGCCATCAATATCAAGGGCAAGCAATCGATACATCAAAAAAAGCTCCATTTCATAAGCAGATATGAACCTTCAGTTTAAATTAATACCTACTTATGTAAAAGCCTTCGCCAACGCTTAACTCTCAGAGATTGCGATCCGTTCAGCCAGCTCTTCAAACTGCTTGTCGATTTGCGGTCCGAATAATGGGTCGCGAGCAGCTGAGTGCTCCCAGTTTTGTTCAATATTACGCCAGTCATCTTCAGTTAGTGCTTCTTTAAGGGCCGGGAAAACCTCCTGCTCTTCGTAATCTAAATGACGCCACTGATAGTTGATATAATTTTCTAACTTCTCACTAAATTGATCTAACGGAATAACCGCATCTAGCAGAATAAGTTCTACCACATCAGCTAACTCAATAGTCATTTGACGCAATGTATCGTGCTCATTCTCGAGCTTATTCGACACCGTTTGCTGAGCATCTGATGAACGATATTTGCGGTAGTAATCATAAATCACATCCTCTTTAGGATGATGATACTTATCCGAATAATCGCGCATGTACGAAATAATATCAGCGATCAATTTATATTTGACGGTCTTTCCAGAGCGAATTAACTCAAGTTTATGCTCCAAAACCTTCAACAAAGACGCAATATTGCGATGCTCCTTTGAAATATTGTCTAACATCGTATACTCCTTAGCTCCAGTCGGACCAAAATCAATCCCAGATCTAGGTCGTTAGTTCACACTCCCAATCAGTGCATCAAAGATACACTTCCCCTTCATATTTCACTATAGCCTATTGAGGTATATCACTATAGTCTATTGAGCTATATGCATTGGTATTTGCCAATCAATTGGCGTTTTTCCTGATTCACTCAAATACTGGTTGGCCATCGAGAAATGATGACACCCCAAAAAACCTCGATGAGCCGATAATGGCGATGGATGCGGCGCTTTTAAAACCAGATGGCGGCGAGTATCGATCACGGTGCCTTTTTTCTGCGCATGCGCCCCCCACAACATAAAAACCAAGCCCTGACAATGCTCGTTAAGTTTAGTAATCACAGAATCACTAAACTGTTCCCAACCACAACTAGCGTGAGAATGCGCTTTGCCATGCTCAACCGTTAACACTGTATTTAACAGTAACACACCCTGCTTGGCCCAATACTCCAAATAACCATGTGCGGGAATTTCAAACCCCGGGATATCATTTTTCAGCTCTTTGTATATATTCACCAAAGATGGCGGTACTTTCACTCCCGGACGAACCGAAAAACATAATCCATGTGCTTGACCAAACTGGTGATAGGGATCTTGACCCAAGATAACAACTTTCACATTCTCCAGTGAAGTTAGTTTAAATGCATTAAAAACATCTTCCTGAGGAGGATATATCGCTTTGCCCAGCGCTCGTTCATGAGCCACAAATTGCATCGCCTGAGCAAAATAAGGCTTATTTTTTTCTTCACCTAATATCGCCGTCCAGGATGTTTCTGTCATAATTTAACTCTTTTAACAAATTCAAAGTCAATAGAATACGAACCTGTTAAGCTCAGAACAAGGTTCGTTTTCACAATAGTAGGTGTTTCTCCTAACCCAATCTAACAGGGGTCAACTCACGATGAAATATATTGGAGCTCATGTCAGCGCAGCCGGAGGTGTCTTTAACGCCCCCGTCAATGCAGCAAAAATCGGAGCCACAGCCTTTGCTCTATTTACCAAAAACCAGCGCCGCTGGCAAAGCCCCCCCTTGAGCGCAACAGCAATCAACCAGTTCAAAGCCAACTGTGCTCGCTATCAATTTAGTGCTGAGCAAATCTTAGTACATGATTCATATCTGATTAATCTGGGCCACCCAGAGCCAGATGCACTCAATAAATCTCGTCAAGCATTTGTTGATGAATTAAGCCGCTGCCACCAACTCGGACTAAAGCTACTTAATTTTCATCCAGGTTCCCATCTTCGCAAACAAAGTGTCGAACAAACCTTGGCTAAGATCAGTGAATCGATAAATTTAGCACATAAAGAAGTACCAGAAGTCGTTGCAGTAATTGAAAACACCGCCGGACAAGGTTCAAATCTCGGCTGGGATTTTGCACAAATCGGCCAGATTATTGCAAATGTTGCAGACAAAAGCCGAGTTGGCGTCTGTATCGATACCTGCCATGGGTTCGCCGCAGGTTACCCGATTCATACTCAAGAAGGATTTATGCAAACCTTTGCCGATTTCGACGCCTTAATTGGATTTGAGTATCTAAGAGGCATGCATCTCAATGACAGCAAAGGTCAACTAGGCTCGAGAATTGATCGCCACCAGAGTTTAGGTCAGGGAGAAATTGGCCATGACTGCTTTAAGTATGTGATGCAAGATCCACGCTTTGACAATATCCCATTGATTTTAGAAACAATTGACCAACACATCTGGCCACAAGAAATCAGCTGGCTGAAACAACTAGCTGGCGAAAACGAATAACACCCCAAAATTTCACCTGGATCAATGCAGGCCCTTAAAGATGCATCTAAAGTACATATATCCATATCTTTTAAATGGTTATTAAACCATGTTAGTATGAACAACATTGATTGAGGTCAATCAAAGGGCTTGTCTTAGAAAACTCAATTGTAAAAATATGATTGAGATCATATCCAGAAACAACTGGCAGGCCTAAGTTACTCGAGTAGATAGTATAGGAGCCATACCATGACTAAAGGTATTCAGATTACTAAAGCAAGTAATGATGCACTGCTAAACTCTTTCTGGTTACTAGACGAAGCGAACGAACAGGCTCGTTGCCTATGTGTCAAAGATGGTCTTTATGACGAAGATCAGATCGTTCCATTAGCCGAACTGGGTCGCATTGAATATCGTGAAATTCCAATGCATTCAGCACCTCGCGTTGAAGGGGGCCAACACCTAAACGTTAACGTTATGCGTCGTGAAACGCTTGAAGATGCTGTAAAACACCCTGAAAAATACCCACAGTTGACGATCCGTGTTTCTGGATATGCAGTTCGGTTTAACTCACTGACAGCAGAACAGCAGCAGGATGTTATTACTCGTACTTTTACTGAAAAAATGTAATAACGCTTTTCTCATATTCAAAAAGCCGCTCTTTGAGCGGCTTTTTATTGCCTATAATTCCCTAATCAACCACCTTATTTAGTCATCTGATTGTGTAACACAATCAGATTTTGTTACCAATACAATGCGCAACTGCCGCGTTTTCTCAACCAGTTTATATTTAAGAGGCCCCTGGTATTCCCGAGGCAGTATCGTGAAATAACTTCCTTTAGGCGCTGAGTCTAAAGGAG
Organism: Celerinatantimonas diazotrophica; assembly: GCF_004339545.1. Lineage (GTDB taxonomy): Bacteria > Pseudomonadota > Gammaproteobacteria > Enterobacterales > Celerinatantimonadaceae > Celerinatantimonas > Celerinatantimonas diazotrophica. The sequence goes on along the minus strand of NZ_SMGD01000012.1, from coordinate 504,058 downwards.
GGTTATTCAAGAAGAACGTAACGGCAGCCTGATCAACGTAACTGGGGAGCCAATGTTTATTGACCATAATCGGCACATGCATATTGTCACTTAGCTTCTGCAAATCTCGAAGTGAAGTATAACTATTCCAGCCCAACTTTAACGGTGTCGTCAAAATGAACAGCATATACAATGTCCCCATCACCTTTAACCAACTGGCAAAATTAACGTTTTTAAGCTTCGGGACACGAGAAATACCATAAGCACTAAAAAAAGCAGCTGTGATAAAAAACTCATACAGATAACGTTCAGAACGCGTACTAATCAGATGAACTACCGCAAAACAAAAAATAGTAAAGATGGCTAAAAGGGTCAGCCCTTCTCGATCAATATTCGAATCTCTATGCTTATATAAGTGGTAACAGCCATATAAGAAAAATGGCAGATACATAAAGTAATCTTTGAGCATGAACCAAAGATAACGATAAACAGGTTTATGTTTGTATTGCGTTGCTTCAGAAGTATCCGAGGTGACCAAACGGGCCCAAACTTCATCATATAAGAAGTGATGTAAAAAATCAGTTCGCAGCGAAATGTAGACATACCACCATAAAAATGAAGCCAAAAAGACCAACAATGCAGCCATTGCATGAAGCAAAAACTGGCGCGAGCGGATATCACGACCAACCGGAGTCAATAGATACACAATAACAATCGCCCAAGGTATCCCTCCCAGAAATCCTTTAGTCATGACAGCTAAGCCACTCATCAGGCCAAAACCCAGTATCCACATCAACCGCTTATCTTTGAGATAATGCCAGAAGAAAATCATCGCCATCACAATAAAAAATGCCGTGAGGGCTTCCATTTTTAAGGTATGCGAGTTTTTATAAATGACATAGCTAGTATCGAGGCAAAAAATACTCAGATAAGCTAAGTTATAACCTTTACATATTCTGGCTATCCAGTAGAAAAAAGCTAAATTCAAGACCAAAGCGGAAAAAGCCACCACCAGATTGACCGCGAATATACTGTGGCCAAACACATACAGGCTTAATGCGGTCAACCAAAATAACATGGGAGGCTTATTCAGATAAATGGCATCATTAAAGTGCATGACCAGCGGTGAATGCAGCGTCAGAATATTTTTTGAAATCGCCGCATACACCATACTATCGCCCCGCAGATCACCACTCGAAAGATTTGCAGCAAAAATAGCAAGCGTGAAGACGATCACCCATAACGACTTATAAGTGAATGTTTTGAAATCGATTTTAAAAGCAGAAGTCTGGAGCAAGAAAGGCACACCAAATTGTCACAAATTATGTGCCAACAATTTTCTATGTTGGTGTTAAAGTTGTCAAGATGGGCACTCGACGACTTTAACACCGTATTCGAGCGTTATGTTGCATCTGACTAGGGAATTTCGCGAATCACACCTTCCTGAGCAGTCGATGCAACGAGTACCCCCTCCTGATTGAAGAATTGGCCCCGAACCAGCCCATGCCCTGATGATGCAGCGGGGCTGTCAATGACATATAACAACCACTCATCCATGCGAAATGGTTGATGGAACCACATACTGTGGTCTATGGTTGCAACCTGCAATTTTTTATCAAAGAAGGTCCGACCATGCGGCTGCAGAGCCGTCGGTAGGAAATTAACATCCGAGGCGTAGGCAATCAACGACTGGTGTAAGTTTGGTCGGTCATTTAATACCCCATTTGCCTTCATCCAGATACTACGTTTAGCTTCGCAAGCTTGAGGATTAATGGGATCAATAAACTGTACAGGCCGAATATCAATTGGTTTATCGCAGATAAACCGGTTACACAATGCTGCTGGAAGTTGATCACGCATCCCAAAAGCATATTCCTGTTCTGACTGCAGTTCCTCAGGCGATGGCACATCAGGCATACTCATTTGATGCTCAAAACCCTTTTCCTGCTCCTGAAAAGAGGCGATCATCATAAAAATAGGACGGCCATACTGAATAGCCCGAACTTGGCGCGTTGTGATGGTTCGTCCGTCACGTAATTTGGTGACTTCATAAACAATCGGTTTTGCTGGATCACCGGGATGCAAAAAATAAGAATGTAGCGAATGAATTCGGCGCTCTTCAATGACCGTTTCACTGGCAGCACATAACGCCTGCCCTAGAACTTGGCCACCAAAAACGACGCCGATCCCTAAATCTTCGCTGTTACCCCGAAATAACCCCTGCTCTATCGATTCTAAACTGAGCAGATCCAGCAAATTTGAGAGAATTTTACTCATGATCCTTGCGCATCTGTTTGCATAAAAGCGACAAGGATGCGCAAACTCAGCCAGAAGATCAATCCCCTCGCTTAAAATTTAGCCAGAAACGGCCATTAATAATTCTTTTAATGGCGCAAATTCAGCTGGAAAATATTTAGAAAGTAATGGTAAATCAATTCGTTGAGCCAAGGCATCAGGTAATTCCACCGGTTTTGGCAAAATCCCATCCACCACTGATTTAAATTTCGCGGGATGGGCGGTACATAAGAAAATCCCCTGCTCTGCCTCGCGAAGCTGGCTGACAAGTTGTTGCCAAGCAATCGCACCATGCGGTTCACTGACATATCCCTGTTGATACAGTGCCAACATTGCCTCTTGAGTCTGCTCATCGGTCAACGCGCCAAAGCCTAATTCACTAAGAGAGCGATTTTGAACTTTAAACAGCTCTTCGATCCGAGGCCAATTACTCGGCTGACTGACATCCATTGCATTGGATAAAGTTGCCACGGTTGGATGGGGCAACCATTGCCCATCGGCCAGATAACGAGGAACCGTATCATTGATGTTCGTTGCAGCAATAAAGCGTTTAACCGGCAATCCTAAGCTCTGAGCAATCAATCCCGCGGTCAGATCCCCAAAATTACCACTGGGAACAGAAAAAACGACATTTTGACGCTTTTCTTGCGCCAACTGCGCAACTGCTTCAAAGTAATAACAGACCTGAGCCAACAATCGACTAATATTAATAGAATTGGCAGAATTAAGCCCGACCTGTTCACGCAACGCCTCGTCATCAAAGGCTTGTTTGACTAAGGCCTGACAGGCATCAAAGTCACTTTTCACCGCAACGGTCGTAATATTTTTTCCTAACGTACAAAACAGCTTTTCTTGCAACTCACTGATTTTCCCTTCTGGATATAACACCACAACTTTTATGTTCTCAATACCATAAAAGGCGTGAGCCACCGCAGCCCCGGTATCTCCTGAAGTTGCCGTTAAAATAGTAACGGCTTGCCCCGCGCTAAACCGTTTCAGACACTGTGCCATAAAACGAGCACCAAAATCCTTAAATGCCAAAGTGGGCCCATGGAAAAGCTCTAAAGCAGCGACATTGTCACTGACATTAGTGATGGGGGCAGCGAAACTAAAGGCATTGCGAACCATCTCCGTCACTTCAGCTAACGAGAGTTCATCGCCAATCAAATGATGCAAAATGGCACTACTACGAGTTACATAATCCTGATTCAGAAGTTCATCGATATTCGCTAATTTTGTTAACTCAGACGGGAAAAACAGCCCCTGATTCTTACCCAAACCGATTTGAACCGCCTCGGCAAAACTAACCTGCTGCTCAGGGCATTTAATGTTGTATAACTTCATAGTTGGTTTCCTGTAACTTGCGTGCCTTGTTTATTGATACGACAAATGTGGCAAAATCCGTCTTCGTTTTGAACAAAATGTTTTTCCAGCCAATCCGCGATTCGTTCAGCTTGTTCCATATCGGTCGCGATGCTAAATAACGTCGGGCCTGACCCCGAAATGCCACTGGCGATCGCTCCGGCATCTAACGCAAAATGACGCGCTTGATCAAATCCCGGAATTAAAGCGCGACGATAAGGTTCAGCAATCACATCGTTTAAAAAACTTGCAGCAAGTTGCGGCTGATTGGTATAGCTGGCATGAATAAACCCGCCGAGTTGCCGTCCATAGGTTAATACGTCTTGTCGACGATATTGTGCGGGTAAAATGGCGCGCGCTTCAGCCGTTGAAATGCTAATTCCAGGGTAAGCCAGAACCCAGAGCCAATCGTCGAAGGTTGGAATCGACTGACTGATCACCCCGGAACTTTCGAGCATCAGTTGGATGCCCCCTAAATAGCATGGCGCAACATTATCATAGTGAACACTGCCACTGATTTTCCCTTCCAACTTGCCCATCATCAGCAGCATCTGATTGGCATCAAATGGTGCATCATAAAACTGATTGAGCGCTTCAAAAGCAGCCACCACGGAACAAGCACTCGAGCCCAATCCACTACCGATGGGCAGATTCTTTTCCAGAATCATCGCCAGAGGCCGCTCGGCTAATTTCAGTGCTTTAATCTGATCGATAAAATACTCATAACATCCAAACAAAATATTCTGCTTGGGGTCAACTGGAAGTTTATGCGCAAAACGCCCCCGATTCTCAATCGCGAAGTGTTCACTGGCATAAACCTGAACGCGATCCCCCAAGAACTCTCCACTAATCGGTTCTAAGGCAGCACCTAACACGTCAAAGCCAACACTGACATTCCCGATCGATGCCGGAGCATAAGTTACCACTGACATGCTAGATCTCCTGTTTCCAATTTAAAGTTCTTAAGATATCGGCAAAAACACCGGCAGCAGTCACAGCGCTGCCAGCCCCATACCCTCGTAAGACTAACGGCAGAGGCTGATAATAACGGCTATAAAAAGCCAACGCATTTTCACCATCTTTAACGCGGTACAACGGGTTACTCACATCGACAGCCTGAATACTCACACGGCATTTACCTTCATTAATCTCACCGACATAACGCAACACTTTTTGTTCATGTTTAGCCTGTTCAATCCATTGATTAAAGTAGTCATCATTTTGCTCTAAACGAGCCAGAAAATCTTCTTTAGAACCACTCATATCAAAATCTGGCGCTATTGCAGGTTGCACTTCGATATCGTCTAAATCCTGCATAATTCCGGATTCGCGAGCCAGAATTAATAATTTACGAGCGACATCGGTCCCCGATAGATCGTCCCGCGGATCAGGTTCAGTAAAGCCATTTTCCAAGGCCAAGCGTGTGGCTTGAGAAAAACTCATCCCTTCATCAAGCTTGCCAAAAATATAAGACAATGAACCAGAAAGCACCCCAGTAAAACGCTGGAGTTGATCGCCCGCTTTGAGTAAATTCTGCAGGTTTTCAACAACCGGTAACCCTGCGCCTACATTGGTATCATACAAGAACTTGCGACGATGCTTGAGAGCTTGTTGGCGAAGTAATCGATAATAATGAATGTCACCAGTATTAGCCTTCTTATTGGCGGTGACCACATGGAATCCGTTGCCGAGCAGTTCACTATATAGCGCTGCCACATCTTCGCTGCTGGTACAATCCACAATCACCGGATTGATCAAGTGGTGCGCTCGCACCATTTCGCTGACCTCTGCTAAAGAAAAGCCACCATTAGGTACACTTTGAGAAAGGAGCTGTCGCCACTGACTAAGATCAATCCCCTCAGGATTGGTAATCATCGTTTTACTATTACTAATGCCACACACTCGTAAACCAATCTGTTGCGTCAGCAGATGAGTCTGTTGCGCATAAATCTGTTCCAACAATGCTCGGCCAACCCCGCCACAGCCAATCACAAATAGATCGATATAGGAGCGACTGTTAAAAAGATTCTGATGGCAGGCCCGAATCGCTTCTTCACTTTTCGCTTCACTAATCACCGCCGAAATAGAGCGCTCCGAAGAGCCTTGAGCAATCGCTACGATATTGATAGAAACCTGAGCTAAAGCAGTAAAAAATCGCGCCGCAACCCCTTTACTCGAGCGCATCTGATCACCGATTAAAGAGATAATGGCCAGATGGTCAACTTGCTCCACAGGTTCAAGCAGCTGATTTTTTAGCTCTAAGTAAAACTCACTGCGCAAAGCCTGCACGGCATGCTCGGCATCAACGCTATGAACACAAAAACTAATGCTGTATTCAGAGGAAGACTGGGTAATTAACACCACCGAAATTTTCTGCTGCGCTATGCAGGAAAATACCCGTCCACTCATACCCGCAATCCCTTTCATTCCGGGACCAGAAACAGTGAGCATGGTCAAATTAGATAAGCTGGATAATGCTTTAACCGCCTGTACTGATTGGTCGGCCTGATGGGCATCAATCAAAGTCCCCTGATGTTGAGGTTTAAAGGTATTTTTAATCAGGCAGGGAATATGGTATTGGGCAATCGGTGCAATCGTCCGAGGGTGTAAGACCTTCGCACCAAAGTATGAAAGCTCCATCGCTTCAGCGTAGCTTAAATGCGAGAGCAACTTCGCATCACTCACCAACCGAGGATCGCAATTATAGACGCCATCGACATCCGTCCAGATTTCACAACAATCGGCATCCATACAAGCGCTGAGCACCGCAGCACTATAATCGGAACCATTGCGCCCCAACACAACCGTATTGCCTTGAGCATCACTTGCGGTAAAACCAGGCATTAGATAGACATACTTTTCATCAATATTCTGGCAAGCAAACCGTTCACGGCTCAGCGCAATATTTACGCTGGCATTGAGCGGTTCACCTTCCCCGGCAAATAACAGACGTGGATCGAGGATCTCTGCAGGGCGCTCACGAGCCTGCAGTAACGCTTTCATACAAGCCACCGACAACTCTTCACCAGAGGCTAAAACCGCTGCCTGGGTCGTTTGGGGGCGGCATTTAAGCATCTGCATGCCGTGACAGAACTGTTTCAGTTGTTGGATTTTATCAGCGAGCTGCTGTTGCATAGGTGAAAGGGCAAACGAGGGATAGAATTGGTGCAGTCCTTCAAATAGCTGAATAAATATCTTCTTAAAAGCTGACAATGAGTTCTGCACCGCCGCATCATCATCAACCTGCTCGATTAACGCGACTAGCTGATTCGTAATACCAGCAGGGGCGGAAAGCACCACGGCTACCGGGTCTTGTCGATATGTATTCAATACAATGTCAGCGACCTGGTTGAAGCGCTCAGCATCAGCCAGCGACGACCCTCCAAATTTTAAAACCCTCATTCCCAACAGCTCCTCTATTTTTTGCCCTAAAAAAAAGGCCCGTCGTTTGACGGGCCCTGAATCACTTTAGAAGTTACAATCAGCCCGCCTCGCGCCCAACGGTAATGGTGCGAATAATAATGGTGGTAGTTGTCAGGCTGGTAATCTGTAACATTCGTAACCTCTATAATCTATAGCCCTACCTTTCATTAGTTAACATAGTTTGTCAAGAAAAAATATTATTTCAAGAATTCTCACATCATTAAAATGAATACTTAAAAATGACCTTCCCCTGACGATCCTCTTAGCAAAAACCGAAAATTTCCCGCGATATGTCTTTTATTAGCGATCACACTGATCGCCCTTTATTCTGCTGCCACTACGAATAGGAGAAAGGATTCCTGATAAAAACTTTTTTCTTTAGGCTAGAATCAGTTATTGATTCAGCATCCACAAAAATGATATAGACAGAATAATTAGTTCATAATTTATTCATCATCTTTAAAATCGGGCTCGGCTTATGAACGGATTGCGAATGGATTTGCACATCATTTCACTACTGTGCGTAGTCGTGTCTATGCCCGCATTTGCCCAAATGAGTCAGACCAGCGCGCCGAACGCTTCAACATCTCATTGGTATCTTTATACCCGCCATGACTCCGCCAATTTTGATTTTATAGCTGGCTCTAGAGATACAAGGCTTATTGGCGGCTATCAATATGCGCTACCCAATCAGCTTCACTGGTTTATCGAAACGGGGTTTAAGCCGTTAGAAGATGGACAATTAAGTGACATAGCGTCCAGGCATGGTATGAATTTAAGTACCGGACTAAGATATCAGCTCTCATCCGAAGTTGAATTATCTGGGATGTTTAATCAGCAAAACACAAGTGATGAACAGCATCACTCAACGGTTTCCATGAATTTCGAAGGCGCTTATAAGCTCAACACACAGTTAGCTTTAAAAGCACGTTATCAAGTCTACCCAGATAATACCCCGCTTAGTGAGAACAGCTTAGCATTTGATCTTAACTATAATTTTTAATCTGCCGCACCAACATTGCCGGATAGCGTCAATTATTTTGCAGGCCTTATACAGCTTCAAAATCGTTGTCTAAGGTGCAAATAGCGTCGCGGTGAACGATGCCAATATTTTTGAATAGTTCCCAAGTGACTAAACTGGGCTGAGTCAACACAACTTAGCAGCTTTACTTCAGCTCTCTTATTGACGGTGTAGATTGCCAGTTGATGAAACCGCCGCGCCAACATGAGACTTTGCAGTGGCGTTAATTGGCAGTAGAAACTCAATTCGGCATGGCTATTATCTTTTGCGGCCCCCCAAAGCGTAATAAAATGACAATGTCGATGTATCAATGCACTGGCCAACCATAAATTAAAACGATGGTTCTTATTTTTTGAATAAATATTCCCCATCGGATTTGAGGCAGTTATAATGCTTCCAGAAAAGCGCGGAACTGAAGATAAACTGACAAAATCGACCCACTGGGAGTTTGCCCACAAAGCAAAAAGTTGACGATGGGAACCATAACGTTCCTTTATGTAACTTTCTTTCATAATATGAGATTGACTTGTATCAAGAACGCGTTAAAAAATTGCAACCTGCACACACCTAAAGTTGTTATGTCTGTGTTAAGTACTTAGAATAGCATCATTACAAACGCACTTAACTTAGCTGTTTATCAGTAGGCGACTTCTTTGGCAGACTCCCTAAAGGATGGTTGAGTCACAGAGATATTTAACACCACGTCAACAATAGCCGTATAACAGCCAAAGATTAGAGGCTGGCCTAGGACTTAACCCAGCTAAACGTAAAAGTTTTTTATTTCCATTATTGAGGAAGACCATGACACCAAATATTTTGATTGTCGAGGATGAACTGGTCACACGCAATACTCTTAAGAGTATTTTTGAAGCAGAAGGGTATCATGTTCTAGAAGCAAATGACGGCTCGGAAATGAACGAACTGCTGGCGAACAACACAATTCATCTGATTATCATGGATATTAACTTGCCGGGGAAAAACGGACTACTTCTGGCGCGTGAGCTACGCGATAGAGAACAGATTGCACTCATGTTTTTAACGGGTCGTGATAATGAAGTCGATAAAATTCTTGGGCTTGAGATCGGTGCTGATGACTATATCACCAAACCGTTTAACCCTCGTGAGTTAACGATTCGTGCTCGCAACTTGCTAAACCGTACACTCAATGTACAAGGCCCGCATGATGAAAGTCATCCCGTTGAAACCTATCACTTTAACGGGTGGATCCTAGACATAAATAGTCGATCATTAGTGAGCCCTAATGGCGACAGTTACAAACTGCCTAGAAGCGAATTTAGAGCAATGCTCCACTTCGTGGAAAATCCAGGACAAATTCAAACGCGAGCGGACCTTCTCAAAAAAATGACTGGGCGTGAACTCAAACCCCATGATCGCACAGTAGATGTAACGATTCGCCGTATTCGTAAACATTTCGAGTCGGTCCCCGAAACACCAGAGATCATAGCGACCATCCACGGAGAGGGTTATCGCTTTTGTGGGGAAGTAGAACAGGAATAACAACATCCCGCTGTGATAACAGCGGGTTTTTTTTACCTGTTATAAATTTAAATTGATAGGCAATAATTATTGATCAAAATTAGGTTTGTTGTAATTTTTCTACATAATTGCCTAATCAATTCTGTATAATACTTCGAGGTTTAAGACTGAACTTCTCATCTGGAGATATTTTTCCATGAAAAAAACTAAAATCGTTTGTACTATCGGACCTAAATCCGAACCTAAAGAAAAACTCCGTGAATTAGTGGACGCGGGCATGAACGTCATGCGTTTGAACTTCTCCCATGGGGATTTCGAAGAACACGGGGGTCGAATCAAAAGCCTTCGTGAAATCATGGCTGAAACAGGTAAAACGCTGGCCATCTTATTAGATACGAAAGGTCCTGAAATCCGTACCATGAAACTTGAAGGTGGTCAGGATGTCTCTTTAACAACAGGTCAAACGTTTACCTTCACAACAGATCAAAGTGTTATCGGCAACAACGAACGTGTTGCAGTCACATACACCGGTCTAGCTCACGACCTGCGCCCAGGTAACATCGTTCTGGTTGACGATGGTTTATTGGAAATGGAAGTCACATCAGTTACTGAAGAAGAAGTAACTTGTAAAGTACTCAACAATGGTGACCTAGGTGAAAACAAAGGCGTTAACCTGCCAAATGTCAGTGTTAGCCTGCCAGCATTAGCGGAAAAAGATAAACGCGACCTCGTATTTGGTTGTGAACAAGGTGTTGACTACATTGCTGCCTCTTTCATCCGTAAAAAAGAAGACGTTTTAGCTATTCGTGAATGGCTCAAACAAAATGGCGGCGAAAGTATCCAGATTATCTCAAAAATTGAAAACCAAGAAGGTCTGGACAACTTCGATGAAATTCTAGCCGCTTCTGACGGTATCATGGTTGCTCGTGGTGACCTCGGCGTTGAAATCCCTGTTGAAGAAGTTATCTTCGCTCAGAAGATGATGATTGAAAAATGTAACCAAGCTCGCAAAGTAGTTATTACTGCAACGCAAATGCTTGATTCCATGATCAAAAATCCTCGCCCAACACGTGCCGAAGCCGGCGACGTTGCAAACGCTATCTTAGATGGTACCGATGCAGTGATGCTATCAGGCGAGTCAGCGAAAGGGAAATACCCTGCTGAAGCAGTTGGGATCATGTCAACGATCTGTCAACGTACTGATGCCGTCATGACATCACGTCTTGACCCTGCTCACGACAGCAACCACCTGCGCATTACTGAAGCTGTATGTAAAAGTGCAGTAGAAACTTCAGAAAAACTGAGTTCACCTCTGATTGTTGTTGCAACTCGCGGTGGTAAATCAGCTAAATCTATTCGTAAATACTTCCCACAGGCAAACATCTTAGCAGTTACAACAAACGAAAAAGTTGCTAAACAGTTATGTCTCTCTAAAGGTATTTTCCCCTATTTAGTTGATAAAATTGATAGCACTGATGATTTCTACCGAATCGGTAAAGAATTAGCACTTAAAACCGAAATGGCCCAAACAGGCGACATCGTAGTGATGGTATCTGGTGCCTTAGTTCCATCAGGCACAACCAACACATCTTCAGTTCACGTTCTATAATTGAAGGATGTTCCGTCCTTAAATACATTGACGGTTATTACGAAGCCAGTTTTAGGACTGGCTTTTTTATTTTCTGGCCACCATCGCATTCCCCCACTCCCCCATAGTGCTCGATAACTAAGATACTTGCCAAGATCATGCTCCCGCGAGCCTGTGCTACATTTATAGCATGAGCTTAAAGTGAGGAAGAATCGACTGTTCAAGGCATTATCTAGTATTAAATAAAGGCTACTCGTCAAGCATTGATAAAGCTGCAGATTTATCACATGTGAGTTCCTGATAACACATCAGAGACTGGTCATCGTCAGCTGAATGAGTATTTTGTCATAAAACTTCCATTATTTTGTGACCAAAATGCAATCAAAGCTTCGTAGCCTGATGCTGGAACATCAGGAGGATGGCTATGTTTTCTGTCGACAAAATCATACAGGATTATTACCCAGCAGTTCAGGAAAAACCCCGCTGCTATTCATTACTCAAATACTTTCTAAAAAAAGTTCTTTTTGAGGAAACCTTTCAACGTTTTGAACAAAAGCACCCGCAACTTAGCGGGCTGGCCTTTATTGACCAAGCCTTTAACGAGCTGGACTTTAGTTATCAGGTCTCAAGCAGTCATCGCGAACGGATCCCATCTGAAGGTCCCGTGATTATTGTCGCTAATCACCCTATTGGCTCACTGGATGGATTGGCTCTGCTGCACCTCGTCGGACAGATCAGAAGCGATGTCAAAATCATTGCCAATCAGATGTTGAGTGCCATAGCACCGATTGAATCACTCATTCTACCGGTTGATAATATGACTGGACGCAGTCGCCGTGATCAATTGGAAAAGTTACATGAACATCTGGAACAGCAAGGTGCTTTGATTGTTTTTCCCGCTGGAGAAGTCTCACGTTTGAAACACCTGCGTCAACAGGATTGTCGCTGGCAACGTGGTTTTGTCAAAATGGCAGATAAGAGCAAGGCACCGATCCTTCCGATCTGTGTCAAAGCGCGTAATAGCAGCTTATTTTATCTATGCTCAATGCTGAATAAGTCATTATCAACCATCTTACTGGTGCGAGAGATGTTCTGGCATCGAGGCCAAACGATCGATCTGGTTATTGGGGAACCGATTCCACATCATAGTTATAGTCACCCTAATATCGATCTATCTACTCGAGCACAATTATTGCGCAAACACACCTACCGAGTGGGTGCGGGGAAAAAAGGATTATTTCAAACCGAAGCGGCTATCGTCCATCCACAGCCTCGACAAAAGTTAGCTCAGGATGTCAATCAATTAATCAACCTTGGACAAACTCCCGATGGGCAATTGATCTACCTCTCTGAAAAAAACCATCCCGAAAGTTTATTGGCAGAATTAGGGCGATTACGCGAGTACTCATTTCGCACTGTTGGCGAAGGCACCGGCCAGCGCAGTGATACGGATCACTATGATGCCGAATATATGCATTTGATCTTGTGGCACCCACAAGACCAACAAATTGTTGGCGCCTATCGGCTGGTCGACAGTTTTAAAGCTATTCAGGAAAAAGGCCTTAATGCGCTTTATAGCCACAGTTTGTTTGAATATCAGCATTCCAACTGTGCGTTCCTCAAATCGGGAATTGAATTAGGAAGAAGCTTCGTTCAACCCCGCTATTGGGGCCGACGAAGTTTAGATTATTTGTGGCTAGGCATTGGTGCATTTTTAGCAAAACGCCCTCAATACCGCTATCTATTTGGTCCAGTTAGTATCAGTGCCCAACTCCCACCGCAAGCTCGCGATCTATTAGTGTATTTTTATCAGCAATATTTTGCTTCAGATTTTGTCCTCGCTCGCTCACGCAACCCGTATCTTTTAGAAAAACAGATCCGCCAGACGCTGAGCTTAAAATTTGAAGGCAATGACTATCAAAAGGATTTTGCGCTACTCAAATCAGCATTAGCCAACATGGGATGTGCCATTCCAACCTTATATAAGCAATACACCGAACTGTGTGAACCAGGTGGGGTTCAGTTTATTGATTTTAATGTTGACCCCAATTTTAAACAGTGTGTCGATGGTTTAGTGTTAGTGGATGTTGCACAACTTAAACCAAGCAAACATAAACGCTATATCGCTATCCACCAAAAATAACCCCCCTTTTTAATCACGGTGCAGCGGTTCAATCGCTGCACTCATTGAGTCAGACGAATGACGCTATCTTATTGACTATAGACATATCACAAAAATCATCATCTTCGCGGTAAGACATTACCCAAACAGTAAAGAAGCAGGTAAGATGATTTAAAATACATGACTCATCAAGCAGGTACATCAATGGAAACAATCGAGAGGACTCTCGAGTCGCAAAAAAACATTGCACTGGTTGCTCATGATAATCAAAAACCAGCGTTAATGCGCTGGTGCGCGCGAAATCAGGATACGCTTACCCAACATACACTCTATGGAACAGGAACCACTGGTTCGCTGTTAAGGAAAACTGGGCTCGATGTTAACTGCCTGTACAGTGGTCCAATGGGGGGCGATCAGCAGCTAGGTGCAATGATAGCCGAAGGCAAAATTGACGTTCTCATCTTCTTTTGGGATCCACTGGAATCCATGCCTCATGATCCAGATGTGAAAGCATTGCTACGTATCACCACCGTCTGGAATATTCCTGTAGCCATTAATGAAGCCTCTGCAGACTTTCTCATTGCCTGCGAATACTTCGGTGAGAAATTTGTCACACAGATCCCCGATTACAGTGATTATTTGATTGGACGAACCAATTAATCTGTTCGCTAGTCATCGAACGGTACACGATACTCGTGAATATAGTCAGCAGTATTATCTAAAGACATCGTTAATAAAGCAGATGATCAACCACCAGCAACTGACAAAAATACTGGTGGTTCATCGCTCTGGTCGTTGCTTAAGATGCGATCGGAGGATGCTGTTGATTGATTAATTCAGTTGGCCTTTCGCTTGTATTCGAGCCAATGGTCCGAATCCGAAAGACTTTGCCGGAGTAGGTTCGATTGGACTGATAGTCGGGTTGCAAAAATGCAGGTCGCATTTTCTTAAGCTTATCAAGCTGATCTTCTGTCAAATTACCGACAGGTAAAGAAAGCACTCGATAACTTAATAACGGCCGAGCAGCCAATGAGATCATACATTCGACACGCTCATGTTGCTCAATCATCTGCTGTGAATCGTTCATCTCCAGCACACCATTATTCAACAGATTTACAACAGCTGGTTCTGCCACCGGTAGTTTCAAAACACTGGTACGACGAATCACAAATTCGCGCAAAATAGCGCGTTCAGTATGATCAAGACAATGGATCAACGACTCCATATTGCGCCGATTCAATCGCTTCCGCCAAAATCCATCAACCACGGCCCAGCAACGGATAAACAACCGTCCGACAAAATAAGACAGACTTAGCAAAGCCCCCGCCCAAGCAATCAAAAGGTAATTAGGTGCAATACTCACAGGCCAGTATGATTGAGGGATCAGAATAAAAAACACCGCCCCACAACCAAACCAAGCCAATAACATTTCTAGAATATTTAAGCGAGCTAACGCTTGCTTTAACCAACGCATAAAAGCTCTCCCTTATATTGTCAAACCCATGACGTTACAAGCTAGAAAGCAAACTATATGCCAGATCTATTTTACTAAATTTAACCCGCCGCTTAACTAAGACCCAGTTGTTTCATGGCATCCACCAGAACTTGCACACCTGCATCAGTGTGGTGAGCATTTTCGCTGAGGTGACGGCGCCAACGCCGAGCCCCGGGGACACCTTGATATAAACCGAGCATATGACGAGTAATATGTTGCAATCGCCCCCCTTGTGCTAAATGAGCTTCAATATAAGGGATCATCTGTTCCACAACTTGTTCGCGGCTGACTGGCAATTTACCATGATCGGCAAAAATCTGACGGTCAACATCAGCCAGTAGATATGGATTTTGGTAAGCGGCACGCCCCACCATCACTCCATCAACATGTTCAAGGTGCACTAGCGCTTGTGTAAGGTTTGAGATCCCCCCATTAATGCTAATATTCAGATGCGAATAATCACGCTTCAGTTGATAAACACGCTCATAATCCAGCTCGGGAATTTCCCGATTCTCCTTGGGGCTTAAGCCTTGCAGCCACGCTTTTCGAGCATGAACAATAAAATTTTGACACTGGCTTTCAGTGGCAACAGTCTCAATAAAATCGGTAAGAAACAGATAGCTATCCTGATGATCAATACCGATTCGCGTTTTGACCGTCACCGGAATCGCAGCACTATCTTGCATCGCTTTCACACAATCGGCCACCAGCTGCGGCTCAGCCATTAAGCAGGCGCCAAACCGCCCATTTTGAACGCGATCAGATGGACAACCGACATTTAAATTAATTTCTTGATAACCACGCTGTTGGGCAATTTGAGCACATTTAGCCAAGTCTTCTGGCGAACTTCCCCCAAGCTGTAACACAACCGGCTGCTCCATCTCATTAAACAACAAATAGTCACCTTTCCCATGCAAAATAGCGCCAGTGGTGACCATTTCGGTATACAGCTGTGTTCGGCTAGTCAGTAAGCGATGGAAATAGCGACAATGACGATCGGTCCAATCGAGCATCGGGGCCACGCTAAATCTACAACTTAATGATGCATCAATATTACTGGCTAACTGACTGTCTTGCATAGATTTATCTCTACTCTGCTGTTGGCTCATTCTTAACAAATCTCAGCCATTTTTTATATAATTTAAAAATAGTTACCCACGTTACAATGGAACACGTAACGCCAGTAAATGTAGTGACACTGTTCAGCTCAAAAAAGAAATGGCATAGTATATCGCGAATCCCGAACTTTCGGAAAACGATCCGAAAGACTAGGGTTCGCTTTGGAAGGCCATGTTGGATACACCGAGTTTATCAGCAAGGGCAGGCAAACTCATCTGTGTGACTCAGTCAGCTATTCGCTCACAGGTCTTTCAGTATCAAGTTCCAGCGGTCAAGCACCAATGGACGCTCATCATATCCGAGTGTTACATCAACCGAAACATGGCTACGCACTTTCTTTTATCTCAACATTTTTGCGATACAAGGTACAGATGCGTAACTTTTCTGCAATCTGAATTTAACAATTAAAATCACTTGATGTATGGTTGAAAAGCAGACACGGCATTTATAAGACATCAAAAAGGGAGTTTTTCTATCGTGCAATTTTCTAATCCTATCTATATCACTTTCGGGATTTATTTGGTCAGCGTGTTGCTGATCGGATTCATCGCTTACTTTGCAACACGAAATTTTGGGGACTATATTCTAGGAGGACGAAGTTTAGGGAGTTTTGTAACTGCTATGTCCGCCGGCGCTTCTGACATGTCAGGCTGGCTGTTGATGGGGTTACCCGGAGCAATATATGCAGCGGGTTTGAGTGAGTCATGGATTGCGATCGGACTCGTCATCGGAGCTTATTTAAACTGGTATTTTGTCGCTGGCCGAATTCGTGCTCATACCGAGGTGAACAATGATGCGTTAACGCTACCGGAATATTTCCATCACCGCTTTGGGGCCCAGAATAAATCGATTCGAATTATCTCCGCGGCCATTATCTTGTTCTTTTTCACCATTTATTGTGCGTCCGGGATTGTCGCAGGAAGTCAGTTATTTCAGAGTTTATTCCCGGGAATGAGTTATGAGATGGCACTGGTGTTAGGCGCAGGGGCAACTATTGTTTATACGTTTATTGGTGGTTTCTTAGCTGTGAGCTGGACAGATACGATGCAAGCATCGTTGATGTTTTTTGCGCTTCTGTTGGCCCCAGTGATGGTCTACCTCAATTTAGGTGGCATGCATGAACTGCAATCAGCTATCACAGCAGCGTCAGAAGCCAGTGGTAAACACTATGGCAACTTCTTCTTTGGCACATCGGCGATTGGCATCATTAGTGCTGCCGCTTGGGGATTAGGCTATTTTGGACAACCCCACATTTTAGCTCGATTTATGGCTGCCGACTCAGTCAAATCAATGGTCAAAGCCCGTCGAATCGGTATGACCTGGATGATTCTTTGTTTGCTGGGGGCCTGTTCAGTCGGTTATTTCGGTCTAGCTTATTTCAGCGTTCATCCCGAACTGACACATGTCATGGATGTTACCGTCAATGGGAAAACGAGTATCAATAATGAACGTGTATTCATTGCGGTTAGCTCTTTATTATTTAACCCTTGGATCGCAGGCGTCGTTCTTTCTGCAATTTTAGCCGCCATTATGTCAACCTTAAGCTGCCAGTTATTGGTATGTTCAAGTGCGATCACTGAAGATTTTTACAAAGGCTTCATTCGTCCTAAAGCCTCACAAAAAGAGCTGGTTTGGTTAGGCCGATTGATGGTGTTAGTGGTGGCAATTATTGCGATAGCTATTGCCCAGAATCCGAAAAGCAGTGTGCTCAATCTAGTTTCCTATGCTTGGGCAGGTTTCGGTGCGGCATTTGGTCCCGTGGTCATTTTCTCGGTTCTATGGAAAAAAATGACATCAGCAGGTGCGTTGTCAGGCATGATAGCTGGAGCGGTTGTAGTCGTGGTTTGGAAAGCGTTACATACCGGTCTCTATGAAATTATTCCAGGCTTTATTGCTTGCTCGTTGGTCATCTGGATCGTATCGAAAATGACCCAAGCCTCTGATGAGGTTCAAGAACGTTTTGAACTCGGCTATCAGAACTTTCATCAAAGCGATGTTTAACACACCGCTTACAATCAAATTCCCTGTTTGCAACTGATATTGGCACGAAAAGACTGAGACATCCATTGCCTCAGTCTTTTTTTGTCCACACCGTCAGTTGCTCATCATCATAGATGCAGCGATGGACAGTGAGCTCCTGTTTTTTCGCTCTTAATGAAACTTTATTTTCACCGAGTCTAACGACATTTGAGCTTGCTGAACTTGAAAAACTATGCCGCAACTCAGTTTCACGCCAATAAAGTCATGCGATCTAGCCAATATTTGGGTCAATTCCACTTGCTTTATAGATTGACTATCAACAAAAGCTTCAGTGACTGACCATAGAACCGACGCCCCCTAAAAGTAAAGACGCTTCGCAAAACATGTGCTTTTCACTATATCAGGGGCACCTGATTATGACGCGGCTAACAATGGTGTGCTGAAATGGATTGAAAAAATCGCCAACATTAACCTGCAATCATTGATTGATGATTTAAACGAGTGACAAAGAGCAATAGCGCAGCTAAGTTGCGGATGGAAAAAGCCCACATTCATGAACGAAATGTGGGCTTGATACGGTTAAAACATATACTGAGTTTTAATATATACCATGTCATCACTATCGGATGAACGGTCACCACGGTAGTTAGTATTATTGTGTTTAACCCCTAGGTTAAAGGTGACATCGGGTAAAAAGTGATAACCAACTTCGCCCCCAAAAGCAGTCTGATAATTGACCTTCTCATGAGAACCCATATTGATATTGTCTTCACCATAAACTTTATAGAAAGTGCTCGGTGTTAATGGCCCAGTCACCCCAAGCTCGGTATGAAACAAATTCAGATTTTCACCCCGGATTTGCTTTAAAGCGCCGTGGTTATTCACTGAGGTATAGCCGACTTCCCCATAGCCTTGTATACCGCTATTGCCAAATGGCACATAACCACCAATATGAGCGCCCAAAGCATCAGCATGACTCGAATCATGATGACGATCTTTGTTATAGTTCGCATCGGCACCAATATAAATATTCGGCATAATTGTTTTATTAAATTCAACCGTTCCTTGGTGCTGATCGCCACTGATTCCATAGCCAACACCTAAATTATTAAACTGATCGGCGTTAGCAAACTGACTAATCAAAATTGCACTGCAAGCAGCGCAGATAAGGTTGAATTTCATCATAATAAGCCTGTTTGAAAAGAAATAATAAGTCGCTTAAGACATAGGAGGCTTAAAGTTAGCTCTACAATAGGAGCAAAGAAATAGGCAATATCCCCTATAACTCGACCAATATACTTTGGATATGCAGTTAAATCCTCTAAACTACCCCCTATCAGGTTTAGTTCAAGCCACGTAGGTTGCCTCAAGGCCAAGCAAATCGATTGGCTGAAAACCAGCACAATATAGACGACTGGTCTAATTTATGGTACATTAATATTATGAGTAAAAAAGATATTCGCCAGTATATTTTAGATACAGCTGAAGTCATTGTCAGTCAGAAAGGATTTTCGGCCGTTGGTATTAATGGACTGCTACAGGCAGCAGAGGTCCCTAAAGGGTCGTTTTACCATTACTTCGGCTCCAAAGAAGCATTTGGTGTTGCCCTTTTAGAGCATTACTTTACAAGGTATCTCCAGCAGTTTGAGCAATTAACCCAAGGCGAAAGCATATTAACTGCTGAGCAAGCGCTACTCGCGTATTGGCAGAACTGGCAAACAACTCAGAGCTATCACTCACATGCGCATCGCTGTTTAGTGGTTAAGCTAGCAGCAGAAGTGAGTGATCTCTCTGAAGCGATGCGTCAAGCATTACACTCCGGAATCGAACAAATTATCACTCGCTTAAGTGCCTTATTGGATAAGACACAGCTGATACAGCAGCATTCTACCTCGCAAGGAAGTCGGGAAGTAGCCCAGATCTTGTACCAGCTCTGGCTTGGTGCGAGTTTGCAGGTAAAAGTTTATCGTAATGACGAGCCTTTCAAACTGGCTATGTCAACGACAAAAAAATGGCTTAACATAGTCGCTTAGATGATTAACTAAGTGCACTTTTTGGCCAACTCCCTCTCCGTTCAACAAAAAGGTTTGGAACATGAATAACTTTGATTTTTATAATCCAACTCGAATCGTATTTGGTGACAAGACCATTGCAAAACTCGATGAGTTGCTTGCCAAAGACGCTAAAGTTTTGTTGCTTTATGGTGGACAAAGTGCCAAAAAAACTGGGACCTTAGACGAAGTCAAAGCCGCATTAGGACAACGCCAAGTTGCTGAATTTGGAGGTATTGAACCCAATCCAACATACGAAACATTGATCAAAGCTGTCGAAATGATTAAAGCACAAAGTTTCGACTTTCTATTAGCTGTTGGTGGTGGTTCAGTTATCGACGGCACGAAATTTATTGCCGCAGCCGCATGCTTTGATGACGAGAAAGATCCATGGTCCATTTTGGAAAATTATGGGACGAACATTACCCAAGCATTACCCTTTGGTAGCGTACTAACCTTACCCGCAACAGGTTCAGAAATGAACAATGGTGGTGTTGTCACCCATAAAGGCAAACATGCGAAACTGCCATTTCGCAGTCCATTAGTCTATCCTCAATTTTCAATTCTGGATCCGACAAAAACCTATACACTTCCAGAACGGCAAATTGCCAATGGTGTTGTCGATGCCTTTGTCCACACTGTTGAGCAGTATTTGACCTATCCAGTCGAAGGGATGATCCAAGACCGTTTTGCCGAAGGTATTTTACAAACACTGATCGAAGTAGGTCCTAAAGCATTAGCAGAACCTAATAATTATGATGTTCGTGCCAATCTAATGTGGTCGGCAACCATGGCGCTCAACGGACTCATTGGCGCAGGCGTACCACAAGACTGGGCCACTCATATGGTTGGTCATGAGCTCACCGCAATGCATGGTATTGATCATGCCCGCACACTCGCGATTGTGTTACCCGGCATGCTACAAATCCGTAAAGAGAGCAAAGCCGCGAAACTCAAACAGTATGCACAGCGTGTTTGGCATATCACTGAAGGTAGTGATGACGAAATGATCGATCAAGCGATTGCTAAAACCGAAGAGTTCTTCCAGCAAATGGGGATTGGCACTCGCTTGAGTGACTATGATCTGGATGAAGCAACAATTGAACCACTAACCGAGCAACTCAAAGCACACGGTATGGTTGCTTTAGGTGAAAATAATGATGTCACACCAGAAATTAGTGCAAATGTCTTAAAACTACGCATTTAGTTAAACCAAGCCCTGCCTCTAAGGCAGGGCCTTTACAATCAACACTCTATTCCCGCCATTGATCTATTTTTATCAAAAACCCCTTCTTTACATCGAACGATTGCACTAACTTGGTGGATTAACGTGTTTAATCGGTTGAAAAAGTATTAACAAGCTAGCTACACTAAGAACTGTTGTTAATTCAGACAACATCGGCTCGTTATATAAGGATGGATTGTGGTTGTCACGCTTATCCCATTAATTTCGCTATTTGTCAGTTGTTTTATCACTATGATGGGATTTGGCCTGATCGGCCTTGTTCTTCCCGTGCGAATGGGATGGGCAGGACTGGACACGAGTACCATCGGTTTAGTCCTAGCCATGTATGCTGTCGGGATGCTAATTGGTGGCATTTATAGCCGAAAGCTTATCGCCCGTGTGGGCCATATCCGAATGTTTGCCGCTTGCGCTTCATTAGGAGCCATTAGTGTTCTAGCCTTTTCTTTAACTGATAATACTTGGATGTGGGCGCTGTTTCGAACCATCCTTGGATTTTGTAGTGCCTGTACATTTGCTGCCATTGACGGTTGGCTCAGCGATGAAGCCAGCGACACTAACCGTGGTAAAATTTTAGCCATCAGCCAGATCACGGTGATGTCAGCGATGTTTGTCAGCCAGTTTATGATTAATCTGGCACCGATTAATACCCCGACCTTATTTGTCATCAGTGGCATCTTATTTTGTTCTGGATTAATTCCATTGGTCATGAGCCGCCGTAAAGGCCCAGAAGTTCATGAAACCACGAGCATGTCAGTGATCACATTATTTACAAAATCCCCGCTTGGCGTCATCAGCTGTTTTTCCAGTGGCCTGCTCTACGGTGCATTGATGAATATGCTGCCACTGTTTGCATCGCATCAACAAATTACGGGTTTTATGCTGTCGTTATTTATGGCAGCAGCCGTAATGGGGTCGTTTGTTTTACAGTTTCCGATCGGAATTCTATCAGATCGTTTTGACCGTCGAACCGTGTTATTTTTTCTGCTCATACTCAATATGGTCTCGACCATTTTTATCCCAATCGCCGCGCAATATAAGCTAGAAACGGTCATGATGGTTACAACGGGGATTGCCAATGGCATTTTCACCTGTCTTTATCCATTGAGTATTTCGGAAACCTTTGACCGCGTTCAAAAATCAGATATGGCGGCGGCGATGGGTGGATTATTAATTGTTTACGCATTGGGTAATATTGTCGGGCCACTGGGTGCTTCTTATGTCATGCAACATTTTGGGGATGTCTCGCTGTTCGGTTTTCTAATATTCACGCAATTAGCACTGCTAGGGTTTGTGATCTATCGAATGCGCGCTCGTGAGGCACTGCCGATCCATGTCCAGGAAAGCTTTGTCATGCATACCGAAGCGGGTTCAGCGCTCTATGATCTTGACCCACGTATTCCACAAGATGACTCACAAACACCTGATAATTTAGAAACTCAGGTTGCCGCAACCATTGCCGAACAAAGTCCTGCGGCAGCTGTTCGAATGGCGATTGAAATTGCCCAAACGGCCCCTGAAAAAGCAGCCGAACTCTGTACCCGATTGGCACAAATAGATGATATCGAAGTGGGTCGCTTATATAGCGCTATCGTCCAAGCCGCACCAGAACTTAGCCAGGATATTGCCGATGCTCTGGCCAGCAATGCCCCAGAACAAACCGCTGAGTTAGTCGCTTGGCTCAGTGATCATCGACCAGACAAACTTCAAGATATTGTGCTAGCCATTGCGAATCAGTATCCACAAGAAGATGATGAGCCAATCGATGATGAGCTTGAATTCCCAGAACCGGACGAAGAACTTGAAGAAGAGCCAATGCGTCCAGCCGATCTTGAAGCTTATCAGGAATCAGCTGCTGAGCTAGTCGCCCATTATGTGGAAAATCATCCTAAAGATGCGGTTAAAATTGCCGCTGCAGTGGTTGAAAATGTCCCAGAAGCCGCCTCGGATATCGTAGAAATATTGCATGATGCTGAACAGATTGATAATCAGGAATTAACCTCTGATATTCAGCAACACCAAGCAGAAAATGATTCCTCAGAATCAGAAGTAGATAAAACACACCACTAACAAACCTCATAAATAAAAACTGCGCTTAAAAGCGCAGTTTTTCAATGGTGCCTGACGGTCGGCTAATTTTGCTGGCGATGTTTAAACAATAAATTGAGGATTTCCACACTAATGGAAAAGAACATCGCAAAATAGATGTACCCTTTAGGCACGTCAATATGAACGCCCTCTAAAATCAGAGTAAAACCAACTAACAGCAAAAATGCCAAGGCCAAAATTTTGACTGAGGTATATTTTTCTAAAAAATCGCCAATCGATTTAGCTGCCAACATCATCATAAAGACAGCAATCACAATGGCCGCCATCATGATAAATAGGTGGGGTGAGAGTCCAACTGCGGTGATAACTGAATCCAAACTAAAGACAATATCCAGTAACATAATCTGAATAATCGCCATTAAAAATGAAGTGGCACCGCGAGGTTCACTCTCCTCTTCCCCTTCGATCGTTTCATAAATTTCGGTGGTCGCTTTCCACAACAAAAATAAACCACCAAATAACATCAGCAAGTCACGAGCAGAGACCCCATTTCCAGCAATAAAGAACAGCGGATGTAACAGATGGCTGACCCATGCTACCAGAGACAATAAAAGCAACCGCATACACATGGCCGCTAACAAACCAACTTGCCGGGCCTTGCCTCGTTGGCGTTCAGGAAGTTTAGCAACAACCAGCGTTAAGAACACAATGTTATCCATGCCAAGTATAATTTCTAACAATGTTAACGTTCCCAACGCTAACCAGGCATTCGGATCAACAATCCAACTGAACATAATAAACTGCCGCATAAATCAATAGCGGGCCATTATAGCCACTTCGGACCATGATCAACAAGGCGCCTTTAGTTATCATTTTCTAACTAAAGAGAATAGTTAGATCACGCCTTGCCCATAACAAGAGGATATAAAAAGGCACCCTTGCGGATGCCTTAAGAGAGTAAACCCAATTTTTCAACCGATAAGTGATATAACTTACAATGTCACCCCTAATTTAAAAATAGCCAATTCTTTAAACTCGTTCACTTCGTTACGCGTCGGCTGACCATTGACTAAAGTCACCAATTTATCGATAAACTGAGTCAATAACTCATCCATCGTTACCCCTTCTAACAGCGCCCCGGCATTAAAGTCAATCCAATGCGGTTTACGATTTGCCAGATCGGTATTGGTCGCAATTTTCATGGTTGGAACAGGTCCGCCGTATGGCGTTCCCCGGCCGGTAGTAAAGAGCACCATATGGCACCCGGCTGCCGCCAAAGCACTGGTTGCAACCGCATCATTCCCTGGCGCACTGAGTAAGTTCAGACCATGTTGAGTTAAGCGTTCCCCATAGTGAAGTACATCGATGACCTGACTCTGGCCTGACTTTTGAGTACAGCCTAGCGATTTATCTTCAAGAGTTGAAATCCCACCCGCTTTATTTCCTGGCGATGGATTCTCATAAATCGGCTGTTTGTGTTCAATAAAATAACTTTTAAAGTCATTGATCATAGCAACTAGTTTTTCAAACGTTTCTTGATCTTTACAGCGAGACATCAAAAGACGTTCAGCCCCAAACATCTCTGGAACTTCAGTTAAAACGGTGGTTCCGCCATTGCTAATGAGGTAATCAGAAAAAGCGCCCAATAGCGGGTTGGCGGTAATGCCAGAGAAACCATCACTGCCGCCACATTCAAGACCAAAACGTAACTCGCTGAGGTGACCAGCCTGACGTTCATCCTGCTTCATCAGTGCTAACAGTTCTTTAAGCTGATTCACGCCATACTCAACTTCATCAAGCTGATCCTGGCAAATCATAAAACGAACACGGTCACCATGGTCACCCAGCGTTTCTTTAAAGACATCGATCTGATTGTTTTCACAGCCCAAACCGACCACTAATACCCCACCGGCATTCGGGTGTTTCACCATATCCTGTAAAATAGTTCGGGTTGTGAGATGATCGTTACCCAACTGAGAGCAGCCGTAAGTATGTTCAAGCAGGTGCACACCGTCGATAGCCGAGAGATCTTCCTCTTTTTCCAACCGCTTAATCATCTGTTTAGCCATGCCGTTAACACAGCCAACCGTGGGAACAATCCACAATTCGTTACGCACACCGACTTGTCCATCAGGGCGACGATAAAGTATAACATCACGATCAGCCATCGGTGCTTTCAATGAAACATTAATCGGTTCATAGTCATAACGATCCAAGTCGCTCAGATTCGTTTTCACATTATGAGCATGCAGATGTTCACCAGCGCCAACTTCTGTTAATGTATGGCCGATTGCCTGACCATATTTAATCACTTGCGCATTTTCAGCTAACGCATGCAGCGCAATTTTATGGCCTCTGGGAACATCATCGCCCAGCGTGATTTGTTGCCCTTGATGGTGGATGACATCACCAGCTTTGAGCTCTTGCAGCGCAACCAGAACATTGTCACGCGGATGGATTTGGATGACAGATTGCATCATGCGCCCCTTAAAGCAGCAGTCAGTGCTTCACGAACACCTTTTTCAACAATCTGCTGCAAAGATTCAGTCACCTGTTCAGCAAGCCCCGGAACGAGCGTTAAATCTTGTTCCCAATGGCCTGAATCGCTTAACACAGCGCTCACCAGAGCGGCGTATGATAACTCGCCCATTTGCATTTTCTCCCAACTGTCGGAGAAAAACGTCAACCATTTTTCATCATCTTTAAGGGGCGTGGGTTGACCATGACGTTCCCCGCGATAAAACGCCAATAACGCAGCCAGAGCAAATGTTAAACATTTAGGCAGCTGCTGGTGCTGCTTTTGAAAACGTAACAGCTGAGGCAGAATCCGGGTACGATATTTCGTCATGCTGTTGAGTGAAATCGACAATAGCTGATGTTTAATAAACGGGTTTTTAAAACGAGACAAAACATCATTTGCAAATGATTCCAACTCATCTTTTGGCAGGTTCAGTGTGGGAATGATTTCATCAAAAATAGCACGATGCACAAATGCATGAAGCTGTTCATCAGCCATGGAATCCCCCACCGTATCGAGCCCAGCAAGATACGCAACCGGAACCATTGCCGTGTGAGCCCCATTTAAGATAGCCACTTTGCGGTCTTTGTATGGCTGGATATTATCAACAATCTTGATATTTAATTTTTGGTTATCGCTCAGCTCATGCAAGCACAGACTTTGAGCTAATGATTGTGGACCTTCAATCACGAACAAATAGAAGTATTCAGCCGTATCAATAAACTGGTCTTGATAACCAAATTCTTGTTCAAGGGCCGCCTGTTCATCCCCCGGAAAACCGGTCACAATTCGATCCACCAGCGTTGAACAGAAGGTATTATCATGCTCCAACCAATGAATGAACGCCTGTGGCAATCCCCACTCTTTGGCATAGCGCTCAACGAGCGCCTTCAGCTGATCACCGTTGTGCTCAATCAGTTCACAAGGCAGTAGAATGAACCCCTTATCTTTCGCACCATTAAAATGCTTAAAACGTTCAAACAGTAAACGCGTCAATTTAGCCGGATAACTGATCGGGGGGGTATCGCTGAATTTATCGCCGGCATGGTAATTAATGCCGGCTTCAGTCGTGTTAGAAAACAAAAACTTAATATTTTCATCGCATGCCAGCGACAGCACTTCATCAAACTGCTGATAACAGCTCAATTCGCGATTAACACTGCGAATAATACGAGGCATACGAACGGGCTTCCCAGCTTCGTTTAACCCTCGAATCAGTGTCGTATACAGTCCATCTTGCTCATTCAGGCTGGGTGGGAAATGACTATCAAGCGGCCGAATAATAACCACCCCCCCATTGAATGAGGTGTGTTCATTGAGTTTATCAATCTGCCAATCAACAAAGGCCCGTAAAAAATTCCCTTCGCCAAATTGAATCACTTTGTCAGGATAACTCGCGCCTGGAAAGTCTTTGCGATTTAATCGTTTCATATATTGTTTACCATTCCATTGAGCAAGACGCAGACTTATTCACCCAGTTCAACGCCGAAATAATGGCGCGCGTTATTAAAGCAGATATCTTCGACCATTGACCCTAGCCATTTCAGATCATTGGGCGCTTCGCCCGCTGCGACCCAATGCCCTATCATCTGACAGAGGATACGACGGAAATATTCGTGACGTGTATAAGAAAGGAAACTGCGGCTGTCGGTCAGCATCCCTACAAAACGACTTAACAAGCCCAGCTGCGCGAGTTGAGTCATTTGACGCTGCATGCCATCTTTTTGGTCATTGAACCACCAGCCTGATCCAAACTGCATTTTTCCTGGAATAGCATCGCCCTGAAAGTTACCGATCATGGTTCCCAGAACTTCGTTATCGCGAGGGTTCAAACAGAACAAAACCGTTTTGGGTAACTGGTTTGTGGTTGCCTGAGAATCCAGTAACTTGGATAAATTAGCGGCAATGGGTTCATCGTGAATAGAATCAAAACCAGTATCAGGACCTAATTGCCCCAACTGAAATGAGTTGTTATTGCGCAGCGCGCCAATATGATACTGCTGAACCATGCCTCGACGATGATATTCTTGACCTAAGAACAACAACACCGCAGTTTGAAAGGCAGCAACTTGCTCTTTGTTTAACGTTTTACCTGCACGGCGATCGGCAATCATCTGATCCAGTGAGGCTTCATCAGCTTCACCATAAGGAACCGTATCCAACGCATGGTCTGCAATCTTACAACCTAATTTTTGGAAATGATCCAGGCGCTTAGAAAGTGCCGTGGTTAAATCAGTAAAACGATTGATTTCGACATCTGCGGCTTGACCGAGTTGGGTCAGGTAATCAACGAAGATTGGCGCATCGATTTTAAAAGCCTTATCAGGGCGGAAAGATGGCAGAACTTTTACGTTGAAATCACTGTCTTGAGCAATCTGCGAGTGATATTCCAACGAATCGGCTGGATCATCTGTTGTACCAACCATTTTGACATTCATTTGCTCCATGATACCGCGGGCAAAAAACTCTGGCTGTGCGAGTCGTTCATTACACTCGTGCCAGATTGAATCCGCTGTTTTTAACGATAAGAGGCGATCAGTTAAACCAAAAGGACGACGCAACTCTAAGTGAGTCCAGTGAAAAATTGGATTACCAATGGTATAAGGAACAGTCGCTGCAAAGGCTTTAAATTTTTCGTAGTCACTTGCATCACCAGTACAAAAACGTTCTTCGACACCATTAGAACGCATTGCTCGCCATTTGTAATGGTCCCCTTTCAGCCAAATATCATAAAGGTTGTTAAACTGATAATTTTGCGCAATTTGTTCGGGTGGAAGGTGACAATGGAAATCAAAAATTGGCTGATCTTTAGCAAAGTCATGATAAAGATGCCGGGCAAAATCGGTGTCGAGTAAGAAGTCTTCAGTCAAAAACGAGCTCATGATTCACTCCAATAAAAGATGCAAAAGTCCCTGCTAGGTTGCTTAATCGCTGATCGCAGCCATACTGCAGCCATAAATTTGTTATACCAATTATTCTACTTCTTCTAAACACTGTCTACGGATATTCTCTTTTTTGCTAGTTTCATCACAGATTAACGGCAATCATGTCGCCTTTGCTGACTAAAATCACTTTTTCAATATTTCTCTCAGCGATTAAAAATATGTAAGTAATTCAAACCTAATTGTTATACCAATAACTAAAATAAATGACATGATGAGCAACCACAAATTCTCGTTCACGATATAATCCAAAAAATCAATCAAATACCGCTGCGAACACATATCTAAAATAGAAGAGAAAGGTCATGACTCCATCTGTTCAAATAGATTTTATGCTGAAATAATCGCTCGCCAGAAAGACCGATGATCGCCTCCCCCAACCTCATAGAACTTCTTGGCAGTCGCGAAGACTCCCCTGTAAAACCAGTTTCCATGATTCAAAGCACGCCCATATAGAACGAGTATATTTATTTGAAAAGATTCAACTAACGCGCCAATTTCAGAAGAAAACAAGCTGAATCAATACCTGACAATCCTCTCCCTAAGCTAATACCACGGGTCTCAATCCACAACGTTACAAGATACAGTGAATCAAATAGCTCATTGCCAACTTTGGACCGTTAAATTATTTAGCTATCTATAAACCAAATAAAAACCATGGTTTTTCCTGTCAGAATGAAAAAAATCTGCCAATACTCGTCAGTTAAGCTATAAACAGAATCCTTATAAATTTTTTAATATAAAATAAATCATATAGTTAAAATTATTAACTCTAACAAGCTCTGCTTCAGAACATTAAAATAACGCTCATTTAACTTCATATAAACGGATATAACTCAGAGAAGATTAGTCATATAAGTTGACTAAAAAGCGCTAAAAAACGTGATCTAAATCTATTTTATAGCGGATATACGCTATCCACCCACAAAGGCCCTTAAAAATGTGATGGTTCTCAACTTTAATATATATTATACCAATTATATTACTGCGGAATAATTTATAGGACAGGACGTTCCCATCGATTGGTATTGTCTAACGAACCTATCTCTAACCTTTACAAATGGGGTATTAGTTTTATGGAATGGAAAATGAAAGCCTTATCGCTGAGTGTACTGCTCGCAGCGCCTCTCACAATGACCAGTTTGTCTGCTCAAGCAGTCACCCTAAAACTTGCACACAACCTGCAAGCTGACCACGTGGTTGCTGTCACACTGCGCCATATGGCTAAAGAGATCAGTGATAAAACCAATGGCAAAGTAAAAGTTCGGATCTATGGCGATAGCCAAATGGGTGGGCCACGTCAGACTTTGGAAATGCTTCAACAAGGCGCCCTGTCCATGACGAAAGTCAGTGCCAGCGAGTTAGAACCATTTGAGCCAGCTTTCTCTATTTTTAGCTTGCCTTATCTGTTCCGCAGCCCAGAGCACTTTGACAAAGTCGTGTTTGGTCCAGTCGGACATGCACTAGAACAACTACCAAAGAAAAATGGTTTTGTTTTATTAGCGGCGTATGAAGCAGGAACGCGAAGCTTCTACGGTAAAAAACCAATTCGTGAACCCGCAGATGTAAAAGGTCTGAAAATTCGGGTGGTCTCAACCCCCACAACCAACAAAATGGTTGAATTACTAGGTGGCTCGCCAGCGCCAATTCCATTTGGTGAAGTCTATACCGCACTCCAGCAAGGTGTGGTTGATGCGGCAGAAAACAATATTCCGTCTTATGTTCAGACTCGCCACGTTGAAATTGCGAAATACTATTCAGAAGACCAGCATACCGCCGTCCCCGATTTTCTAGCCATCTCAACCATGGCGATGCAACGGCTCAGCCCTGAGCAACAAGAAATCGTCAAACAAGCGGCTCGTGACTCTGAAAAATACGAGAAAAAACTGTGGACTGCTCAGGTTCAAAAATCGAAAGCAGAGGCCATTAAACTCGGAGCAACTTTCATCAAAGTTGATAAACCAGCATTTCAACAAGCCATGAAACCACTTTGGGATGAATTTAAAAAAGATCCTGTTAAATCGAAATGGCTCAACAAAATCGAGGCCGTTAAATAGTCATCTTCCCAAAGACGAAACAGCCGGACCCCCATGTCCGGTTATGCAGGAGTATAAAATGCGTCTGGAATCCTTTAAAAAACCCGTTGATTTAGTCGTTGCTACAATTTGTATTGTTGTTATGACCTCTTTGGTGATCTGCGTTGTCTGGCAGGTATTTAGCCGCTGGATACTTAACGCCCCGAGTACCTTCACCGATGAGCTCGCACGTTTTAGTATGATCTGGGTAGGCTTGCTAGGCGCAGCTTATACCGTCGGCGCGCAACGTCACTTGGCAATAGACTTAGCGGTTGCTCATCTTACGGGCATAAAAAAACAAATGTGCACCATTTATACCAATCTTTGTGTTTTAGCATTTGCCGCTAGCGCAATGATTTGGGGCGGCATTCATTTAGCAACTCGCGTGATGCAAAGTGGCCAAGTGTCGCCAGCTATGCAAATTCCCATGGCTTACGTCTATATCGTTCTGCCTCTGGCGGGCTCAATTATGTGCTACTACAGCCTGCTGTTTATTTTCGAAGCAATTATCAATATTAATCAACCTGACGATGGCGTTCACGAGGAGCAAGCATAATGGATATGGAATGGTTGACGGCGCTGATTATGTTCGGCAGCTTCTTTATATTGGTCTTTAGTGGCGTGCCAATTTCGTTTTCAATTGGCTTATCATCATTATTGGCATGTTTTACCTTACTTCCGCCTCAGGTTGCCTTAGCAATTTTGGGACAAAAAGTTGCAACAGGCTTAGATAGCTTTTCGTTATTGGCAATTCCATTCTTCATTTTGGCTGGAATTTTAATGAACAACGGCGGGATAGCCCAACGCTTGATCAACTTCTCTCAAGTGCTCGTCGGTCGGATGCCTGGTTCTCTGGGCCATGTCAACGTCATGGCAAACATGATGTTCGGTTCTATCTCGGGTTCGGCGGTTGCAGCATGTGCAGCAGTCGGCGGCACCATGGCGCCAATGCAGAAAAAAGCGGGTTATCCCGCGCCATACTCAGCAGCAATTAATGTGACATCTTGTATCACCGGGCTGTTGATTCCACCGTCAAATGTGTTAATTGTCTATGCCTTAACGGCTGGCGGTTTGTCCGTTGCAGCCTTATTTATGGCAGGTTACATTCCAGGGCTCCTGATGGGCTTGGCTGTCATGGTTGTGGGTGCCGTGATCGCAAAACGCCGAAATTATCCAGTTGCGCCACGCCCAACCTTCAAACAGATTGTTAAAGCATTCTTGGATGCGCTGCCCAGTATGTTGTTAGTCGTGATCGTCATGGGTGGAATTTTAGCAGGCATTTGCACAGCCACTGAAGCTTCAGCAGTTGCCGTAGTCTATACCTTTATCCTATCTGTGTTTGTCTATCGCGAGATCAAACCGAAACAACTACCTAAAATTATCCTTGAATCGGTGGTGATGACGTCTATCGTATTGATGCTAATAGGCGTCTCGGTTGGAATGTCTTGGGTGATGACAGACGCAGAGATCCCCAATACTATTGCCGAAGGGCTATTGTCAGTATCCAGTAACCCCTTTGTGATTCTATTGATGATCAACATTATCTTGTTAATCGTCGGGATATTTATGGATATGACTCCGGCAGTTCTGATCTTTACCCCTATCTTCTTGCCCATTGCAACTCGCATTGGTATGGATCCGGTACATTTTGGTATTATGATGGTGGTTAACTTATGTATTGGCTTATGTACACCACCTGTAGGTAGTGCGTTGTTCGTTGGTTGCTCGGTCGCTAATCTGAAAATTCAGAATTTAATTAAGCCAATGCTGCCATTTTTTGCGGCGCTGGTCGTATCGTTACTGTTAATTACCTATATTCCAGAATTGAGTCTGTTTTTACCTAAGTTATTTGGGTTATATTAAAACCCGTTACTCTGGGGAGATAAGCTCCTCAGAGTATGTCTTCGTTGAATCTGTGAGTAGGATTTAGATCTGTGAACAATATCGATGCGAATTTTCATCCCAAAAGGCTCTACCAATCTATTGCAGCCAATCTAAAAGCTCAGATTGCATCGGGCATTTATCAGGTTGGAGATAGGCTACCAGCAGAGCGACTCATCGCTGAAACGATGAATGTCAGCCGAACGGTTATTCGTGAGGCAATTATCATGCTGGAAGTCGAAGGGTTAGTCGAAGTCCGCAAAGGCTCAGGAATCCATATCATCGCATCTCAAGCCTCATCCGTTGCTGAAACACCTGAAAACGCCAATGATGGATTATTAACCGCAGGTCCATTTGAGCTATTACAAGCCAGGCAGCTTATAGAAAGTAATATTGCCGAATTTGCAGCAACCCAGGTTACCAAGCAAGATATCCTAGAATTAACTCGAATCGTTGAACAAGGCCGTTATGAAGACCGAGCACGAGATTCAGCTTGGGATAAGCAATTCCATATCCAAGTTGCCAAAGCAACTCAAAATTCGGTTCTCGTGATTGTTACGGAGAATCTCTGGGTGCATCGCGATCAAAATCCCTACTGGTTGAAACTTCATTCTCATATTGACGATAAAGCGATGGACAGTTGGACATCGGATCATGAACAGATTTTAAGAGCACTGATGCGTAAAGATCCTCGGGAAGCAAAACTGACCACCTGGCAGCATCTGGAAAATACCAAAGAGATGCTCTTTAAAGCCACTAATTTTGATGGTGATCAGCAAGATGACCGCTATCTATTTTCGGACAATCCCGTTATCCATTTAAATAAATTAGCTAAAAAATAACCTAACTCACTGACTTTACTGCCGAATAGCTCACATATAAGTTGATCCTATAAAGATATGCTGACATCATAATTTAACTTTATTCACATCGTCAGTTATATTGACTATGGTTTAAGAGGTGGATGGTAGAATTTAGCATTCTGCCTATATTCTCGGTGAAGGATATCAAACGATTATGGAAGCAAAGTTCGTCAACCCATTTTTAAGCTCATTACTCAATGTCATTAGTACCATGGCTCAGCTTGAACTTAAGCCTCAAGCGCCGAAACTTAAAAAAGACGACGTTGCCCGAGGGGATGTTTCTGGTGTCATTGGGATGATAGGTCCAACAACAAAAGGCTCTTTTTCAGTCAGCTTTGATAAGTCATTGTCTCTTGAAATCATGCGACGCATGTTAGGAGAACAACCCAAGTCCATTAATGATGAAGTGACCGATATGGTGGGTGAAATTACTAATATGGTGACAGGTGGAGCCAAACGCATTCTAGCTGAGCAAGGGTATGAATTTGATATGGCAACCCCCATCGTTGTCTCCGGCCCAGGCCATACGATTCAGCATAAGACTGATGGCGCAAAGATCCTAATGCCTTTTACATCTGACTATGGCCACGCAACCATTGAGATCTGCTTTGACAAATAGCACGGCTAAGCCAACTGCCCTTAAGGGTAAGTTTGCACTAAAGGTTGTGTAACAATACTTTTTGCGTTTCTAAACACCCACTAAAAAGCCCGCGTAAAGCGAGCTTTTTATGCGCAATGCAAATTTTATCAGATTACAGGCTATCTGCATTTTCTGACAAATAAGCAGCCACACCATCAGGTGATTCTTTCATACCTTTTTTACCAGATTCCCATTGCGCTGGGCATACTTCACCGTTTTCCTGATGAAATGCCAAAGCATCAACCATACGCAACATTTCATCGATATTACGACCCAATGGTAGATCGTTCACGACCTGGTGACGAACAACACCATCTTCATCAATCAGGAATGAACCACGGAAAGCAACACCGGCTTCAGGATGTTCAACATCATATGCTTGGCAAATTTCATGCTTAACATCAGCAATCAGTGGGAACTTGACAGCCCCAATACCACCATCTTTAGTCGCAGTGTTACGCCATGCATTATGAGTAAACTGAGAGTCGATTGAAACACCGATCACCTCAACACCTCTTTTATTGAACTCAGCCAAACGGTGGTCAAAAGCAATAATTTCAGATGGGCAGACAAAGGTGAAGTCCATTGGATAGAAGAAAACTACCGCTTTTTTACCTTTAGTGGCTTCTTTAAAGTTGAAACTATCAACGATTTCACCAGTACCTAAGACGGCAGGAGCAGTAAAATCAGGAGCAGGACGACCTACTAAAACGCTCATATTCTTTTCCTCAATGCTTGCATTTGTGATAAAAATTTCATTGTTCTAAGAGTAAAACAATGCCCTATCAAAAAACTCTTTCATTATATATGGGGATGGATCAAATGTTTTCAACATTTGAAGAATATTTTTGAAATTTTATTAACGTCTCAACTACATTCGGCCCATTGCCGGATAAAATCAGAAAATCTCTTCACTCAATTATTCAAAATCGTCGAACTCGGGTCCAGCATAATTATCAAATCGGGAAAAATGTCCTTGAAATGTTAAAGGGACCTTGCCAATCGGACCATTACGCTGTTTGCCAATAATGACTTCTGCCAACCCTTTGTTATTTGGATCGTCATGATAAACTTCATCGCGATAGATAAACATAATTAAGTCAGCATCTTGCTCAATGGAGCCTGATTCTCGCAAATCTGAGTTGACAGGACGTTTATCTGAACGCTGTTCTAGACTTCGGTTTAACTGTGAGAGAGCCACAACTGGCACACTCAACTCTTTGGCTAATGCTTTTAGTGAGCGTGAAATTTCAGCAATCTCTAACGTCCGGTTTTCGGCCATTCCGGGAACCTGCATCAACTGCAAGTAGTCGATCATAATCAGACTTAACCCACCATGTTCACGAGCAATTCGCCTCGCTCTGGAGCGCACTTCAGTGGGAGTCAGACCTGACGAGTCATCGATATACATTTTCCCTTTGTCAGCCACCAACCCCATTGTCGATGACAAGCGCGCCCAATCATCATCATCAAGATTTCCGGTCCGGATTTTAGTTTGATCGATACGCCCTAATGAAGCCAGCATACGCATCATAATCTGTTCAGAAGGCATCTCTAAGCTGAAAACCAACACCGGCTTATTCTGCGTCATCGCCGCATACTCAGCTAGATTCATGGCGAAAGTGGTTTTACCCATGGAGGGACGCGCAGCAACGATCACCAAATCCGCAGGCTGCAAGCCACTGGTCATTTTATCCAGATCGGTAAACCCTGTAGAAACCCCAGTAACACCACCTTCACCAGGGCTCTTATAAAGCTCTTCAATACGATCTAACGTCTCGGCTAACAGGGTTTTTACCCCTTGTGGCCCTTCATCATTGGTCGTACGAGCCTCAGCAATGTGAAACACTCTGCTTTCAGCGAAATCTAATAGCTCACTACTTTTTCGCCCTTGAGGTTCATAGCCAGCATCAGCAATCTCATGGGCGACACTAATCAACTCTCGAGTCACCGCTCGCTCACGAACGATCTCCGCATAGGCACGAATATTCGCTGCACTCGGGGTATTTTTAGCAATTTCCCCCAAATAGGCAAAACCACCGATATCTTCCAACTGCTCTTGACGCTCCAGTTCTTCTGAAACGGTCACTAAATCAATCGGGTTTCCCTGCTCGGCAAGCCGATGCATCGCAGCAAAAATCAACCGGTGCTGGCGTGAATAAAAATCCTGCTCAACGACCTGCTCTGCGACATCATCCCAGGAGTTGTTATCAAGCATCAAGCCACCCAGCACGGCTTGTTCTGCTTCAAAAGAATGTGGTGGAACTTTTAACGCCGAAACCTGGGCATCGGAAGGTCTTGTTTTATTATTTCGTTCAGCCATCTATGACTCACTTATTCAAACTGCCCGGCTATTATCCATAAAAAGAGCAGCGCTTCAATTAACTATCTTCCTCAAAAATTACCAGTAATTTTCAACGGTCAGTTGTCCCGGTTTACGACGTAAGTTACGCGCAAAATTGCGATCTTTGAGCATCTCACGTGTTTGTTTGACCATCGCTGGATTACCGCAGATCATCACCTGACACAGCTCAGAGGAAAGCGTGAATTGACCATATTCAGTTAGCTCTTCGGTCGCTATTGCATCAGTGATTCTGCCAAACAGCCCATCCTCGGGGGATTCACGGCTCACTAACGGAATGAACTGAAAATTAGCGTGTTCCTCAGCAATCTTATCAATCAACTGCTGATAGTTTATATCCTGGTTATAGCGAACCCCTTGGACCAATGTAATCCGCTCAAATTGCTGCCAGCATTGTTGCTCCTGTAGCATGGCCAAAAATGGACCAACCGCAGTACCTGTGGATAGCATCAACAAATGGTGGGCTTTTGGTACTTCATCTAGCGTAAAAAAACCACTGGCGTGATCAGCGATTTGCAACTCGCTTCCCAAGGGCACCCGCGCTAACTGAGGTGATAATTGCCCACCCGCGACATCGACCAAATAAAATTCATGCAAACTTGTCGATGGCGAATTGACAAACGAATAGGCTCTTTTGACTAATTCACCATCCATCATCATTCCAAGTTGGGCATATTGCCCAGCCTTATACGGCTCGAGTTTGGCCTCGACCTTGATTGAAAAAAGTGTCTCTGTCCAAAACTGACGTTCAACGAGTTTTGCTTTTAACCACTGCATAACACCTCCTGATGCTAGGGGCCCTATCAAGTTTGTTTAAACACACGCTAAAAGATAAAAGTCTTAGTCTTCCAGAGCAATCACCAAATCACTTCGAGCAAAACAACTACACGCGAGAATATAGCCTTGTTCTATTTCCTGCTCAGTTAATGCATAGTCAGCACCCACTTCAACTTCGCCACTAAGAAGTTTCACCCGACAGGTACCGCAACTCCCCCCGCGACAACTACTCGCAAGCGCAACTCCAGCCGCCTCAGCAACTTCCAAGATCGTCTCATTCGCCGCGCTTCTAGCATTTAATGTCATCGGTTCAAAAGTAATCGTATATTGCTCTTGTTCCTCATCAGGGAGTGGCTGATATTGCTCAGCAGGTCGAGATTGCAGTACCTCAACTTGATCACCTTTGACCACTCGCCCAGGCTGGGTTACTACAAAATATTGACCAAAGATCACCTTGCCATCACTGACGCGGCGATGCAACTTTGTCAAAGAACGAAGCGGCTCTTGGTTCGGATCAGGTTGTGCAAACTCGACATCCGTATTAATCACCGGGCAACGTGCGCAACCTTTCACCGCTAACAGCTCCACTTCCCCAATGCGGATACGTTGCCACGTTTCTTCAGCAAAGGCTGAATCGGCATCGACGACTAGGTTGGGTCTAAATTGCTCAATTTTATCAACGCGCCCCGTATAAGCATTCAAAGCTTCAAGAGACTGCCGGCTAGCAACTAGCACGGGCGCACTATCTGAAAAACTAACGGGATATTCAGGAAGACTATTCACCTGGCGATGAGAATTTTGGTCATAAAAGCAAAGCCTAAAATCCCCACCTAAAAAGTCACTGATCCAGCTATTGGCCTTGTCACCTAAGCTTTTGGCATTGACATCTGAGCGCCAAACTCTCACATCAACTCGCCCATCATCAGCAGTTAAATCGACTTTTAGCTCAGGCATATTCGGCGCCGAAAAAATTACCGATTGCTCATTATCAATCCGGCATGTAACCAACACAAGTTTCGGGAATTTTTTGCCATTGACGAATTGTCCCCGGTGGGTCACCGCCATAAAACGACGGTCCCCTTGGACCCCTAAGCTACCAAGTTTAGCCTCAAGCATTGGATTCGCGCGGCAACCTTTAAGGGGGTAATTAAACAGACTTTCAACCCTCATCAAATCATCCTTTTTATAAATGAATGCTTATAACCCTAGCTGAACAGTCACGCCTTGCCAATAGGCATAAAAAAACCACGCTTAAAAGCGTGGTTTTCACGTTTAAAATCAGCTTTATGCTTATTCAGCAGCAACAACAACTTTAACAGTTGATGTGACATCAGCATGAACCTGAACGTCGATCTCATACTCACCAGTGTTACGCAGAACACCGTTAGGCAGACGAACTTCAGATTTAGCAACTTCAACACCGGCAGCACTAATTGCATCAGCAATATCACGCGTACCGATAGAACCGAACAGTTTACCTTCATCACCAGCTTTAGAAGTGATGGTAACCTGTGCTAAGTCTGTTAACTGCTGGCCACGAGCTTCTGCTTTAGCCAGAGTTTCAGCCAAGTGGCGTTCGTATTCAGCACGACGTGCTTCAAAATGTTCCAGGTTAGCTTTAGTTGCAGGAACAGCTTTACCTTGTGGGAACAAATAGTTACGAGCATAACCAGGTTTTACAGACACTTTGTCGCCCAGGCTACCCAGGTGACCAATTTTGTCCAAAAGAATAATATCCATTACCTTTCCTCGAAAGTTTTATAATTGAGTTAGGCCAATGCCTTACTTGTGCAAATCAGTGTAAGGCAGCAGAGCCAGGTAACGAGCACGTTTGATAGCACGTGCCAGTTGGCGCTGATATTTTGCGCTTGTACCAGTAATACGACTAGGTACGATTTTACCACTTTCAGTGATGTAATTTTTTAAAGTAGTGATATCTTTATAATCGATTTCAACTACGCCTTCAGCCGAAAAACGGCAGAATTTACGACGACGGAAAAAACGTGCCATAAGTTTATCCTCAAGCTAACAATTCTATGTGTTGGGCATGCAGAACCAGTTTTGATTCACCGTTTCTGGAACGTTGGGTTTGTAAAAAACCACGAACGCGCACTGTGCACCCCATTTCTAACGGGAGTAATTGTTTGCTAAATTTATCTCCACTAGCTACCACTGCGATGAAGCACTGGGCTGAGCGAACAAATCCAGCTTCGGTTTGTTGTGAACGGTGGCTGAGCCAAAACTGACAATGCTCAATACCGCTCGGACTCTTGCGATAACGTGGTACTTTAGTAAGCGTACCCACAATTACCAGCGAGTTTTCCACAACCGCTATTACTCAGCTGCTTCTTCGCTCTGCTCCACATTCTCTTCAGAGTCATCTGAATGAGATCTTGCTGGAGCGTCTTCACGATGGTCACGACGAGCTGGGCGATCATCTTTTGCTTTAGCAATTGGTGATGCTTCAGTTTCAGCGTGTTTTTTACGCATAATCATGTTACGGATAACGGCATCGTTGAAACGAAATGCGCTTTCCAACTCTTCAACTACTTCTGCAGTGGCTTCGATGTTCAACAGAACATAATGCGCTTTGTGCAGTTTTTCAATTGGGTAAGCCAGTTGACGGCGGCCCCAGTCTTCCAAGCGATGAATGATGCCGTTTTGGCCTTCAATAATGCCTTTGTAACGGTCGATCATACCTGGAACTTGTTCGCTCTGATCCGGATGGACCATGAATACGATTTCGTAATGACGCATGATTGCTCCTTACGGGTTTGCAGCCTCTCTCGGCGTACAGTCAAACGCGTGGAGGCAAGGAACGAATATGAAGTAACTGTTTTGAGGGCGCAGATTTTACACAATGACCCTTTTATGTGCAATCTATTATTGCTAAATTTCGGTATTATCTGACGAGGTTATAAGCGAGCTTGGTATAGCAATCGCTCAAAAGTCTTAAGAAAGGAATGGACTCAATTTTATGTCCGTTTGATAAACGGGTTACATATGTACTTAAGTAAGCCATGCTATTAGCACGGAAACAAAATCCGGCGACCTTATTTATCTTCCATACCGGGAAAACAACAAAGATTGACGTCATTATTTCACTCAGTAAATTGAGCATGCTCTCTTGAATATCAGGGAAAACCGACTAAAAATAGTAATATTATCAATAGCCAAATAAAACTCTATCAACACACTCAATAAAATCACCGCATTCTGCTCTTCACTTTCCCAATAGCAAATAGACCTGCACACTCTATTCACTCGTTGTCTTTTGCGGGGATCGAGCCACCTTGGTTTTAGAGCCCTTCTTAGTCGTTGTTTTTGCTTTTCCCCGATAAGATCGCTTGCGCCGAAACGCTGGCTTACTGGTTTTAACACCCGCAAGAGCTTGTGGCAATGTTTCACTCACTTGGGTAATTAAGCCATTAATCCGCTCCAGCAATGGCACCATAAAGGTTTGATATTTGATCTCCTTACGGCAGATCGCATCGAGGCTGCTCTCCCACTG
This sequence comes from Celerinatantimonas diazotrophica, assembly GCF_004339545.1. Classification (GTDB taxonomy): domain Bacteria; phylum Pseudomonadota; class Gammaproteobacteria; order Enterobacterales; family Celerinatantimonadaceae; genus Celerinatantimonas; species Celerinatantimonas diazotrophica. The sequence goes on along the minus strand of NZ_SMGD01000012.1, from coordinate 463,265 downwards.
TGCGGTCATATCTGGCAATGTTGCTTCGATTGGCAAACTATTAATAAGCCCTTTACCGGCATCGGTGGCTAAAATAGTTTTTCCCTGACGGCTTAAAAAACCCCGTTTACACAGCAGTTCGATAATGCCTGCTCGGGTGGCCTCCGTTCCTAAGCCATCCGTTTCTTTGAGCACTTTGCGGATCTGCGGATCACTAACATAGCGACTAATACCGGTCATGGCACTTAATAAGCTAGCATCCGTAAAATGCTTCGGAGGCTGTGTGATTTTTTCTTGCACCTCACCACGTTCACATGTCAGTGGCTGCCCCTGTTTTAACTCGGGAAGCTGCGGCTGACGCTCTTCATCATCCTGGCCACTCGGGTCCCGGCAAAATAATTGCTTCCAGCCTAATTGCTGATCGCGTTTGCTGGAGGTTTTAAAGGTACCACCGGCGATCATCACCGTAACCTTTGTATCCCAGTAAATATAGGCCTCATAGAACTGCGCCAAATATTGCCGAGCGACCTGCAAATACACCTGCCGCTCACGCGTTGATAATCCCGCTAAGTTAGCAGCTTTCGCGGTTGGAATAATAGCGTGGTGTGCATCCACTTTACTATCGTTCCAGGCTTTCGATTTAAGAGACGGATTCGGGGCATCGCAACCTTGTATCAGTTCACTAGCGCCCTGCTCGATGGCTTTCAAAACTTTGCCGGCATCAGCCAACTGCTCCTGCGGTAGATAACGGCTATCGGAACGTGGATAGGTGATGAGCTTATAGCGTTCATACAACGCCTGAGCGGAATCTAGCACCTCCTGAGCGCTCAAACCAAAGCGCTTGTTACAATCGATCTGTAATGATGACAAGTTATACGGGAGTGGCGGAGACTGGCGCTTTTGCTTTTGCTCAACACTTTCAACCGTTGCCCTCTGCCCGGCGATGCGGCTGACGACATTTTCGGCCAAGCCTTTAACCAGCACCCGGCCATCTTCATCCATCCACGGCTGACAAGCCTCACTTGGCTTCCACTTCGCTTTAAAGCTCTCACCCCGCTCGGTTTGGAGCTCAGCCTCGACCTCATAAAACGGTTTAGGCTGAAAATCGTTGATCGTTTCATCCCGACGGACGACAAGTCCCAATACTGGCGTTTGAACTCGTCCCACCGAAAGCACCCCCTGAAAACCGACTTTGCGCCCTTGCAGGGTGAAAGCGCGGGTCAGGTTCATCCCATAAAGCCAATCAGCGCGACTACGCGCCAAAGCTGATGTCGAAAGAGGGACAAATTCATGGTTGCTGCGCTGCGCCCCTAAAGCGCGCTTCACCGCGCTGGGGTTGAGATCGCTAATCAGCAGACGCTGAGTGTTGGCCAACTTGGTTTTACTGACTTTAAGATAAGCCAACACCTCATCAACCAGCAGTTGACCTTCGCGATCCGGATCGCCGGCATGGACCAACTGCTCAGCCTGAGCCACCAGCTTTTTAAGTACTTTAAGTTGCCCGGCAGTCGTTTTTTTCGGTTTGAGCTGCCATATATCAGGAACAATCGGCAGATCGGCTAACTTCCATGATTTATATTTGGCATCATAAGCATCCGGCTCAGCCTGTTCCAGCAGATGCCCCACACACCAAGAGACGCAATCACCATTAGCCGCTTCAACGTAACCTTCCTGTTTACGCAGTGGTTTCGGGAGTACGTCCGCAATCGCACGGCCAAGGCTGGGTTTTTCTGCAATATATAAGATCATAGCGCCACAGATACTGTATAAAATTACAGTAAATTTAACGAACCATGAAAAGAAGTGCAATCGCTCTGTGAAATCTTTCTATTCCGATAGCGTCACTCTCACCGCACTCTTAAGGCACTGTAACTACCCCGTATTTAAAGCCACATATCAGCGATTGCTTGATGCTGGAAACCCCAAAGTTGCCATTATAGCCTGAGTAAGAAAGATGGTTGTGATACTAAATTCTATATTGATAGATGCCGTCATATAGGATGAGAGCATAGCTAAAAATAAGCTAGTGACGCCATAGTCTCTTGGTATGTTTATTGGATTGCCATAAACTTATTTTTGACTTCAGATACGATTCTTTGCGCTATTTCAGCTCGTTCTTTAGTAAATGTATCTGAATGACCGTAGCAAAACTGAACTGGGTTTCCTCCCAGATTCTTAGCATAAGTAAATTCAATACCGTCTAGATACTCATCATGTAGCCTAAGTAATTCGTTCACATAACGAATACTTAGTGTATTTTTTGAACTAACAATTTTTTATCTTCTCGGCAATTTTCGTAAAAATTAACCTAGATTTTAAGCTCGTTCACCACTTGAACAAGAATTGAACGAAGTATTCTCGAACTCAGCCATTACGAATCACCTTCGGCGAGGAGAGCTGAAATCTGATATCTTTGACCTTCGGTCAGTTGCTGATAACTCATGGTAATATAGCTTTGATTTTGGCGATGAGAAGCATACCACTCGATCAGTCGCTGACTTTCTCTCACTAGTTCAACCATGAGTGTTGCACTTATTATCTGAATTCAGCGTTCACTTATAAAAATTCACTATCTTCATCCTGATTTTTATCTTTATTTTTATTCTTAGAAAGATGTTTAGCAGCTTTGGCTCTCATCGTGTCTATGCAATATTTAGCTCCCAACAGGCTAAACCGAGACACCTTAAATTGTCCACTTTCCATAGGAACCACTACACCTAATTTAGAACTAGTTCTCACGATCTGATCTATTTTATCGAAATTATTAAAAATAAGAACATTTTGATGATCGACTTTATTTCCACATGACAAGGTGAGATTTAATGCCCCCTGTTCACTATTGACTAATACTGGATATTGATGCCCTTTATGACAGGTAATATCTATCCCAATCAAAAACAGGCAACTCTTATTTTTAAAATAACAATATTCACCAAAGACATGGCCACTTTTGTTTTTAGTTGCAGCGTAATAATAACTATCACCTTCTGTATTAACGGCCCAATCTTTATAGATTTTTATCTTTGCCGATATTGGAAAACAAACCATCATAGAAATTAAGATAACAATAAATCGATTCATAATAATCCCTTATATTTTACAGCGATAACGATTTGGTAAGAGTACAACCCGATGAACGCCCCAATCTAGCTCATATTTTTATCCCTTTAACGTTTGGTTATGCCCGATTTCAAATAATAAGTGCGACACTTAAGAAAAGGCGTAGAAGAGGAAACCAACTGCTGAAAGTGGTACGCTCTTCTCGCCAAAGAAACAAACAGTACGGCCAGTTATCTGGCAGTTCACCTAGGGTGAAAAGATATCAAATTTCGACCCTTTTGGAACTGGGAATCTCTATCTCTGAAATTACCCAAAAAATAAAGTTGTCGATTTAATTTCTTATATTGCTAACTCATGAGCTTATTTATGGTGCGCTCTACATAGATTCTCACTGTTGGTATTTTAGTTAATGGAAAGGCCTTGTTGATCAAATCTGTGTGACAAACGCCGTTTTTCCAAGGCCTTATTCACATCATTGGGTTGCCTAATGAACAGACATACCGAGTCTGTTCATATATGCTTAAAACACAACAGAGGCCAGATACAAACAGGGCAGACCTTAAGACCAGCCCTTTGGGTTAGCAAATGCATGCTCTCACTTTATCTCATGCACTGAGTTTCGCGGCAATTTCTGCCACATGACGACCTTGGAAACGAGCCATTGCCACCTCTTTCTGTGATGGTTGGCGGCTACCATCAGCGCCCGCAATGGTACCAGCACCTAATGGAGAGCCACCTTTCAATTCACTTATATCGGCCAATTCAGGACAAGAGTAAGGTAAGCCAACAACAACAAAACCATGATGGAATAAGGTTGTATGGAAGGATTGGATCGTGGTCTCATTGCCACCGCCAGTCCCGGTTGAAGTGAACACACTACCAACTTTACCGACTAACTTACCTTTGGCCCATAAGCCGCCGGTCATATCGAGAAAATTTCTCATCTGAGCGGCCATGTTACCAAAGCGCGTAGGCGAGCCAAAAATGACAGCATCATAATCAACCAGATCGTCAGGCTTCGCAATTGGTGCGGCTTGATTCAATTTGACCCCTGCGTTTCTCGCCACATCCTCTGGCATCAATTCAGGAACACGCTTAATATCTACCTGAGCACCGCTACTACGAGCACCTTCAGCTACTTCATTCGCCATTGCCTCAATATGACCATAACTTGAGTAATACAATACTAATACTTTCGTCATCTTCCTCTCCTTTTGTCGTCCAGTCATTAATCCTAGTCGTTGAACCTAAGAATGAAAGCTGGGAAGTCCACAATGAATTCTTTTGAGTTTTGACATTCAACAGCTAGTTGATATGGCTTCCTTGATACTTCAGCAGCTTGAGCAATAAATTCGTTTTGTTAAATTGAATTACCACGGGAGCAGGCCCGTTTCTAAACTAATAAAATCCCGATTATTTAGACTATTACTTTTTACCAATTCGACCAACTTTTTAGCGGATGCACTTGGTGTCATATGCGCGTCAGTCGAAGCCATTTTTGTCAATAATCGACCTGGGTGAATAGACACAACCTTAATACCAATATCTTCTAAATCATCAGCCAAACACAAAGAGAGCATATTTTGCGCCGCTTTACTAATACGATAGGAATATGAACAACCACTTCCTTTTGCGGCTAACTCTGATTGCATAGAGAGTGACCCACGCCGTGAGCTAATGTTGATGACAAGTGGCGATAACGAGCGTTTTAACGCGTTCAAACTGCCTTTTACTGTAGAAAGTACAGCGATGCAATTTGTCTCGAACTCTTTTCGTAAATACTGCGCTTGTGTCGATTCGAGCGAAGGCGCTTTTGTGCCCGAACCTGCATTATTAATGACGACATCTACTGTCTGTTCACTAAGCCACCGACCTAGTGTTGATTGATAGTTCTCATCAGTGACATCGCAAACCAGTACACACGCTGTCGGGAACTTATTGAGTAAGCTCGTTTTTGATCCCTCTGAGCGCACGACTAACAGCAGTGAAAAACCGTTATTTAAAAATTGCTCTGCAAGCGCTAATCCTAGCCCTCTACTTGCACCAGTAATCAATACTTTCTTCATAACATTCATTGGTAATTTAACGTTGCCAGAATTTGCCGACTGAAGCAGAGCGTAAGGCGGTCAAATTGATGGCTTTGTTAAGGGGTTTTAAGCACTCTGGTTAATTCTGATAAATAATGAATTTTAAAGCAATTATCAGGCACTGCTAGCTCTGAATTAAACCCCGTAAGAAGTACGCTATACATACCTGCATCTAGCGCTCCTTGGCTATCTATAACTGGATGATCTCCAACATAAACGCATTCTTGAGGAGAAAAACCGGCTTTATTTGCTGTTTTAATGAAGATGTCTGGATTCGGTTTTTTCACTCCAAATTCTTCGGAGCTAACCAAATTACTAATTAAACCATTAAAACTTGTTGATTTTAATGTATTTTCCCTACTCAACTTGGAGCCATTGGAAATAATTCCAATATAATAACCGTTGTCAAACAACCAATTGAGCAGTCTGTTTGCCCCCGGCATCTCAACGGTAGACTTTGGAAATTGTTCTCTCCAATAAGTTGTAATTTCACTAGAGCTTATTTCTTTTGACCACAATAAACTGGATCTCAATTCACAACCTATTGCTTCATAAATTTTCTTATATTTAGATCCCTTAGCTAGATAACCTCCGTTATCAACCTGTTGGATCAGTGACGCAACTTTGTGCCAAGAAACACTAACTAAATAATCGGAATAATGAGCGACAAATGTGCGAGCAAATCTTTCTATACTTGCTATTCGATCAACTAATGTATTATCTAGATCAAAATATATTGCTTTAATCATCCGTTAATTCAACTCTCTAACGCCAAATTAAGATGTGAACAATGCTGACACCTCAGCTAACCCATTGTGCTATAAACACTAAATTAGATTGACGTGAAAACGCCAAGCATTGTGAATCACTCATAAATTTCTTGTTATATGTAGGGGGGCACAACCAAAAATTCTAAAACTTAAGCAATGACTATAGAAGTTCAAACTTTTCGCATGGCGTTCCTTGATGATATTTCATCTGCCAACCTTGACCGGTGAACACCCAGATCGACGAACGCTTAGTAAACGCGCTAACTTCACCCGCTTCTGAAACCCATGCTGATTTGTATAGAAGTAACTGAACTGAAGGTTCTAACAAAATACACTCAAAGTCTTGAGAATGAATGTGACCATTTGAAGGTTCTTCACTTTGCATCATTCCCAAAATAGAAGAGTAGTCAAAGCTACGCCCCGAACGCCCAACTTCTTTAAAGCTCGAATGAAGCAACCTTGCTACTTCGTTCAGATCTTGCCTAATTTCATACCGATGTAGAGCGATTTCCTGCTCAATTAGAACTTCCATTATGTCTCCAATGCTTAAATAAACATATAACGCCTCAATAACCAGCGCAGCTTTGCTGCGTCCGGCGCGGTATTGATTGACTTGTTACACGTTTACTCATGCACAAGCCGCGATAACTTGCTATACATTGAACTTACCAAAGAAGATTTATTGACTCCATAGTGCATTTCCCTGTGGCAGTTTGGGCACAAAGCCACAGCATTTGAAACAGTGTCTGAACCCCCGTCAGCTAAACGACGAAGGTGATGAATCTCTAAAAAAGGCTCACCTTCTGCTGTTGTAAATGGTGCATTAGAGCTACAGCACTCACATTTCCCAGATGCCTCTTTAAGAACCCATGCTTTAACTTTTGGGTCCCTCTTGAAATGAGTTACTTGTGAATAGGCTTTATCAGGCTCTTTGATGCCACGTGGTTTGGAAAGATTTGCTTTTGATTTATAGGAAATAACTTGAGTTTCGAACTCAGCGACCTTGGGTAAGCTTTGCCCTTCTACTTCAGAGACTAGTCTTTCAATTACTGCTGCGTTATTTGAGCCTACATTTTTTGCAGGTTTTAGACCTGAAACCCATTCACGCCCCATAAGCGAGTATACATAGGAGATATTCTGCATTCGATATTCGAATGATTTTTCAGTTCGGCCAAAACGATTAGCAAGTCCAGAATAAATTTGCTTTTTAACACAAGGCACTCCATTCGCCTCGTCAGAGTGCATCTGAACGTATGCTTCCACGGCTGCTTTTAGCTCTTCCTCTGTCCAATTATCACTCAAGTGTAATTCCTATAAACATATAACGATGACATAAACGGCGCGACGTCAGGAGCCTCCGGTGACCGAAGGGAGTATATTTGATGTCGTTTTTATAACGTTTTTATTTATATTCAGTTCATTTTAATTAAATATTTTATTTATTGTTAAACAAATTTTGTCTAGATTCTCTTCTAATATGAAAGGGAAATGACCAGAATCCTTTATTTCCAACTCAATTATATCTGCATTAAATTTTTTAAAGGATCTTGGGATTTCTATTGGAAAGCGATAATCTTTTTCTCCGAATATATTCAAAATAGGGAAAGTAATCGTTGATAGTTCATTAATAATATCAAAGTCTGCTAAGAAGCTTTTAAATAGCGAATCAAATGTTTCTTCTGATAATGTGCTAGACATATTTTCAAAAAAATCTCTCCCATTTGTTTTTTCTTTTTCGGTCATAAATATATCTTCAGGATTAGCATCTTCCAAATCATAAAATTTAAGCATATCTCTATATTTTAACCATTGCTTGGTATTCAACCCTGTATTCAAGAGTATTAACCCACTGATTTTATTTTTAAACAAAGATATATATTTTAATGCGAGAACTCCACCCCAAGAATGTCCTAATAGTATTGGTTTATCTTCACATTTACTTACTAAAACATCTATTTCTTCTATTAATTCATCTATGGTTATATCAAAACCTTTCTTTTGACTATAAAAGACACAATTAAATGTGTCATTTAAGATTGAAAAATATGATTCAAGGTAATCATCAAAACCAGGTCCGCCATGTAAATAGATAATTGTTTTTTTATTCATAACCACCATAATCTAAGACATATCAAATGCTTTAAGCTTCATATAATTTCTTAATTATCATAATTTATTCCATTACAAATACATATTTCAATATCACTTCCCATATATTCTTTTTAAATTCCACTATATTTGCCTGATAAATCTACATAACGATAAAGCGTGCTGGCGTAAAGCGTCCACGTGGCGCGCCTTGTTATGTGGTCGTCTAAAGAGCAGACCTCTGTTTTCATGAGGGCTTAGTTATAACCTCTCGGCCATCTTTAGCCAATCATTGACGGAATTAACTCCCAGTGACAATAGCAAATCTTGCACAGATACCACACGTGTAAGCATCGTACCGCCATCAGATTCTTCCCGTTCCTCAGCTTCTGCAAAAAGCCGGGTCACTAACTGGACAAGCTGATTGTTATGATCGTAAAAATAAGTCTTGGCACGACTAACATGGGCTAGGTAAATTTCTGTTGCAACCAAGGCGAAATCTGGATCGCGCTGTGAAATGGCGTTGAGCCATTCATCAAACCCAAACCATTGATGTTTGTTTTCACTATCAATCTCGAACACATTGAAGCACAGTTGAATCAATTCTACCGGGATGGTTACAGGAGGCGTTTTGTCCTGAAAGATCTTCTCGGTCTGTCGAGCAACTATCGCTGCATGACGACTGTCTGTTCTTAGTCCCGTCTCAATACCAGTAAGACATTGCTCGCGATGCTGTTTGATATTTTCAGGGTGGGTCCAAACGCTTGCCGCCCCCTGCCAAGCTTCGGTAATGTCCAATATGTTCAACTTTCTAACCAAATCGGCAAAATTGATATGCCCCGTTAAAGCAGATAGTGCTGAAATGCGTCCCCATGTTTCCATGTCTTCCTTGCGGCCCTCACGGCGGAGGCGCTCAAGCAAAGGGGCAACCTTCTCGAAGTGATCGAGATAGGCGTAATACAGACAACGTTCTGCGGATTTCCAAAGACCTGCGGAATCCTGCATGGCACAGAAAAATAAATCCCAACCCAGCTCGGGATACCGGCTTTGGAGATACGGCAAGCGTCGTAAAATTAGAGCGCGGATAGCAGGGTGTTCGTTGCTGGCGAATCGACGTAGTGTTGGTGGTAACAATTCGGGTAATGCAATGTTCTGCTCTTGAAAGTTGTTGACCAAAATCATCAAGGCTTCAGCAATATTTCCGGTCATCATATTGATACCAGTGGTAAGCAAATCGACCGAATCCCCATGGATAGTGCTTTCTTCCTTAAGCTTTCCAAAGCCTATTGATAAGAACACCAGCCGCGCAGCAGCTTGTGTCTCATGGATGACGTGTGCACAGGCTTTCAGGGCCTTGGCTGCGGAGCGAGTGAGCTGCCAGTGAGCGGGATGCCTTTCTAGTTCATCAAGAATTTGGTTCGCCAAGGCAGGTGCATCAGGCTCATCGATTGGTATCCAAGTAGCGTTAGCTTGCAAGTTGCCGTAGCGATGTGCCAGGTAGTTGGCAATACCGTCCATGATGTCATTGCAAAATCCTGATGAAATATCTGCCCAATGGGATTTCAGTAATCCCAAGAATCGCGATGGGTGGCGAGATGAAGCCTCGTGTAGCTGCCAACCGACCTCTCGTTCACCACCGACTAAAAAGTCATCGAAATCTCGGTTATGTCCAGTGTAGTGCGCGAGCAAATGAAGTATCCCACCATCACTGGCATTGAGGAAAACCTCATATGAAAATGGGGCGGCGACAGTGCCGCCTCTCGTGCCGATGTATGGCTGTCGATAAAATGTCCCATATATCTTTTCGTATGCATCTAGTATCGCTTGGGTTTCTGATGAACGCAGATGGCAGGGAATCGTGGATATATATTCTGCTCGTTTCTTCAGTACCCATAAACGTGTTTCCTCGTCCGTTACTTGCTCATCATTCCACAAGGTTTGTATTGTTGCCATGACTGAATCTTGTGTATGGCTATCTAGGTAAATAAATGCAGTCTGTATCAATGCGCCTAATTCATAGGAGAGTTCACATTTGAGCAAATCCTTGTCGCATAATAGACGACCGCTCAAGTTTATATTTGCCTCAGGGTTGCTGATTAAAGCGAGGATGGCGAAGTAAACCAACGCCCTTTCGTGGTTAAAGCACAAGCGTTCTCGGTTGTCTTGCCACCAGTCAGAGTGATTTTTGGCGTGATCTAGAATGGCTGCTTCGACAGCATCTAGTAAAAACCGTTCACTATCTATGTACTTATGATCGTTTTGCGTGTGAGTATCTCTATAAGAACTGTCATTCAGGAACCCACTGCGATAGCCTATTCTGTTAACAGATCGGATTTGATTCCATTGTTCGATTGTTCCCAGTGCTAAATCGAGTAAAGCAGTGGATATCACCATCCGCTGTGTCAGGAAGTTTTCACCCTTGTAATCAAACTCATGGGGTTTGCAATGCAATTTATTATCAAAATGATATTTCAATACTTCATCATCATTGATCTCACCAACGATATAGTGCCATAAGGTTTTGTCATCAATAGCGCCAGCAGTGACACTACGTGCAACAGTACGCCCCAATAAACTATGGTCTGGTTTCGGCATACTGAGTAGTCGCTTTAGTAAGGGGGCGACAAGTGGTAAATTTTCTGTCCGAATGTCGGATAGAGAAAAAACTAATTGCTCTGAGATTCTGTTGCCGTCAAGCCAATCTAACGCAATTGAATCCATCCAGAATGCCAATACGCCTGTAGCATCATCATTTGCCCACTGCGCTACCCGATGAACATGGGCTGTAAGTCCATCGGCGTCGTGCGTTTCCTTCAATGCGGGAACCAGATGAGAAAGCCAAAAATGATGCCACTCAACCAACGATGCTTGGTTGTAAATCACCTGGAAAACCTCGCGATGATGGGCGTACAAATCTCGTATCAGCGGCCAGTCATCATCCAGAGGCATCTGCTGGGAAAATGATTCGGCAATCAGGCGGCGGATATGGAAGGCGGCATTGCCTGTCAGTACTGTCCGCAGTTGCTTCCTAAATTCGCGCCGCTCTCCAGTCGCCAACTGCGCAACAAAGCTACGTATACTCGGACGTACGAAGGGCACGGGAGGCAAGTCTTGGATGAATTCATAGAGCGAGACGTCCCGGCGAACAGCGCCACTAATCACCAGTACATCTAGTAGAGTTTGATGGCCAAACGTCAATTTACCATCATGGGTATCGAGCAGGACATTGAGACTGTGGAGTCGTCGCAGGATGTCCTCTGAAGCATTGAAGCGTTGATTCGAAATAGACAGGCTGCGTGACTTCAGCATTGTGTCGGCGATGGCTTCAATCGCTTGCATGGCTTCATCCCCCAGCGTGGGATCGGCCTTTACGATGGTATCGAGGTAGCGTTGCGCCAATACTTGACTGGTCACTACGTTGAAGCTTCCTTCACGCTGAGCCAGTTCGACAAACAGGGCAAGTTCGCGAGGATTACGGATTAGTTCACGGGTGACGGAATCAATAGTCGTCGAATCGATTCCAAGCTTGTCAAGAAGCGGTACAATTTCATTCTCCCAGTCCAACGGCAGGCACTGCAATTCGCAGTCCCATTGCCGAGCGGCGATGCGTCGATCGTATTTACGGTCGAAGTCGCGGCAAGCTGTAATAACGGTAACATTGGGAATCAGTAGCAGCTGGTCAATTTGTGCCAGAAAGTACGTCAATATGCTGTGCTCGCGAGCGATGGACAAGACATCCAGTGAGTCGATAACTACGACAACATGTGCGTCTTCAGCTAAACGGGCGGTCTGTTCTACCCATTGCTCTGGCAGGCCCTGTGCCTTGCGTTCTAGCGCCGTCGCTAGGTCTGCGAATTCGCGTGACTGTATAAAGAGCGGTACTAGGTCAGCTCGGGCTTGCATACGCTGTTCTAGTGCTTCTTGCAGGCTCAGCATCACACAGGTTTTGCCAGAACCAGGCAAACCCGTTAGCAAGACGGAACGTTTCTTGGCATCGATAGCTACTAGGAGTTCCCCCACAACTGGGCTAGAAATGCGCTGCCCGGCAATGTCCCGATGCCAATGCCTGCCAATGACCGAAGTGCTGGCAAACGATTTTCGCACCTCTGAAATGTCAATGCTCGGAACGAGCATTGCGCCCGAGCGATGAAGAATACCTTTGATGTCGTCTTTGGTCAGTCGATGCGGGGTTGAGGCGGATAGGTTCCCGTCCTCTAGCCGACCACCAAGTTTATCGAGGCGTATACAAAGAGCGTTGAAGGCAGCATCTGAGCTACTTACCATTTGGCGCAAACGTTCACGTAGTAAAATCTCCATGCGATCAAAGTCTGGGGTGATCTCGAAGGAGGTACGGTGTAGGAATTCATACACCGAAAGATTGGACACCTTACCGGTAATGCGAGCAGCCAAGTCGCTATTTGTTTTTTCATGCTCTTTGGTCAATTTCGCAAGATAATCGGCCTCATTGCCATGGAGGGTGCTGAATTCACGTAGTTTGGCGAGTGAGCCAAACTCGCTACGCGAATAAAAGCGGACTTGGGCTTGTTTATTTCTAGTCAGTGCTAGAACCGCCTTGTCCAGCTCATCCGCAAGATCAGCAATCGACCATGCCCTGAAATTGGTCTGGTTCTTTTTGCACTGGCAACAAATTAGGGATCCGTCGGATTTTCCAATTACAACATCATCCACCAGATAGGTCGTAGAATCTATCTCAAGCCATTGAAATTCTGGATCGGACAGGACAGTTAATGCCCAGTCAAAGGCAACAAGGGTCTGATAAATATCACCACGGTTGGAGAGTATTCCTGCGATGCTCATTTAGTCGCTTGCCAGAACTTTTGCATTCACATTTCCTACTTTAGAAGGTGTGCATTTACGATTACTTTAGATGGAGCAGTTGTTGGTGCCGCTATTAGTGTTGGATCAGCCCCTTCAATTACGGAACGCTGTCGATCGATATCTGATATAGGGTATAGACATATACACCTATGGACGCTCCGCTTTTGGCAAGTAAAAACAATCGTGATTTTCAGATCTTGCAGCCATATATCCGGATTCTATGTTAAAGGCTTCTGCCTTGATCTCTGATGAGTTCCGCTCATTCATTCCTAATCATTTGTTCCGTACTTTTAAATACGATGTTAGGGACAGGTTTATAAATGTCGATCTGACCTAAATGCCATCAATTGTCTTTGCCTACGCAACCTCTGCGATCCGTTTATTCTTTTATAACTTGTTCTTTAAATTTATCATGATACGCTAAAATTGCCCATGCTATCCGTGCGAGTTTATTTGCTAGAGCAACGATCACCACATTTGGATGGGCTCTCAAACTTAATGCATGTAACCATGACGTCCAACTGTGCTTGGGATTCATATGCCGAATGACGGCTCTCGCTCCGTATAAACAGCCGTCTTAGGTAGCCATATCCTCGCTTATTCATGCCTAGTAATATTGCTCCTTAATAACATAGATATGCCTAAGTTTAGAAAAGGAACGACCATCTCATTATTTGTATATTGCGCGCTCAAAAACTGCATGCACACTTTTATTCTCAATTTATATAATCGTCATGTTATCAGATAGATACATGCGTTTGCTTAAATACACCTAGAGGCAAAGTGTGCGCGCATAATATCTCCCCTGCCATGCCCGATAACTCACCCGCAATAGATCATAACCATCTGATTTATAGTTATTTGGTGTATCCACTTAAAAATAGAGTGTGCGTAAAGAGCTATCAAATGCATTAAATTTTCTAGCGCCCAAAATAATATTCGTTATGTATACCGCATTGGCTATTTAGCTACTCAGCGAACCTAATGCAGAAGTAATGCATTTAACAATCTCTGATAACCACCACGCTACCGCCCCAGGCAAACAGAGACGTTCCTGTCTAAATGATATCGCAATCGCTTCGGACCGCAGATCCACAGGCGAAGTCTTTCAAGAGGAAGCAATTGATATTTTTGATTGTAAATGGTCGGATGAAGAATGCTATGGCTGATTTGATATTTTTTGATTGGGATCAGGCTACTTTTTTGCCCTCATAACGCATTGATAATGAATGACTAACCTAAAAGTAGTAATCGATTGAATAACAATACGAGTTGGATAGATGCACAAAATAAGTGGAGGGATAAAGGTCAGGTTTCATTCACGGGGTTGATAGCGAGCCACTAAATGGCTCGCTATCAGGCAAAGTTTAGTCACGTCGCTGACGGACAGCTTCAAACAAACAGATCCCCGCAGCAACAGAGACATTGAGGCTTGAAACACTGCCGGCCATGGGCAATTTCACCAGTTCGTCACACGTTTCTCGGGTTAAACGACGCATACCCTTGCCTTCTGCGCCCATCACCAGTGCCAAAGCGCCATTTAGTTTGCAATCGTAAATCAACTGCTGCGCTTCGCCTGCGGTCCCGACCACCCAGACACCTTCTTTTTGTAACAGTTTAAGCGTTCTGGCTAAGTTGGTCACCGAAACTAATGGCACCGTTTCAGCAGCCCCTACGGCCACTTTACGAACCGTGGCGTTTAACTGCGCTGATTTATCTTTCGGCACAATCACCGCACACACGCCAGCCGCATCGGCATTACGCAAACAGGCGCCAAGGTTGTGTGGGTCGGTCACACCATCGAGCACTAAAAAAAGCGGGCTTGGATTGGCTTGGATCAGCTCGGGCAGATCATGCTCAGTGTAATTTTTTGCTTCTTTCACGCGAGCCACCACGCCTTGATGGTGTGGGTCTCCCGCGCGCTCATCCAACGCTTTACGATTCATTCGCTGAATACTCAATCCCATCTTTTTAGATAAAGATAAAATTTGTTGCATGCGTTCATCATCACGCCCTTGCAACACGGCTAAATCGATAACTCGTTCGGGATGGCGCTGTAAAATAGCCTGCACCGCATGCAGGCCGTATACATAATATGGACGACTCATAATAATTTAAGACTTCGATGTATTTTTCAATTTGGCCCGTTCTTTTTTACCAGGCCGGCTTTTACGTTTTTTCTTGCGTTTAGGTGTTGCTTCAGTGGTTTTCGGTGCAACCTTTTTCTTTTTCGCTTTACTCGATTTGGGCTTCTCGGGTGCTTTTGCTGGCTCAGCAGTCGAAGTTTTCTTAGTGGCTTTGCGACGGCTTTTACCCGATGGGTTAGCATTTTCGCCAGAAGCTAGCATCAAATCAATTTTACTATCATCCATATTCACACTGGCGACTTTCACTTTAAGCGAATCGCCAATCCGATACCGGATACCACTGGCGCGTCCAATCAAGCTCTGGCGGGCATTATCATATTCAAAATAATCACGCCCCAGATTGCTAATATGTACCAATCCATCAATGTGCAGCTCATCTAAACGGATGAAGAGCCCAAAATTGGTCACCGCTGCCACCTTGCCACTGCGAATTTCTCCGACATGGTCAAGCATAAACTCACATTTCAGTTTATCGCTCACCGAGCGGGTCGCTTCATCGGCTCGCCGTTCTGCCATTGAGCTGTGTTCGCCGAAATTATCCATCTCTTCGATTTTATACAGATAGCCACCATTGGGCGTCCAACGGTGTTTTGGATTGGCCTGCTCTTTGGCTAACAGATATTTTATCACCCGATGTAACAACAAGTCAGGATAACGGCGAATCGGTGAGGTGAAATGCGCATAGCTTTTCAGTGCCAAACCAAAATGGCCGATGTTATCCGGCTGATAAACCGCCTGCATCATCGAGCGCAGTAGCATCGTTTGAATCAGCTCTTTATCTTCGCGTTCAGTAATCTGTTCTACTAGGGCAAAATAATCCTTAGGCTCGGCCTCATCACCACCGGTTAAGGTCAATCCCAACTCATTGAGAAAGCCTCTAAAGTTATTGAGCCGTTCGGTACTGGGTTTATCATGCACTCGAAATAAAATCGGGGCTTTATGTTTTTCAACAAACTTCGCCGCGGCGACGTTCGCCTGGATCATGCACTCTTCGATCATCTTATGCGCATCATTACGTTTTAACGGCACAATCTGCTCAATTTTGCGTTGCGCATTGAAAATAAAACGAACCTCTTCGGTTTCCAGTTCAATGCCACCACGCTGCGCTCGTGCTTGTTTTAGAGCCAGATACAGTCGATGCAACTGTTTAAGATGAGCAACCTGTGCTTGATAACGCTCTTGCAACAGTTCATCCCCGGCTAAAATTGCCGCAACTTTGTTGTAGGTAAGCCGAGCATGGGAGTGCATCACCGCGGGATAAAATTTATATCCAGACAATCGCCCCGCTTCAGAAATCGTCATCTCAGCAACCAAACAAGCCCGGTCAACCTCAGGATTCAGTGAACACAGCCCGTTCGATAACTTCTCAGGTAACATCGGGACCACTTGATCGGGGAAATAGACAGAGGTCCCGCGCTCAAATGCTTCATTATCCAATGCGCTACCGTGGCGAACATAATAAGAAACATCGGCGATAGCAACCCACAGTCGCCAGCCACCCGATTTCTTCCGTTCACAATACACCGCATCATCAAAATCTCGAGCATCTTCGCCATCAATCGTCACCAACGGCAACTGGCGCAAATCGACTCGATTTTGATAGTCCTGTTCACTCAGCTGCTCACCGATACTGTTGATCTGCTTTTTCACATCATCGGGCCAAGCATGCGGAATATCATAGTTACGCAGTGCGACTTCAACTTCAATGCCAGGGTCCATCTGTTCCCCCAACACCTCTATAATTTGGGCTCGTACCACCGGGTCGCTTTTGCTCCCCCGAATTAACTTGGCGACCACGACCTGACCTTGTCGTGCTCCCAAAGTGGCTGAGTCATCCACCCAAACATCAAAATTAAAGCGGCTGTCATCAGGCACAATGAATGACCCTGAACGCTCTTTAAAAAAGCGCCCAACAATCTCTTGCTGTCCAGGTTGTAAAACTCGCAGTATGCGAGCTTCCTGACGCCCTTTTTTATCGACAGGGCCGGGAGCTGCTAAAACGCGATCCCCATGCATCGCACCGCCAAACTTACTAGCAGGAATAAATAGATCATTGCCTTTATCAGCGCAGCGTAAAAATCCATAGCCATCCCGATGGCCGATAACCTCTCCCACAACTAACCCAAGACGTTCTGGCAGGGTATATTCACCTTTACGAGTTGAAGCAAGAACCCCTTGCTGACATAAAGATTTTAAATGAGAATTCAAATCAGCTTCAGCCAGTGAAAACTGATGAGATAAAAACGTAGAAGAAACTGGAGCATCTTGCTGCTTGATAAAAGCGACTAATTCAGACGGGATATCGACATGATTGTCGTCGTTGGGCATATATTCTAACCTTTTATAATCTCGCAAAAAGTAGGCGAGCAATGAGAGTATGGTATAGCTAATTCGGCTCACAGGCTAGTTCTATAAAACTCAACCTCAATTAGCAATGTTATTATTATTGTTCAGGTCGAGCGTCCTTAATCTGGGCAATCACACCTGGCGGCATTTTTTCAGCTAGCGATAAAAGCAACATTGTAGCCTGTTTATGCTGCTTTTTATCGGCAATGATCGAATTATACAACCACTGATAAGCTTGTTTATAATCATACGGACTTCCATAGCCTTGTACCAATAAATTTACGTACTCTAACTTCGCTTTTAAAAAGCCCAGACTGGCCGACTCTCGCAATAACTGAACCGCTCGCTCAGGATTGGCCTGCACTAAAGTTCCATGCGCATAATAACGGCCTAATTGTTCCAATGCCGCAGGTAACCCTTGATGGGCAGACTGCCACATATAATGAATTCCAAGTTTGACATTGCGCGGCACACAAACTCCCCACGCCAGCATGTCGCCCCATAAAAATTGATAAGCGGGTAATTCAAGCTTTTCCGCCCGTAGTTTAATATCCTGATTAAGCTGACAACGATCAGCCTTGACGCGAGCTAACTGCTGATTCTTATTAATCAAATCTAACAGTTCATCTTGAGAATAGATCTGCACGGGCTGCAATGGCGGAGGAGCGCTCGAATCATCTTTAGATTTTTCATGGCTCGTTGCCGATGCGGGTGAATTAAGCTCTGGTGCTGTCATATTGGGCAAAGCATTACTATTAGCCGTCGCACTGATACTACTGGCCGATATCATTAACCCTATAAGACCGATTAAATATACATATAAACGCATGGCAAACTCATGAAAATCTTACCTAACGATTCTATCGGCCTAATATGACAAAACTATAGCCAGCCAGAACTTTTATTCTGACTGGCTTATTTTTGCGAGTTTCAATCAAAGCTGCCGAGCCTGTTCAATCTCTGATTTCAAAATCGGCAGCATTTGATCAAACTGTTCTTGCTCATAGTCACTCAGCGGTCCAATCGGCAAGATTTTCTCTATACCATTTCGCCCAAACACAATTGGCATTGCAAAAAATCCCGCATACTGGCCACCATCATCAATGTAAGCACATATTTGTAAGTCAGGCGTCCCTAAAAGGCCGTTGACTAATTTAAGGCAAAACGCACCAGCAGCTTGCCCCATTGACAGTGTTGCAGAGCCCCCTCCGGATTTAGCATCCACCACTTCTGTCCCCGCGTTACGAATGCGATCGGTGAGCATCTCTACTTCGGCGCGAGTAAAATCGAGGCCTAACTGCGAAAGCAGCGGCAAAATGGTAACGCCACTATGGCCTCCAATCACAGGAATGCGCAGTGGGGTTGGGTCAATTTTTTTACACTGCCCAACAAATGTTTTGGCTCGGGTCACATCCAACGTAGTCACGCCAAATAATTTGGCTGGATCATAAACGCCTTTTTGGCTCAATACCTCTTTGGCTACTGGCACCATGGAATTGACCGGATTAGTAATAATTCCAATACAGGCTGTTGGACAAACAGCTGCAATTTTTTCCATGATCCCTTTGATAATGCCAGCATTGATACTAAATAAGTCAGCGCGATCCATTCCCGGTTTACGCGCTACGCCGGCGCTAATCATCACGACATCTGCATCTACCAAAGCAGGCGTCGGATCATCTCCACTAAACCCTATGATATCCACGTCTGTAGGAATATGGCTTAAATCAACAGCAACGCCAGGAGTCATCGGTGCGATGTCATACAGTGCTAAATGACTATGTTTGGGAAGTCTGTTTTTCAACATTAGAGATAATGCTTGGCCGATACCGCCAGCGGCACCCAATACAGCAACTTTCATATTCATCGTCCCCTTTTGAATCCATGCAGAAATTGCAAGGAATAAAGAAACAATTAGCACAAAATTCAAACAAAAAAACTACTATTGCCGATAAATTGTCGTCAGGATCACGACTAGCAAAAAATATCAGTACATTAATGTGGTGTATTTAGTTATCTGAAGAAACATCTGAAGGATGATCAGGAAAATATTTTTGATAAATTTTTTGGTAGGTGCCGTTCTTGCGAATGGCGCTAAGTGCATCATTAAGGCGTTGTTTTAGCTTGATATTGTTTTTACCAACAGCAATAGCAAAGCCTGCACCAAAATAATCTTTGTTCGTGATGGGGTCAAGCATCGTGTATTTAGGATGTTTTTTTAACCACAATGCGGCAACCGCCTCATCAACAAAAACACTATCGATCTTATTTTTAGCCAGATCATTCAGTGCCATCTGGTAGCTCGTATAAGGCACAATGATAGAGCCATGACGCACATAACGGTCCAGCAAATATTGTTGCTCAGCGGTCCCATTTTGCACCGCTATCACTTTCGAAAAAAGCTGGCTATACGCATCATACTCGCCTTTGGGAACCACAAACACGGCACCATTTAAGAGATAAGGATGGGTAAAAGCTACTCGTTTTTCGCGCGATGGCGTGATATCAATAGCAGAAATTGCGGCATCGTATCGACCAAATTCAATACTGGCCAACAGGCTATCAAATGGTTGGTCGGTAAACACACAATGTGCTTTCATCTGCTCACACAAGGCCTTCACCAAGTCAATGTCAAACCCTACGAAATGTTTATCAGAATTAAGCGATTCAAATGGTGGATAGGAAGCTTCAGTTGCAAATTGAATCACATCGCTATTAGCCATGGCACTATAAGAAAAAAGAATCGCAAGCATCGCTAACGAACTTAGTATGTTAAAGAACTTACGCTTGTACATCACAACCACAACTAAGATCCTATCAACTAAATGAAAATCTGAGATTTATACTATTTGGTGAACATCTTAACAAGCATCCAAATTCTGGCAAAGATGAAAGTAATGCTTTGAATAATTGTTGAATGAATATGCAAATTTGCTGTATATAAAGTTGAATTCCAAAACCAACCCAGTAAACTTGAACCGTAACCAGTTTTAAGAGTCGAACTCATGAAGACCAATTCAGACCGACAAGAATACCTCATTCAAGCATTTAAAGCTTTATTAAAAGAAGAGCGTTTTGGCTCTCAAGCAGAAATTGTGACGGCCCTACAAGAATTGGGGTTTGATAACATCAATCAATCGAAAGTGTCACGCATGTTATCTAAATTTGGAGCAGTACGGACTCGCAATGCTAAAATGGAAATGGTCTATTGCTTACCCGCAGAATTAGGAGTTCCAACGGCAACCAGTCCACTGAAAAACCTCGTGATCGAAATCGACCACAATGATGCCCTCATTGTGATCCAAACCAGTCCAGGGGCCGCACAGCTCATTG
This sequence comes from Celerinatantimonas diazotrophica, assembly GCF_004339545.1. GTDB lineage: Bacteria > Pseudomonadota > Gammaproteobacteria > Enterobacterales > Celerinatantimonadaceae > Celerinatantimonas > Celerinatantimonas diazotrophica. Next base: position 442,616 of record NZ_SMGD01000012.1, on the reverse strand, counting down.
CTCGACTACTAGATTCATTAGGCAAAGCTGAGGGGATTTTAGGTACTATTGCGGGTGATGACACAATATTCATCACACCCACGCAGGAAATGGATATTAGCCAGCTACAAAACGCAATTAAAGAACTATTTGAACAAAGTGCAGCACCTTTTGCGTTTAACAGCTAATCTCATTCATCATCCTAGCTGCACAGATCGCCTCAACACTTAAAGAGGCGATCATGTGTCTGCCACGACACGAAGGGAAGGGGCAAAATTTACTTAAATTGCTTCGTCGTCAACTTCCCCGGTACGAATACGGACAACGTGAGCCAACTCATGAACGAAGATTTTCCCATCACCGATTTTACCCGTATACGCAGCACTGGTAATGGCCTCGATAATGCGATCAACATCATCATCTTGGGCCGCGATTTCCAGTTTGACTTTAGGTAAGAAGTCTACTTGATATTCCGCACCACGATAGAGCTCGGTATGCCCTTTCTGGCGACCAAAGCCTTTTACTTCAGAGACTGTTAATCCTTCAACCCCCACTTCAGCAATCGCTTCACGGACGTCATCAAGTTTAAACGGTTTTATAATTGCACTAACGAGTTTCATCTGACCTTCCTCCGAGTCAAATTCTTGTTGTAATCCTTATGATAGCTAAACAACTCTCATGCCAACAATATAAAATTATTTAAAATCATATAGTTAATATATAATTATAGAATCCATTATAAAATATGCATTAATTTGGTGCATATTCCATTCTTAATTGCACCAATTTGGCCATTTTTGTCTGAATTGCTCTCAAAAGAACAAATTAACTTATTGATCCTGTTTGTATTTAATTTAGGTAATCCAGCAAGTGAATATAATCATCATAGCCGCAGAGAGCCTCAACATCCAGTGCAACCAGTGAATCACCGTTATCATCTGTTGGCTCAACCCTCTCATTATGATGAGCATAAATAATGACTTCATCGGCATCAATCTGAGCAGAAAATTCAATTCCTTGGATCACCATAGGTAAGTGCTCAACACAGCGACTTTTTTGCAGTTGACATTGAAAATTCTGATCCTGCCAACTTTGTTCCAGCCACATTGCCAAAGGGCGATGTTCATCCCCACAATCAATACTAAAAGAGCCATCATCAAGATAGGTTAATTCAATGTCCATGATACTTTGATGTTGTTTAAAACGCGGCACTTTAACGCGCGCGTGTTTTATAGGCAAGTAACAAAAAGCCAACCTTACGGTTGGCTTTATCATATTGCTTAGCTTAAGGCCCGTTAGACTGCTTGTTGAATAATCACGTCTTTAGCAACGTTGGTATATTCATCCAACTGGTCAAAATTGAGGTAACGATAAGTATCTGCTGCAGTAGTATTAATTTTTGCTGCATACTCAAGGTACTCTTCAACACTTGGCAAGTGCCCTAAAATTGCCGCAACGGCAGCAAGTTCGGCCGAAGCCAGATAAACATTGGCGCCATCACCTAAGCGGTTTGGAAAGTTCCGCGTCGAAGTTGAAACAACCGTTGAATTGCTGGCAACTCTTGCCTGATTCCCCATACATAATGAACAACCCGGGATCTCAGTACGTGCACCGACACGGCCAAATATGCCGTAATAACCCTCAGCGATCAGCTGTTTTTGATCCATTTTAGTCGGTGGTGCGACCCACAGACGAGAAGGTAATGCACCTTGATAGTTATCAAGTAATTTACCGGCAGCACGGAAGTGGCCAATATTAGTCATACATGAGCCGATAAAGACTTCATCGATATTTTCACCCGCCACTTCACTGAGTAAACGCGCATCATCGGGATCATTAGGAGCACATAAAATAGGTTCTTTGATCTGGTTAAGATCGATTTCAACGACTTCAGCATATTCGGCATTGCTGTCGGCTTCCATCAATTTCGGATCGGCAATGAATGCTTCCATCGCTTGAATACGCCGCTCAATTGTACGACGATCACCATATCCCTCAGCAATCATCCATTTAAGCATCACAATATTTGAATTGAGGTATTCAATAATTGGTTCTTGATCAAGCTTAATCGTACACCCGGCAGCAGAACGCTCTGCCGTCGCATCAGACAACTCAAATGCCTGCTCAACTTTGAGTTTTGGCAGACCTTCAATTTCAATAATCCGGCCTGAAAATGCGTTTTTCTTACCGCGTTTTTCAACTGTTAATAAACCGTCTTGAATCGCCTGATAAGGGATCGCATGAACCAGATCACGCAAGGTTATCCCGGGTTGCATTTCCCCTTTAAAACGAACTAGAACCGATTCGGGCATATCCAGTGGCATCACCCCAGTCGCGGCGGCAAAAGCTACCAACCCAGACCCGGCAGGGAAAGAGATCCCAATCGGGAAACGCGTATGTGAATCGCCGCCGGTACCGACGGTATCAGGGAGCAACATCCGGTTTAACCACGAGTGAATAATCCCATCACCAGGACGCAGCGCGACACCGCCACGGTTCATAATAAAGTCTGGCAGTGTATGGTGCGTTTCAACATCGACAGGTTTTGGATAGGCGGCGGTGTGACAAAATGACTGCATTGTCAGATCCGCAGTAAAGCCTAGACACGCTAAATCTTTGAGTTCATCACGGGTCATAGGGCCAGTCGTATCCTGAGAGCCAACCGTGGTCATCTTCGGCTCACAATATTGGCCAGGACGAATGCCCTCGACACCACACGCTTTACCTACAATTTTCTGAGCTAACGTAAACCCTTTGTCAGAAACCTGACTAGGTTTGGGACGACGGAATACCTCAGATAATGGCAACCCCAGAGATTCACGAGCCCGGTCGGTCAAACCACGACCAATAATCAATGGAATACGGCCGCCGGCACGAACTTCATCTAAAATAATGTCGGTTTTCAGCTCAAAACTAGCCAACAACTCATCGCTGTCATGGCGAGTCACTTTACCTTCATATGGATAGATATCAATGACATCGCCAGTATTAAGATTAGAAACATCAAACTCAATTGGCAGAGCTCCCGAATCTTCCATGGTATTGAAGAAAATAGGTGCAATTTTACCGCCAAAAACATAACCGCCAGCGCGCTTGTTCGGGACATTAGGAATGTCTTCGCCCATCAACCACAAGACTGAGTTCGTTGCCGATTTTCGCGATGAGCCGGTCCCAACGACATCACCGACATAAGCCACTGGATAACCTTTCTCTTTAAGCGAATTAATCAGTTTAATCGGCCCAACTTTGCCAGCTTCATCGGGTTCAATGCCATCACGCGGGTTTTTAAGCATTGCCAGGGCATGTAGCGGAATATCAGGACGTGACCAAGCATCAGGGGCAGGAGAAAGATCATCTGTGTTGGTTTCGCCAGAAACTTTAAAAACACTCAAGGTGATTTTTTCATCTAATTTGTGACGCTGTAAAAACCACTCGGCATCAGCCCAACTCTGCATCACTTGCTTGGCATAAGCATGCCCAGCTTTGGCTTTTTCTTCTACATCATAAAAAGCGTCAAACATTAACAAGGTGTGCGATAAGGCTTTGGTCGCAATCGGAGCTAGTTGCTCATCATCCAGCAGGCTAATCAGCGGCTCGATATTATACCCACCTTGCATGGTACCCAGTAATTCAGTTGCTTTTTGCTTTGAAACCAAAGGAGAACTTTCTTCACCTTTAGCAACCGCAGCTAAAAAACCTGCCTTCACATAAGCCGCTTCATCAACCCCGGGCGGAATACGATTTTCTAGCAAGTCGAGCAAAAAATTCTCTTCGCCCTTAATTGGATGTTTCAATAATTTAACTAACTCAACAGTTTGTTCAGCAGACAGCGGCTTAGGAACAATCCCCAAAGCAGCTCGCTCCTTTACATGATCTCGATAAGTTTCTAACACAACTCGCTCCTTAATCGATTCCATAACGTTTCATTATGGTCGTTAAAATGGCCTGACAATCAGATGATTTTTTAACTTTGAATATTTAAGTATCTAACTGTGTGGAGGTCAATACACTGTGGACAGTAGGTATCATTAACATAAATTCAACAAGTTGTCGACTGATCGCTGCTGATGTTGTGACTACCTATAAAAAAATCAAAAAAAAGAAAAGGCCATTCAAACGTCCTTTTAAGCATGGCTTAATGCACGACTTTTTCAGGATGATGGCATTGTTTAAGACAATGCTAAACAACTCGCGCTTTCACCGCAGCCTCACGGAGCCGCACATCGTACCTCTTTAAATATCAGCATCGGTTTAAAAGCATCCATAGCCGTTTTTTCAGGGATATCCATCTACGAATCACACCGCCTGAGGCCGAACTGCCACGCGTTGCCAAGCTCGATAAACCCTGACAATCGCCACTTGTTTAGAAACCATTTGAGCTCGTCGGCGTAACAAGCAAAAGCACACAGCTTTTTACGAGCAATACACTCGCTGTTTGAAGCGTTTGTAATTTAATTTAAGTAGAAAATTAGGGCAGTCAAATGCGCTTTCAGTTCTGGATAAAAAGTTGGAGGCATCCATTTTGTTACACTTTATGCCGATGCTCAGCGTTAGCGGTATTCGCATATTCCGACAACAAACAGCTAACATTCAGCCAAAAAAAACCCCGGCACACAGCCAGGGCTCATATTGTCTTGCAAGAAAAATGGTTATTTTTTCTTGTTCGCTTTTTTATTTGGCAAGTCAGTAATCGAACCTTCAAATACTTCAGCGGCTAAACCAATGGATTCATGCAAAGTTGGATGCGCATGGATCGTCAGTGCGATATCTTCGGCATCACAGCCCATTTCAATCGCCAGACCTATTTCACCTAACAATTCACCACCGTTGGTCCCGACAATCGCACCACCGATCACTCGGTTAGATTGTTTGTCAAAAATCAACTTGGTCATACCATCGGAACAATCAGAAGCAATTGCACGACCTGAAGCAGCCCATGGGAACAGTGCTGTTTCAAACGCAATACCATTAGCTTTTGCTTCTTTTTCTGTCATCCCAACCCAAGCGATTTCTGGCTCAGTATAGGCAATACTTGGAATAACTTTTGGATCGAAGTAATGTTTTTTGCCGGCAATTACTTCGGCTGCCACATGGCCTTCATGCACACCTTTATGCGCTAGCATGGGTTGACCCACAATATCGCCGATCGCATAAATATGTGGGATATTGGTGCGCATCTGTTTATCAACTTCGATAAAGCCGCGTTCAGTCACGTTCACACCCGCTTTATCAGCATCCAATGCCAGACCGTTAGGAACACGACCCACAGCCACCAATACCGCATCATAACGCACTGGCTCATCGGGAGCTTGTTTGCCTTCATAACTAACGTACAAGCCATCTTTTTTCGCTTCAACACCAACGACTTTGGTTTCTAGCATGATGTTGAATTTAGATTCAACACGTTTAGTAAAGACTTTCACGACGTCTTTATCTGCAGCGGGAACTAACTGATCAGCAAATTCAACAACATCAATGTTGCTGCCTAATGCACTGTATACTGTCCCCATTTCTAGGCCAATAATCCCGCCACCTAAAACCAATAGCTTCTCAGGAACCTCTTTAAGTTCCAGCGCATCGGTTGAGTCCCAAACGCGTTCATCATTGTGTGGGATAAATGGCAGTTGAACCGGACGAGACCCCGCAGCGATAATCGCATTATCGAAGTTCACAACAGTCGTGCCTTCTTCGCCTTCAACGGCTAAGGTATTCGAGCCAGTGAACTTAGCCAGACCATTAACAACTTTTACTTTGCGCTGTTTAGCCATGCCACCTAAGCCACCAGTCAACTGACTGATCACTTTATCTTTCCAACTACGAATTTTTTCAATATCGGTAGTCGGCTCACCAAAGACGACCCCGTGAGAAGCCAATGATTTAGCTTCTTCAATGACTTTCGCTACGTGCAGGAGCGCTTTAGAAGGAATACAACCAACATTCAAACAAACACCACCTAAGGTGCTATAGCGCTCGACGACTACAGTCTCTAAACCTAAGTCAGCCGCACGAAATGCTGCAGAATATCCTGCAGGCCCAGCGCCCAAAACAACTACTTGAGCTTTAATCTCGTTACTCATGGGTTAATAACCTCTCGGGAATAATAACTGTCGGTTTTATGCTCACTGACCGACTCCGCGTTATAAGAGTGTAACGAATCACCTGCGCATTGAGAACTCGTTGGCTCACAATGCAGTGATTTGAGTAAAAAAGCCGGAGATTATTTCCCCGGCTTTTTACTACTAATTACAGAACCAATTTACGCAGATCACTGAGCGTATTGCTGATAGTAGTAATAAAACGTGCCCCATCTGCACCATCGATGACTCGGTGGTCATAAGATAGTGCCAGTGGCAACATCAATCGCGGCGCAAATTCACTGCCATTCCATACTGGTTTCATCGCACTACGAGAGACACCTAAAATCGCAACTTCAGGGGCATTCACAATTGGGGTGAACTGTGTACCACCAATCCCACCTAAACTTGAGATAGTAAAGCAGCCTCCTTGCATATCAGAAGAAGTCAATTTACCACCGCGAGCTTTCTTAGAGATCTCTGTCAGTTCACGAGATAACTCATAAATGCCTTTTTTATTGACATCACGAACAACAGGTACAACCAAGCCATTTGGTGTATCAACAGCGATACCGATGTTGATATATTTTTTCATGACCAGGCTCTGCTCATCATCAGAGAGTGAAGCATTAAATTTAGGATGCAATTCCAGCGCTTTGGCCGCTGCTTTCATCATAAAGACCAGAGGCGTGATTTTAAAGCCAAGATCTTTTTTGGCGACCACTTGGTTTTCGGCTTTACGGAACGCTTCCATATCAGTGATGTCAGCTTCATCAAACTGAGTCACATGTGGGATTTTCACCCAGTTGCGATGTAGGTTTGGACCAGAGATTTTCTGAATGCGTGATAGTGGCTTCTCTTCAACCTCACCAAATTTGGCAAAATCAACTTTCGGCCATGCCAGTACATCCATACCACTGCCGCCACTACGGCCAGATTCTGCACGACTCACCGCATCTTTCACGTAGCTCTGAACATCTTCTTTGGTAATGCGACCTTTGCGGCCGGTTGCCTTGATTTTCTCAAGGTTCAAGCCAAATTCGCGAGCCAAACGACGCACAACAGGGGAAGCATGAACATAGGCAGTATTTTCGACAAAATCATCCGACTTCGCCGGCGCACTGGCAGGTGCTTTGGGTGCGGCTGTTTTCTCTTCAGTTTTAGCAGTGCTAGCAGCGGGAGCCGCAGCAGCGCCTTCAACTTCAAAGATCATCATCAAAGAGCCGGTTTTAACTTTATCGCCTTCGGCTAATTTAATTTCTTTAACAGTACCAGCCATTGGCGCAGGCACTTCCATTGAGGCTTTATCGCCTTCAACGGTAATCAGTGACTGTTCTTCTTCAACTTTGTCGCCTACTTTCACCATGATTTCAGTGACTTCGACTTCGTCGTCACCAATATCTGGGACTTTAACATCTTGGGTTGCAGAAGAAGCTGCAGGTGCCGCCGCTGGTGCGGTTTCGGCTGCTGGCGCTGAAGCTGCGCTTTCAGTTTCAAAGACCATGATGAACGATTCTGTTTTAACCTTATCGCCTTCGGCTACTTTAATTTCTTTGACAATACCAGCCATTGGCGCAGGCACTTCCATTGAGGCTTTATCGCCTTCAACAGTAATCAGTGACTGTTCTTCTTCAACTTTGTCGCCTACTTTCACCATGATTTCAGTGACTTCGACTTCATCATCACCAATATCAGGAACCTTAATGTCATGACTCTCGCGAGCCGCAGGAGCCGCAGTATCTGAAGGAGCCGATTCGTCAGCAGGTTTATCCGCAGTTTCACCCGCTTCATCTTCAAATAACATAATAAACGAGCCAGTTTTAACTTTATCGCCTTCGGCCACTTTAATCTCTTTAACCACCCCAGCGTGAGGCGCTGGAACTTCCATTGAGGCTTTATCGCCTTCAACGGTGATCAGTGACTGCTCTTCTGCAACTGTATCGCCCACTTTAACCATGATTTCAGTAACTTCAACTTCATCATCACCAATATCTGGTACATTAATTTCAATACTCATTCTTCTTAGCCCTTATGCGTGCAACGGGTTAATCTTGTCCGCATCGATACCATATTTAGTGATCGCCTGTGCAACGACACTTTTATCGATTTGACCTTGTTCAGCCAGTTGGTGCAGAGTCGCAACGACAACATAGCTGGCGTTTACTTCAAAATGAAGACGTAAATTGTCACGGCTGTCACTACGTCCGAAACCATCAGTCCCTAATACACGATATGGACCAGGAACATAATGACGAACCTGTTCACCAAACGTTTTGACATAGTCAGTTGAGGCGATAGTCGGCAAGTTATCCAAAACAGTGCTGATGTATGGCTGACGCGGTTCATCCGTTGGGTGCAACATGTTGAAACGTTCGACATCTTGGCCGTCACGAGCCAGTTCAGTAAATGAAGTTACGCTAAATACATCACTTGCAATAGAATATTCTTCGCTAAGGATTTTCGCAGCTTCACGCACCTGCAACATAATGGTCCCTGAACCTAACAGCTGGACTTTCGCTTTGTCGCCACTGTAATCTTCAAGTTTATAAATACCTTTACGAATACCTTCTTCAGCACCTTCAGGCATAGCTGGCTGATGATAGTTTTCATTCATCAGGGTCAGATAATAGTAAACATTTTCTTGTTCACCATACATCCGGCGTAAGCCATCCTGCATGATGACTGCAACTTCATAAGCAAAACTAGGATCGTATGAAACACAGTTTGGAATGACACTAGAAAGGACGTGGCTATGGCCATCTTCATGTTGCAAGCCTTCCCCGTTCAAGGTGGTCCGACCAGCAGTCCCGCCTAATAAGAAGCCGCGCGCCTGTTGATCCCCTGCCATCCATGTAAGGTCACCAACGCGTTGGAACCCAAACATTGAATAGTAGATATAAAACGGAATCATCGGCAAGTCATTGCTCGAATATGAAGTTGCAGCTGCAACCCAGCTTGCCATTGCACCAGCTTCGTTAATTCCTTCCTGCAGAACCTGACCTTTCACATCTTCTTTATAGTATGCAACCTGTTCGCGGTCTTGCGGTGTATATTGCTGACCCCCAGGGTTGTAAATACCAATCTGGCGGAACAAACCTTCCATACCAAAGGTACGAGCTTCGTCGGCTATAATAGGTACGATGTGATCTTTAAGTCCTTTGTTTTTCAGAAGAACATTCAGAGATCGAACGAAGCCAATCGTGGTCGAGATGTCTTTTTTCTGTTCTTGTAACAGTGCGCTAAAGTCATCCAGTGCCGGAATCGGTAACTCTTTGGTAAATTTGCGCAGACGCTGTGGCGTGTAACCGTGCAATGCTTTACGACGGGCATGCAGGTAATCATATTCAGCCGAACCTTCGTCAATAGTCAGATAAGGTAATTCTTTAACTTTCTCATCATCAATATCAAGTTCTAAACGATCGCGCAGGTGCATAACCGAAGTCATGTTCATTTTTTTCACCTGGTGAGCAATGTTTTTCCCTTCGGCAGCATCACCCATGCCATAACCTTTGATGGTTGCAGCCAGAATGACGGTTGGTTGACCTTTAGTCGCTTTAGCATTCGCTAATGCAGCATACACTTTGCGAACATCATGACCACCACGGTGCAGGTTATAAATCTGTTCATCAGACAGATCTTTAACCAATTCAGCGGTTTCTGGATATTTACCAAAGAAATGCTCGCGCATGTAGGCGCCATCTTTTGAAGAAAGTGTCTGGTAATCACCGTCGATAGTTTCGTTCATCAACTGAATCAGTTTACCTGAGGTGTCACGCGAGAGCAGGTCATCCCATTCGCTACCCCAAAGTACTTTGACAACGTTCCAACCTGAGCCTTTAAACTGACCTTCTAGTTCCTGAACAATTTTGCTGTTACCAGAAACAGGGCCATCTAACCGCTGCAAGTTACAGTTAATGACGAAGGTTAAGTTGTCGAGTTTTTCACGAGCAGCAAATGCAATCGCACCGCGTGATTCAGCCTCATCCATCTCACCATCACCTAGGAAAGCATAGACATGCTGCTCAGAACAATCTTTGAGTCCGCGATTAGTAAGATATTTTAAGAATCGAGCTTGATAAATAGATGACAGTGGCGCCAGTCCCATGGAAACCGTTGGGAACTGCCAAAATTCAGGAAGCAATTTAGGATGAGGGTAAGAAGGCAACCCTTTGCCTTCAACTTCCTGACGGAAGTGATCCAGCTGTTCAGCACTCAAACGGCCTTCAACAAAAGCGCGAGAATAGATCCCTGGAGAGATATGTCCCTGATAATAAACTAAATCGCCACCATCTTTTTCGTTAGGTGCACGAAAGAAATGGTTAAAACATGTTTCGTAAATTGCTGCAGCAGACTGGAATGAAGCCATGTGGCCACCCAGCTCTAGATCCTTTTTAGATGCCCGTAAAACAATCATTACGGCGTTCCAGCGGATAATCGCTTGGATTTTACGTTCCAACTCTATATCACCCGGATAGTCAGGCTGATCTTTTAAGGCAATGGAGTTAATGTAATCGGTTACTGCTGGGGCACCAGAGGCCGAAACACCCTCAATACTAGCTTGATGTAATACCTGTTCAATTAGGTACTGGGCCCGCTCAATTCCTTCTTCGCGAATGACTGATTCAATCGCATCAATCCATTCATTGGTCTCAAGTGGATCCACATCATGTTGCAGAAGATCTGACATGGCATATTCCTCAATCATTAAGCTATCTAAAAGATAGTTTTAAGTTATTCTAACTTCCGGTTTTTTTATCCGGTACGAATTCAAAATTGTTCTGAACGGCGCAAAGATCGTTCAATCCGGCTAGATTCACGCCCGATATCTAACAGCGTTTCTTCAATAAAGGCGAGGTGTTGATACGAGGCATCACGAGCCTGCGCCGGCTGTCTTTGTACAATTGCATTGAGCAACAGTTGCCGATGCTGAGTAATTTTCGCAGCGACAGTTGTACGGATGTACAAAATTTTGAAATTATGCAGGATGTTTTGCAAAAGGAGCGGCCGCAAGCCACGAATTAAATGCAAAAACACCATATTATGTGAAGCGTTGGCTATCGCTTCGTAAAAATCCATTACCGCTTCTGATTCAGCCTCAACGTTCCCTTGGTTCTGAGCCATCGCAATATGAGCGTGACAATCGTTGATCTGTTCGAAATCAGCTTCGGTTCCACGCAGTGCCGCATAATAGGCTGCAATCCCTTCAAAAGCATGGCGAAACTCGAGTAGATCTAATTGTCCTTCAGGGTGATCAGAAAGCAGCTGAAATAGCGGATCGGTTAACCCTTCGCGCAAATCTTGCTGCACATAGGTACCGCCACCTTGTTTTCGGATCACAAGGCCTTTGGCTTCCAATTTCTGAATCGCTTCACGTAAAGAAGGCCTAGAAACATCAAACTGCCGAGCCAACTCTCTTTCAGCAGGTAACCGCTGACCTGGCCGAAAACTTCCTTCCAGGATCATAGTTTCCAGGTTATGAACAATCAGATCAGATAATTTTGGATGTTTGACCTTTGGATAAGTCACTGGCTAATCTCTATTGGTAATACCAATTTACAGCGGGCACGTTAACAAAACGTCCTAATGAAGTCCAGTAGTTTTGACCTTGATCAAACTATGGATAATTCACTAAAAAATAAAGAGATGTTGGAAAAAAGCGGCGAGAAAATCAGCCGCCATTAAACAAAAAATAGAGTTTATTCAATGAAATAAAACATGTATTTAACATGAAAGCTCTAAATAAACCGCAATAAAAATAACACTGTAAACGAGTGTTTTGAGAGGTATAAAAAATGCTAAATTTTTGTGAAGCATCTCACATCTTGCTACTCAGCTAATCAACAGACACTTCACCCAGTTAACTAAATTAACCAACCATAAATCGTAAATAATGCGATGATCGCTAATGCCACAAGCAGACTACTTTTTAAGAGCTGCATCATCGCCATTGCATGTTCAGTATTTGTTTTGACTTGCGTGGGAGCGCGAATACACTCACGAGCGATCTGAGCCAGCCAATAGGCATTGCTATGCTGAAAATCACGGAAGCTGGCTAACCAGATTTTAAATCCAGCAGCACTGCTGTAGGTCAGTGCATAACTTAATGCACACAAACGACTGGGGAGCCAATCTACAACATACATCAAACGACGAATAACATGGGGGTTACACCCTTGCTCAGGATGCTCAATCGCCCAGTGTTCCAACGAACGCAGCAGTGCATAACCGACGGCGAGCGCAGGGCCTCCTATCGCAAACCAGAAGACGATGGCAAAATAGTAGCGAAAATTAATCCAACACAAAAATAACCCAGTCTGAAACTGCGAATCGATGGGATGGTTAAGACAACCGGGAAAAAGCTTCGCTAAACGTTCATTAAAATGCTGGCTTGCTAATTGTGGCGCAACGCCTCCTTGGCGCAGATAATCACGAAAAGCACGCTGTAGCAGAGGACACCCAAGCACTAATAACGGCAGGACGATCCACCAAATCAATGAGAGCAAACCAAGCAACCATCCCTGAATGAACCATTGTACTGCCCCTAAAACCAGTGTTGGCAGGACAAAGCCAAATAACAGCCAACTCCAACTATGCCGACATGGCAGCCAACGATACCAGTGTTCACATAATTCATGAAACACCCAGCGTGACTGGCTATGCCGGGTTCGCTCCAGCAACAAAGCAATAATCAAAGCAATCAGGGACATCCCTCATTCTCCTTATGATTTAAAACATCAGTTGGTGGTTGCTGTATCAAAGCCAAGTAGTGCGACCAGTTGAAACCGCTGCCTGGATCTGTTTTACGACCAACTGCAATAGTGCTATGGCCTACCACACGCTGTGGAGTGATATTCGGATAAGTCTGCATAATCACATATGTTAATGCAACCAAAGCATGATATTGTGCTGCACAAAAGTCGCTATCATCGGTCCCTTCCAGTTCAATACCGATTGCAAAGTCATTACAGTTATGCCGTCCATTATATTCGGAAACACCCGCATGCCAGGCTCTTTTATTCAGAGGGACAAACTGTTCCACTTCTCCTGTGCGATCAATCACAAGATGAGCCGAAACATTCAGCTCACTGACGTCATCAAGCTCTGGGTGAATATGACGTGATACCCCACGGGTAAATAGACGCCGAATCTGACCATTGCGGTAGTGGCCTCGAGGAAGGCTGATACAGTGAATGACCAACAGCGAGATATCATCAGGGTCTGGGCGCTCATTATAAAAAGGACTCGGCGTGTGGCGCACCCCATTCAACCAATCCTCAGAATTGTGTCGATTTACCAAATACTTCGTCATTTGCATACGTTATCTTCTGTTATCCCGTTATCTTCAATCATTAACCTTTAATTACCTAATTATCAATAAAGAAAGATAGCCTGTTGATCCATAAATCGAACAAGTGCATTATTAATATAAATATCAGTAAAAATTCCTTTAATAATGTCACGCCTTCAAACAGAAATCAGAAACCAAGGGTTTACACTCATCGAGTTGATGATCACTTTAGCTATCATCGCAGTATTAGCAACAATGGCGATGCCTGTTTATCAAAACTATATGAACCAAGCTCGCTTTAGTTCTGTCATTAACGCAACAGAACCAGTTAAAACCGCTCTGGAAATCTGTATGCAAAGCCATAGCATCGATGAGCTTGAAAAGAGCAGTGATGATAACCCCTGCATCCAAGCAACTGACAGCTACAATGTCAGCAACGATACCGAGACCAACGCCCAAATTAGCTCATTAAATATCAGCCATGAAACCAATGCTTACACCGTGACTGCTAAGGCTAAGGACCTCACAGCTGATGACAACGAACCGGTCAGCTATATTTTAACGGGCACTTTTGATGAACAAACTGGAGTGGTTAGTTGGCGGCGCAGTGGCACTTGTGTGGAACTAGGGTGGTGCTAATGACCGATACGCTTTGTGATGAAGTCTGTCACAGTGATACGGCGAGAAATTTACTAGCTCGGCTAAAAACACACTACCCAAATCGGCGCCAACGCTGGCTTCTAACTTTGGTTAAACAACACAGCATAAACGAGCACGAGCTCTATCAAGCTGCTTGTCGGCGCAGCCATTTGCCAACATTAGATTTGCCCCACCAGGTTACAATGTTACCAGGACAACTAAAACTCCATCATTTACTGGATTTTCAGGTCATTTTAACCAGCCACTACGCGGGCGTTCTGCAGGTGGGATTAATTGACTGCGAAGATCAGTTGCTCATTGATGAGCTAGCCAACCTCAGTCAGCAGGAAATTGAGCCATTAGTGGTGCATCCTCACTGGCTTGCAACGCAGCTTACACAGTTAAGCGAGACCGCAGTATCATCGGCGACGGCCCCATCAGCTCCGGACAATCAGGATGACAACATTGCCATCGCACTCTCACAGCTTATTTATCAAGCAAGCCTAAGTGGCATCTCTGACTTACATTTTGAACCAGTCCCTCAAGGCTACCGAGTGCGAGCGCGAATTGACGGCCTATTGCAGTACTATTACCGATTTACCTCTGAACAAGGTCCTCGAGTTGTCAGTTGGCTTAAGATGAATGCCAATCTTGATATCGCCCAAAAAATGCATCCCCAAGATGGCCGGCTACATCTTCCCCAATGGCAAGCACACCCCTTAGATATCCGGGTTAGCACATTACCCACCATTCATGGTGAAAAGGTGGTCTTACGCTTATTGGGTAGCGATCAACAGCATTTATCTCTATCACAACTGGGAATGGATGAAGCTCAGCTGACACGCGTCTATTATCATCTCCAGCAACCGAGCGGGTTAATTATCGTTACCGGACCAACGGGTTCAGGAAAAACCCGCACCTTATATGCAGCACTCTCACACTTAAATCATCCAAGCGTTAATATAGCGAGTGTCGAAGATCCGGTCGAGATCGAGCTCGCCGGAATCAACCAAGTCGCAGTAAATCCTGCCGCACAGCTTACTTTTGAAAACGTCTTACGCGCTTTACTACGCCAAGATCCAGATATTTTAATGCTCGGTGAAATTCGTGATCAACAAACACTCGAAATCGCCTGGCATGCTGCTCAAACGGGCCATCGAGTTTTATCTACACTACACACCAACAGTGCACTAAAATCGATCGAACGATTACACCAACTTGGGCTCAGTTACCATCAAATTAGCGAATCATTGCAACTGATTATTGCACAGCGACTACTGCGTAAACTCTGTCCCAAATGCCGAGTTAAAACAGCCGATGATCAATATCTGCCACAAGGATGTCGCCATTGTCACGATGGCTATCATGGCCGCATTGGTATTTTTGAACTGCTCTCATTTAACGCAGCGATTCGTCAAGGGATCACTCACCAATTGCCCATGGACGAACTGGAGCACATCGCCTACCAACAAGGGATGCGTACTCTTTATCAACAAGCGACCGAGTATGTTCGACAGGGCATCACGACATCAGCAGAAATATTAAGGGTGTTAGGCCATGCTCCCGAGTAATCTCAACTGCTTTTACTGGCAAGGGATCAATCAAAGCGGACAATCGTGTCGAGGAATTCATATCGCTGACTCGCAATATACATTGATTGAACAACTCGAGTTACGCCAGATCAGTTTATTAAAAACGCACCAGTTACCACGCATCGTCGCTCAAACGTATGCGCGTAAACTCTCAGTAACTAAGCGCCACCAGATCATCGAGCAACTAGCTAATTCATTAACCGCTGGTTTATCGGTTAAACAAACACTTTCGTTAATGCTCAACAGCATCAGTGACAAACGTCTTGCGGCCGTTCTGAGCTTTCTGCACCATCAGATCTCTCAGGGCGAATCTTTATCTGAATCACTGCGGCAAAGTGGGCATTTTACCCACCTTGATCATCAGTTTCTTTATATCGCCGAACAATCAGGTCAACTCTCGCAAACTTGCAACTATTTAGCACAGTATCTAACGGGCCAAATCCAATTGCGGCGCCGTCTCATTAAAGCGCTCAGTTATCCTTTGGTTGTCACGATCATGGCGATTGGCATGTTTGGGTTTCTACTGGAATTTATTGTTCCGCAATTTACACAATTATTTACCAGCTTACACACTCCGCTGCCTATTTATACGCAATGGATTATTAAATTAGCGGCGTTGAGCCACTATTCGTTTGAAATACTAATTTTATTCGTTGGGCTTATTTTTATGGCTCGATACCATTACCAACACCATCACCGCTTTAAACTACGCGTTGATGAATTCATCCTCCACATCCCCGTACTAGGCAAAATGATCCAGTTAAAAGAACAGGTCAAATTAACCACATTGCTCGCAGCGACCTATCAAAGCGGCATGCCGATTAAACAATCCTTTGAATGTGCCGAGCAAATCTGTACCAACCAAGTATTTGTTAGACAAGTCACAGGCTGCGTTAATGCCCTCGAACATGGACAGAGCCTTTATCAGGCTGTGCTTGATGTTGGACTTTTTAACCTCGAGCAACAGCAGCTATTAAAGATCGCACAAGAAAGTGGTACTTTGGCAACAATTCTCGCTAAAATAGCAAAAATGGATGATGACCGACTTGATGTCGTAATGCATATCGCGGTAGACATGATTGAGCCTATCGTCATGGCTTTGGTTGGGCTTTTAATCGGTGGTGTGATTATCGCAATGTATCTACCGATTTTTGAAATTGGCAACGTCATTCACTAAGCTAAGCAGCCTTTTAGAATCTAACAGTATAACTGAGCATACATGGCCTATTTGCACACAATCTGGCAACAACTTCCGATCTTTTTCTGGGTATTATGCGTCGCCGTTGCTTTAGTCATTGGTTCGTTTATGAATGTGCTCATTTACCGACTGCCGTTGATCCTGAAACGGCAGTGGAAAAATGAATGTGAGACATTTTTAGCAGAGATAAAAGATGAACCACAGTTACCACAAGGTCGCTTTGATCTCGCGTATCCACGCTCTCAGTGTCCACACTGTCATCACAAAATTCCGTTTTGGTGGAATATTCCAGTTCTTAGTTTTATCCTTTTACGGGGTCGTTGCCATAACTGTCGCCAAGCAATTAGCTGGCGTTATCCGATTGTAGAGCTCCTCAGTGTAGCTATCACCATATTACTTTTTTGGCGATTTTCACTCTCAATACAATGGCTCTGGGCATGTGTATTTGCGCTGGCCCTTATTGCCGCAGCGTGTATCGATTTAAAAACACTGCTACTGCCCGATCAGCTCACGTTGCCGCTATTATGGTTAGGATTATTAGTCAATACTCATCAGCTCTTTGTATCGACGCATCAATCGCTATGGGGAGCGGCTTTTGGATATAGTTCCCTCTGGGTTCTTTATTGGTGTTTTAAGTTACTAACCAAAAAAGAAGGAATGGGTTATGGCGATTTCAAATTATTCGCCGCCATTGGTGCTTGGTTGGGTTGGAGCTCATTACCCATTATCTTATTGTTCAGTTCTGCCGCCGGAGCTCTCGTAGGCATCGCTGTATTAGCGAAGCAGCGCAAACGACAACAACTACAATTACCATTTGGACCATTTCTAGCGGCGAGCGCTTTAGTTTATCTCGTTTTTGGCGAGCAAATTTACCATTTGTACTGGATGATGCTCTAGGGAGGAGTACGTGATTGTGGCATTGACTGGCGGCATCGCCAGTGGCAAAACGACAGTCGCCAAGTGGATTGCCCAGCAAGGCATCGATTGTATTGATGCTGATGTCATCGCACGGCAGATTGTAGAACCAGGGCAAGACGCTCTCAAGGCAATTTGTCAGCATTTTGGAAAACAAGTACTGACTGCTGATGGCCACTTAAATCGACGTCAACTCAGAGACTATATATTTAATCATCCGGAGCAGCGACACTGGTTAGAAAACTGCTTACACCCACGCATTAAAAATTTGATTGATGAGCAATTATTACGCACATCAAAAACACCTTACACCTTATTAATTGTTCCACTGCTCATTGAAAGTGGCTTTGATAAACTGGCTGATCGCATCTTAGTGGTCGATATTGATCCACAACAACAGCTAAAAAGGATTTGCCAACGCGATCAAGTTGTAATGGAGCAAGCCGAGCAGATTGTAGCAAGTCAGAGTACGCGACAAGAGCGTCTAGCCATCGCTGATGATGTCATTTATAACGACGGCTCACTGGCTGAGCTTAAGCAAAAAACCATGGCAGTGCATCGGCAATATCTGCAATTAGCCCAAGCAAAGTTCGCTTAAGGGCCGTTTGACTCAAGCCTAAACTATCGATAAGTGACTCAAACCCAATTCATTCATATGACTGAAACCAAGAAATTTAAATCCTTGGGTAAATATTCATTACCCATGTGTATCAATAGGCAATGACAGCGCATGATGCAATCGATACACTACACTTAATATCAATAAGTCATCAAAGGTTAGAGTTTTTAATTGTGACTAGTGAATTAGTTTTTGAACATCCACTAAATGAAAAAATTCGCACTTACCTGCGAGTGGAAACACTATTTAATCAGCTTGAGCAGATCAAAACAACTTTGGACGAGAGCGACAGTAGTGTTCAAAATTTTTTCCGCACATTATTTGATTTAAATGACGTGTTAGATCGCTGTGAATGGCGTAGCGATCTACTCAAAGATCTAGATAAGCAGCGCCAGCTGTTCCGACAATGGGCTAATGCACCAGAAATTGATACGAGTAAAATAGATGAGTTAGTCTTAAAGACTGATAATTACTTTCGCACCATTAATCAACATCCGAAACTGGCCAATTTGATAAAAGAAGATCGGTTGTTAAGCCTCATCCGACAGCGCTTAACCCTCCCTGGAGGAGCCTGCAGTTTTGATCTTCCCCAGCTCTATTTTTGGCAACACCAAAGCCTTGAACAACGCATTAGTGATATCGAAAAGTGGCTGCAGCCATTTGCCACCATCGCTGAGGTCATGGGCTTTCTACTCAGCATGCTCAGAGAACAGAGTGTCGCAGAGCAAGTCATCGCTCATGGCGGTTTTTATCAGGGTCAGCGCGAAGGCTGCGCCATGCTCAGAATTAGCATTAATGGGAATGTCAGAGGGTATCCAACCATCAGCGGCCATAAAAATCGTTTTGCAATTAAGTTTATGTCACTTGAAGGCGCCATTACTAATGACCTAAACTTTACGCTAACCTGTTGCAGGAGTTTTCAATGAGTAAAAAGACTTTGGTAAATTGCCCAATTTGCCATAAACAAGCAGAGTATTCAGCCAATAACCCGTGGCGCCCTTTTTGTAGCGAGCGGTGTAAATTAATCGACTTAGGGGAATGGGCGAACGAAGAAAAAGCGATCCCCGGACAATCGATTGCCGAGGATGAAGATAAACCAGATAGCTGGAATTTTTAATGTTCCGACCGTAGTTCATCTAAAATTGGCTGATTAGCTTCAGGAAATGGGTAATCCGCTAATTGTGATTTTGTAATCCATTTTAGCGGTTGCCCTTCTCGAGCCTGTTCTATACCTGTAAAATCACTCACCCAGTAAATATTCAGGTTTACCGCTTTATCGGGATATTGATGGTGGATCTGCTGACGCTTTTGACAGGCTTTAGGATTTATATCAATACCAAGCTCCTCATTTAGCTCTCTGGCTAACGCTTCGACCTCACTTTCACCAGCATCCACTTTGCCCCCAGGAAACTCCCACAGACCTCCCTGATGCTGTTTAGCATTGCGCTTGGCGATAAGGATCTTGTCATTTCGGATAATCACACCCACCACGACATTCACTTCTTCCGTCACTATTTACTCCTTTATCGTCTATAAAAAAGCCCGGAATCAACCGGGCTTTTCGCGTTTAACTTAAACGCCCATGGCAGTGTTTATATTTTTTGCCACTCCCACATGGACAGGGGTCATTACGCCCAATTTTTTGACCTTCGCGAATATACTGCTGAACTTTACGAGTACCTTCCTCATCAGCCCCAGCATTATTATAATCACCGGCACCTTGATGCTGAGCATTCTCGCTCAGTTGTTGTGCCTGTTCACGACGCAGACGCTCCATCTCTTCCACTTCTTCAGGCGCTTGGACCTCAACTCGACTGAGGACACTAATCACATCATATTTAAGTGAATCAAGCATCTGCGTAAACAGTTCAAATGACTCGCGTTTATACTCTTGTTTAGGATCACGCTGGGCATAACCCCGTAAGTGGATCCCTTGACGCAAATAGTCCATCGCGGCCAGATGCTCTTTCCATAACTGGTCGAGTGTTTGCAGCATCACTGATTTTTCGAATTGCCGCATCACCTCTTCACCGACCAATTCAACTTTGACCTGATAAGCCTTGGTTGCTTCTTCGATGATCCGTTCGCGCAGCGTTTCTTCATAGAGCTTGTCGTCTTCATCCAGCCAATGCTGAATCGGCAACTCTAAACCAAAATCATTCTTCAGATGCTCTTCTAATCGTTGGATTTCCCATAACTCTTCCAGCGATTGAGGCGGAATAAAGTTATCAATAGACTGATTCAATACATCTTCACGAATAACATGAATTGTGTCAGAAATATCCTCAGCATCCATCAACTCATTGCGCTGTTCATAAACGACTTTACGCTGATCGTTGGCAACATCGTCAAATTCAAGCAGCGATTTACGAATATCAAAGTTACGACCTTCAACCTTGCGCTGAGCATTTTCAATCGCCCGCGAGACCCAAGGATGTTCAATGGCTTCACCTTGTTTCATCCCTAATTTTTTCATCATGCCACTGACTTTGTCAGAAGCAAAGATACGCATCAATGGATCATCCATCGACAGGTAGAAGCGGCTTGCCCCCGGATCCCCTTGACGACCAGAACGACCACGCAACTGGTTATCAATACGACGAGACTCATGACGCTCAGTACCAATGATATGTAAACCGCCGGCTTCAATGACTTGTTCATGCACTTTTTGCCACTGAGACTTAATTTGTGCGATTTCTTCCTCGGTTGGCTCCTCAATCGCGTCAATTTTCGACTTCCAGTTCCCACCTAAGATGATATCTGTCCCACGACCCGCCATATTCGTTGCAATAGTAACAGCACCGGGAATACCAGCTTGGGCAATAATGTCAGCTTCGCGTTCGTGCTGTTTTGCGTTTAAGACCTCGTGTTTAATCTTATTTTTTTGCAGAAGATCCGATAAATACTCAGAGTTCTCAATAGATGCAGTCCCGACCAGAACCGGTTGACCGCGCTCCATACACCCTTTGATATCTTCAATGATGGCGTTATATTTTTCTTCAGCTGTTAAAAAGACCAAATCACCCATATCCTTACGGATCATCGGTTTGTTGGTTGGGATCACAACTGTATCTAATCCATAAATCTGCTGAAATTCAAATGCTTCAGTGTCAGCCGTCCCGGTCATCCCAGCAAGTTTGTCATACAACCTGAAATAATTCTGGAAGGTAATCGAGGCTAACGTCTGGTTTTCACTCTGAATCGGCACCCCTTCTTTAGCCTCAACAGCTTGGTGCAAGCCTTCAGACCAACGGCGTCCTTCCATCGTCCGCCCGGTATGTTCATCAACGATAACGATTTCCTGTTTTTCGTTGACGATATAATCGACATCACGCTCAAATAATGTATGAGCCCGCAGCGCCGCATTAACATGGTGTAATAATGAGATACTAGAGGCTGAATAAAGTGATTGTTCTTCAGCGAGCAACTCTCTCTCATGTAGCAGTTGCTCTACATATTCCTGACCGCGTTCAGTCAGATAAACCTGTTTGGCTTTTTCATCAACGGTAAAGTGCCCGTCACCGGTATATTCTTCGCTATCCTCTTTATCCTGTTTTTCAAGAAAGGGGATGACCTGATTGACTTGGATATATAGCTCAGAGCTATCTTCTGCAGCACCGGAAATAATCAGTGGAGTACGGGCTTCATCAATTAAAATAGAGTCGACTTCATCGATCAACGCGTAATACAGTGGCCGCTGCACACGTTGCTCTGGCGCATAAGCCATATTGTCCCGCAGATAATCAAAACCGAATTCATTATTGGTCCCGTAAGTAATATCTGCTTTATAGGCGGCAATTTTTTCCTCAGGTGACATTCCGGAAATATTCACCGATACGCTCATCCCCAAGAAATCAAACAATGGGCGGTTCGAGTCAGCATCACGCGTCGCCAAATAGTCGTTCACGGTAATAACGTGAACGCCTTTGCCGGTTAAGGCGTTTAAGTATGCGGGTAATGTTGCGGTGAGTGTTTTACCTTCACCTGTACGCATTTCGGCGATTTTATTGTCGTTCAGTACCATGCCGCCAATCATCTGGACATCGAAATGGCGCATTCCAAAAATTCGTTTTGAAGCTTCTCGAACTGTTGCAAAAGCTTCAGGGAGTAATGCATCAAGCGTTTCTCCCTCATTTAATCGCGAACGAAACTCTGCTGTTTTAGCCTGTAGTTGTTCATTGCTAAGCGCTTCAAAATCAGGTTCCATTTCATTGATTTGTCGGGCAATCTTGCGTAGCTGCTTAATCGTACGCTGGTTTCGGCTACCAATAACCTTGGTAAGAATTTTACTTATCATGCGTATTATCTTTTAAGAGTCATTCAAATTATGATGACACAAAGTGATGACTGACCACTCTGTGAAAATCGTTTCCAAACCGGACAAATTCTGACCTTTAACTCTCAGATGAGCAAACTGGCCAAAATAATTATAAACATGGCGAATTACCATACCATTAACGGATACAATCGCAAATTCATCCTTGTCCATACAAAACAAACGCCTCCACTGAATCGCGGTGCAATGAAAACATGAAGGTTTTAAGGCATGCTCTCAGGATCAGACTGACGTCTTAGATCATCGGCTATCTTGATAGATGGAGGCGTTATATTAAAATTCAACTCAAATAAATTGAGTTTATCCTATCATTTCATTTACGATGGGCCGAGAGTATTGACTCAACTTTCATTTTTAGCAAAATTGCTATTCAATCGCCCATTAACCCGCATCGCAAGGAGTGATCATGGCCAAACGTATTCACCAGCCGGTTGATATTGATCGCTTGTTTTCGCGCGGATCTTTAGCTCAAATAAAGCAAAACACTGAGCAACGAGATAAATTCAGCAAAAGCACGCAACATATTCTACACCAATATCACTTAGATAGCTGTCAGCTCACTCATTTAGAGAACTCAAAAGCAGTGATCAGTGCTCCCAATGCCGCTTGGATGACTCGTTTAAGGCAACTCAAAAGTCAATTGATTAGCGATCTTCGAAAAGTATATCCGGGACTGATTTCACTTGAGATCAAGGTCAATCCAAATTTGGCTAGTATTAAACCAGAACCCACTGTAAAAATCACTAAATCACGTCAAATTAGCACGCAAAGCGCACAAAATATCCGTGACTCAGCCAAGCATCTACCTGATGAATTAAAAGAGAGGTTGGAAAGGATAGCGGCGCTTTGCGGAGAGAAGAAATAGCGCGCCGCTATACAAAATTACTTAGAATGCCTGCAGAGGCTGACTGTAAGTGAGCGGCACTTCAGCAGCTTCATCATCAAAGGTGACAATTTCATAGGCCTGTGGTGTTGCTAACAATTCTCGAGCCAGCATATTGTTTAATGCATGCCCTGCTTTGTAAGCACATAGATGTCCCAAAATTGAATGACCTGTTAGGCAGAGATCGCCAATCGCATCAAGCACTTTATGCCGGACGAATTCGTCTTCGTAGCGAAGACCTTCATCATTGATGATGCGGTATTCATCCAGAACAATGGCATTTTCTAAGCTGCCCCCTAATGCCAAATTATGCGCTTGCATAAATTCAACATCACGCAAGAAGCAAAATGTTCTGGCACGGCTCAACTCTTTGACAAATTTAACACTGTCAAATTCCATTGAAATGCTCTGGTTACGTCCAGAAATCGCAGGATGTTCAAAATCGATGGCAAAATCAATTTTAAAACCGGCAGGATTTGGCCGCAATTCAGCCCATTTTCCTTCTTCGGCCTCTACCCGCACTGTTTCTTTGACACGGATAAATTTTTTCAATGCATTCTGCTGTTCAATGCCAGCTGACTGCAGCAAGAAGACAAATGGACTCGAACTGCCATCCATAATTGGAATTTCCGGCGCATCAACTTCAATGACCAGATTATCTAAACCTAATGCAGCGACAGCTGATAACAAGTGTTCAATGGTCGCAATACGATTACCACGCTCGTCCACTAAACCAGTACAGAGCACTGTATCCTGGACTAAATCAGCGCTTGCCGGAATAGATACCACCGGGTCGAGATCAACCCGCCGGAATACGATTCCAGTATTGACAGGTGCCGGATTGAGCGCAATAGTCACTTTGTTACCTGAATGCAGACCAATACCAGTCGCATGCACAGGTTTCGCAAGTGTTCGCTGTTTAATCATAGGCACTAAAACCCCTCGTCAAATCCGGCCACAGTAAAAATTAGTCGGATATTCTATCATAAGTAAAGACAATTCCACAGCTCATTTAACATCTTAATCCGCTTGACGGCGTAAAAATGCTGGAATATCTAGATATTCTAGATCATTTTTTTGCTCAGCAGGAGCTGGTGAATGCCCACCTACCGCAGCTTTACTTTCTGGTGCAGGTGCTGCAGTTTTCTGCATATTTGATGCCACTGGTTGTGGTTTAGCCGTTTCGTTGCTGACTGAATTATTCACCAGAGTAATATCAGGGCGACGTTCCGCACCAATCCCAGTTGCAACAACAGTCACTCGCAACTCTTCGCTCATATCAGGGTCAATCACCGCGCCCACAACAACTGTCGCATTTTCAGATGCAAAAGCCTTAACGGCATTACCCACTGTTTCAAATTCTTCGATGCTCATATCAAAGCCAGCAGTAATATTTACCAAAATACCGCGGGCACCAGCGAGATCGACATCTTCCAGAAGTGGGCTAGAAATGGCAGTTTCAGCCGCTTCTTCAGCTCGATCATCACCTTTCGCAACACCTGTTCCCATCATTGCTGTTCCCATCTCACGCATCACCGTGCGAACGTCAGCAAAGTCAACGTTAATCAGGCCCGGACGGGTAATCAGCTCGGCAATTCCCTGAACCGACCCCAGCAGGACATTATTCGCAGCTTTAAAGGCATCTAACAGCGAAACACCGCGCCCCAACACTTTAAGCAGCTTATCGTTTGGAATTGTAATTAATGAATCGACAGATTTAGACAATTCATCAATCCCACTTTGGGCGTAGGCACCACGTTTTTTACCCTCAAAGGCAAATGGACGCGTTACCACCGCAACCGTTAAAATTCCTAACTCTTTGGCCACTTCCGCAACCACAGGAGCTGCCCCGGTACCTGTACCGCCGCCCATTCCGGCTGCGATAAATACCATATCGGCACCTTCGAGCAAATCTTGAATTTGTTCACGATCTTCGGTTGCTGCGTCACGACCGACTTCTGGGTTTGCTCCCGCGCCAAGGCCTTTTGTAATGCTACCGCCAATCTGCAGCGTTTTATCTGCACTGGCGTTACGCAATGCCTGGGCATCTGTATTAATTGCAATAAATTCAACACCTTCAATCGATTGCTGAACCATATGCTCAACGGCATTGCCGCCGCCACCACCGACACCAACCACTTTTATAACGGCTTCGTCAGTATGACTATCCATAATCTCAAACATAATTCTCTCTCCGCATGATTCGTTGACCTTTAGGCCAACGGATTAAAACTCACCCTGAAACCAGCTCTTCACTCGTTTCAAAAGATTACTTACAGAACCGGGCGTTTTATCATCAGTAAAACGCTCGTAGCGGTTTTCCCTTCCGTAATGCAACAAACCAACTGCCGTTGCATAAGTTGAAGATTGAACATACTCGGTCAGACCAGCGACCCGCTCAGGCTTACCGACCCGGACCTGACACTGCAGAATTTGCTCAGCACACTCAACAATTCCTTCCATCTGGGCAGCCCCACCCGTTAAAACTACACCTGCACCTAACTGATGCTTCACCCCTTGTTTTTTTAACTTATCACGCAATTCATCTAACTCAGCTTTGACCATTGAGAGCAATTCGCTATAACGCGGCTCAATGACCTCAGCTAATGTTTGACGCTGCAAACTTCTAGCCGGACGCCCCCCTACACTCGGGACTTCAATGGTGTCATCGCGACTGACCAGTTGGCCTAAAGCACAGCCATACTGGATCTTAACATTTTCAGCATCGCCCAACGGCGTACCAAATGCGTACGCAATATCACTGGTCACCGCATTTCCAGCATATGGGATCACAGTAGTATGCCGTAATGCCCCTCCAGTATAGGCTGACAAATCCATCGTTCCGGCACCAATATCAACCAGACAGACACCCAGCTCTTTTTCATCTTCGGTTAACACGGCATAGCTTGAAGCAAGCGCCGAAAAAATCAGTTGGTCAACTTTCAAACCACACCGTTCGACACATTTCACAATGTTACGGGCCATATCATTGTGACAAGTGATCAAATGGACTTTCGCTTCCATTCGTACGCCCGATAAACCGATCGGGTTTTTAATCCCTTCTTGGTAATCAATTGCAAATTCTTGAGGCAAAACATGTAGCACGCGATGTTCATCTTTTAAACGTACCGATTTCGCAGTATGAATGGCATTATCAACATCTTCTTGGGTGACTTCATCTTCGTTAATCGGCACCATACCTTTTTCGTTCATACAGCTAATATGTTTGCCTGAAATTCCAAGATAAACAGAACTAATCTGGCAATCGGCCATCAGCTCAGCTTCATGCACAGCCCTTTGCACTGATTTTACAACGGCTTCAAGGTCATTCACGCCCCCCTTATCCATCCCTTTCGATGAATGCGAACCAACCCCAATGATATTTAATTGGTTATCAGGGAGTACTTCACCGATCAGCACTGCTACTTTTGAGCTGCCAATGTCTAATCCCACAATTAGATTTTTATCTGTCGCCTTGGTCATTCGCCGTCTAATCCTGTTGATGTTTCCAGCCTACTGCCAGGCCATTGTTATAACGTAAATCTGCATAAGCCATTTTTTCCGGATGCAACTGATCATATAAACTAATAAACCGTTGCAACCTTTTTATTCGGTCACGCTGCCCCAGCCGCAACTGAATACCATTTGTTAGTGTCAGAGACCATGAACGCCTTGCATTTAAGGTCACCGATTGTATTGATAAGTGTTTCGCACCAACCAATTTCTGCATGTTTTTCCATGCATTCAGTATTTCGTCAGCAAAATCATCCGGGCCATTTAAATGCACCAGTGGTTTATGAACATCACTCACCGGTGCCTTAAATATCTGGCCCTCAGGATTAAGCAGCTCTTTATTATTCCACACCGCTTCTGGCTGCTGCTCCTGCAAGTATACGCGAAGCTTATTCGGCCATTGTTTACGAACACTGACGTGCTTTACCCAAGGCAGCGCTTCTAGCGCTTTTTGCACCTTATTTACATCTAAGGTAAAAAAATTGCCTGCCTGGGGCACCTGTTTTAAAGCCCTTTGTAAATCAGTATCACTCACGTAATGACGTTCCCCCGAAATCAAAATCGAGGTCATCGGCATCAACTTCGAGTTACTCAGCCGGTGGTAGATATCCACTCCACCACTGACGAAGAAGAGCACTACCGCCAGAAAAAATAACACTCCGGCAAAATACGGTTTATCAATCCGCCCACTGATTGCGCTAGCCGATCGCAACAGTCTGGGAATTGTCCTCAGTGCTACGCGCACCTATCATTCCTACATTCAAAACTGGTTATTATAACGCCAGCTTCTGTACCTTTAAACGCTAGATTTAAAGCCTTAACAACAAAATTCATCGATATCTTGTAATAATGAACTTTCTCTCTAGCAACCATCAGATAACTCTTTCATTTTTTCAATATTCAATCCAAGTTCACCTAACTGCCGAGCGAGTGCACCAATATTGCCAGCACCTTGCGTGATCACCAGATCCTGATCTTGGATAACCTCAGCCAAGCGTACTGGTAATTCCTGAGGAGTTCGCACATATATAGGCTCTAAACCACGTTGCCGCAACGAACGGCATAATGCCCGACTATCAACACCTGGGATCGGATCCTCACCAGCACTGTAGACTTCAAGTAACAACAACTGATCGACCTGACTGAGCACATCTAAAAAATCTTCATAAAGATCACGCGTTCGCGTATACCGATGTGGCTGATAAGCCATCACGAGTCGCCGCTGCGGCCATGCTTGACGCGCAGCAGCAATGGTTGCTGCCACCTCGGTCGGATGATGGCCATAGTCATCGAGTAAAATCGCTTGACCGCGCCCTGTTTCAAATTCGCCATATTGCTGAAAACGCCGGCCAATCCCTTGAAAATTATTCAATGCTTCGACAATAAACTCATCCCGAATACCATCTTCACTGGCAATCGCAATGGCTGCCGCGGCATTTAACGCATTATGTCGTCCGGGCATCGCTAGTTCGATAGCCAATGGGGGTAAGTCATGACGAGTCACATTAAAATGACAACGATCCCGCAACTGTTTGAAATCACTGATCCTTACATCCACGTTCTCAGAAAACCCATACGTAATGACCTGACGCCCAATTTGCGGAATCAGTGAGCTCACGACTGGATCATCAGCACAGACAACCGCCACCCCATAAAAAGGTAGATTGTGTAAAAACTTGATAAAGGTCTGCTGCAAACGACTAAAATCGCCAGCATAAGTATCCATATGATCAGCTTCAATGTTAGTCACTACCGCCATCATCGGCTGCAGATGTAAAAATGAAGCATCACTTTCATCGGCTTCGGCAATCAGATAGC
Organism: Celerinatantimonas diazotrophica; assembly: GCF_004339545.1. Lineage (GTDB taxonomy): Bacteria > Pseudomonadota > Gammaproteobacteria > Enterobacterales > Celerinatantimonadaceae > Celerinatantimonas > Celerinatantimonas diazotrophica. The sequence continues at coordinate 413,762 of NZ_SMGD01000012.1, read as the reverse complement.
GACTCGTCCCTAAACGCGCATTGGTTCCAGCACTGTTTAATAATCCGCCAATCACGAAGGTCGGATCGCGCTGCGCTTGGGCATAAATAGAAGCAATCAAACTGGTCGTTGTAGTTTTACCATGAGTTCCGGCAATGGCTACGCCATGGCGATAACGCATTAACTCAGCAAGCATTTCTGCCCGCCGTACCACAGGAATACGCAGTTCTCGCGCCGCTTGCACTTCAGGGTTATCGTCATGAATCGCTGAAGAAACCACCACGACACTAGCCCCTTGAACGTGTTCAGCTTTATGCCCAAAAGTAATATCAGCGCCCAATTCGCTCAGTCGGTCTGTCATCAGACTATGCTGCTGATCGGAGCCACTCACCTGATAGCCTTCGTTTGCTAAAACTTCAGCAATTCCGCCCATTCCGGCACCACCGATCCCAACAAAATGGATCCGTTTAACCCGCCGCATTTCGGGGATCATTAAGCGTAATTTAGCCAATTCGACTTTTGTCATTGTTCTACTCATTTTTTACCCATTTGCTGGCACACATCAGCCACTTGCTGAGTCGCATCATTAATTGCCAACTTTAAAGCTTCGCGTGACATCATTTCACGCACCGATGGTTTCGCCAGCTCTTGTAATAATTCACTTAAATGCAAGGCATCAAGTTGGGCTTGCGGTAATATTCGCGCGGCACCATGATCGGCCAGATATCTTGCATTTTTAGTCTGATGATCATCAACCGCGTGAGGTAAAGGCACAAAAATCGCCGGTAATCCCGCGGCAGCTAACTCACTCACAGTTAGCGCACCAGCCCGGCATATCACTAAATCAGCCCAGCGATACGCTTGCGCCATATCATCAATAAATTCATCAACTTGTGCATGATTTACCCCAAGTGCTCGATAACGCTGCAAAGTTGAATCGCCGTTACCTCGGCCCACCTGATGGTGAACCTGTAAGGCTAAATTCCCACATGATTGGATGGCTCCGGGAAGTTGTTCGTTTAAAACACGCGCCCCTAAACTGCCCCCAATCACCAATATATTCATCCGGTTTGTAAAAATCCGCGCGCCTCGGCCTACCTCAACAATCTCTAAGCGCACCGGATTGCCAACCTGTTGTGCGCCTGGCAACGCTTCTGGAAAAGCCACCAAAGAACGATTCGAAAAACGGTTAAGCCAACGATTCGTCATCCCTGCGACAGCATTTTGCTCGTGGATGACCAAAGGGATCCCCATCATTCTCGCCGCAATGCCTCCCGGTCCACTGGCAAAGCCACCCATTCCCAACGCGACATCAGGGCGAAGCTTCTTAAACACGGAGCGCGCCTGCATCACTGCTCGGATGATTTTCCAAGGCGCCGTCAGTTTACGGATCAAACCGTTGCCACGCACCCCTTTAATATCTAAAAACTCAATATCAAAGCCATGCCGAGGGACTAAATCCGCTTCCATACGACTGGGAGTTCCCAGCCAAGTAATTTTCCAACCACGCGACTGCATCAATCGGGCAACCGCTAATCCTGGAAATACATGACCACCGGTCCCGCCGGCCATCACCACCAAATGAGGCATATGCTGGTTCATTCGCCCTCCCTGCGATAGGCTTGTTGATTTGCCTGACGCCATTCATAGTCAATTCTCAGCAACAGACCAATAGCAATAGACATCACCAACAAACTTGAGCCACCATAACTAACAAGTGGCAATGTCAATCCTTTAGTCGGCATCATTCCCGATGCCGCGCCAATATTTACAGCACTTTGAAAGGCAATCCAAAATCCGATGCCGCTCGCTAAATAGCCTTCAAACGGTTGATTGCTTTTCAAAGCACGCTGACCAATAGCAATTGCTTTATAAGACAGCCAAGCAAATAGTGCTAAAACGATACACACACCAACAAAGCCAAGCTCTTCGGCCAAAATAGCCATTACAAAGTCGGTGTGAGCTTCCGGCAAATACTCCAGCTTTAATACTGAATTGCCTAACCCGACGCCAAACCATTGCCCCCGCCCAAATGCCATCAGCGATTGTGTAAGCTGATAACCACTACCAAACGGATCCTTCCATGGGTTCAAAAATGATGTCACCCGTTCCATCCGATACGGTTCAGCCGCAATCAAAATCACCACGGCCACAATTCCGCTGAACATAAGTCCAATAAATTGGACCAATTTGGCGCCGGCAATAAACAGCATCCCGATGGTTGCAACAAACATCACGATGACTGTACCTAAATCTGGCTGCGCCAAAATCATGACCGCTAATACACATAAAACCACCAGCGGCTTTAAAAACCCTTTAATACTTTCGCGGATCTCCTGATTACGGCGAACTAAATAACCAGCCAGATATACGAATAGCGCCAATTTAGCAAACTCAGCGGGCTGAACATTGAGGGGACCAAAGCCGATCCAGCGCTTACTCCCGTTAATATCGTGTCCGATGATCAAAACCAATAACAAACCCGCCATCGTCGCCAAAAGAAATTTGGCATTATGCTGCTTCCATAACTCAACCGGACACTGCACCACGACTGCCATCGCTATCAAACAAATCACCACATATACGGCATGATGTTTAACGAACAAAAATGCACTATGATGAGAAGCCATGCTTTCAGCAATAGAAGCTGATGCGACCATAACCAATCCTAGGCATAACAGAGCGATAGATAACAGCAATAATTGCCGATCATATAACCGTCCGGTTTCAGGGGCTTGTGGTTCTCTTATCCACCGCCAAGGACGCTGCAGTTTCGGGGTTAACCTTAGCTGCATAAACCCTCCACCAACGCTCTGAAATGTTCACCGCGAGCAGCAAACCCGGGATACATATCCCAACTTGCACAAGCTGGCGACAACAAAATGCGATCACCTGATTGTGCTTGAGTCGCTAAATAATCGATGGCCTCAGCTAAGTCCTTCACGCGATGTGCTTGAGGATAAACATTGGCTATCTGATCAGCATCCTGCCCGAAAATAGCGACACCAGCGGTTTTCGCTAACCATGGTGCAAGCTCTGTAAAATCAGCACCTTTACCATCGCCTCCGGCAATCAACCAAGTCTGCCCGGTTTCGTGTTCAAACCCTTGTAAAGCGGCAATGGTCGCACCTATGTTGGTTGCCTTTGAATCATTGATATAGCGAACACCCTCAAATTCAGTAATAAATTCACAACGATGCGTCAAGCCACCAAAGGTTCGAAGAACCTCAATCATAGCGCTACGTTTGAGTCCAGCAGCATCTCCCAAAGCAACAGCGGCCAACGCATTGGCCCAGTTATGGCGGCCACTCATTTTTAACTCACTGCAGGCGATCAACTTAACCTGGCCGGCCATCAACCAATATTCATCATGGTCTTTGAATACCCAGTAATCAGCACGTTGATTTAAAGAAAACTGTTTAATGGTTTGCGTATCCGCATGCTCTGGCGTAGTGGCGAGATCATCAGCATTAACCAAACACGTCTGACAATGTTGATAAATACGGCGTTTCGCATCACGATAATCAGCCAAATCACGATAACGATTCATATGGTCGCTACTGACATTTAATACGGTTGCCGCCAGTAACTGCAGCGAGTCTGTTGTTTCAAGCTGAAAACTGGACAATTCCAACACATACAGCTTGGCATCATGACCAAGCAACTCCAATACCGGAGTTCCAATATTTCCACCAACCTCAACCTTAACACCGGACGCTTTAGCCATCTGACCAACCAGCGTGGTCACTGTTGTTTTACCATTGCTTCCAGTGATACCAATCACAGGGGCATCACAGTGGCGGGCAAATAATTCAACATCGCCCATAATGGCTTTACCAGCACTACGTAATCGCGCAAAAAGTTCGCTGCGCACACTGAGCCCCGGTGCAACGATCAACGTATCCAGAGCCATCAACTCACTCTCAAACAGCTCAAGTTGACCCTTAAAAAGTGATACCTGTGCAGGCAATTGCTCTGCCAAGACAGGATTTTCACGAGTATCAAACACAACGGGCGTAATCCCCTGGCGCAATAAATACTGAACAGTTGCCAGCCCTGAGCGACCCAGTCCGATAACACCATAATGTTGTGCGATTTGCATTTCCATTTACCGCTTGCCTCGACTAACGAACTTTTAAGGTTACTAGACCAATGAGGACTAAAATCAATGAAATAATCCAGAAACGAACGATGACACGCGTTTCTGGCCATCCTTTTAACTCATAGTGATGATGGATGGGAGCCATCCGAAAGATCCGTTTTTTGCGCAGTTTGTATGAACCAACCTGCAAAATAACCGAAACAGTTTCCGCGACGAACACGCCGCCCATAATCACTAGTAAAAACTCTTCGCGCACCAGCACAGCAACCGCGCCTAGCGCAGCGCCAATAGAAAGCGAGCCTACATCACCCATAAAAACCTGTGCCGGATAGGTGTTAAACCATAAAAAGGCCAAACCAGCACCACTTAATGCTGTACAAACAACCATTAACTCACTGGCTTGATGGACATATGGAATAAACAGATACTGAGAAAATTGACTATTTCCAGTCACCCAAGCCAACAGGGCAAAAGCCCCAGCCACCAGCACACTCGGCATAATCGCCAGTCCGTCTAAACCATCGGTTAAGTTAACCGCATTACTCGAGCCAACGATGACAAAATAAGTCAGTGGAATAAATAACCACCCCAACTGCGGCATTATCTCTTTCACAAATGGAATCACCAATTGCGTTTGAGCGGGGTTATCAGCAGTCACGTAGATAAAAATACCGACGCTTAAAGCCACGACCGACTGCCAAAAATATTTCCAGCGAGCCACCAAACCATCAGTATTCTTGCGCACAACTTTTCGGTAATCATCGACAAAGCCAATGAGCGCATAACTGCCAAACACATACAGCATGATCCAAACATACTGATTATCTAATCGAGCCCATAACAGCGTCGAAAGAAATACCGAAGCCAGAATCATCAAGCCCCCCATAGTTGGGGTACCGGCTTTAACCAAGTGACTCTTAGGTCCGTCATCACGCACAGTTTGACCCACTTGTAACAGCTGCAAACGATGAATGACTTTCGGACCGATCCATAACCCGAATGTCAGCGCCGTCAAAAGACTCATCACCGCCCGAAAGGTCAGATAATCAAATAACGCAAAAGCGTGGATGTATTGTTCTAAAAATCCCGCTAACCAAACTAGCATTGGTGAACCTTATTAAAATTTTGTTGAATAAATTGAACAGTCTTTTCCATTTGACTACTCCGAGACCCCTTAACAACGACCATGGCCTCGGCATGATGGGCGTCCAGCATATGCAGACGCTCTAACAGTGCTTTTGCCAATGCCGGTTGATCGTCATAATAGTGACCATAATCTCCTGCACCCTGAACGGCATATTTCATTTGCGCTCCGGTGGCAATCAATTCAATCTGGCGAGCTTTAGCCTGTTCTCCCAGTGATTGATGCGCTTGCTGACTTTGTTCGCCTAACTCGCCCATATCCCCAGCCACCAACATGACAAAGCCATCTCGACCGCTTAAAACATCTAAAGCGGCATTAAACGAGTTCGGGTTAGCATTGTAGGTGTCATCAAAAAGCGTTATATGTTCAGATAGCTTCAACCGCCGTAACCGACCGCTGACACCTGCAAATTCACTTAATGCTTTAGCGCACTCATCTAGCGACATCCCCATTTGCAGCGCCAGCGCAGCGCTCGCGCATGCATTTTTCACATTGTGCAACCCGGGTGTTTTTAATCTGACCCAAGCGCAATGATGCTCAGAACATAATTCAAATTGATAGCACCCGTCACTTAAACACTGTGCATTGCTAGCCCAGATATCCGCCTCTTGCTCTAGGCCAAAACTCACGCAGCGAGCATCGCTTGCTTTTTGTTTAAATAGAGAAAGATAAGGACTATCAGATTCAAAAACAGCGCATCCTTGTTCACTCAATGCGGCAAATATCTCACTTTTTTCATCGGCCACACCCGTGCGACTCCCAAACCCCTCGATATGGGCATCACCAACATTATTAACCAGCGCCACATTAGCTTGCGCAATATTCGCCGTATAAGTAATTTCTCCGGGATGGTTGGCGCCTAACTCTAACACCATGGCCTGATGCTCTTCATTCAAGCGCAATAAGGTCAAGGGCAAGCCGATATCATTGTTAAAGTTGCCCTGGGTATACAGCACGTTATATTTAAGAGCTAAAATAGCACTGAGCATTTCTTTGACAGTCGTTTTACCATTACTGCCCGTAATCGCAGCAACAGGGCCTGAAAATTGCTGGCGTTGAAAAGCTGCGATCTGACCTAATGCAAGTCGCGTATCCTGAACTCGAATCACAGGAATATCCAGCTCAACATTCTGGCTGACCAAGACAGCACCAGCGCCACATTGTGCAACTTGCTGAAGATAGTGGTGACCATCAAAACGATCCCCTACCAGAGCAATAAACAATTCTTCAGGCGCAATATGGCGACTGTCGGTACAGATTGAGCGGATCGGCTGATCTTCACCAATAAGTTGCCCTTGGCAAACTGAAGCGATATCAGACAGATGCATCATTAACATAGGCACTCCTTCACGGCTTGCGCGACAAATGAGCGCTCATCATAAGGAAACTTGTCATGGCCGATAATTTGATAATCTTCATGACCTTTCCCAGCCACCAAGACCATGTCCTCGTGTCCAGCTTGCTCTAATGCAGTTTTGATCGCTGTGCGGCGATCTAGAATCACGCTATAGGGAAAGGAATCGGAAAAACCACGACAGATATCTTGTGCAATTTGCTCTGCAGGTTCAGTTCGCGGATTATCATTGGTTACAATCACGACATCTGCATAGTGTTCGGCGGCCTGAGCCATCAATGGTCGTTTACCACTGTCACGATCGCCCCCGCAACCGAAGATACAATAGAGTTTGCCTTGGCAATGGCTCCTTAATCCTTGTAAAGCTTTGGCTAAAGCATCAGGGGTATGCGCATAATCAACCACAGCCTGAGAGCAGCCATTGAACAATTCCATTCGTCCAGGAACTGTTTTCAATTGATCGCAATCGGTTAACTGACTAAACGCAACCAAACCTAACTCATCTAAGCAGCTGGCTGCGGCTAGCAGATTACTCACATTAAATTCACCTAACAAAGGCACATCTAGCGCATAACATTCCTCGCCATGATAAACACTGATCTGAACCCCTTGAGGCGTCATCGCCACAATTTCAGCCTGCCAATCTGAGTTAACATTCTGACCGTAGCTTACGGCATGCGGATGACGAGCAAGTAACTCAAGTCCAAATGGATCATCACAGTTGACCAACTGCACCTGTGAATCGGTCAGATCAAATAGCTGTTCTTTAGCCTGCCCATATGCCTGCATAGTACCGTGGTAATCAAGATGATCCCGTGTGAGATTCGTAAAAATAGCCGCTTTGAAGTCTATACCAGCCACTCGACCTTGATCTAACCCATGCGAGGATACTTCCATCGCTACCAATTGAATGCCTTGGGCTGCAAACTGACTTAGAGTTCGATAAATAGTGAAAATATCAGCTGTGGTATTCAGTGCGCGATGTAACTGTCCGGGACGTCCATTACCCAATGTGCCCATCAGCGCTGCTGGAATATTGTGCTGATTGGCTAACGATGCCAACAGATGCGTGGTAGTGCTTTTACCGTTAGTCCCCGTCACGCCGATGACATACTCGGGCAGAGGCCCGAAACAACACTTCGCCAGTGTTGCTAACTGCATCTTTAAGCCGTAACAATAAATAACCGGAACACCATTGCGTTGTTCTATAGTGCCATCTTGCTCTGGGCTCAGTGTCTGAGCTAAAACTCCAACAGCACCATTGGCAATTGCCTTGTCGATATATAACCGACCATCACTTAAAGTACCCAGCACAGCCACAAACACACAGCCCGGTTTTACTTGGCGACTATCAATCACCAGATCATCCAAGCTGATATTAACTGATTCTGGCAGCGGGATATCTAACCAGCCCGCCAGCAGCGAAGCTAGTTTAACCTTCATCATCTTTATCCTGTATTGTTGAACCATCATCTAACGAGACCAGACGAATGCCTTGTCCATCAGGGGGGACATTTAAATACTGTAAACTGCCGGACATAACCTTAGAAAACACGGGTGCGGCAATCTGTCCACCGTAATAGCGATCCCCTTTAGGGTTGTTAATTACCACAGCTATCGCCAGCCGTGGGTTACTCACCGGCGCAACGCCAGCAAATAAAGCCACGTAGTTATCACTATAACCACCGGCATCGGCTTTACGGCTCGTTCCCGTTTTACCTGCTACTTGATATCCTGCAACTCGCGCTTTAGGTGCGGTGCCCTGATCGCTAACCACCGACTGCAACATTTTCAGCACCATTTCAGTGTGTTTACGGTCAAAAACTCGGTGCCCTTTAGGTGCTTTATTAAGTTTGAGTAACGAAACAGGCCGGTCAATTCCGCCGGAGCCTAAAATCGAATATGCATGAGCCAATTGCAGTGGTGTCACCGTCAGTCCATACCCAAAAGCCATCGTTGCCAACTCAAAATCAGACCAATGTCGCCGCTGCGGAACAATGCCAGTTGACTCACCATCCAGCCCTGTCCCTAAAACATTTCCAAAACCAACCTTGTAAAAAGTTTGCATCACAGAGTTAATCCCGGAGCGAATCGCCAGTGTCGCGGCGCCAATATTACTCGATTTTTCCAAAATCGTAGTCAAACTCATCGGTCCAAGCACTTCATCGTCACGCACAATATGGTGCCCAATGCGAATATACCCTGGCCGATTGTTGATAATGGTGTCTTTATTAGCCACGCCTTTTTCTAAAGCAGTCAACATAATAAAAGGCTTCATGGTTGAGCCGGGCTCATAAGCATCCGTAACAGCGCGATTTCGATACCGATAACTCTGCAACTGACTACGATCATTTGGATTGAACGAGGGGCTATTGGCCATTGCTAAAACTTCCCCCGTTCGAATATCTATCACAACGACACTGCCAGAAGTTGCTTTGGTTGCTTCAACTTCTCGTTTAAGCTCACGGTAAGCGAGTGTCTGAATCCGCTGATCTAGGCTCAACTCAATAGAATGCCCTGGTTGTTGCTGCTTAATGACCGAGAGATCCTCAATCGTCCGTCCTAAACGATCCTGACGAACTAACCGTTCACCAGGTTTCCCACTCAACCATTTGTCATAGGAACGCTCGATGCCTTCCTGACCATGATCGTCAATGTTTACAAATCCAACTAGATGCGCACTAATTTCACCGGTTGGATAAAAACGCCGTGACTCAGGCTTCAAATACACACCAGGGATATCTAACTTGGACACATAGTCGGCTAAGGAACTGCTCACCTGACGACGCAAATACACAAATCGCCGTTTCGGATTATCCAGCCGACTCTCTAAATCTTTCACATTGGTATGAAGCACCTTAGCTAAGGCTTGCCATTGCCGTCGTTTATCAAAACTATGATGTTGCTGAATCCGCAGTGGATCGGCCCAAATAGCCTGCACCGGCACGCTAATGGCCAGTTCACTGCCGTGACGGTCAGTAATCATGCCGCGCTGTTCACGGGTCGTCTCAACACGTACCGAACGTTTATTCCCTTGACTAATCAGTTGCTTTGCATTCACAACTTGGATATATGCCACTCGTCCAACCAATGCCGAGAAAACCAAGGCGACAGAGATTATCACGACAATGAAACGCCAGCGTATATAGAGATTCCCTAATTTCGGTTTCCGTTTCATGGCGTCACCAGCACTTCATCTTTAGGTTGAGGACGTACCATATGCAGTTTCTGTTTAGCAATCTGTTCAATACGGTTATGTTCATCTAGCGCATTTTCTTCAATTAATAGATGGCGCCAGTCATTGTTTAACTGATCATGTTGATCGATAAGTGCGGCTCGCTGAGTGATCAGTAAGCGAGTATCTTGGGTCGTCACAACAATTGCCATAGCACTGGCCAAACACAAAACGGCAATCAGCCAAAACACCTTAAAATGCTTAAGGTCGCTTAGGATAATGCCGAGTAAAGTGGGCTGGCGAGTGCTCTGGTTCATAGATAAATTCGCTCAGCGACACGCAACACAGAACTACGGGAACGGCTATTAACTGATACTTCCTCAACAGAGGGTTTACGCGCTTTTCCAACTGCTTTTAAGGTTCGTCCTTCATTCAGTTGTGCCTCAGTGAGTGGCAAACCTGGTGGGTAATCTTGACCCTTTTGCTGCTTACGAATAAAGCGCTTAACCAGCCTATCTTCTAATGAATGAAAACTAATGACCGACAATCGGCCTCCGGGAGCAAGAACCTCAACCGCCCCTTCGAGAGCTTGGCTAATTTCATCAAGCTCACTATTAATAAAGATACGGATCGCCTGAAAACTGCGTGTAGCAGGATGCTTATGTTTTTCTTTTACAGGCATCGCTTGGCTAATCAAATTGGCTAATTCAAGCGTGCTACGCACAGGTTGTTGAGCTCGTTGCTCAACAATGGCGGTGGCGATCCGTCTTGCAAACTTCTCTTCACCAAAGGTTTTTAAAACCCAGACAATATCCTCCAGATCTGCTTTCTCAAGCCATTGTGCAGCGCTTTGTCCATGCGTCGGATCCATACGCATGTCTAAAGGCCCATCTCTGAGAAAACTAAACCCACGCTCAGGGTCATCCAACTGGGGTGATGAAACCCCTAAATCTAATAAAACACCATTGATCTTTTTCGCTAATCCAAGTTGCTCAACATACTCATGTAAATGAGAAAAAGGCCCTTTTAAAACAGTGACTCGCGGGTCCTCGAGCGCCAGTTGTTCGGCCACCGCAATCGCTTGTGGATCTCTATCAATCACCAGCAGTTTTCCATTTTTGCCCAACTGTGACAAAATCAGACGGCTATGACCTCCCCGGCCGAACGTTCCATCGACATATATTCCATCGGCAAAAATTTGAAGTGCATCGACTGATTCATTGAGCAATACACTTTGATGTTTAAATTGTTCCGTCATCTATAAAGAAAAATCCCGCAGCTGGTCACTTAAAAATTCGTCGTCATCCGACACGTTTAGATCGCTTTCGATCTGGTCATTCCAATTCTGATCCGACCATATTTCAAACTTGTTCAATTGGCCAACCAACATTACCTGTTTTTCAAGTCCAGCATGTTGGCGCAGCGGTGCAGAAATCAGTAACCGGCCATTTTTATCCATCTGGCAATCGTCTGCATATCCCAATAACAAACGCTGCAAACGACGCTCCGCCGGATTCATACTCGATAACTTACGTAGCTTGCGCTCAATCTCTTCCCACTCGTTAAGTGGGTAAAGCAACAGACAGTTCAAGTTAATATCAACGGTACAAACCATCTGTCCTTGGCACTCTTCGCTGAGCCAATCACGATAACGAGTCGGCATTGCCAGCCGGCCCTTGCTATCGAGGTTGATCGAATTCGCGCCACGTAACATGAGTATATAAGTCCTTTCTGATCCACAATGATCCACTTTTTACCACGTTAGTAAGTTTAAGGAGCCTCCAAGCCCTTTGCAAGCTACCTTGTGCATCCAATTGAGTAATTTTTCAACTTTCTGTTAATAACTGTGGATAATTATCTGATAAGGCAAAAGAATTAAGTCATTCATAAAAAAGTATGAAAAAGCTGAAATAATGCAAAAAGTGAAGTAGATAAGGGATAGAAAGCCCTTAAAAGAGAAAACATCCAGTCAACCCGTTTCTATCTCAGTAAAAACAACCGATAAAATTGAGCTTTTGACACAAATAAAAAAGCGGCTCTCTGAGCCGCTTCATATCCAATCAAGTGCATAAAATTAGGCAAATGGATGACGAAGAATAATTGTTTCTTCGCGATCCGGCCCCGTTGAAATGATATCAACAGGAACACCTAAAATATCTTCTATACGGGCGATATAAGCCAGAGCATTCGCTGGCAACGCATCGCGACTTTTAACACCAAAAGTCGACTGATCCCAACCCGGCAAAGTTTCATAAACGGGTTCAACATGTTCATACCCATCTGCGGCCATGGGGGGAATATCACGAAGCGAACCATCAGCCATTTTATAGCCAACGCAAATTTTCACTTCTTTAAGGCCATCAAGCACATCCAGTTTAGTCAGGCATAACCCCGAAATACTGTTGATCTGAATAGCTCTGTGCATTGCAACAGCATCTAACCAGCCAGTACGGCGACGACGTCCCGTAGTTGCGCCAAATTCCTGACCTTTCTGACAGAGGATTTCACCCACATCATCGGATAATTCGGTTGGAAAAGGACCCGCCCCTACACGCGTTGCATAGGCTTTGGTAATTCCCAAAACGTAATCTATGTAACGAGGACCAAATCCACTGCCTGTAGCAACACCACCTGCTGTGGTATTAGATGAGGTCACAAATGGGTAAGTTCCTTGGTCGATATCCAACAACGTCCCTTGCGCCCCTTCAAACATAATGCCATCACCATTACGTCGGGCTGTATCAAGCAGACTACCAACATCTTTCACCATAGAAGTTAGCAGTGGTGCCAGCTCTTGCATGCGAACAAGAACATCATCATAACTGACTGGATCAACATGATAATAGTGAGTCAGTTGGAAGTTATGATAATCCAAAACTTCTTTCAATTTGACGGCAAATTGCTCCATATCGAACAAATCACCAACGCGCAGACAGCGGCGTGCAACTTTATCTTCATAAGCTGGCCCAATGCCTTTGCCTGTCGTACCAATCGCTTTTTTACCAAGAGCTGCTTCACGGGCAGCATCCAACGCGACATGATAAGGCAAAATTAACGGACAAGCTTCACTCAGAACCATCCGTTCACGAACAGGAATGCCACGTTCTTCTAAGGTGGTCATCTCATCGATCAATGCTTCTGGAGATAAAACGACACCGTTACCAATTACACAGGTAATTTTTTCACGCAATATGCCAGATGGAATCAGGTGAAGGACTGTTTTTTCACCATTAATGACAAGCGTATGGCCAGCGTTATGGCCACCTTGGAAGCGCACTACATAAGCGGCTTTATCGGTCAGCAGGTCAACGACCTTACCTTTTCCTTCGTCTCCCCATTGGGAGCCGAGAACAACTACATTCTTTCCCATTATCCTAATTCAACGCAGTAGTTAAAAATAGAGTCTATCAAATTTACCCAAAAAATGGGAGTCAGAACGCTCAAATATCCAGCGAATTGGTTAAATAGAGTAATAACCGATAAAAGCTCTTCAATCCATTATTTTGAACAAATATTAATAAAAAAACCGACCTTAAAGGTCGGTTTTTAGTTCATTCAGCGACGGTTACTTTTGCAAAGCATCCGGGCCTTTTTTAAACACATCGAAAAACTCGCTATCGGGTTTAATCACCATCACATCATGGCCCGATTCAAAGCTGGTTTTATAGGCTTGCAGACTTCGCCAGAACTCGAAAAACTTCGGAGCTTGAGTATAGGCTTTCGCGTAAATTTTGGCAGCTTGTGCATCTCCTTTACCGCGAATTGTGCGCGCTTTACGATCCGCATCAGCAATCAATACCGAAACAGTTCGGTCAACATTCGCGCGAATAATTTCAGCTTGCTCACGACCTTTAGAACGGTGTTCTGTTGCAACCGCATGGCGTTCAGCCCGCATCCTTTCGAAGATACTGCTACTGACTTCCTTGGGTAGATTGATCTGCTTAATTCGCACATCAAGCACAGTAACCCCAATTTCCGATGATCGAGCAGAACGTTTTAACGCTTCTTCCATAATCGCACTACGTTCACCCGAAACAATTTGATCAATCGTTCGGCCACCAATTTCACTACGTAATCCGTTACTAATTTTACGTTTTAGTAATGACTCAGCCTGAGCAATGCTCCCACCCGTTGTGAGTAGAAATTTACGAAAATTACTAATGCGCCATTTCACATACGAATCGATAATTAGATCTTTTTTCTCAGACGTGAAATATCGGTCAGGTTGACCATCCATCGTCTGGATACGAGCATCCAGTTTTTTAACCGAGTCAATAAGGGGCACTTTAAAGTGCAAACCTGGCCCATAAACATCTGGCTGTTGGTCACTGTTGCGTTTAATTTTACCAAACTGGATAACCAAACCACGCTGACCTTCCTGAACCTCAAATACAGAAGAGTAGGCAAGCAGCAACACCACAATGACGGCAATAATTGAGAACTGTTTCATTTAATTTCTCCCATAGCGGTCAGTGCGTACATCAGTGCGTACATCATCGCTGCGCAAAGGAGCATTGCGCACATCCTTTTGGCTATTAGATGATGATGAAGACGAAGTCGTTGCAGAACCACCAGACTTACTCATATCACTGTTGTCCAAAGTGCTTGACGATTTTTTATGTTTCGCCTGCTCCAATAATTTATCAATCGGTAAATACAACATACTGTTGTTATTTTTAGCATCGATAAATATTTTTGGCGTATGGGCATAAATGCCTTCCATTGTTTCCATATACATACGCTGGCGAGTAATTTCAGGCGCTTTACGATATTCAGGTAACAGCTGATCAAACTGTGACACTTCACCTTCAGCTTTCATGACAACTTGCTGTTTATAAGCTTCTGCTTGCTGAATCAAGCGCTGTGCACGGCCACGTGCTTTAGGTTCGACTTCGCGCTGATAAGCTTCAGCTTTACGGATATAAGTCTGCTCATCTTCTTGGGCAGCAATCGCATCATCAAACGCTTTTTTCACCTGTTCTGGTGGTCGGGCTGGCAAGAAGTTCACATCGACAACCGTAATCCCCATATTATAAGGTTTGATAATTTTATCGATCAGCTTCCAAGTTTCCTGACGAACTTTTTCGCGTCCAACCGTTAAAATTTCATCCATTTTGGTGTGGCCAATAACATAGCGCAGCGCACTATCTGTCGCCTGTCGCAGGCTATCATCAGCATTGGTCACACTAAACAGATATTTCTCAGGATCGCTCACCCGATACTGCACATCTAGTTCAACTCGAACGACATTTTCATCCTCAGTGAGCATAAATCCAGATGCAGGTAGAGAACGAATTTTCGCGACGGCAACCGGAATTACTTTATCAATAAAAGTCGGTTTCCAATGTAACCCAGGCAGTACTTCCCCCTGATAAGCGCCAAAGCGCAGTAAGACACCCCGCTGTTCTTCCTTAACAGTATAAAAACCGCTGACCGCCCAGATGATAACCAACACCCCCACGACAGCAGCTAATACTTTAGGATGGAAAAAACTAGTGCCAGAGCCACCCGGCCCTCCAGGCGATTTTTTTCCGCCTAACAAGGCCATAATACGTCGACCCAGTTTACCAAAAATCGCATCTAAATCTGGCGGTCCCTGATTCTTGTTCTTGTTCTTGTTACCCCAAGGATCACGATCACCGCCTCCTTTATTGCCTCCAGGCTCGTTCCAGGCCATTTGACTCTCCGCTGTTTATTCTGAATTAAAACTTAGTCCGTATCTTGCGAATTGACCACATCTGGCAGCTCATCATAATGTTTACATAAACGTGCCCATTCTACTTGAGGAACGCGAATGTCAAGCAACCAATTGCCTTGTTCGTCCATATTTTCTTCACTGATAGCATCCAACTGATAGAGCTGACTTCTTAATCGGCCCGCTGTTGGAGGCAACATAATATGCTGCTCAACCATCGTGCCTGACAGTCGCTCTTGAATGGCTTGCATCAAGTAATCAATACCAACGTTTTGACGCGCACTAATCCAAACCCTTATCGGGACACCTTCGTCATCACGATCAACATGCGCCTGAATTCCTTCAACTTCATCGATTTTATTCATCACTAACAGCTGAGGAACTTCACTGGCCCCAATTTCATCAAGCACCAGTTGTACTTGCTCAATATTATCACTCACACGATCATCACTACAGTCAATGACATGAAGCAATAACTGAGCATCATGAGTTTCTTGCAATGTCGCTTTAAATGCAGCAACGAGATCATGCGGCAAATGCCGAATAAATCCGACCGTATCAGCCAGAATCGTTGGCCCTACGTCCTGAATTTCTAAACGACGTAGCGTCGGATCGAGTGTTGCAAATAATTGATCAGCCGCATAAACCTGTGCCGTTGTTACACGATTAAACAGAGTTGATTTACCCGCGTTGGTATAACCGACTAATGAAATCGTAGGAACCTCCGCCCGCTGCCGAGCCCGACGGCCCTGCTCACGTTGTTTACTTACTTTTTCAAGCCGTGCCAAGATATTTTTAATCCGAGCGCGCAATAAACGTCGGTCAGTTTCCAACTGTGTTTCCCCAGGACCACGCAGCCCAATTCCGCCTTTTTGTCGTTCCAAATGCGTCCAGCCTCGGACCAATCGGGTCGACAAATGACGCAACTGAGCCAACTCAACCTGCAACTTACCTTCATAAGTTCTAGCTCGTTGGGCAAAAATATCCAGAATTAATGTCGTCCGATCTAAGACTCGGCACTGACATAATTGTTCTAAATTTCTCTCTTGAGCAGGGGATAACGCGTGATTAAAAATAACCACATTGGCTTCATGTTGGAGAACTGCCTGAGCAATTTCTTCGGCTTTCCCTTCTCCAACATAATATTTAGGATGAGGAACATTACGGCTTCCGGTCACCACGGCCACTGAATCGACGCCAGCAGAGCTGACTAACATCTCCAGCTCTTGCAGATCTTCACGGTCATCTTCACTTGAAAAGTGAATATGTACCAGCACGGCCCGCTCACCAGCTTCATAGCGGTCAAACAAGCTTTAAAACTCCTTATTAACAGGCGTAAAACCTGAAAAACAATTAACTTTCGCCACCCTCAGTCGGGGTATGATGCGAAACAGGGCGCGCAGGCACTACCGTTGAAATCGCATGCTTATAAACCATTTGACTGACGGTATTTTTGAGCAAAATAACAAATTGATCAAATGACTCAACTTGCCCTTGTAACTTAATGCCATTGACCAAATAAATAGAAACAGGAATACGTTCGCGCCGCAACGCATTCAAAAATGGGTCTTGTAATGATTGCCCCTTAGCCATTGATGGTTTCCTTATATTGTTATAGTAAATTTACTGTTATTAGTTTTTTTTGACGGTCTTAGTTTTAATTATATACCAGTAACTTGAGGCCTTATAGGCAGAATTTCAAGTTTTCCGGCAAACTCAATAGAAGTTTTGTTAGCGCATTCGCATCCATGCTATCCAAGTGAATGATTTGTTGCCAACCCCGAAGCCAAGTGAGTTGGCGTTTAGCAAGCTGTCGAGTCGCGGCAAGCGCTTTCAGGCGCATCTGTGTATAGTCAAATTCTCCAGCTAGATATTGCCACATTTGCCGATAACCAACACAGCGCATAGATGGCATCTGCAATGATAAATCACCCCGCGCCATTAATTGGCAAACCTCTTGCTCAAACCCTTGCTCTAACATCAAATCGAAACGCTGCTCAATTCGCTGATGCAATACGTGACGATCCTGTGGGGCAATCGCAAATTGATACAGTGGATAAGGAAATTCTGGTGGTTTTTGCGCATTCAATTCCGTTAACGTTTTGCCACTTAAACGGTACACTTCGATGGCGCGCATCAAACGCTGAGGATCATTAGGATGAATACGTGCCGCGCTTTGCGGGTCGTATTCATGAAGCTCTTGATGGAGTCGCTGCCAACCCATTTCATTAGCCTGTCGAGCAATCTCTTCACGCACCGCAGGGTCGGCACTGGGTAATGTCGCAAGCCCTTCAATTAACGCTTTATAATAAAGCATTGTTCCACCCACCAGTAGTGGAATTCTTTGAGCCCGATGAGAGCGTTCGATCGCGTGGAGGGCATCGACTCGAAAATCAGCCGCGGAATAACTCTGAATCGGATCACGAATATCGATCAGTTGATGGGGGTAACGCGTCAATTCATCAGCAGAGGGTTTAGCCGTACCAATATCCATCTGACGATAAACTAATGCCGAATCAACGCTAATCAGGTCGATCGGCAGATGGTCACACAACTGCATAGCCAACGCAGTTTTTCCCGATGCAGTAGGCCCCATTAACGTCAGTACAGGAGCTTGCTCAGTCATCCTTTAATCCCTTTAAAATCACGCACTCATCCAAAAATGTTAGTAATTGTTCACTTAAAACACCATCGTTAAGTTCTAACGACTGCTGATAAACTCCAAGTGCAGATGACCAATTAAACTGCAGCTGAGAACTGCCAGCGATTGCTAATTGCTGACACAACCATGAAGCATCTTCTAAAGCATCGACATGTTGCATCAAAATAGTGACTAACTGTTCTATAAAAGGTTGCTGAGCAGCTCGGCGTAAACTACTTGGAATCGCCAACAAAGTCAGATGCGTTTTGTCATCGCGCACGGCAATGCCTAATTGAGCTAAAAACTCAATATGAGACCGGCTCCAATCGATAGCTTCGCTATCCAAAACGATTTTTTGTGGAAGTAATAATGGCGCAGAAACCACCTTCGGCCACTGCGCAATAAATTGTTTGGTATAAACTTGTTGCCAAGCTTTCGCTAAGTCTAATAATGCCAATTGCGACACTTGGTCGCCGACCAGTAAGTGGCTACCCCCAAGCAACTGCAGTGGACGTAACGCCCCCTGAGCAGAGGAAACGCTCGTCGCTTTGCTAGAGTCGGTCTGCGCATCGGCAAGCCACTGACTTTGCGTCGCTAACTGTTGTTTACTCGGCGCATCATGATGTTTATAACGAACAGGAGTCGGTTGATAGCTGGCGCTCTGGGAACTACGTGTCTGTTGTTCACCCACATTCTGAGGCTCAGGCTCAGCCACTGCATAATTATGATAGTGAGGACTAACCTCTTGGGCATATTCCTGCTCAAAGTGAGGTTGAATGACTTCATTGAGTACTTTTTGAATGTAATCATGAATCAATCTTGCTTGATGAAAGCGCACTTCGTGTTTGGTCGGATGCACATTGACATCTACTTGTTCCGTTGGCAATTCTAGATACAAAACAAAACTTGGATACAATTTATCGTCAATGAACTGAGCAAAGCTCTGGCGAATCGCGTGCAAAATCAGTTTGTCACGAATGACTCGGCCATTCACATAGAAGTATTGTTGCTCTGTACTTGCGCAGGCCGCTTGCGGCGTTCCAAGCCATCCCCACAATCGCAAATTCTGATGCTGATTATCAATCGCCCATGATTGCTCAATAAAGCGCTTCCCAATTACCGCTGCCACCCGCCGGGCATACTGTTCAGGCGTTTTAGCGCCGCGATACTGACGCAGCAGTTTGCCGTTATGCGTTACTTTAATGGTGATATCATAGTGACTCAGCGCTAAACGCTTTAATAGTTCATCAATATGAGTAAATTCGGTTTTTTCGCTACGTAAAAATTTCCGTCGCGCTGGCGTATTAAAAAACAGATCAAGAACTTCAACACTCGTTCCCACTGGATGGGCTGCAGGAGTCACATTAACCCCCATATCCCGACCACTCGCCTGTGCCTGCCAAGCTTTATCCTGATCTTGAGGGCGCGAGGTCAATGTTAACCTGGAAACAGAGCTAATACTGGCCAACGCTTCACCGCGAAATCCCAATGTATGAATATGCTCTAAATCATCCTGTGTCGATAGTTTACTTGTCGCATGGCGAGAAAGAGCCAACGTCAAGTCTTGCTCACTCACTCCACAACCATCATCTCGTACCAAGATCCGCTTGTGCCCTCCGCGATCAATGAGCACCTCAATGCTACGAGCACCAGCATCGATGCTATTTTCGACCAGCTCTTTAACCACCGAGGCAGGTCGTTCAACGACCTCACCAGCAGCGATCTGATTCGCCAGTTGTGCGGGTAAAATGTGAATCGACATTTGTGGTTCCCTGACTACGATTTCGGTATCACCAACACTTGGCCAATTCGCAGCACATTGCTGCGTAATTTATTGGTACTTTTCAAGGCCCCAACACTGGTGTGATAACGCTGGGCGATAAGCGAAAGTGAATCCCCTCTTTTAACGGCATATTTGACTTTACCATAATGAGCTGCATACCACGTTCCGATCGGAGGATGCTGACGGTAATAATTACGCACCCCCATAAAAATCGCATTGGCAATGCGTTGTTGATGGCGAGGTGAAATCAATAATTTTTCTTCTTTCGGATTGGTAATAAAACCTGTTTCCACCAACATGGAGGGGATATCTGGCGCTTTTAGTACGGCAAGGCTAGCGTGCTGAGGCTTATTTTTATGCATATAAGTGACTTTTTTAAGCTGAGCAACAATATCAGAGGCAATCACAAATCCAGTATTCATCGAATGATCCATGCTCATATCAAGCAATGCATGCGCCAAATATTGATCGTTCGGCGAGGTTTTAAGCACTTCTCCCGCTCCACCTAGTAGCTCAGTCGGTTGTTTACTCTGATCTAACCAGCGGTTAATTTCACGGTTTGCCCGACGTGCCGACAAAACCCACACAGAAGCACCATGTGGCTCAGGAGATGCAAAACCATCGGCATGAATGGAAATAAGCAGATCAGCATGATCTTTACGAGCGATCTCCGAGCGCTTGTCCAATGGGATGAAATAATCCCCTTTACGAGTTAACATCCCTTTCATACCGGGCTCTTTGTTAAACAATGCCGCCACTTTTTTGGCAATCGGCAATGTCACATTTTTCTCAAACTTATGATCGGGACCAATCGCCCCCGTATCTTTACCGCCATGACCAGCATCTAATACCACGATAATGTCGCGCATGGCTTTACGGGCACTGGCCTGCGTTTTAACCGGCTTCACCGGAACAGCTTTTTTAGGTACAGGGCTGTTATCAGGCAGATCAATCACTAACCGAGGTTTTGACTCTTTAGTCGCTGGCAGTGGGAATACGGACGGCTTCACTCGCCGAGATAAGTCCAGCACTAAGCGATAATCCACCTTCTTTGGTGGTCGGCTGCGCCGAATGTGCTTGAGTAATTTACCGCGAATATGAACTTTCGATAAATTAACGTTATTGTGAGTCGCGGCCAAATCAACCACGAGCCGATCCGGATTCCGTAATCGAAAATAGCTAAATTGGGGCGCTTGAGTCAGATCAAGAACCACCCTCGTATGTCCAGAGCCAGACCAAGTACGAATACCAGTGATCTGATTGCTCTTAACTGCTTGTGCACTGAATGTCCAAAACAAGACACTTAGTGCAACACACCACTTTAAAAAACGACGCTGCATGATACCTTTATATAAAAATGACTATGAATAACTGTCTATTAACCCTGTTAACAAACGCTTAGCTGCGGGAGAATAAGTCCTAAATTCA
Source organism: Celerinatantimonas diazotrophica (assembly GCF_004339545.1). Classification (GTDB taxonomy): domain Bacteria; phylum Pseudomonadota; class Gammaproteobacteria; order Enterobacterales; family Celerinatantimonadaceae; genus Celerinatantimonas; species Celerinatantimonas diazotrophica. Next base: position 392,461 of record NZ_SMGD01000012.1, on the reverse strand, counting down.
ACCTCGCGAGAGAGCCCTTGATAGCTCAATAAGATAACCAAATCAGGTTCGCCAATCATCCCTTCGCCTTTTTCAGGCCATTCAATAATAGCAATTTGCCCAGGTCCAAAATAATCTCGAATACCAATAAACTCCAGCTCTTCAGGGTCAGCCAATCGATACAAATCAAAATGATTGATCTGCCACTGACCTAACGAGTAGGGCTCAAGCAGTGTATAGGTTGGGCTTTTCACATTTCCTTGGTGCCCCATTCCCTGAACAATCCCTCGGGTTAGAGTCGTTTTACCCGCACCAAGTTCCCCATTAAGAAATATCGTTAATGGCGCATCGATCTGCGCTGCAATCTTACGACCTAATTCTACTGTTGCCGAGCTATCGGCTAATTCTAGCTGCCAGTTCATCTTATCTATTTAGTTTTCCGGATTAACCAATACCCGAATATGGGCAAATAAATCACTGGCTAACATCCCTCGTTCACCATCTTTAGCTGCACAATCCGCCGCTTGACCATGCAGACACACAGCTAAACATACGGATTCAAACATTGGAAGATGTTGAGCCAGTAAACCTGCAATCATACCTGAAAGTACATCCCCCATACCACCACTGGCCATCCCCGGATTTCCCACATTCAAAACTCGCACTTCACCCGATGGGCTCGCAACAATAGAGCCCGCCCCTTTTAGCAAAGTAACCGCCTGATATTTTGAGGCAATTTCTAAAGCTGCGCTAAACCGGTCATCCTCAATGTCCGCCACCGAACATCCCAACAACCGGGACGCTTCACCCGGATGTGGAGTTAAGACCCAGTTGCGTCGCTCCAAGGGCGATTTTGCCAATAAATTTAGCCCATCAGCATCAAGGACCAATAGAGCATCACTGGCAATCACATGGTTAAATAACCAATGTGACCATTGACTTTGCCCTAAGCCGGGTCCTAAGACATGAACATCTGTCGCTTGCAGAAACTGTGTAACAATGGCTTCATCATCAATATGCACGCCGCGCGCCATCAACTCAGGACGACCACTTAAAATAATAGGTAAGTTCTCAGGCTGCGAGATAACCGTCACCAATCCAGCCCCAACTCGCTGACAGGCTTCGCCGGCCATGCGAATCGCCCCTGGGGTTCCCAAGTCGCCCCCAAACAGAGCAACCCGACCAAACATCCCCTTATGCGCAGTTCGAGAACGTTTGGGAAGTAACCCTCGTAATTTTGAATAGTCACTGCGTTGGCAAGATTTCGGTTCGTGCTCTTGTAACACTGAATCAAGTCCCAAAGAACTATAGTAAAGTTTCCCACAATAATTAGCCGCTTGAGCTGTCAACAAACCTTGCTTAACTCCAATAAATGTAATCGTTGCATCACATTTTAAAGCACATCCCAGAGCCTGACCGGTATCAGCTGATAAACCAGATGGGATATCAAGTGCTAAAATCGGCAATTCCAACAAATTCAGTTCATTGATTAACTGCGCAGCATCATCACGCACATGGCCTTTAAGCCCTGCGCCTAACAGTCCATCAACCACCACATCGATATCTTTGGGAGCCTCTGACAACGTGTTAATTTGCGTTAACTGCTGCAAAGAGAGCTCTTGCCATGCTTGCGCCGCCTCCGCTGGAAATCGGCTGACATCACCATGGACAAGCAGTGATACCTGCATGCCAACCTCTATTGCCAATTTTGCGATCACTAAGGCATCACCACCATTATTACCACCACCGGCGATAATTAATAAATGCTGAGCCTGTGGCCAGCGCTGACGAAGCAGCGCAAAACCATTCGTCCCGGCTAATAGCATTAATTGATATAAAGAAACTTGAGCTTGGGCTGCCAATTTGGGTTCTGCGCGCTTAACTTGGTCGGCAGTCCATAAAGAATATGGTAAAGTCGCGCTATAGTCTGGTGTTATACGAATCATGGCCGAAAATTCCAAAATCGATTTCAATCAATTAGCGCTCGATATCAAGCAATGGGGCAAACAACTTGGGTTTGCACAGGTTGGTATTACTGATACCGATGTGAGTGAACACATTCAATCCTACCGCGATTGGCTATCGCGTGGCTACCACGGTCAGATGAGTTTTATGCAGCGTAACCAGCAATTACGTGAAGATCCAGCGCAATTACATCCCGGAACACTGCGGATTATCAGTGTCCGGATGAATTATCTGATCAACGATGCAGGGTTTGCTTCCACACTCAAAGATCCAAATCGAGCTTATATTAGCCGTTATGCTTTAGGTCGCGATTACCACAAAGTATTACGCAAACGCTTAAAAAAGCTAGCAGAAAAAATTAAGACTGTTTGTGAACAACTCGATTATCGCCCCTTTGTTGATTCCGCTCCAATCATGGAGCGCCCTATAGCTGAAAAATCAGGGTTAGGTTGGACGGGTAAACATTCCCTTCTGATTCACCCAGACGAGGGGTCTTGGTTCTTTTTAGGAGAGCTGTTGATAAACTTGCCGCTCCCAACCGATAGCGCAATCGAGCCTCAATGTGGGAGTTGTGTTGCCTGCATGACCTTATGTCCAACCGGAGCGATTACTGAACCTTATCAAGTCGATGCGCGGCGCTGTATCTCCTATCTGACGATCGAAAACCCAGGTCCGATTGCCGAAGAGTTGCGGCCACTGATGGGAAACCGAATCTATGGCTGTGATGATTGTCAGCTTGTCTGTCCCTATAATCACGAGAGTCAATTGGGCGAAGAAAATGACTTTTTACCACGTCATGAGCTCGATAAAACAACACTACTGAGTCTGTTTGCTTGGGATGAAACCACATTTTTAAGCAAGACTGAAGGCTCACCGATTCGTCGGATTGGCCATGAACGTTGGCAGCGTAATATCGCGGTTGCGTTGGGTAATGCCCCGGCCTCCATCGCAATCATTCAAGCACTTGAAGATGCGCGCCCACAAGCTTCTGAGCTCGTTAAAGAACATATTGACTGGGCACTCAACCAACATCATAAACAACTTTCAACGGTCACCCGTCAAACCAAACGACTCATTCGAATCGTTGAAAAAGGTCTGACACGCGATGCTTAAATCTTAAAATGAACGAAGATACCATGTATTGCAACGGCTATGGCCAGTTTGCCCTAGAGGCTGACTAATCCGTTTAAAGCCATTACGCCGATACAATTTTTGAGCACTATCCATGTGATCCAGTGTTTCTAAATAACACGCTTGATAATAGTGCTGAGCAAATGCCAGACAGGTTTGCATTAATTGTTGACCAATTCCCAAAGAACGCCCTTCTGGTAACAAATACATTTTCTGCAGTTCACAAAAGCCTTCGGTGGCAGTTAACGGCCCAATTCCTGCGCCCCCCAATACTTTATTATGCTCATTGAGCGCCACCCAGTAGTTCATTTTTTCTGGGCGATAAAAGTGGCTCAACGATTTAAGTTGTGGATCAGCACAGGCATACCCCGGTCCACTGGCACCAAATTCAGCCAAAACTGTATGCACAATCTGCTCAATTTGCGCATCATGTTCAGGCTTAATCAATTCGATAACGGCCATAAATGCAATTTCCTAATGATAAGCGTCCAGCGCTCATGTTCTAACATACACGACAGAGCGATCAAAAAAGCCCTGTAAAGACAGGGCCCAAAATGGTGACTCTGCGAACTCACAATGACTGAATAAGTACATTGGCAGTTCGATGTTCCATAAATGATATCCGACTGATTTTATGATGATTTTTTAGTTAGTCGCCGCATACAAAGAATTATTATCTCCAGCTTTAATAACCAGAGCAAGTAATTTTTATTTGCCACAGAAGCAAATACTACCCATAGTTAAAGATTGGATCTAGTCAACATCGCACCATTTAATAACTCGCTTATCTTGTTACATTTTTTCAACTTAAGCTTGACCGTCTCAATGATGCTAGCTAGGATTTCGGCAAATCAACAAGGGCGATACCAATGACTGAACTTGCTCCGGCCATTTCCTTGATAGCCGCCATTTCATTGGCAGCCCAATGGATTGCTTGGCGACTTAAACTTCCTGCGATTTTATTTTTGCTCGCGGCAGGGCTGTTACTCGGTCCTATAACAGGCGTGTTACATCCGGATCAATTACTCGGTAAGCTGCTTTTCCCGATTGTTTCCATTGCTGTAGCGATTATTTTGTTTGAAGGTGCGCTAACATTGCGCTTTCATGAAATTAAAGGTCTGGTGAAGGTCGTCTGGAATTTGGTGAGTATTGGCCTGATTTGCACCTTCATTATTTTAGCCTTTGCCTGCCATCTACTGCTTGGGATCTCTGTTGAAGTCTCGATGCTGTTCGGTGCGATTATGGTGGTCACAGGCCCTACCGTCGTGACCCCCATGCTGCGGACCATTCGCCCACGAGCTGAGCTCGATAAAATTCTGCGCTGGGAAGGGATTATTGTTGACCCACTCGGTGCTATTTTTGCAGTACTCATGTTCGAGTTTGTCATCATTCAAGCCTCTCAAGAAGCAGCGGTACACAGCCTTGCAATTATTAGCAAAACCATTGGCTTGGGGGGAACATTGGGCCTTGGCGCTGGCTATGCGATAGCGGAAACCCTTAAACGGGGTTGGCTCCCCATGTATTTGCGCAAAGTTGGAGTGCTAGCCATTGTGTTACTGGCATATTCACTGAGCGAGCACTTGCAACACGAGTCTGGGCTACTCACGGTCACCGTCATGGGGATGGTGCTGGCCAATCGCTCAGATATCGACATCGGCGATATCATGGAATTTAAAGAGGATCTGTCGGTGATCCTCATCTCAGCATTGTTTATTCTATTAGCGGCCCGAATTAACTTAAATAATCTGGTCGCTTTAGGCTGGCCGTTACTGGCGCTGTTAGCCGTTGTGCAATTTGTGGCCCGACCCATTTGTGTCTTAATCAGTGCCTCAACCCCTAAGCTAAACTGGAAAGACCGCGCCTTTTTATCGTGGATTGCGCCAAGGGGCATTGTTGCTGCCGCGGTCAGTTCACTGTTTGCATTGCGTCTCGAACAGGCTGGGATTCCAGATGCGAGTAAACTCGTATCGCTGTCGTTTGCGGTCATCATCGCCACAGTCGTTTTGCAAAGTTTAACCGCAGGACCAATTGCCCGAATGCTTGGCGTTGTCCAGCAAGCTCCGCGTGGCATATTAATTTTTGGTGCAAATACGCTAGCACGTTCTATCGCTAAAGCTCTGCAAAAAGCTAATTTTGAAGTATTACTTGCTGACCCGGTTTGGGAAAATTATCGCTTGGCTCGAATGGATGGACTCAACGCTTATTATGGCAACCCGCAGTCAGAACAAGCTGAAGCGACACTTGATTTCTCTGGCATTCATCAGGTCTTAGCGCTTTCTCCTAATCGCCACCAAAACGCCATTGCGATTACTCACTTTGCTTATCTGTACAATAGCGAACAAGTCTATTCAATTCGCTCAACTCAGGGCAAAGGGTTTGCGAATCAAGAAAGCGCCACGTTCCGAGCCCGGCAAATTCTGTTTTGGGAAGACTGCACGTTTACCAAACTGAATTCACTACTCAAGCAAGGCTGGCAAGTGAAGCTGACCAAACTTAATGAGACCTTTACTTGGAAGGATTACTCAAATCGCCAGAAAGAAGCTTTACCGTTATTTATTGTCGACCAAAAAGATCAACTGAACCCAGTTGTCAACCAAAGTCAGGTGCCACAACCGGGAGAAACACTCATTGCTTTATCCCCACCGAACGAGTCCAAAGTAACGGCTCATTCTACGGCTAATTAATCAAGCTTATGACCGTTCACCCTGTCATCATAATTTAGCACCATTTAAACGCGCCCAGAACTCATTCAAGTTCAGGCGCGTTTAATTGACTTAGCAAGCTTCATTTAAGCATCACGAGCATATGCCGCAGCTTGCGCAAATAACTCATCATCAGGACGCTGGCCCGTATACAGCGCAAATTGCTCGACTGCTTGCAATGCAAACACTTCACTGCCTTTAATGACGGTTTTACCTTGACTTTGGGCCCGCCGAATCAATGGCGTAAACTCAGGCATCGCCACAACGTCAAAAACGATCTGAGCTTGATCAACCATCACCTCTGGAAATGACAAATCTTGTTCATTAGCCCCTTGCATCCCAATTGGCGTGACATTAATTAAAAAATCTGCCTCAAGCATCTCGGTTGTACTTTGCCAGTTGTACCCATACAAATCTGCCAACTGTTTGCCAGTGGTTTTATTGCGAGCGACCACGGTGCCGCTATTAAATCCGGCCTGCTTTAATGCACAAGCCACCGCTTTTGCCATGCCACCACTACCATACAAGGCAAAGGTCAGATCGGTTGATACTTGATAGCGTTTTAACAATGCTTCAATCGCGAGATAATCAGTATTATAAGCGCTTAAATAACCATTATCGTTGACAATCGTATTGACCGATTGAATCACGTCAGCCGAATGATTCAACTCATCAACATAAGCAATCACTTGCTCTTTAAACGGCATCGAAATGGCGCAACCTCGAATGCCCAACGCACGAATGCCCGCAATCGCAGATTTTAAATCAGATGTCGTAAAGGCTTTGTATAAATAATCCAGCCCCATCGCTTCGTAGAGATAATTGTGAAAACGAGTTCCAAAATTACCAGGTCGTCCCGCCAATGACATACATAAAGTTGTATCTCTGGTGATTTGACGCATATGAGCATGCTCCTTTTTCTCAGACAGTGAGCAATCATCGGCTGATTATCACTGCTTATCGTCAAGTGTTTATCCCACAACTTTATAGATCCCCCCCATAAGCGCAAGCAACTTTAAACGACCTCAATTTAGCAATGTATAAAAAACCCCGATAAAACTGTGATCAAGAGCAATAAGTCTATTTACATTTGATAGCGATTAGTCGGCGAAGGCGTACGCCAATTTTCCTTGAGAAGAAACCAATTTAGCTAGTTGATGTTTATTAAAATGACGCAATTCGCCAAGCTCTCCAACACGGAGCTCTTTCGCCTCAGCTTGGACTAAATATAGTATTTGGAGCTAACTTAACCATTTTATGCACGCTAACAGCCGTTACCATAGCGCTAACATCAGAAGAACGTTTATGGGATCGAACTGAAACCGACTGACTTGGTAAGCAACGTCTTGAATACCCACTTCAGGTTGGGTTGGATGTGAGTAGTCCTATCATGAATTATCAGCTAAGAAAGTCCGGTCAAAATCGGCAGAAGCATTGAACGCAGCATTGTATTTTGCCCACCCATAATAGCTCTTGGAGATGAGGTGCATGCGAAAACGCCAATGGTTTGCTGAGGCAATCTGTATAGAAAGGGACGAACTTGAGAACGGTGACGAAGAACGATATAGAGTTTGCTCAATCATCGTCCAAAAAAGTGTTTAAGGTTCAAGCAGTATTTTTAAAGCAATAATAATGACCGTTTGAGATCAGAAAGTGTCGCACTTTGAAGTTGAATTCGGGGATGAATAATCATGCAGGATATAAAGAATATTGGAGCGGCACACGAGGTTCGAACTCGTGACCTCGACCTTGGCAAGGTCGCGCTCTACCAACTGAGCTAGTGCCGCATCATCGATGTCTCTAGATTTGGAGCGGCACACGAGGTTCGAACTCGTGACCTCGACCTTGGCAAGGTCGCGCTCTACCAACTGAGCTAGTGCCGCTTCACAATTGCAAAAACACGAGAATTCTCATGCCTTACAGGGCTGCGAATTATACGAGAAAAATCGTCCTTGGCAACCCCTTTTTAAAATTTTTAGCCATTTGCTTTAAAAATGATTATTTTGCATCCAGATTAAAAAAAGTATGCTGATAATGTTGTAATTCAGTGATCGATTCACGAATATCGGCCAAGGCTAAATGAGTGCCTGTTTTCTTCACACCTTCTAAAAGTTCGGGACGCCAACGTCTTGCGAGTTCCTTAATGGTGCTAACATCAATATTGCGATAATGAAAAAACTGCTCAAGTTCAGGTAAGTGCACAGCCATAAAACGACGATCTTGACCAATCGAATTGCCACACATCGGTGACACCCCTTCAGGTAACCACTGGCGGAAAAATTCTAAACACTGGTCGCTCGCCTGTTGCTCATCAATATCACTTGCTCGAACACGCTCAACTAACCCTGAACGTGTATGATGAGTCGTGCACCACTGGTCCATCGCATCAAGTTCAGATTCATCTTGATGAATCGCGATAACTGGCCCTTCGGCGAGAATATTAAGCTGTGAATCGGTGACAATGGATGCGATTTCAATCACTTTATGCTGCAGTGGATTGAGTCCGGTCATCTCCATATCTACCCAAATCAGGTTTGTTGCACTTACTGTCATAATTCACCTTTTAACACTAAAATTTTCTGTCTAACGCAAATGCGTTATCATAGACCTTTATCTTAACAGTTTAAAAGCGACATTGTGGCCAAAAAAAAGCGACTCAATCAGGGTCAACTACGCAGAATGCGGGTCAATGCCCAAAAACGTCTCCACAGCGAAATAAGCTATGAGTGGAATGACGAGCAGCTTGGCAAGAGCGAGGATGGCGTTGTCATCAGTCGCTTTGGTCAGCACGTTGATATTCAATCAGAGCATGGGGAAATATTTCGCTGTAATATTCGTCGAACAGTTGACTCGTTAGTCACCGGCGACGAAGTCTTATGGCGTCGCGGCCAGGAAAGTCATTCGGGCATTAAAGGTGTCGTCGAGGCTGTTCAGAGCCGCCGTAGTGAATTATCTCGGCCGGATTATTATGACGGTCTCAAAACGATCGCCGCTAATATTGATCAGGTAATCATTGTTAGCGCCTTAAAACCGGATTTTTCCAGCGACATGATTGACCGCTATCTGGTTGCAATTGAGAACTCCCACCTTAAACCGGTTATTTTACTCAATAAAATAGACTTGCTTGACGATACACTCCGGCCTCAAATTTCATCTATTTTAGAGCAATATCAATCGCTTGGTTATCAAACCTTATACGCGAGCAGCAAAACCGAACATGGCTTAGATGCGCTTAACGAGCAGCTTAGAGGCCAAACCAGTATTTTTGTCGGCCAATCGGGTGTTGGTAAATCATCCCTGGTGAATATGTTACTACCGCAAGTTTGTGCGCAAACGCAAGAGGTATCAGATAACTCCGGTTTAGGCCAACACACCACCACTGCAGCACGTTTATATCCCCTGGCAGATGGCGGGCGGTTGATTGACTCTCCTGGCATTCGCGAATTTTCGCTCTGGCACCTAGAATGTGATGAAGTCACTTATGGTTTTCGGGAATTACGACAATTGCAGGGACACTGTAAATTTAGAGACTGTAAGCATCAAAATGATCCAGGCTGCGCCTTCGTAGAAGCAGTTAAGAAAGGTGATGTCAGTCAATGGCGTTATCAAAGTTATTTGCGTATTTTGCAAAGCATGATAGAAAAACGCCCTGCACGACATATTCCCCCACGTTAATTTTTTATGAGGTTTACAACACGTGCTTGATAAATTACAAGTCGCTTTTCAGTACATTCTTCCCAAAAAGTGGTTATCACGATTATTGGGATATTTGGCATCTGCTCGATGTGGGCGCATCACCACTTGGGTGATTCATCAGTTTATTCGTTATTATAAAGTGGACATGAGCGAAGCGTTAGATAGTAATCCGCAGAACTATCCGACCTTTAACGCATTTTTCACCCGTGAGCTCAAACCCAATGCTAGGCCACTGGTTGAAGGTGACACGACATTGGCACTGCCGGTAGATGGTCGCGTTAGCCAGGTGGGTCCGGTGCGCTTTGACAGGCTCATTCAGGCCAAAGGCCACGACTACAGTGCTCGCGAACTGCTCGGGGGTGATGAAGCTCTCGCCAATGAATTTGCCGATGGCCAGTTTGTCACGATCTATCTTTCTCCCAAAGATTATCACCGCATTCATATGCCCATTGATGGGACACTGCGCACTATGGTCCATGTGCCAGGAGAGCTGTTTTCGGTTAACCCGGTCACCGCACAATACGTTCCTGAGTTATTTGCCCGGAATGAACGGGTTGTCACCATCTTTGATACGGCCATTGGCCCTATGGCGATGGTTTTAGTCGGTGCGACAATTGTTGCCAGTATCGAAACGGTTTGGGCGGGAACCATTGCCCCAGCAGGCGGTCAGGTCAGTACTTGGCAATACCAAACACCGACCCAAGTTAGCTTGAAAAAAGGCGAAGAAATGGGCCGATTTAAATTAGGCTCCACCGTCATTTTATTGTTTGGCCGAAAAGCCATTGAACTGGCCAGTGCAGTTCGTCGTGGTGAAGTCACCCGAATGGGGGCTCATCTAGGTGATTTTCGCACTGAACCTGAATCAGAGCCGGAGCCTTGGCCTGAGACGGAAACTGAGACTGAGTAAAATATTGCCAGAATAACCTTAGTTGCTCCGGTACTTGGGTACTGGAGCATAACTGCCAACGCCAATGTGCTGGCAACAAGCGCTGGTAATCGATCTGGGTAAAACGATCGTCCACTAAAATAACGGTACCGATGTCCTGCTCACTTCGAATCAAACGCCCAACCGCCTGCACCACTCGTTGCATGCCAGGATACTGATAGACAAGCGCAAAGCCATTCTCACCGCGCTGATCCAAATACCTTCGCTGGCATTCATTACTCGGATTAAACTGCGCTAACCCCACGCCGACCACCATAACACTTGAAAGCTGACGCCCACTTAAATCAATCCCTTCTGAAAAAATCCCCCCTAGGACTGCAAATCCCAAAGTGGGCTGATCGGTATTAGCAAGCTCTGCTATAAACTGCTCTCGCTCGCTGTCATTCATATGTGGACTTTGTAGCAACAACGCTAAACGGTCATCGATAAGCTCAGCGACGCTTTGCAAATAAGCAAAGGATGGGAAAAAAACCAGCTGATTGACTTGCTGGGTTGTAAAACTTTGCTCGATTAAGCGGGCCAGCGGCAGATAACTTTGTTGACGGTGACGATAACGTGTAGAGATATCACCAATCAGGAAAATCCCCTGTGATGATGGGTCATAAGGACTAGGTAAACAAAGCTGGTAATGGTCATCATTCAATCCGAGCGAACTTGCAGAGCTGGCCAGCGGTTGCAAGGTTGCAGAAAACAGCACAACTGAATGAGCATTTCCCCAGCGTTTTTTCAAAAGTGGCGCAGGATCCAAACACGTCAATTTCAGTAACACAGTTCCAGGCCGCTCGCCTTGTGTGCTGTCACAGCGTTCTAACTGATAGCGATAAACTTCGCTAAATTGCTCACTTAACTCCAGTAATTGATAAACCTCAAAATAAACCTCCAATAATGCCTCATCCAGCGAGCCATATTGCGCCAAATACTGCTCACAACTGAAGCAAAAACGCCGAGCCGCTCGAAGTAAAGCTTGCGGTGGCTCAAGGGTCACCAGATGCGAACCATCATTTAAAGAAGCATTAATTAACCGGGTCAGTTGACGGCGTAATGACGTTAAAGATCGAGCGATTGAGCTGTCATAATGCGCTTTAGCAATACGCTTCAATCGTAACTGATTCAGCTGGGCACTGTAGAGTGATTTAGCTCGTTTGCAAACATTGTGTGCTTCATCAACCAGAAGTGCATAACGCTCTTGTTGCGCCTCGGTCAACCAGCTTAACGAGCCTTCATTATCCAGCCCATAGTTATAATCACCGATTATGACATCAAACCACGGAGCCAACATCTGAGCTAAAAAATAGGGGCAAATTTGCTGCTCTTTTGCCTGCTGCTCAAGCGTTGCAAAATCAAGTATTGAAGTAGTTAATAGCGATTCTCCAACAGTATAAAATTTATCATAAAAATTAGTAGCATAGGGACAACTTGGCAAGCAAGCACCGGTGGGATTTAAACAGGCACGCTGCTTCCCCGTAAGGACGATAGCCCTTAACCTCGCGCCTTGTTCGTTCAATTGTTCAACTGTTTTTAAAGGTAGATACTGGGTCGAGTTTTTAGCACTCAAATAAACAACTTTATCAATACACTGGCCTAACTGACGTACCGCCGGAAATAGTGTGGCTAATGTTTTACCAATCCCGGTTGGCGCTTCAACCAACAGTTGTTTGCCCTTGGCAATAGTGCGATAAACTCCCGTGGCTAACTCGCGTTGCCCCTGACGAAATTGCGAATAAGGAAACGCGAGTGTCTGTAAAGCCGTATTGCGTTCAGTTTTTAGTTCATCGAAACACAATTGCCAGCGAATAAACCGCGTAAACCAGTTTTCGACTTGCGCACTATCCTGCTCATGCTGATAATCTCTTTGATGCTGAACCAAGACTTTGCCAGCCTCATCAAGGTAGGTTAAAACCAGCGACACCGCATCGGTCTCATTCACTTTGCACCACAGATAGGCATAGATGTAAAGCTGAGAAAAATGAACACTACGCTGGGCATCACTGACTTGATCGGCATTCATTTTAAGCGTTTTGATCTCTTCTAAATAATCACGCCCATCAGATGTAACCCCGGCACCATCAGCGCGACCACTAATATTTAGAATGGCTAATTCATTTTGCCAACGACCCGTTAATTTTAGTTCGCGTTGATAGTGGTTTCCTTGACGCCGCTGATATGCTTTCTGCGCCATAATTCCAGCCATACCGGTTGGCGCAGGTAAAAAACGACTATCAAGCGAGCCATTATTAGCAAAGCGCTCACACAGCTGGCGAACCCCTACCCGAAACGAGTGCATCAGGCACGCTCAATACCAAAACTGACCACGTCGCTCAGCTCGCTTTTCTCAAGTGCTAGCATAAAAACGCGATCTAGTCCTAAAGCAACACCTGAACAATCTGGCAAACCTGCACCCAGCGCACTAAGCAGATTTTCATCCAACGTCATGACTGGTAGATTATTTTCTGCACGCAACTGATTATCACGTTCAAAACGAGTTCTTTGTTCTTGAGCATCACTGAGTTCATGAAAACCATTCGCCAGTTCAACCCCTTTAAAATACACTTCAAAACGTTCTGCGACTCTGGTGTCATCCGGACTGACGCGGGCCAGAGCCGCTTGGGAAGCGGGAAATAAATCGATAAAACAAGGACGCTCTCGGCCGATATTAGGCTCAACACCGAGTGCAAACAAAATTTGCAGTTGACTGTCACGATTGTGTTCTTCACATAACAGTTGTTCAATTGCAAATGTTTTGCCCGCCTGAATAATCTGTTCACGGCTGGCACTCAGTGGATCGATACCCAAATATTGCATGAATGCATGCTGATAACTCATCCGCTCACCTGGGTCACATTTGAGTAATCGCATCAGTAATTGGTCCATTTCATCCATCAGCTGCTGATGGTTAAAGCCAGGGCGGTACCACTCCAACATAGTAAATTCTGGATTATGAATACGCCCGGCTTCTTCATTGCGAAAACTTTTACAAATTTGATAAATAGCGCCACTGCCAGAGGCGAGTAATCGCTTCATATGAAATTCCGGTGACGTCTGTAAATAGAGCGTTTTACCATCTGCAGCTCCAGGGCCGACAAATTGAGTTTCAAAATTACGCAGGTGTAAATCACTGACGCCATATTGACTTAACGCCGGGGTTTCAACTTCTAATACGTTACGTTCGCTAAAAAAAGACCGAATAGATTGCAACAACTTAGCTCGTTGCCGCAGTACTTGAATACTTGCAGAAGGTTGCCAGTTAGCAGAATACACGGCTGCTTGATTACTCATGAAATAATTGCCTTTTCTGTCAGAAACATGCTCAGGATGTGAGCAAATCCAAATTCAATTAACTAATGTTAAGAGGAACAACAAACTGTTGACTTCAATCAACAAGTCCTCCGCAGGGCAAGCCACAATACAAAGAGTATATTAACCGTCAAGGAGAACCCCGTGAAACTGATTCAGACGGACGTTGCTATTATCGGAGCCGGAGGAGCTGGTCTGCGCTGCGCAATCGAGATCGCCCGCACCGAACCCGATCTTAACATTGCTTTAATTTCCAAAGTATACCCGATGCGCAGTCATTCCGTCGCAGCCGAAGGTGGCGCCGCCGCTGTCGTACAAGAGAATGACAATTTTGACAATCATTTTAATGACACTGTCTCAGGAGGCGATTGGCTGTGCGATCAGGATGTCGTCGATGAATTTGTCAAACGCTGCCCACAAGAGCTCACCCAACTTGAACACTGGGGCTGTCCATGGTCACGTAAACCTGACGGTTCAGTGAATGTTCGTCGCTTTGGCGGCATGAAAATCGAACGCACTTGGTTTGCCGCCGATAAAAGCGGCTTTCATATTCTGCATACATTATTTCAAACCTCCATGCAGTATCCCTCGATTCACCGTTTCGATGAACATTTTGTGGTCGACCTGATCACGAATGACAACCAGATCCAAGGGATTTTAGTCATCGACTTGATGGAACACGAAGCCAAGTTAATTCAAGCCAAGTCGGTTATTATCGCCACCGGCGGTGCTGGTCGGGTATATCGCTACAATACCAATGGCGGCATCGTCACCGGCGATGGTATGGCATTGGCATATCGCCATGGTGTTGCGTTGCGAGATATGGAATTTGTGCAGTATCACCCGACCGGGCTGCCCGGCACGGGAATTCTAATGACCGAAGGTTGCCGTGGTGAAGGTGGAATTTTAACCAACAAAGATGGTTATCGTTATCTGCAAGATTACGGATTAGGGCCAGAAACCCCGATTGGGCAACCCAAAAATAAATACATGGAACTCGGTCCTCGTGATCGACTCAGCCAAAGTTTTTACCAAGAAGCTCAAAAAGGTCGGACGATTCAGGGGTCTCTTGGCGATTACGTCAACCTTGACCTTCGCCACTTAGGTGCCACCTATCTAAAAGAACGCTTGCCATTTATCTGTGAGCTGGCTAAAGCTTATATGGGCATTGACCCAATAAAAGAGCCGATACCAGTGCGTCCAACCGTGCATTACACCATGGGCGGGATAGCAACAGACGGCCACTGTGCCACCAGCATGCAAGGGCTATATGCAGTGGGCGAATGTGCCTCTGTTGGGCTACATGGCGCCAATCGTTTAGGGTCTAACTCCTTAAGCGAAATTATTGTCTTTGGTGCTATCGCCGGCCAACAAGCTGCAGAATATGCCAAAACGAGCACCTTTAGTGATGCCAATATACTTGAACAGCAGGCCCAACAGAGCCTTGATCAGGTAATGGCTTTGAAAAATCCAGATGGCGACGAAGACCCAGCCACATTGCGCAATGAAATGGGCGATTGCATGGAAGCGGGCGTCGGCATTTACCGCACTAGTGAAGGAATGCAACAAAGTATCGAAAAATTAACAGAGCTTAAGCAGCGCTACAAAAACATCAAATTAACCGACTCATGTAATGTCTATAACACCGAGTGGCTCTACGCCATTGAGTTAGGTTATTTGCTCGATGTAGCCCAAGCGATGGCCGTCAGTGCTTGGCACCGCAAAGAATCGCGAGGCTCGCACCAACGTTTAGATGGCTATGAGCAACGTGATGATGAAAACTTCCTGAAGCATACTTTGGCATTCTACCAAAACGAGCAATTGCCAAAAATCGAATATTCAGATGTCACAATTACTAAATCACAACCAGCAACTCGCTCTTATGGCGCGGCCTCTGAACAGGCAGCCAGCGAAACGAAGGGAGCATAATGATGGCTGAAGAACTCACGCTACATAT
Organism: Celerinatantimonas diazotrophica; assembly: GCF_004339545.1. Lineage (GTDB taxonomy): Bacteria > Pseudomonadota > Gammaproteobacteria > Enterobacterales > Celerinatantimonadaceae > Celerinatantimonas > Celerinatantimonas diazotrophica. The sequence continues at coordinate 376,791 of NZ_SMGD01000012.1, read as the reverse complement.
CCAACGCTATCGTCCCGGTTACGATAGCGAACCAACCCTGCAGGACTTTCAAGTTCCTTACACCAAAGAGATGTCGCTGTTAGAGGCACTGGGGTACATTAAAGACAATCTTGATTCATCGTTATCTTATCGCTGGTCCTGTCGCATGGCTGTTTGTGGCAGTTGCGGGATGATGGTAGATGACATCCCCAAACTTGCTTGCAAAACATTTCTGCGCGATTACGTCGACCAAGGAGAAATGACAGTCGCACCTTTAGCGCATTTCCCCATTGAGCGAGATTTAATCGTTGATATGAGCGGATTTGTTGAAAAACTACAAGCCGTTAAACCCTATATCATTACCGAGCAGCCCCGTAATGTTGCCGATGGCTGCACCACCCAAACGCCTGCACAATTGGAACGTTACAAACAATTTTCAATGTGCATTAATTGCGGTCTATGCTATGCCGCATGCCCTCAATACGGACTGAATCCAGATTTTACCGGTCCTGCGGCACTGGCACTCTTACATCGCTATAACCTTGATAGTCGCGATGAAGGCAAAGCGCAGCGGATGGAAGTCCTCAATCAAGAAGACGGAGTTTGGAGCTGTACTTTTGTCGGATACTGCTCACAAGTCTGCCCCAAAGATGTTGACCCAGCTGCCGCAATTCAACTCGGAAAAGTGGCTAGCAGCAAAGACTATCTATTACATCTAATCAAACGGGAGAAATAAGTATGTCGATTCGTCAACCCTATATTCGCCCGATGAAGCATAACTGGTGGCTCAAAAACAGTTTCTATCTGAAATACATGATCCGTGAAGGCTCGTCGATTGCGACCGCCATTTACAGCTTGGTTTTATTGTGTGGTCTATTTCGTCTAGCACAAGGAGAAACAGCTTTTGCCAATTGGCTGCATGCCATGCAAAGCCCGGTCGCCATTATCTTTCATCTGGTTGCGCTGTTTTGGGTCCTTTACCATAGTGTGACTTGGTTTAACTTGGCCCCCAAGGCAGCTGATCTCTGGTTTAAAGATAAAAAAGTGCCCGATAGTGTCATTGTGAAATCAATGTATGCATTACTGGCGATTGTCAGCCTACTCATTTTAGTCATTGTCAGTATTTAGGGGGAGCTATGAAACGTTCTAATGAGCCAATTTTTTGGGGATTGTTTGGTGGTGGTGGAATGGTCACGGCAATTGTCATCCCTGTGTGCATTCTCATCACAGGGTTACTGATTCCGCTTGGACTGCTCAACAGCGATACCTACAGTTTTGCACGTGTTGCAACATTAGCCAGCCACTGGCTGGGAGCGCTTATTTTATGGGTGATCATTAGCTTACCCATGTGGCATGCAATGCATCGCATTTATCATGGCTTGCATGATTTAGGCGTCAGGACATGTGCACTGCATAAATGGTTGTGTTATGGGCTAGCCTTGATTGTCACCATCGCCAGCGCCGTTTTGCTCCTGCAAATGCTAATGCGCTAATCAAACAAAAAGCCTGCAAAATGCAGGCTTTTTGTAACAATAGGGTTTACATAGCCGATTTATTTACCAACACGGCTAACGTATTCACCACTTCGAGTATCCACTTTAATCACTTCACCAATCTGGATAAACAGTGGGACGCGTACCACTGCACCGGTGTTTAACGTCGCGGGTTTACCGCCAGTACCAGCTGTATCACCTTTGAGTCCAGGGTCTGTATCAGTCACCTCTAACTCAACAAAGTTTGGCGGAGTAACAGCAATAGGCGCTTCATTCCAAGTGGTAATCACACAAGGGTCTTGTTCAACTAACCATTTATCATTATCACCGACTGCTTTCGCATCTGCGGCAATCTGCTCAAAAGTATTATTGTCCATGAAATACCAGAATTCGCCATCGTTATACAGATAGGCCATTTCCATATCCATGACATCGGCTCCTTCAACAGTGTCACCAGACTTAAACGTTTTTTCCAGTACTTTACCGTTGAGTAAGCGACGCAGTTTAACACGGTTAAACGCCTGTCCTTTCCCTGGCTTTACAAATTCATTTTCCAGGATGGCACATGGTTCGCCATCGAGCATAATCTTTAGCCCGGAACGGAATTCATTGGTACTATATGTTGCCATTATGTCCTCTTAAACCAATTATTCATTTTTCAAATGACGCAAATTGTAACCCGAAACCGCCATAGTTTGCATAACTATTGGCAAAAAGAGCTAGCAGATGTGATCACATCCGTCGATGAGCTCCTTGAACTGGTTGGTCTCAACCCTGATGATTATGTCGAAGACCGCAAAGCAAAACAGCTTTTTGCACTGCGGGTACCGCGCTATTTTGCTAGCCTCATTGAGCCAAACAATCCGGCCGATCCGCTGCTACGACAAGTTTTGCCGATGCATCAGGAATTTATTGAAATGCCCGGATTTACAAGCGATCCGCTTCAAGAGCAACAAGGACCAGTGCCCGGACTTTTGCACAAATACACCAATCGAGTGTTGCTGATTGTCAGAGGTGGCTGTGCCATTAATTGTCGGTATTGTTTTCGTCGCCATTTTCCATATCAAGATAATGCTCCGGGCAGCCACGGTTGGCAGGCCGCGATTGATTACATAGCGCAACGCACTGAGATCAACGAGGTGATCTTCTCTGGGGGTGACCCCTTAATGGCCAATGACCGCCATCTAGCCAAACTCATTCATGCGCTCGCTGAAATTCCACATTTGAAACGGCTGCGAATTCACTCGCGCCTGCCAGTCGTTATACCAAGTCGCATCACTAACGAATTGGTTGAGCTCCTAGCAAAATGCCGACTCAAAACGATTTTGGTGACTCACATCAACCACCCGAATGAAGTCAGCCAAACTTTGACAGAAGCACTAAAACCACTCAAATCACGTGGTATTTGGTTGCTAAACCAAAGTGTCTTATTAGCCGGGGTAAACGATGATGCACAGACTTTAGCCAACCTCAGTGAAGCCCTCTTTGCCAGCGATATTCAACCCTACTATTTACATCTGCTCGATAAAGTCACAGGCGCCACTCATTTTGATGTTAGCCATCAGGATGCAGTTGCCATAATGCACCAGCTTTATGAACTCTTACCTGGTTTTTTAATTCCCCGACTCGTGCGTGAGGAGCCACATAAACCCAGTAAGACCCCTCAGGATCTCGGATTAAGTCTGTTATAATGGCTAATCAGAAATTTCAACCAAAGATGAGTCATGAATCAAGAAAAAGTCATCGAGCAGCTTAAGATTAATATTAAAGCCATCTATCACAAAGCAGTTGATGCCGATAAAGTTATCAGTGCTCAGCAAGCGGATGGATTGGGTCAGTTCGATAAAATCTTCGTTAATGACAGTCCATTTAGCACTGAAGCAGATCATTTTTTGCCCTATGTCGAGGAACTCGCCAATGATCTACTCAGATTGCAACAGTGTGAAGATGAACAAGATTTTAAAAAAGTCTTAGAAACATTAGTGGTTAAAATCGAACTAGCCCATAAAACATTGGCATCATTTAAACAGCTATTAGGCTAGGGACTGTTGACCTCTTGGAAGCAGAAGGCATTGGTTTTGCCATGCCGGCTGCTTTACGCTTGGTTATCTGCGTTCAATAAGCAGGGTTAAGTAATTCTTTTAAATACAGCTCTGTTTGTTCGGTATCCATGAACGGTGCAAAAACCGCCCCGCAAACATAAGCCTGAGGAAATGCGGTTTCAATCTGATATAGCTGTTCGCGATTACTCACCCCTTCAAAAATCACCGTTAACTTTAACTCTTTCATAAAATTAGCTAACGCATCAAGCTGCATAATCCGCTGGGGTTGGGTCAGCTCGGCGCTTAACGGTACCGTTAAGCGCACAAACTCATAACGTGAGCGAAGTAACTGCTGCCAGCTAACGCCGTGAATCACATTATCATCGACTAACACTCGAACTCCGGCCTGATGCAATTTTTTCAATAGATAAAACTGGCGGGTACCGACATATAAATCACCTTGTTGACAAGCCAGCATAAATTGCGCGACCGGGATCTGAAGTTCATTAAGTTTATAAACCAATAGTTGAATAAAAGGCTCATCTAACCAATCCACGGGTAGAGCAAATAACAACATTAATCGCTCATGGCCAATACTCGACCAATAACGATGTTGAGCTAGCGCTAAAGCTAGCCAATGCTCTTTGAGTAGCTGACAGAGCTCGGTTTGTTCAGCTAATTTTAGTAATTCTTCATGTTCAATGCGCCCATATTGAGGATGAATCCAACGTAGCCGCATCTGCAGTGCGACAGGCATTTTATGATTCACCCGTAAAATGGGTTGATAAAGGAGCTGTAAGTGTCTATTAGAGATCGCCTCTTGGAACTGTTCACAGAGATCAATCCAACGCTGCTCACGAGTCAGTAGCTCATGGCGATAATAGTAGATAGATTCATGGTTATTACGGGCTTGCTCAAAAGCTAAGGTGAGACGCAGCAGGCCATCATCGGCTCGATGTAGCTGATGTATATTTTCCACCAGCACTAATTTGCTTCGCAACTGACAACTTTGTTCAGCAAGAATCAGCGTCAAACGCAGTTGCTGATAAAATTGGTCAATAAGTTCTGAGCTGAAATGCTGCGCATCCAGCACCAGAGCAAACTCGTTTTCACTAAACCTTGCAAACTCTAGTACTGCGTTACCCAACGATTGTTCAACCGTTGCTTTGAGCCGTTCACTTATCACGCTCAGTGGATTGATGTTGAGCCGGCTCATCCAAACAGACAATTTTTCAAACGAGATACCGACCAGTACAACGCGAGTATCCTCATCTAAATAATGCTGTAAACGCGAATGTAATGCCCGTCGATTCAATAACTGTGAGAGTGAATCGTGCTGCTTTAACCACCGATAGCGATGTCTTTGAATCAAAATAACCAAAACCAACAGGGCGAAGCAAAAAAATAATCCAGCTAACGCACCCGCTAAAAAGTTTTGCTGCGACTGTAGTTGCGTTTGCAAAACTCGTCGCGATTCCTGAATCCGGTGAAATTCGCGATTTACCAGAACATTAACGGGCCCACTAAAATTTTCGAGCCAGTGGAGAATTTTAGGGATTTCGATATCGTTACGGGGTAACCCTTCCAAAATAGGTTCAATCCGTTGCACTTCTGAAAACATATCGCGAATCAATGCATTGGCCCCATTAATCTGACGCAAATAGTTTGACTCATCGCCATCTAAAAGGACGGGGAAACGACTCCACAAAATATTGTAGCGAAACAGTAGCTGCTGCTTACTTACTCCTTTATATTTATAGAGTTGCAGTGTATTGATAAAACGGCGGTGTTCTTCTTGGAGTTGAACTAATCCCCACACAGCCGAATGAGGCTGCCGCTCAATCATTTTAGAGGTTTGATAAACCTTAAATGCTGCTACAAAACTTACCAGAAGAAATCCCGTGATAATAATGAGAATACCGAAATTGAACAACTGGGAGTTTCTAAACCATTTACTAATACCCATTGAGTTCCGTTATTGATTCACAATTATTTTTCGAAGCTGCCAAATCATATAAGTATTCATTCCTGTATTTTTAAGAGCCTTCGGATAACTATCGAGCGGAAACATCAACCACAAAGGTCCGCGATCACGTACCGTCATCGTCTTGCCATCATCCGACCAAGCCAGAATCGGTTTATATTTGATCACCTTCGACATATCCATATTGACTCGGTAATCGTTCAACGCGACCAACGTTAAACGAGGTGATTCAGCATGGACACTTTTTAATATATCAGCAAGCAGCGGCCCCTTATATTGATGTGGCTTATCCACCCAACGATTAGTCGTTTTATAGATGTATTGCGGAAATTTTTGCAAATCATTGAGTGTAAAATTTACTTTGCGTACGCTGAGCGTAGGTCGAATGTGTCCAGAGATGGTCAGAATAATCGGTTCTGAGGCATAAACCATTTTGCCCCAAGCGCACAAAGCCAGAAAAACCATGACTTGAGCACAACGACTCATCAGATTGGCCATCTATGTTCTCCTCTGATTATTTTTGATATATCAATAGAGTGAATTAGAAAATCTTTACTAGCATAGACGCAAAGCACTCATTCTGCTTTGGCTCCTTATTGCTTTGTTCATTCAAAATGGATTGCTCTTGAATCGTTAAAGATAAAAACATCATTAAAAAATCAAGTCGTTATGAGTATAACTTAAAGTACTAATTAAACGTTAGTAAAGATTAAGCCTTCATAGACATGACACGTTATTTATCACTAAAATAAATATTCATATAATTATAATATTTAGCTATAAGAGATAAAAACTAATAATTTTAAATAACCATGCATCTCTCTTAAAATAGCAGCCAAACATAACGGATGATAAAAAGATGAATAAACTAATTATCGTAGGCTTATTAAGCATCGCTGGAGCGTTAGGAAGTGCTTATGCGAAAACCCCCACAAATACGCTCGTGGTTGCCCAATCACTCGATGACGTTACAAGCCTCGATCCAGCTCAAGGATTTGAACTGACTTCTGTACAAAGTTTTACCAACCTATATCAGCGGCTGGTTCAAGCGAATCCGAAAAAACCCACTGAACTGATGCCAACACTTGCCAAAAGCTGGCAAGCTAGCCCACATAGCCTGACGTTTACACTGCGCAGTGATGCGAAATTTGCCAGTGGTAATCCAGTACGCCCTGAAGATGTTATTTTTAGTTTGTCACGAGTTGTTAAACTCAATCTGGCACCTTCTTTTATTCTCACTCAATTAGGATGGGATAAAAATAATGTAGATCACTACATCAAGAAGGTTGGCCCGCATCAGGTTAAAATTAGCTGGGACGTCAATATTGGCCCGTCATTAGCATTAAGCCTTTTATCGGCACCAGTCTCATCAATTGTCGATGCTAAAACAGTACTCGCGCATGCACATAATGGCGATTTTGGCCATCAGTGGCTCAATACTCATTCCGCCGGAAGCGGCGCTTTTATGATTCGTAAATATGTGCCTCATCAAGTTCTGCTCATGCAAGCCAATCCAAATACAGTGGGTGCAAAGGCAAAAATGAAATATATTTTGCTGAAAAATGTACCTGATGCAGCAACTCGCGCCCTGTTATTAGAACAAGGCGATGCCGATATTATTCGCAACTTAGGCAGTGACCAATTTGCTTCACTTAGCCATAAATCTGGCATCAGAACCGAAGCACTGCCGTACGCATCAATTTATTATCTGATGTTTAATACCAAGGCCAAAAACAATCCAGTCTTGGGCAACCCCAAATTCTGGGAAGCTGCTCGCTGGGCATTTAACTACCAAGGCATTGCCAAAGATCTGCTCAAAGGCCAGTTCCAAACCCAACAAGCATTTTTGCCAGCAGGTTTCAAAGGCGCTTTAACAGGTCAGCCTTACCATTACGATCCGGCTAAAGCCAAAGCTATTTTGCAAAAAGCCGGAATTAAAAACCCACACTTTAAATTGGTTGTCAGCAATCAGCCGCCTTATCTGGACATTGCTCAAGCACTCCAAGCCAGTTTTGCCAAAGCAGGGATTAAGGTTGAAGTCATTCCTGGGGTAAGTTCACAGGTCTCAACCCAAGTTAAAGAACACAATTACGAGGCAGACCTGTCCTCTTGGGGTCCCGATTATTTCGACCCAAACACCAATGCCTCAGCCTTTGCCTATAATCCAGGCAATGGCAGTAAGACGCTGGCATGGCGTGCCAATTGGGAAATTCCACAGTTAAATAAGCTGACACTCCAAGCACGTGCGGCAACCAATGAAACCCAACGGGTGAAACTTTATCAGCAACTACAACGCAAAGTTCGTGCAAGTTCACCATTTGTGTTAGGTCTTCAGAACAAAAAACTGGTTGCGATGCGCTCAACCATCAAGGGTTATATCCAAGGGATTACACCCGATATGGTTTATTATCAGAACGTGACTAAATAATGACACAAACGATACGTTCCGATAACGGGCCACACCGTTCTTGGTTAAGCACAGGCCGCTCATGGATTAGCGGCCTGATTGCCTTGATTTTAACTTTACTCGGGCTTTTGGTGTTTACGTTTGCCTTGTCCCGTGCAGCACCTATTGATCCAGCACTGCAGTTGGTCGGCGATCATGCCAGTCAAGCGACCTATGAACAGGCCCGTCACCAATTAGGACTGGATCAGAGCCTTCCGATGCAGTTTTTCCATTATGTCGACCGGCTCAGTCATGGTGACTTAGGTGTCTCGCTAATCACTCAGCAGCCAGTGCTAAATGATCTCAAGAGCGCTTTTCCAGCAACGCTAGAATTGGCCACCTGCGCCATGTTTTTTGGAGCATTATTTGGGATTACACTCGCCATGTTGGCGGCATTTAAACCGGGGAGCATCATCGATCACCTAGCGCGACTGATTTCGCTGTTAGGTTATTCCGTCCCTATTTTTTGGTTAGGGTTACTCGGGTTATTGCTCTTTTATGCAACCTTGCATTGGTCAGCGGGTCCTGGACGTTTAGATGACATCTATACCTACACGATGGAGCAAAATAGCGGTTTTATCTTAATTGACGCAATTCGCAGTGGCGATCCGGCTATTATAAAAAATGCGATTGCCCATTTATGGTTACCTACCGCCGTATTAGCGTTGTTATCAATGGCTTCGATCACACGATTGTTAAGAGCCTCTCTGCTTGAAGAACGCAATAAAGAATACGTCATATTAGCCAAAGCCAAAGGCGCGAGCGATCTTCGTATCCTATGCAAACATGTTTTTCCAAATGTGCTCGGCACACTCATTACTATTTTGGCGCTGTCTTACACCAGTTTATTAGAAGGGGCTGTTCTAACCGAGACTGTCTTTGCCTGGCCCGGATTGGGGCGCTATTTAACGCAGGCTCTTTTTGCCTCAGATACGCCGGCCATATTGGGTTCTACCCTCTTAATTGGAACCTGTTTTATTTTACTCAATGCGCTTGCTGATACACTAACCCGTTGGGTCGACCCGAGAACACGATGAATCGATCAATACCGCTATCCAGCCGCTGGCAATGGCTAAGCTGGTTTAACACTTTTAATCTGGGCCTAACGCTGGTGATACTATTAATTGCCTGTGCATTGTTTGCCCCACTATTGTCGCCAGCTGATCCGAATGTACAACATATCAGTCAGCGCCTGTTAGCTCCCGATGCCCAGCATTGGCTGGGTACAGACCGCTTTGGCCGAGATTTACTTTCACGAGTCCTGTATGGCGCTCGTCCGACGTTGATCCTTGTCTCTTTGGTTGTGCTGATCACTGTCCCGTTTGGTTTAGCCATAGGTATCTGTGCTGGTTATTTTGGCGGCTGGGTTGAGCGAGTGTTGATGCGTCTGACAGATATAGTTATGTCACTACCGAGCCTTGTTATTGCGCTGGCACTGGTCTCAGTGTTGGGACCTGGATTAATGAACGGGGCATTAGCGCTGGCCTTTACCAGTTGGCCATCCTTTGCCCGTCAAGCTCGCAGTGAAACCCTGGCTCTGCGCCGTAGTGACTATCTTGCAGCGGCCAAAATGCAAGGGATCACCGGAGGAAGACTGATTATCGGCCACATTTTACCGTTGACATTACCCAGCGCAATTATTCGAGCAGCCCTTAATTTAGGTGGCATTATTCTCTCTGCCGCAGGTCTTGGCTTTTTAGGAATGGGGATCCAGCCACCTACGGCTGAGTGGGGGTCGATGGTTGCCAGTGGCAGCCGAGTTATTTTCGATCAATGGTGGGTTGCTGCTGTCCCAGGGCTCGCTATTCTGCTGGCAAGTCTGGCATTTAACCTGTTAGGGGATGGCCTGCGCGACAAAATGGATCCTCGTAATGACTGATACTTTAGTGACGGCCAAAAATCTAAACATCTCACTGACCAACAGCGATAAAGCGCTGGTTAAAGGCATCGATTTTTCGATTGGCCGGGAGCGCGTTGCATTAGTGGGTGAATCAGGCTCAGGTAAATCATTAACGGCTCGCAGTTTAATGGGTCTTTTGCCGGATGCTTTAACCGTCGATGCACAAGAGCTCAAGATCCTGAATAGGGACGTTCAGAACTTTCGTGTTCGTCAATGGAATCAGCTGCGCGGCAAAGATGTCACGATGGTGCTGCAAGATCCCAAATATGCCCTCAACCCCACCCATACCATCGGCCGTCAGGTTGAAGAGCCTCTTATCCTGCATCAGAAATTATCTCGCCGACAACGTCAGCAACAGGTGGAAAACATGCTCGATGCGGTAGGCCTTAAAAATCCCAAACAGCTCAAAAAAATGTATCCACACCAGCTCTCTGGCGGCATGGGACAAAGGGTTATGCTCGCTATTGCCCTAATTAATGACCCACAATTATTAATTGCCGATGAACCAACATCGGCACTGGATCACGCAGTACGTGATCAGGTGTTAGAACTGATCTACCAGTTAGTCGAACAGCGCAATATGGGGCTTTTGCTGATTAGCCACGACCTTGAGCAAGTCGCTGATTATTCGGAACGGGTGTTAGTCATGTATCAGGGCAAAATTGTCGACCGTTTGCCGGCCCAAGAGCTGCCAAATGCGCAACATCCATATACCAAAACATTATGGTCATGTCGGCCGAACCGCGATAAACGCGGTCAGAGTCTACCGGTTTTAGACCGAGCCAAGCTGGAGGAATTCGATGAATCAGCTTGAACTAACCCATGTCAATGTTACCCATGTCATGGGCCACCAGCGTAACACCGTGGTACATAATGTAAGTTTTAGCGTTGAAAGTGGCGAATGTTTTGGCCTAGTCGGTCCCTCCGGATGTGGCAAATCCTCGCTATTATGGGTACTGGCAGGGCTCAACCCCCATTGGGACGGGCAAATAAAGATGCGGGGACAACCGCTAAAAGCGGGAAAACCCTTTACCGGCAAACTGCGCCGTCAAGTTCAGATGGTGTTTCAAGACCCCTACGCATCACTGCATCCGAAGCATCGGTTGCGCCGAACCTTAAGCGAACCGTTGAAACGACTAGGCATCAAAGACATTGATGATCGTCTCGACCAAGGTTTTAAACAAGTGGGGTTAACCTCCGAGATGATTGACCGTTATCCCCATCAACTTTCTGGAGGACAACGACAACGGGTAGCAATTGTTCGAGCATTACTCCTCGAACCCGAATTATTACTCTTAGACGAGCCGACATCAGCACTGGATATGTCCGTTCAAGCCGAAATCTTAAATTTATTAAATGAACTTAAAAGTCGCCATCATCTGAGTATGATTCTGGTCAGCCACGATCCAGATGTTATTGATTATATGTGTGATCATGCGGCAGTTATGCAAGCAGGTCGAATTGCCCAACTGCACGACTATGCAGATGAATGAAGTTAACTAAAACTGGATGAGTCGCTTATTTCATAACATAAGCGGATTTATTAACTAACAAGGAAGATTTATGCGCAAACTACTTGTGGCATTATGCTTAGCCCTCAGTAGCCTAGCTATCTCGGTACAAGCGGCAACACCGAACAAGGTCATTGTCGTCGCTCAATCACTGGATGATATCATCAGTTTAGACCCGGGAACCGGATTTGAACTGTCATCAATACAGAGTATCTACAATACTTACCAGCGACTCATTCAACCCAACCCCAAACAACCCACTCAATTAATTGCTGGGTTAGCCCAATCGTGGAAAATCGAATCACACCAGATCGTCTTTGATCTCAAACCCGGTGCCACTTTTGCTAGTGGCAATCCCGTTCGCCCTCAAGATGTTATTTTTTCTCTGACTCGGGTGATTAAACTTAACCAATCACCCGCGTTCATCTTGGCTCAATTAGGCTGGAATGCCAGCAATGTCGATAACCACGTTAAACAAACGGGTCCTCATCAGGTCACCGTGAGTTGGGATAAAGCAATTAGCCCGCAGGTCGCGTTGGCCGTGTTATCTGCACCAGTGGCGTCAGTTATCGATGAAAAAACAGCCATGAGCCATGCGCAGAATCATGATCTGGCCAGTGGTTGGTTAAAAATGCATTCAGCCGGTAGTGGTGCCTACAGTATCAAACGCTACATCCCCCATAAAGTATTACTGTTGCAGGCCAACCCAACCTCTCCTGGCGGAGCGCCAAAAACACCGATGGTACTCATTAAAAACGTCCCTGATGCCTCAACTCGGCAATTATTGGTTGAACAGGGTGATGCCGATATCGCTCGCAACTTAGGCGCAGATCAAATTGCATCACTGGCGCACAAAGCGGGGGTGAAAACACTCTCTCTGCCCTATGCAACCGTTTATTATCTGATGTTTAATACCAAAGCGAGTCCAACATTAGCCAATCCTAAATTCTGGCAAGCGGCTCGCTGGGCATTTGATTACCGAGGAATTGCCCATGATCTGATGCGCGATCAATTTCAGGTTCATCAGTCATTTTTGCCTATTGGCTTTAAAGGGGCTCTTACTCATAACCCATATCACTTCGACCCCAGCAAAGCCAAACAGATTTTACAATCAGCAGGGATAGAAACCCCCCACTTCACCCTACTGGTTAACAACCAACCGCCATTTGCAGATATTGCCCAGGCTTTACAAGACAGTTTTGCCAAAGCCGGGATTAAGGTGACATTGCACCAGGCCATTAGCTCTCAGGTCGCAAGTCAGGTGAAAGAGCATAACTATCAAGCGACCATTAATTTTTGGGGGCCTGACTATTTCGACCCACATACCAATGCCTCCGCATTTGCCTATAATCCCGAAGATGGTCAGAACAAGACCTTGGCTTGGCGAGCAAACTGGCATATTCCAAAACTGAATCAACAGACTCTGGCGGCTCTGGCCGAACCGAACCCAGCCAAACGCACCCAAATGTATAAAATACTGCAAACAGAAGTCCGTGATAACTCACCATTTGTCATTGCGTTGCAGACCCGTAAATTACTGGCCCTTCGCGAGTATGTGAAAGGTTTTATTCAGGGCACTGCGCCCGGTATGGTTTATTATCAAGATGTGACTAAGTAATTCTGATGGAATAAGATTCAACTTCATCAGATACCGGCAGGTTCTGATGAAGTTTTGTTGCGACGTTTTTTAGAACACAACCAGATCCCGAAAATAATCAGGGCAGCACTGACTAAGTGATACCAATGCAATGTCACAGCGGTAAACCAGATACTAAAAATCCCTCCCGAAAGCGGGATAATATGGGTGTATACCTCACCCCGAGTGGCACCGATTTCACCAATTCCTTTGTTCCAGAATACATACGATAACCACGACGGAAAGATAATCAGATATCCTAAGCCCAATAAAAAACCCCATTGTAAATATGGCGCAATACTTGGTGGCTGATTGACCGCCAATGCTATCGCTGTGACTGGTATTAATATAATCGCCCCCAACAACGAACTAACACCCACAAAAGCCTGGCCATTAATCTGTTTATTTTTTAAGCGTAAGAAAGCACAGTAAAATGCCCAGCTCAATGCAGAACCCATGGTCCATAAATCCCCACGGTTAAAACTAGAAAGTCCAGAGAGCCCACTCAGTTGTCCTTTAGTCAGTAAGAAAACCACTCCAAGCGTTGAAAAAACGACGCCCCAAATACTATTGCCGTGAATATGCTCTTTAAAAATCAATGCATTAATCACTAAAACCATTGCCGGGGTCGTTGACATATATATGGCAGCATTCAGTGATGAGGTATATTGCAGACCAATGTATAAAGTCAGCGGAAACAAAACCTGGCCAAAGAGTGATAACATAGCGACAACTAGGAAGTTTTTCCGTATTAGCGGCCAATTTCGCTGAATCGAGTGCCCATATAAAGCGCACAGCAATAGAGCGGTTAACAACCAGCGGGCTTGCGTTAAGATAAATGGGTTATTATGGGCAACCATTAAATGTCCAACCACATAGTTACCTCCCCAGAACATTGCGGCGAAGGCTAGACATAGGTAAGGCATAAGACGTCTCCGTGTCCGATACTAAGTTGTATCATGATAAGCTTCTTATTAGATATATCTAGCGAACTAATATGATTAATTAGATTTAAAATGAGTTAGATCAAGTGAATATGATAGACTTGCAAACAATACTAAATAGTATCCATTAGTAATGAATTCAAAACGCAAACAACTCATCGAGCAGAGCGCTAAACTTTTTAATCGCGAAGGATTTCGAGCCCCGAGCATTGACCAGATCGTGGCCTACGCCAATATTGGTAAGATGACCTTTTATCGCTACTTTCCCGATAAAATTAGCTTGATAGAAGCCATTCTGGAGCAACGCTTAAATAGCTTTTTAGCTGAGTTAAGCCAACAATTGGCGCAAGTTGATAGCGCCAAAGAGAAACTCTACACGCTGTTTCATTACTATGCTCAATGGTTTGTCAGCAACGACTACAACGGCTGTCTATTTACCCGTTCAAGTTTAGAGTATGGCCAGCAATACCCTCAAATTGCCCACTATAACTGCCACTTTAAAAGTGCATTGACTGAGCAAATTCAGCAAATTTTACGATTATGTCTCAAACCTGAGCCAGCGGAACGAGTCAGCGTCATGGTGTTAATGTTAATTGATGGTGCCATTGCCAGTAGTCAGTACCAGAGCACCTTAATCCGAGAATATCAGCCTGCCGAAACCGCCTTTCAGGCAGCCAAAGCACTTATTTATAGTGAGGGTGGTACGCTTTAATCGCCATGACTTTTGAGTTTTTAAGCTGCCCTTGACGGGCATCTGCAAAAAAAATATGGCTCCCAAACGGCTCACAGTAAAAGGATGAACCCACCTTTGGTCACAAAAAATCCGATATGAGTGCCTCAATATCGGATTTACATTCGGCTCAAGAACAACTTAAGCGATTGATCACATTGTCTTCACGGAGCGTGATAAATCTCAGGTCTCGTTGTTTTAGCAATTGCTTTGATTGTTCGCCAGTGATGAGCTGAACCGATAACGCCAACAACAAAATCCACACATTATAAATCCTGCACCCGCCACTAACGCACCCACTTCACCGATATGAGCCATGCCCAACTGCAAACTCACTTGGCTCCCCAGCAATGCTCCAGAACCAATGCCAAGATTCACAATCCCGGAAAAAAACGCCATCCCCACATCCGTTGCATCTTCGGCCAAAGCCAGCACTCGCAGTTGAAGGCTTAAGAAAAAGAAGGTAATCGCCCCACCCCAAACCAGTGCCAAAAGGCTCATGGTTAATTCTGAACCACTTAAAGCTAATAAGCTTGCCATCACAATGGCCAAAATAGCGACAGCACCATTGAGTAATAACATAGGAAAACGCTGATTGAGATAACTAAACAGAAAACTTGCAGCGATCCCCGCGATTCCGAAGACAAACAAAATAGAGGTTGCAAACTGGCTGGATAACCGGGCAACTTGCTCAATAAACGGTTCAATATAGCTATATGCACTGTAATGTGCGGTGACGACCAACAACGCTAGAATATACACACTCACCAGTGCTGGACGCCGGAATAGCACCGGAATGCTGGCCGCTGATCCGGCATTTTTACTTTCGACCACGGGTAATAGGCGATAGAGCAATAAAGCGACTATCAACGCCGCAAGGCCAATGGCAGCAAATGATGCCCGCCAATTAAAGGCTTCATCAATCACCCGCCCTAGCGGTAATCCTAGGATCATCGCAATTGAAACGCCAAGAGCAACCATACTGATAGCCTTAGTCTCTCCCCCTTTCGGCGCAATCCGCACCGCCAGTGATGGGGTAATCGCCCAAAATACCGAGTGCGCAATAGCAACCCCAAGCCGAGAGACCATCAGAACCTGAAAACTCCAAGCAAATGTCGACAAAATATGGCTTACGATGAACAGAGCAAACAGGCCCATTAACAATTTACGCCGTTCCACATGCCCGGTTAGCAACAAACATGGCACTGACAATACCGCCACACACCATGCATAAATAGTTAGCATAATGCCCACTTCGGCAGCCGACATGGAAAAGGAATGCCCAATATCAGTCAGCAACCCTACCGGTACAAATTCTGAAGTATTAAAAATAAATGCGGCAATCGCCAGCATCGTCACTGGCACCCATGCGGCCACCCCTGAACGACTCATTAATTCTGCCCCAAGCTCAAGTATTACAGGATATCTATAAATGTGATCAAGATCATATAGAAGAGCCTATCTAATAGCGATAGGCTCTTAATTAAATATTTTTAAAATGATTTATTGAGTTGATTTATAAAATATTTTTTATATACCAAACCGTATAGGAGCAAAAGCACGCCCTACTCATACACTCAAGCAACAGTTGCTTGGATATCCTATAATGAATAAACAGTCATTATCCTCACCCGTGACGGTTATTCAGGACATTGAGCCAAAACTGCCACTTTTTCTTGAGTATTTGGGTTAAACTTCAGGCTCCAGACATAGCGACCATCTTTAGGGATCACAGCGACCGTATCTTGGCCGTAACCCCCCAGTTTAACCTTGCCTGCAACACCAGGGGATAAACTCAGCTCTTTGAGGGTATATTGATGATGCCATCCTGGCGTTGCAAATTGAAAGTGATAACTTCCTTTTTTTTCAGTAAAAACAAGTTGGTATAACCCTTTGCCTTTATTATGAAATTGGCGAGCTTGGTTAAATTTCCATTGACTATCTGGGAAATTCCCCACTAAGTAAAGTGGTTCTCCTTTCGAGTCTGCGGCTATATCCGGATTATCACACCGTCCCATCACACCTTGATAATGCAGCGAATGCAGCTGATGAACAACCACCGGGAGTTGGCCAGTAGGGTGCATGACCTGTAAAACACGCGATTGAAAACCGGCAAGTGGCAGATGATAATCCCCTTTTTGATCAGGCCGAATGAGTGTGTGTTTGAGCAAATCCTGCAAGGCACCTTTTGAGGCAATTTCGCTTTGGCTCAAAGTAATATCCTGATGCGTCGTCACCATACTCTGCACATACAACACCACATCATTATGCTGGTATTTATAGTCAATAAAAACGAAAGGATCAGCTCGAATATTGATTCGTTTGCCGTTATATAAGGCGGGATGCTGGCTACGGATATGCATCAACTTTGTCACGAAATTGTGCAATGCTTGCTGATGATTCGAAAGCGTTCCATTAACACCGGAAATAACGGCTGGACTCCGGGCCACATGATCATCACACAACCCCTGGTCGGCACAAATACTTGAAGGCACCTTATCTTCAAAATCTGGTACTTCAGAACCTATCTCTTCACCATAGTAAAGCGTAATCGGCCCGCTATACGACCCCAAAAATGTCAGTGCAGCCCGATGCCGTTGCCAATACATAGGCTCGTCTGGATCGGCAATGCGTCCCCGTTGAAGCAGATCACCAAATCGAACTAGATCGTGATTGCCTATCATTAAATTAGGCTGCGCGTATTTCGGGTAGAGAAGATGTTGTAGAGCAAGGCCTTGCGCCAACCATTTTCCGCCCTTATGGCTGACACCATTCTCATCTACCGCAAAAGCCTCAACCAAGCGATAGCGAAGCGGGAAAGCAAACGCCGAACACATTCCCACTTGATGTCTATTTCCATAAACTTGTTTAGTGATCTGCTGCTGACTCTGAGACCAGTCTTCGCCAACCATATACCCCAATGGGTGAACTTGCTGTCCTTTATCATTGATATAGGTCTGTGACTGACTCGCAGCGCGGACCGTCTGACGCAACTTAACCCATGATGAAAGAGGGACTTGATAAGCCTGATCAAGCCGCCATCCATCAATTTTTAACGTTTGAGTCCAATACCTTATCACTTCTTCATAAAACGGGAGGCTTTGCGGATAACTGACATGCTCGGCAGGTCCTATGGGTAATCGGCCTTCGGGAGATGGCACTATATTGGATTTATGGTGCCCAAAAACACCATCCAAAAACACATAAAGACCTTTCTTATGAGCCTTCTCAACTAACTCTTTTGCTTTAGCCAGTGTGCCAAAATGGGGATCAATCTTAAAATAATCGCTCGCATAATACCCGGTTGCATCAAGACGAGTCATTGCTCTGGTTTGATTAGGAATAGGTTTGGAGTCGAAAATAGGCGTTAACCAAATTGCGTTCATTCCCAATGACTTAATATAGTCTAATGAATCGATCACCCCTTGTAAGTCCCCACCATGCGAACTCGTTCCATAGCCATCTTGATAACCAATACTCGGATCACCATCAACAAAGCTCTCGACCATGATCTGATAGATCCGTAATTGGTTCGTTTTGGCGGCTAGCTCAGCAGGACAGGGAATATCAGTGGCTAACGCTATCTGACTACACATGAGGCTCATCACGACAATCACTAATTGCCAATAACGTTTGAAATAGAACATCACCGCCGCTCCCTTGCATAGATTTGCTCATTTCATTATTGCCATTTCAGCTTATAAAACCCCATCCTTAAGTCATTATTTTTCAGGCGTAGAGCCAAGGATGAGTCGCTAATTAGAATATCCCATCATTGCTAAAAATATTTCGGCTTGATGAATGGCTTCGCGACGATGGCTGATCCCCAGCTTCTGATACAAATTGCGGATATGAGTCTTAATAGTTGTCGCTGCGACATCGAGTTCATCGGCGATCTGCTCATTGCTAAAACCCGAATAGATCAGCCCTAAAACCTGCCACTCCCGAGACGTTAACGGACTCACTTTGATCAATTCGGGCACATCCGGCATCGTGAGTAACTGTTGCACAAATTGCTCATCAAAGTGAGCGACCTTATGTTTGTCATGCTGAGCGATTTGTCGCAGTATTGAACGAGCCCGGTGCATCTCAAGCTCATTCAGCACTTCTAATTGCAATAATTGACGCAGTTGTTGCGCTAATATTTCGCCTTCAATCACAAAATGGCTAATGAATCCGGTCCGAGTCGCGAGGCGAAGGGCCTCAATTAGTGCCTGTTGTGCTTTATACGGCTGCTGAGTATGCCAATAAAGACTATTTAAAATTAGGTAATTTCTATTGAGATCACTAATTAAATTAAATTGTTTAGCATTCTCATTGAGCAATTGTAGTGTTTGTTCAGCCTGTTCATACTGCCCGACAATGATCTGGGCTCGCGCAATATTTCGCCACTGACTCTGCAGAAAATGATTTTCGGCTCCCTCTGGTTTAACCGTTAAATCCAACCATTGTAATGCTGCCTGTTTATCCTTTGTCATCTGCCAGTAGATCACCCGAGGCTTATTGGCATTAATAACCCAATCAATATGTTCATAGTGATGACTTAAGAGATTTTCACAACGCGTCAGATGCTGTCTGGCATTATCTAAGTTACCGCGAACCAAATCACATTTAGCCAACATCGCTAAACATTGTAATTGTTGATGTGCAGAACAGTGCGCTAATACTTCAAGGCCTTTGCGTGCTGCCTGTTCAGCTTCATCTACTCGCCCCCAAGCCCAGAGCAACTGCGAGCGAAGTCGCAATAAAAACTCATGCATCGGAAGCTGTTGTAAGTGCTCAGATTCAACCAGATTAAAAGCCCGGTCCTGAACTTCATAAGCCGCTTGTAACGCCCCTTGCGCAATCAAAATTTCACTCTGTTGGAGCAATGACCATAACGCGTAGTGAAACACCTGATGCTGCATCGCCATCGCTTCACACTGTATCATTGCTTTTAATCCTTGCTCGAGTTGGGCGCGGCAATGCCAAACTTCGCCAATCACGGAAAGTGCCACAATTCGAGCATAATAGTTGGACGCCGATAAATGCTCTTGAGAGTAACGGGCATATTCTTCAGCTTTTGCTAAATCACCATTATTAATCGCCACTTGCGCCCTCAACACACAAAACTCAGCGTGCAGTTCACTATTGATTTCCACGTGATTTGTCTCAAGTGCACTCTGGGCCTGTGTTAATAAAGTTGCGGCTTCATCGATGCGATGTTGACTCTGAGCGAGCCAAGCTCTGAGTAACAACAGATGAGGATAGTTAACAAGTTCGGCAGTTTGAAAATGCTTAAAACACTGGTCCAGTAACATTAATTCACTGCGGTTGAAGAGCGCCCACCCATACTCATTTAAAATTGACATCAGTAATTGGGTATCACCACTTTCTAGAACATGAGCAATCGCTTCATTTGGATAACCTAAACTCAGCCATCCATTGGCTGCATCACGATGGAGCTTCGCTAACTGATCAGCCCTCTCTAGCTGACACCGTCGACGCAGAAAACTCGCGAAAAGCGGATGAAAACAAAACCATTGACCTGAATCATCTAAACGCTGGACAAATAGACCTTGCTGTTCAATCTCCTCAAGGCGTTGCTGAGAATGAGGTTCTCCGGTTACCGCTTCAATTAGTTCGGGGGACATTGAACGAAGCAGTCCACAACGCAGCAAAAAATCACGGGTTTTAGGATCGGTTCGATTAATGACTTCATCTAATAAATAATCTTGCAGATGAGCTGCATTGATCCCGATGAGTCCCTGACTATTGAGCTGCAATCTTTCCTGCTTCTGGCCTCCTGAGGAAATGACTAAAAGCTGTAAGGCGGTCACCCAACCGGCAACATCATCGCACAACTGATCACTGCGCTCTTTGGTGATGGCAACGGGCAAACGACAGGAAAAAAATTGGTGTGTCTCTTCATGATCAAATGCTAACTGCTGACTCCCAATTTCAAGTAATTGCTCGGTAATACGCAGCTTCGCAATACCCAGTGTTGGAATTGTGCGAGATAACAATACTAAGGTTATGTTTTCAGATAAATTCTGAATGAAAAAACGCATAGCCTTGTGAATATCTGAATTTAAAATTTGATGATAATCATCCAGCACCAAGTATAAATGCTCGGGCCATTGAGAAAGTTCCACCAGTAACTGACTAATCAGCGCCGTCAAACTAGCATATTGTCTTTTATTAGCCATCACCGAACTTCGCTGACAAAAATGATCCGTAGCCAGTTGCACCGATTCCACCAAGTAGGCTGCAAATTGCTCAATCGAATTATCTTGCTCATCAAGTGACAGCCAGCCAACGCATTCGACCTGTTCAGCCCATTGAGTCATCATCGTTGTTTTGCCGTAACCTGCTGGGCTAGTCAATAACACGAGTCGATAATGTTCAGCCCCCGCGAGCATTTTTAAAACTCGCGCTCTTGTAACCACATTTTTTAACTGCCTTGGACGACTCAGTTTGCCAGGTAATAACATATTGATTTCATCTTCCCTTATGAACTTCCGGAATCATTTAATTCTATGCCGATAGTTAGACAACGGTTCGAAAGCATGATCGTTTGTAACAATTCATGCTATTTTTTGCACAAATTTATCGCTATTTAGCGGCGTGTTTCACACTTATTCCTACGCCTTTTCTATCCTCCGTTAATTTTCTATATCGCGGATGATGTCCCGTTCGCCCAAAAACTCCAGCATATCTATATGTATATCAACCATGTCTAGAAAGCCTGACAACTAAAATCAACCTAATGGGAACCTTAGCTATGGGACAGCCTTTTAACAGTGAAAAATTTCGAAACTCATTAGTAAACTATTTAAACCATTTGGGATATCACAACCCAACAACATCACAGCAGCCACTCTGGCAAGCCGTATGTCTTGCGATTCAGGATCAACTGCCTAAAACGTCCCCAAAAAAGGCTTTTGCATCTCGCCACGTCAATTATCTTTCCATGGAATTTCTACTTGGTCGACTCACACTGAATAACCTCCAGAATCTAGGATGGACCGAATCTATTCGGAACAAACTCCAAGAATATGATGTACAACTCGTCGATCTTTTAGAATGTGAGCATGATCCGGCGTTGGGAAATGGTGGATTAGGCCGTCTTGCAGCTTGCTTTTTGGATTCGATGGCAAGCATCGAACAACCCGCAACAGGCTATGGGCTGAACTATCAATATGGATTATTCCGACAATCATTTACTCAAGGTCAACAAACTGAATCGGCCGATGACTGGGACAGGGATCATTATCCATGGTTTTGTCAAAGCCCTATTCCTGCAGTAGAAGTTGGTTTTGGGGGCCAGGTTCATTCGAAGAACGGCATCCTTCAATGGATTCCTGACTTTCAGGTGATTGGGAAAGCTCACGACATTGCGATTATCGGCTACCGCAATCATCACCAACAACCACTGCGCTTATGGCACGCCAGTCACCCCCATCCATTTAATCTTAAAGCTTTTAATTTAGGACATTATGCCAACGCCGAAAGCAATGCAATCGAAGCTGAAAAAATCACCAAAGTTCTCTATCCCAATGATAACCATGCTGCCGGAAAACGACTCCGTTTGATGCAGCAATACTTTCAATGCACCTGTGCAATCACTGATATTATTTATCACCACCGTCAAGCAGGCAGACCGCTAGCAGAGCTTCCAAAATACGAAGTCATTCAACTGAATGATACCCACCCTGCCATTGCGATTGTTGAATTACTCCGTCAACTCGTAGACCTGTACCAATGGGAATGGGCGGATGCCTGGCAACTCACCCAACAATTATTTGCCTATACAAACCACACTTTAATGCCTGAAGCACTCGAATGCTGGGATTTACACCTTTTCAAACGGTTGCTACCTCGTCATTATCAATTGATTGAGCAAATTGATGCTTGGTTTTCTGCCACTCTTAAAAATCACCCCGATAAACAACATTACAAAACCAGCAACGCACTATTAATCAAAGGTCACGGAAAGATTCGAATGGCGAATCTTTCCGTGATCGGCAGTTATGCCGTCAATGGGGTCGCCAAGCTGCATTCACGTCTTGTCACCGAAGAATTATTCCCAGAATATGCCAAATTATGGCCCACCAAATTTACCAATGTCACCAATGGGATTACGCCCCGACGCTGGTTATTGATGTGTAATCCAAAGCTGGCTGAACTGCTCAATGACACCATTGGCGAACAATGGCAACACGATCTGTCTTATTTACAATCCTTAGAAAACCATCTTGATAACGCCTCATTTCTCCAAGACTATCAAGATGTCAAACAGAGCAATAAGAACAACCTAGCCGCTCTGATTGCCCAAACAACCGGGATAGAGATCAACCCAGAGGCGATGCTGGATGTACAAATTAAACGCCTTCATGAATATAAGCGTCAACATTTAAAATTACTCCATATATTAGCTCTTTACCAACAGCTCAAAACCCATCCGGATCCCAATTTACCTCCTCGGGTTTTCCTCTTCGCGGCCAAAGCGGCTCCTGGCTATGACTTAGCTAAAAATATTATTTATGCCATCAACCAAGTTGCGGCGGTCATTAACCATGATCCAGCGGTGAACCAACAACTGCAAATCGTCTTTATGCCTGATTATCGGGTTTCTCTGGCCGAGAAAATCATTCCGGCAGCCGACCTTTCTGAGCAGATCTCAACGGTAGGCAAAGAGGCTTCTGGAACTGGCAATATGAAGTTAGCACTTAATGGCGCTTTAACGGTCGGCACCCAAGATGGCGCTAATATCGAAATATTAGACCACGTCGGAGCAGAGCATATTTTCATCTTTGGCCAAACGGTCGAGTCGGCTCGACAACTCTGGCAAAACGAATATCATCCTGAGCAGATCCTCGCTAATAATCCTCAACTGCAAGATATTCTAACCCTGCTCAAAGATGGGACATTTGCTCAGGGCAATAAACAAGCCTTTAAGCCCTTAGTGGAAAGTCTCACCACCGCTGGGGACCCTTACTTAGTGCTTGCCGATTTTGCCAGTTATCTCGACATCCAAAATAAAATCGACGTTCGCTATCAACATCCGACAACTTGGTTCCGTTCCGCCGCAATCAATACCGCTCGCTGCGGCATTTTTAGCTCAGATCGTGCCATCAGAGATTACCAACAACGGATCTGGTTATCTGACGCTCAGCGGATAAAGGGGTAATTTGATGGTCGCACTAGAATCGGGGGAAACGAATTCCCCTATTGCATCTCATTATATCGATGCGCGAGGAGAAGAGATCACCATCGCGCCTCACATCGTAAAACATATTACAACATTAATGGCTTCGCCCAGCTCGTCTGGCCTCACTGATACCGTTGTTCTTTATCCCAGTCACGATTTAATAACACCAACCACAGGATTTATGCCAACTTCCTGGAAATTTATCCCCGAAACAGGAGAACCATTAGAAGGGCTTTGGCAAAGCGGGCAAAAAAGCTGGCGACTCCCAGCCAATACCCCGTTCGGTTATCATCAACTGCGACTTGAGAATGGCATTCAACGCTACTCAATGATGATTATCTGCGCTCCGCAGCGCTGTTTTATTCCCCCACAACTTCAACACTCGGCAGTTTGGGGAAGCTGTATCCAACTCTATACGCTGCGCTCACAAACTAACTGGGGAATAGGTGACTTTGATGATTTAAAAGAGTGGATCACTCGCTGTGCTCAGCAAGGGGCTTCCTTTGTTGGATTAAACCCTATTCATGCCCTCTACCCTGCAGCACCGGAACAAGCGAGCCCGTATAGCCCTTCATCAAGAGAATGGCTCAATATTATCTATATTGCCGTCCCCAAAGTATTAGCATTTCAAACCAGCAAGTGGGCCCAAAAATGGTTCCATCAGCATAAAATACAGCAACAACTTGAGTCACTGCGAAACATGAATTGGGTCGATTATTCGCAGGTGACGAAATTCAAACTCATTGGTTTGCACCTCGCTTTTCGTGAATTTAGGCGACATCCTGATTTTAAAGCAGAGCGCCTAAAATTTGCTGAGTTTCTTAATAAAGGCGGAACCAGCCTTTATCGACAAGGCACTTTCGACGCCTTACATCGCTTCCTGCGCAACAGATTCCCTAATGCTCAAGGTTGGTCACAATGGTCAAGCGCGTATCACTCCCCCGAAGCCCCAGAGGTCGTGGCCTTTCAACACCGTCACCCTAGATTGATCCAATTTTATTGTTGGTTACAGTGGCTTGCCGCAACTCAATTTGCAGAATGCGCAAAAAGAGCTATTCGTTGCCAGATGCCCATCGGATTATACCGAGATGTCGCGGTTGGTGTGACTGGACATGGCGCCCAAACATGGTCTGAACGACACTATTACTGCATGGATGCAGAAATAGGCGCGCCACCGGATATTCTCGGACCGCTTGGGCAAAACTGGAAATTGCCGCCGCTTGACCCTCAGAAGTTAAAACAATTTCATTTTCAGCCTTTCATCGAAATGATCCGAGCCAATATGAAAGGTTGTGGCGCACTTCGCCTCGACCATGTCATGGGGTTACTACGCTTATGGTGGTTACCCAAAGGTGAAGATGCCAGACACGGTACCTATGTGCACTATCCGATCGATACAATGTTAGCGATCCTCGCGTTAGAAAGTCAGCGACATCGTTGTATGATCATTGGTGAAGATCTAGGAACCGTCCCCCAAGCAATTGTAACGAAATTAAAAACAGCAGGTATATTCTCATATAAAGTGCTCTATTTTGAAAAAGATCGAGAACACAATTTCATGCAGCCCGAGCACTATCCAAACCAATCGATTGCCACTATATCGACCCACGATTTACCAACGCTAAAAGGGTTTTTCGCGCATTTAGATCTAAAACTTGGCAAGCAACTGGGACTCTATCCCGACGCAACAGTTCTGAGCGAACTTCATGATGAGCGAACATTAGATTGTCAGAAATTAATCACAACGATAAAGCAGACGTTTAACCTCACACGGTTGCCTGAATCCCAACTCAATCATTTTGTCCATGCTTTCTTAGCGAAAACGCAAAGTGCGCTGCTCGGCTTACAGCCTGAAGATTGGTTAGGCATGACGCAACCAGTTAATATTCCGGGAACGGAAACAGCTTATCCAAACTGGCGGCGGAAACTAACATTGAACATCGATGAGATATTTAGTCATACGGACGTCCTTGAACTTCTAGCACTTTTAGAAGGCATCCGCTCACATCCACAACCAAATGATGAATGAAGTGCCATAACAACGATTAACCTATCGTGCTTTCATCCTGTGAAGATTCAGGCAATCTCTTCGCAGGATATTTGCGCCTTTTAACCACTCAGACATCGCTTTGGTATTACTCCGATACACCACCAAAACGCCTTTATTGAATATAACAAACCAAAAAATCCCTTCTAATTGATGAAGGGATTTCTGATTGATGAAGGGATGAGTGATTCGTCTATCCTTTCACTCCCCCGGCAGTTAAGCCATTAACTAACCATCGCTGAGCAAGCAGGAAAACAACCGTAATCGGCACCGCAGATAACACCGCAGATGCCGCAAAATCTCCCCACAAATAGTTCTGAGGATAAAGATACTGCTGCATCCCCACCGCGAGGGTGTAACTATGCACATCCTGTAATAGTAAAGAGGCCACAGGAACTTCGGTAATAGCCGCGATAAAAGATAAAATAAATACGACTGCAATAATAGGTACAGAAAGCGGTAATAAAACCAAGTAGAAAGCTTGCCAAGGTGTCGCACCATCAATGGCTGCAGCTTCTTCTAACGAGCCGTCAATGGTTTCAAAATAGCCTTTAATCGTCCAGACATGCAGCGCAATCCCGCCCAAATAGGCAAAAATAACGCCACCATGCGTATTTAGTCCCATCCATGGAATGTAATTGCCTAAACGGTTAAACAATGCATATAACGCCACCAACGACAATACCGATGGAAACATTTGAAAAATCAACATGCCTTTTAGCAACGTCTCCCGCCCGGAGAAACGCATCCGAGCAAACGCATAGGCACTGGTGGTCGATAAAGCGACAATTCCTAATGAGGTTAACGTCGCAACCTTGATCGAGTTCCATAACCATAACAGCACTGGGAACGGTGGCAGTGTCACACTGCCATCCGCGTGGTGTACGGTCATTCCTAAGGCTAACTCCCAATGTTCCCAAGAGATCTGCTTAGGAATCAAACTCCCCGTCGAAAAGTTACCCGCCCGCAGCGAAATAGCGATCACCATTAATAGTGGAAACATAATCAACGCGATAAAACAGATCATGATCAAATGAGTCATGAACAACCGCATTTTTTGTGATTTTGCCTGTACTCTTGCCATAATAAGCCTCACTGATCAAACTGAATATGGGATGCTTTCAAGTTAATGACCGCCAAAGCCCCGACCAATAGAAAGATAACGGTTGAGATAGCTGCCGCGAGGCCAAAATCTTGCCCGCCACTCCCTTCAAAAGCGATACGATAGGTATAACTCACCAACAAATCGGTATAACCAGCTGGCGTTGTTGTTCCGAGCCGATCAGGGCCACCATTTGTTAATAGTTGGATCAGAACAAAGTTATTAAAGTTGAAGGCAAAACTAGCAATCATCAATGGCATTAATGGTTTTATTAGCATTGGAAAGGTGATGCGGAAAAAGTTCTGTATGACATTGGCCCCATCCATCGCTGAAGCCTCATAGAGATCATCGGGGATTGCTTTAAGTAATCCCATACACAGGATCATCATATAGGGATAACCTAGCCAAGTATTGACAATCAAAACCATAATCTTGGCCAGCAGTGGGTTATTAAACCATTCTGGCTGAATGCCAAACAGTTGCCCAAGTAATAAATTAATTTCCCCAAAACTTTGATTAAATAGTCCTTTAAAAATCAAAATAGAAATAAAGGCAGGCACCGCATACGGAAGAATAATAAAGACACGATAGATAGCCCTTCCGCGCAAAGCTTCCCACTGGACCAAACAGGCTAACACCATCCCTATTGCCACCGTAAAAACAACCGTTAAAAATGCAAAGATAATGGTCCAGAAAAATATGCCAATAAAAGGAGCGCGGATCCCAGGATCCATGACAATCCGAACAAAATTATACCACCCCACATTAACCGTAAACCCAGGGGTCAGAACATCTTTTCCCCATTCACCATTCGCGAGCACTTGCTGATAATTGCCGACCTTCATATTTGGCCGGTAATGAACCCCAGTTTGTTGATTAATCAGCTCTTGGTTATCCCCTGTTTTATAAAGAGGTATCATGGCGGCAAACGCTCTGAGTGAATTCATCGCTAGCGATTTATCACCAATATGCAAACGTAATTGATTCAGTTGAGAACGATATTTAATAATGGTTCTTAAATTGGCAGCTTTTGCTGCTGGTAATTTAGAGCTCGTTTGCATCTTCAATGTTAAACGAGATTTGCCGAATTGGAACGGTGGGGATCGCCAATATTGGGAGTCAACGGGCCCTAAGACAATAAACCATTTTTTATCAGCAGAATATAAATGAAAAGGATAGCGTTTCGTTTCGACCACTTGACGATCAAGTAACACATTTTCAGCCCGCTCAAGGGTCAGCTGGTGATCACTGCTATAATTCGTAAAACCTATCGAAATGGTATAAAACAACGGAAATAATATAAATAGCCCCATACCAGCTAGCCCAGGATAAACATATCGCCAAGCATAAGTTTTCGAATTCGCAAAAATAAACAACCCTGTACCAACAATTAATATAGCCAGAGCGGCAAAGAGATATTCCTCATGCAAATACATCAAAATTGCGAGATAACCTGTGATACAGGCCAAAAATACGAGCAATCCCCATTTTAAGGTCCGAGAAGATAAGCAGTTGCGCATCACGGAATGATTCATTTGTCACCTCAAATCTAAGCCCGGCTAAACACCGGGCTTGCAAACTTAATGCACAATTCGTTTCTCAGCGGAATTCAAAGCTTCTTTAACACTCTGACGACCACTTACAACATTATTGATGGCACTTCTTTCGGCATACCAGAAAGCACTCATTTGTGGAATATTCGGCATTATTTCACCATTTTTAGCATTTTTCATGGTCGCTTCTATTCTCGGATCTTTAGCTAATTTCGCTTGATAGCTCTTCAACGCGACGGCACCAAGAGGCTTATCGGCATTCACTTCAGCCAAGCCTTTATCCGTGATAAGGTAATTTTCCAAAAATTCCTGAGCTAGCTCTTTATTCGGACTGGCTGCATTGATCCCAGCACTCAAAATCCCGACAAAGGGTTTAGAGGGATGTCCTTCAAAGGAAGGTAAAACTGTTACACCATAGTTAATATGGCTTTTATCAAGGTTTGCCCACGCCCACGGACCATTAATCGTCATTGCTGTTTGCCCTTTGATAAAGGAACTTTCTGCAATGGAATAGTCACTATCTGCATTAATATGGCCGTCTTTCACCAATTTTTGCACAAAAGAAAGTCCTGCCTGAGCCCCTTTATTATTAACGCCAACATCTTTAACATCATAATGGCCATTCTCATATTTAAAGGCATAACCACCCGCGGCAGCAATAATTGGCCAAGTAAAATAAGGTTCTTTTAAATTCCACATAATGGCTGATTTGCCTTCTTTGCGCAGTTTGGTATCTAACGCTGGAATTTGTTCCCACTTCGTTGGTGGTTTCGGTAATATGTCTTTGTTATAGATAAGGGATAGCGCTTCAACAGCAACCGGATAACCAATGATATGGCCCGAATAAGTTACGGCCTTCCAAGTAAATGGAAATAGCTTATTTCGAAACGCTTGAGATGGATGCAAATTGGCAAGCAACCCCGACTTCGCCCATTCGCCAAACCGATCATGGGCCCAAAAAACAATATCAGGTCCGTCACCACTGGCAGCCTGTTGGGAGAATTTTTCTGGTAATTTATCCGGATGTTCCACTCGCACAGGAATGCCTGTTTGAGCTTCAAATGTTTTCCCTACTTTCGCCAGACCATTATAACCTTTGTCACCATTGATCCAGATAACTAACTGGCCCTCTTTAATATTTGCATAAGTTGCTGCAGAAAAAAGGGCAGCCGTCAAAGCCGATAATGCTAGGGCTCTAAAACCTCTTTTGCTCGATACCATGATTATATCCTTCTTAATGTATCTACCGAACAGCTATCGTCTTGGCTACAACTCTCTTACAAAAGAGAACCTTCCGATATCCTCAGCTGATTGTGGAACACATCGTTAGAACTATCATCATCCCTATTGCTACTCCTATAGTCTAGGTTCTGTGATCCTCTCCGCGAAACCCATTGACTTAGCTCTCAAGGGACGAGAGAAACCGCAGATTTTGCATGGCATTATATGTGTTATAATGCGAATCGCCCTGTCGCCTAGTTAGAGCTCATCCATACTTCTCCCCCTTTCATAATCAAGGCAATGGATGATTTCACCCACTAAAAATTAGCCCATAATCTAAGAGTGAAAAACTTGCCAAATACATACTGGCACGGCCAAATTAAGGAGTTATAACGAATGGCTGATCTCAGACTCAATCATGTGACAAAAGCTTTTGGAGAAACAGTGATCTCCAAAGATATTAACTTAAAAATCAATAATGGAGAATTTATAGTTTTTGTCGGCCCTTCAGGGTGCGGAAAATCGACACTACTACGCATGATTGCGGGGTTGGAAACCATAACCTCTGGTGAACTGTATATTGGTGATACGCTGATGAATGATGTCCCACCCGCCAAGCGAGGGGTCGGTATGGTTTTTCAATCTTATGCGCTCTACCCTCATCTAAATGTCGCTGATAATATGTCGTTTGGACTCAAACTTGCGGGCACCCAGAAAGAACAAATTACATTGCGAGTTAACCGTGTTGCCGAAACACTCCAGCTTGCTCACCTGCTTAACCGTCGTCCCAAAGCACTC
Source organism: Celerinatantimonas diazotrophica (assembly GCF_004339545.1). Taxonomy (GTDB): domain Bacteria; phylum Pseudomonadota; class Gammaproteobacteria; order Enterobacterales; family Celerinatantimonadaceae; genus Celerinatantimonas; species Celerinatantimonas diazotrophica. Next base: position 346,212 of record NZ_SMGD01000012.1, on the reverse strand, counting down.
TCAGGGGGACAGCGCCAACGGGTAGCGATCGGTCGAACCCTTGTCGCCGAACCAGACGTCTTTTTATTAGATGAACCGCTCTCCAACTTGGATGCAGCACTTCGAGTCCAAATGCGCATTGAGATCGCCAAATTGCATAGTCGCTTAAAACGCACGATGATCTATGTCACGCATGACCAAGTGGAAGCCATGACACTCGCCGACCGTATTGTGGTTCTAGATAAAGGGAACATTGCACAGGTGGGGAAACCGCTGGAACTCTATCATTATCCAGTCAACCGGTTTGTCGCTGGATTTATTGGCTCCCCAAAAATGAACTTTATACCGGTCACAGTGACGAATACGGCCATTGACCAAGTTCAAGTGATGCTTCCCAACCAACAGCAAATCTGGTTGCCAGTGCAAAGTGAAGGCGTCACCATTGGCGATGCAATGTCACTTGGAATACGCCCAGAGCACTTACAAAATGCTGAATTTGCTGACATCACCCTCAAAGGTGAAATTCAAGTCGTTGAACAATTAGGTCCTGAAACCCTTATTCATATAGAAATTCCGCAAATCAATGCTTATCTGGTTTATCGAGAAAATGACGTTGTCGATGTTCACCAAGGACAGCAATTTGCCGTAGGACTCCCGCTACATCGGTGTCATCTATTTAATCAAGAAGGTTTGGCATGCCAACGCTTGCATCAAGAAGCAGGGCTCTAGAGGAATAGGGAGAGTCACCTCCCTACTTTTTTAGAATGAACTTTAATTCATTTAGAGGGAGGCATCTGTTCTTTAATGGCTTGGATAAAAAATGTCTTCGCTTGGGTGATCCCAACGCTCTGAGCTTCCCGTTCTAACTGCATCGCTTTAGCTATATCACGTTGCTTAACAGCCTTTTTAATAGCTTGTTTAAAATAATTCGCCGTTTCGGGTAATGCTTTGCTCACTAATGGCGTTCTAATTTGCCCTACATGGACCGCCCCAATCTGCTCATTTAACTGACTGGAAATCGACAATTTTAGCGTACCATTCGCCACATGATGGGCAATCGGATCCGGAATGTCAGGAACCGCATGATTAGTCCCTCTGGCAAAGGCTTTCGCCGGTGCGATCATTTGGGTAGTCTGGCTCAAATCACGCTGATCCGTGTAAAAAAGAATATAGAGAAAGCGCTGGCCAGGACGAGGAACCAATTTAATCTGACCGACCACCCGGTCTGGATTTAAAAATTCGGCAGGCTGGTACTGCCATAGATGAGCGGGATAAAACCGTTCTGCAATCTTTTGGCCATCTAAGACCAATACATTCGGCACATATACCTGACCATCATGAATATCACTTTCAAAATTAATCGTTAAATCTCCACGGTCAGCAGGAATTGCCAGTGCCGCAAATTTACCGCTCACTGAACGTCCCAATATTGAACCCGCTAATGACGGCTCCACTTGCTTCTGATATGGCAATTGGACGGGTTGCCAAGGAATGTTAGCAAACGAGCTTTGCGCAATAGCACCAGCTTTTGAAGCCTCGACGCCCACAATAGGTTGGGCTGCCAAAACACTCGTCAAGCAACTAAAGAAAACGAGCAGTCCAAGCGGCCAATAAATGATTTTTTTCATGCGTTACTCCTTTCAAAAGGGCTGTATCAACAGCCCTTCGAGTCATCATTACCACCAGGCTTCCATCTGAGCGCCAAAAGTGACCTCTTTGTCATCACCCCGGCTGTATGTCGTCGTCATCGTATCGGCAACTTCATTGTTCCCACTGATTCCCCAATTTTCATTCCAATCAGCATAAGTGACAAAAAGCCGCAATGCCGGACGTGACCAAATACTATTCCCCGCCTGCCACTGCTGTGCTAGAGTGACTTTGATCTGGTTATTGGTAGCACTGACAGCCTGCGCTTTAACTCGATCATAGCCCACTTCAAGTAATGTACTCATGACGTTACTCCATTTGTACATTGGCCGAACTCCAGCGGTATACCAAGTGCTTCCTTGACGACCGTCCAAGTTTTTTCTCTGGTACATCGCGACATACATCATGTCCCATTTAGGAGCCAGAGTAACGGCACCGTGATCGAGTACTCGAACTAAGTGACCATCATTATTCACTGAGCCACCACTACTCCGGCCATTACCAGCCGTCATTGAGTTAGTTGCATACTGAACAACAAATTTATTAAATCCACTCATGATGCTTTGAGTGTGTTCAGCCGTCAGCATAAAGCCATTTTTAGAGGCACCATTAGCCAACCGATAACCACTTTTGGTTCGCGCTTTGCCATAATCAAACCCAAGCTCTAATTTGCCATCCTTATTCACAGCCAAATTAGCTAAACGCACATCAAACGTATCGTTATACACGTTATCAGTCCCATTTATGAAACTAGTCGCGCCCCCGGCTTCGGTATTACGTGTTACAGCCAAAGATAATTTACCAAACCCCAGATCGATATCTTCAATCCCCGCACCCGGACCTGAAATATCCCAGTAATAAAAGTCGATCATGTGGACATCATGACGTTTATAATATCGCTTACCAGCCCAAATAGTTGCCCCAGGCAATGAATCGATTAGGTTCCGCCCTTGCACATTCATTTCCCGAAATGCAGGAGAAGTTGATTCCCAATCGTTATCTTGCTTAACGGAATAAGCCACCAAACTGTTCAAATAAAAACTCTTATCTTTATCACGCCATGCTTCTTCACCTAACACAATTTCTGCGTATGTTTCGCACTCATTGCCAAGACGGTATTTACTACCTGCTCCTGTTGCCTGAAAACATTCTTGTTCTCCTCCACTACCAGTCCATCCTATTCCTGAACGGGCATAGCCATGAAAATCAACAGCAAAACTTTGTGCCGACGCTAAGCTAACTGTTGCCGCAATAGCTAAAGGTAAAAATCGAAGCCTCATAAACACTCTCCTTCAGTTATGGCAAAGCTGGTGTTATTGCTGTTCAGCCCTGCCCTCAACACTTGCATTCCAAGCAAGTTGGTTCCTCATTCGCGCTGAGTATGAGCGCAAATTTCAAGGTGGAAATCATCCAAGAGAGTAGAAATTAGAGGGGGATTCAGGTGGAGGACTATCCAGCTTTAACCGCGCGAGGCTCACGCAAAAAATCGTCTAACGCCGGATTTTTTACAAAAATTATGTGATCTATTACTAACAACTTGGCCCATATTAGAATTGCATCACATTTTATCGGCTTGGGGCGTAGTTCGATGAAGGACGGAGGAATAACCATTGCGTTTAAGAGGCTTGCGTAACGCCAACAAATTCGAAGACGTTTGTTTAAGCAAATCACGGTTCAAGAATTTTTTCATGCCATCGGTACAGTTATAGAAAGTATCGATCACAAAAACAATCCTAAAATCACTAATAGCGATCAGAATTAGCAATATTTTGCAAAACCAGCATTCTTACCAAGCTAACGCTGTACTTGGAATATGTATTTTAGATATTCCAATTAGTATCTAAAAACAAATATAAATGTTTTAATTACATTTAATGATATTTATTAACAATGACTTATTTGCGGGCATCAATATACTAAAGCCCGGTAAAACACCACTCCTTAATATATTAAAATGATAACCCCATAGAAATAACACCTTAAAAAATAACTATTATTTTTATTGCACTAAACCATCCAGATAAATAATTTCAACCATATATGATAAAAACAACATCAACGCTATTATTAATTTTATTAAATGTGATATTAATCAGATATTGACGCGCCATTTTTTATTTCAGGTTTATTTAGTGACCAGCTTCAAGTTTTAATTTTTCTGAAATCAATAGGGTAAATAACGAAATCGAAAGGATGAACTGTAGTAAATTGCTGAATCGATTCAGCATGACTCTAAAAGATAACTAGGAGCTCTTTATGAATAAATTGTCGGTACTTACATCCAGCGTGATTCTAGCATTGGCGAGTACATCAGCGATTGCAGCGCAATATGATATTACGAACCAAGGACATTGGGTTCTAACGAACAAAGACGTCGGTACAGCCAAACCATTTAAAATTGAGCAAACTGTTCTACATGGCGGGAAACAAGATGGTGTGAAAGTCCTGACGGTGAACAACGGAGTCATGAATATCACCCTCATCCCCACTCGAGGAATGGATATCTATCAAGTCAAAAGCGGTGATATAACATTGGGTTGGAAATCGCCAGTTGAGCAACATGTCAATCCGAAATTTATTAATTTAGAAGACCGTAACGGACTAGGTTGGTTAGAAGGTTTCAATGAGATGATGGTACGCTGTGGCTATGAGTGGACCGGTCATCCAGGGATGGATAAAGGGGTCATGTTGACTTTACATGGCCGTGCTGACTATACGCCAGCCACTCAGGTGATTGTCAAAGTCGACGAAAAAGCACCTTATGCCATTCATATCAAGGGGGAACTCTTAGAACAACTGTTTAAAAAGGTAAACTTTCAAACCTGGACAGAACTAAGTGTCATCCCCGGACAAAAAGAGTTCAAAATTCATGATCAGCTGACCAACAAAGGGGATTATCCTCACGAATACCAGGTGATCTATCACAGCAACTTTGCTCAGCCACTCCTGGAAGCTGGTGCTAAAATTGAAGCGCCAGTTAAACAGATTTCACCATTTAATGATTACGCGAAACAAGGCTTGAAAACTTGGCAGACTTATCTGGGACCAACTCGTGATTTTGATGAAATGGTTTACAACATCTATCCATATGCCAATAAAGAGGGGAACACGCTAGCCGTTCTGCACAATCGCAATGCAACCAAAGGCATGGCGATTCACTATAATGTGCATGAACTCCCTGTGTTGGGATTGTGGAAAAATACCGATACCATCGGGCAAGGTTATGTCACTGGGATCGAACCAGGAACCAGTTTCTCGTATAACCGCAGCTACCAGCGCGCGCTAGACTTAGTGCCAACGATAGGGGCCCATCAGAAAAAAGACTTTCATCTGACCTATCAGATCCTAGACGGGAAAAAAGCGGTAGCAGCACAAGTTAAAGAAGTTAAAGCCATTCAAGGTAAACAAAAAACGGAGCTTCGTGAGGAACCTTTAGTCAAAGGTGAAAATTTATAATCGGTTGGCATAAAGTCGGAGCATTTCCGGCTTTATGCCTATTTGCTAAATGTGCAGTCAACCAACAAGACAAGCAAAGAAAAAGCAAAATAACAAACAAGGTCCGGAAATACTTTGATTCGGAACCATGACCTTAATGCACTACAAAATCGATCTGCGAATCATTGCCTGTTCATGACATTCATATGATGCCCTAGTCACACGCTTGCATGATCCATAGCACTGTCATTTTATCTCTAAACACCCACAAAGCCATCGTCTCTTATCAGCTATCTTAAGCCGCGACCACCGTACTATCTGTATCAGTTATCTTCAGTGCGTGCAAAGTATCTATCACCACCTTATCATAACCAGTAACACCCCGTATTTTTTACTCTTTATTCATATAGAGAACGCTAAAACAGTTGATTCACTGAAAATAACATAATCAATATAATATCAAACAAAATGCACTGAACACTCACTTGCAATCAAGGAGACATCTACATGCAATATCGTAAGCTAGGTCAAAGCACTATCGAAATAGCACCCATCGTTTTTGGGGGGAACGTCTTCGGTTGGACAGCCGACGAACAACAATCGTTTAAATTGCTGGATGCTCTAGTCGATCATGGGATCAATATGGTTGATACCGCAAACGTTTATTCAGCGTGGGCTGAAGGTCACGTGGGAGGTGAATCAGAATCGATTATAGGTAAATGGTTTGCTAAATCAGGGCAACGCGACAAAATCGTGCTCGCGACCAAAGTCGGGATGACAATGGGCGACGGTTCTCAAGGCCTTAAAAAAGACAACATCGTTAAGTCTGCTGAACAATCACTCAAACGGCTCCAAACAGATTATATTGACCTGTACTATGCCCATAAAGATGATCCAAATACGCCCATAGAAGAAACACTCAGTGCATTTGAAACACTGATTAAAGATGGCAAAGTTCGAGCGATCGCCTCTTCAAACTACAGTGCCGAGCGGCTCAGCGAAGCACTTGACGTTGCCAAAGCTGAAAACCTGCCGTCATACATTGCCCACCAGCCCGAATATAACTTATTTGATCGCAGTGATTATGAATCGACACTAGAGCCCGTGTGTCAGCACAACGAACTGGCAGTTGTGACTTATTTTTCACTGGCCAGCGGCTTTTTATCCGGTAAATATCACACCAAAGCAGACTTAGAAAATGCACCACGTAAAGATTTTTTAGGTAAATACATGACCCCTCGCGGTGAAAAAATTCTCGCAGCACTGGCAAATGTTGCAAATGCTCACCACGTGCCTATGGCCACCGTTGCACTCGCTTGGATCATGCATCGCCCAAGCGTGACAGCCCCGATCGCCAGTGCAACATCGCTGGCTCAGCTCGAACAGCTCGCTCAGGCCGCGACCTTGAATCTTAGTACAGAAGACATGAATATATTGAACGATGCAAGTGATGAGCCGTCAGCCTAACAGGCTATTTTTAATACGGTAGGCTTTGCCAACTTAAGTTAAAAGTCGCTTATTACAACTAATATCAGGCTGGTACGCCACTATTTGCAATGAACAAGTACCAGCCTGAGTTATCCAGCACCACTGAACAAAAGGTGCATCTAAAAAACCACATATCAGAGATGCAAATGCAGTGGAATCAATCTCGCTTGAGCTCGTTTGATAATTTATGTCGCTGCCAATACTCAGATAATTTTTCGAACAACAAAATAATCCCTAATGTCAGCGTCGCTAACACAATAATCGCGGCACTAGCGGTCACATCGATAAAATAAGCGCCGACCAGTCCTCCGACACAGAAAACAAAGGAGCTGAATGCAGCGACGATCATCATCTTCCACAAGCGGTCAGCATAACGCATGCCAATAAATGATGGAATGGTCAGTAATGCGATCGTTAAAATAATCCCCACCACACGGATCAACACCACAGTGGCACAGGCGGTCATTAACAATAGCAAGGTATAAATCAGCCAAACAGGCACGCGTTTAGTCCGAGCATATTCCATATCAAAGGAGATCATCAGTAGCTCTTCGTAAAAAATCGTAGCCAGCACGACAATCAGTGCCACAGCCGAACCCATTACCCACAGATCAAATGATGAAACCGCCAACATACTGCCGAAAAGATAGCTCATCAGATCGACATTATAACCATTCGAAAAATCGAGTAGTAAAATACCAATCGCCATCCCAACCGCCCACATGGCCCCGATCAGCACCTCAGTTCGTTCACGCCGTTTTACTGTCAAAGCCCCCATCAATAAAGCAGTGGAACTGGTAAAGCACAACAGTGTAGGTAACATCGGTAAGCGCAAGGTAATAGCGGCGCCAACACCGCCATAAGCCGCATGGGCAACTCCACCGGCTAAGAAGACCAGTTGGTTAATAACAATTAAGGTTCCAACGACTCCGCAAGCGATACTGGCCAATACTGCCGCCATTAGGGCATGTTGAATAAAAGTGAAGGAGAAAAATTCATGCATAGCGGTGCAATACTCTTAAGCGTTTGAACTGTTAATAATCATTCGCACAACGGGGTAACTGCTCAACAGTTGTGCCAAAGGAAAGTGCCAACATCTGCTCAGTCAGTTCAGGGCCTTTATGGTGAATAACCTGGCGATTAATAAACGCAATATCACTAACGGGCAACGCAGAAGTATTGGGATCGTGAGTAATCAGTACAATCGTTGCGTGCGCATTTAAATGAGATAATAGCTGATAAATCTGCTCCTTAGATTGAGCATCCACATTCGCGGTTGGCTCATCTAATAAAATCAGTCGTGGGGATGAAACCAGCGCCCGAGCAATCAAAACTCGCTGGCGCTCTCCCCCCGAAAGACCACTAAATTTTCGCTTCGCCAATTGAGATAACCCAACAGTTTGTAATGCATTCATCACTCTTAATCGACGCTGAGAGTGTGATAACCCCTTACATTTATACAAACCAAAGTTAACGACATCAAAAACACGAATCGGAAGACGCGATTGAGTGACTGTTATTTGCGGAACATAGCCGATATCAGACAAAGCACAATGCGGCGCTTGCTCAAACAATTTCACCCGTCCGGAAGTCGGCTGAATTAACCCTAATAAGAGTTTAGCAAACGTTGTTTTGCCACCACCATTGGGACCTAAGACCAATAGGAAACCTTGTTCGACGAGCTCTAAACTCGCCTCCTTGAGGACCATTGATTGTTCATAGGCAAAACTAACTGCATTAAATTCAACCGCAACCGGCATTTGCTCGCTCTTCCTTTATTTCGTTCTTATTTCAGCGCTTTAGAAAACGCATGCGCAACAGATACTAAGTTTTTACCCCAATCCGCAGCCAGCGGATCAACCGCAACGACTTGGCCACCGATTTCAGATGCAATTGTTTTAGCAGCTCGTTTTGAGAACTGAGGTTCAACAAAGACAACTTTAATCTGTTTTTGTTTCGCAATATTAATCACTCTTGCTAACTGAGCAGGTGTTGGATCGGTACCGTTAACCTGAATAGGTAACTGATGCAGACCATAAGCCCGTGCAAAATATCCGAACGCAGGATGATACACCAAGAACTCGTTCGCATGTGGATTATTCAGTGCTTTTAAAATTTCGCTATCAATTTTATCAATGTGCAAAGCAAACTTACGGTAGTTCTGACGATAATCAGCCGCATGTGCTGGGTCTTTTGCAATCAATGTGTCACGAATAGTACCTGCCATGATACGGACTAATACCGGAGACATCCAGATATGTGGGTCACCACGGCTAGGTCGACAAGGATATCCTTTAGTTTTTACCGAACCGCCATCATCATCACCCACCCCTTCTGGCCATTGGCGACGACAGATACGGCCATAAACAGGGACGACATCCATGTTAGGATTCACACTGGCGATCCGAGACTGCCAAGCCTTTTCAAATGGAACCCCCATTGGAAAATAGATTTGAGTTTTAGCCAAATCTTTCATCTGCGCAGCTTTTGGGGCATAAGAGTCCGGCTCAGCTCCCGGTGGCACGATAACGGAAACATCCACATGCGAACCGCCGACCTGTTCAACAAAATATTTTTCTGGAACAACACTCACCGCCACTTTAAGTGGCTGCGCATAAGCCAGCGCAGGGAACGCCAGAGCAGTTGCTAAAAGCAACTTGGCAAGTTTAGATACCATTGAAATCAAACTCCTTTAGATAGCAATAAAAACAAAGTACCCGCGGCATATTGAAACCGAGTACTTCTATGTCCTCATTTTGAGTTTTGTTATGTTATAACGTTTTCATTGCGCTTTCAACGTACCTAGACCAATGACACCACAATCTTACTTATAACTCGTTAAAGATTTTTTTATAACCTTCCACTAATGCATTATTCGCGCTAACCACAGACTCTGAAAACTCGGAATACTGCGGCGGAACTTTAGCAATACTCGATAAATCAAACCCAGCACTGACATTCGTCATCGGTGGAATATGAAAATTAGGGCTTAAATCGATGCTATCAACCACACTATTATGACGGATGACACAGCCGTTGCCTATGTGAGTATTAAAAACCACGCTATTGAAGCCAATAAAGACATCATCACCAACATAACAGGGACCATGAACAATACTGCGGTGTGCTATTGAGCTGCGAGCACCAACGTGAATCGCCGCCCCTTCTTTTGAGTGGATCACAACCCCATCTTGAATATTAGAATCACACTTGATCACAATCGGTTCAATTTCTCCGTTTTCAGCTACCTCATCAGCACGAATAACCGCATATGGACCAACAAAAACGTTATCTTCAATGATCACATGACCACAGATAATCGCAGTGGGATCAATAAAAGCTGATTGCGCAACTTGCGGGTAATGGCCTGTCGGATTCTTTCTTAGCATGGCTGCTATCCTTTTATAAATGGTTTTTATAATCAATCGCTACCGCATTGTGCGCGTGTAAACTTTCCTGATGTTCAATCTTAAACCAGTAATCGATGATAAAGTTAAATGACTCAAGCGCCGCTTTGAGCTTACGTGCGGCATCTTCACAAAACATTAAATGTTCGGCATTGAGTTTAGCAAATGCTTGCTCATCTGCTCGCTTAACGGCCGTTTGCACTGGCGTGGCTATTACCTGTTCAATATGCTCAAGCAACACTGAAAAATCAGGAAAATAGCCTTTAACAAACTCTAACTGCAAATAGGCAAAAGAACGCTGACTATGCGGTGTCGCAACCGTCCCCTGCTCACTCACCAACCAATCCAGTAAAGCTTGCTTGTCAATTTTATCTGAGAGAAAGCGCTCTTCAACTGTTTCTTTGTATAACTGACGTGACAACGAGGCTGAACACGGGCAGGTACTAGAATAGATAATTTGTAATTCAGCACTGAGCTTGATCTCATCTGCGATCTGGACAATCGACAATTTAAGCGGATAAGTTGCATAGCCAACCTGCTCACTAAGCAGTGCCTTTTTAGCTATGATTAAATCAAAGGATAAATCGACTCGAGCAGAATGACTCATTCCCTTTTGCGATTCAATCAGCTCTATAAGCAGTGTTTTAAGACAATCAAGAGTGAGTGGCCGGTTGGCTAGATGTTCACACAACTTAAGATACAAGCGCGACATATGAATACCTTTTGCCAGCGGGTCATCAAGACTGACAAACACATTGGCTTGAGAACTGACACTCAACGGCTCATGAGACGGGCCGGAGACCACTATAGGTAGAACGATTTTTTCCATCCCAACCCATTTGATCGGATAAGGTTGTCTCGCGCGTTGCGTCGCCGCCACATCGGGCAAAATAGGGTGATTTATATTTAACATTTCAATTTCCATCTTTACAACATACTGAATGATTTTGTAATGCGCGCCTAAACACACGAAAATTAGAACACATCAATTTATTTTGAAATGTTATATCATAACAATAAATAGCTAAATTTCTTTTACTAAAATTGGTTCCCTAACTAGGGACTATTTCTAAAAAATAATAATGCGAACATTGCCGCAGTAAATGATATGTTCAATGAATAAATGAGGTTTTTCGCATAAACTATTAGTAATTTTTTTATCACCATTCTTATTCATCACCCCCAGAAGGGACTATTGGGAGTAAACGCAGTGAATCATATCTATCGCAGTATTTGGAATGCGGCTCGACAGGTTTGGCAAGTTACCAGTGAGCTAGGGTCTCGCCAAGTAAAAAGCGCAACGAAATCCGTTTTAAAATTAGCGGCCGGCATGTTAATTCTCGTATCAACTCATGTTTTAGCGGAATTACCCACTGGCGGACAAGTCGTTGCGGGCCAAGGTTCCATCGCTCAGGCCGACTCGTCGATGACGATTCATCAATCCAGTCAAAATATGGTTGTTAACTGGAATAGTTTTTCAATTGGTAAACAAAATAAAGTCCAGTTTGTACAACCTGGTTCTTCCTCAGCTGTTTTAAACCGCGTCACCGGCTCCGAAGTCTCATCCATTCGCGGTCAACTGAGTGCAAATGGTCGAGTATTTCTGATTAACCCCAATGGCGTGTCATTTTCCAAGAATGCCCAAGTTAATGTCGGGGCACTTGTGACGTCAACATTGGGGATCTCGAACAAAGACTTCATGTCAGGCCATTATACCTTCTCCGGTGATAGCAATAATGCCGTCATTAACCAAGGCAATATCACAACGGCAGAGGGTGGCTATGTTGCGATGATCGCAGCGAAGATCATCAACACCGGCCATATCACAACTCCCAAAGGAGCCACTTTAATGGGAGCCGGATCGACGGTCACATTAGATATGGGAGGTCCCGTTAAGATCCAAGTCAATAAGTCGTTACTCGATACCTATATTGAACAAGGCGGTGCCATCAAAGCCAATGGTGGCTTAATCTATTTAACGGCTAAAGCCGCTGATGCGCTCTCTTCAAGTGTGATCAATCACACCGGGATTTCTCAAGCGCAAACTCTAAGCAGTAATGCAACAGGTGAGATTGTATTACTGGGAGATATGAAAAATGGTCACATCAATGTTGCAGGAACACTAGATGCAAGTGCCCCTAAACAAGGGAACGGGGGGTTTGTAGAGACCTCAGCTGCGCATGTGAAAATCGCTGCCAATACCAACGTCACCACACTTGCCAAAACAGGAAAAACTGGTCAATGGCTGATCGACCCGACCGATTTTAATATTGATTCAGGGAGTGCGACACAGACCAGTAGCGGCATTGGAGCAACCACACTCTCCAACAATCTCGGTACTAACAATGTCACCTTAGCGACGTCAGCAACGGATACTGGCAGTGAATTGGGAGATATCAACGTCAATGCTGCTGTGAGCTGGAGCAGTAACAACACCTTAACACTGAACGCCCATAACAATATCAATATTAATGCCTCGATAAATGCCAGCGGAGATAGTTCCGGTTTAGCACTTAATTACGGGGGCTATACTCAAAACAGCACAGTGACTAACGGCACCGATTATAATATTAACGCTCCGGTTACGCTCTCGGGAAGCAATGCTTCACTCAGTATTAATGGTCACTCCTATTCGTTGATCCATTCGCTGGCAGAAGCACGCCAATACTTTGCCTCAGGAAAAGGAAATTATGCACTCGCCGAGGATTTAGATTTAAGTAACCTCCCAACACAAACAGAAGCCATTATTCCCTCCTTAGATGGCATCGTAACAGGCCTTGGCCATACCGTTAGCCATATTTCAATAAGTAGCGATTTATACGGCAATGTAGGCTTATTCGGTGAAGTTAAAAATGATTCAATTGTTCGAGATATCGGTGTAACGGACAGCTCAGTACAAGGCTATCAGGATGCAGGCTTACTCATTGGAATCAATCGAGGGACAGTTCATAATGTATATGCGATAGGAACGGTATCCGGACGTTATAGTGTCGGCGGATTAATTGGTCATAACTATGGTAATGTAGACAAAGCTTTTGCCATCGGAACGGTTCAAACTTGGCTTGATTATGGTAGCAATATTGGTGGCTTAGTTGGCTTTAACGAAGGTTCTTTGGATAATGTTTACACGGATACTACCACCACAGTCAACTTTAACAATGCAGGCGGCATAGCTGGCTACAACCAAGGCACGATCAATCATGCTTATGCCGCTGGTGCGACGATTTCCACTCAGGACTCAGGCCGCGCTGCAGGGATCGCACCAAACGGCACCGTCACAAACAGCTACTATGCAACCACCAATGCCGACGGTGAAACGATTAACTCAGATAGTAGCCAAGGGGTCGGTAAAACACGATTAGAACTCGCTCAACAAAGTACCTATTCTGGCTGGGATACCTCTATCTGGAGCATCAATGGTTCTCGAGGCAATGCAGTAGCAGGTTATGAGCTAGGCATGTTCCCTTATCTATCTGGATTAACGCCAAGTAGTTTAATTCAAAATGTCACTGCGTTTAACGCAGGTTTTGGTACCGAGGCAAACCCTTATCAAATCACGCGCTGGTCGCAACTGCAAAATATCAATAATAGTGAGATTCTCTCAAAAGGGTATCACTTTACGTTGGAGAATGACTTAAACAGTTCATCAGCTGCATATAATTTCTATGCCAGTAATAGCGCCAATAGCGGTGCAGGATGGGATCCTATTGGCGACTCTACCCATAACTTCGATGGTTACTTTAACGGACAAGACCATACAATATCTAATCTAACGATAAAGACTAGCAATGATGGTTCAGGCTTGTTTGGCTATACCTCAGCAGATAGTGAGCTCACAAACCTAGCTTTGACAGATATTAATATTTCTGGTGCAAGTTATGTAGGTGGGCTCGTTGGCTATAACCAAGGAACAATTAGCAATACATCCGTAAATGGCCAAGTAAGCGCGAGTGGTGCTAATTTGGGTGGGTTAGTCGGCTATAATAGCAATCAAGCTACGGTATCATCTAGTTATTCAGTGGCTACTGTGACGGGTAAAGGAACAAGTATTGGCGGCCTTGTGGGCTCTAACCACGGTGCTATCAATACGTCCTATGCTGCAAGCTCTGTTACAGGAGAGACATCAGGTAATAACGGACGTTATACTGGAGGATTGGTCGGCTGGAATAAGGGTACGATCACGTCGACATACGCCACATCAACAGTCAATAGCGCAAGTGATCATGTAGGGGGATTAGTTGGCGGCAATGACGGTGGCTCAATCTCGCAAAGTTATGCGCTTGGAGCCGTTAGCGGCGCAGCAACGGTTGGGGGACTCGTCGGTTTTAGCGGTAATGGTGGTACAACAAGTGATAGCTATTATGCAACGACGAATGCTCAAGGTAATGCGATTAGCGGTTACGATTCACTTATCGGTCAGGGCTACAGCTATAGCGATTTACACAACGCGTCGACCTATGCTAACTGGGATATTTCCAGCTCTGGGGGAAGCAGTGCTATCTGGCGCATTTATGATGACCATACAACGCCTTTACTGAGAACATTCTTAACAGCCGCCACTTTAAGTACCAGTAATTCGTCTGCGACACAGGTGTATAATGGTTCAACCGAACTCACCGCAGCCGTTGCGATCCACTGGAATACGGCCGATCACTCCACCTTTGATTCAACATTGGTCAGTGGGAATCTCACCTTAGATGAGAAAAATGTCGGGGCTCGCTCCTTGGTCAATCATTATTATTCAACTCAGCAAGGTTATGACATCATCACTGATTCAAGCCTTAAAAACTTAACCGTACAGGTCACCGCCAAGACACTGAGTTCAGTCTCTATCAGCGCCCGAAATAAAGTGTACGATGGCACCACTGTGGCCAGCTTAAATACATCTTCGGCACACTTTAATGGCATGATCGCAGGCGACAATTTAACTATCGCATCAGCCCGCGGCCAGTTTAGTGATAAAAATGTAGCAACGAATAAAACGGTTTCTATCAGTGGCATTACTTTAGGAGGCACCGATGCTAGAAACTATTCGTTCAATTCGGGAACTGCCACGACAATCGCAGATATTACCCCTCGCCCAGTCACGGTGAGTGCAGATAACCAAAGTAAAATGGTTGGAAGCCCTGACCCAGAGTTTACCTATCAGACGAGTTGTGGAAATTTTAACAGCGATTGTGGACTTGTTGCAGGCGAATCACTGACAGGTCAATTAACCCGAGATAGTGGCGAAAATGCTGGAACTTATGCGATTACCCAAGGCACATTGACCAATAGCAATAATCCTAACTATACGCTGACCTATCAGCCAGGCTCATTGGTGATTAATCCCGTACCTCGCACAGTTGTCATTACTCGGACCGTTTTAGAGCAACCCCGTAGTCATGCTCTCTCAGGGCAAACGGTTAATTCATCAATAAATACGCCCTTAAATAAAAATGAGTCACATATGAATGTTAAGTATGTTTCTAGTGTGAAAGATATCCCTCAAGTGAACTCAAGTCGCTCTCCACTTTATGTTGTAGGGAGTGGTTTGTTATTACCAACCCAACAGTTAAACAATCAATCTATGGAGAATTAAGGAAAACATACATGGACTGTCTTAAAAAATCATTTCCTTATTTGTTTGTGCTGGTGAGCTCGGGTGCAGCGGTTGCTGCGCCGACATCACCACCGAATGCTGGATTAATTTATCAGCAGCAACAAAATCGTGGAAATAACCCTCCTCCGTCCTCAACGCTCCCTTTAAACTTAAAGGGGCAATCGCTTGGCAAAGCGAAGCAAGGAGGAACGAAGGTGGCACTGAAAAAAGTGAATTTCACTGGCAATACTATCTACTCTGATGAGCAACTCCAGCAGGTTATTGGTTCTGTTCAAGGAAAATCATTTGATTTAGCAGGTTTAAAAGAGCTAGCCAATCAGGTCAGCCGTTATTATCGTGAACATGACTATAGTTTTGCTACTGCATTCTTGCCGGCACAAAACTTAAGCTCCGGTGAGCTAACCATTCAGGTCGTAGAGGGGCGGTATGGTCAAGTGACGGTCTCAGGGGTGGATACCTCACTCAATGACGCCATTAAACCCTATCTGAAGCCGTTAAAAAATGGCGAAGTGATTAAGTCTTCATTACTTGAACGCCAATTATTACTCATCAAAGATCTACCCGGTGTCAATGAGCTGCCTGTTTTAAAACCCGGCACCCAAACAGGCCGTGGGGATCTCGATGTGACCGTTACGCCACAGCAACGTGTACATGCACAGTTTGGCGTCAACAACTATGGCAGTCGGTATTCAGGCGAATATCGGCTAAATGCAACTTTAAGTGCTAATCATCTATTTAAGGTTGGTGACCAGCTAAGTTTATCCGGTTCTTATTCGAACGAAGACACTTGGTTAGGAGGCATCAACTACTCACTCCCAGTGAGCTATAATGGACTGCGGGCAAACATTGGCTATTCACACACCGACTACCAGTTAGGACATGGTTTTAATGGCTATACCGGGACGGCGGATATCTACTCCGCAGGTACAAGTTATCCCGTTCTTCGCTCTGAAAACGCAAATCTGTCATTAAGTGCCTCTTATCAATACAAACACCTAGATGATGATATTTTATCCGCCTATGACCGAACAGCGCATAGCCAAAGTATTCCGCTGGCAATTAATTTTAACCACCGAGACACGCTATTAGGTGGCGGAGTGACATGGGGACAGTTGACATTGACCCCAGGTAAAATCAAAGTTGATGAGACTGGTGTCCACTCAAAAAATAGTGGCTTTACCAAATGGAATCTCGATCTATCACGACTACAAAATGTGGGCGCTGGATTTAATCTTTACGCACATGTGCGAGGTCAATGGGTCGATCACCAAACAATCGATGGCTCAGAAAGTTTCTACCTCGGGGGCCCAGATGGGGTCAGAGCTTACCCAGTCGGTGAAGGTTCGGATGCCAGAGGTGTACTGGGACAAGTTGAACTGCGCTATCAAAATTTACCTTATGGACTCAGCCCCTACCTATTTGTTGATAGTGGCTATGCGCCAAATGGCGGTATCGACACCGACGATAGCCGTCGTTTAACCGGTGCTGGTTTAGGTCTCAGAGCCAATTATCATGGCGTTAATTTAACCACTGCCGTTGCTTGGAAAGTGGATGGTGGCGATGCCCTTTCTGACAGTGAACAACGCAACCCTAGAGTTTGGTTCAGCGCCGGCTATCAGTTTTAAGCCAATATAACCCATCAAGGCCAAAGGAGTGTCCCGACACTCCTTTATTTTTGCCTAATTTTCTTGATTTGAACAAATCACTTGAGCATGTCGAAGAGATGGTATGAACCGTGGGGCAAACATATTTATCACCAACGCTATAGCAATGATCACTCCGCCGATGAGCTGATGAAAATTCATCTTTTCACCTAATAATATGAAAGCGCTGAGCAAACCAAATACCGGTACAAGTAACGACAAAGGCGCAACTTGTGAGGTTGCATAGCGGCTCAATAAAAAGCTCCACCCTCCATAACCGACAATAGTGGCTAAAAATGACAGATAAGCGATTGAGAAAATATTATGCCAAGCAATATGTTCTAATGCTTCAATCATGACCGTACTGCCATCAAATAAGAGTGATGTCAGAGCAAAAGCGCCGGTTGGAACGAGTGCGCTCCAGACAATCAGCGACATTGTTGGGGCTGGATGGTTATGCATAATCACTTTATTGGCAATATTTCCCATCGCCCAACATGATGCCCCTGCGACACCTAACGCTAACGCTAAAAGCGAAACACTCTGGGCACTGGAGCCTTGCGCTATCGCCAGTATAAAAATCCCAACTGCGGCTAATATAATGGCCACGATATTATGGAGCTTAATTTTCTCTTTGAGGAGCAGCGCCCCTAACATGATCGTCACAAAAGCTTGCACCTGAGCAATGAGCGATGCTAATCCTGCGGGCAACCCAATTTTTAATGCCCAGAACAATAACGCAAATTGCCCAAAACTAATGGTGATGCCATAGATAAATAACCACTTAAATGGCACTGGCGGACGCTTGACGAAAAAGATCGCCGGAAAAGCCACAAAGAAAAAGCGTAAAAATGCCAATAATAGAGATGGCATACCTTCAAGGCCAACTTTAATCACCACAAAATTCACGCCCCAGATCAGCACGATACACAGAGCTAACAGTTTGTCCCGCAGTAACATCAGCACCCTTTAAACATCCCTTAATGCTCTATCATTATGAGCAAATGAGCTAACGTCAATGTATTTCTGCAGCCCTGTGAATGAACTGTTGAGCCGATATAGGTTCCAACCCCACTTTAATGGAGTGGATTTAAAACTTAATTTGCGGGTTGCGGCGCATTATTGCTCGTATTGTTCTGCTGATACCCGCCCATGCCTTGTCCTTGCCCTTGCCCTTGCCCTTGCCCCATCATCCTTGGCCCCATACCATAACCATTCGCATTATTCGTTTGATAACCGCGCATAGGCTGCCCCATATACCGATGTTTCATAGCATGACGCATATGGCGGCCATAAGCGTTCCCCATCCTCGCATTTGGTCGGCCCGCACAATCACGCCGCTGATTCAGCCGCTGCTGGGGGTGACACTGATTCCGAGTCATTGGCGTCATATTTTGATTTCTCGGATTTACGTTCATATTTGTTCGCGTACTCGAATTATTGGTCTGCCAGTTGGCATAAGCCCCGACAGACATAACTAAAGCAGTTACAATAAAAGCAGCTTTGGTAAAAGTTTTCATGGTTTGTCCCCTTCATCACAATCATTTACCGACATAGCTATTACAGCAATTTTGACGGTGAAATGTGTGTCGCAACTGCTTTGTTTTCTGACGAAGATTGACAAACGTCCCGACTGACAAATTTCGACACACTTTTTAGTGCAAGCTGTATATAGTAACAAGGGGAGAGATTTCTAAGAGGTTGAAATGCAAAAGGCTTATCAAATACTTGTGGTTGATGATCATAAAGATATTCGGGATCTCCTACAGCGATTTTTAAATCAGCATGGTCTTCTCGTCACCACCGCAGCAGATGGCAACGAGATGTATGAGAAAATAACCACAGCGCATTTTGATTTACTGATTCTTGATTTAATGCTCCCCGGTAAAGATGGTATTACCTTATGCAGGGAATTACGTGCTACGACCAATCTGCCAATTATCATGCTAACCGCATTGGGCGAAGATGTGGATCGCATCGTTGGGCTGGAAGTCGGAGCCGATGATTATGTGCCCAAACCTTTTAATCCACGTGAATTGCTGGCCCGAATCAAATCAGTTCTGCGGCGCCATTTTGCCATTCCCAATCTAGAAGAGCAGCTCAGCGCCAATCCAACCCATTATGAATTTTCCAACTGGAAACTCGATACCACCACTCGCGAATTGTTTGATCCACAAGGCACATTGGTCCCCCTCACATCCAGTGAATTCACCATGCTCGCAGCATTTTTGTCACATCCTAATGTCGTACTCAGCCGAGAAGATCTGCTTAAACTGGTTCAGGGACGAGGTGCCGATGTCTATGATCGAGCCATTGATACACTCATTAGTCGCTTGCGCAAAAAAATAGAAACCGACCCCAAACACCCTAAATTGATCAAAACTATCTGGGGCGGTGGTTACCAGTTCAGTTGCGAGGTTATTCATGGGTAAATGGTATCAACGCCAGAAGCTAATCCACCAAATTGCATTAGTAATCTTAGTTGGATTTGCGATCAGCTTTTTTTTAACGTTGTACTTACTCTCGTACGATAAATCACAGCGGTTCCATCAGTTATCGATTTCTGGCGCACTGGCCAGAATTGTTTCGGTCAGTGAAATGCTGGAGAAAACTCCCGACAACCTGCATGATTCAATCCTTTCGGCCAGTCGTAGCTCAGATTTGCACCTGTCATTGAGCCGTTCGCCTCGGATCTCCGCTCATGATGGAACCTCTCCAACCGCACAGCGGTTACTTAGTCAACTTCACTCAAGTGGGATCCAACAAGTACGGCTTAGCTTTGTCAACCAACCCCAGCGACCGATGATGAATCTCCCTTACCAACAAATGCAATCGATGCATCAGTCGATGATGGGAGCCAACAATATCCGGCCCAATAGAAGTTCAATGATGCCAAGACAATCCATGATGGGGGCAGGCAGCAACCGAGCAGAGCACAAAGGCTCTGGCAACCATTATCGTCGCTTTGCTAATGCCGCGGCCTACAGCGCAACCATCAATGGCTCAGTGCAGTTGAGTAATGGACAATGGCTCAATTTTTCATCCGGCATTGAAAATAAAATAACCCACTGGTCCACCAGCGTGCTCATTGCTCTGATCACGATGATGCTTATCACTGTCTTACTGTCCCTTTTTATTATTCACCGCGCCTTAAAACCTATTCGTGAGTTAGGGCAAGCGGCGCAGTCCTTTGCCAAGCACAAACAAGTGAACGAAGTTAGCAACAATGCCCCGCTCGATTTAGCCCCAACCATCAGTGCCTTTAACAATATGCAGCATCAGGTGACTGATTACATTGCCGAGCGGACCAAATTATTAGCCGCTATATCACACGACCTACGAACCCCATTGACAAGTTTGCGGCTACGACTTGAATTTATCGAAGATAGCGAAGACAAACAGCAGATGCTGACTACCCTAGCTACCTTGGAAAAAATGCTGACCGAGACCATGCGCTTTGCTAAAAATGATACGCAAAAAGAAGCCCGCCAAATGACCAAGATCGACAGTTTGCTACAAACTATCGTGGATGAATACGATGAAAAAGGCATTGTAATCAGTTATCCAAAGCCAGCTGCTTTTAGCGCATCAATTGCCCCTGTCAATGTGCGACGCATGATTGAAAATCTCATCAACAACGCTATCCAGTATGCAGGAAATAACGCAACCATTGCGCTGGATGCTAAAAAGAACCATAACCAACTGATCATCTGTGTCAGCGATGATGGCATCGGTATTCCCGAAGAAAAGTTCGATGACGTTCTAAAACCTTTTACCCGCCTGAACGAAGCCCGCGACACCCAAAGTTCCAACATTGGACTGGGGCTTTCAATCACACAATCGCTTGCTAGCGCTTATGGTGGGCAATTGATACTGGAGCCTAACGAGCCACACGGACTCAAAGCAACCATTACCATTGCTTTAAGCTGAATGAGCTAAACAGTTGAAGATGAATTGAAAAATATCAGCCCTACCTGAAGCACTAGTGATCTGCCACATGTTTGAATGGTTTGTATAAATCAATGGCTTAATACTGGTATCTATTTAAAGCAGTCTCAAAAAACAATCACTCCCACTATTTTTTATTCTCGATGTTGTTTTCTGTAGCCTGATGTATCCGTGCTTACTTATTAAGGCTCATCTAAGCATGTTTATTCCTATGGGACTGTTCACAAATTCCCCGGTAAAATGATCATTCGCTCGCAAAAACCAAATAATAAACTCACTTTAGCTTATTATTTGATCTGTGTTAGCTATCAATAACCGTGTCATTGCTAACTTGCAATAAGTGAGTTTATCCAATGGTTAAGGACAATCTTGGTGAGGCTATGCAATTTAGCGCCTGTTTCGTGCGTTTTATCAACTTTATTGATGCTCTCATTCGTGGCTAAAGCAACCACAAATGCTTGCGATCCGGCTAGCCATCATGCCATTGCAGATGGCAAAACAGTCATCACCCAACAATTACAACAAACCATTGATGCCTGTAGCCAACAAGGTGGTGGCATTGTTTCTTTACACAAAGGGCTCTGGCTCAGTGGTCCATTGTCACTCAAAGAAGGTGTAACGCTCAATCTTGAGCAAGGCAGCACCCTACAAGCCGATAACCGTGAAAAACAATTCAAACACGCCTTCATTGAGATGAAAGCGCAAACGGGTGAGGCATTTATTTTAGCCAACCATGTCAATCATGTCGGGATAACAGGCAATGGAACCCTCAATGGCTCAGGGAAGAAGCTCTGGAGGCTCGAAGCTCTAAAAGTGCACCAGATTATAAATTTTCCAGCCACTAAAGAGCATTTGTTCACTCACTCGCCGGGAACACTGACCAATAATATTCCCAAGCCATGGTTAATCGAATTTAATGCTGTAAAGCACGGTCAAATTGGCGCAATTTTAGCAACGAAGTCGCCCATGAAAACCATTGTATTGCGCAATAGCCAATACATTTCGTTGGATGGAACTCGGATTAGCAACCCAGAAAACATCCCCAATAGCGATGGCATCCATATCATCGCTTCACAGCATATCACCATGAAACATCTCGATATCTCAACCAAGGATAATGACATTGCGATTCAATCTGGACGAGCAAACGAGCCATCCAGACCCCATGCAAGTTCTGATATTAATATTTTGGACTCAGTGATTCACCAAGGGCAAGGTATCTCAATCAGCAGCAACACAGCCAACGGCATTGGCAAAATTTATATTCATAGGGTGCGTTTTGCTAACACTCTTAACGGGTTTCGAGTACATTCCACGCGAGGTTATGGTGCACCAATTGGCCCGATTACGATCAATAATATTAAGATGATTGATGTAAAAACACCGCTTTTATTAACTGAAAGTGATGCCGAACCCGCTAGTATCGCCGTGCCCGCATTATCCACTATAAAAGCAGTCTTAAAGCCCAAAACTGCACCGATTATTCACGATGTCAGTATTATCAATTTAGTCGCAGTCAATGCCAATGTTGCTGGCGTATTTAATGGGTTACCTGAGTCTCCCCTGCAAAATATTCAGCTCAAATATATCGATATTCGTTCTAAACGCGGCATCAAGACAAGCTACGCACACATTAGTGCCGCTCATGTTCACATTAGTACTGAACAAGGCCAACCCTTCAACCTAGGGCCAGGCACGGAACTAACGGCCAATTAAACTAACGCCATCACGCCATCAGTATTTGAGATAGATAGCCAGTCAGATATCAGGGGAGTTAAATTTTTCATCCAGCGACCGTCATACATCAGTCAGAGCAATGACTATTTAGGCATTGGGATCAATTTTAAATTACCATGACTCACCCCACGCTGAGAGGTCAGTGAATCAGAAAAATGCTGGAGTGATTGGCGCGGCCCTTTCAAAATCGTCACTTCTAAGCAATCGTCATGGTTAATATGCATGTGTAAGGTAGATACCGATAAATCATGGTGATCATGCTGCAAGTGGGTAAGCCGGCGTGACAGTTCACGGGTTTCGTGCTTAAAGACATAGGTTAATACACCCATACACAGTTGATTATCTTCACTGTCATCCAATATCAATGATTCTCTAACGAGATCACGAACCGCTTCAGAACGGCTGCTATAGCCGCGTGATTCAATCACCTCATCTAAGTGTTCCGCTAAATCATCATCGATCGTTATGGTGATTCGTTGCATTTATAAGCCTCTTTTACTGAGTAAATCCAATTAGTTGTACTGACCATCTTATTTTCCAATAGAGCATTGCTCTATTGCTATAAAAATAAGCAGAAGCAACTGGTTTTAGGAATAATCAATCCAAACAAGATCATCTGCATCGATGTTTCTCATTACAAATGGGACAAAGGGGTAATTATAGTCTTGCTCTGAGCACAGATATCCCTTCAGAGAGTTTAATCTCGAGCAAGAGCTTTTAATAGCACGATAAAAGCAGAACTTAATATCACTTAAGCCATTAAAGCTTGATAGTCAAATCAAGAGATTTCAAGCAAGACCAACACTTTGAAACGACTCTTCCATTCATTAATATTAAATCTCGATAATAAAAAACCCCGGAAATTAAAAACTTCCGGGGTTTTAAAGATGTTATGCGTTTCGATGAAACGTCATAGACTCATGATTACATCATGCCGCCCATGCCGCCCATTCCACCCATACCGCCCATATCAGGAGCAGCTGGAGCATCTTTTTGAGGTTTGTCAGTTACCATACATTCAGTTGTGATCATCAGACCTGCAACAGAACCGGCGAACTGCAGTGCGCTACGAGTCACTTTAGTTGGGTCAAGAATCCCCATTTCCAGCATGTCACCGAAGGCTTCAGTGCCAGCGTTATAACCAAAGTTACCTTCGCCTTCTTTCACTTTGTTAGCAACAACAGAGTCTTCTTCGCCTGCGTTACAAACGATTTGACGCAGAGGTGATTCCATTGCACGCAGTGCCAGACGGATACCAACATTCTGGTCTTCGTTTTCACCAGTGAGTTCGGTAATTTTTGAAGCAGCCCGAATCAGTGCAACACCACCGCCAGGGACAACCCCTTCTTCAACGGCTGCGCGAGTTGCATGCAACGCATCTTCAACGCGTGCTTTTTTCTCTTTCATTTCAACTTCAGTCGCAGCGCCAACTTTGATGACGGCAACACCGCCAGCCAGTTTAGCAACACGTTCTTGCAGTTTTTCTTTATCGTAGTCAGATGAAGTTTCTTCGATCTGAGCGCGAATTTGGCTTACGCGAGCTTCAATTGCAGCTTGCTCACCTACACCATCGATGATAGTGGTGCTGTCTTTGTTAATCACAACACGTTTAGCACTACCTAAGTCTTCCAGTGTTGCTTTCTCAAGATCCAGACCTACTTCTTCGCTGATGACAGTACCATCAGTCAAGATAGCAATATCTTGCAACATGGCTTTACGGCGGTCACCAAAGCCAGGCGCTTTAACCGCAGCAACTTTAACGATACCACGCATGTTGTTCACAACCAGAGTCGCCAGTGCTTCACCTTCAACATCTTCAGCAATGATCAACAGCGGTTTACCCGCTTTAGTCAGGCTTTCCAACAGTGGCAACAATTCGCGGATGTTAGAGATTTTTTTATCAACCAACAATACAAATGGGTTTTCCAGCTCAACACTGCCACTTTCTTGGTTGTTGATGAAATAAGGTGACAGATAACCGCGGTCGAACTGCATCCCTTCAACAACATCTAGTTCATCTTGCAGACCTTGACCTTCTTCAACAGTAATAACGCCTTCTTGGCCTACTTTTTCCATTGCTTCAGCAATGATATTACCGACTGTTGTGTCAGAGTTTGCAGAGATAGTCCCAACTTGAGCAATCGCTTTGTTGTCTGAACATGGCTGAGACAGTTTTTTCAGCTCTTCAACCGCTGCGATCACAGCTTTGTCGATACCCCGTTTCAGATCCATTGGGTTCATGCCAGCGGCAACAGCTTTTAAGCCTTCGTTGACAATTGACTGAGCCAGAACAGTCGCGGTAGTTGTACCATCACCAGCTGCATCATTCGCTTGAGATGCAACTTCTTTAACCATCTGAGCGCCCATGTTTTCGAATTTATCTTCTAATTCGATCTCTTTAGCGACTGAAACACCATCTTTAGTGATAGTTGGAGCGCCGAATGATTTATCCAGAACAACGTTACGGCCCTTAGGACCCAAAGTTACTTTAACGGCGTCTGCCAGGATGTTCACACCTTTGAGCATTTTGGTGCGAGAATCATTTCCGAATTTGACGTCTTTAGCTGCCATTTTTAAAAATCCTTCGCTAATTGAAAATTAAAACTGTGAATTAAGCTTCTACGATAGCCAGAATGTCTGACTCGCTCATGATGAGGACTTCTTCGCCATCCAATTTTTCGGTTTTCACACCATAACCGTCGTTGAAAATAACCAAATCCCCGACTTTCACGTCAAGCGGCTTCACATCACCATTGTCCATGATGCGGCCAGTTCCGACAGCAATCACTTCACCACGAGTGGACTTTTCGGCTGCAGAACCAGTCAGAACGATACCGCCAGCTGACTTGCTTTCTTGTTCTTTGCGCTTAACGATGACGCGATCATGCAACGGACGAATGCTCATTGCTTAGTCTCCTTAAAAAAACATAGCGTGTTACGTATTGTTTATGTTGATTACTGAGTGAGAAAGACTAATTTGCAACCCACCCAAAGATAAAACTCTTAAGTGTCAAATAAAATGGGGTCGCATTTTTCAGTTCCAAGGGTTAGAAGCAAATTTTTTATAAAAAATTTTCCCTAACCCAAAAATGCCCCCATGGACACTTAGTTCAGCCGGTCATTATCGTGATCATCACGACGATGAAACTCGCCTTCAAAGGTGTTCCCATCGCCCCCACGTCCTGGCGGAACCTGAAAGTTAATATGTTTAGAATTAAGGACTCGCTTGGCAAAATACGCTCGAACCGGCGGAATTAATAAAATCATCCCACAAAAGTCTGTAATAAAGCCCGGCATAATCAAAAATGCCCCAGCAACGACTAACATTAAGCCTTCGATGACTTGTTGAGCAGGGATTTGACCTTCACTGATTTTTTGCTGAGCCTTAAATACCGTTTGCAACCCCTGGCTGCGAACCAGCGACGCCCCGATAATAGCAGTCAAAATCGTCAGGCCAATCGTAGGTAAGGCACCAATCACCGCGCCGACGTGGATCAACACATACAATTCGGCCATCGACAGCCCGGCAATGATTAAAAATAGGTACAAAAACATGCGCTCCTCCTTTAGTGTGGCGCTGTCATTACTATGGAGACGAATTGAGCATTTTTAAAGCTTAATAGGGGTAATTCGTTACATTCCCCCTACGAAAGGATGTATTTAACGTGCAACAGTGTGTAAAATCGGCAGTCATCTTTTTTGATTGTTAATGACATAAATAGAACAGGTTGAATCATGACAACGACAAACGAATTACTGGCCGATTTACAGGCCCGCGGGTTAATTAGTCAATGCACGGCCGAAGAGGCACTTGGCGAACATTTAAGTACGGGGACCCGCCGTTTGTATTGTGGCTTCGATCCAACTGCTGATAGTTTGCATATCGGTTCACTTGTTCCGCTTTTAACTTTGCGCCGTTTCCAGTTGGCAGGACACAAACCGTATGCCCTAGTGGGTGGCGCAACTGGCCTAATTGGCGACCCAAGCTTTAAGGCCACTGAACGCCAACTCAATACCAAAGATGTGGTCAATAATTGGGTGGAGAAAATAAAAGCTCAGGTTAGCCGTTTCGTTGATTTTGATGATAGTGAAACGGGTGCTGAAGTAGTCAATAACTACGACTGGACAGGAAATATGAATACCATCGATTTTCTGCGAGATGTAGGCAAACACTTCAGCGTAAATGCGATGATTAAAAAAGAATCCGTCCAGCAACGGATTAATCGTGAAGGCTCGGGGATTTCATTTACTGAATTTAGCTATATTTTACTGCAGTCCTTTGACTTTGCAGAATTATCTCAGCGCAATGAGGTCACGATACAGCTAGGTGGTTCAGACCAGTGGGGCAATATCACTGGTGGGATTGATTTAGCGCGTCGGATGTACGCAAAACAAACCTATGGCTTAACCATGCCACTGGTAACCAAATCAGACGGCACAAAATTTGGTAAGACAGAAACAGGCACTATCTGGCTCGATCCAACCAAAACTTCACCGTACGCTTTTTACCAGTTCTGGATCAACACCGCGGATGCCGATGTGTACAAATTCCTGCGTTATTTCACTTTCTTACCGATTGAGACGATTGCTCAAATTGAAGAAGATGACAAAAATGCGCAAGGGAAGCCTCAAGCCCAGGGAATTCTAGCGCGTGAAGTTACACAATTAGTTCACGGTGCCGAAGGACTAGCCTCAGCACAGCGCATTACTGATGCTCTGTTCTCAGGCGATCTATCTGATTTAAGCCAGAGCGATTTAGAACAGCTCGCTTTAGATGGCCTGCCCGCAACGCGTGTCACAGGTGATAGCGAATCATTGGTTGAATTGCTGAAACAAACCGAGTTAGCTAAATCCAACAAAATGGCGCGCGAATTTATTGGCAATGGTGCGGTTTTAGTCAACGGAGAGAAGCAAACAGATAACGCTGCCGAAGTTGCCCGAAAAGATGCGCTATATCAACGCTACACCCTGCTCAAACGTGGTAAAAAATTATTTGCGTTACTTATTTGGGAATAATGTGACGACATTGCCAGAGGCAGTTCTGGCAATTTGTCATCAATGATGGGCATCCACACGATGCCCTTTTTTATCAAGGGGGTTGTATGAACGAGAAACAAGAAGTCAGTATGCAAGAGATAGTCAAACTGGCAAATGATGCACTAAAGACTAATGACGACTATATTCATGGCGTTGTTGTGTACGAAGCCGTCCAAACCCCTGACTGCATCGTCTTTAAAGGAGAAAACTTTTTAGATGAAAAGGGTCTTCCAACAGGCAAAAGCATGGCAGCATTTAACCTGTATAAATGGTTAAGCTATCAATTTACGCCACTGTACACTGTCAAATAAATCATTCAGGTAGGTCGTAAGCAAAACGACCTACTCCGTTGTCGGGTCCCTTTCCACTCTTTACACTGACATTTTCATGCTTGCTTAATTATCATACAGCCATCACATTCCTTAGAAAAAAGTAAACAAAATAGCAGCAACTTTGCGGTTATTTTACGAGAAATTTAGCTTATCGTGAAAAATATGGTATAACATGCATCTAGAGCAAAGATAATTGCGCTATAATGCACAATAAAATATCTAACTAGCAAATATGAGGATTTCGGCGAAAATGACGGGTAAATACCGAATATTGGTGATCAATGGCCCCAATTTAAACCTTTTGGGAAAACGCGAGCCAGAAATTTACGGTCACCAGACACTCGACGATATCAACATCCAGCTAGATCAACAAGGACAGTCATTAGGGGTTGAACTGGAACATTTTCAGTCTAACCACGAAGGAGCAATCGTTGATCGCATCCATCAAGCGATGGGGGTTGTCGACTTTATTATTATCAACCCAGGGGCATTAACGCACACCAGTGTGGCTCTGCGTGATGCACTACTTGGGGTTGCAATACCATTTATTGAAATTCATTTATCGAACGTTCATGCCCGCGAACCCTTTCGTCATCATTCATACCTGTCAGATCAAGCAGTCGGTGTGATTTGTGGTCTCGGTTCCCAAGGGTATCAGTTTGCCTTAAATGCCGCTGTAAATCAGTTGCACAACTCAAAGAATTGTTAAAAAGAGAGCAATATGGACATCCGTAAAATAAAGAAATTAATCGAACTGGTAGAAGAATCAGGTATTTCTGAACTTGAAATCACCGAAGGTGAAGAGTCAGTTCGCATCAATCGTTATTCTCCAAATCCTGCTCAACCAGCAGTCTATAGTGTTGCCCCACCGCAAGCAGCGGCTCCAGCAGCTCCTGTATCGGCAGCGCCGGCGGCACCAATTGAATCAGCAGCACAGCCGACAGGCCATAAAGTTCGCTCCCCAATGGTGGGAACATTCTACCGTTCACCGACACCAGATGCGCCAGGCTTTGTTGAAGAAGGCTCGCATGTGAGTGTAGGCGATACACTGTGTATCATTGAAGCGATGAAAATGATGAACCAAATCGAAGCAGACAAAGCAGGCACTGTCACTCATATCTTAGTTGAAGACGGCGATTCTGTTGAGTTTGACGAACCGTTGTTCATCATCGAATAAAAGAGGCTATTATGCTCGATAAAGTTGTCATCGCGAACCGCGGCGAGATCGCTTTGCGGATCTTGAGAGCCTGTAAAGAGCTGGGAATCAAAACTGTTGCCATTCATTCCACAGCCGACCGGGATCTAAAACATGTGCTGCTGGCTGATGAAACCGTTTGTATTGGTGAGCCAGCCGCTACCAAAAGTTATCTGAATATTCCGCGCATTATTGCCGCTGCTGAAATCACTGATGCTGTTGCAATTCATCCGGGATATGGCTTTTTATCAGAAAATGCTGAGTTTTCTGAAATGGTTGAAAAAAGTGGTTTTATCTTTATTGGTCCAAAAGCTGAAACCATCCGCATCATGGGCGATAAAGTAGAAGCAATAGCTGCCATGAAAAAAGCAGGGGTTCCATGTGTCCCAGGCTCAGATGGACCACTCACTGACGATTCCAAACGTAACAAAACCATCGCCAAACGCATCGGTTATCCGGTGATCATCAAAGCTGCTGGCGGTGGTGGTGGTCGTGGGATGCGCGTTGTTTACGAAGAAAGTGAACTGGTTAAAGCTATTGAGTTGACTCAAGCTGAAGCAGGCTCGGCCTTTGGTAACAGCACTGTTTACATGGAAAAATATCTTGAAAACCCTCGCCATGTCGAAATTCAAGTACTTTCTGATGGCCAAGGTAATGCCATTTACTTAGGTGAACGTGACTGTTCAATGCAGCGACGTCATCAGAAAGTTGTTGAGGAAGCACCAGCACCGGGAATTACTTCAGATATGCGCCGTTATATTGGTGAACGCTGTGCCAAAGCTTGTGTCGAAATTAATTACCGGGGTGCCGGAACCTTTGAATTTTTATATGAAAACGGTAATTTCTATTTCATCGAGATGAATACCCGTATTCAGGTAGAACATCCCGTCACTGAGATGGTCACTGGCGTTGACTTAGTCAAAGAACAGCTGCGGATTGCTGCCGGTCAACCGCTGTCCATCAGCCAAGACGAAGTAAAAATCTCCGGCCATGCGGTCGAGTGTCGAATCAATGCCGAAGATCCGGATACATTTATCCCATCACCAGGTCAAATTGACATGTTCCATTCGCCCGGTGGCCCTGGAGTGCGTTGGGATTCTCATATCTACTCTGGCTACACCGTACCACCTTATTACGATTCTATGATCGGCAAACTCATTACGTATGGTGAGAATCGTGATATTGCGATTGCCCGTATGAAAAACGCCCTCGCAGAACTGGTAATTACTGGGATTAAAACGAATATTCCGCTTCAGCAGCGAATTA
This sequence comes from Celerinatantimonas diazotrophica, assembly GCF_004339545.1. Taxonomy (GTDB): domain Bacteria; phylum Pseudomonadota; class Gammaproteobacteria; order Enterobacterales; family Celerinatantimonadaceae; genus Celerinatantimonas; species Celerinatantimonas diazotrophica. The sequence continues at coordinate 315,496 of NZ_SMGD01000012.1, read as the reverse complement.
TGGAAGATGAAAACTTCCATAATGGTGGCACTAACATCCACTACCTCGAGAAAAAACTCGGGTTATAACGTTAAAGCAGAATAATTGCTAAAATAGGCTCTGCCTGATTTCAGGCAGAGCCTATTTTATTTGCAGGAGAAATCGGATGCCTTGGATCCAACTCAAAATTAACGCCACACAAAGTACAGCGGAGCCGATCGGTGACCTGTTAATGGACTTGGGAGCCCAAGCCGTCACATTTTTAGACCGTCACGACACCCCTGTTTTCGAACCTAAACCGGGCGAAACACGGTTATGGGGTGATACCGATGTTCAGGGGCTTTATCCTGCCGATACCGATATGCAACCTATCCTCACCATTTTGCGTGATGCACAAATGCTTAGCGAGCATAACTATCGTCTCGACCAGCTAGAAGATAAAGACTGGGAACGCGAATGGATGAAAAACTTTAAACCCATGCAATTTGGCGAGCGACTGTGGATCTGTCCAAGCTGGCTACCCGTACCAGATCCTAATGCGGTGAATGTCCACCTAGACCCAGGCCTCGCATTTGGTACAGGCACGCATCCAACCACTGCACTATGCCTAGAATGGCTTGAAGGACTTGATTTAAGTGATAAAACGGTGGTCGATTTTGGCTGTGGCAGCGGTATCTTAGCCATTGCAGCCTTAAAACTAGGTGCCAAGCGCGTCGTCGGTATCGATATCGATCCTCAGGCGCTGCAATCAAGCCATGATAATGCCACCCGCAACGGCGTAGCCGAGCAACTCGAACTTTACTTGCCCGCCGATCAACCCCGCGATTTTAAGGCCGATGTTGTGGTCGCTAATATTTTAGCCGGGCCATTAAAAGAGCTCTGTGACGTCATCTGCGGCTATTTAAAACCTCAGGGGCAACTTGCCCTATCTGGTATATTAAATGAGCAGGCCGAAGCGGTGAGCAACGTTTACCAAGAGCAAATTCATTTAGATCCAGTCACCTCTTGTGAAGATTGGTGTCGAATCAGCGGAATAGCGAAATTTAGCTAGGGGCCCTGCCAAAAAGTACGCAGAAAATCTAGTACTTTTTATAAAAAATGTTCAAATAATAACCTTTTCACCACGTCCAAAAAGGCGTAAACTACGCCGCCTTTGGATGTGAAGATAAAAGGCTTTTAAACGATGCAAATTGGCCCTTATCGGCTCGATAATCCGGTCATTCTTGCCCCAATGGCAGGAGTAACCGATCGACCTTTTCGGATCTTATGCAAACGTTTAGGCGCAGGGCTAGCCGTCTCGGAAATGCTTTCAAGCAACCCCCGAGTTTGGAATAGCCGTAAATCACGTCAACGAATGGACCACCTTGGGGAACCAGGGATCCGAAGTGTTCAAATTGCAGGAGCAGATCCAGAGTTGATGGCTCAGGCCGCCCAAGTCAACGTTGATAATGGCGCCCAAATCATCGACATCAATATGGGATGTCCGGCAAAAAAAGTGAACAAAAAATTAGCAGGCTCAGCACTAATGCAAGATCCACCTTTGGTGGCTCGTATTTTAGAGGCTGTTATTAATGCCGTGGATGTACCGGTCACGCTGAAAATGCGCACCGGTTGGGCGCCTGAGCATCGCAATGCGGTGATGATAGCCAAGCTTGCAGAGCAGGCTGGAATACAAGCGTTAGCCGTCCACGGTCGCACCCGAGAGTGCATGTATAAAGGTGAAGCTGAATACCAGACCATTGCGGCAGTCAAACAGGCAGTCACGATTCCCGTTGTTGCTAATGGTGATATTACCTCACCAGAAAAAGCGAAGCAGGTGTTAGAGCTGACCCAAGCAGATGCCGTGATGATTGGTCGCGCAGCCCAAGGGAATCCATGGCTGTTTGCTCAGATTAATCATTATTTGGAAACAAGTGAGCGTTTAAGCCCACCACCTAAACAGGACGTTACACAGGTGATGAAAGAACACCTGGAAAATCTCTACCGATTTTACGGTGAGCATATGGGGATACGGATTGCCCGCAAACATGTGGGATGGTATGCCAACAATCACGCGGACGCAGCTACATTTCGCCGCGACTTTAACCGACTGGAGTCGGCCTCGGCACAACTAGCTGCGATTGATCATTTTTAATTATTAAACTTATAACAGAAAAGAGCGACGAGTATGTTTGAGACTAATTTAACCACAAATACTCTTTCAACAGTGACCACCACTGCTGGTAGTTCAGAACCAAAACAGCGTCCACTACGCGACTCCGTAGAACAAGCCCTGCGTAACTACTTTGCTCAATTAGAAGGCGAAGATGTCACTGAGTTGTATGAACTGGTTTTATCCGAAGTTGAAGCACCGATGTTAGATGTCGTCATGCAATATACTCGTGGCAACCAGACTCGTGCATCGATCCTGTTGGGTATTAACCGCGGCACTTTGCGTAAAAAACTGAAAAAATACGGCATGAACTAAGCCGTTAAAATTTATTATTATTTTTCAAAGGCTTACCCGCTTTGGGGTAGGCCTTTTTCGTATGGGCACACACCGGGCTACACACGGGAAAATATCCAAGTTCACAAAAAAACACAGCAAAAATCAAAAAACGATTTAGCTTTGGCAGGAATATACGCTCGAATTTTGCACACATCTTGAAAGACTTCTATAGAGCCATCAGCCCGTTTCTAGACCAATTGCCAAATTGACAGCCAAACTCATTTTTGGATAGAAATAAGCTAGAGAATATTCTCTAGCTATATAAATTTAGAGAAGAAAATTTAAGGATACTTACCAATATGACAATGTTATTTATTCAATAACGATTCTACAGCTTCAATTGCTTTTTCTGGCATGGTAGTTTTGACTCCTACCATTGGAAGGTTTATCCCTTTTTTCTGAAATTTTTCTAAAAGCTGTTGAATGAAAACTCCTTCTCCATTGACCTCTTCACTATCAACAGAAGTAGTCTCTATACCACAACTTGGTGAACGGTTTACACCGATAACACCATGAATTTTAAAACCATTTTTTAAATACTCATCAACCTGAAAGAATACATTATCCACAATGGTTTTTATTCTCTTTTGGCTACTTTCAGTAAGAAGCTGTTGTCGAATTCTAGAATTTTCTTCTAAAACACTACGATTATAACCATTAATATCCCCTCGTTCTAAACCAAGACATAGTAGCTCAGGGCAAGGCATCTGAATGATTCCAACATTCTTATCTACTAATTTATTAATAATATCGGTAAAGGTTCCTGCATAATCAGCCGTTCCGTCCGAGATAGAGTTTTGATTTAATAAACAATGTGATACTAAAACTAATTTTTTGCTTCTATTATCTTCAAACATCTTTTGCTTTCCTTGCAACAAGCCTCAAAGAATAATGATGCATAAGTATTTTTAAGTCAAAGAATGCAAATCGTATAGGGTTGAAAATAATTTCATAAATTAAAATGGGGCAAATTTGGTTTAGCTACCTTACGTGGCATGTTGATGGACACAAGCATGTTAGGACGTCGTCTGTATCAGGTGAATTTCGGATAAAAATTTCTATGGGCTTACGATTAGAACAGCAGTACCTAACCATTGTACCAACAGGTGTCTTAGTGAAGACTTGAGTCAAGAGCGATGAAACTAGCACGATCGGTTCTTAGAGGGCGGAATTTAAAAACACGTGTCGTCTACTCGACAAAATGTGCCAGTTACTTTGCTAGTTAGGCTAATAACGTATTTCAAAATTATGAAAAGCTTTCGGCTTAATAACAACATTTTCCCATGATTTTCATCGTCAATATAGGTAAATATATCAATTATAATATCTACGACATATCAATTGATTTAGATCAAAAAAGAAGAAAAAAAACGAGAGCATATTTTATTTGTTGCATATAAATTTATAATAAACAAACCAGTGTGCATATATTTTTATATATGCACAGATCATATGAGTAGTATGGTAAATTGTTAAATTTTATGTAATAGACTTTATTATTTCTATTTAAATAAATAAGGAAATAAGGAAATAAGGAAATAAGGAAATAAGGAAATATTAATAGAATTAATATATATAATTAATTGGAAAAGTTATGGAATTACAAGTTTTTTTACCATTTATACTATTTTCTTTTTTTGCTAGCGTAACTCCCGGCCCAGCTAATCTAGCAATTTTTTCTCAATCTTGCAATTCAAAGTGGAAACAGATTTTTTTATTCTGCCTAGGTGTTTCCATAGGTTTTTTATTTGTTCTATTTTCATGCGGAATAATTTATTTATCAGGAATATCACACGTACAAATAAATTATTTACTTAAATTATTTGGAAGTTGTTACTTTATATACTTAGGTATAACAATATATAGTACAGACGTTAGTCATATTGATAATTGCAATCAACTAAAATCGTTTATAAAAGGATTATTCGTTCATCCATTTAGTTATAAAGCGTGGCTATTTGTCATATTAGCTTATAGCTCTTTTATTCCACCTGCATTACATACTAAAATTATATATTTCGGTGGGATATTTTTATTATCATCTATTATTTCTATGATCCCATGGATTATCACTGGTTATGTCATTGGGAAAAAAATTAATCCAGAAAAATTAACAATCATTAATCGAATTTCGGGAATTGCGTTGATCAGTCTAGTTATTTTTATATGGATTATTTAAACATGAATTCAACTTCGAAGTGCAGGACTATCTAACATCAAGGGGGCAGCTTTTTTTAGCTGATAGCCCCGTAAATTGGAGTTGGACAAAAGCTTATTACAATTTCCATCCTGACACATCAATTCAGATGACTAAAACTAATGCCAGCTATGACTGCTGGCATTGGTGAATAAATCTGCTTAGTTTTATTTATCGCTGAGCAAGTTTTTGATTTGTACCTGTCGGCAACCAAAACGAAATGATGGTCGGATACCCATAGACAGGCTGAGAATCCCCACATTTGGAATACCCATCTTGATAGAACTGTCCCTATTAAGCATCCCATTGCGTTTGCCATTTAGTAAAATCCGACATCCAGAGAGACACCATCGTCCTTGACATATCTGATGATTAAGTATGAGTACAGTGACGAGTTCACAGCAAACACCGCACCAAAAATCATCAATCCAACGACAATGATCTCTTCTGGGTGCAATTACAGCTACACACTATAAGCAATCACGCCAGTCACTACAGACAATACCAACGCCCACGCTATAGCGGCTTTACCAACTGGAGTATGCCCCGATTACTTCCTGTTATCTATTTTAACCAATCTATAATTGCTTCAGACTTTGGAATACCTCCAGCGTGAACTACTACCTCATCCATGACGACGCCTGGCGTAGACATCACGCCATAATTCATAATCGTTTCAAGATCGGTTACTTTTTCAACTGAAACCTCAATGCCTTGCTCTGCGGCTATTTTTTCAATCAGTTTCGCGGTATTGACGCAGTTGGCACAACCTGAACCTAGTACTTTAAATGCTTTCATGTTTATCTCCTAAAATTGCCAGAACGGTAAGTTAAATATCCACCCCATAACAGTAAATGCTGTCAGTAGCAGACCAAAAAGAAGTCCCAATAAGCGCCATTGCATCACTTGTTTTAGCATGACAAATTCAGGCACACTTGCAGCGACAGTGCTCATACAAAACGCTAATGTCGTACCAATGGGAAGACCATCTCTCAGTAAACTCTCCATGATGGGGATCACACCCGTCGCATTGGAATACAAAGGGATACCAATCAATACTGAAGCAGGAACAGACCACCACTGACCCGCACCTAAGTGAGCTTCTATCCAGCCATCGGGTACAAAGCCATGTAAGCCTGCGCCTATACCCACGCCAATAAACACCCATTTCCAAACCCGACCGATGATCTCAACCATTTCTTGTTTGGCAAACTGATGTCGATATGAGAGTGTGATAGTAGGCTCTGCGTTGCTGACGTTCAGATTGTCCTGCGTATGTTGTTGGGCTTGGGCTTTCTGCATGGCTTTCGCGGCAAATGGCTGTAACCAACGCTCAGCTCCAATGAGATCCAGTAACCAACCACTCAACATCCCGATAAGCATTCCAATAAGCACATACATGATGGTGAACTTCCATCCTAGTAAACTAAACAGAAGCAATACTGCGATTTCATTGATCAATGGCGAGGTAATCAAAAATGCCATGGTGATCCCAAGCGGGATACCTGTGGATGTAAAGCCAAGAAAAACGGGAATACTTGAACATGAGCAGAATGGGGTGATCGCCCCGAAAACACTACCCGTCACATAGCCAAAAAGACGCCGTTTGCCTGCAAGATAGTGTCGTACTTTTTCAACATTTAAAGAAGCGCGGAACAAAGCAATGACGTAAATCATGACGACCAGCAACACCATGATTTTACTAATGTCTTCTATAAAAAAATGAATAGCATCTGCCAGCTTAGTACCTTGCTGTATAGCAAATAGCTGGTAGGTCATCCAATCAGCAAGATGGGTAAATACTTCAAACATTTTGTTTCCTTCAGCCTCATAATTTGTCTTTGATGTCACTAAGACGAAATTGGTGCCGAAAGGATGCAAAGAATTTTATGAATATTTATTTTACAGGGATGCTCTGATACTAAATTTGATTCAAGAAACGATCTATTCTCGAAAAAAACAACAGACTCGCTGCTGTTCGTCGAAACGTATATGACATTGCGTTTGCAAAACGTGTTTAAGTTTTTGTCTAGCACGCTGAATGCGTGATTTTGTTGCCACTAAAGTGAGTCCATTTTTCTCAGCAAATTGTAGTTGAGTCAGTCCTTGTAGGTCACACTGTTTAATAATTTCGCTCTCAGACTCAGTCAGTTTTGATAGAGCTTTAGGTAGGCATTGCGCAAGGCTATCGACAGCGGGAAATTCATGCTCTTCCCATATCGACTCATTATCACTCAGATCCTGAACTTGTTCTTGGTTTGCTCTACGTTGCTTATCAGTCAACATATTTCTTGCTACGCGAAATAACCATGCTCTTTGGTTTTGAATATCGCAAAACGCTTGCTTCTGCTGTAATGCTTTTAAGAAGGTGTCTTGTAGTAAATCAAAGCTCTGCTCAGGATCACCTGTTTGCTTAAGCAGCCAATAGTAAAGTTCGGACTCGGAAAGATGCCATGTTTCAATGAGACATGGCACTGCTGAAGTTTGTTTTAAAACTGTTTCTTTAGGCATAGTATTTATGTTTCATTCTCAAAGCGACGTTAACCAAAGCGATTAATACAGGCACTTCAACCAAAGGTCCTATCACACCAGCAAACGCTTGATCAGAGTTTAATCCAAATACAGCGATTGATACGGCGATAGCCAGTTCGAAGTTGTTACCTGATGAAGTAAAGGCGATAGAAGCATTTTGGTCGTAAGGGATCCCGATACGTTTCCCGATGTAGAAGCTCGCAAAAAACATCACCATAAAATAGATGATCAGTGGTACTGCAATACGGAACACATCCATCGGTCCCACGAGCCAGTTCATCACTAAAGAAAGTGTTATCGCACGTTTATCACGAGTCACCTCACCCAAAAGACTATAGTTCACTTTCGCCAATGGCGGGTACATCATTCAGATTAAGCCAATGGCAAGTGGGATATTGGTTGAACCAACAGATAGGCTTTCGTTCCACTGAGCGACTTGAGGAAATAACACGCCAATCCCGACACCTACTGTCATTGCAAGAAAAATCCATACGGTTAAGTATCGATCAAGAAAACTCATTTTTTGAGAAGCACTTGCTTCATTACAACTTGCTGTGTCACCCATATAAACCTCTTTAAATTAAACTCGTTATAAATTTGTACGTTATTGATACCTAGCTATCCATACCGTTTGAACAGGACTGACTTTTTATCTTCACTCGTTCTATGTCAATAAATGCCACATTGTGTATTAAAGTAAGCTCCAAAATTTGCTTTACCCATTGTGCCAAATCAGGGTTAATTCGGTAGTAAACCCATTTACCTCTGCGTTCATCAAGAACGAGATCATGCTTACGTAATTCAGCAAGATGTCTAGATACTTTCGGCTGACTGATACCAAGTGCCTCCATCAGGTCACACACAGCTCTCCTTCACTCTGCTTTAAGAGCAGAGATTTGAGACGATTTTCTTCTGAAAGTGCTTTATAAAGCAGAATTGGATCGAACATAACGTAAATTGGTGGTCAATACATATGAAATATCATATGTGTTATTTTTTATATATGTCAATTTTCCAACTAAAAACGTGCCTTTGAAAGATAAGTTAGATTAGAAAATGTAAGTCGATAATGAAAAGAAATTAGCGTCTTAGTATTGATACAAAATTGGAATGAGGCAGAAACGTGTTTGCGCTCGTCATTTCTCATCCCTAAAGCGAACTGATGAGTTAACGCTAACTATCAGCCCTCGCTTTCTCCAAGCCCATTACTTGATAATGACGCTCGACAGCCTGAGTCACAGATCCCGATTGAGACGCTTTCACGCGTTGCTGATAGGCGTTCAAGACGGCCAAATCATCTGGCGGGACTATGATATATGATAAATTCACTTATAACCTCTCATAAGCTGTCTGTCCTTATTAAATTAGAGCTTTTGGTAACCTTGTATCCTTAAATACTTATTTTTTGACGAGCTTTCTCGCGGCGAAAGCAGCCGAGCAAAACCTTCAACTGTATTGGTCAAGTAAAACTGGCCACGGTTTTATAGTTTTTCCAGTACAACTCTTCAGCTTCATTCGGTGGCAACAGATTGTTGTGTTGATGTGACCTGACTTGGCTGAAATATCATCCTACGATGTCATCTGTTATAGCGTGCTTGGCTTCTAAAAACGTTCGATAGCTTAGCTCTGGCATCCATTCTGTTTTCAGACTTCTAAAGAAACGCTCCATCGGCGCGTTATCCCAACAGTTTCCGTTTGTTTGATTTGGTATCGCCACAATAACTGTCGATATGTCACACGCGTATATTGGCAACCCTAGTCTGAGTGGAACAGCAACCCTCGAGGCCTAACCTCTGAGCTCATAAGCCATCGTCAGCGCTTTACGGATAAATTTACTATCTGTGCTCAGAGAAATCGCCCAGCCAACGGGTTTTCTGGCGTATAAATCGAGAACAACAGCCAAATAAGCCCAACGATTGCCAGTCCAAACAGAAGTGATGTCACCACACCAAACGGTGTTAGGTGTTTTTACAATAGAGTCGCCGGGGATGGCCAACTTTTCCGTATTGCATTTTGATGCTTAGAAACCCCTGTTGGACGCAATATTCAAGATAGCGTCGAGCCGTGGTTTTACTTAAGCCGGTGTCTTCGACAATGTCATCGATGGTAAAGAGTTTATCTTGTTCCGCGTCAAACGCATTGAAGACAATTTTAAGGGTGTTTTCTTCAATGCCTTTTTCAGCTCGTTCTCGGAAATTTTTTGATTTGAGTTGAAATAAATTATCAACGTTTTTTTGATCAACCACTTTATAACACTGTCGGGTGCGGGTGAATTGGATAAACCGCTCCAAAGATTGTTTCAGACGATTCCATGAAATCGGTTTGAGAATGTAATCAAAGGCACCATAACTGATGGCTTTGCTGCATATATCCATTTCACTGGCTGCCGTGATAAAAATGACAGATGAATTTTCGCTTTCAATTATTTTATTGGTTAAAAGGTCAACTCCTTGTCCATCAGGGAGGTAATTATCAATCAATAACAGCTGAGGCTTTCTTTCGGTGACCATTTTGACTGAATTTTGATAATTGTTCGCAATACCAATAAGCTCTAGGTCAGGAAAATTTTGAATAAAATCAGAGTATAACTGAGATAATGTAAATTCATCTTCAATAATTGCGACCGTGATTTTATCTGATTGTTTCATTCATTTTTCCTTCGACCATCATAGTTGCTTAGGGATAAAGATAGAACACCGAACCCCTTTGGGGGAATTAGGTGTAAATTCGAGATATCCATTGGCTTTGCTTACATAATTAGATACCAGATGTAACCCTAGTCCGTGCTCGACTTTATCTTTTTTAGAGGTCACCCCTTTAGTAAATAGATTATCGATCTTTGACTCATCAATACCGATACCTTGATCGGATATATCGATAATGAACTCATTATTATTCTCTGATAAATAAATATTAATGGGTTCATATTGCTCTGATTTGAGTGTCGCTTCAATGGCGTTATCGATTAAGTTGCCAATAATAGACATAAATTCAGTCTCGGTAAGGGTATCAGGTTTGCTCCTTAACTCGCAAGCTGGATCAAATTCAAGCACAACGCCTTTTTCCTTAGCTTTTGAATACTTACCTAGTAAAAGCCCACATAGATAAGGAGAGGTAAATCGTTTGGATACAAAATCAAGAACGCCCTGTGTATCGGACGACTGCAGTTCTATGTATTGAATGGCTTCCTGATATTTTCCAAGATGCAATAATCCGGCTAAAGTCGCTGTCCAATTTAATTGTTCATGACGAAGTATTCGTAAATTATCTGCGTATTTTTTGACTTGGCTTAACTTCTGGGTCAGACTGTTAATATCATCTTTATCACGAAAGCTAATAACCCAACCTAATAATTTATTGTCTAAGAATAATCGATTCCGGCTTGCAATAACGGGCTTATTATTAAACATAAGAAGTTGGTCTGAAATATCATTCTCTTCCATTTCCTCTTTATTTAAAAGTGAACAATCGGTGATGAGATTTGATATTTTTTCGCCAATAATTATTTTGTTTTTTTCGGTAGCTTCAAATGTCTTACGTGCCGATTGATTAATATGGGTAATGGTTAATTGGCTATCAATTGCAATAACCCCTTCATAAATGTTTTCTAATAACACTTTTTGCTGTCTGACCAGGTAGGCAATTTCATCTGGTTCCATAGAAAACATATGTTTTTTCATATTTTTTGAGAAAAACCAGATAAAGGTAAATAAACAGGCTAACGCAATGATCGAAATATAGAGGACATGATCGAGCTTGGCATAAGATACTTTTTCAATATACTTAATGAGGTAACCAACCGATGCTATGCCTATCACTTGATGTTGTGCATTGAATATGGGCGTTTTACTGCGTAATGAGAACCCCATTCCGCCTTTTCGGATGGTGACGATATGTTTGCCTGCCAGAACGGGTTTGTTATCGCCCCCAACCATATAGAGGCTCATATGTGGGGGCGGATTGGAGTGATAGAGGTGCCGAGCGTGGTTATCTCCAATGACCAGGTAACTCGCATCACTTTCTTGGGCTAATGGATTCATGATGGCTTTGATGGCGGCTTTATCATGATCTTCAATGGCCTGAATCAGGCTTTTTAGATGAGCAATTTGATTTGATTGGATCTCTGCTTTTGAACGGATTTGACTAAAAAATAGGTGATCGAAGTCCAAAGAAAAAGTCATGGTCATAATGACAATGAGTAATGATGTGAAAAGTGATAAATAAATGAATAGTCTTATGTGAAAAGGTAAACGCTTTTTCATATCAAAATAACCGAATTATGTTTGTCTAGTTGCTTGGTTCGTTACTGAGCATGTCTAGAATCAATGCGGCTCTTGAATATATTTTACATTGCATCTGCCACTGCACCCTATCAACGCATTTAATATGTACAAAATCGAGCATTCCAAGATAAATGGCCCTTAAACTACCATTTTCTATTTTTAGAGCATAATCCAGGTGCAAAGAGTGTGAACAACTCAGCAAAAATATATGGATTTAGTTGGATTGTAGCGAATAAAAACCATAAAAACTTTTTTATTTATTAAATCTATAAAAATAATTAAAACTGATTAAATTTATTAAATTTTAAATAATTCATAGAAACTTTAATGGTTTTAAAAGGGGTGAGGAAAGTTTGATAATATTCACATAAGAATTGTATGGGAAATAGCTATGATTGAGTCCTCATTTAGAGGAGCCCATTATGAATACAATAAATAATGTATCTGTTACAGCTGAGACAGATACGCAGAAAACAGGTATCAAGACTTCGTTAAAAGAAAAATGGTGGCATATTATGGACCACTGGAAAATAGGTATTATTCCATTACCCCTATTTATCTTGTGTGGCCTTTTAATTGGGTTAGATTGTATAACCCATAGCTTAAAAAGTAATTTAGTTGTGATGGTTGCAACATTAGCTTTTTTTGGATTTGCATGTGGTGAATTCGGAAAACGATTGCCGATTTTAGGAAAAATGGGAGCGGCGGCAATTTGTGCGACATTTATTCCATCCGCTCTAGTTTTTTATAATTTACTTCCTCATGAAGTGGTTGTTTCGACCACCCATTTTTTTAAATCAACGAATATTCTATATCTCTATATTTGCTGCATTATTGTCGGCAGTATTATGAGTATGAATCGTAAAGTGTTGATTCAGGGCTTTTTGCGGATCTTTTTTCCAATGGCGTGTGGCGAAGTCGTTGGTATGGTTGTTGGCATATTAGTCGGCATCGCGTTAGGTATGTCGCCATTTCATATCTTTTTCTTCATTATTTTACCAGTTATGGCTGGTGGTGTTGGTGAAGGAGCAATTCCTTTATCGATTGGTTATGCCACTATTTTACATATGCAGCAAGGGGTTGCATTTGGCGAAATCCTACCGATTGTTATGTTAGGTAGCTTAACTGGCATTATTACAGCAGGTTGTTTGAACCAATTAGGAAAACGTTACCCACATCTAACCGGTGAAGGTAGCCTTCTGCCTAGTAAAGACGATCTGGATGGCGTTACAACTTTAACCAGTGAAATGACTGGCAAACTCGATGTAACCAGTATTGCTTCAGGTGTATTGCTCGCTGTATTGCTGTACATGGTTGGTATTTTAATTCAAAAAGCGATTGGTCTGCCTGCACCAGTTGGAATGCTCTTTATTGCGGTACTGATTAAGCTGTTCAATGGTGTCTCTCCTCGCTTACTGGAAGGTTCTCATGTGGTTTATCGTTTCTTCCAAACATCTGTTACTTATCCCATTCTGTTTGCGGTTGGGGTTGCTATTACACCATGGCAGTCATTAGTTAATGCCTTCACGTTTTCAAATATCATTGTGATTGTTACGACGGTTCTGTCGTTGGTTGCAACGGGCTTTTTCGTGGGTAAAAAAATTGGGATGTACCCTATCGATGTGGCAATTGTTTCTTGCTGTCAAAGCGGACAAGGCGGTACAGGTGACGTTGCTATCCTGACTTCGGGTAACCGCATGGTATTGATGCCTTTCGCGCAAATTGCGACCCGTATTGGTGGTGCAATCAATGTATCGGTTGCGTTATTAGTCCTAGGTAATTTCATTGTTCATTAAGTAAAAAGAGGGGATATGAAAATTGCAAGCTATCGGTATGCTCATCAGTTAAGTTACGGGATCGTTGTCGGTCAGAGCATTGTTGATGCAGGCGCAGAACTTCGTAGTCGTTACCCTGATTTAAAAGCATTACTAGATGCCGGCGCATTACATGAATTACAGCAACGAAACAACCTGCTTTGTGACTTATCACAAGATGATGTGAGCTTTTTACCTGTCGTTCCTAATCCTGGAAAAATATTTTGTGTTGGAATGAACCACCAGCAAAAACGTCAGGAATTTGATGAACATGATCCAGCACCGACATTGTTCGTTCGTTTTGCTGATTCACAAACAGGTCATCTTCAGCCTGTGATTAAGCCTCGTTATTCTCAACAGTTTGATTACGAAGGTGAGTTGGCTGTTGTGATTGGTCGAGGCGGGTATCAAATTAGCGAGCAAAATGCCCTATCCCACGTGGTTGGATACAGCTGTTATATGGATGGTTCTGCCAGAGACTGGCAACATGCTTGGTTTACTGCGGGTAAAAATTGGCGTTGCACGGGTGCCTTTGGCCCTTGGCTTGTAACCACTGATGAAATCCCCTATCCACATACGTTGACTTTAACAACCAAACTGAATGGTCGACAGGTTCAGCAAGATAATACGGCCCATATGATACATCGCATTCCTGAGTTAATTCGTTATATTTCAACGTTCTCAGAATTAAAACCAGGTGATGTCATTATTACTGGTTCACCGGGCGGAGTTGGTAAAAAAAGAAATCCACCTCTGTTTTTACAGCCTGGTGATGAAATTGAAGTCGCTATTTCTCAGATCGGTTGTTTGCGCAATCAGGTCACTGATGATGAGTTACCTTTGTCGGTTTCATCCACTGCAGCACAGGAATCGGTGGGCTCAATCGCGTGTTGAGGTAGGAGAAAGCATATGGACGATTATATTCCACTTCAATTTGAATGGCATACTTTGGAGCATTTGTCTGAACCTTCATTGCAGGTTAGTGAATTACTGCATGAAGTTGATATTGATTATGATGCTTCATTGGATTTTTTATTGACTGTGCATTCAGACAATAAACTGGTTAGCTGTGCCGGGCTTGCTGGGTCGACCATTCGTTGTGTGGCTGTTTCTCCCCAATGGCAGGGTGAAAATCTAGCGGTTCGAGTGCTCAATGAAGTCGAGAATTTTGCACATGAACAAGGGAGAACCCATCTCTTCCTTTATACCAAGCCAGAGAATCGGGATATTTTCGGCCAATGCGGTTTTTATCCATTGGTTGAAGCGCCCAATCAGGCTTTATTGATGGAAAATACACCGGTTGGGATCCAATGGTATTGCCAGAAGCTTGCGTCATCACGACATGAATCCGGTGAGCAAGGTGCGATTGGCAATGGTACAAGAGGGGATTGCTGATCTGCCCCGGGTGACGGTCCATGCCGGTGGGGAATATTTAATTTCTAGGGCGACTTTTCCTAGGGACTATTGACCTTTCGTGATTAGTTTTGCAGAAATCTGAGAGGGATTTAGGCAAGGCAAACGTTGTGCCGTGTAGTTATTCTCCACAAAGAACGTTTAACGCTGGATAAATTCCTCTCAGATACTGCCCTTGGGGTTCATTTAAACGCATCCTGAACTTTGTTGCTCCCTGCTTGCTTCACTCTAAGCGACGCAGGGGGAGCCGCGTTCAAAATGCGTTTAATTTGAACAAAATTTAACCACCAAAGGTCAACAGTCCCTAGTTACTTTATAAAAGAGAGTCAGCAGGTCGAACATGCTTATGCAGCTATCGACTTATTATTGTTTCGTTGTTTTATTGGCCCAGCATTGGGTATTACCCACCGTTTTGTTGGGACTGAGCCGTATTGTCTTGTAACCGCAGCTTATAATGCCCAGATGTATTACTGGTTAGCTAATCGCGCTGTCACATCTTCGCCTGTTATTGATGTCGTTGAAATCCCGCGGGTTTGTGGTTCTAAGGGTAAACCGATATCAGCATCCGCAGTACGACAGCTGCTTCGTCAGCAGAATTTTCAGCAGGTCCACCGCCTCGTACCCAAGACGACCCTGTCAGTGATTCAACATCATGTTGAACCTCTTTCTGTTTAATATTTCATTTTTTAGGTAATTCATTATAAATATCGTGCAAGAGGCTATCGCGGGGATGCTGGAGTCCAGTGATCTCATGGTCAAAATATCCCCCGATCCTGAACGCTGATTTATTGGCAGTGAGTTATGTGCTGAGCCACTTTTCATCTTGATACTTGCTGAGTTCAAAGCTAGAGTCAGATTAAATCTTGTTTATGTTTCGACTTAATTTAAACAATCAGAGACCGATGGACCAGAAGTCGTGCTTCTTGCAAAAATCCATTTATTTTCTTCAAATTATCCGTCAGCGTCGTCCAAAATGCTCCCTTTGGTCTGGATTGTGTTGACTATTTTGGATTATGAGTCAGTTGTCGCTTGTTTTCGGGTCTCTATCGCTGTTAATCTGTTTTATCGATAATTACTGTAAAAGAATGATAAAAAATCAGTAGGTCCCCATCATGTTAAAGTTAAATGAATTGTCTAATCCAGTTGATGATCTTTCCGGTCGTTATCAGATTGTGTTAGTTCCTGGTATCGGGAACAGTCCAGAGGAACATTGGCAAAGTTACTGGCATGAACAATTTCCTTCTTGGTTAAGAATTAGTCAGAAACATTGGAAGGAGCCAGATTTATATGCCTGGACATTAGCAATTCAACGAACGTTGCGGACACTACCATCAGACGAGTCGGCTATTTTAATCGGACATAGTTTTGGAGCATTATCCAGTGTTGCTCTGAGTTTATCTGAACCCGAATCAATTGCGGCAATTGTTTTAGTGGCTCCTGCTGATCCTATTCGTTTTGAACTATCAGATGAGCTGCAAGCTAAGCCAACGTGCCCGGTACTGATGTTCGCGAGTCATAATGATCCTTTAATGGGATGGGAGCGAGCGAATCACTGGGCAGATACTTGGGGAGCGCAGTTAACCGATATGGGAGAAGCTGTTCATATTAATGCACAATCTGGGTTTGGTAAATGGCCCTGGGGGCTGCTTCATATCCACCAGTTTTTAGTTGAACACCTCAATAGTAACTAGGGCATGGAGACTGTAAATAATTCTGTGTAACAGTCAGGGTTACATATACTTAGTCTGTCTTCGAATATAATCATAAAGCGATTTAGCTTTTTGATGGGGTTGTCCACTGTTTAGACGCATCTTGGATCGCTAAGTTGAATTAAAATCTCCGGGGTCTTTGACAAAAACTTTGGGGCTTATGGCATCAACCACAAGGTAGGCGGTCTGGGCCTGGCTCGGCAAGCGTACCTCCCCTCAACGGTATGGGTTCGTTTACTGATGCAACTGTAATTGAGCTGCAAATCAACTTTGCGTATACGAAAACCGCGAGTTGGTAAAGCTTTCCCACCGAGCATTAGCTGAACCTCTTTCATCATCAAGGCCGTGACTCTGTGGGTTTGGTTACCACCGCAACGCCCAGCTTTATCGTCCATTCAGAAAAAACGAACTAAATTGTTTAAGTACCCTATTTACCCTATTGTGCGAATGCCCGTTGGTGATTTTACCTTTTGCCTTGCTCATAGAGCCTGGTTCACAAGTTGTCGATACGGATCAGCGCTTCACTTATCGAATTAATTCAAACAATGTTGAACTTGGGTCACTATGTACTCATCTTCTAGATCCTTGCCCACCATAAGTTGATGATTTAATAGACCAAGCATTAACGTAAAAAGCTCATCGCTATGAGATGTTGATACGTAGTTAGTAAGCATAGTCAGGTATTTCTGGTTGGCAGTATACATGCACGGGTCGTCAGCAATGTTTTCTAAACCGATGACGTCGATGTAATCCATCACCAGCTTAATTTCCTGAAAAAAACGAGGTGCGATTTGACGAAAGATCAGCAGGAAGTTTTCGATTTTCTGCTCAAGAGACGCTTCAGTTACTGATGGTCTAGATTCAAGAACAATGGCATCGAAGTTAACAATTGCCTCTGTGGCGGCTAGAAACAACTCATCTTTACTCTTGAAATAGTGGTAAACAGCGCTTTTGCTCATTCCAAGTTGTTCACAAAGCTGCCTCATACCAATATTTTTATAGCCATGTTCTAGGAATATTTTGGTCGCGTTTAAGGCTATTTCTTCACGTTTGGCATCATGATCAACGACTTTTGGCATCTGTATTTTTTACTCTATGAAATACTGAGATCCGCAGTATAGCATAGTGATTTTTATTTAGACCAAGTGGACAAAAACCTTTACTTCAGGTTCGAAACGGCTTATTTTTAAAAGACCAGATGGTCTAAATAAGATTATCGGGATTGACGATGGGCTGGGAAGTCGCCCCCGATAGGAGAAAAGAGCGATTCTCCCTAAAACCATCAATGAGCCATACATGATGAGAAGTCCAGAATTCGAGTCGTCTGAGGAAAACAATGATGAACATCCAAAATCGCATTTTAGTCGCAGGTTCTACCGGCTATCTGGGATCACATATCGTTCGCCAATTATTAGCGGATCAGGTTGAATTTAATGCATTGGCACGAGATAAAACTAAGCTGTTATCTATGGGGGTTGATGATGAGAATATTATCGAGGCTCAGATCACAGACCCTGAGTCGCTCGTCGGTATTTGTGATGGAATTGATGTGGTTATTTCATGTATCGGCATTACCAGACAACGTGATGGCCTGCATTACATGGATGTCGATTACAAGGCCAATATCAATTTACTGCAGCAAGCAGAGCATGCAGGTGTTCGTAAGTTCATCTATATCTCTGCATTTCATGCCCAGAAATATCCCGATGTCAGGTTGCTAGATGCCAAAGAACGTTTTGCTAAACGACTCTTGAAATCTGAAGCTCTCACACCATGCGTCATCAGGCCAAATGGCTTTTTTTCAGACTTAGAAGAGATGTATAACATGGCGACGGCAGGACATATCTATTTATTTGGCTCTGGCGATCTGAAACTCAACCCTATTCACGGCGCAGATCTCGCCAAGTTCTGTCTTGAAGCGGTAGATCAATCTGAACAAGAGTTAGAGGTCGGTGGCCCTGAAGTCCTATCGGGAAAGGAGATTGCTGAATTAGCTTTTTCAGCCCAAAGTAAACCGAGCAACATTACCTATTTACCCGACTGGCTAAGACGCTTGTTTTTAGCGGTGGTCAAAAGGATCCCAGAAAAATGGGGAGGGCCTTCAGAGTTTTTTTTAACGCTGATGGGGCAAGATGCTGTGGCGCCATGCTATGGCACACATTACCTTAAAGAGTTTTATTACAAGTTAAACGCTAAACGATAAGTTAGGAACAGAGCTCTAAAGCAGGTGTCGATGTGTTTATTCGGCCTACTATGACCTTATGAAGAAAAGCATTCATAGTAATAAGCATTTGGGACATTCTTAATCCAATACAGTGACTTACAAGTCACTGCAATACAACAAAATCAACTCAATCAAGTTTTTTCACCGCAAGACTCTTTTCATGATTTATTCAGATTAGCAAGCGTAATCAAGACTCAGGGAGTAACTTGGATCAGCACAGGCCTCAGCATTGGTGTAACTCAAGAGAGACCAATTTGTGAACAAATGATCGATAGCAATGGACCCCAAACAGGGTTCATCATTCTAATTTTGGCAGGGATTGGGGGATAGTCGAATCTGAAAGTGATGCTAAAGCACAAATAGCATCTAGATGCTTTAATCACAATAGTGGAAGATTGATGCCCTGCAGAACCTGGGGGTTATCTCTATCTTCTCAATATCCGTCATATATCTAGGAGTCTACGAGCGTTTCTGGATGTGATTAAAGACAGGCCATGGTATTGTCTGTCCGTCATTCTGACTCACTAAAAGAGGTCTGTTCAATCGACAACTATTGGCCCCATCGCTATTCGATATAGGAAATAGATGACGAGAACGAATCGAAATTCTAGAGCAAAATCTATCTATGTATCTCTCTGATAAATTAGAATAAATGCCCTAATACATTAAGAATTTGCATTGACAAATCGTTCAGCACTCGCAAATAAATTATCACATATTTTTTTCTGCTTAACATACTCTGCGGTACCTTCAACCATAGAATCGAGGATTTCTTTCGCTTTATGGTATTCGCTAACCATCGAAGCAAACCGCTCTTCAAAGTTGCTTTTCTGATTTTTTTTACCTGATCTTCTAACTGCTCTTTTCATATATGACTTACCTCGTCGATCCCATAATTGATACTGTTCGCCTTCGCAACGATTATACTCTACTTTTACCTGTACCAATTGGGTCATTTCAGATTGAAAACACATTAATTTGCTCAAAATGAAATGCCGATTTAGTCATTACTCTATTCAGATATAATGCCTGGTACATCATTATTTAGCTGATATATGCTAAATAATCAAAGAAGCTTCTTATAATGAATATAATATTTAATTTAGAACAGCTAATTTTTGTTCTTTAGGTATTTTTTGCTCACGCAAAGTGTAATACCAATATAGTTTTCGATTAGTTCTTCGACTCATTTGATTCCTTACTTAGTACTTGAAGAGATCTCACCATAATGATGAAGCAGGTAAGACCTCAATTGGGCTACGACTTATAATACGATAACGTTAGAAGCATGGGGGCCTTTGCCACCTTCTTCGACATTAAAGGATACATTTTGACCTTCAGCTAATGTTTTGAAACCGTCGCTAACGATTGCACTGAAGTGAACAAATAGATCCGCACTACCATTCTCAGGTGTGATAAATCCGAAGCCTTTTGATTCGTTAAACCATTTTACTAAGCCAGTTGTTTTATTTGACATATTTTTCTCGATAGATTAATTAAATTGAAAAGGAAGCTACTAAATAAGGATGAAGAAAAAGGTATCGCAGGATAAATATGACAAATTAAATCAAAAAAAGCTGAGAAGATCTTAAACTAAATATTTTATCAATAGCTCACTGTTTGAGCTGATGAGTACTATACACTATATCTACACAATAGATATCTATTTTTTCTTTTATTTTTAGTGCTTATCCCAATCACCTACTTCAAACCAGGCCGCAGAACAGCTCTATCTTGGCTTAATAAAACAAAATTCTCTCTTAGAGGAACAAAGTTAAGACAACAATCATCTATATTTTTTAAAGTCTACGGCTTAACTTGCTTTTTGTACGTGGCAGACCTTCAGATAACGAGCCAACGCTCGCCACAACACGAAGCTTGACGCTGAGGCAACTCAAGAAATGATGGTCCAGACACAACCCAACGTTTAGAAACGCTTCAGGTTTGGCACTAAAACCAGTTTCCCCAGCAGGTCATGCGACTCAAGTAAAGCATGCGCTATAGCGTAGTCAGCTAGAGACAACACCTGCGAGACTTTCGCTTCCATTGCACCGGTTTGGAGTAATTTCGCGACACAGGCCATGTCACAATGATCAGAGCGCATTAAAATAAACTTAAACTGCTTCGCCTGCTGTTTCGCCAAACGAGACATTTCTTCGACATTATGGGGGAGTAAGGTAACAAGCGTTCCTCCCTTTTTCAAAAGGGGTAACAATGCGCGAGTATTATCGCCACCAGCTGTATCAAGAATATAGTCAAAATCCTGAGGATATTCAGACCATTGAGTCTGCCGATAATTAATGTAATGCGCGACACCCAATGATTGAATAAACTCTTTTTTATCTAGTGATGACGTGCCAAAAACATCAGCACCAAGAGACGATGCTAGCTGCACAGCCATATGCCCCACGCCTCCAGAAGCTCCGAAAACCAAAATTTTATCACCCTTTCTAATTAAAAAATCAGGTCTAAGAGCCTGCCAAGCCGTTAATCCGACCATCGCTGCGGCCGCACATTGCACATGTGAAATGGTTGTGGGTTTAAACGCCAAGTGATCCACATGAACGGCGACATATTCGGCATGCGTTCGCCCTAACCCGGGAAAGCCAACAGAACCAAAAACTTGATCGCCAGGCTGATACTCGGTAACGTCTGGGGCGCACCCGATAATGGTTCCCGAAACATCCCACCCCAGAATCATAGGTAACTTCACTAAGGCGTGGTTAGCGGCACCTTGACCTCTTCGAGTTTTAATATCAATCGGATTTAAAGAGCTCGCCTCAACTTTCACTAATACATGTCGTTTGGATAATGATGGTATCTCAATATCTTTAAGCGATAACTTATCGATCCCACCAAACTCATCAACCATCAGTGCTTTCATTATGTAGCCTCGTTCAAATTTACGGGAGTTGTCATCATAGACTCTTGGCTTATCTGATATAATGCAGCATTAATCACTTATAATGCTGCAAAAATGCAGATGTTATAGCGACAGGACAAATCATGAACTGGGACAATTTACGATACTTCCTTTGCGTCGCCCGAACCGGCAGTGCTCGGGCCGCCGCGCTTAAGATAGGAGTGGATCAAGCAACCGTCGCCAGACGATTGCAAGCTCTTGAACAAGCACTCGATACACAATTATTTTATCGCCACCGTGATGGCTATCAGTTAACCGAGGCGGGTACAGCACTCATTGCTGAGGCAGAGTTGATGGAATCTTCGGCTAAGAGTATCCAGAAGAAAGTCTGTGAACCGGCGTCTAAATTATCTGGAAAAATTTGTATCGCAACGACAGATGCGTTGGCACATTACTTTGTTCTTGAGGCTATAACACAACTGAAAAAGACGGCCCCAAAAATTAGCTACACTATTTTAGCCAACATCAAACTGGCGAATATGAGACAAGAGGATGTTGATATCGCGATCCGCAGCGAACGACCAACCGATAATGGACTCATCGTCAAACTTCTCAAAACAACAACATTGGGATTTTTCGCCAGCGAAAGCTATTTGCGCCATCATGGCGAGCCTAAAAAAGGAAGCGGATTTTCTGGCCACCAGCTTGTTATGTATCACCAACAAACACTGCCCAAATACTGGCAAACGCTATGTGGTGAATCCATTAACCACGCTCAAATCGCCCTAGAAACGGACTCTCAAAATGTATTGATTGAAGGGATTCGCAAAGGCCTCGGCATCGGTGTCCTATCGACAGATATCGTGGCCAGTCATTACCCAGACTTAATACAAATCATGACCAGTAGTATTGATATCAAAGAAATATGGCTAGTGATTCACCCTGACAGCCATCGAACACCCCGAACCCAAAAACTAGTTGAGGCCATTACAGCCCTATTTGACTAGGGTCACATGAAGCGACGATCAGCGTAAATCTTACTCTGTCATCTTCATTATCGAGAAATCCAAACAACGCAAGACATGCACGAGCAACAGGTGTTTATCTAACCAATAGAGCGCTTAATGGCTAACGCTAATTTTTCTGGGTTTTCCCATGCCATTGAATGTCCTGCATCAGCAACAACTTCAACGCGAATGCGATGGTTCATCAATTCCGAAAAATCCGGATCCGGTAAGCTGTGACTGCCATAAATGTATGTTTTGGCAGTATCTAACGAATAGTAAATTTGACGCCAACTTGGATTGCAACCTTTGATCAAAGAAATTGCATTGCGATGGATCGCCATAGGTAAGCTGTTGGATATACTGGCAGCCCACTGAGTATTACCACTTAAAAGGCACTCTTGGAGCAACTCGGAATAGCCAAATTTTATAAAATCAGATTCACTATAACTCGCAATTTTCTGACTAAAGAATCCCCCACCAGAATCGAGATTAGCTTCACTCAAAATGAGCGCTTGAACTTTATCCTGTACTCGATGAGCAAATTCAATAGCGACCGCCCCTCCCATACTATGACCAAAAATAATCCATTGGTTGACAGATAAATGATTAACGAATTCTTCAAGATATTTTGCATGATTAGAAATCGAATAATCAAATGAGGTCGTTGGCTTGTCGCTAAAACCAGAACCGATCAAATCAACCAAGATACGTCTATGGTTGGCCAACCCACTCATAGACACAACTTGTGGATAATCAAATGAAGAAGCACAACCTATCCCGTGAATAAAAATAATGGGGATTTCGTCACCGGGAAGATCGTGATATCGCAGCACTACATGATTATCGAGTTTAAACTCTTGCATTTTCCAAATCCAAGTTCCGCATATTACTCGGTGAATAATAGCATAAATACTGTTTTTATATACAGTTATATAAAGTAAATGAGAAGCGAGCTACTCAACGCTGATTTAAGCATTTCTAACCTTGTTTTAGAGCCGATAATGTCTCAGTATAATGCCTCTCAGCTATTGCAGCCGACTCATTGCGAATATGGCTAGGGACTGTTGACCTTTCGTGATTAGTTTTGCAGAAATCTGAGAGGGATTTAGGCAAGGCAAACGTTGTGCCGTGTAGTTATTCTCCACAAAGAACGTTTAACGCTGGATAAATTCCTCTCAGATACTGCCCTTGGGGTTCATTTAAACGCATCCTGAACTTTGTTGCTCCCTGCTTGCTTCACTCATTAAGCGACGCAGGGTGCGCCGCGTTCAAAATGCGTTTAATTTGAACAAAATTCAACCACCAAAGGTCAACAGTCCCTAGGCATTCATCTCAGACTTGGAGAAAACATGAAAATTGCAGTCATTGGTGCAGGTGCAATGGGATGCCTGTATGGGGCCTATTTAAGTCAATCTCACGATGTTTATATGATCGATGCTTTACCCGAGCAGGTAAATGCAATAAATAACCACGGCATCACTGTAAGCGAAGAAGATGGCCGACAACAGAATTATCCAAATGTTGTCGCTTATTTGTCAGGACAATGTCCTCAGGTGGTTGATCTAATCATTATCTTTGTGAAATCGACCTATACCGAGCACGCTTTAGCACAAAACCACCATTTGTTTAAACCTTCAACCATCGTCATGACACTGCAAAATGGTGCAGGCAATGACCGGAAAATATCCCAATATATTGCCCCTGAAAACATCATTATCGGAACCAGTAAGCACAATGTCGTCAATCTTGGTAATGGCTGTATTAACCACTCAGGAAGTGGTGTCACAAATATTGGTAGTAATTACGAAGCGACGCCTCTGATGACCAAGGTATCGGACCTACTAACTCAAGCAGGATTTGAGATCAACGTCGCTAATGATATTCAGCGCATTATTTGGAGTAAGTTGCTGGTTAATTTGTCAGTCAATACATTTACAGCCATCACTATGACCCCGATAGGCTATATGATAAAAAATGACAGCGCATGGGATTTTGCCAAAAGGCTCATCTACGAAGCAATTGAAGTTGCAGAAGCCGACGGCACTTATTTTGATCGCCGCGAAGCACTCGAAATGGTTAAAGATGTCTGTATCAAAGCAGAGGATGGTTATTCCTCCATGTATCAGGATCGCAAACGACGGGTGAAAATGGAAATTGATGCGATCAATGGCGCTATTGTCGAGCAGGCTAAACAATATGGCGTTCCAACACCATATAACACACTCATTGTCGCCTTAATTCATGCCATTGAAGGTGCCTACGATCTTTATGACTAAAAAAGAAGCATAAGTCAGTGGCGCAGCCAAGCTCACTTCCTACCCCTAAAAAGTATTTTGCCATCAGTGATGGATTGCCTTAATCCCTTTATAAAATAATGACAAAATTAGATGGATAAGGTCAAAATCATTGATTGACTCAACATTAAAAAACAATTTATATCTTTAATTAGGCGTAATTAATAAAATAACTCATCATGAATGAGGAGCTATTGAAAATGTATAAGTGAAAATATTCAATTAACCTAATGAACAGGCGACCTCATGAACATCAGCGAACACTGAGCTATACTCCTGCATAAAACTATCCCACTCCTCATGCACTTTCATCATGCTTATGTGAGAGAAATGACGACGAAACCAGTATTTGAATCCATTCTTACGGGCCCCAATACCATCAATAATAACTAATCTATAATGGTTTTTAGAAACTTCCTGAACAAGAACATTACTACAGTTAGCATCGTAAAATAAGATATGCTCTTTAAATACAAATGTTCTTAAATCTACGATGAGTTGATCTAATACCGATTTAGGTAATAACTTGTTCTGAATAACTTCAAATAAAGATTTAGAAGCACTGGAATCATAATTATAAATTCGTTGAAACATTAATCCAGTCCCTTCGGATGTATCAACCCAGCCAAAACATGGAGCAATATGTATCATATGTCGAAAATCATTAGAGAATATTTTTTTTAAATAAATATACTCTAATAAATTAGGATCATCTCGCTTCTTTCGATTCTTCTTTATTTTAATAACTTTATCAAAATCAGTCGGGTGAGCATAACAATAGCGATTATTCCCCTCGCCAATCAGAGAATCTGGATCTAGATTAACCATAACTTCTACTGCGTCCCTATAGCTTGTTACTTATTAAATATTTTAACTTGTTGATTTAATTTATTTTATTAGACATTGAAACCGTTCAATGGACATCAACAATCTTCATCAACTATTCATGATTTTGTCATATTTTTATAAAAAAAGTTAATTAAGTCAAGCAGTAACATTCTCACAGCAAGCCTGCTTACGAAACCACCAACCAGCTATGCTGTGTGACAATTTAACATTTAATAATGACTTATTTTCATATTAATAATAGCTATCAAGATCACATTTAATTATCCCCAATTTATCGTATAATATTCTGCTTTGCTCACCATCTTTTCTATCATGTACATTACGTGATCTATTTCGTGCTTTAGGCTAAAAAGCAAAAAAATATTTTGAGGTTGTTCCGTTTGCTATTATTTGTGGAATGACTTGGCCTCAACGTTCTTTTGATGAGCGGGAAAAGGATCTAAAGCCTTGCTCTGATTTTGCTATATATGCTGTATATATTGGGAAATATTCCCTGATTACGTACCTGTAGGGCATGATTACCACCATTCCTAAACAGTGAGTCTTGTTACAATCTTATCAATTTATCCTTTCAATAGCCGCGGACAGCTGCTCTGCAATGTGCTCAACAGTATGAAATGTAGCCCCTTATTCATTGGAGATGATAACGATAGGGATCAGGCAATTACTATTTTAGAAACGGTTATGTTTATCATCTCGCTTGCAAGCACGCACAATTTCATCACAGACGACAGCGCCTAGCTAGTTCGATTGTTTACAACCTTAAAAGCTATCAAATAGTTCGATGAACAACTGATTGCAGCAGTAATGAAATAACCTTTAAAGTCCATGGCATCAGCCATAACGGCTCAGTTTACCTAGGCAATAATTTGACACTGAATAGCATCTATCTTTAGCAAAGGTCTTATTTTATGTGATTTGTAGAAGATCGATTAACAATTCAGTTATAAAAAACGGCCTCTTGTCTCACTAAGAGTATAAAAACTGCGTGGTTTTCCCTCGAGGATAGAGCTGACAATCACCCGTTTTGTCCATTTAGCGACTCTATTTTGTTTTTAGGCTGTTCGAATCATTTATAATTTAATAAACTCATGGTAAAAGTCATACTAATCACCTTGAACCATTTATTATTTAACAGTTTGTCGGCAACCTTATGATTAGTTATCAGTTTGGACAAAATAAATTTAACTTTCGCGCAGCTGCGATCATGATTGAGCGTGAACATCTACTCATTCAACGCGAAGCTGATGATGATTTTTGGTCGCTGCCTGGCGGTCGAGTCGAATTATTTGAAGATTCTCAATCAACCATCCATCGTGAAGTGCGCGAAGAACTCGGTTGGGAAAATGATGTTGGACCACTGTGTTTTTATGTTGAAAACTTTTTCACCTTTAAGGGAGTTCATTACCACGAACTTTCTACTTATTTTCAGGTCAATCTGCTCTCTCCCCCTGAATTTATTCCTGAACACGATTTTAATGGTATTGAACAAGAAGTTGATGTTGTCTTTCGCTGGGTTGCTATCGAAGATTTAGGCAGCTATAACTTAAAGCCCAGTTTTTTAATGACGCGATTGATGCACCCTCTCCCACTTGCGGGAGCCGAATATCAAATTGAACAGGAGTCAGCCCCCGGGTCGACAGATAAATAACGGTGATTTAAATCGATGGGGGCAGCATAATCACTGTGCCAAAGCTGCTGATGGATAGTTTCGATCTGTTCAGCAAGTGAAGGGAACGGCACAACCAGTTCTACATTGCGTGAAAAGTCCAAATACCCACCTTCCCAATTACTTGTACCAATCCAGGCAAGTTTTGCATCAATACTCATTGCTTTAGAATGTAACACACGAGCATAAGCGATAAACGATTGGGAAGGCTGTGGGATAGTAATGATTTTAATGGTGATATTAGACAGAATAGCAAGACTTTTAACATACTGAAGTTCACTTTCACCGCGATACCAGTTCGATACTAATAACTCGACCTTAACCCCCCGTAGCGCTGCTCTGCGTAAAGCATCATCAATTGTCGGATAAAATACGCGATGCGTTAATGAAGGCTGCGCCAGTGGCAAATATTTCATCACCATAATACGAATATGAGTCTGTGCCCGATCAAGCAGTTGTACCAGCGCCAATTGCGAATCACCAATCGTTGGCGGATTATACGCATTCGGACTAGCAAGTAGCGTTGCTCTACTAAAATTGCCAGGAGAAATACGATGGTAATTCAAGGCTAAGATGGGAATATTTTGAGCCTGAAGATGCTGTGCATGCCAGTCAAAATCAAAAATAGTTTGAAGCTGTGCGACTATACGCTTATGACAAATGAGCAAACTCAATTCATGGATATGGCACATCGCTCGCCAATCAAAGTTATGGCTGCCCAGTGTCGCTTTTTGTCCATCTACAATGACATATTTAGCGTGCATGATCCCACCGCTGATCGACTGATAATCAATATATTGAATCTGAACTGACCGCAGTCCGGCCAATTGAGCTAGCGTGTGCCGTGTTGAAAGTGCCAGACCTTGCTTGGCAAGCAGGATGCGAATCGTAACGCCTCGTTGGCTAGCGCGCACCAAAGCATCGATAACTTGGCCAAACTGGCTTTGGGGCTGACAATTCAGATAAAATTGCGCAATATCAATCTGGTACTTGGCACTCTCAAATAGCTCACAAAAAAACGCCACGGGCTCCAAAACCTGTGTTTGTAAAAGTGATGTTTCAATAGGTTGCGTATAAATGAGCTGAAAGTCAGAGCCTTGTTTCATGACAACCTCATACATCTGCTATTAATATCTAAGTGATTAGAGTCAATATAGAAAATGATTATGACAAATTCGCGTGATGATACAAACCATATTCGACTAATGTTGCTTATATAACAAGTTCTTACGATATTGTATGGCTTCTGCCATGATGAGCCGTGTTGAAAAGAAGTGGTATGGACTCTTGAACTATCAACATGTTGCAGCAAATGTAGATGTAACGAAAATGTAGCTAAATTTCAGTTTAGCTCCACTTAGGCATGTTATAATTAGCCACAGATTTAAGTTAATCGATAAGCAATATGTAGAAAATAGCTATATAAATTGCATTTCATTTCAATCTCTCCCTTTGTAACAAATTGTAACAGCAACATTTCATATCGAATAAAAAACATTCTAAACCCGTGTCATATCAGGCTCTTCTTAAAATTAAGAAGGTTTTTACGGCAACTTATTGTTATCTCAATAAATGCCAACAGTCACATTTTTTATTGTCCACAATCGCTATTGTAATAAAGCAACGAGCAAAGGTAGTGAACCAACCAGAATGAACACCAAACGGATTCAAGAATTTTTGGCAAGTTTACTATTTTTAGGACCATCAAATATATGAGGGAATAAGCGTGAGTATAGCGATCATTATCGGCACTCATGGCGCAGCCGCCGAACCTCTTCTGCGTAATGCAGAAATGTTAATTGGCGATCAGCAAAACGTGGCCTTCATCGAGT
Organism: Celerinatantimonas diazotrophica; assembly: GCF_004339545.1. Taxonomy (GTDB): domain Bacteria; phylum Pseudomonadota; class Gammaproteobacteria; order Enterobacterales; family Celerinatantimonadaceae; genus Celerinatantimonas; species Celerinatantimonas diazotrophica. Next base: position 286,343 of record NZ_SMGD01000012.1, on the reverse strand, counting down.
TCAAGCCCGGTGAGAATGCCGAAACACTGGTAGAAAAATATAAAGGATGTCTGTCCGAGTTAAATACTGAGAAAGGCGTCTTATTCTTAGTGGATACCTGGGGAGGCAGTCCGTTTAACGCCGCAACGCGCCTTGCCAACGAACACGACGATTATGATGTCATCACTGGCGTTAACGTTCCAATGTTAACGGAAACATTCATGACTCGTGATGACGACCCTTCACTAAAAGAGTTGATTGAAGTCGCTCTGGAAGCAGGCAGCGGTGGAGTCAAAGCCTTTAAAACGAAACTAGAGAAACAAGCTCCAGCGCCTAAACCTGCCCCAAAAGCAGCACCCGCTGCTCCCGCAGGTCCAGGTGGACATATGAAAATTGGGTTAGCGCGTATCGATGACCGACTCATCCATGGTCAGGTTGCCACTCGCTGGACAAAAGAAACAGGCGTTAACCGAATTATCGTCGTCAGTGATGAAGTAGCCCAAGATACAGTGCGTGCAACCTTGTTAAAACAAGTTGCTCCGCCAGGAGTAACCGCTCATGTGGTGGATGTTGCAAAAGCGGTTCGTGTTTACAACAACCCTAAATATGCTCACGACAAAGTCATGTTGCTGTTTACCAATCCAACAGACGTCCTTGCACTGGTGAATGATGGCGTTGAAATTCCGTCGATTAACATCGGTGGGATGGCATTTAAAACGGGGAAAACGCAAGTAAACAACGCCGTTTCTGTTGATGCAAAAGATATCGAATCCTTTAAAGAATTAGATAAAAAAGGAATTGAGCTAGAGGTACGTAAAGTCGCAACTGATAGCAAGTTGAAGATGATGGAACTTATCAAAAAAGTCGTCTAATCGCTGCCATTCATAAGGGTTTATGTTCCTTGTCTAAGGAGAGATTTCATGGAAATCACCACATTACAAATTGTTTTAGTATTTATTGTCGCCTGTCTAGCCGGGTTTAGCTCGATTCTAGACGAATTTCAGTTTCACCAACCACTCGTTGCCTGTACCTTGATCGGGTTAGTTCTGGGGGATATGAAAACCGGGATTATCATTGGTGGTACCTTGCAGATGATTGCACTAGGTTGGATGAATATTGGGGCCGCGGTTGCACCAGATGCAGCACTTGCCTCAGTCATTTCAACCATTCTGGTCATCGCTGGTGGGCAAAGTATAGGTGCCGGTATCGCACTAGCTATCCCTCTGGCAGCAGCGGGTCAGGTTCTAACAATTATCGTCCGTACCATCACTGTGGGCTTCCAACACGCTGCCGATAAAGCTGCCGATAATGGCAACTTAAGCGCCATTAGTTGGTTGCACTGTGGTGCTCTGATTTTACAAGCAATGCGTATCGCAATCCCAGCAACAATTGTTGCGGTCACGGTGGGAACTGAAAGTGTTCACGCCATGTTGGATGCAATTCCAGAAGTGGTCACCAATGGTTTAACCATTGCAGGCGGTATGATCGTTGTTGTTGGTTATGGCATGGTCATCAACATGATGCGCGCCGGTTACCTCATGCCATTTTTCTATCTAGGATTTGTAGTCGCTGCATTCACCAACTTCAACCTAGTTGCTCTGGGTGTTTTGGGCGTGGTTATGGCTATCGTATATATTCAGCTACACCCTAAATATAACCGTATCCCTGGACAAGTTGTTCAAAGTCAGGGTGGCGAAGATTTAGATAACGAATTGGATTAACAGGAGCATTGGATCATGGTTGATAATCAACAGAAAAAAATTACCAAATCGGATATTATCGGGGTATTTCTGCGTTCAAACCTATTCCAGGGTTCCTGGAACTTTGAACGGATGCAGGCACTAGGATTTTGTTTCTCCGTTGTGCCAATGATTCGCCGGCTTTATCCAGAAAATAACGAAGAACGCAAAAAAGCGGTTCGTCGTCACCTTGAATTTTTTAATACTCATCCTTATGTTGCGGCCCCTATCTTAGGTGTCACACTGGCGATGGAAGAACAGCGCGCCAACGGTGCTAAAGAAATCGATGATGCAGCTATCAACGGGATTAAAGTTGGGTTGATGGGGCCATTTGCCGGTGTGGGTGACCCAGTATTCTGGGGAACAATGCGGCCAGTATTTGGTGCATTGGGTGCCGGTATTGCCATGAGTGGCAGTCTCTTAGGCCCTGTTTTGTTCTTCGTCTTGTTTAACCTGTGCCGCCTGTTAGTTCGCTATTACGGGGTTGCTTATGGTTATCAGAAAGGGGTAGCAATTGTTCAGGACGTCAGTGGCGGCTTTTTGCAAAAACTGACCGAGGGGGCATCGATTCTGGGGCTCTTTGTCATGGGGGCGCTGGTCAACAAGTGGACCCATGTTAATATTCCGCTAGTGGTGTCAAAAGTCACGAACCAGGCTGGTCAGACCCATGTTACAACGGTTCAGTCTATTTTGGACCAGTTGATGCCAGGTCTGGTACCATTGCTACTGACCTTAGGTTGTATGTGGCTGATGCGTAAAAACGTCAACCCACTGGTGATCATCTTAGGATTCTTTGTCATTGGGATCTTTGGTTACTGGATTGGCCTATTAGGTTTATAATAGGTACTTTATTTACCGGGGCTCATGCCCTGGTAAATAATCAATAAAGGACTCGTGAGGGGTTTATGTCATTAACAGATTGGGTGTTGTTAGGTTGTATTGTGTTAATGCTTGCTTATGCTATTTATGATGAGTTCATCATGCCCAGACGCCGAGGAGAAACCCTGTTACGCGTCCAACTACTACGAAAAACCCGTCTTGATTGTCTTATTTTTGTTGCCTTAATTGGTATCTTGATCTATCAGAATATCACCACAGGTGGCACAACTTTTACCACCTATTTACTTACGACTATTGCATTTGTTGCGATTTACTTAGCTTATATTCGCCCTCCTAAAATGCTGTTTAAGCCTGAAGGTTTTTTCTTTGCTAATGCTTTTATTGCCTACAACCGCATTAAAACCATGAAACTGAGTGAAGATGGCGTGTTGGTCTTTGGTTTAAACACCGGAAACATTCCGGTAGAACTACACAGAATTGATGATTTAGACAAAATTACTGCGTTATTTTCCCCAGCTCAGGGCCAAACTCCGACGCTCACGGAAAAACCTGCTAAATAGCGATTGAGTCTCCCAACATACCGACAAACTGCTTTATTTTATATCTATGTCAGTTACACTGAATAAATAGCCAGTTCAACTGGTAGCTTAACGACAAATAATTTATGCAGGGACGATATGCGCATTGTAAGTTTAATTAACTTATCTTTTGCCGCTGCCACGCTCTTAGCCGGCTGCAATGGATATCCGCCACCGCTTAATCCGAGCCAATTGGATCAAACGAACTGGAAAGCAACATCACCTTACGATGCCAGAGAATTTGTTGAATTTAAGCTCGTCAAAGCTGGCCGCTCATTAGCACTATACGGCCATGGGGGATGTCATCGGCTCGCAGGCGTGATGCAAATCTCAGGCAATCGAATTACTCTAGCAACCCCTCTCGTTGAACGCCCAATCAAAGACTGTGTTAGCGGTCGCGAATATATGGTCAAACGCTACATCGCAGCCATTAAACAAGGACTCATTTTGGATAATGGTGCTTTCTATACTAGCGACGGCAACGTGATGTTTATTAAGCAAAAAAGATCGGTTAAGACGAACTAACATCATGGTGGTGGTGTTCAACATGACGCTCGCCGAGAATGTCATCTAACGTTTCTAAAATAGCACAATGCGTCGCACTTTCATCACCACCACAACAGGTCTGACTGAGATCAGATAAAGAGTATTCAAAACTTTTAAGCTCTTGGATCTGTTTGCGAACAATGGCTAGTTTATTATCCACAACCTGACGAACATCTCGACAGGATAACTGTTGACGATTTTCTCGTATTGACACCATTTCCAACATATCTGAGTTGGATAAGCCTGCATTTTTTCCTCGCAATATAAATCGCAGTCGCCCCAAATCTTGATCGCTATAAAGTCGATAACCATTCGCGGCTCGAGAGGGCTCTTTCAGCAACCCCTCTTTTTCGTAAAAACGAATCGTTTCTGTGCTTATCTCACAGAGTTTGGCTAATTCACCGATCTGATACATAGTTGCTCCTTGGCCAATTTACCTCTAAGCGATAAATCATCAATATAATCTAAGTATAAAGCTTAAACGAGACTCCAAAGTCAACCCTCGAAGACAAATTAGTTAGCAATGAAGCTCGGATTTTTTTTACTGATGATCGCCTTTACCCTGTGTTTTCGGTTACCATTAGGAAGTGATATAGGCAGTCCCCCCTGCCCTCAATTAAAAACAATTAGAGGAATACACTCGCAATGGAAAACGCTCGACCAATTCGACGTGCGCTAATTAGCGTTTCCGACAAAACCGGTATTGTGGATTTTGCTCGTGCCTTAAGTGAGCGCGATATCGAAATTTTATCAACCGGAGGCACCTGTAAGTTACTCAGCGACAATGGCATCGCCGTCGTTGATGTTTCTGATTACACAGGCCACCCAGAAATGATGGATGGCCGCGTGAAAACACTCCACCCAAAAATTCATGGTGGGATCCTCGGACGCCGCGGGATCGATGATGACATCATGCATCAGCATCAAATCGATCCCATCGACATGGTCGTTGTGAACCTCTACCCATTTGCACAAACCGTTGCCAAACCGGATTGCTCACTAGAAGATGCAATTGAAAACATCGATATTGGCGGACCGACCATGGTTCGAAGTGCAGCGAAGAACCACAAAGATGTTGCAATCGTGGTAAACAACAGTGACTATCAGCGCGTTTTAGAAGAGATGATTGCCAATAATAATTCGCTAAATGAACAAACCCGCTTTGATTTGGCAGTCGCGGCATTTGAACATACAGCAGCTTATGATGGCATGATCGCCAACTACTTCGGCACCATGGTTCCAAGCTATGGCAAACCCGAAGAGAACGATCCGACATCGAAATTTCCCCGCACCATCAACTTCCAGTTCCAGAAAAAACAAGACATGCGTTATGGTGAAAATAGCCATCAACAAGCTGCATTCTATGTCGAAAACGATACACCAGCCGGCTCAGTTGCCAGTGCCAAGCAGTTACAAGGTAAGGCGCTCTCTTACAACAATATTGCCGATACTGACTCGGCCCTTGAATGCGTCAAAGAATTTGCAGAACCGGCTTGTGTGATTGTCAAACACGCAAATCCTTGTGGCGTTGCCATCGCCGATGATATTTTAACCGCATATCAACGCGCCTTTTCAACCGATCCAACATCATCATTCGGTGGCATTATTGCCTTTAACCGTGAATTAGATGCTGATACAGCCGAGGCCATTATCAGTCGTCAGTTTGTCGAGGTGATTATCGCCCCTAGCGTGAGCAGTGATGCCAGACAAATTGTGGCGGCTAAAAAGAATGTCCGTCTGTTAGAAGCTGGCGTTTGGCAAGATAAAGCACAAGGCTACCAGTTAAAACGAGTCAATGGTGGCCTATTAGTTCAAGACCGTGATACAGGCATGGTGTCTAAAGATGCCCTGAAAGTCGTCACCAAACGTTCGCCCACCGAACAAGAACTCAATGATGCGATATTTTGCTGGAAGGTTGCTAAATTTGTGAAATCAAATGCGATTGTCTACGCCAAGGATCATATGACGATTGGCGTCGGTGCTGGCCAGATGAGTCGCGTTTATAGCGCTAAAATCGCGGGAATTAAAGCGCATGATGAAGGGTTAGAAGTTGCAGGAAGCGTGATGGCTTCGGATGCTTTCTTCCCATTCCGTGATGGCATTGACGCTGCAGCAGAAGCTGGGGTGACCTGTGTGATCCAGCCAGGTGGCTCTATTCGAGATGAAGAAGTCATCGCTGCCGCAGATGAGCATGACATCGCCATGGTCTTTACCGGAATGCGCCACTTTTTCCATTAATTGACGCATGGCTGAGCCTGACACGCTCAGCCATTAGGAGCACTATGAACGTTTTAATCATTGGCGGCGGTGGCCGCGAACATGCACTGGCTTGGAAAGTTGCACAATCAGCCAAGGTCTCTCAGATTTTTGTCGCTCCCGGCAATGCCGGTACCGCTCAAGAGCCCAAAGTGACCAATGTTGCCATTACAGTAGATGCTATTGATGAGCTACTTGATTTTGCCCAAAACAACCAAGTCGACCTAACGATTGTCGGTCCAGAAGCACCACTTGTAATCGGTGTAGTTGATAAATTTCAAGCCGCTGGACAAGCGATTTTTGGCCCAACTCAAGCCGCCGCACAATTAGAAGGTTCGAAGGCTTTCACTAAAGACTTTCTAGCCCGGCACAATATTCCCAGTGCCGCGTATCAAACCTTCAGTGAAGTAGAACCAGCCCTAGCATATTTACATCAGCAAGGCGCCCCCATTGTTATTAAAGCGGATGGATTGGCCGCTGGCAAAGGCGTTGTCGTCGCCATGAGTGAAGACGAAGCAGAAGAAGCCATTCGCGATATGCTCTCGGGGAATCGTTTCGGTGACGCTGGTTCCCGAGTCGTCATTGAAGAATTTCTTGAAGGGGAAGAAGCCAGTTTTATCGTAATGGTTGATGGCGAGCATGTTCTGCCCATGGCAACGAGTCAGGACCATAAGCGCGTCGGAGATGGTGATAGCGGCCCGAATACGGGAGGGATGGGCGCTTATTCACCTGCCCCGGTAGTCACCGCTGCAGTTTATCAACGGATTATGGATGAAGTCATTTGGCCGACAGTCAAAGCGATGGCCAGCGAAGGTCATCCATATACCGGGTTTTTATATGCCGGATTAATGATCTCAGACACTGGCGAGCCAAAGGTCATTGAATATAACTGTCGATTTGGTGATCCAGAAACGCAACCAATTATGATGCGTTTACAATCGGACCTGGTCGAATTATGTCAGGCGGCATTGGCAAAAACCTTAGATCAGGTCGAAGCTAAGTTTGCCCACCAACCCGCAGTGGGTGTGGTGATAGCTGCAGGAGGTTATCCTGGACCTTACAATAAAGGGGATGTCATTAGCGGTCTTCCAGAACTTGCAGCCCCCGGGGAAGATGTCGAAAGTAAAGTCTTCCACGCCGGAACCCAGTTCAATGAACAGCATCAAACGGTAACCAATGGTGGCCGAGTTTTATGTGTCACAGCGCTAGGGGATTCAGTCAAAGACGCTCAACACAAAGCCTATACTCAAGTCGAAACCATTCATTGGGATCAGTGTTATTACCGTACTGATATTGCTTATCGGGCGATCGCTCGAGAAAATAGTTAAGAGCCCCAAACTGGCCCATTCGAGGCCAGTTTTTCTTCTTTAATTTATTTTGATAAAACACATTTTAATTAAAACTTTTTAATAAAAATGTCGTTATTCTTAGAAGAAAATAGCCTAAAAAATCCTTTTTTTCTTCTTTACTCCCCCCGCGACTACTGCGACTATGAGCTTATCACGTGAGCATCTCTCACGTTATAACTGGGCCGCTTGTACTCATCCCACAAGTAGCCCATGACCTACTTGATTGGTTTGGAGTGATAGGGAATGAAACGATCTAATCGCCCTCAATTTGATGATGATGAAGACTGGATGGACGAGAATGATGACCGTAAACATGCTCGTAAAAGTCATCAAGACCACCGCGGTCGCTCAAAAGGGCAAGCGCGCCGTGGTATTGAAGATTACCTGGAGCAGAAACAGCTGCGGGAATATTTGCGTGAGGGATATGACGATTAATAATTAAACTCTACGGCTTAGAAGCCATAAAAGATCAATAAGGCTCGCTTTTTATAGCGGGCCTTTCTTTTATAATTTGGTTAGAACCATCGATTACCAGAAACAAGCGCAGTCATACGACCAACATTAACTAACTTCCCTTCACTGGCTCGCGGATTGATATAGGGTTTATATCAATCCATCGTAAAGATTGTTGCTGTTTAGTTCAGCATCGAAGCCAATGATGACACAATTGCTGCGGCTAATGCTGCAATCCCCGGAACAAGCACCTGTGAACCACATCAGTCCATGCCACTGCCGCTAAACCACCATAAAGAGAATAGACAACCGCAAACAAAGCCAAACCCGCAATGGTATAACTCAGTGGAATCCCTAATATAGCCTGTATATGCTAGCCCACCCAGGTACAACTGCAGTAAAGTTGACAAAGAAAGATATATAACGCCGGCCAAAAGATAGCCAAAATGGACTTGAGCTGCCGGTTATAACGTTTTTTCACAAACTCAGGAATAGTATAAATCTGTCTTTTAATAAAGATTGGCAGAAAGTATTGACCAACCAAAATCAGTGTGAGTGCTGACATCCATTCATATGAAGCAATAGCCAGCCCTATCGCAAATCCAGACCCCGACAGACCAATGGACTGTTCAGCCGATATATTTGCAGCAATTAATGAAGCACCAATCGCCCACCATGGCAATGCTCTACCCGCTAAGAAATAGTCTTTCGTCCCTTTAGTTTGAGCACCGTTGTTTCAGGAGACCCACAATCCTAATCTGACAATCACTACGACATAAATAGCCAATATCACATAGTCCAAGGTGTGCAGCCCCAAACTACTTGTATTCATATAACCCCTCTGCTCAATTGGTTCCAAGGAAGTGGAATAGCCAATATATAATTAACCATTCATTTATTAAAAATAAGAAATGTAAACGATTACATACTAAGGTTCTGAGAGATGCGTCACGTTTAACTTTTTAGCCCAAAGAAACGAGAAGAACTTCACAAAAATGAAAAAATATTAAGGCTCGATTAAGTAGCGAGAAACTGAGTGACGGCGGATCAAAGTGGGTTTATAGATCCCAGAGCCTTGAGCCGTTTGTTCACCCTGCGAGAGTCGAATCGCTAAACTCGCGGCTTTTTGAACCATTTGCACCATCGGGTAGCGAATCGTCGTTAAGCGAGGATGAACATAACGAGCAATCAGCACATCATCAAACCCGACAATAGACAACTGCTCCGGGACCCGAATACCATTATCATAGGCAATTGCTAACGCTCCCGCAGCCATGGGATCGTTGTAACAGATAATCGCTGAAAAAGGAGTTCCCATATTTAACAGCTCGGTCATCGCTTGCTCTCCGCCAACGTGATCGGGAGAACCATAACCAACCAGAGTCTCATCAAACTCAATCCCGAAATCTGCCAGCGCATCACGATAGCCATTTAGACGATCATCTGCATCTGAAATGGCATGATTAGAGCACAAAAAGGCAATACGCCGATGTCCTTGGCTCAGCAGATGATTCGTCGAAAGCCATGCGCCATAGTGATCATCCAAAGCTAAACAACGGTGGGCATACTTCTCTACCATCCGGTTAATAACCACCATGCCAGGAATCTGCTCAAAATATTCCCCCAATTGTTCATCGCTTAACATCTTAGCGTGCACAACCAAGGCATGACAGCGGTGCCGTTGCATCTGCTCAATGATCCGTTGTTCACGTTCCGCACAATGGTATCCATTGGCGGTCAAAAGAAATTTATTATTTTCTATCGCAACCTGATCGGCAGCTTTAACCATATTGCCAAAAAAAGGATCGGAAACATCAGAAACGACTAATCCAAGCATTTCTGAATCCTGATGCGCGAGCGCTCGCGCACTGGCATTAGGCTGGTAACGTAACTGCACCATCGCCTCTTTAACTTTGGTCTGCGACTCTTTACCCGCTTTGGGTGAGCCATTAATCACTCGTGAAACTGTTGCAACAGAAACACCAGCAATCCGAGCCACATCTTTAATTGTTGCCATACTGTCCTTCTATAACACTTTGAATTCAGCTGTCATGTATCACCTCTGCATCACCAAGATTCCTTAAAAACTCAGACTTAGCAAGTAGAGGCCATATTCATTAATAGTATCTGATGTATGGTAACGTTTACAAAAATCATCAGAAAAATTTTGCGGTTTATATAAACTCGGTCACGTTAGTCTGTCGTAGTAAATCAATAGTCTGTTGATAAGCATGGCTTTTTAACAATATTAGAGCGTAAACGCAGCTCCCTCATCTGAACGCATAGGGTTTAGATGAGTACAAATAAGCGTTGGGCATATTCAAAGACATCCAGTTTTTGAATTTTTCCATCCCGTTTAATCACGTCCTTTCTGCTCAGATTCAGATAATTGCGTTGCACAACTTATCCCACTTCCCTTCTTGAGTAGGTGATTTGGCTACGGTTGATGATTTGAACCGATAAAGCTGCACCAGATTGTTTTCATGCGACATCCACGCACACGACTTTAGGCATAGCCAGTATGGATCTCAACGCGTAGAACCCGCTTCGACCGCCAAAACAAAATAGCCAACAGCTAAATAACGATTCTTTTAATGATGACATGATGTAGGAAAGCACTATGTTTGGCATATTCATATCCAAATCGGCCAGAAGTTACTCCGAACGGAGTCATGTTAAGCCAGCTAAGTGAAGTCACGACAACCACAGTCAAAGCGGAATTCACCATTGTATTTGACGGGGATAATCGCTAGGGACTGTTGACCTTTCGTGATTAGTTTTGCAGAAATCTGAGAGGAATTTAGGCAAGGCAAACGTTGTGCCGTGTAGTTATTCTCCACAAAGAACGTTTAACGCTGGATACATTCCTCTCAGATACTGCCCTTGGGGTTCATTTAAACGCATTTTGAACAAAATTCAACCACCAAAGGTCAACAGTCCCTAGGCAATGGATCATACCCACAAACCACGTAACAAAGGTCCATTATTTTTAGCCGAACATCAGACAATTAAAAATCAGAGCTTACACTTTGGCTCAAGAACCAATAATCTAGCTGGAGTGCACAGACAAAGAGAGAATTTTATGAGAGATCAATCACGCTTTAATAAGTTGGCATTTCCCTCTTCCGTTAAAAACGCTATACATTATAATAGTATCATGTAAACGTTTACACTTCATAGCTGATAGGTGTTTTAAACATGAAAAATATATTGGTAACAGGCGGAGCAGGTTATATTGGCAGCCATACCTGTATCCAGATGATAGCAGCAGGCTATACGCCAATTATCTTTGATAACTTCTGCAACAGTAAGCCCAGTGTTATCGAACGGATCACTAGCCTTGCAGGACAAGCCCCGCTTGTTTATCAAGGAGATATTCGCAACCAAGCTCAGCTGGAAAAAGTATTTGCCAAGCATGATATTGACGGTGTGATCCACTTTGCCGGCTTGAAAGCTGTCGGCGAATCGGTTGCAAAACCCGTTGAATATTACCAAAACAATGTCGCCGGCACCCTGTCATTACTGCAAGTGATGCAGCAAGCGAACGTGAAAAAGATCATTTTTAGTTCGTCAGCAACAGTCTACGGTGAACCTGAATCAATGCCGATTCGCGAAGATTTTCCCACACTCAATGCAACCAATCCATACGGTCAGTCAAAGTTAGTCATCGAGCGGATCTTAAAAGATCTAACGCATGCTGATCCACAATGGTCCACCACACTATTACGCTATTTTAATCCAATTGGAGCCCATCCAAGTGGCACTATGGGGGAAGACCCTCAAGGGATCCCAAATAACCTTGCCCCCTATATTGCGCAAGTTGCGATTGGTCGGCGTGAATATTTATCCGTCTTCGGCAATGATTACCCAACGCCAGATGGTACCGGCGTTCGCGATTATATTCATGTCATGGATTTAGCCGACGGACACGTTGCAGCACTAGAACATAAGCTCAGTGAATCAGGCGTACACATCTACAATTTAGGGACCGGACAAGGGTATAGCGTGCTACAGGTTATCAACGCATTTGAAAAAGCCTGTGGGAAAAAAATTGCTTATCAAATCTGCCCACGCCGTGCCGGCGATATTGCCGAATGCTGGTCTGATGCCAGTAAAGCCAAAGCGCAACTGAACTGGCAAGCGAGTCGCGGAATTGAGCAAATGGCTGCAGATAGCTGGCGCTGGCAATCGAACAATCCGAACGGTTATCCAGAAGTTTAAGCACGAGGTAGTCATGCAACCATTTGATCCATCAGAACATCCTCATCGCCGTTACAACCCACTAACAGGGCAATGGATTTTAGTCTCGCCTCATCGGGCCAAACGCCCTTGGCAGGGACAACAAGATGAACCCGATCGCAGCACTCGCCCCAGCCACGATCCAGATTGTTATCTATGTCCGGGCAACTCCCGTATTACAGGGGAACAAAACCCGAATTATACAAGCACTTATGTATTCGGTAATGATTTTGCTGCCTTACAGGCTGACACGCCTGATGTTCCAGAGCATAACGATCCATTGTTTCGTGCATCCAGCGCTCGTGGGCTAAGTCGAGTGATCTGTTTTTCGCCCGATCACAGTAAAACTCTGCCACAACTTTCATTACAAGCCATTCGTGGTGTCATCGACACTTGGGCAGAGCAAACCGCAGAACTGGGCCAAACTTATCCTTGGGTTCAAGTATTCGAAAACAAAGGCGCTATGATGGGATGTTCTAATCCACATCCACATGGACAGGTCTGGGCCAATAGTTTTTTGCCCAATGAAGCCGCCACTGAAGATCATCATCAGCACGAGTACTTTGCCCAATACGCTCATCCGCTACTACTGGATTACGCGCAAAAAGAAACCCAGTCAGGTGAACGAACCGTCTGTGAGAATGAGTACTGGCTAGTCGTCGTTCCCTATTGGGCCGCCTGGCCGTTTGAGACATTATTGCTGCCTAAATTTAAAGTCCAGCAACTGCCCCAATTAACCGATGTACAACGCGATAGTTTAGCGCAGATCTTAAAACAGCTGACTTGTCGGTATGACAACCTGTTTCAGTGCTCATTTCCCTATTCAATGGGATGGCACGGCGCACCATTTAACAATACCGATCCAGCCCCTTGGCAGTTACACGCCCACTTTTATCCGCCACTGCTGCGTTCTGCTAGCGTTCGTAAATTTATGGTGGGCTATGAAATGCTGGCCGAAAGCCAACGAGATCTAACCGCCGAGCAAGCCGCTGGGCGATTACGAGAATTAAGCGATATCCACTATAGCGAAAAATTATAAGAGGAATTTTCAATGGCTATTCAGGACCTAATTGATATCACAGAACGAACTTTCGCTGACCAATTTGGACATCCAAGTGAACTGAACGTTCAAGCCCCAGCCCGCGTGAATCTGATTGGTGAGCATACCGACTATAATGATGGCTTTGTGCTACCTTGTGCAATTGACTATCAAACCGTCATCAGTGCGGCTAAACGCTCAGATAATCTGATCAAAGTCGTTGCCGCTGATTATGACAATCAGATGGATAGTTTTGAACCCAGTGCCAAATTGCATCGCCATCCCGATTATCTTTGGGCCAACTATGTTCGCGGTGTAGTGAAATATTTATGTGAACGTGGTTATCAATTAACGGGCGCTGAGCTGGTCATCAGTGGAAACGTCCCTCAAGGCGCGGGACTCAGTTCATCCGCATCGTTAGAAGTCGCTGTTGGGGAAACATTTAAGCAACTGTTTGACTTAGATCTCGATGGTAAAACCAATGCTTTAAACGGCCAACAAGCAGAGAACCATTTTGTCGGCTGTAATTGTGGCATTATGGATCAGTTTATCTCAGCCCTTGGCGAAGCAGGTAAAGCGCTACTCATTGATTGCCGATCACTGCAAACCGAAGCGGTAACCATGCCTGATGGTGTTGATGTAGTGATTGTCAATTCCAATGTGCAACGTGGACTAGTCGATAGTGAATACAACACTCGGCGTACCCAATGTGAGAATGCCGCCCACTTTTTTCAAGTGAAAGCACTTCGTGATCTAACAATGGAACAGTTCGAAGCGCGCGCCGAGCAACTTGACGCTGTTGTTGCTAAACGTGCACGCCATGTGATTAGTGAAAATGAGCGGACACTCAAAGCATGTGAGGCGTTAAAAGCCGGCGATCTCAAAGCAATGGGCGAACTCATGGCCGCCTCTCATGTATCCATGCGCGATGACTTTGAAATCACCGTCCCAGCGATTGATCATCTAGTCGAAATTATCAAAAAAGAGATTGGTGACCAAGGAGGTGTGCGCATGACTGGCGGCGGTTTTGGCGGTTGCGTTGTAGCCTTAGTTCCCCACTCGCTGACCGACCAAGTTTGTCAAGCAGTTGAAAGCCAGTACCCTAAGGTTAGTGGTCTGAAACCCACCATCTATGTGTGTGTACCCTCGGATGGAGCCGGAAGAGTTAACTAAAACAACAAACAAAATAAAGCATAGCAAGCGATAAATAAAACGTAACAAGCCTCATTTCAGGGAAGCGAAACGCTTCCCTTCTTTTTGATTATGGCTGCCAAAAACTACGGGAAAAGACGATCAGAATAGGGAAAATTTCCAGTCGACCAAATAACATGGCCGCAGACATCACCCATTTGGCTGTATTTGACAAAGTTCCAAACGTCTCACCAGTGACACCATAACCGATCCCCATATTATTCATACAGGCCGCAACTGTCCCAAAAGCGCTTTTGATGTCATACCCTAATGCCAACATAATCCAAATAAAAATGCCGGCAAACATCATATAAACAAAAAACAAACCATATACAGAGTTAATCACCCGCTCAGAGACCCGGTTATTGTCGAGTTTAATCAGATAAATCGCCCGTGGATTAATCAACTGACGCAATTCCAGATCGCTGCGTTTATACAAGATCAGGAATCGAATCGCTTTAATTCCCCCGCAGGTTGAGCCAACACAGCCGCCAAAGAAGCTGCTCGCTAACAACAGAATCATCACATACGTGGGCCATTTATCGATATTATTGGTCATTAACCCATTATCGGTCATCATCGAAGCACTTTGGAAAAAGCCATGCACAAATGCGTCTTTAAAATCGTAGGTGTGAGTTAAATACAACGACAAAATCGTAAATGCCGCAACGGACAGCGCCACTGAGATATAGAAACGAAACTCTGCGTCCTGCCAAATAGCCTTCAAGCTGCGTCGGTTAACCGCCAGAAAATACAACGCAAAATTCACCCCGGCTAGTAGTGAGAAGACACCACCGACCATCTCAATTGCAGAGCTGTGGTAATAGCCCAAACTGGCACTATGCGTTGAAAATCCCCCCAGTGCCACTGTAGCCAAACTATGACAGATAGCATCGAACGCATTCATTCCTGCAGCATAGAACGACAATGCACAAACGATTGCTAATGCGACGTAAATAAACCAGAGGTGTTTGGCAGTATCGGTCAATTTCGGCGTCAGTTTATCTTCTTTTAACGGGCCAGGTGTTTCCGATAGATAAACTTTCGATCCCCCGATCCCTAGTGAACTAAAAATCGCTGTCGCTAAGACGATAATCCCTAACCCACCGAGGAAATTAAGCTGCGCGCGGTAGTACAATATGGCTTTGGCAGTGCCATCGACCTGACTGATGACCGAAGCACCTGTGGTCGTGATCCCCGAAACCCCCTCAAAAATAGCGTCTGCAGCTGAAAAATGCAGATGCTGATCCAGCAAAAAGGGCATGGCGCTCATCAGTGAAAAAAGCACCCAAAAGATAACGACAACTAAAAAACCATCACGCCCTCGCAAGCGAATATCAGTGCTACGCTTGGTCAATCGACCAAAAAAACCGATAGAGAAAGTAATGGCAAACGTGATGAGAAAGGCCGTGATATCACGTTCTTTATAGATAATGCATAAAATAATCGGGATAATTAATGATAAGCTAAACAAAAATATCAAATAACTACAGATATAGAAGATTGCTGAAAAACGACCTTCGTAATACTTCGCATTTTTAATCATGGTGCGGTCTTCACTAGTCTAATAATTAGGCTCGAAAGCTAAGGAAACCAGCTTGAATGTTCTTGCATGGAAGAACGCCTAACAAATTAAAAAATGATATATAGTCGATGTCACCCACCTACAACGCGCCGATCATGCCACTGTTCGACTAAATTGCGAAGCTTTTTATCTCAGCTGATTTACTAACCAATATGCAACATCTTGACATTGGGGATCGCTAAGGATGGGCTCTGGCGCGGTTAAAATCTTCTGCTGTAACACCTCACCTTGATATGGTTGCCCCACTAAACACGCTTCTAGCGCCAGTAATGGTTTAGGATTTAAACTATCAGTAAAAATTTTGACCTGCTCTAAATGCCCTTTTTTAACATCAAAATGTAATTCGATACTGCCCCAATCGAACCGTTCATTTAAATAATGGCTAAACTCAGGTGCTTTGCCATAATTCCAGTCCCAACTGCTTTGCAGTGCAAAGCGCTCGGCAAATCCAGGTAAATCAGGAAAACTGTCTTTAGAGATAATCTCAGGTTCAATCGGACCACATTGATAATACTGTTCAAAGGCATAGCGGATCTGCTGCGAGATACGTTCATGATTCAGTTGTGGATTGATTTGGCATAAATTCATCACCCGCGAGCGAACCGACCGAATCCCTTTGCTTTTCAGTTTTTTAGGATCTGGATTAAGATAATCCGCCAGTCGTGAGAGCTGCGCGTTGAGCAATAACGTACCGTGATGAAAACCGCGATCTTTGGCTTCACGATAAGCAGAACCCGATATTTTCCTCACCTCGCCGCCTTCGAGCTCGACTTGTAAATCATTACGCCCCGAAGCCTGAACACTGAGTCCCAGCGAAAGCAGCGCATTTAAGATAATTTGCGTTGAAACTTGCCTATCATAACCAGGCTTAGGCGCCATGAACGTAAAACAACTATTGCCCAAGTCATGAAAGACCGCACCACCCCCACTACTTCGTCGGGCCAGCTTAACCCCATCTTCATCCATCTTGCGGATATTACATTCCTTCCAGGGATTCTGTGCTTGACCGATCACCACGGTATTGTCATTTTGCCAGAGGAACAAAATTTTTTGATTATGCATCGCCCTGAAGATGCATTCTTCCACGGCTAAGTTGAACCACGGATCATGTGACTGCGAAACTAAAACTCGATATTCATGCATAATAGTGCCAATAAAATACTAGGGGCTGTTGATTATTTGTATTAAGCACAGTATACACAAACGGCTCTAGAGTCATATCTTGTTTATCTATGACACAAACACCCTTTTTAGCTATTTCTCAATACATTCAATTCTGATACTTTTGATACTCGTGTGTTCAACAATCGACGTAAAATCGATACCCAATAGCATTCTAAGGGCTGAACGATTATCGGGAATAGGTTCTTTTGTGATTGAGCCGATGTAGGGAGAATATCAACGAGCACATCCGCTCCGAGTTTAAAGCCGGCTGCGTGTACTCAAAGATCCATATGGAAGATGAATACTATCGCCAACGATTGTTCAATCTTAACGAACAACTCAATCAATTGGCGCAAACCAATCTACCCCAAACATACAATGAGCTGTTAGATTTAAGCTCACAGATCAGCCTGACAGCGATGCAGGTAACGAGTCATTTATCCAAACAAAAAAAAATTCTGCGTAAGAAACAACAACGACATGTGGATCGTTTGAAGCTTATTTTACAAGGCGCCGCGGTCACTATCTGGGAATTAGAGCTTTCATCCAGACAGGTTTCGTTATCGGGTGATTTAAAACTCCCTAACACCCTAATGCTCAATAAACAATATCAACAGTGCCTCTCAGGCTTACTTAAACTTATCCATTGCGAAGATCGGCAGCGTTTAAAAACGGAATTTATTCAATATCTACGTGCAGAAAAAGCCTATCTGGATATCAAGTTTCGCATGTATGACCGGCTTGGAGGCTACCGTTTTATCCAATGTCGAGGCGTTGGTAACGGCTCACCACGTAGCAGTTATCCAACTCATATGGCGGGAACACTCAATGACCTGACTGATAGCCACTACCTCAATACCGACAGCGGATTGATGAATCTCAATTATTTCTCCGATGTATTTGATGATGAGGTGCAAAAAGACGAGCCACTTGGCTGTATTGTGATTAAGATTGCTAATATGCATGACCTAAGCATGATGCTCACGACCCAAAGCCGCATCAAGTTGATTCGACGGATTATTCAGCGGATCGGCAAAGCAATCAGTGCCCATGATCTGTTATGCAGTATCGATAAGAGCCAATTTATAGTGCTAATACGCCATCTTGATAGTAGCCATTTAGCAACTATCGCCCACAAGCTGGTACAACTACTGGATCGCTCTTTGTATCTGGATAATCAACGCCTATGGATAACACCACAGGTTGGTGCAATTGACGTTAAAGCCCACCAGCTCAATAATGCCGAACAAGTTCTTGGCGCAGCTCGCTCAATATTGATCGATCTTCAGGGCAAGCATCAAGCGAGTGCAATTTATGAACATAGTTATCGGGAGAGAAAATCACTCCAGTTAGAAACCGAACAGTGGATTCGCCAAGCCATTGCGCGCGACTGGCTGGTCCCCTATCTACAGCCATTGGTGGACTTTGATACTTGTACCATCAGAGGTTACGAAGTCTTGACTCGGATTGAGCATCCTCAACGAGGGTTGATTTCGCCAGGGCAATATATCAAGATTGCAGAAAAAACCGGGCTGATTGTCCCCTTAACTGAAGTTTTGATAGAAAAAGCGATCAAAATAGCCCAATCTCCCGAGCTAAACCAACAACACCAAGATCCTTTCCGCCTCAGCATTAACATCTCTGCTAAACAGTTCCATCAACGTTCGCTACCGAGTCAACTGGCTAAGCAGCTAAAAAGTGCCAACATTGACCCACACCGGATCAAAGTTGAGCTAACCGAATCAGACGTGATGGAAAATATCGATGCGGCAGTTGGAATCATCGAAAATTTTCAATCTTATGGGATCAAAGTAGCATTAGATGACTTTGGTACGGGGTATTCATCGTTGGCTTATCTGCGCCAATTACCACTTGATATTATCAAACTCGATCGCAGCATCGTCAGTGGCGTGACCGAAAATGAACGCCAATCGGCAATTGTAGAAATGATCCTGTTGCTTGCTAAACGCATCAATATGCAGGTCATTGTCGAAGGAATCGAAACATCACATGAATATCATTATCTACGCAAGTTAGGAGCTAGCTGGGGACAAGGCTATCTATTTGCCAAACCACTGCCTCAAAGTGAAATCATCACCAAGATCCCGGCCATCGTAAAACAACTCAAAGCATTGAACGGCATGCCCCTATAAAGACATGAACCATTGGGCAGAGCAAAACATAGGACTATTCCATGTCAGTCCTCATGATTTTTCAGCGCGCAAACGCTGACAATGCCAAGCTTTGCTATATCGATAGCCCGTCACGATGCAAAAGGTTGCTCAGTCATCCAACGGCCAGATTATTCAGATAACTAACCTGGCCGGCCACTCGATGCACCTTAGGTTCACCCATCTAAATTCACTTGAGCTATCCCAATTTAAAGTCATTTTAACCACTCCTTGCAAACAACCGCTGCATCGACCCCCAGAAATCATGTATCATCGCAGCAGTGCTCATACATCATGCGATAGCACTTTAAGAATTGCCGCATTCAGAAGACAATTCTTCCACAGCTAGCCACAAAAAGGCCCAGTTTAATTCTGAAGTTATGAAGTGATTAGGGAACTATGTTTGCACAAAACCAGACCGCCAGTCTGTCGCTACGCGATTACAAAACGATTATCCTTTCCATTTTGGGAGGAGCTCTGGAAATCTATGACTTTGTTATTTTTTTATTTTTATCAGTGACGATTGCCAATGTCTTCTTCCCTCCAGAAATTCCACAGTGGCTGCGCCAATTAGAAACCATGGCTATATTCTCGGTCGGCTATCTGGCTCGCCCTTTAGGTGGCATCCTCATTGCGCACTTTTCAGATAAAATTGGCCGCAAGCATATGTTCAACCTCACCGTTTGCTTCGTAGCCATCCCTTGCTTAATGATCGGATTATTACCCAGTTATGCACAAATCGGGATCTGGTCGCCATTATTGCTTCTGTTAGCCAGACTCATCCAAGGTGCCGCTTTAGGAGGGGAAGTCCCCAATGCTTGGGTGTTTGTTGCTGAGCACGCGCCCAAAGAGCACCGGGGTTATTCACTGGGGTTATTGCAAGCAGGTCTAACCTTGGGGTACATGTTTGCAGCATTAACTACAACACTCATAACCACTCGCTACACCGATCAACAGATACAACAGTGGGCTTGGCGAATTCCGTTTATTGTTGGGGGATTCTTTGGCTTTATCTCAGTCTGGCTGCGCCGTTGGTTGAACGAAACACCAGTCTTTTTAGAGCTCAAGCAGAACAAAAAGCTGGCTAAACGGCTACCGCTTGGCGAAATTTTAAAACACCATCGCCAAGCAGCCATCCCCAGCGCTATTTTAACCGCAGTATTGGCATCGGCGGTCATTATGGCCATTGTTGTCACCCCAATCACCTTACAAAATGAGTACGGTTTAAGCGCTGGAACCACCTTTGAAGTCAGTTGCATTGCCATTTTATGTCTGAACTTAGGATGTGTGATTGCTGGGAAAATTGCCGACTGGATTGGCCCATGGCGGACCATTGCTTTGTATAGCGTACTGCTGGCATTTGGCACAACACTATTGACTTGGTCACTGAACAGTTCGCTCAATGTACTGATTATCTGCTATGCCATTGCTGGATTGTGCAGCGGCGTGATTAGTGCCGTACCAGCCATAGTGGTGAAATTATTCCCACCCGCAGTGAAAGTCACAGGGATCTCGCTTATCTATAACATTGCCTATTCTGTATGTTCTGCTGTTATTCCAATGGCATTGTTAGCACTATTGCACTTTGATCACTGGGGCATGGCCTTCTATTCTTGGCTGATTATGCTACTGGGGTTAGTCACTGTGTACTTTTATCGCACGATCAAAACGTATGGTGATTAGCGTATTTTTTAAAATTTACTGACAGGCGAAGTACGCGCTTCGCCTGCTTATCTGTATATAACTACTGACATTTATCTAAAAATCTGCCAATTTATATCCCTTTATGGGTACTCACATCTGCTCAGAAATTCGTTAGACTCTTAAAAACTTACAACACAGTAATGTATTATACAATTGTTGTTCTAAGCTCAACTATGAGCCCATTCAATGTCCCATCACAACACAGTGAGGTCAATAACCGTTTATGAGCCAAGAATTTTCCCTCAAACGCGCCAGTGGATGGACAATGCTGGTCTTATTGGCAGGATTTACCCAACATAGTTTTGCTTTTGGTTTATCGAATGTCACAGCTAAAGCACAAAAACTAGCCGCAGAGCCTTATCATCCGCCTCAAAATAATCTCTCGCCGACGTTTAAAAAACTACAATTTGCCGATTATCAGCAGATCAAATTCAAAACCAGCCATGAACTCTGGAAAGCAGCAAATCTACCATTTAAGCTAGCTTTTTATCATCAGGGAATGCAGTTTGATAGTCCCGTTAATATCTATCAAATTGATCAGCAAAATGTGACGCAAATTCCTTATCGGGCAGATGATTTTACATTTGGCTCAGTCAACCACAATGCCAAAGCGGTCAAAAATTTAGGCTTTGCTGGATTTAAAGTCCTCTACCATCTCAACCCTAACCACCAATGGGATGATGAGATAGCCAGCTTTCTCGGGGCAAGCTATTTTCGGGTAATCGGCCCTAACCAAACTTATGGCTTATCGGCACGCGGCCTAGCGATTAACACCGGATTAGCACAGCCAGAAGAGTTCCCCCGCTTTAAAAGCTATTGGATTGAAAAACCCAAAGCAGGTGATGATCACCTGACCTTGTATGCACTATTAAACTCCAAAAGTGCAACGGGCGCTTATCAATTTAAAATCTACCCAAACTATCAGCATAAAGGCGATGCTCGCGTTTATGTCAAAAGCCGAATTATCCTGCGGCGGCAGGTCAAACGGCTCGGGATTGCCCCACTGACCAGTATGTTCTTATATGGGCCAAATCAACCCTGGCATACCCAGAACTTCCGACCACAACTGCATGACTCAGACGGTTTAGCCATACATACGGGTAAAGGAGAATGGATCTGGCGGCCGCTAGAAAATCCGCTCAACGATCCACAACACGTCTCATATAGCTCGTTTGCCCTGGACCATCCAAAAGGTTTTGGTCTCCTGCAGCGCGGTCGTGATTTTAATACCTATGAAGATTTAAAAGACCGTTATGATCGTCGCCCAAGTGGCTGGATCGTACCAGATAATGATTGGGGAAAAGGCCATGTCACGCTCATTGAGATCTCATCACCCAATGAAACCAATGACAATATTGTGGCTTTTTGGGAACCGGAAAAAATGCCAAAACCAGGGCAACTACTCAAATATGATTATCATATTGACTTTAGTACCCATGAAAATCGGCTGCGTAGTCAAAAACTAGGATATGTGCAAAATACCATGCGCACGCCAGGCAATATTTATCAGAACAACCTAATCCGTAAACCCGATGGGACACTGGCATTCTTAGTTGATTTTGCCGGTGGTGATTTAGCCAAATTAGCAGCCAACCATACGGCCCTCAAATCCCAAATCAGTGTCAGCAATAATGCCGAGCTCATCAGCCATCATCTGCAATATAATCCGGTCAGCAAAGGTCAGCGCTTAGATCTTCGCATTAAAGTCAAAGACCCAAGCAAACCGGTTGAAATGCGCGCCGTATTAACTAAAAACGGCCAACCAGTGACCGAAACATGGAGCTACTTGCTCAACCGCACCCAGTAGTCTTGATTGATAATCCCCGCCCAGGCGGGGTTTTTTATCTCATTTAAAATACTAGCCCGTGGCAACCTTATCCGAGTTTTGAAATTCTTAACCGCCATCGCCTAAGAGCGTCTTCACCGATGACCTGCTCTTCGTACCAAAACTTCATTGACTAACGGATTCTTAATAAGCTTGTTCCTAAATCTAAATAGCAAGTACAACTCTTGCGGATAAATCGATAAGAAAAAATCTATTCTAAATCGCAATATCGATTACAGACCATCCAAGTGACATGAAGCCATCAGGACAACTGAGTGATTGGAAAACTGACTTAGATCTAAGTCAATCAGGGGCTAATGCGTTGAACACGCCATCTAAGCCAAAAGGCTTTAGGCATGATCTACACAAGGAGCATACAGTATATCAATGACACCTATTTGCTAACGTCTTGGCTTCGCCACCCAACATCAAACTTTAATAAAAATATTAATAGATATATCATTAATGTAAACCAGTTCTCATAACTTGTTATGATGACTGGCTTCATAAGGTTGATGTAAGGAAATATACCAAGTATTGCTGCTATAGAAACGATTCTTATGTGTGATTTCCTTACGCCTCCTGACCCTTTTATTTATATCCATAAGCGTAGTAGTAAACTGAATGATGTCTCATCAAATAGGTTGAAGCTAAAAGCTGTGATTAAGAGACAAAAGGAGAGAACTCGATGCAATCTTTTCGATTAACCCGTAGTTTAATGGCTATTTCAGTGTTTGGAGTAGCCCTAGCGACTTCTGGTATTGCTCGCGCAGATGACACGGTAGCGACAAGTGGTGACCTCGAAGCTGCAATCGGTGCCTATCCGGGGACTCAATCAAAAGTAAATGGTAATGTTGAAGCCGAATTTGAAGATGGTTATGTCAAGATCGAATATGATCTGACAGGATTAGAACCCAATGCCAATGGCGGACTGCATATTCATTCAGGAACTAGCTGCAAAGATGCTGAAAAAGTCGGTGGCCATTACTATGCACCAAAAGCTGACGGCGATTACTGGAAAAATGCAAACTGGGTTTCTGATTCCAAAGGTGAAGCCCACGGCAGTTTCCAACTCATTTCCGGTTTAAACAGAAAAGACAACTTAGGCCATGCCGTTGTTGTCCATGCCAGCAATGGTAGCCGTATAGGTTGTGGCATTTTAGAAAAAGAGTAATTGAACTTTTGTATCAAATCCCTTGCACTCAAGCGAGGGATTACTCTAAACATAATACCGATTCGCCTGTCACGCCGAGACTGTCCTGATTTAGTTGCACAAAACAGTATTGATTCTCCCGCAGTTAGAGGCCCTGGCCAACTCGGTCATACTCGGTTTCATAGACCTTCAGTCATTCGTCGGCAAGGCTGATGATAATGTCGACCGTGTGCGCTTTGGCATTGGGGTTCAGTTCGCTATCATAACCAAATGCTGCATGCACTTAGCATCAATCATCCAGAATTATCAACGATAGTCCCTGATTATTTTTAAAATAACCCCAACACTTTTCAACCTCTTGACCCTTTATATAGAAGGCTAATAATAAGAGAGTGGTTTTATCAATCAAAATCGCTGACAATTCACCCACCAAGAGAGGTCAATATGCAACCCAATTGGATTAAGTTACTGCGCGATGAAGATTTTAATGGCTATCTATCCTTACCTCCTGCCGGTAAAGGCCCAGGCCTGGTATTGATTCAGGAGATCTGGGGAGTCAACGCCCATATTCGCGCCGTAGCCGACAGTTATGCACAAGCAGGCTTTGTCGTGCTCTGCCCAGATGTATTCTTTCGTCTAAGCCCAATGCTCGATCTCAATTATGACGAACCGGGAACGCAAAAAGCCTTTGAGTGCAATTCAAAACTCGATGTAGCGCAGGCCGTCAAAGATCTTTGTGTCGCCGTTGATGTCTTAAAGAATCGCCCCGAAGTCACCGACAAAGTGGGAATAATCGGTTATTGCCTTGGCGGTAAACTGGCCTACCTCACCGCAGCTGCATCCGATGTCAATGCCGCAGTTTGTTACTATGGCGGCGGCATCAGTAATTATTTAGATCAAGCCCAAAACTTAACGCAGCCGGTTATTTTTCATCATGGTGAACATGATGATCACATCCCACAAAGTGATGTTGCTAAAATAAAAAGTGCATTTGCCGAACACGACAATGCAACTTTTTACGATTATTCCGATGCGGGTCATGGTTTTAACTGTTGGGGTCGACCAGGCATGTATCATCAGCCATCCGCCGCATTGGCACAGGGCCGCTCTTTGGCGTTTTTAGCCAAACAGCTCTGCTTCTAAAACCCAGCATTTAATGAGCCACAATAAATGCCGATTGCAGCGTAAAGTTGCCGTCGGCATCAATACCGAAATAAGATCGAACTTGTTCCCCAGCCAACCCCATTAAAGAGTGAATTGTCGCAACATGTTCATCGGGTGGCTGCATTCGCTCAATCCACGCTTGAAACTCCAAAAATAGTCCAAACTGCTGACAGGCTTCTAACTGAAATCCTTGTCTGGATAAGCCTTCGAGCCACTGCGACAGAGAGAAATTACGCACATGCGATGGATCTCGAATCATCTCGATAGTTTGTAAAAAACTATCCAGCAGCGGATTGTCACACGAAATCACATCAATGATTATCAGCTTACCTGTAGGTTTAAGCACGCGACGCATCTCACTCAATGCCGTTTCCCACGAAACCCAGTGATGAGCACTATAGCGGCTCACCACAAAATCAAAACGATTCTCGGCAAACGGTAAACTCGCTACATCGCCCTGACAGACATCAATGTTGGTTAGGCCTCGTTGACTGGCTTGTTGGGCAACAACGGCCAGCATCGGCTTTGAAATATCATAGGCACTTACGTGTTTCACAAGAGGAGCCAGAGCAAAACTAACATGGCCGCCGCCACATCCAAGATCCAAAATTTGCGCCTGAGGATTACCATCGATTTGTTGTTTTAATAGTAACAAATCGTTACCTTTAGCATGGACAGTACTATTTAAATAGGCACTTGCCTGTCGATCAAACTGCGTTTGCACTAACGTTTGATGAGAATTTTCGCTCATGATCTGTTCCTTAGCGATCCATTGGTAAAATACACATAGCTATTGTGTAAATAGCGGCATCGAGTAACAAGTAGAGAAAATATAGGGGGATAAAAGCTACCATGCTAACGGAGCAAAATTTATTGGGGCAATTTATCCGCGCTCACCGAGAGCAACTTACGCCACCAGAGGCTCAGAGCGCCCGTCGACGCACGCCCGGTTATCGTCGCGAAGAACTAGCCGAAGCCGCGGGGTTAAGTACGAACTGGCTAACCCGATTAGAACAAGGTCGCAGCCACACAGCCTCTGTTTCCGTGTTGGCTCGACTCGCCCAAGTACTTCAACTAAACGCGGCTGAACGAGCGACTTTATTTGAATTAGCGGGTAAATATGACCCTTATCCGGATCAGCAAAATGCGCCTCTGCAACCTATTGACGAAGCGATTTTAAAACTGCCAGAACAGTTTAACGGCCCCTGTTATCTGCTGGACTCATACTGGAATGCATTAAGCTGGAATGCCAAAGCAGCGCAGCTATTTATCGGCTGGCTGGATCAACCACACGGGGATCGCAATCTGCTACGCTATACTTTTTTAAACCCAGCCGCTCAAATGCTAATTCCCAACTGGTCAGCGCGCGCACAGCGTCTAGTGGCTGAGTTTCGCCCTGAATATGCTCATCATAGTGACACCGAAAAGATGGTTTTGTTTGTTCAACAGCTAGTGAGCCAAAGTCCGCAATTCTCATCGCTATGGCAAACCCATCATGCCCGCTATCGCGATGGTGGTATCCGCTATTTTAACCATCCAACGCTTGGTAATTGTCAGTTTCAACAGATCAATTTACAGGTCAGTGCCGATAGCGACCTAAAACTAGTATGCCTGCAGCCAATAGTGTGACGTCTATTCAGCATTAAAAATAAATAGCTCATTTAATGTTACAACATGAATTCTTTTCATGTGGACGTCTAAACGTCCATGCTAATCTATATGAATTCAATAAAAACAGCATTGCTTTTTAAGGAACTCACTATGTCGCAAGCACCACTTCACGCCCCATTTAATGCCGATATCGTTGGCAGTTTTTTACGACCTCAATACCTGCACGATGCTCGTCGCCAATTTGCCAATGGGCAAATCGATGCCGAACAATTAACCGCCATCGAAGATAAAGCGATTACCGAGCTGGTAGAGAAACAAAAAGCAGCCGGCCTAATCGGTATTACCGATGGGGAATACCGTCGCAGTTGGTGGCATCTAGATTTCATGTGGGGACTCAACGGTGTAGTGAAAAAGACCATCCCCAAAGGCTATATTTTTGCTGATGTTGAAACACGTCCAGAGAGTGCTGAATTAACAGGCAAAATCAATGGTGAAAATCATCCATTTATCGAGCATTTTAAATTTTTAGCTAATTTAGCGGGCCCCTCGCACCTGCCACGACTGACAATTCCGGCACCCGCGCAATTTTTAGCAGAGCTCGAACGAGCGGATAATATTAGAAAAACTCGACAAATTTATCCAAACAGCGATGAACTAATTCACGACATTGCAGAAGCTTATCACACTTTTATTCAAGAACTTTACCATGCCGGTTGTCGCAACTTACAGCTCGACGATTGCACTTGGGGCATGCTAGCCGACCCTAAATTTGCCTCCAGAGGTGCTGCCGATACACCATCACCAGACGAAGTTTGCAGCTGTGGCCATACTCACACAACCTTAGAGCAAACGGCCAGTATTGCTGATACCGCTGAAAAATATCTCAAAGTGAATAATGCAGCCATTGCCAACGCGCCTTCGGGATTAGTGATCAATACGCATGTCTGTCGTGGTAACTATCGCTCAACTTGGGCCGCAAGTGGTGGGTATGGCCCCGTGGCGAACACGCTGTTTGGCCGCGAAAATGTGAACGCATACTATCTTGAATTTGATACCGACCGCGCGGGTGATTTCTCCCCGCTCGCCGAAATCACTGGCGACAAAAAAGTCGTGTTAGGTCTGATTAGCTCTAAAACTCCGAAACTGGAAGATGCAGATGCGATTATCGCGCGCATTCAAGAAGCCACCCAGTATATTCCTCTCGAGCGGCTCTATTTAAGTACTCAATGTGGCTTTGCTTCAACCGAAGAAGGCAATGCTCTGAGCGAGCAACAACAATGGGATAAAATTGCGTTGGTTCGTGAAGTGGCTCAACGTGTTTGGGCATAAAAAAATAGCAGGCCAAACACTAGACCTGCCACACTGACAGCCACTCTTGGCTAAAAAATTAATCGGGGATTTTGAGCTTACGGGGCTCAATCCCCAATTTACGGATTCGACTATAAAGAGTTGTTTTCGGGATCCCTAACACTTGTGCTGATTGCGAAATATTACCGTCATGGCGGCGTAATTCATCAATGATCAGCGTTTTTTCAAAACTGGCAATGTAGTCGTCTAAATTATATTCCCTTTCATTGGCAAAGTCGGCCACATTTAATCCCAGCACAAATCGTTCGGCCACATTACGCAATTCTCGAACATTACCCGGCCACTCGTGTGTCATCAATTTGTGCATAAGTTGCGAATCAACTTCAGGTACCGGGCTTGCTAAGCGCTCGCTCATCTCCTGAGTAAACTTAGCAAATAAAAGGGGAATATCTTCGCGTCTCTCCCGAAGCGGCGGGATGATAAGCGTCACAACATTCAAGCGAAAATTGAGATCGGCACGAAACTCACCCCGCTCAGCCATTTCAGCCAAGTTGGCTTTAGTCGCGGCAACTGTTCGAAAATCGACACTGCGCGGTTGATTATCGCCGAGTCGTTCCACTTTTTGGTCTTGTAAGACCCGTAAAAACTTCACCTGCATCTGCATTGGCATACTTTCGATTTCATCAAGAAACAGCGTGCCTTTATTGGCATATTCAATTTTACCGATACGCCGCTTGGTTGCCCCAGAAAAAGCCCCTGGCTCGTGACCAAACACTTCACTTTCAAACAAACTCTCAGGCAAACCACCACAGTTTAATGGGACAAATTCGCCACTGCGACCACTCAGTTCATGCAGACAATTCGCGACTAAATCTTTTCCGGTACCTGTTTCACCGAGTAACATGATATTGGTTGGTAATGGGGCAACCTGCTTGATCGTTTTACGCAACTGGACAATGGCATCGGAACCACCAATGATGCGACTTTCTAACCCTTTGGACTGATTCAGCTGATGGCGTAATGAGCGAACTTTCATCACCAATTGCCGTTTATCCAGCGCACGATGAATAACGGCCACCAATTGCTCTGGCTTAAATGGTTTCTCGATAAAATCATACGCACCATCACGCATCGCCTGCACCGCTGTTTCAATGTTGCCATGGCCGGTAATCAAGATCACTGGCAGCTCCGGGTCGTCCCCCATCAACTGCTGTAAGTAATCCAAGCCACTCATCCCCGGCAGCCAGATATCAGTGACAATCACACCATGAAACTCTCGTACATCCAACGATTGTAGCTTTTCAACCGCATCGACCCCGATCGCATCAATCCCCTCTAATTTGAGTGTCTGGACACAGCCGAAACAGACATCTTCATCGTCCTCAATGACAATGACTTGTTGTTTTTCACTCATATTTATCACCTGTCAGTACTGGCAGTTCAATAGTAAAACAGCTCCCGGGATTTTGACTTTCAGCCAACAATTTACCGTCAAAATGGCGAATAATGCTGGCTGATAGCGCTAAGCCCAAACCCAACCCCGTATTTTTCTTGGTTGTAAAAAACGGTTCGAACAAATGTTTCTTCACTGCATCAGTTAACCCAACTCCGTTATCATAAATCTGAATGCAAATACGATGAGTATTTGAATACCAATAGATATCAATCAGTTTTTTCTCATTATTCTCTAATGCATCAACCGCATTACTGATGAGGTTGACTAAGACTTGTTCAAGTTGCACAGCATTAGCACGTGTATACAAAGGTTTAGCGGGTGCATAGCAGGCCACCTGAACCTGCGCTTTGCGAATCTGGTAATTTAAAAGCTGTAAGGCACCATCAATACAACTATCAATATCAATGACCGAAAGATGATCATCACCGCGACGAGAAAAATTCCGTAACTGCGTCGTTAATTTGGCGAGTCGGTCCACAAGAGAAGAGATCCGCTGTAGGTTTGATTTGACATTTTCGACATCCCCCTGCTCTAAAAATCGTTCAGTATTCCCCGAGAGCGTACTTAATGCTGCCAGTGGCTGGTTAATTTCATGGGCAATCCCCGCCGAAAGCTGACCGATAACCGCATGATTTTCTGTCCGAATAAGCTCTTTCTGAAACCCTTTTAGTTGCTCGAAGGCTTTATTCTTTTCATCAATTTCAGCTCGTAATTTTGCAATCGTCTCTCTCAGTTGCGAGCTGCGTTTTGCTACCTTTTCTTCAAGATGAGTATTCAGCTCTTCTAACGCGAATTGCGACTGACGACGAATAGTCAGTGCCTTATGGCGCAGCACCAATGAGAGCCAAACTAAAAAGAGCACGGCCGATAACGTCCCAACGGCGAACGAACGACTATAAGCGAGCGAGTGAACACTGTTGGCACTGGTTAAAACAGTGAGAGTCATGCGCAATTTCGGCATATAACGCGATACCGCTAAATAACTCTGTCGATGCCCATCAATGCTAATCGCGACCATCTCGGCCGTCTGATTTAAAGTTTGTAGTGTCTGCCAGTGGAGGCTTTGTAGAACGCGATGATCATAACGTTGCGTTTGATTTAACTTTTTTAATACCGATTCAGACAGAGGTTTTAAAGAACGATACTGCCAGTGTTTTAGCGACGAAATAACCACGACGCCATAGCGGTCAGTGAGTAACACCGGATGCTGACCATGGAAGCTATCTTGCTTAAAGCTATTTAAACTAACCTTGGTGACCGCCACCCCCAGTCGCTGGCCATCACGCATAATCGCGGTGGTCAAAAAATAACCTGGCCGCGCACTGGTCGTCCCGATACCATAATAACCGTTGACCTGATTATCCTGAGCCGTTCGAAAATAGGGACGGTACGAGAGATCCCGCCCCACAAAACTGTCTCTCTGCTGACTATTACTGGCTGCGATCACAACGCCTTTGTCATTCATAATGTAACTGGCAATTGCGCCCACGGCTTGATTAAGATGCTCTAGATAACGGTTGAGAGATTTTTGTCTGGCGGCTGTTAATGGGGCATTCAAGGTTTCCATCACCCGCTTATCATGGCTCAGATACAACGGCAACAACCCATATTTATTAATCTGCTGATGGATATTCTGTTGAAACAAATTCAAAAATGAGAGCTGACGTTGTTCTAACTCACTCAGCTGGTTATGAGTTGTATATTCATAACAGATCCAGCCGATTGAACTTGTCACTAAAATCGCGATTAAAACTAAAAACCGGGTGTCAGAACGGAAGAACTTGGCGAACAAATGACGAGCTTGCACGAGTGGTTTTCACCTTGAACAAAATTAATTAAAAAAGTCACTGAACTGAGCCAATCCATTCAGTGACTTATGACTTCACTAGGGACTGTTGACCTTTTGTGATTAGTTTTGCAGAAATCTGAGAGGGATTTAGGCAAGGCAAACGTTGTGCTGTGTAGTTATTCTCCACAAAGAACGTTTAACGCTGGATAAATTCCTCTCAGATACTGCCCTTGAGGTTCATTTAAACGCATCCTGAACTTTGTTGCCCCCTGCTTGCTTAACTCTAAGCGCCGCAGGGGGCGCCGCGTTCAAAATGCGTTTAATTTGAACAAAATTCAACCACCAAAGGTCAACAGTCCCTAGTATTTAGAAGAAATTGATGACAACCACTGTAAGCAACGCCATAACCACCCTCGATACCGCGTAGCCAATGGTATAACCTAACACAGGAACGTTACTATCGCAGGCATCAACCACCGCCCCTAATGCAGCAGTCGTTGAACGAGCCCCTGCACACGCACCGACTAAAATGCCGGGATGGAATTTAAACACAAAATGCCCCAGTATCAAACCAACGAATAATGGAATACAAGTGACCAGAATACCCGCGATAAACAGCATCACGCCATAGTGTTCTAATCCTGAGATAAATCGAGGAGCAGCGTTCAGGCCAACAATCGCAATAAAACCATTCAACCCAATGTTGTTAAACACCCAGATAGCCGCAGACGGGATCTGACCAAAACTGCGTTTTTTATGATGAACATAGCCACACGCAATCCCCGCGATAATCGCCCCTACCGAGGTTCCAAAACTTAATGGGATCCCGGCAATATGGATAGTAATCGCACCTAACAAAGAGCCTATAACAATCCCAAAACCCATGAAGGAGACGTCAGTTTTGTTGCCTTTGGCGGCAATCTTACCAATCTGTTCGGCAACTTTTTTAACATCCTGATATGCACCCAACAAACGAATAACATCACCCTTAACCAAAATCGGATCGCTTTCGGTAAGTTCCGCATCGTTTCGGCTCACTCCTTTGATAAACAATCCTCGACCTGGCTCACTCATCAACTGAGTATGTAACATACTCATCGGCTGGCCGATAAACTGACTATTTTGCACAACGACTTCGAGCTCTTCAGTGCGAAATTCTAACAATTGAGAATCGTGCACCTCTTCACCCAACAACGCTTCAAATTTCAACAGGTTATTCATCGAGCCAGACGCAATAATCGTATCGTTGTTACAGACCTGCGTATCGCCTTGTGCTTCATAGATTTGACCATTGTGACGAACACGACGAATGAAAATCTGGCCTTCACACAATTGGGCGATTTCTCGAACCGTCTTTCCGGCAGCACTGCTGTGAGTAACTTTATAAGCGCGGGCAATCAGATTACGGTAAGCAGTCGTGCCTGCATCACCGGTTGAACCATGCTTACGTTCATAATCGCGGCAAACTTCAGGAAGATTGAACCTAAATAGCTTAGGCGCCAATGTCCCTAAGATCCAAGCAGAACCCGCTGTACCAAATGGATAAGTCACGGCATAAGCAACCGGTAATAAGGCCAGTAGTTCGGCAATTTTTTCTTTGCCTATACCGCTGTTCGCGATCAGGTTATTGGCCACCCCTAACACAGTTGAATTGGTATATCCCCCCGAGAGCAGACCAGCAGTCAGCGCATTATTATAGCCCAGCATATGACCCAGAACCCAAGCGGTTGCCAGACCACTTAAACAGACAATAATGGCGAAAAAGACTTGGGGCAGACCATCCGAACGGATCGCCCGAATAAACTGCGGACCGACGGAGAAACCGACTGCGAACAAAAACATGGCAAAGAAGGTTGATTGCAGAACATGAGGAATAGGCACGCCTATCTGACCAATAATCAGACCGGCAATCAGCGTGGTGGTAACAGTTCCAAAACTAAAGGAACCAAATTTTAATCGTCCAGCCCAGAATCCCACGGCAAGCGTGAGATAAATAGCAATATCTGGATAGCGATGAAAGGTATTGATAATTGCATGAATAACGAACATGACTGAATGTCCTTTTAGCAGAGCCCGGGCATCGCCCAAGCTCTTTTACATAGTTCTAGGGCGTAATTAATATTTAGGAGTGTACAACTGGCCTTCAATCCAATCTCGGATATCTGCCGGACGTTCAACCTGAGCCAGACCTGAATCAAACATATACTCCACGACCTTCGTCGCCGTTTGAATTTCAGATTCCAGGATGTTGTCCTGACTCGGGAATAGCATGCCTTGTTCACGCATTTCTGGATTGATTTGATCAGCAACCGCGTGAGCCGCTACGATGAAGCATTCATCGTTGAGCCGTTTGGGTTTAGCAACATAAGTAGCCAAGCCAATGGCAGGATAAATGTAGAAGTTATTCGCTTGACCTGGACGGTGCAATTTGCCGTTCAATTCAAAATCAGGAAACTGCACTCCGGCAGCAAACAACGCTTGACCTTTTGACCAGGTATAAGCTTGTTCCGCTGTACATTCAACTTTAAAAGTAGGATTAGAAATGGCGAAGATCATCGGCTGATCGCTAAATTCACAGAGTGTTTCGACGACTTCTTGGGTAAACCCACCCGCATGCGTACTCGCCCCAACAATAATGGTTGGTTTGAACATTCTAAGCGCTTCCACTAGATCGGAAGTATATTCAACGTTATGCGCAAATGGCGCTTGAGCTTCATTTAGATCATTGCGAGTGCTACAAATCAGCCCATCCACATCAAACATAGCAATGCGTGAATTTGCTTCTTCTTCACCAAGCCCTTGGGTCAGCATTTCTGCTTTCACCAGTTTTGCAATCCCCGTTCCCGCAGAACCGGCACCATAAAAGAACACCCGCTGATCTTTAAGTACTTCACCTTTGATATTCAGGCCACCTGCGATCCCTGCCAGAACCACACTGGCGGTACCTTGAATATCATCGTTATAGCACAGGATCTGATCTTTATAACGATTCAGCATCCGGATAGCCTGAGTCCCTTTCCAGTCTTCAAAGTGCAAACAACAGTTTGGAAAAACTTCCTGAACGGCCTGAACAAACTCTTCGGTCAGTTCATCCACATCTTCTTCGCCAAGAGGTGCTTCACGAGTCCCTAAATAATAAGGGTCATTACGCAACTGTTCGTTTGACGTACCAATATCAAACAATACAGGTAACAATCCTTCGGGCGGAACCGCTGCACATGCTGTATAAAGCTGCAGTTTCCCAACCGGGATCCCCATCCCATTGGCACCAATATCACCTAACCCAAGAATACGGCCACCGGTGGTCACACAGATAAAACGCACATCTTTTTCAGGCCAGTTACGTAAAACCTCAGTCATACGCCCTTTCATGTCACGCGTGATATATAAACCGCGAGGACGACGGTAAATATGGCCAAATTTCAAACACGCATCAGCTACTACTGGATCATAAAGAATTGGGATGAAGCGTTTAGGGTCACTCATAATTGTTTTATAAAAGACAGTCTGATTACGCTCTTCTAAATCGATCAGATAAACATACTGATGCAGTTCATCCTTGATTTCACCTAAGTGCTCTAAAACTCGTTTAACCTGCAGGTCTAAATCTTCAATTGAAGGAGGAAGCAGCCCTTCTAGATGTAAATCTTGGCGCTCGGCTATTGAGAAAGCGGTTCCTTTATTAATATCAGCGCGAGAGAGAACCTGACGGCCACTTAATGCACTAGTTGTTTGTTCAAACATCATCTTTCCTTTCACTAAATTATGTAAGTCATAGGGATAAGAGCAATGCTTGTGCCAACTTAAAAATAAAAAATAAGATATTGAAAAATATCAATTTATTTTATTTCAGTTGATATTAAATGTTTGATATCTGGGAAAAAGGAACCCCGCTACGTTCGAGATTTCGAACGTTAACAGAGGTCGCTCAACTGGCAGAAGGAAATTTTCTTCACGCCCAACTGAATTTGAAGCCACGGCAAACGATAACCAGCTAATTAATTTAAGACGATATCTGATGTCTAGGTATTAAAATGAAAAATATTGCTACATATTGATTTCATTGAAGAATCAGGGTTAGACTTTGCTATATCTTAGAAACTTTGTCTAGGGTAGCAAAACACCCAGGCTATTCAATGTTTCAGTTGTCATTGTGCCCGTGACTTGCAGACCCATAACGCTTTGATATTGCCTTAGCGCTTTAGCCGTATCCGGACCCATAACACCATCAATTGCACCCACATCGTATCCATTTTTGAACAGAGCTAATTGAACTCGCATCACCAGTATTTTCAGTTTTGGGGTACTTTTATGAATAGGTTTGGGATGTGTGACAGGCGGTGTTGGTGTCGTTACTGGCGGATAATAAGGGGGAGATGGATCACTGTAGACTGGGGTTGATGGCGATGAATAACCACTGGTTCTCGAGGAGTAATGTGAACTGTGGCTCGAATGAGAACTATGACTGGAATGGGATGCGTACAAGTTATCAATATTCGCGTTAAGTGGGGTATCAAATTCTACTAAGCGATTGAGTTGAGCTGTATCTATGTCCTGGTTGGTCAATACCGCTTGCATGCCATACGCATGGGGAGCTATAAGCGCGCTTGTTCCAATACTTGCGACAGATAAGCCAGGTATATATTGGCTGATAACTTGACGAATTTTTTTCAATTTAAATTCCATGAGTTTCACTCCTTAGAGATTGAATGGGGATAATGCGTTGATGACCGAATCGTTGTCGATGAGATTGAAAGAATCCACTGCATTGACTGATTTTTTCGCAGCTATTGCATTCGTCTCGATAGGTATTCTTCCACTCCGAAATACTTTGCGCGGCAATCGGATGGAGTGTTTCAGGTAAGTGACAGAGCGGAATATTGTAGAGTGCCGTGTGGATCCCGTTACTTTGTAAGCGCTTCACACTGTCAGATAGGGAGCATTGATAGTCGGTTAATTCACACCAGACTTGCTGATAGTTGGTTCGAGCAAAGCCCGTCGGTTCAATGCCCATGAAAGCCACCGTTTCAACAAAAGCTAGATTTCGGGTAATGAATTCAGCAATGTCTTCAATGTGCTTCACCACATGTTGGGTCAATACAATTCGGAGCTCAATGTGCTGTTTGGCATGACCTAAGTTGTAAAGACCGTGTATTGTTTGATTAAATGAGCCTGTGACTTGGGTATGGTAATCATGGTGTTGGGGTGTTGCTCCATAGATGGGGATCCCCCAGATGATGTGTGGATGGGCAAGCGTTTGTATTTTTGATACGTAGGTAAAATCTTCAAAAGCACACCCATTCGTTAGGATGTGAAGGCTTGTCTTAGGTAAAGTGTCTTTCGCATGTTGAATGAGTTTTAGCAGCTCATCGCCCAAGAGTGTGGGTTCACCACCACTAACACCTAATGTAGTCGTATCGTCATCAATCAACTCGATCAGCTGATGGCACTCGTTTATTCGCCATGTGTCGTCAATCTCTTTCGGTGGTTGGGAGCACATAATGCATCGGTGGTCACAACGCTCGGTCACAAACAGCAGGTTTGAATGACTACTTCGACGATAGAGTACATTAATTCGTTTTAAGCTGATCACGATAACATCGCCAGAGGCTATGGCGTTCGGAAATTCTAGGTCGGTTGCAATGGGGAGACGATTATCTATTGGCGGGGATATCTCATTAATAATGATAACTGCGCCCCAGTCTAATTTGAGGATCGAATCCAGTGATGGCGCATACTCATGTATCAGTAAACAATGTTTATTATTGCAATCTCCTGAAGAAATAAACGACTCTAGGTCAATCACTTCCAGCATCAATGGGGCAGTTAGATTCTCAATATTAGCTTTCGTTTTAAGCGGTTGTCCATTACGCATGAACGACCTCCCTTGCTGGATGATATTGGTTTTTGGGAAGCCAAGTGTAGAAAATATCTCGACAGGCTGGGTCTTCTAGTCGCTTAAATAGATCTTGATACAAAAACTTCTGTTTTTGACAAAATGCATTCGTCGCCCGGTGCCCAACCATATTTCCATAGCGGGAATAATTTTGAACTGGATTGGAACCACAATACGGAAGGTAAGCGCAGTGTGAACACCCTGGGAGCGCTTCGGCAACGCCCGACTGGAGAATTGTTTGTAGGGGCTTGGCTGTCATCAGCTCCCTATAAGTACTTTTAACTGAGCCCAGAGCGAGAGAATCATCACCCATTTCGACCAACATTCGTGATTCATCCGATGGGTAAACTTGCCCATCATAGTTATATACCAGCACTCCCGTTCCATCCCCACACGGGGAGCGCATATCAACAAATCCGGAGGCCTTCGGTGTTAGGATATTATTTAACGCCAGAGAAGCATTAACTTCCTCTAGATGGTAGCCCTGTTGATTGAGTTCAATAATGTAATCTAATGCTTTTTCATAAAAGGAATTGAATTCATGGGCGGAATACCCGACCTTACTTTCTTTTTTGACCGCAAATCCGTACATGTTTAACGGCCGTAAAAAAATGGAATGAAAGCCTAATTTGACGTATTCATTCACGATGGCATGAGGCATTGCTAAACTGCTGCGAGTAATGGTCGTCATACCTGCGATTTTGTCATGCCCTAAGATTTTTCTTGCCGCTTTAATCCCATTGACTGCTTGACTGTAACTATCAGATGCGTGATTAGGACGATTGTGTTCATGCAACCATTGTGGGCCATCCATGGATGTTGATATGTGGACATTGTGTTGGCGAAAAAATTGTAGCATTGGGTCATCGATATTCTGCAGGCTTGTTGCGACCACAAATTGCAAAATTTTATGGTGATGTTGATTGAGCTCGACACTCAATTCCACAATGTACTTCAACAAATCGAATACCAGTAAAGGCTCTCCACCTTGGAATTCAATGGTGAGTGCATGAGCTGGTGATTCAAACATACGATAAACCGACTGCTTAGCTGTTTCCTCCGGCATATCATATTGTCCTGCATTTGGACTTCGTCGTGTGACCTGGCAGTACTCACATGAATTTTCACACCGCAATGTCAGAACAAAAATATGCAATGCCGGCCCTTCGAATAAAAATGACTTTCGAGCGCGGTATTGGGCACAGAATGTTCGTAACACATAATTGTTGTGGTCAGTGTAGACAAAGGATTTGGATTGTAATTTTTCAAAAGCGGGGCTATCAGTAGCAAGTGTTCCATCAACCAGCATTTCTAGTTCTTGGGTGTTC
Source organism: Celerinatantimonas diazotrophica (assembly GCF_004339545.1). Lineage (GTDB taxonomy): Bacteria > Pseudomonadota > Gammaproteobacteria > Enterobacterales > Celerinatantimonadaceae > Celerinatantimonas > Celerinatantimonas diazotrophica. The sequence goes on along the minus strand of NZ_SMGD01000012.1, from coordinate 247,980 downwards.
AGATAACAATATTCACCTACTTCATTGATAAGCAAACACTGATTAGAGTCAACTCGCTCGAATCGAAAAGGGAGCAGCTGATAGCGATGAGGCATGAAATCTTCAGGCGCGGCAATATCCATCAATTAGAAATCCCCTTTTGCATGACTTAGTGCCGCATGAATCAAGGTTTCACGGATAGACTGTGTTTGTTGCACAATTTTTTCACGGAGTTGATAGTCAATTGCAACTGTTCGAAATTGGGTAATCAAGTCATTATCAGACTGAATTTGTTTCGAAAGTCCGGTAGCCAGCACGACAATATCGTTGTCCTGTATTCTAATATCAAATGCTGCCAACTCAGCTAATTCATAACAAGCATGAAGAAGTGCTTCTTGACTAAAAATATGACGATCAAACGAGATTGTGACTTGAGATGGCATGAATTCTATCATCCTTGATTATTAGATATGATTCACTATACCGTTGATATATTAAACTACTCCTTTTCAAGGGGCATAATATCTACACAGATCATGAAAAATCCCTTAATGAGCTTGATATGGAACAACCAACATTTGTACGAAATCTCGAATCTCAGGTGACAGGTTCAGCCGAAGACGGTTTATGCACCCGCCGCGTAACCCACCAGCAAACTAAAGAGCCAATGCTAATGAGTAAACATCCTTGCCAAAATGGCCAATTTAAAGCCACCCCTAACTGCCAAGCAGCAATCAGCGCTGAAAACACGGGAATAAAATAAGAAAAAACAGCTAATAAAGTCACATTGCCATTTAAAAGCGCTTTATTCCAAGCCGCATAGCCTCCCCCCATCGCAATGGCTGCTAAGACGAGATAACCATACAATGGTGCAGAAAACATCGAAAATGACAACGCAGGCTCATCACTGAACAAATACTGAATCCACAACGATAACGCCACTAACGCAAAGAAAAATACGATTCCATCATGGCCTTTGGCGAGATGCTTAGTTAACACACAATACAGTGCCCAAAGCACCGCTCCGACGGTAGCTAGGATATAACTCAAAGGATTGTTCATCAGATGTTCACGGAGCAAAACCCAGCTGATCTGCCCCTGACCAACCACTTGTAGCGCGCCAAACAGACACAATACAATACCAATATAGAGCCCAATATGTCCCAGCCGTTTTTCGCTTAACAGCGCAAACCAAACAGTCAAAGCAGGCCATAGGTAATTGAGCATACTCACTTCAATGGCTTGTTGATCACTTGTCGCAAAGCCGACTGAAAGCGACATACATAACTCGTAGCTGACAAATAAACCAGCCCCGAGGAACAGATAAAGTCGTGGAAAATTTTTTAATTTCGGCCAGCCAACCAACCCAAATTGCAGCAGAGTGCCCAGTGAATAAATCAGTGCTATCGACCCTAGCACCGGAAGGGAACTACTCAGTATTCGAAGCGACGCAGTAATACACGCCCACAGGCCTATAGCAACTAAACCAAGCCCTGTCGCTTTTGCCGGAGTAAGCAAACTTGAGTCCTCAAAGACGAAATTTGTCAGTGTGACTCAAGCCTACTTATGGCGCAAGAGCTAACGCCATTTTTCACTGACAATCGAGAATCGACCCGCGCCATTAAATAGAATAACTAATGACATCATCACATAAAACATCAGGCTCTCAATCGCCCATGCCCCATACTGGTCGACAGCAAAGGTCGACCCCTTGTCGACTAATAACCAAGCCACCACCATCGTGCCAAAAATAACAATGGCACAAGGGCGACATAAAACCCCTAAAATAATCAAGATCGGAGCGACAATTTCTCCGACATAAACACCATAGGCGACATATTCAGGCACGCCATGAGCAACCAGCATCGCGCCAATTCCACCCACACCTGCCATGACTTTATGAAATCCATGAAATAACAGCATACCCATTGACAAACGCAAAAGTAATTTTGCCAAATCGGGATGGTTACACTTCTTATTTAAGGCATTTAATAACGACGTAACCACAATTTTTCTCCTCGAAAATCCCTGAATAATGGTCACCTATTAAGCTACCTATGATCTGTTTTAATCAATTGATATAGGTCAATAACTTCCTGATGTTCATATACTTTGAAGCAAATAAATGTAGAAAAATTGATCTGAAAAGCAAGTTTACATAACATCACATCTCGCCCCTTTAGTCAGACTACTTTTCTATAAAATCATCGCTGCAACCCACCCACTAACTAACAGTGGTAAGTTATAATGGATGAACGTCGGAATAACGCTATCGCGAATGTGATCATGTTGACCATCAGCATTCAGACCTGAAGTTGGACCCAACGTCGAATCGGAAGCTGGTGAACCAGCATCCCCCAGCGCGGCAGCCGTGCCCACCAGTGCAACAGTGGCGGTATGATCAAAGCCCAGCTGCAGACACAGCGGCACATAAATCGTGGCAATAATTGGAATCGTGCTAAACGATGAGCCAATCCCCATCGTAATCACCAGCCCAACAATCAGCATACTTGCCGCTGCCACAGCTTGATTACTCCCCAACCAACCACTTAACGTATTCACCAGCGCATGGACATCCCCTGTGGCACGAATCACCGCCGCAAAACCAGCGGCACTAATCATGATAAAACCGATCATGGCCATGAGTTCAACTCCGCCAGAAAAGACGTGCTGGGATTGCTGCCAACTGATTTGGCGAAACAGAAAAAACACAGTCAGGCCACTGAGCGCCCCAAAAATCATTGAACCAGAATACAGCTGTACTCCCAGTGCAACGAGCGCCGCAGCCACAGCGACGATAATCGAAAATAAAGAGGGAGTGCGAATTTCCGGCAGTTCTTCAAGCAGCTCTTTATCGGCATAAATCCGTGGTTTTCGATAACTAATAAATACCGCAATTAACAACCCAACCACCATCCCAATGGCGGGGATCCACATCGCCGGAGCAACTTTACTCGGATCGATCTGCAACCCGTTTTGCGCTAAGTTACCAGCCAATAACTGATTTAAAAAGACACCGCCAAAGCCAACGGGCAATACCATGTATGGCGTAATAAGCCCAAAGGTGAGGATGCAGGCAATTAAACGTCTATCGAGTTTTAGGTGGTTCATCACATTAAGTAGTGGTGGCACTAGAATAGGAATAAAGGCAATATGCACTGGGATCAGGTTTTGACTGAATATCGCCATCATTAACAGCAATGCACCCACCAACGTGCGCATCAGCAAAATATGGCTAGCAGAGGGCGACTCTTCAATCCGAGAGATAATCTGTGAGGCCATCCAATCAGTCAGACCCGAACGAGAAATCGCTACGGCAAAAGCCCCTAGCATCACATAACTTAAGGCAATTTCAGCCCCCTCGCCGAGCCCATTTTCAAATACTTTGGTGACTTCAGAGAAACTCATACCACCAAGCAATCCTGCAGCGACAGCGCTAACGCACAAGGCAATCACTACATTTAAACGCAGTACACTTAACAACAACATAAGGCAAACCCCAACAACCACTGCATTGGTGTTTGCCATCAGATAAGAAATCAACCTTGACTCCCTTTACTTTCAGATATAACGACGACCATTGCTTCACCAGCCAGCAGAACAACGCCAGCTCGAGCAGCCTCTGTATACCGTTTTTCCACCTTACTGCCAAGCTTCAGACACTGATATTGAGCAATTTATGAAAATACTCGCACTGTTCGTTGATATTTCATTCAATTTGAGCGAGTTATGCCAAGTTTTAGGCTAGCCGAACGGTATCGCTCAACAGCCAAGCTAAAAATACCGAGAGCGACGAATCGAGACGATTCAAGTGAAAATGATAAAAAGGTAGGTCAGGCTGTTTTATTAGCCTTCAATAAAAAGCCAGTCATGAACAGACTGGCATGTTCGCCCTTAAGGCCGCTTGTACATCGAAACCACGAGCAACTATGGCGCAATCGAATCGACGACACCACCATCCACACGAAGCGCCGCCCCACTGGTTGCAGAAGACTGCTCAGAGCAGGCATAGACGATCATATTGGCAACTTCTTCGGTGGATGCCATCCGCTGAATGACCGACGAGGGGCGATTAGCTTTGACAAATGCAATGCCCGCCTCTTCAATACTCTGGCCTGCTTGCTCAGCTTGCTCTTTGAGCATGTCTGCCACCCCTTCGCTCATCGTGGGCCCCGGCAGCACTGAGTTCACCGTAACCCCGGTACCGGCCATGCGTTTAGCCAAACCACGAGCAATGCTAGTATAAGCTGTTTTGGAAACCCCATAATGGATCATATCGGCTGGAATATTAAAAGCGGATTCAGAAGATAAGAAGATCACCCGTCCCCAGTGTTTTTCAGCCATCGCGGGCAGGTAATGCCGAGCAAGTCTCACCCCCGACATAACGTTCACCTCAAAATATTGTTGCCAGAGATGATCATCGGTTTCAAAGAAATCTTTCGGGCCAAAGATCCCCATATTATTTACTAAGATATCGCACTGCGGCTGGGCTTGGATCAATTTATCACAGCCCTCGCGGCTACCAAGATCGGCGGCCACTGCGATTAACTGAGCATTGGGAACCCGCTGTTTAATTTTAGCGATAGCCTGTTGTACCGCCGCTTCGGTACGACCATTGACAACAACGGTGGCACCGCATTGGGCAAGTCCCGTTGCAGTTGCCAAACCAATCCCTTTTGTGGAGCCTGTTACAATAGCAAGTTTATCGGCTAAGTTAATTTGCATCGATTTCCCCTTTGGTTAATGATTTGGCGGTATCTCAGCAGAACCATTCTGCCCCCGTCAATTTATGTTGTATTTGAATATCTTAACAACTGGTCAATAGTGCTCAATGAAAATAAACCACCTATAGCCGAGTTGCACGGTTAGCCCTCTAGTAAATCGCTAAATTGGGCATGCACCAAGTCAGCTAATGATAGCGTATCGACCAGCATCGCTCGCCCCACCTCCCCCGCAGAAACACAAATTTGCCCTTGATGACGCGCTTTATTTTCAAAGAAGATAGGATAGCCTTTGCTCCGCCAAATCCCCACCGGATTATTAGCGCCATGCTCATAGCCGGTTGTGGCAATAAGCTTGGCTTGATCGAGTAGGCCAACACTGCGATTACCCGAAACCTTAGCAAGTTTTTTATAAGACATTCGCGATTGCACTGGCACCACTGCTATTACCGGACCAGTACGTTTGCCTGTTAGCGCTAGTGTCTTATAAACTTTATCCCAGCTGACAGTCGGCTCCGTTCGCACCTGAGTATTGGGTGTATCGCGAATAAATTGAATACTTTGATAGGGGATAGCTAATTCATCTAAAAACAATTCGACGGCAGTTTTCTGCAACATGACAACTCAACCTCTGACAACAACTTTCTATGCATGTAAACATTCAAACAAGGTGCAAAGATGATTTTATCATGGCCCAGCAATTTATGTGGGCATCACTCTCCCAACGATTCACCCTAAACGTAAAAAAGAGCCAGCTCATAAAGAAGCTTATATAAGCCATTACCATCATCAGTCGTTGAGCTCAGTCATCTTTGGTTTTCAACGCCAAGAGAGCCCGCCAATATCATGTCGAGCGGGTATCCGAATCGGCCACGCTGTGATACAACTAACTGAATTGCAAACCCGCAATTGCTTCATAAAGGAGTCGTATGAAACTGTATTATACGCCGGGAGCCTGCTCACTCGCTCCCCATATTGTTCTTGAAGAACTCGGAGTGTCTCACACTTTAGAAAAAGTTGATCTCAAATCAAAGCGGACTGAAAACAACGAAGACTATCTCAGCGTCAATGACAAAGGTTATGTGCCAACTTTGCGACTTGATGATGGCAATGTTTTAACCGAAGGCGCTGTTATTAGCCAATATTTAGCTGAGCTTCATCCTGATCAACAATTATTTCCAAACTCTGGGCTGGCTCGTTACCAGTTACAAAGCCTGATGGTTTATATTTCGACTGAAATCCACAAAACCATCATCCCGCTAATGCAATCAGGCCAAGATGCAAAAAGTCGAGCAGCCAGTGAAGCGTTAATGAATAAACGACTGGGATGGGTCAGTGAAAAACTTGGCAACCGGGAGTTTATCTTTGGCGAACACTTCAGCATTGCCGATGCTTATCTGTTTACCACGTTAAACTGGATGAGTATGGTCAAAATCGATTTAAACCAATGGGCAAATCTGGTGCAATATCAGCAGCGCATCGGCTCTCGCCCAGCGGTGCAACGCGCATTAAAAGCTGAAGGGTTGATTTAACCATTCAAGTCGCCGCACATGACTTGGCCGTTCATTGTGCGGCATAACCAACCGTTCGAGTTAAATCCACTCGATATATAACTTTTTCATGAACTCGAGCAAAGCCCCTCAATCATTGCAGATCTTTAGTTTTTTCCGTCACTTTTTATAGATTTGAGCTTCGTTATAAACATTTCTGACAATGGTCATCTTTAAGCTAAGATGGTTTTCAGTGGTATATCGCAGTATGGAACAAAGCTCATTCGAGCCCAAGATACCACCACCATTGAACATGGCCCCCTATGAGGGTCTTTAAAACGGTTGATTCTATGGAGAATTTTATGGATTTTAAACGAACACCGCTCAATTTATTTGTTGTACTTTACGCATGTTTGGGAACTGCCAGCGTTTACGCAGCAAATGTCCCGGCTGGGGTAAAACTCGCGAAAAACCAATCCATTGTGATTGATAATAAAGCCGAACCAGAAACCCTAGATCCTAACCTCATCGAAGGAATTCCGGGCGCCCATATTGATGATCAGCTTTTTGAAGGCTTAGTGATCTTCAATTCACACGGCAAGATGATCCCTGGAGTCGCCAAAAGTTGGGAAAATAAAGATAATAAAGTCTATATTTTTCATCTACGCCATGATGCCAAATGGTCAAATGGTAAACCTGTCACTGCCCAAGACTTTGTCTATTCTTGGCGCCGGCTAGCCAATCCGAAAACCGCATCACCATATGCTTATTATCTGCAATTGACTAATATGAAAAATGTTGATGCGATTGTGAATGGGAAAATGAACCCCGATAAACTCGGCGTTCAAGCACTCGATGCTCATACACTCAAAGTCACACTGGCCAAGCCAGTTCCCTATTTTGTGAAGATGATGGCCAATTCATCTGTTCTTCCTGTTTACCCACCCGTAATAAAAAAATGGGGAGACAAATGGACCCAGCCAGATCATATCGTTTCCAACGGCGCCTATAAGTTAACTAAATGGGTCGTCAATGGTCAGATCGATATGGTTCGAAATCCCTACTACTGGAATAACGCTAAGACCGTCATTAATCATGTGAAAATGCTACCACTGTCCAATGCCCAGGCAGCGATGAACCGTTTCTTCGCGGGTGAAATTGACATTGCCCATTTTCCAACAGTCCAGTACCGCCATCTCGAACATGAATACCCACAAGATCTAAAAGTCACTGGTATCTTGGGATCCTATTATTACAGTTTCAACCTCAACAAACCGCCACTGAATGATGTTCGAGTTCGTAAAGCACTCTCTTATGCCATCAATCGCAACATTATCACCCAAAAAATCCTCGGCCAAGGACAACTGCCGGCTTACAATTTAACCCCAGCAGCCGTTGCCGGCTATACTCCTCCGACCCCAGCTTATGCGACATGGACCCAAGCACAGCGGGATAAAAAAGCAGTCGAGTTGATGAAAGAAGCCGGATATGGAAAAGGAGGCAAACATCTCAAACTGACCATCTTATATAACACCCGCGAGAACAATAAAAAAATTGCGCTAGCCATTGGTGAAATGTGGCAGAAACTCGGTGTAAAAGTTAACTTAGAAAATCAAGAATGGAAGACCTATCTGCAGACTTTGCAACAAAGACAGTTCCAAGTGGCCCGTACCGACTGGTATGGAGACTATAACGAACCATCAACCTTCCTGTCGCTGATGACCACTGGCAATGTGCAAAATAATCCGCAGTTCTCCAATAAAAAATATGACACCTTGATTCACACCGCCATGAATATCAGTAATGAAGCCAAACGTTATGCCGATTACCGCAAAGCTGAACTGATTCTGGCCAAAGATATGCCAATTGCACCTATCTACCAGTTTGTGAATGCTCGATTAGTCAGACCAACCGTTGGCGGTTATCCAATGCATAACGCCATGAATGATTATTACGTCAAGAATATGTACATGAAAGCCAAATAATCCATTTTTGAGCTCATTGAATGAGAGCTTAACTCCCCTACAAGGAAGTAGGGATATTAAAACCGCACCAGAACACCTCCTACAGCCATTCAAGCCCCTGATAAGGGTTAGATTCAAGCGCTTTAAGCCGACTGGCTAAATCGCCAATATGAATCTCCAGCTTATAGCCATCGGGATCAAGTAGATAGAGAGATTCCCCTTCACTGGTATTATCTTGCCACTGTGGCACTAGATGTTCTTTTAAGCGCTGGCAAAGCGCATGAAATGTTCCCGGCTCAACACTCAACGCAATATGGCTGTAATCCGCTTTAGGGCAAGGCTCACCCAAAGTTAAACAAAGCCACAAATCCCCCGCTGATAAGTAAGCACCGCGTTGCCATTTCACATGGCCTTTAAACCCTAGGGCCTGTTGACCTTTGGTGGTTGAGTTTTGTTCAAATTAAACGCATTTTGAACGCGGCGCACCCTGCGTCGCTTAATGAGTTAAGCAAGCAGAGGGCAACAAAGTTCAGGATGCGTTTAAATGAACCCCAAGGGCAGTATCTGAGAGGAATTTATCCAGCGTTAAACGTTCTTTGTGGAGAATACTACACGGCACAACGTTTGCCTTGCCTAAATCCCTCTCAGATTTCTGCAAAACTAATCACAAAAGGTCAACAGTCCCTAGTAAATGTTGATAAAAATTAAGGGCACATTCAAGATTTGAGACGACAATAGTGATGTGATTTAATCCGGTAATCATCGTGTTAGCTCATCTACGATTAAAATCAATGGGGCGGTATTATAGCGATATGGTTATCGAATCTTCTCGCAAACGAATACCCCAATGAGGCTCTGTGAGAGGTCAAGATAGCAAATGTCTGCTCAGAGGAAAAATCATATTGGACAGGGCAAAGACCATTACAAATTATTATTTCATTGTTAGATAAACAGCCGCTTAGCGAAAGCGGCTGGAACGATTTCCCATCACTTATGCAATCGAGGCAAACGCCTTTTTAATAACGGCTGCTGAATCTGCAAAACGTTGACGCTCTTGGTCAGTCAGTTCCACAGGCACTGGCTGCACAACACCTTGAGCAGCAATGATGGCTGGCTGACCAATCTGCGTCTGCAACGTCTCATCAAATGCTGAAACAGCAAACACACTATGGGCATCACTAAACACAGCATCCACCAACCGTGCCGTGGCGGATGCAATGCCAAAACTGGTCCACCCTTTACCGGCTAAGATATCCCAGCCACCGTGGCGCACTTGCTGCTCAAGCGCCATCAGATCAACCCCCGAAGCGGCTGGCCATTGAGTGAATGGGATACCTCCGACACGAATCGTGCTCCATGGAACAAACTGCGATTCACCATGTTCGCCCATCACATAGCCATCCACTGAGGCCGTTGCAACGCCAAGCGTATCAGCCACCACTCGACGCATCCGCGCACTGTCAAGCGAGGTACCAGTACCAAACACGCGTCCTTGGGGTAATGCCAACAGTTTCGCTAAATGAGCCGTAATCACATCACACGGATTGGTAATATTAATGACAACTCCATCAAAATGGGCAGCTTTAATTTTCGGCACCCACTGCGCAACCGCTTGACTGGTCTCAAACACCTCATTTAGACGATCGGTTTTTTCGGTCGCCTTCGGGCCAACGGCCACCACAATAATATCGGTCGTAGCCAACTGAGATTCATCATTGCAGTCAAAACGCACATGCGAGTGAATCAATGAGCTCATATCTTTAAGCTCAAGCATCTCAGAAAATGCTTTCTCTTCTTTTTTATCAAACAGACTAATGTGATCGGCCAGATTTTGACTCGCTAGGCTAAAAGCGACATCGGCTCCGACATGGCCGCAACCGATAATAGAAACATGACGACTCAATGGAAATTCCTCCTTAGAATAATACTAAACTTATCGCAGCTGCTGGCATCAAAGCGAAAGCGCTGCTTAGAACGTGACGGATAGATGTCGCATTCGGTCATAAAACCCACCATAACAAAATTTATTTATAGTGGGCAGATAGTTAGCTTCTTTGGACTCACTAATTAAGGTGTTGAACCATAAATATCAAATGAGAAATATTTCTGAGCAATTTTCTGATAAGTCCCATCTTGTCGCATCTGCGCAATCGCTTGATTAAGCTGAGCCTTCAGTTGATTATCTGCTTTTCGTACCCCAATAGCGGAACCAACACCGAAGATTTTTTGATCCTCAAGAGGCTTCCCTTTCATCGCAAATGCCTGGCCACGGGGCTGACTTAAAAAGCTTAAATCAGCACTCACACCAGAGAGCACCGCGCCATCTAACCGGCCATTTTGCAAATCCAAATAGACTTGGGCGACATCTTTATAGGAGTGCACATCCACCCCTTTATTTTGCCAGTGTACTTTTACATACTCTTCCTGAGCAGAGCCCGATTCAACCCCAATTAATTTACCTTTAAGGGTACTTAGCTTGGATGCATCCAACGGGCTTGTTTTTTTAGCCACCAGATAAGAGCCGATAGAATACAATTTATGGGTAAAATCAATCTGCTTTAAACGCGCACTATTGACATACATCGCCGATAAAATAGCATCAAATTTACGCGCTTTCAGCGCCGGAATAATCCCATCAAAACTGGTATTCACCCACTTACAATCGCGCTTGAGATGGGCGCAGATCGCATTGCCCAAATCAATATCAAAGCCCTTGAGTGAGCCATCGGTTGCCACTGACTCAAATGGCGGGAAAGTGGGCGCCACACCAAATGTCAGAGTCTGAGCCATCGCGGCAGGCGTCATCAATCCAAGGCAAACAGCCAAAATTACTTTTTTCATAACAATCCTTATCTATTTATTCGTTCCATCCATCAACGCAAATAAGCTTCGACCAGTTTGACCCAGTAACTCGCAACGATCGGTAATAAATCATCGTTAAAATTATATTGCGGGTGATGCAGCGAGCGATTCGGATTATCCGGCCCATCATTGCCGACAATCAGATAACACCCCGGTACTTTTTCCAGCATATAAGCAAAATCTTCGCTACTCATGATCGGTTTTAGATCGGCAATGATCCCCTCTTCACCCACCCAGTCTTGTGCCACTTGCCGGGCAAACTCAGTTTGTTCGGGAGTATTGATCAACACGGGATAAGGCTCTTCAAATGAGATCTCAACCTGAAGCCCGTACATTTGCGCATGTTCGCGAGCAATCGCTTCAATACGCTGATTTAACAATTGTCGAACCTCTGGGCTCATCGCTCGCACAGTGAGATCCAGTTTTGCTTCGCCGGGGATGACATTGGAAATATCACCACTATGAAAACGCCCGACGCTAATCACCGCAGGCTCAAACGGGTCAACATTACGGGCTACAATGCTCTGCAACGCCATAACGAAAGAACTTGCCGCCACTATCGGATCAGCAGTTTTGTGTGGCATCGCCCCATGCCCACCCTGACCGGAAAACGTGACAAAAACGGTATCTGCAGAAGCCATGAGCGCTCCTGGATAAAACCCAAGTTGCCCAGCCGGGTAACCGGGCATGTTATGAAAGCCATACACAGCATCACAAGGAAACTTCTCAAACAGTCCCTCACGGATCATCATATCAGCACCGCCACCGCCAATGCCTTCTTCCGCAGGCTGAAAAATAACTCTCAATGTCCCATTAAAATCATGCTCTTGCGCTAAAGCTTTGGCGCTTGCAAGTAACGATGCAGTATGTCCATCATGGCCACAAGCATGCATGGTTCCGTGATTTAAACTGGCATATTCCAAACCGGTCTTTTCATTAATAGGCAACGCATCCATATCCGCTCGAAGGGCAATAATACGCTGACCATCGCCTTTTTTTAGAGTGCCAACTACGCCTGTTTTTGCCAGCGCTCGATGCACTTCATATCCCCAGGATTCAAGCAATCGAGCCACTAAATCACTGGTTCGATGTTCCTCAAAACTGATTTCTGGATAGGTGTGAATTTCTCTTCGTAAAGTAACCATCTCATCACGGATGGCAGCAATGCTTGGCAATATGTTTTGCCTATTCATGTGGTTGTCGCTCCTTCAACATCTGACCCAACGTCGGCCATTTATGGGATACTCATCCAAAAGACAGATGATTTCAATAGACTCTTTGAATAACTCACTCTATTTTGAAGAATTGCTTGAGAGTTGATTCATTAGTTAGGTAAGCTAGCAACTAATTTTTGTATAGTTATGGCACAAATGTGCCAAATGAGGAGGAAACATGCACAAAGTTGGCATTATTGGCTTGGGGTCAATGGGCGGCGCCTTTGCAAGTCAACTAGTTAAAGCTGGTTATCAACTGTTGGCATGGAACCGCAGCCAACCCTCACACACCCAACTGCTCAATGCTGCGGGTATTACGCTGGTTGATACCCCGCGCGAGGTATTCGGCGCCGATGTGGTGCTATCCGTGCTCTCTGATGATGAATCCTACAAGGACCTGTTCCTGAAGAAGGGACTCATCGATGCCATCCCCGAGGGCAAAGTTCATGTCGTCATGGCGACTATTTCACCCGATTTTGTTCAACGTTTTGCCGAAGAACATAATAAACGCGGCTTGCATTATGTTGCAGCCCCAGTGCTGGGTAACTCTTTGCTCGCTCAAAGTGGCAAGGTGCATGTTTTAGCCAGTGGTGAAATCGAAGCAGTCCATAATGCCGAAGCCATGCTGCGCGCATTGGGCAGCTCATTCCGCTATGTCGGCCTAGCTCCGGAACAAGCCAATATTGCGAAGTTGGCGGTTAACCTTCTATTAAATAATGCTGTTCAATCACTGGCGGAAGCATTTGCACTGACAGAGAAAGTCGGCATTGAAAAAGAGCAATTTGCCGAGCTCATTACCCAAACGATGTTCTCAGGGCCAGCCTATCAAACTTACGCCAGTGCGATGAGTCAAGAATACTTTCATCCTGCAGCGTTTGCTCTTGAAATGGGCGCGAAAGATATCAATCTGGCCCTAGAACTCGCGAAGAATCATGGCTTGCAACTGCCGGTGTCTAAACAAGTCAGCCAATGCTTAGATAACGCCATACAAGCGGGATTCAGTCAATACGACCTCAGTGCGCTGCTGTTAGCTCAGCAACATAAAACTGAATGACAGATAACGCTAGGGTCTTTAGACCCTAGGGACTGTTGACCTTTTGTGATTAGTTTTGCAGAAATCTGAGAGGGATTTAGGCAAGGCAAACGTTGTGCCGTGTAGTTATTGGCCACAAAGAACGTTTAACGCTGGATAAATTCCTCTCAGATACTGCCCTTGGATATCTTGGTCGCTTTCTCATGTAATGGGAGATTACCGCAGCCACAGGCTACATGTGGTCACTGGTTTCAGAAGTCGTATTATGGCGATTTCACTCTAAAAAATGCGTCTCTGGCATCGTCGCGAGTATTGTGCAAATCATACCTGGGGGCATTTTTAAGTGATGTTATATTTGCTTGCTGGGTTGCTTATCCAACCTGCATTATCCTACTAGCTCAAGCGTTTCAAGACCCAAGCATCATTGCACCGATTCAGTTTACATTTAATCTTCAGTCAATCCATGAGCGCTAACACTTAGCAACCAATCCATACTGCGTTGCCATCTTTTGCTGGCTGCCTGAATCTTCTTGGCAAAAGTACGGTACGGCTCATCGAGATCCTTTTAACCCGCCTTGATAAAGTGCATCAACTGCATCTGTTGAGTAACATATTGAATGTTATCGAATAACCTAACATAGTTATCAAATCGATATATGATGCACTCCTTCTTGCTCCTATATTTATTTTATTTCGTATATTCATTATGGTTTTTATCTTTTTTGATAGGAGTCACAAACAGCTATTTTGCTTTAATTACCATGATTTTTGTATATCAGTTTTATTTAATAAATACACTATCTTTGCCACATGTTTTTATTGATTTCATAAAATTGAAACAATGTTCACATTAAGATGAAAAAACGAATCATTTTTTATTTTTATAATGTGATCTTTATCTAAAAAATATAAATAAATTTGAGAGATCCGTTCAATACTGATAGAGATGAACTCTCATATTTATTTTTTATAAGTCATACTCGAAGCTGTTGGTTAATCACAATTCATAATAACTGAGCATTTAACAATCCATTATAAATATAACTTATAAACAACCCAAAAATGCTACAAATTTTTACTTCAGGATAAAAATCAGTTAACCAGGAAAGGTGTTGTATGATGTTGATTCAAGTTGTTAATCAGTATATCAATAAAATCCTCTGTTGGATCTTAGCCATTTTTATGAGTGCTATGATCATCGCTGTAGTCTGGCAAGTTTTTACCCGTTTTGTTCTACGCGACCCCGCCAATTTTACCGATGAGCTCTCCAGATACCTGTTGATCTGGATAGGCATCTTGGGGGGAGCATATACCTTTGCGATCAAGCGCCATCTGGCATTAGAGCTCATTATTCCGCATTGCCAACGCAGGGGACAATTACTGATGAGCATTTTAATTAATGCCATCGTAGTCGCTTTTGCAACCGTCACATTCATTTATGGTGGCTGGTATCTAGTTAGCGACACATTGATGCACGGACAAATCTCTCCCGGAATAGCGTTTGGCTCTCACCATTTACTCATTGGATATGTCTATTTAGTCGTCCCCATTGCCGGGGTACTTATTAGCTATTTTGGTATCGTCGAAATCATTACTGACCTGATTGAATTATTCAAAGGTAATCATCCACTATCATCGGCAGAAAAAATCTAATGACTCTCATTGACCTTCTTTTTAGCCAGCACTTTCTTGCGCATGCACCGGATTTTTTCTATGACATTTTTCCGGTCATCGTTTTGTTCGGTATCCTGGGATTCTTACTTATTATTGGCGTACCGATTGCTTTTTCTATCGGTATTGCCGCCTTTTTTACTGTATTTATTGATTTTCCAATTGAGCAATCTACAGTGCTCGTTTCACAAAAGCTCGCCAATGGGCTCGATAACTTTGGTCTGCTCGCACTCCCGTTTTTTATTGTCGCGGGGAACTTAATGAACCGAGGAGGACTCGCAGCACGCTTAATTAACTTTGCAATGATCTTTGGCGGCCGTTTAAATGGCTCATTAGCCCATGTGAATGTCATGGCAAACATGCTATTTGGCTCACTTTCTGGCTCGGCAGCGGCATCCGCTGCCGCAGTCGGAGGTATTATGAAGCCTTTGCAACAAAAACATCATTACCCCATGGATTTTTCCACTGCGGTCAATGTTGCATCTTGTCCATCCGGACTACTGATCCCACCGTCGAACATTCTGATCCTCTATGCGCTCGTCAGTAGCACCTCGGTGCAATATCTTTTTATCGCTGGCTATTTCCCAGGAATTCTCATGGGACTCGGCATCATGATCGGCATCTTATTGCTTGGCAAACGCTACAATATTCCCCGTGAAAAAATCGTATTTACGGGCAGTGTCGGTAAGGTGGTTCTTGATGCTATTCCTAGTTTGAGTCTAGTGATCATTATCATGGGCGGGATTCTCGCCGGCATTTTTACAGCCACTGAGGCCTCAGCCATTGCCGTGGTTTATGCATTGATTTTGGGATTTGCCTATCGTGAGCTGAAAATTTCTGATCTGATGCCGGTGCTGGTAGAAAGCTGCGTGACCACCTCCATTGTGCTGTTGATGGTCGCGACCTCTTCAGCCATGTCATGGGCGATGGCCAATGCCGACATCCCAGCTTTTATCTCTGACTTTATCCTCAAAGCATCAACCAACCCGATAGTGGTTATTTTATTGATGAATGTCATTTTGCTCATCATTGGCACCTTTATGGATATGACCCCTGCGGTATTGATTTTTACTCCCATATTCCTACCCATCGCTACCCATTTGGGATTTGACCCTATCCACTTTGGCATCATTTTGGTCTTTAACCTTTGTATTGGTATTTGCACACCACCAGTAGGCACAGCGCTATTTGTCGGTTGTAGTGTCAGCGATATGAAGCTCGGCCAAGTGGTGCCCAAACTCGTACCACTATTTGCGATCATGGTGGTCACCTTAGTCATTGTGACGTTGATCCCTTCCATCTCTTTATGGCTGCCCAGTTTATTGGGCTATCAAATGTAAGATTAGTAAGGAAAAAATAATGAAGATTCTGCCCAAATTGTTATTAGCAAGTGCCATAACTGTCTTATGCGGCACACAAACCGGTATGGCAAAAACGCTCAAACTAGCGCATGCCCTGCCAACCGACCATCCAGTTCATGCCTCGTTGACTTGGTTTGCCAAACAGGTATATAAAACAACCCACATCCGAGTCAAAGTCTACCCTAACGGAACGCTAGGTAACGAAACCAGTCTGCTCCAAATGGTGCAAAATGGCACGATTGCCTTTACCAAAGTCAGCGCGGCACCACTGACCGCATTTGCCCCAGAATACAAAGTGCTCTCACTCCCTTATCTGTATAAAAACCGCACGCAGTATGACAAGATCCTGCAAGGGAAAATCGGTGATAAGATCCTTGCCTCATCTCGCTCAGCAGGTTTCATCGGATTGGCTTTTTTGGATGCCGGTTCACGTAACTTTTATACCGACAAACCCATTATTGAGCCCAGTGACTTAAAAGGGCTGAAAATTCGAGTACAAAACTCAGCCATCTCCATTGATACGATTAAAGCATTGGGAGCAACCCCAGTACCACTGCCTTATGGCGAACTTTACTCGGCGTTGCAACAAGGGGTGGTTGATGGCGCCGAAAATAATATTCCATCATATTACTCATCTCGCCACTATGAAGTGAAAAAAGTCTTCTCATATGACCATCACACCATGATCCCCGATGTATTGGTTGTATCAACAAGTGTCTGGGATGGTCTAACCCCCAAACAACAGCAACAGATCCGCAAAGTTGCGAAAGAAACGGTTGCCGTTCAACGTAAAAACTGGGATGCCTATGTGAATAAAGCATTAGTGGCACTGAAAAAACATCACATCCAATTTGTTCAAAGTGATGTTCCAAAATTCCAGGAAGCGGTAAAACCCGTTTATGTAAAATTCAAAAAAGAGAACCCCAATTTAGTTCCACTATTAAATGAAATTCAAGCCAGTGAGAAAAACTAGTAAGAAATAGTTGGCAACAGCTAAGATAATAAGCGAATAGCACAACCGAGCCGATATCGACTCGGTTGTGCTTGCTGTATTTTATTGAAAATAGATCGCAGGAATGAATGATATTGATCATTCATTTTTAGAGTTGTCCATCAGCCTTGGCTAACAGGATTCATGGTCTGAAATAGGCTTATCGGTAAATAAGAATTTTTTTAACTGTTTGGCAAAAACGGGATGATTGCGTCGCAGCCATTCAATCATCATTGCCGCATGTTCAATCTCTTCATCGCGGTTATGGGCCATAATGGCTTTCAGATCTTTATTCTCACTAGCATCCACTCGCTGCGCATACCAATCGACTGCTTCTAACTCTTCTTGTAATGACATTAAAGCGCGGTGTAATTCCAATGTTTGCTGGGATAATTTTTCACGAGGTTCATGTATTGATTCACTAGACATATCTTTTCCTCACATTTATCGAAACTGAGTCGAACAGAATGAATAACATCATTACCATACGCTCATAAAGAGTGTTGAATCAACACCTCCGATAACGGCTAGATAACAAATATGGCATCAATCAGCAAAAGCAAGGGCGCTAAAAACCACGCCCTGCTTTTTTAATTTTTAGCCGCAAAAGCGACCCGTTTCGATTTCTCCAGCGCAGGACTCTCAAAAGACTTAAACGTTTTCTTATCTTTGCGAATAAAAAATACGGATAGATGCTGCTTTTTGGCAACTTCAAGCCCTTGCTTTGGCCCTAAACATAGCATCGCGGTAGCCCATGCATCACTCACTTTTGCCACATGACCAAAGACTGACGCAGAGACCAAATCATGAGTAATCGGCGCCCCAGTACGAGGGTCAAGAATATGCGAATACTCTTTGCCTTTGTCATCAAACGAATGGTGATAAGTCCCCGAGGTATCAAGGGTTACCCCACTTTCATCGTTAATTGTCACGATACGATACGGCTCAATACCATCCTGAGTGGGAATCGGTCTCTCAATGGCGATACGCCACTTCTCCCCCCCCGGTTTATGGCCTTTTATCTTCATATCGCCACCAAATTCGACAATATAGTTATGGATACCATCATGTTCTAAAATCTGGCTTAATTTGCCGATGGTATAGCCTTCACCCATCGATGAAAAATCCAGTTGCACCCCTGGCAGCGTTTTGCGGATCATACCGCGGGATTTATCGACTTTAATTTTATCAATCCCTAGATCATGTTTTACCGCTGCGATCTGGCTGGCACTTGGCACATGCAGGACATCTTTATGAAACCCCCACAAGTCAAACAATGGCCCAATGGTTGGGTCGTAACAGCCGTGAGTTTTGGCATTGATCTGTTTAGCTAGCTCAATCAGGCCGATGAAATCTTTAGAGGCTTTTTGCCATTGGGTCGAAGAGCTTTGGTTAAACCGAGAAATATAAGAATCATTACGCCAAGTCGATAACTCTTTATCGATACTGGCTAACTTATTAGAAAACTGCCCCTGAACTTTGTTTTTAGAAATGGGCTTCTGACTCCACCAGCTAATGTGATAGGTCGTCCCTTGCGCATATCCTGATAATTTTTCGATTTTAATTGGCTTCGAACAGCTACTTAAAAACAAAGCTAATGAGCCCATCATCAAGCAGAAGATGCCTGAGCGAAACAAATGGCGCTTAAACATGAACGAGTTTATCCGGCAATATAAATAAGCAAAGTCTACCAGCGCACCGAGCACTGTGCTAGCGCGATAGGCCCTTGAGTCAGACCAAGATTTATCATTGATCAATTCACGCGCAATTGAGAGCTGAACATCGTTAAAAAATCGCTTGATTCAGGAGTCATTGCATCATAAAAGCCCGAAATTAACCGCACCGGGACATAACTTCGCTCACAGCAGTCGCTCATACATCAAATCACCTGAGCCGAAAAGGCATCGAATTCGCAGCCAAGGCATTGCCATGATCGCGCCCTCGCAACTCATATCCACCCGCTGGGGAGCATTATTCAAGCGATGATAGAAGGACTCTGGCAGAACCAAAAACTCAAGCGTGAAGATAATTATATAGCCAATTAACGGGTTCAACCTCCAATCAAGCCTGCCCATACGGCACATGGTTTCAGACAGGTTTTGGCAGTTGACTGCCAGCCATGTCTTTAAAAATAAGCATTGATTCGTCTATCGATTCAGTTACATTTACATGTATATACTAATTTGATAGACATACCCAGTCCCCCACTTAAGGAGAGTCCATGCCAAACACAAACGCATCTATCCATTCGCTGGTTAGTCAGTATGTCCAGCCACTAGCCAGTTACAATGCCGGACTCTCCTTAGAAGAGCTAAAAAAACGCTACAACGTCACTAAAGTCGCTAAGCTAGCGAGTAATGAAAATCCATTTGGGACCTCCGCAGCGGTAGCGAAGGTGCTCAATGATGCAGGAAATCTCGCCTACTATCCCGACCCAAACTGCAGCGAACTCCGGCAATTATTAGGCCAAAAATTTAATGTGGATCCCCAGACATTGGTCTTTGGGAACGGCTCGGAAGATATCATCAGTGTTCTGTGCCGCGTATTTCTAGAAGCAGGGGATAACGTCTTAACGATTGTGCCCTCCTTTGGACTACACATTTTGTATCCGCAGTCATGTGGGGCAAATGTATTGATCGCCGAGATGAGTGACACACTTGAATTCGACATTGAGAAAATTGTCCAGCAATTACAAACCCACCAGCCAAAACTATTTTTTATTGCCAGCCCCAGTAACCCAGTTGGTACCGCGCTGAGCCAAGCCGAAATAGAAACAATTCTCGATGCGCTCACCGACCAAACGCTCTTGATCTTTGACGAAGCCTATTATGAATATGCGCAAACAGATGCTAACTATCCAAATGTTCAACAGATTCTAGAGCAATCAGGCAAGCCTTATGTTTTATTACGAACCCTATCAAAAGCCTACTCTTTAGCTGGACTTCGAATCGGTTACGGTATTTGCAGCGAACCAAGCATTGCCGGTTATATCGACAAAGTACGCACACCATTTAATGTCAATCGCATCGCCCAAAAAGCTGCGATTGCAGCGCTTAACGACGCAACTCATATAGAAAAGACTTTAACGTGGAATGACCAAGCTCGCCAAACGCTGAGCGAGCAACTTAATGAGTTGGGGATCCAACCGGCCAAATCACTCGGTAACTTTTTATTTTTTAAAACGGATTACCCAGCCATAGAACTTGCGCAAAAACTCTTGAAGCATGGCGTCATCGTTAAGCCTTGGCTAGAAGCAGGTTATGAACACTATTTGCGCGTATCGATTGGCTCGCAAGATGAAAATGAGCATTTCCTCAGCGCATTGAAAACTATTTTAAACGCCTAAAAAATTTGTTGGACGTGCACGGTGTGCGTCCAGCTTTTTCATCTTCGCTACGCCCGGATAGCGATGTTATTCCACTTTTGAAGACTTGATTCTATTCACCCACCATGCCAGTCAGCCTAGGGACGGTTGACCTTTGGTGGTTGAATTTTGTTCAAATTAAACGCATTTTGAACGCGGCGCACCCTGCGTCACTTAATGAGTTAAGCAAGCAGGGGGCAACAAAGTTCAGGATGCGTTTAAATGAACCCCAAGGGCAGTATCTGAGAGGAATTTATCCAGCGTTAAACGTTCTTTGTGGAGAATAACTACACGGCACAATGTTTGCCTTGCCTAAATCCCTCTCAGATTTCTGCAAAACTAATCATAAAAGGTCAACAGTCCCTAATTAGCCAACTCTAATCGAAACAAATGCACAAAAAAGCACCAAAATAATGCGGATTTACACAGTTTTTAACAATTTATGCACACTTTTAACGCATCGATAACTAGTTTTTTGTCGGTTCGCTATTACTACCCTATTTAAAATCAATAAGTTAAATATATCACCAAGATGGCACACTTATTGATTGTATATACATATCTATGCATTCGATCATTAATCAGCATGACTCAGGGAGTATCAGAGATGAAGTTAACCAATTTTTTCGCAAAAATGAGGAAGGTAACCTGTTTGATCGCGTTATTAGGATCAATGACTGCCCATGGCGCAGAGCATCTTGGCTCTTTAAAAATGGGCATTGAACCTTGGTTAGGTTATGGCCTGTGGTATGTGGCAGCTCACGATGGCCTATTTAAGAAACAAGGATTTAAAAACGTTGATATTATTAACTTCACCGAAGATAAAGATATTAATGCGGCCCTTGCCAGTGGTCAAATTGATGTAGCCAATATCGCAACACATACAGCCATGGGCATGATCGCCGCCGGACTCCCTGTAAAAGCCGTGTTACTGCTCGATCAGAGTAATACTGCCGATGCGATACTCGCCTCTGCTAAAATCAAATCACTCAAAGATATCAAAGGCAAGAAAGTCGCTTATGAGCAAGGTACCACCAGCGATATTTTATTGCACAGTGCCTTAAGCTCGGTGCACCTGAGCGAAGCCGATATCATTCCAGTACCAATGCCCGCCGCTAACGCCGGGAGTGCCTTAATTGCTGGTAATGTACCAGTGGCTGTCACCTATGAACCTTACATCAGTGTCGCCGAGAAAAACGATCCGAATTTAAAAATGCTCTATAGCGGTGCATCCGATCCTGGCCTCATTAGTGACGTGCTGGTCGTTCGGCAATCGGTTATCAACAAGCATCCCAAACAAGTGGCTGCCCTCATTGAGGTTTGGAAAAAAGCACTCGCGAACTATCGCCAACACACCCAACTCGACCGCAACATTATCGCCACTGCAATTGGTGCCACACCGGATGATCTTAAAACCGCCTTTGATGGCATTAAATATATCGATATCAAAACCAACAAACAGATGCTCGAAGGTGCTTTTCGCACCCAAACATTTCCCCACATCTTAAAGGCTGCAAAAAGCGCATCACTGGTGCCAACTAATGTGAAATTTACCCAAGTTTTTGATGATTCTTTTGTCAAAAAAGCGAAGTAGAAAGGAGGAGCCATGCCGACCACTCCTGCGCAGAGCCAAACTATTATGAACACCAAAGCAAGAGAGAAAAAAACAAGAAAGCGCTGGTCACTGTTCACAATTGGCCGCTCCCCCACAAAGTGGCAGGCCATCAGCTTAGCTCTGGCAACCTTTATTGTGTTGCTGCTGGGATGGTGGTTTGTTACCGCGACAGGACGAGTTAAACCGATCTTTTTACCCGGGTTAGACCATGTCTTCACCCGCATGTTAACTCTGAGTGAAAATGGCATATTGTGGAAAGATATTCAGAGCAGTTTATATCGGATTGCTATCGCATTTGCGATTTCATCAGTGATGTCAATCGTCATTGGGATCTTGGCGGGCTGTTATGGGTTTTTTAAATCAATCGTCGAGCCATTGGTTGATTTCATCCGTTACATGCCAGTGGTTGCCTTTGTCCCTCTGACGATTTTGTGGGTCGGTACCGGGGACATTCAAAAATTCTTAGTGATCTGGATCGGAACCTTTTTTCAACAAGTGCTCATGATGATTGATGCAGTCAAGCGAGTGCCGAAAGACTATATCGGCCTTGGACGAACCCTCGGCATGACAGATCGCGGCATTTTGCTGCGCATCGTGCTCCCCGCGGCTTTTCCCAACATTTGGGATGCTCTTCGTATTAGTCTCGGCTGGGCCTGGACTTGGTTGGTCTTGGCGGAACTAGTAGCCTCGACGTCAGGGCTGGGGTATCGAATCGTCGTCTCCCAACGTTATTTTCAGACCGACACCATCATCGGCTACATCTTGTTGCTCGGTGTTCTGGGATTGATTAGCGATCAGGTGATGCGCGGCGCCGAAAAAGTTCTTTTTAAATACAATCATCGAGGTTAAGAATGGCCAGCTTAACGATTCACCAATTAGATAAAAGTTATCCGTTGGCTAAACGACAGCGAAATTTGGTGCTCAATAAAATAGATCTAAGCTTAAATCACAACGAATTTGTCTCGATTGTGGGAGCGTCAGGATGTGGTAAGAGTACTTTATTATCCATCGCTGCCGGCCTTGAAGATTTTGACCATGGCAATGTACTGGTGGACAACCAGCCCATTCAAGGACCGGGTATTGATCGTGGGGTCGTTTTTCAAAGCTATACTCTATTACCTTGGCTAACGGCTCAGCAAAACATCGAATTTGCACTTAAATCAGCGGGCTATTCACGCTCAGAACGCACTGAAATTGCCAAAGAACACCTCGAGCTGGTCAAACTCTCACATGCCGCTGATAAGTGGCCATCGGAGCTTTCCGGCGGTATGAAACAGCGCGTCGCCATTGCGCGTGCCCTCTCTTATCGTCCCAAAATTTTGTTGATGGATGAACCGTTTGGTGCACTTGATGCGATGACCCGTCGCCAGATGCAACAGTTACTTTTAGAGATCTGGGAAGTTCATCGTCTGACGGTAATGTTTGTCACCCACGATATCGAAGAAGCCGTCTACCTCTCGGATCGCGTTGTAGTCATGAAACCGGGCGCAATCGATCAGTGTGTTGATGTTCCAATTACTCGGCCTCGTGACATGAGCGTGACTCGCAGCCCTGAATTTATCGATATTCAGAGCGGAATTTTTGAACGAATTAGCAAACCATTAGAAAACGCTTAACCTATGAGGAGTTTTTGACCATGGAAGTCTCATTCTATGACCTTAGCAATAAATCGATTCCGTCAGAGCTACTACAGCGAACCGAGTCGGATTTATCCTTTTTTAGCGAAAAGGTGACTCCAATTATCGAAGCTGTTCGCACAGGCGGCGATGCAGCGCTGATTGATTTCGCTAAAAAGTTCGACAAAGTTGCCGTAGATAGCTTCAGTGTTAAAGCCCAAGAGAGTGAATTTAAAGCCGCCTTTGAACGCTTAGATCCAGAGGTCATTGAGACCATTCGTTACTCAGTTGAAAACGTCCGTGCCTTTCATCAGGCGCAAAAACCAGAAGAGATGTGGCTCAAAGAGATGAAACCCGGCGCTTTTGCCGGGGATCGCCACGTTCCAATTGAAGCAGTGGCTTGTTATGTCCCCCGCGGTAAAGGCTCGTTTCCAAGCGTTCTAATTATGACGGCCGTACCTGCTATTGTCGCAGGCGTGCCAAAACCAATTGTCATTACCCCGCCCGGGCCGGATGGCACAGTAGATGATGCCACGTTGGTTGCAGCCCGTTTAGTTGGCATTGAACAGGTGTATAAATGCGGTGGTGCACAAGGTGTTGCAGCCGTGGCATTTGGAACTGAATCGGTGCCTAAATGCTTAAAAATCGTTGGCCCCGGAAGCCCCTGGGTAGTGGCGGCTAAACAGCAGCTCACCCACCTGCTCGACCCCGGTATTCCAGCAGGACCAAGTGAAAGCATCATTCTAGCGGATGAAACCGCCGATGGCCGACTGGCTGCGCTAGATTTGTTGATCGAATCAGAGCATGGCCCCGATTCATCCGCTTATTTGGTGACCAATTCCAAACCCGTTGCCGAGAAAGCGATCTCAGCATTAGCCGATTACTGGCAGCAAATTACCCCGCAACGCGCTGAATTCTCGCAAGCGGTGCTGTGTGGCCACCATGGTGGTGTAGTGCTAACCGATAACTTTGATAAAGCCATTGAGTTTGTCAATCAATATGCCCCTGAGCATTTGGAAATTCTAGCGAAAGAACCGATGGCGACAATGCCGCGGATTATCAACGCCGGTGAAATTTTGCTGGGCAGCTATACACCGATTTCTATCGGCAATTTTGTACTCGGCCCTAATGCCGTATTACCCACCAACGCCAAAGCCAAAACCTGCGGCCCGCTGTCAGTATTTGATTACATGAAACGGATCTCGGTCGGTTATGTCACGCAGTCCGGTTACGCAGAGCTGGCTAAAAATGCCAACCGATTTGCGCATTATGAAGGGTTCCCCGGGCATGCATTAGCTGTATCAGAACTTCGTGATGAGTTATTAAAGGGCGAGCATGATGGATAATCAGGCCCCCCTTGCGGCACAGGCAAACACATTGGCTAAACAAGGCCAGTGGCAACAAGCGAGCGATAAACTCGCCTTGTTGATTGCCCAAATCACTGGCCACACCGTGCAAACAATACAGATTAACCGCGACCAATATAGTCTCAACTCTCTCAATGGGTTTACTCAGCTAGATACCGACGAAGCACTATTTTTTAAATATCACCATGAAGAAGGTGAAGAGAAATCGATTGAGGAGTATTACCGAGCTGAATTGCTAAGAAATTATGGATTTCCAGTGGACTTACCACTCTATGCCTGCAAAGAACCAGGGCGGCAATTACTACTTTATCGCAAACGCCATACCGAGCGTTTTGCCGATGTTTGTCGGCGCTGGGAGGCTCACCCTGATGCGACAACATTACCCAAACTGATCAAAGCACAACAGCAATTAGACCAACTCACTTTGACCAAAGCCCGCAACAGTCTGCACCGCGTAAGTGTTCAGCAAGTTAAACAAGAGGCTATCCACCAGCTTTTTTATCACCGCTTAGTCGATGATCATCATCCTCTGGGTTTAGGGGGACGCGTTGCCAAATTTTATCTTGATAAAACGATTAAACTGGGCCAGCAAAGTCTCGATTGGTCCCAGTTTAGTCGCTATCGTTGGCAAATTAACGGCATTCATTATCCATTCACTGTCGCTGAGCTCTTTAGCCAATCGGCACAACGACTCGCCCCCCAATCATTGGCCGATCACGGTGCTATCGTGGCGCATGGTGATGCGCACAATGCTAATGTCTGGTTTGAGGATGAGCAGACTTTGACCCTCTTTGATCCCGCGTTTGCAGGAGAGAACATTCCGGCACTCCTGGCGGAAATCAAAGCGACCTTTCACAATATCTTTGCCCATCCTTATTGGCTTTATGAACCCGATATTGCCCAAGAGCATTACCAAGTAGAGGTCAGGATTGACCATCCAACCCAGCAGATTGTGGTTCAGCACAACTGGCAACTGACTGACCTGCGCCAAGCCTTTTTAGATAGCAAAATCAACAACTACTGGCGACCACTCATAGCCCAACTAAAAGCCCAGCAGAGCTTGCCTGAGCATTATCAACAAGTGATTCAACTCGCATTATTTTGTTGCCCAACATTAGTCTTAGATCTAACCGCCAACGGTTACGGTCAGCACAATCAACAAAGCTCAGCATTAGGTTGGGCCATCGCAGTGGCCCTTGGCAATGGCGGCCAAGGGCCAGGCCAGTGGATCAGCCAATTGCTGTAACTCACCGGGGGTATCTATGAAAGCGGCACAATTGTATGGCATTAATGATATTCGCGTTGAAGATGTTTCCATGCCACAAACGCTCGATGGCAACGAAGTTCGCCTGATGGTTGATGCAGTCGGGATCTGTGGCTCAGACCTGCATAATTTTCAAACCGGCCAGTGGATGGACCAACTCCCGATGGTTCCAGGCCACGAAATGACGGGAACGGTCATAGAACTGGGGCAAAATGTTCAAACATTGTCACTGGGCGATAAAGTTGTTGCTGACTCAAGGGTTTGGTGTGGGCAATGCTCAGCATGCCAAGCACAGCGCTATAATCACTGTCCATCCCTGGCATTTGTCGGTGAAAGCATGGCAGGCGGGATGAGTGAACAGGTGGTACTTAAAGAGCAGCAACTGCTCAAAGTAGCGAACAATTTAGCCGCCGACATTCGGGTTTTAAGTGAGCCGCTAGGGGTCTCGCTGCGAGTGGTCAAACAACTTGCTGCAACACCCGGCGCTCTCGTTCATGTCGCAGGTGGCGGTGCCATAGGCGGCTTTGCAGCATTGCTGTTGCAGGATATCTTTGCCCATCCAGTGCAACTAAGCGAGCCTAATCAGACTCGTTTTGCAAAGCTCAGTGCGCTCATGCAACTCTCACCAAAGCCACGGCCTTTTCACTTTGCCATCGACGCAACTGGCATTCCAATGGTCATCAACCAACTGATTGAGCAGATTGAACCTGGCGGCCGGATCGCTTTAGTGGGGCTGCCTCAGCACAATGACAGCATTGATATTCTGCGCGTGGTAGAAAAAGAAATTACGCTGGTCGGTTGCAGTGTTTTTGATACCGAACAGCGTGAAGCGATAGCTTACCTTGCAGCACTGCAAGATAAGCTTAAATCATTGATATCGCCCCCGCTGCAGTTAAAGGATGTACCCGATACTTACGACAAACTCTGTCGCTCTCATGTGGATTACCTCAAAGCAGTGATTTATCCCAATCGCCATTAAATTCAAGGAACAACGATATGCCTGATACACAATTTTCGGTCGCAGATAAACAGATTGTGATCACCGGAGCTAGCAAAGGCATCGGCTTTGCGTTGGCACAAGGATTTTGCAAAGCGGGCGCCCGTGTCACCATTACGGCTCGCAATCAAAAGCAGCTGAGCGAAGCCCATGAGGCGTTGTTAAAATTAGATCCACGCGCTAGTGCTCAAGTACTCGATGTGAACGATGACACGGCGATCCGCGATTTTTTTGCCGCAACGCCCATCGATGTTTTGATTAACAATGCTGGGGTAGAGCACGTCTGCGAGTCGCTCAATATGAGCGAAATGATTTGGGACAAGATCGTTGATACCAATTTAAAGGGAAGCTTTTTCTGCGCACGAGCCGCCGCTGAGGTGATGAAATCTCAAGGCAAAGGCACCATCATTAATATGTGTTCACTAACCAGTGCCGTTGGCGTACCGGGAGCGGTGCCCTATAGCGCCTCAAAAAGTGGCCTACTTGGTGTCACACGGGCACTAAGTAGTGAATGGGCAAAGTATAATATTCGAGTCAACGCGATCGGTCCGGGCTATTTTCAAACCGACATGACCGATGTATTTTATCAAGATGCGCAATGGTGTGAATCAATGCTAAAAAAAATTCCAATGCAACGCTTTGGTCAATTAGACGATTTGGTTGGCACTGCGATATTTCTAGCCAGTGAGGCTTCTGCTTATATGACCGGACAGGTGTTATATGTCGATGGCGGCTATCTGGCCTCGATCTAGCGATAGAGCCGTCCCCCATTGAACTAGTGCATCTGCCCCGATGGCAGATTTGTCATCCCTGATTCTATATGATTAGGAGCCCTCAGGCTCTGTGTGCAATGTTGCAAAGAGCATCAGCACTTGGAGTCCACTTTTGCTCTTTTGCGTTATTCTTGGTAAAGCAGATCGCTGGTTAAATCTGCCATAGAACAACAGCCCAATTGCGCTATGGTTCGATCTATTTCCCCTTTGAGCAGATTCATCACATCCAGAGCCCCTTGTTCGCCGGCGGCAGCCATCGCATACAGCAGGGGCCGACCTAACAATACACCATTAGCTCCCAGTATTAACGCCTTAACAACATCGGTACCACGACGAAAACCACTATCGATGAAAATCAGTGGATCACCACCAATCACTCTGCGAATTTCAGACAATAATAAAATTGGGCTGATAGTTCCATCCAACTGACGTCCACCGTGGTTTGACAACACCACGCCATCACAACCAACTTCAATCGCTTTGCGGCAATCATCGGGGGCGACTACCCCCTTAAGGAGCAACGGCCCTTCCCAGAGAGAACGAAGCCATGCCAGAGTGCTCCAATCCAGAGCAGTTTCCATCTGTTCGGCAAAATAGGTGGCTGCCCCGACACCTTTTTGGTATTGCTCGGGGAGATAGGGCTTTAAATTGCCAAATCCCGGGATCCCTTGCGGTAAAATAGTCCGACAAACCCAACCAGGTTTGGTGGCAATATTAAAGTAGCTTTTGAGCGATAACTTCATCGGCCGAACATAGTTGCGTTTATCACGTTCACGATTCCCAAAGTGAACCGCATCAACAGAGACGACCAGAACCTTGCAGCCACTGTCTCTGGCACGTTTTAACAAGTCTTCTGTCACTTTCTTATCTTTTAAAACATAGAGCTGAAACCAATGATGCGCATGGCTATGGCGACCAATCTGTTCAATTGAGCTGGTTGAGACGGTGCTCTGAATATAGGGGATCCCCGCTTTGGCAGCCGCACTCGCAAGTAGTTCATCCGCACGATGACGCAGCATACCGTTATACCCCGTTGGGGCAACGGCAACTGGCATCTGGTAGCTTGTTCCGAACCAGTTCACACTGAGATCGCGAACAGAAGATGCCTTAAGCACCGGGGGAACAAATTGCCAACGCGTAAACACCGATTGGTTGTCAGCTAGGGTGCGCTCATCTTCCGCGCCTCCATCAACATAATCGAAGGCAAACTTCGGTAGTTTGTGCTGGGCGGCTTGTCGGTAGTCGTTTAGGTTCAATAACATCTTATATCCCTATCGTAATTTCAGCTTGGCTAAATTCATACCCATAGTGATCATTCTAAGAACACAGTTAGACTTGTCTATACAAATTCAACGATAAAGGGGAATTAATTGAACTGATGAGGGGCAATCACAACAACATGGGTTTTTAACCAAGGCATCAACCCGTGGCTTGAACCTCATCCAGAAAATTCTGTAGAAAACCAAACCGCTCGATAGAACCAGTACTCAACGTAAAACGGAACAGCTGGTGGTGCTGGGCGATATCATAATAAAGCAACATATCGTCCTGATACGCGATCGTCACACACCGCTTACTATGCTCGAGGGTCATTGGGGCACGCGTGGTTTTAGCCAGCTCGTTGATATAGGCATAAAGTTGATCACAAACTTTGACAGCCGAGTGAGCAATCAAGACATTTTCCTCAAGCTTATCTTTGCCATAGATATGCCATAATTGCCCCCGATAAATCCGTGAACTGCTGACATCAATCGCATTGATCCATTGCAGATAATATTCAGGTAGTCTGATGCTCATCGTTCATCTCCCCTTCAGCGATACAAGAGGTTATAACGAAAACCAAACTTGTTATCTTTTCCAAAATACAACTTGTAATAATAAGTCTAGTAGTGCCATCAATAGGTTGAAACCTGCTAAACAGAAGATCTCAGTCTCCCGCCCATATCATCATCATTTTTAATAAAAAATAATCTGAACAAAAAGCGCTTTTAACACGCAATAAAAAAGCGGGATCAATTCCCGCTCTTTTACTGTCAAAGTAAACAGCTAAGCTGCTGATATTGCCAAGTCCAACCGAGGGCGAAAGCGCATCACCGCAAGGCTGGCTAACACACCGACAACACTCACACCAGCAACGTAATACATCGGTGCATAGGCACTTTTCATGATCATCGCACTGACGAACATCGGTGTTGTCCCACCAAAAATAGCGTATGCCACATTATATGAGAATGACAACCCAGAGAATCGAATCGGCGCCGGAAAACTCTTAACCGCAATCGCCGGAACAACCCCAACAATCCCCACAAAGAAGCCAACCACGGCATACATTGGGAACAGATAAGTCGTATCTTGCAACATAGTTGAATAGAACACCCAGTAACTCACCGCCAGACCGATACTAAAAATAGCCATAATCGGACCATTACCAAAGCGGTCGGCTAAGGCTCCCGAAACCAAACAACCAATCAGAATGCAGACAATGGCAACACTATTGGCTTCAAGCGACGTCTCAGGATTAAGATGAATCAACTTTTGCAACAATGAGGGGGTCATCAAAATAGTGACCACAATCGCAGCGGTTAATACCCAAGTTACTGCCATTGAGACCAAAACCGATGGCGTATGATCTTTTAACACTGATTTAATCGGAAGCTCTTCGGCAAGCTCTTTATCTTCCTGCATCTGTTTGAATATGGGGGTTTCATGCAGCCAACGACGCAGATACATGGTAATAAATCCAAACACGCCGCCCAACAAAAATGGCAAGCGCCAGCCATACTGCTTAATTTGTTCAGCACTCATCGATGAGTGAAGACCCGTTGCAACGAGCGAGCCGATTAAGATCCCTGCAACCAAACCAGCCGATAACGTCCCACAAGCCAAACCGATGTGACGTTTAGAGACATGTTCGGTAACAAACACCCACGCCCCCGGAGCTTCACCACCAATGGCTGCACCTTGAAAAACGCGGCATAACAACAGCAACAACGGTGCTAAGATCCCAACACTCTGGTAGGTCGGCATCAAACCGATCGCCATTGTTGGTACCGCCATCAGGAAGATACTTAGCATAAACATACGCTTACGCCCGAGCAGATCCCCGAAGTGCGCCATAATAATGCCCCCAAGAGGGCGAGCAAGGTAGCCGGCAGCAAAAATACCGTAGGTCTGAACTTGGCGCATCCAATCTGGCATATCAGCAGGAAAGAACAAGCCACCGACCACATTGGCAAAATAGACAAAGATAACAAAATCATAAAACTCAAGTGCGCCGCCAAGAGCAGACAAACTTAAGGTTTTACCGTCCTTCCAAGTCAAATGCCGATGTTCAGATTGGGTCGTGCCCTGAATATTACGAGTTTCCGTGTCCATAACAATCCATCATTGCTCAATTTATGCTTTTAAGTTTAAAAACAAGCTCATATTTCTTACTATTTTAAATTTTTTCATTAAAAAAAAGCAGAAATAAGAAATTTCTATTTATATAAACAATGATAATACTGAGACTCATATAGAAAATAAAGCTATTTTTGCGGATATTATCAGCAATTTTTCACCCTAGTTGATGGCTTATTTGAGTGAAATTCTCCTCTCTTGGAGAGACCTTGGCATTCTATGCTACGATAGAAACCAATCCTTTTATATTATTTGGAAGATATCCCTATGAACCCAACAATTGATCTTCTTCGCCACCACACATCCGTGCGCAAATTTACCGACGCCCCAATAAGCAATGATCAGTTCAATACCATCATTGAATCAGCACAAATGGCCTCAACCTCTAGTTTTTTGCAAACCGGTTCAATTGTTCGGGTCAGCGACCCACAACTTCGGGAAAAATTTGCCACATTAGCAGGGGGGCAAACGTGGATCATTGAAGCAGCAGAATTTTTAGTTTGGTGTGTCGATTTTCATCGCCACCAGCAAATCGCTCCCGAAGCCAAACTCGGGTTTAGTGAACAATTGCTTATTGGTGCCATCGATGTGGCATTAATGGCTGAAAATGCGCTCGTTGCGGCCGAATCGATGGGTCTGGGAGGGGTATTTATTGGTGGGATCAGAAACGATCCGAAACAAGTTGCCAAACTCCTCGAACTGCCCAAAAACGTACTCCCATTATTCGGCATGTGCTTAGGCCAGCCGAATCAGGAGCCGAGCATTCGCCCTCGACTTCCTCAGCCATTGGTCGTTCATGAGAACAGCTATCAGCAAAAACTCGACAAACAGCTGTTAGCTGAATATGACCAGCAAGTGGTCGACTATTATAGCCAGCGCGCGGGTTCTAACACCAAAGTTGCAAGTTGGAGCGAACAGATTAGTGCCATCCTGAGCAAAGAATCCCGCCCTCATATTCAAGCATTCTTAAATGAACAAGGCTTCGCTCTTAAATAACTTTGTCAGAGCAAGCTTAACCAAGTACACAGGCAGTCCAAATCACCCACAAAATCTCGCTACGATAGTGACTCTTCCATGAGCGAAGAGTCACCCCATATTAAACACTCGTATGTCTTGGGAAACTAACTCGGAAACAGTTCACTCCCGAATAAGGTAATAACGTGACACTGCCGGCATGTATCGCGACAATGTCCTGGCAAATCGCCATGCCTAAGCCAGCACCATCCCCTTTTTCGGGATTTTCTCGGTAGAAGTTTTCAAAGATTCGTTCACGAGTTTCATCACGAATCGGCGCGCCATCATCACACACATCGATATGAATCTGTTGTGTCTGAACCGTTAAATTCACACCAATATGGCTTTGCTTGCCCGAATAACGAATCGCATTATCCACTAAATTCGAAAACAACAATTCAAGCAACAGTTCATCCCCTTGGATCTTCACCATCGGCTCACCATCAAGACCAATTTCCTGATCATTTTGCAATGCCAGTGGTACGAGCTGAGCAATCACATTTTGTAATAAAGAATTAAGCTCAATCTCGCCAAATTTTTGATCGGATGGTTTGAGACTTTCTACACGCGCCAAAATGAGTAATTGATGAATTAAGCGGTCGGAGCGTTCAATGCCAGAGAGGATCCGCTCAAGATCCTCCTTCAATTGCTCTTCATTCTTGCTGCTCAACGCATTTTCGGCGTTGATCCGTAAAATAGCGAGCGGTGTTTTGAGTTCATGGGCTGCGGTGCGGGTAAAACGTCGCTCTCGTTGCCAGGCTTCGTCCAGCTGGTGAAGTAAGCGGTTCAAGGTGTTCACGAGTGGCTCAAGCTCAAGTGTCAGCTCACTTATATTGACCGGTGTCAGCTGCTGAATATCGAGATCGCCGATGGCTTGGCGCAATTCAACCAGAGGTCGAAACTGACGATTAATCAGTACCACCATAATAATCGCCAGCAATGGGATAATGATGAGCAATGGGAAGCCGCTCGCCATCGCCAATTTACCCATGATGTCGCTACGCACCGATTCACTTTCAGCCACCACAATCATATCTTTATGGCCATTCATCTCGGGCGCAAAGTACTGGAAATAACGCCATTTTTGCCCTTTGATTTTAAAATAACCATATCCGGGATGGGATATAAGATGGGTCACGCTACCAAAGCTATTGTGAGTATTCCAAAACATCTTGCCATCTCGGTAATACTGAATGAGCTCTTTGAGCTCATATGGATGGCCAAGACGACTTTCCATATCGTGATCATGATGTAAACGCGTCTCTAATTGCTGCATCCACTGGTTAAACAGCTTTTGTTGCTTAACCAGTTGAGACTGACGCATTGGAATTGTTAACAACAGCTGTTTGGCCGTTTGCCCAAGCCGCGCATCATAAACCTCTTTAATTTCATGACGGGCAGCCAAATAGCTAATGCCCAAAGCTATCAAAATGGCAAACAGAGCTAATGAGATCACCGAAATGATCAGTCGATTTTTAATGGAATAAAGTTTTTTACGCTGAGTCTTTGGCAAAGACATACCCCACACCGCGAATCGTCCGGATAAAACTAGCAGGCAGCTTTTTGCGCAGATTATGGATATGCACTTCCAGCGAATTATCACTCCCGCCTTCATCCCAGCCATACAACGCCTGATGCAACTGCTCTTTACTTAAGACTCGTCCGGGCTGCGTCATCAGCGTTGACAATAACTTAAACTCATGGCGCGTTAACGTAACGGTTTCTCCTGCCACCGTCACTTTCTGTTCCGCCAGAGAAAGACGAATAGGACCATGTTCCAAAATCGATTCGCTGTAACCTCCGCGGCGCCGAATCAGGACTCGTAATCGAGCCAGCAGCTCTTCGAGCGCAAATGGTTTCACCAAATAATCATCAGCTCCACCATCCAGCCCACGGACTCGATCGGAAAGTTCATCTCGGGCAGTTAAAATCAATACCGGTAAATCGAACCCTTCCTTACGGATTTTAGCGAGCAAGTCTAAGCCATCAATATCAGGCAACATCAAATCGAGAATAACACAAGCAAATTGGTCTGTTTTCAGTGCACTGAGAGTTCCTTTTCCCTGTTGCAACAAATCCACTGTATATCCATTACGACTTAATGATGTCACCATCGATGGCCCCAGCATCTGGTCATCTTCTATCATCAGTACACGCATGAAAACTTATAGCTCCTTAAGTTTTGCCAAGATCTCTTTTCTTCTTCCAGCATCAGCGAGAGGACGAGATGGCCGTTTAGGGGCAGCAAGCGCCTTCTCAAAGTATTGCTTCGCCGCCTTTTTATCCCCTTGGTCACGTAAAAAATCTGCATAAAAATAGTTTGAATCAATCCCGTTGGGGTTCATAGCTAAACCTTTTTTAAGCATTTTTTTGGCTTTTTTATCGCTGCCAAAACCAATCGGCCACCCTGGTACCTGATAGTATAGAACGCCAAGGCTGGTATAAGCTGAACCTTCGAGGGTATTCGGGGCTTTTTTTATCACCTGTTCAAACTGTGCCTTGGCCTTTTTAACCAACGACAGAGCCCCCAATCCGCCTTTAACTCCCGCTTGTGAGCTCAAATTAATACCCATCCAAACATGCAGTTGCTCATCTTGCGGATGCGCTTTAAGCGCCTGAGCATTCTCGTTCACTAAAGTATCAAAGCATTTTTCGCGGTCCTTTTTCGAAGGCTGCTGATACTGACAAATCGCCCATTGATGTTGAATTTGATGCAGCGATAAAGTCGTTGCGGCCTGAACAGAGCAACAGACCGCTGCCAGTGTAATAAACAGTAATTTCATTTTCATTGCGGTTGCTCCACATCATTTTTATCAAGGGCGGCAGCAATCACCGGATATTGGCGACGAATCGCTGACCCCACAATCCCCGGTAAAAGCTGGTTTAGTCGGGCAAACAATTTCTCAGGCCAACCAATAAATCGAGAGCGTTGTTCGCGTAACACAAGCTCGATAAATTGTTGAGCAACAAGCTCTGGTGTATCACTTTGATTGCCCAATTTTTGATTAAGCTCTTCCACTATCGTCGGGTTCAATTGCGTCTTCGTCGCTCGCGGAGCCAAATAGAGCACGCGGACGCCTTGGGCACTAAGTTCTCGGTCTAGCGCTTCAGAAAAACGCTGCAATCCTGCTTTCGCGGCACAATAACTGGCATAGCCCGGGTAACCAATCGCCCCGAAAGTCGAGCCGATATTCACAATCCAACGAGGTTGCGTTTTTTCACTAAGCAAACGATGAGACAATTCTATCGGCCGTAACAAGTTCAAGGTAATCTCATCGTCCAAGGAATTTTCAGTGCGTTTAGCAAACCAACCAAACTGATTACAACCGGCATTATTAACCAATCCGTCGATGGGTTGTCCATCCAACGCTTGCAGCAATTTATCAATCCCACCAGAGGCTAATAAATCGACAGCGAAGACACGATGACTCTCACAGTTGGGCAACTGTGCCTTGAGCGCCTCAAGTTTATTCTGATCGCGCCCAACCAACATGAGACAAGCGCCTCGTTCACTTAACGCTTTGGCAATAGCCGAACCAATACCACCGCTAGCCCCAGTCACCAGCCAGGTTGTTGCTCGAATTTCCATTCCACGCTCCTTATGCCACATGCATCACAGGCAATGGCAAGTTCTCAAGCATCGCGGTATATAAACGAAATACGTGTCGCGCACTATCAATAATCACCTGCTGGTCTTGCGGTGACTCAATTTGGCCCATCAGTTGTTCAAAGAATTGAATATGTTGAGTATCCAGTTCACTGTGCGAGAGCAGATAAGTCATCGCACTGTCGGGTAATTCAAGAGTTTGTTGAACCATTCTGGCCATAGGACCACCGACCGAAACACTGGTACCTTCAAGCATCCAGACCATGCCAAATAACGCCAACGGATTGCCTCGGTCAATTTGGTGATAAAGGTAAGAAACCATCAGCTCAATAGGCCAGTCAACCGCGCCTTCACCAGTCCCTTCACGTACCAGTTGCGAGTCAAAACCAAGCGCTTCGATATCATTTAAAATCCATTCTTGGTGGCCACTTTCTTCTTCAATGTAATGTCCCAAAGCGACCCGTAGCCCCTCATAACGCTCATCTAAACGGCCACCACACGCCATCAATAGAGGCACTGTATGTTTTACATGATGATAGGCTTGGGTTAAAAATGCGCGATAACTCTGGCGATCAATCTGCCCTTCTTGACACGCTGCGAAAATTTTAGACTGTAGCAGCTGCCCGCGGGCAGCTTCAGTTTGCTGCTTAAGCTCATTAAAAAACTGATTCATAGTTTTCCCCGAAATTGGATGATGATGAGTATCAAGTAAAAAATGTGGGCAACTCTGACTGAACTGCTCGATGGCCGAACGGATGGGTCTGGCATTAAACGTGAATAACATTGAGCTGGGTTGATTCTCACACCAGATTAACTGCGCAATTTGCGCATAATCGGGAAGCTGTTGGTTAAGCTCATGTAATGCTTCTATGACAGCATCTTTATCGGGATGGATTACAAAAGCACTTAAATAATCTTCACCATCCCCCATGACAACGAATTGTTTAAGCGCTGAATAATCGCGAGCCAGCGTTTCAATCCACTCAGGTGAAATATTGCGCCCATAACTGGTGATAATAAGATTTTTCAGCCGACCATGAATCGTTAAAAAGCCCTGCTCATCAATAGAGCCTATATCGCCAGTGGCAAACCACTGCTGAGAAAAAGGTTGGCCAATGTAACCGAGCGCCATATTGCCACGAACCAATACTTCGCCGCGCTCGCCAATTTTGATCTGTTGGTGACCCAGCACTTTTCCGCAACTGCCAAAACGGTGACTCGCCGGGGTATTAACAGCAACCACCGAGGCACATTCTGACAAGCCATAGCCTTCGTAAACAGGTAACCCCAGTGCTTGCGCCCGCTCTAAAAGTCGTTTTGGCACGGATGCCCCACCGACGGCGATAAATTTAAGGCTCTGACTTAACTCGCTGTGATATTCAACGACATTGACCAGAGCTTCGAGCAGTGCAGGGGTAAGGACCAATGAATTCGGCTGAAAACGGCTCAGCGCTTGAACAAAACGTGCTGGATCAAAGTGACTTGAGCCCTCAAGTCCAACATCTGGGCCGGCGAGAACCACACTGGTTTTCCCCAGCAATAGCGGCACATATACCCCGGTAATATTTTCGAGCAAAGTCGACAGGGGAAGCATGACCAAATGGCGTTCAACCGCCACATTCTGTGCAATCACCTCTGAGAGTTGCAAACTGACCGCATCGAGCTGTTCTGAGCTTAAGCAAACCCCTTTTGGGGTTCCTGTTGAGCCAGAGGTAAAAGTGACTTTGGCAGTCTTGGCTAATAAAGGCTCAAATGCCTCCTCAAGCTCTGGCGGCGTGGTTAAAAAATCCCAGTCACCGATCAAGTGGTCGACACCGCTTTGCTGAACGCTATGCATCGCCTGTTCTGGGGTAAAAAAGGTAGGAACAGGCAACAATGGAATTTCGCCAGCCAGAGCCGCCAAATCATTGATCACCCATTGCAAACAATTCTCGCCACGCATTGCTAGACAGTATGGTTGGAGATTTTCCAATTCGTGCTGGCGAGTTTGAATCTTCGCCCAAAGATCACGATAGCTAAGCTCGGACAACTCACCTTGCGCCGTTGTCCCGATCAGAGCAATGGCATCGGGTTGGCTCTCAGCCCAATGACAAATGGATTGAATAATACGACTACTCATACAACACTCCTAAAAGTGATTGAGCTGGTTGTGGCGATAAAATCTGAAGCCCCTCTTGTAGGCACCCGACAACGATCTGGGGACGGTGTTGATAGTAACTTCCCCAACGGGAGACATTAGTGACTCGAGAATCATCCGCGTTGTGCACAATATTTAGGCTGAGTCCCATGCGTTTCATCAATGCCATCAACGGTTGAGTCGCCGTAAAAATACAGTAACGAAATCCCTGATTAATAAGCTTCTGTGCCATTAAATGAAAATGCTCTCTGGAAAACCCCATCGAGAAAGAGGCGAGTTGACCAAATTCAATCAGTTCAGAGCGTTTAACTTCAGTCCCAAGTGCGTTACTAACCAGAGTTTCAGCACTCTGATCCAGATATTGCTCTAAAAACAATGGGCTCGTGTTTGCCGCGCGAATGCCACAAACAGATACAATTTTCTCTCCTTCAAATAACGTCAGGAATACTGGCATGAATTCATCCAGTTGAGCATTGAACGCTCTTTTGTAACGTCGATAAACATACTTACGAACGGTATTGCACTGAGGATGGGAGACATCAACCCATTGAAGTCTGTGCATCTTGGGACTCCACTCTTTTACTAGCGATGCATAAAAGAGTAGAAAAGTAACCTTAAGAAACTCTTAAGTTATAAAAGTTTCTTAAAATTTAAAAAACGCAGCAATTGCTCACCGACAAGTAACCATGGTATGAGAAAGGGCAAAGCTGCGTGGAGGCTGATGCATTAAGGGCGGATATAGGCATATCCAGCAGATTGTTTTTCTATGATTTCTAACACTCCCACACCGACAACCTGCACAAACTCACTTAAAGAATCTCGCTCAATCTTAAGACCCGTTAAAGAATTCTGACAGGCTTCAAAGCAGACCCCATCGGCGGCCAGCGAAGCCATCACCGGTTGATGTTCTGCCGAGTCGGCGGTATAAGCCAACACCGCTTGACTATTCGCTAATACCACAATGTGAGAGTGCTGCGGATCAACCACCTTAAGCAGATTCTTCACATTTGCCAGAACCATTGGCCACTTATTAGTTTCGTCTATATGAAAAATAACCTGAACCGTTGACATCTCCATCTTTTACTCCTAAATCAAAGAGATATTAAAGCACCTATTAATAACAGGCTTTGCGCGCTTTGGCGACTAGTTCGCCGTCATCATTGCGTTTATAACAAACACCATCAACCTGCTTTAGCTCATTTGCCTGCCAGCGATAGTGATCAACACTTATTGAACGCCCCGCACAACACTGGTTTGTTGACGTTACAATTTTACTTTGTTGGTTAAAGCTTAACGTCACTAACATTGAGAGCGCTTGATTAAATCGATACTGTTTTTTTTGAGGCTGATAAAGATAGTAATTGCGAGTCGTATTCGGGCCGGCGAAGTACTGGCCAGATGTTGAAAAATCAGCGAAACCATCAAAATTGTAATCGCCAACAACAACGTTATACATAGACTGGCAAGCACTACTTTCCACCATGAGTTGCTGACTCAGCTGATCGCTAGATTTATCGATCATCATCATTTGAGCACCGCCTTGCAGACACTTCACTCGAATATAACGGTTTTTAAATGAGGAAGACTGGATGACCCCTCGCGGATCGGTGCTTGGCTTAAGATGCACACTCAAGTGCTGGTGCGTTTTCACATTGCACCAATAGCCCACCAACCGCTGGCCGTTAACTTGTAGATGAAATTCCCCGACCGGTTTGCCTTCGGCGTTTGTCTCAATAAACAGTAAGGCATTTTGACCTACAGAAGGAGCACTATCTAAGTCAATTGGGGTTCGGTATCGATCGTAAAAATATAGCGCAGCCCCCTCATCAAGCTGAAACGTAATCGGTAACTTGCCTAATGTGCCACTATATTGCGCACCCTGAGCCCCGGCACAGAGGAAAAACCCAACAATGGTGCTCCCCCATAACCGCCACTTCAGCGTCAATTTATTATAAAAAACATGCAAAAATAGCTCATAAGGGCAGCTCAAATAAGGCCAGATTGCTCGCCATGCTTGGTTATTCATCATAAGGCAAACAAAGATCCCCTTTCAAAACAATCACCGCCTGACCAAATAGCTTAATGGCGTTGTTTGACGCTCGGCTAACGCGAATATATCCGCCACGAGAAGACGCCTGATAACCAAGCAGTTCTTCTTTAGCAAACTGTTCAAACCAGTACACCGCCAACGCACAGTGTGCCGATCCGGTTACAGGGTCTTCATCAACACCGATCCACGGGGCAAAATAGCGAGAAACAAAATCAGTACGCGGCATCTTGGCTTGCGCCGTTACCACCACACCACGTCCAGGGAGTTGCTTCAAACGGCTAAAATCAGGTGATAAGGCCAGTAACGTTGCTTGCTCATCGACCACAATCAGCGCCTTACTGCCAAACTGGCACGAGTCAATCAACTGAGAAGTCTCAATGCCAACAGCACTGAGTAACTCACTGCTAAGTTGCGTTTTAACCAGCTGTGGCGCAGGCAAAATCAACTCAATTGCAGCATGATTAGCACAGGCAATCAGCTCGCCCGATAGAGTGTGAAAAACAACTTCATCCCCCTCACTTAACAGGCCTTGCTGTTTAAGAACATAAGCGGTAGCCAAGGTTGCATGGCCGCATAATTCAACTTCAGTTTGGGGGGTAAACCAGCGCAAACGCATCGTATCAAGAGCTAAAAAGGCCGTTTCAGAAACCGCCATTTCTTGAGCAATTCTCTGCATCAAAACCGCATCTAAAGCCGAGGGCGTGATACAAACCCCGGCAGGATTGCCGGTAAAAGGCTCTGTGGTAAAAGCGTCCACCTGATAAATTGTTAACCCCATCTACAAATCTCTCTAAAATTAGCCAGTTAACGCCTAAGGACTGTTGATTAATATACCCTAAAATCAAGCGCATTAACCATCGCTAACCAGAGAGATCTCACTCAACGGGAAACCATCTTTAGTCACCCGCGGCAACCGGAGGCAAATCATGGACACTTTGACAGACTTTATGCGCCGGACAATATTTGTCGAGCAACATAATCGTGACACCGTTAGTCCAGCCAAAACCATCCTGCAACGGATATTCACCGCCACCACCACCGCCAAGGGTGCGTCCCTGAACCACATATTTTTCCACCAGCTTATGTTCACTGTCATACGTTGCTTGGACGTTTTTCAAAAATCCCATGGCAATACGTTTAGCCAATGCTGGATGGTGATAGTTATTCAGCCCGACTACAGCGACCCATTGCAGGGGTGCCCAGCCATTAGGGGCATCCCACTGCTGGCCTGTTTCGACAGTTGTAGTGGCCAAACCACCAGTGTGCACCAATTGCAATAACACGGCTTTGGCCGTTGCATTGGCCTGTTTGTCGGTCGCAATATTTAAAAACAATGGGAATAACGCCGCGGCTGTCAATTGCTCGCGCACATGCCCGGTCGTCCAGTCATAATCGCAATACCAACCTTGCGTTTTATTATATAGATAAGTGTTTATCGCTTTCGCCCGCGCAGCTGCCAACTGGCGATAGTGTGCAGCCAGTTGCGGATCACCTTTTAACTGATAGCCTTTGGCCAACACCTGCTCAAGGTGATACAGCAAACTGTTCAGATCTACAGGAATAATATGGGTGACCTCAATGGTACTGAGATGCCGATAATCGCGAAACCATCGGGAGCTATAATCCCATCCGGAGGCTGCTCCTGAGCGCAACTGTCGATATAGTGCTGGTTTGTCTTTAGCTGGCACATTCGAAGCCGTTTTAATATCAGCTAACCAAGACTCTGGCCGCGGCACATCACGCGCATCCCAATACCGATTCAACAATGTACCATTGGCAAGTCTCACCACTCGATTTATCGCCTTACCTTTGGCTAAATGAGCACTCCCCGCCATCCAGTAGTCATACTCTTTTTGTAATTGCCCCAAGTAATGGACATAGACTTGATCGCCTTGATGTTGGGCATAAAGCGAGACCATTAAACTAAAAAAGGGAGGCTGGGAGCGGCTTAAATAATAACTGCGGTTGCCATTTGGGATCAGACCATACTGATCAAGCTCCCAAGCAAAGTTATCCAACATATCTTTAATCAACGGCCAATGGCCACTTTCAGCCAGTCCCAGCATGGTAAAATAGCTGTCCCAATAATAGACCTCGCGAAAACGTCCTCCCGGGACAACATAAGGTTTCGGAATCGGTAGCAACGAGTCATATTTTCCCGCCTTTTTCGCACTCCGCGTCAGTTCACTCCATAACCCATCGATATGGGCACGCAAGCTCTGATTGGCTGGCGGAACATAAGCTGAATGGGTTGCTGGCAGGGTAAAATTGGCCAATACGAATTTTTTTAAATCAAATCCTTGCTGCGATTTTTCCTTTTGCCAATCGGCAACAATCAATTTCGGTGAGCGTTTAGCAACGGCATCCGCAAAAGTTTTCTGATCACTAAATAACTGTGCTCTTTGCACCGCATCAAATAGCGGGCCAAACAGAATATCGGGCGATTGAGGAACACTCTGGCGAGCAATAGAGCTTTGACAAACCAGTAACAAAGCCAATATTGCAACGCTAACAACATTACGCCAGCCCTGCCAAAACACTCTCGATGAATGACTCAATTTAACCATTAGTAAACTCCTTTTACCGTCGTCAACAATAGCTACTGAGTCATCCTAAAGTGCCAAAAGATATTTTAAATTGACAAATCACACAGAAATGAAGTTCACGCCATGCGTCATCGCTTAACAAATGGCTGACCGACACCGGCTAAAATATGGCCATTTTTGTGTTGTTTCCCCCCTCAGTGGTCAAACTACGTCAACAGCTGCCGCGAGACATTGGCAAGGAGGGTCACCGCATAACAAGGGGGGTGCTGAATCTGTTTAAATAGCGTGGCGATGGGCAAGACTTATACCTTAGCGCTTCACACAGCTCGCCAGCTGACTTAACAGCGCCTCATCAAACAAAGGATGAGAATGAGCTCCCAATACCAAGGCAATTTCCACCGAAGGAAGTGCCGGCATCTGCGATAATATTTTTAAATCGTCACTGACACTCAGCCGCCCCATTGCGCTAATGCCAAGCCCTTGACGGACAATAGCGCACAGCGCAGAAGCACTGTCACAACACGTCATCAACTGATGCGCTCGCCCCTGTTTAGTGAGCCTATCGATAGCAGCAGCTTGATAGTGACAATCACTTTGAAACAGAACCAAAGGCAGTGAGGGATGTTCATCCATATTAAACTCAGGCGCACTCACCCAGACCCCCTGATCATAGGTAAGATAGTAGCCCTCTTCTGAGCCACTGGCGCGCGTGACAATGGCAGCATCCAGTTTCCCCTCATCCA
The DNA here is from genome assembly GCF_004339545.1 of Celerinatantimonas diazotrophica. GTDB lineage: Bacteria > Pseudomonadota > Gammaproteobacteria > Enterobacterales > Celerinatantimonadaceae > Celerinatantimonas > Celerinatantimonas diazotrophica. The sequence goes on along the minus strand of NZ_SMGD01000012.1, from coordinate 204,202 downwards.
GCCAGGTTCGTAATGTGGTACTTGGGTGACTAAAAACCTGAATCGAACACGTTGGTTGCATGCGCCGAATAAGTGTAACGACCTGAGGCAAAATGACCTGATTAAAGTCGTCAGGACACCCCAAATGCAGCGGTCGTTTGTTTTCGTAGCGGCGGACCTGTTTGAGCGCCTGATGATGTAATCCCGTCAGTTGCTGTGCATAACCGCGAAGCGCTATTCCGGCCTCACTTAACACCAAATTGCGCCCCTGTTTTTCAAACAGTTGTACATTCAATTCGTTTTCTAATTTATGCATCTGGGCACTAAATGCCGATTGAGTTCGGTGCACTTGTTTTGCGGCTCGAGTAAAACTGCCCGTCTCCACAAACGCCAAAAACCCTTTGAGGGCATCCATATCCATGAAAATCACTTTGAAAGTTATGCTTAAGATGCCTTAAAGCTATCGGCTAATGGATGCTAAAGCAATAATTTGTACAACCCCACAGCAGCGTTAAAAAAAATCACGGCCAACAGATGCTGGCCGATAAAAAGTTAATCTTTACGGACAAAGAAGGCGTAACTAATTGCCCCCATCAGTAACAATCCAGCACCCAGCATAAAGACATCTGTAAATTGCCCTGTTGCATCAAGCACCATCCCCGCCACAATAGGCGCACAAGCGGCACCAAGGAACCCCCCAAAGTTTTGAATGGAACCTAATGATGACACCTGATCGCTGGGAGCTATATCCGAGGCCAGTGTCCAAATCGCCCCTTGCGGTAATTGCGAGAAGAAATAGCCAAGACTTAACAGTGCGATACTCAATCCATAACTATGCACAAACGGGACAGGCGCCACAGAACAAGCCGCAAAAGCAGCCCCTGCAACAATTGGCACTTTTCGCGAAGTCACTGGATTGAGACCTTTCCGCACCAGAAAATCAGACAGACTACCGCCGCACAGCACCCCTAATATTCCGGCAATAAAAGGGATTGAAGCGACCCAGCCGGTTTCTTTAATACTCATGCCCATGCTATTTTCTAGATAACTAGGCAGCCAGGTCAGATACACCCAAATGGTAAACATAATGCAGAAGTTGCCAATGATCATGAACCAAGTCGAACGGCGTTTAAACAGAGCCCCCCAATCCACTTTGGTTTGCTCTGAGACAGCCTGATGTAATTGTGTATCGTCTTCGCGGTGAATCTCAGCATATTCAGCACGAGTTGGCGCTCGGAAAAATTTAAGCCAAAGTAAAATAATCGGAATACTCATCAACCCGATGACCACAAACATCCCTCGCCAGCCTAAAGTCAGCATCAATATTGTCAACAGGGGTGGCGCAACCGCATTGGCTATTTGCGAGCCAGTATTGATCACCGAAGTTGGTAATCCACGCTCCTTATCTGAAAACCACATATCAGTGACTTTAATACCCGAAGTAAAAAAGGGCGACTCAGCTACCCCAAGCAGAACCCGCAACGCGTATAATGTGCCATATCCAGAGGTAAAACCGGCGACCACGGTCACCGCAGACCAAAGCGTTAAGCCACCTGAAAATATTTTCTTGGGCCCAAAGCGGTCAACTAGCCAGCCAGCGGGCAGATTAGCAATCGCATATGGCCATAAAAAAGCGGATAACAAAAAGCCCATTTGAGTCGAGCTCAATCCGAACTCTTTGGCAATAGTTGAATTAGCGATACTTAAATTCGAACGGTCAAAATAATTAATAACGGCCGCCACTAGAATTAAAGTAACAATTCCCCATCGAAAATTGCCACCTATTTTTGCATTATTATTTTCTAATGTATTTATATCTTGTAGAGATGCAGATGTTTTCATAATAAAGCCTTTTTAAGTTAAACGCAAAGTGCACTCCGAAGCATGCTTGAGACATAGCAATAGCAAAGGGTGATGAGCCATCACCCCAGTCATTATTAAAATTTTTAGATATTCTTAATTTTATTTAAATAAAACTCAGTGCCCTCTTTAATTTGATTTAATAACACATCGAGAGCCCAATATTTTTCAATAACATCATCTTTAATCACCCGACAATAATCACTTTCAAAATTGTGGTTATTTAAAAGTTGATGATAAATTTTGGCATTTTTGGGATACCCTAAATTTTCCACCACCGCGCTTAATGACAAAAAAATAGATAATTCATTGGCCAGCGATAAATCCTCATTACGCTGATGATATAACCAGTGATAAAGCTCAGGGTGGAAGTTGGTAAATACCCCGCAAAAACCTTTCGAACCAGCTTGCATTGCCGGATAGGCAATTGCTGCATTAGCATTAATAATGTTCAGCGGAGTTTCGGCGACTAGGTTGACCCGATGCGTCACCGTAGCCAGATCACAACTCACATCTTTAAGTGCGACAAAACGGCCACTATTGGCACAGTAAAGCAATTCCTCATCACTGAGCAGACGCCGGTATGGGGCCGGACATTCATAAAGCCCCAGAGCAAGAGATTCAGGTAAGCTGGCTAAAATCGTGTGGAGCGATTCATAAAACACATCACTACCTTGCTGCTCAGGATCCAAATGGTTGGTGACTAAAACCAGTACATCCGCCCCTGTTTCAGCCATAGCCTGTAATTCATTGACTTGTGTCTGGAGATCATCGCTAATATGCCCGGAGGTCATCACCGGCACTCGTCCAGCCACTTGCGCAACCACACAGCGGGTGATCTTGACCCGCTCTTCAAGCGATAAATATTGCATTTCACTAGACTGACAAGCTGCAAACAAACCATCAACCTGGTGGTCGAGATACCACTGAACTAACCGCTTCAGTGCTGCATAATCCACATCGCCACTGTCAGTAAATGGCGTCAACATCACTGGAATAACACCTTCGATAGACTTCATAACAACCTCTTTAAAAATATGCATTACGCAAATGCGGCAGAAATAGTTGGATTTTGAGAATGCATCCGACTCAGAACCTGCTCTTTATCAGGCATCGCCGAAGCTCCTTCGAGTTCAACCGCAAGGGATGCAAAAGCGGCGGCAAATTTAACCGCTTGTGGTAATTTCTGGCCGGCGCTTAAAGCAGCCGCCAGCGCCCCCGTGAATGAGTCGCCCGCCCCCGTAGTATCAACACTTACGGCCTTAAAGGCGGGCCAGTAGTGCGCCTTACCATGATCGTTGCTGACCACCCCATTCGCCCCTAAAGTAATGACCACCTGCGACACACCTTTTGCCAGAATTCGCTCAGAAGCAGCAATAGCAGAGGCCTTATCCGTGATCGCCATACCGGCTATCTCACTGGCTTCGGTTTCATTAGGGGTGATCAAATCAACATAGGGCAAACACAATTCAACATCGCTGGAATAAGGCGCAGGATTTAAAATAGTGAAAACTCCTCGCTGTTTGGCTAATTTGAGAAGACTTAACGTCGCTGAAATATTATTTTCTAACTGCACGACCAACACAGCGGCCTGTGCTAGCTGTGGCTCTATAGCCTGAACTTCCTCATCGGTGAAGGTCTGATTGGCCCCAGGGCAGATCGCAATCATGTTTTCACCGTCATTTTGCGAAACATAAATCAAGGCATTGCCCGTTGGGTCACTATCAGATTGATATAAAGTAAATGAATGGATTCCAGAATTTGCTAAATGCTCAAAGGCAACATCACTGAAATGATCTTTGCCGACTTTAGCCACAAAGTGCACTTGAGCCCCTGCCTTACTCGCAGCCAGAGCCTGATTCGCACCTTTGCCTCCTGGGCCCAAAAAACTATCCAGCGCCTTTAACGTTTCGCCTTTTTGTGGAAATCGCTGTACCTTAGCCACAATATCCACATGAAATGCCCCCATGACACACACATAACCATTCATAACAGTGCTTTTGGTTTGATTTGGCTTTGGTTCTATATTTGTTTTAAATATTGAATTAATTTCACTGCCATATCGCTTAATAAGCTGATCCTGCATTTTACGTCGGATTAAAATAGCGCCGCCATAACACCGGGAAACCACATTATTTTTAGAAAAAAAATTAAAGTCATTGCGGATCGTTTTAGCTGAAACATTAAACATCTCGGCTAATTCATTCACGGTTGCCCTATCATGCTGATTTAAAAATTCTAAAATTAATCGGCGTCGCTCTTCTGTAAACATAGGCTCCTCTCAATCTGACATTAAACAGATTAAGTTTCTGACAGAAATTTTTAGTGATACAGCTCGGAGTTTCTATCGTAAAACGGAAACAAACGGAAACAGCAGCAATGGCCGAATAATATGAATAAATGATAAGTCAATAACTATAAATTAAATAACAGCAGGACCAACCACAAACAAATGGCAAATTAGCGAGTGATATTAAATAAACAGATTATTTATACTACTTTCAACTTATCTTGTTTAATTATAAATAAATCAATAATAAAAACGGATATAAAAATGAATCATTCCAAGAATCCATCGTTATTGTAAATAGGTCACATCAAAACTATCTGTTAGTCGTTCCTAAATAAATAACTTAAGCTCAGTTCATCCCCCCTGACACAGGATAGAGCAACAAATGCAACTATATATTGGCAATCAAAACTACTCGACTTGGTCACTCCGAGCATGGTTAATTATCAAACAATTTGACTTAGAGGCCGAAATTACCAAGCTGAAACTTTTCAGTGATACATTTTATCAAACATTGGAGCCCATTAACCCTGCTGCCAAGGTTCCAGCATTGGTCGATGGCAAAGTGGCGATTTGGGAATCACTGGCAATTCTAGAGTATATCAACGAAGTCTATTTAGACGGTCAAGCCTGGCCGAGTGCAACTGCTGAACGCGCTAAGGCACGCGCGCTTGCCTGCGAAATGCACTCGGGGTTTGCGGCCCTTCGCTCTGAAATGCCAATGAACATCCGCGCCAAACGCAACATTCAACTTACAGAACAGGCAACAAAAGATCTCGCCCGTATAGAGAACCTATTTGGCGAACAGATGAGTCTATATCCCGGAGGTTGGCTGTTTGGTGACTGGTCAATCGCCGACGCAATGTATGCCCCGGTGGTTTTACGTCTTCAGACATATGGGATTACGCTCAACGATAAAGCTCAGCAATATCTGGATAAACAACTTAACAGTCCAGCCTTAAAGCTCTGGATTGAGCAGTCACAGGAAGAGACCGATATTGTTCTCGAAGACGAAATCGGAGAACCTTCAAAGTAATCGCTTGGGATTTTCAAACAGAGCTGCCAGATTGGATACAGTAACGCCCAGCATAGCAGTTCGTGTTTTCCTTCTGTTAGAAAAAAAGTCCGGTAAAAACACCGGACTTTTTCACATCTTTCCAATAAATTATTGTTCGTGCCAAGCCCGCAGTTTCGCTTTAGTCCACGCCCCATAGGCAGCATTGGGCAAGACAATCCAGTCGCGGCCAAAATGCTTGCGGTTTTTCTCAACAAGTTCGCGGTTATAATGTGTACCTTTCTTATTTTTAAAGATAGCCGACAGGTCCGGTAAACTATCTCCCATCAACATAATGATATGGTAATGTTTGCGAATATGTTCGCGGCGTTGTTGTTTCGACGTGCTGTATAACAAGACGTGATCATCTTTGACTTGAGGAAGTCCCAGCTCTTTGAGCGTATGCATCGTATATTTCTTATTTTTCTTGTAGCGATCCGAAACATAGAAAATATTCACACCACGTCGATTAGCATACTCAATAAATGCTTTGGCTCCCGGAATTAGTCGAGGGTGACCTTTCACTTCCCAATCTGACCAAGTATCCCAATGCGTATAGTCATGGCAATTTTGCATATCACGAACCAATAACGCGGTGTTATCCAGAATTGTTTCGTCTAAATCCATCACCACTGCCAACTTATGGTGGTCTTTTTTGTGCCTTAAGATCTCAGCCAATCGTTGCTGAGCAAAATGGTAAGTCTGCAATTGCAAAGCGGCAATTTCAGCCGATTGCTGCTGGTAACGCAGCCCCATCTCATAGGTTTTTGCCTGACAAACATTCGCTGACTTTGCCGCAAACGCAGCAGAAGAAAACAGCGCAACGGTGGCGATAGCCGAGAATAATAATGCGTGCTTTTTCATGATATGAACTTCATTGTGAGTCGGATGAGCCAGAAGATAACCACTCAAGATGACGACAATATGACAACCGTACACCAGCGAGATATGGCATACGTTGTATCCAGCCACGGCTGGCAAAACACCCACTAATGATAAAAAAGTTAATTACAACACCATATTGGCTCTGTTATCTTATCTGCGATGAAATTTTTTACCGGACCATACATCATTCAAAATTGCTATAGTTTTAGGCTTGGAGCTTGATTTTTGAACTCACCAAAATCGAAACGATCCCCAACAATCCGTGATGTCGCAGCCAAAGCAAATGCGGGCCGAACGAGTATTTCACGTTATTTCAATGGCGAAGCCCATTTACTTTCAGAGCAACTCAAAGCACGGATTGAATCAGCCATCCAAGAATTAAATTATCGTCCTAATCAGATGGCACGAAGCCTGAAACATGGCAGTTCGCAATTGCTCGGGTTGATTGTTGCAGATATTAGTAACCCATTTTCTATCGAAGTGCTCAAAGGCGTTGAATCAGAATCGATGAACCATGGATTTATGGCCGTGGTCTGCAATGCCAATAATAATATTGAGTTAGAGTGTGAATTTATCAGGCTACTCAAAGGGTACCGTGTGGATGGTTTGATCATTAACTCAGCTGGCGTCAATGAGAGCGTCTTAAAAGTTCTCAAAGAAACAACACTCCCGTTTGTATTATTAGATCGAAAAATCCCCAATGTTCTTTGCGATATGGTTGGGCTGGATAATATTCAATCGGCGCAAATGGCATTTAAACACCTAGAAAAACAAGGATTTGAAGCGTTATGTTTTATTTCAGAGCCCATTCAATACAATAGCGCCCGTCAGGAACGTCTCGAGTCATTTCTGGCAGCAATCGAAAATTCACCCCATATTCAAGGCGAAGCTCATCAGCTAGAATTACCCAACGCAGCGCAACTCGTTGCTACGATCAGTACATTCTGTCAAGAATATTGCGGCATGCGCAAAGCCATTATTGCAGCCAACGGTGTTTTAAGTTTACAAATCGCATTTGCTCTTAAGCGCTTGGGATTATCTTGGGGAACAGACATCGGTTTTCTCAGTTTTGACAACCTTGAATGGGCAGACTTAGCCGGGAAAGGGATTACCTCAATATCGCAACCAACAGCCGATATGGGAAAAATGGCCGTTACTATTCTGCTCGATAAACTAGCCAATCCGAACCATCAAGAACAAGAGCACTTATTTAATGGCGAATTAGTCATTCGAGAATCCACCTTTTTTTAAACTCGGATGATGATTCTGCTGCCCCCAAACGTGTGCATCAGATAGCGACATTCTTTATATATTTGAGCAAACTCGCCGGGTACTTTTACGACAGGCCAATAGAGCAATAAAAAGGGTTCGAGCGCTTTAAAGCGCTCTCAATCAGCGGACCAGCCTTGTTTAACGACACTCAATGCTTGAATCTATCTCAGCGCTGCATCATATAAAAGGCTAGTTGACTGACTGATAAAAGTGATTGTTGATGCGTTCTCTCCCAACCATGCGAGCTATCACAGGCATAACAAATAAGCGCCATACGACAATCGGCCCCGGCGATGGTGGCTGAATGAGTATCCGAGTAGTAATAACGAAAAATATCTTTGCTGTAGGCGATATCTTTCGCATTACACACCGATTCCAGATCTCGGATCAGATGGCGATTATAAGGTCCAGATAAATCCATCATCGCCAGCGTTACCCCTTTGGGGTGTGAGGACTGTCCAGGCCCCATGACCGCTAAATCAATCGCGACTAAATCACCGACATTATTGGCCACAATATGGCCAGCGCCGGTGCCAACTTCCTCACTATTGGTAAAGTAAAGATGAATATCTCGCTTGGGGGTCAGCTGATGATCCATTAACGCTTTCACGCTGGTTAATAACGAGGCGATGGCAGCTTTATTATCTAAAAAACGCGAATTGATATATTCGCCATTAAACTCCGGCTGCGGATCAACGCAAACGAAATCACCGACTTCAATACCAAGCGCTAAAGTGGTTTGCGACTGTTCACTATCAACATCCAGACGCACCTCAAGATTGTCCCAATCGCTAGGTTGGGTATCAACTTCTTTACTATAGCGATGCCCCGATGCTCGCAGCGGCAAAATGGTGCCTCGGATCGCGCCACCATCCTCTTTGATAACGCTGACTCGCGCACCTTCGGCAAATCGCGCCGACCAAGTACCAATGGGAGCCACGGCTAATCGGCCATTCTCTTTCACCTGACGCACCATCGCCCCAAGCGTATCCATATGCGCACTAAAAGCCAAGGCGGGTAACTCCGACTGACCCCCCGGAATCACCGCTTTCACCGCGCCGCGAAGCGTTCGCGATGAAGACAGGCCTAACTTTAAGAGCTCTTGTTCAATCAATGTAGCCATTCCGTCCGTCATTCCCGTCGGACTTGCTTGATGCAGTGCATCTTTTAGCACGTGGGTAAGATAGTCGGTGTCTAAAAAATACGGCATGTCAGTCATAAATCATTACTCAACATTTAACGGGTAGTGACAGGCAAATTGAACTTGCGCATCATTATGGAAAGGTTGTAGCTTTGGGGCATGCTCACGGCATTTAGCCTGAGCTTGAGGACAGCGGCTAGCAAACGCGCAACCTTGAGGAGGATTAATCGGATCCGGCAGCTCACTGGCTTGCACAGGGACCTGTATTTTTCGCCCCACCACTGGCGCACTATTGGCCAATAGCTTGGTATATGGATGATGCGCTGCGCTAAAAATCTTCTCAGCGGGCGCCATCTCGACGACTTCACCAAAATACAACACAGCCACCCGATCGGCCACGGCTTCAATGACGGCTAAATCGTGACTGATAAATAGATAAGTTAAATCCAGTGACTCTTTGAGCTCAGCCAATAAATTCAGAACCTGTGCTTGCACAGACACATCCAGTGCAGAGACCGGTTCATCAAGAACCAACACTTTCGGATTACAGACTAAAGCCCGAGCAACGCCAATTCGTTGAGCCTGCCCGCCGGAAAACTCATGTGGGTAGCGCTCTAAAAACTCTCGACGCAGACTCACCCTATCAAACATCTCATTAACGACTCGAACCCGCTCCTGTTTTGGCATATTAAATAGATACTTAAGGGGCGCTTCCATGGTCTGGCGGATCGTTTTACGCGGATTGAGACTGCTGATCGGATCCTGAAAAATATACTGAATTTCTTTGCCTAGCGAGACACTATCATGGTGCTGCAATTGGTTCTGGCCCAAAGTGATCGTCCCTTCTGTAGGGGCATGTAAGCCAACTAACATCCGCGCTAATGTTGATTTACCACATCCTGATTCACCGACAATGCCAAGGGTTTCCCCCTGACGCACAGTTAGATCAATCCCTCGAATCGCACTCACCAATGTTAAGGGTTTTCCCCAAAAAGAGCGTTTGACCACGTATTGCTTACTGAGTCCTTTGACTTCTAAAACAGGATTGCAACTCATTACAAAACCTCTTCAGGAAAACGACATAACACACGACGTTGGCCGTTACGATGTTCTTCGACCGGCTTTTCTCGACAACTGGCTTGGGCTTTATCACAACGCGGAGCAAATGCACATCCTAGCGGTAACTGATCAACCACTGGCGGCAGGCCATCAATTGAAGGCAAGTGCCGTTTACCTGCCCCTAATTTCGGAACACAAGCAATCAATCGGCGAGTATAAGGGTGCGCCGGATGCGCTAATACAGCATTCACTGGGCCACTCTCGACAATTTTGCCCGCATACATCACTGCGACCTGATCACAGAGCTGAGCCACCACACCAAAATCGTGAGTGATAAATAAAATACTGAGCTGGCGTTTTTGGCGTAGCTCATTGAGCAGTGCCAGAATTTGCCCCTGTACGGTGACATCCAATGCCGTCGTTGGCTCATCAGCAATAATGAGATCAGGGTCATTCACCAGCGCCATCGCAATGGCAACTCGCTGACGCATTCCGCCCGAGAGCTCAAAGGGAAGAATATTCATCCGCTCTTTAGCATTAGGGATATAGACTGCATTTAATAGGGAAAGAGCTTTTTCGCTGGCCGCTTTTTTACTGATCCGCTGATCGTGCACCTGGATAGCTTCGATCATTTGTTCACCGATACTTAAGAGCGGATGCAGTGTTGAAAGCGGATCCTGAAAAATGTAAGCAATGCGATTCCCGCGAATATGGCGCAGTGTTTGATAGTCACAATCAATCAGGCTTTGGCCCTGAAATTGAATATCACCGCCGGTAATGATCCCTGGCGGAGAAGCCACTAATTTAGTCACCGACAGCGCGGTTACCGATTTTCCTGAACCACTTTCACCGATTAAACCAAGACATTCGCCTTTACTAACCTGCAGATCGATGTGATTGACCGCTTTAAAGGAACGCCCGCGGATTTGAAACTCTGTGACTAACTGGTGCAATGAGAGCATCTGAGAATCAGCGTCACTGACGATATTGGCAGGTATCTCTCGCTTAGATTCCACAGTGGTGGCAGCTCTGGGTCGGGATAACGCCCCTGAACGCAGCCGTGGATCTAACACATCACGAATCCCATCCCCAAACAGGTTGATACACATCACAATCACGAAAATCATCGCGCCGGGAACAACCGAGGCAAAAGGCGCGATAATCAAAGCGCTCCGAGCCTGTCCCAGCATTGAGCCCAAATCGGCCTGTGGTGGCTGCGAACCTAATCCCAAAAAAGATAACCCAGCGGTTTCCAGAATCATCCAGCCAATCGTAGTCGACATAGCCACCACAATAACGGGTATCACATTCGGAATAATTTCGGTGGTAATAATTTGCCGCGCATTCATCCCCGACAAACGTGCCGCTTCGATATACTCTTGATTCACAATCCCGACAGTCACACCGCGAATATTACGGGCAAAAAAAGGAATGTTTACAATAGCGACTGCCAGCAGTGCATTCACAAGCCCCGGACCCAGTGCCGCGACAATCGCCAACGCCAACAAAATATAAGGGAACGCCATCAACATATCGATACCGCGCATGATAGCGTTATCCCAGCGGCGCTGCGCGTAGCCAGCAATCACCCCCAATAATGAACCGATAATTGCGGCAAATAATGAGGCGCAAATCCCAACGATTAAGCTTAACCGTGTCCCCCACATCAATCGCGATAACAGATCGCGTCCTAATTGATCCGTACCTAATGGATGAGCCATCTCTGTAAATGGATGGACAAACTTATGTGCTGCATCGGTATGCGCAGGATCAGCCAGACCCAGCCACGGGGTTAATATCGCTAACACCACAAGCAGCAAAATGACACAGCCACCGACACTGGCAAGCATATTTCGCGAGAGTTGTTTAAGAAAATCTTTCATGAGCGGATCCTTGGATCAAGCCAGGTCTGGATGACATCCACAATGATATTAAACAAGACATAGCAAACCGCGACGAACACAACGCCACCTTGCACCAACAACACATCACGCTGCAAAATAGCCTCGACTAACATTCGCCCGATACCTGGCCATTGAAAAACAGTCTCGATATACACCGCACCGGATAGTACAAATCCCGCCTGAATCCCAAGAATGGGGACAATATTAACGATGGCGCTGCGAAAGGCATGTTTACAAACCACTCGGTATTCTGATACGCCCTTCGCCCGTGCCGTTCGAATATAATCCTGACGTAACACCTCCAGCATCGCTGAACGCGATAAACGCGCCACCACGCCTGCGGCTACCACGGCTAAAGAAAGTGCCGGCATGCACAGGTGCGAGAGCAAATCCGTCAGCCCCCCGCCCCCATAGAGCGAGTACATTCCCGAGACCGGAAACCAGCGCAGATCAATGGCAAAGAATAGAATCATCAACATGCCAAGGAAGAATGAAGGAATAGAAATACCAATCAGCACGATAAATGTTAAAAATTTATCAACGACACTGAATTGTTTAGCGGCCGAGATAACCCCCACCAGTATTCCAAACACGGAGCACAAGACAAAGGCACTTCCAGAGAGGATCATGGTGGCGTTGAAGTGTTCTAAAACTTCGCTTAACACCGGGCGATTTAATGCATAGGAGCGTCCCCAATCACCATGTAATAAGTTATCCAGCCAGATAAAATATTGACTAACTAACGGCTTGTTTAATCCCAGCTCTTGATTAATGCGGGCGATATTATCTGGCGTTGCATATGCCCCCAAAATGGCGGTCGCCGGGTTTCCCGGGATCAGTGCCATGATAATAAATACAATGACAGTAATCCCTAGAATGACCGGAACGGCATAAAGCAATCGAGTGAATATATAGCGGCCCATCACTGTATCCTTTATTGAAGAGCAAGACATTTGTAATGGCTGACACTTAAACCTCAGTCAGTATCAGCCATATTACTCACTATTTTTTATAAACATTCTTCAGTAGCAACAAGAATGAAGGTTGTAGCTGGAAGTTCTGTACAGCCGCGCTCGTGACTGCATTTTGTTTCCAACTGGCGATAAATGCCCATGGTGCATCGTTGTGGACAATCACCTGCATTTTTTTATACAGCTTGGCACGAGTGGCCTGATTCGTGGAACTGCGCGCCTCAGCTAACAATTTATCGACCTCAGGATTAGAGTAATAACCGGAGTTAAAGCCGCCTTTGTCAGGAAACGCCCCGGTGCGCAATGTCAGATAAGGAAGCGTATCAGGATCATTGGTCATCCATGCCATTTCCGCCATATCGGCATTGTCTTTCAGGCCAGCATTCACTTTGCCTAAAAAGGTGTTCCACTCATAAGTCTGAATTTTGACATTGAGTCCAACCGCTTTGAGATCGGCTTGAATCGCAGTCGCCATAGCCACTGGGTCAAGCATTCCCGATCCCCCATTGGTGACATAAAAAGTGACCGTTTTGCCGGTTGCCCCAGCTTCTTTGATCAATTTGCGCGCTTTCGCCGGGTCGTAAGGATATGGTTTGAGCTTATTGTTGTATGCCCATTTAAAGGCTTTAGGAACAGGGCCAGCCGCAACCGTTGCCGTGCCATCTAAGACATTATTCACTAGCGACTTTTTATTAATGGCATAGTTAATCGCTTGGCGTACTCGTTTATCTTTAAAGACACCATGGCGGGTATTGAGGATTAAAAACCACAGATGCGGGCCAACTTGCTCATAGATTTTATAATGGCTTGATTTAAATATACTGAGCGAATTCGGTGGCACTTCCGGCATAATATCTAATTGCCCCGACATCATTTCCGCCACCCGAGTATTTTCATCGGTGATCGGCCGGAATATGACCATCTTCGATTTCGCTTCACCATCCCAATAATGCGGATTGCGAACCAGTACAACTTTAGAGTTGGGTTCCCAGCTTTTAAACTCAAATGGCCCTGTGCCAACCGGATGACGACCAAAATCTTTGCCATATTTTTTAACCGCCGCTGGAGAGACAATTAAGCCAGTTGGATAGGCAAGATTAGCCAAAAACGGGGCATACGGTTTGTCTAACACAAATTGCACGGTGAAATTATCAATCACCTTAATTTGTTTGACCGCAGAGAAGAAAAACGCCAACGGGAATGGCCCGGTGTCATGATAAGGACTTTTGGTATCCAGAATTCGCTCAAAATCAAATTTTACCGCCTGGGCATTAAATGCAGTACCATCTTGAAATTTAATCCCTTTGCGCAGATGAAACGTGTATACCGTCCCTGCCTTATTAATCGTCCAACTCTTCGCTAACGCTGGCTCAACCTGCAATGAACCACTTTTAAAGCGCACCAGACCATCATAAATATTCACCAAAATACGAAAGTCATTGACGGCGGTATCCACTTGCGGGTCCAACGATTTGGGTTCAGCAATCTGCCCTACGACTAAGATATCTTTAGGCACTTGAGCAGAGGCCGAAAAACTAAACAACAAACCTAGGGCAATCATCACCAGCGCCATCGCTTGCCGCCCTTTGATCAATAAATTGCAATTCATGACCAGTATCCTTTCATGTAAGTGATAGTGAAAATATGGCACATCTAAGACGGTAGCCTTCATCCTGAACATGCATTTTTTACATCGCTTTAATTTTTATATCATAATAATTATTCACTTTGAAACATATTTATCATGATAAATTAAATATAGCCAAAAAATGAGCGAGGATCAGACTCTGATCACTCGCTCATGCGCGATTAAGCTTCAATAAAGCGTTTTTGCATATCCACTTCATGCAGGCGCATGATCATTCGGGCGTGCTCCATATGAGTCCGCATGGTCAAGCGTGCTCGCTGCTCATCACCACTGGCTAACGCATGAAGTAAATCCAATTGGTGATCGACCCCCTTGCGCCATAAATCAAAGTTTTTTGGCTCATATAAACGTCGATTAATGGTTAATTCACTCAACAGCTGGGTCGTAAAGCGAATAATAAACATCAGAAGTTGGTTATCAGAAAACGATGCCAGAATCCGGTGAAATTCAATGGAGGCAATGTGGTGGATTTTCTCTTCTTCAAGTGTGAGCGGCGGTGATAGGTACAAGCTGATCTGATCGCGCAATTGATTCAATTGTGCCTGAGAGAGCTTTCCGGCCAACGATGCGGCTAATTCAGGCTCGAGGACACAACGAATTTGATAAATGTCAGCAATGGTCATTTCTTTAAAAAAGAAATAATTACTCACCAGCATCGTCGCTTTCTCTTCGCTGACTTCACTGACAAACACCCCGCCTTTGGGGCCTGTTTTAGTCACCAACAAGCCTTGTGCATCAAGCAAGCGCATGCTTTCGCGTACGGTACTTTTGGAAGCACCAAACGCTTGCATTACATCAATCTCATTTGGCAATCGATCACCAGGTTTAAGGTGATGTTCTTCAATCCAATTTTTGATTTGTTGAGCGACCTGTTCTGTTCTGCGTTTTTTCTTTGACACAATAATCCTTTTATCGATCACGCAAATGCGAATTCAACACTATATTTATCATGATAAATTATATAGACTCATAAAAATAGCACGATGGATCGCTTTAGTATAACTGGGACCCATTCATAAAGAGAAGTCACAATGCAACAAGTCGCGCAGCAATTATGGCAATGGCTAGAAGAAGCCGCACAATGTTCAACCACCCAGTGGCAACAACAAGGTGTCACAAGGCTCATTGCAACGGCTGAACACCGGGCACTTTTGAATCAGCTCAAAAAGTGGATGAAGGCTGCGGGAATGACGACCCTAATTGATCCGGCTGCAAACCTGATTGGTCGCTATCCAAGCGCATCCCCGCATGCCAAGACGCTGATCTTTGGCTCTCATCAAGATAGTGTCCCCTGCGGCGGCAAATATGATGGTATTTTAGGCATTTTGCTGCCACTAGCATTGGTGAACTATTTTCACCAACAGGGGAAGAAATTTAAGTTCAACATTGAAATCATTGCCTTTAGTGATGAAGAAGGCGCTCGATTCCCTTCAGCATTAATAGGCTCTAAAGCCATCGCCGGGATCTTTGATGGCCACGAGCTGGAGACAACCGATGCCCAAGGGATCACACTTCACCAAGCACTCAAAAATTTTGGCTGTGCCCCAGCGGCATTGCTCCAGAAACCACCAAGCTATGCACGCGATTCACTGCTGGGTTTTTTTGAAGTTCATATTGAACAAGGACCAGTGCTTGAACAAGCCGGTCTACCGGTTGGTGTAGTCAACGCCATTACCGGTATTGAACGCCATCAACTGACCATCACCGGCAAAGCCGGGCACGCTGGAACCGTCCCCATGTCTTTGCGACAAGATGCCTTAGTAGGCGCCGCGACGGTGATCAAGCTATTTAATCAGCTATGTCAGGACAACCCAGCGCTTGTTGGGGTCGTCGGTAAAATTACCAACTATCCCAATGGGGTCAATGTCATCCCAGAAACCACTGAACTGACGCTCGAGCTACGCTCCCCACAAGATGCCAAACGGCTGGAAGCCCGAGCCAAACTATATCAGCAAATAGACCAAGAACTAACCGCCCAAAAGTTAAGTTATCAACTTCAACAGAGTTATGAACAAGCTGCGGTTGAGTGTTCAAAACAACTCACTCAGACACTGACTAGAGCGATTGAACAAGCGGACATTCCCGTAAGAGAGCTCTTTAGCGGCGCCGGTCACGATGGCTTAGCCATGCATCACCTGACTGACATTGCCATGCTATTTATCCGCACCGTCGATGGGCTTAGCCATCATCGCGATGAAGCCATTGTGCAACAAGATCTAATATCGGCACTGAATGTTCTCAACAATTTATGTAAATTAATCAATCAGGAACAGCAATGACGCTATCACTACTGCATTTTAATCCAGCCACAGGAGTCGCGGCAGCAATCACTGCGACAGGAGGCCCGAGCGTAGGTGGCTATGTCCACCATTGCTGGAAAAATCTTGGCGCATTAGCCACTCAGGGATACTACACCAATCCATGGTATGCCGATTTTGCCAAAGAACAGCTCAAGCAAGGTGTGAGCAGCAAGAAGATCATTGAGCAACTCACCAAGTTAGACCGCGAACATCGCTATCGGCAGTGCTTAGTTATTGATAAACAAGGTCAGTCGGCCGTATTAAATGGCGCCGAAAACATGCCGCAGATCCACGCATTGACTCTCTCTCATGTCGCCGCGGCTGGCAATCTGCTGGCCAGTGGCGAAGTTATCGAAGCGATGACGCAGAGCTTTGTGGGGGCCATCTGTGCCAATCCCAGCGAAGTTTTAAGCCACCAGCAACCGCCGGAGTATCACCCCCATTATGAGAGCGAACTTGCCCATCAATTAATAAGCGCACTCAATCAGGCACTCATCCAAGGGGGCGACACCCGAGGCGTAAAATCAGCGGCGCTGCGCATTGAATCTCCCAACCGAGCCCCTATCGACATTCGAGTCGACTGGGCGAGCAACAATGTCATCGATCATTTACAAGATATCTTGCACCATGTCGAAGCAGACGATTTCCAAGACTTTTTATCGCATCTACCTAATGATGTTCAAGTCTAATCGTTAATCAGGAGCCGAGCCGTATGCTTGGCGGATTGCAGCGTTTACCAATAAGCTACACTACGTTCACCAGCATGTTCAGTCTTCGGAATGGTTGACCAATCACCTGTTGTTTGGGCATAACACCGGGGGAAAGCTGGCGAGTACGCCGCTGCGACTGAAACATCATCCGATGCATATCGGTCCTGTTTCGCTTCTATTGTTGCGTCTGCCGGTAAAGGTTTATCTGTGCTTTGATCGGCACTCTGGACGGGAACCACTTCAGCAAAACGTGCCAAAATATGCCTTTGTGACTCCACATCCGCCAGACGTGGCGGTATGTTCTTGCTGCTTTTTTCCAACTGCGCACGAGACTCGGCCATTTTGGCCTTGGCGTTTTGTGCCTGTTGCCGTGCCCACTTGATATAAGGCGTTAAATCGAAATCTCACTTATCAATAAACGCTTGGGGAATTGGCCCCGGCGCTTCACTCACCGTCATTCGCGCCTGTTCACGGGCAAACACCTTGTCCCAATCCAGCTCGGGATGTTCACTGCGCATTGTTTCCAGTTGTTTAAGCCGCTGGACTGCCTGTTTTTGCTCATAATCGGCCTGTGCCTGAGCGTACAATTTAGCGCGCCGCGCGGTTTCTTCTTCGCTGTGTTGCGGCAGTAACTGGGAAGCATTAAAGGCATGCCCTGCGGCGGTTTTTGGATCTAACCGCTTGTTTAATACCTGTTGGAAATAGACTTTATCACGAGGCTTATCCCCAACATTTTCAAGGGCAAGCAAAAGGTTTTTAATATCCAAGCCCGCCGAGTCATAGGCAGGTAACACCCCTCGGTGAATCGCTATACCAAGTTCCAATTCTGGAAAAAACCAAACCGTATCAATATGTGTAGGAATTTCTATAAATTCTGAATGTTCATGGTGCTCTTGGGTCACAAACGCCCTCACCAAAACATTAGGCAAATGTCCTTCGATCCGGCTTTTTTCTGGGTGGAAACCCGATAAAGCGTAATGTTCACTAGGTAAAAAGTCGCCTTTTCGTTGTTGTTCAGGCGGTGCCACATTAAAGAGTCGAGGATCTGTATCATGTGGAAACCCTGGTTGGATGTGGTCTAACCAATGTTGATCATATGTTCCTTGATATTGGGCGCGTTGGGGGTGATCTTGCGCTGTTAAAGACTTCTAAACAAACCGAACCGATAAAGTCCAATGACTTACCTCTAACTCGTTGACTTTAATGTGGTAAAATAGTCTTTCTTCAGTTGCTAAAACTGAAAGTAGCTGAAAGGTCGACTTTAAAGCGTTTTCATGTTCAATTGCAGCAAATGGTGAACAAATATGCTGGAAAGTCTTACGTTCAGCGGATAGGCGTTTTCTAAGTGCTTTGAGTAGTTGGTTGTTGATCCTGCAAGAGAAGGAAGCTCTCGAAAGACAGAAGGAATAAACAAGTTTCAAAGCATAAAAACAAAGGTGAAAGAGCGATGGAACTTCGGCAGTTTAGGTACTTTTTAAAGGTCGTTGAATGCGGCAGTTTAGGTAAGGCCGCCCTTGAGTTAGACGTCGGGACTTCTGCGTTAAGTCAGCAAATATCAAAATTGGAAAACGAACTGGCCACACGGCTACTTAACAGGACATCAACGGGCGCTCTTCCGACGAGTGCAGGCATTGCATTTATGCATCATGCTCAACTTGCCATAAGGCAAGCAGAGCAGGCAGCCATGGCGGCTCAAAAAGAGCGGACAAGTGGCTATGTCAGTATCGGCATGCCACCGACGACTGCTACCGTTCTTGCTCTCCCTTTAATTTGCGCAATGCGAGAGAACTATCCTCATATCCATCTTCATATCATAGAGATGCTATCTGGACATTTAGAAAATATGCTGAATACGCGACAGCTAGATTTGGCAATATTATTCCATAAAGAGACAGTTCATCGCTGGAGTACAAAAGCGTTACTCGATGAAGAGTTATTTCTCATCTCTTCACCAGAAAACTTGAATGCATCTGGCGCCTTGTCTCCCGTACATATCAAAAATTTAGCGGATATAAAACTGATCATGCCAAGTAGGCAACATGGATTGCGAACCAGTTTGATGGCTGCTTTTGAGCGACACAATATTCACCCCAATATCATTATGGAAATTGATGGGCTTACGCTTCTAATGGACACGGTTCACCAAGGCTTTGGGGCAACAATTCAACCTGGAGCGGCTGCCGCTCGCTTTGGTAAAAACGGATTATCTATCCGTCGCATTGAAGATAACCAATTAATTCGTCGAAACTATCTGGTCAGTTTACCTGACGATGACCTTTCTCCGAGTGCGCTGGCGGCTCGTGCAATCATTATCAAGGTGGCCAAAGACTTAGTGAATAGCGGTATCTGGTCTGGGGCAAACTGGATCGGTTAGCATGAAAATAGAGTTTAATTTTTCTAAATACCTACCTGCAAAACCGCACTGTCGATGAGTGCTTTCGCACAATAGTATTTCTCCGATACTGAAAAACTATGCTGCTTCTCATGTAATAGGAGAGCTTATGATCGATGTTCTGGTTATTGGCGGTGGTAACGCCGCTCTGTGCGCCGCCCTGATGGCCCGTGAAGCGGGGGCTAGCGTCTTGTTGCTTGAGGCTTCACCACGTGAGTGGCGGGGTGGTAACTCTCAGCACACCCGAAACCTAAGGTGCATGCACGATGCCCCCCAAGATGTACTGGTTGACGCCTATCCAGAAGAAGAATTCTGGCAAGACCTGCTGAATGTAACAGATGGCAAGACCAACGAAGAGCTGGCTCGATTGGTGATCCGAGAATCGTCCACCTGTCGGGATTGGATGCGTCAACACGGTGTTCATTTTCAACCGCCTCTTTCCGGTGCTCTGCATGTCGCACGGACTAATGCGTTTTTTATGGGGGGCGGAAAAGCTCTGATTAACGCCTACTATCGGAGCGCTGAGCGGTTAGGTGTGCAAATCCGATATGAAACTCCTGTTGAAGATTTAGAAATCAAAGATGGACGGTTTGTCGCCGCATTAATTCCTGAGCGCCAAGTAAATGGTGTTCACCTTGCGGCGGAACGTATCGAAGCCAAAAGCTGCGTGTTAGCTGCGGGTGGATTCGAATCCAATCGAGATTGGTTACGCGAAGCTTGGGGGCAAAATGAACGGGGTGAATACCCGTCCGATAACTTTTTGATTCGTGGTACTCGTTTCAATACCGGAACATTACTCAAACGCATGCTCAGCCTCGGCGCTGATCGAATAGGAGACCCAACGCAGGCTCATATGGTCGCCATTGATGCTCGTGCTCCTTTATACGATGGCGGCATCTGTACACGTATCGATTGTGTATCCCTCGGTGTTGTGGTGAATAAGGAGGGTGAGCGTTTCTACGACGAGGGAGAAGATTTCTGGCCTAAGCGTTATGCAATATGGGGGCGCCTAGTGGCCCAACAGCCAGAGCAAATAGGTTTCTCAATCATAGACAGTAAAGCGGTTGGTCATTTCATGCCACCAGTGTTTCCCGGTAGTAAAGCCGATTCATTAGAACAACTCGCTGATCAACTAGAGCTTCCCCGCGAGACCTTCTTGCGCACTCTTCAACGCTACAATAAAGCCTGCAGATCCGGTTCTTTCGATCATACGAAATTGGATGATTGTGCGACAGAAGGAATCTCACCTGCCAAAACTCATTGGGCTCGTCCTATCGATACGCCACCGTTTTACGGCTATGCCCTCAGGCCGGGAGTGACGTTCACTTATCTAGGGCTCAAGACGGATGCAACCGCAGCCGTACGTTTTGCTAATCAACCGAGCAAAAACTTGTTTGTCGCAGGAGAGATGATGGCTGGAAACGTACTTGGTAAGGGTTATACCGCAGGTGTTGGTATGTCAATTGGCACCGCTTTTGGCCGCATCGCAGGCCACAATGCAGCCCTCTCCTGCTTGGACAGACAGCCCGAAAGTAACCTGATTCCGCTATTAAACACCGCCGAAGAAGACGTCAACCGACAGATGCAAATCTGTAATGCCTGTCGCTACTGTGAGGGCTTTTGTGCTGTTTTCCCTGCCATGACACAGCGCTTGGAGTTTAATAAAGCCGATATTCATTATCTAGCCAATTTGTGCCATAACTGCGGAGCTTGTTTGCATGCTTGCCAATACGCGGCGCCACATGAATTTGATGTCAATATACCTCGAGCTATGGCCAAAGTACGTCTGCAAACCTATATAGACTTCGCTTGGCCCAAAAAACTAGGCGCGCTATACCAGCGCAATGGAGTAACTCTCGCCCTGTCCAGTGGGTTGGCACTCTGCCTTTTTCTGATTCTCACCTTGTTAATACAAGGCAACCTCTTCACAAAAATTGAAGGGGGGAATTTTTACCATATATTCTCACATAACACCCTAGTTGCCCTGTTTGGCTCAGTGTTTGTTTTTTCTATTCTGGCATTATCAGTGGGAGTCGTTCATTTCTGGCGAAAAGTGACGCCAAAAGAGGAGAAACGACAGCAAGAACCTTTACCTGCCATGCTACAAGCTGGTAAAGCGGCCTTAACACTTAAGTACTTAGATGGAGGCCATGGACAAGGATGTAATAATGAAGATGATGCCTACACATTATCTCGTAGCCGTTTCCATCACTTGACCTTTTATGGCTTCATGCTCTGCTTTGCAGCCACCTCAGTGGCGACTCTTTACCACTATATTGGGTGGGAAGCGCCATATCCTGTCTTCAGTTTACCCGTCATGCTGGGAATCATCGGTGGTTTAGGCTTGCTGGTGGGGCCTGCTGGGCTACTTTACTTAAACTATAAGCGACATCCCGATCATGGGGACCAAGCTCAGCGTCCCATGGATCGTGCCTTTATCGTTCTGCTATTCATGATTAGCTTGACTGGTTTATTGCTGCTTTGCGTCAGAGAAACCACCTTGATGCCACTCATGCTTGCGCTGCATCTTGGCTTTGTCATGGCCTTCTTCCTAACAATGCCATACAGCAAATTCGCACATGGTTTCTATCGTAGTGCCGCACTTTTTAAGTCATATCTTGAGTGTGTTAAAGAGAAAAAAGCCAAACAATAAAAACTATAACTAAATAACAGTGATTGTCGTACATACAAGTAATAACAAAACTAATGCTGGACATAAAAAATGTCTGGAACTGTAATTTACGAAATGTGTGATATTTATCATGGAAGGTAATGGGATTATTGATAATGATATTCTAATTGAATACTCGGTGGTACTAATAATTAATTTAGTATGGTCTATTGCAATAAGCTAAAAGAAAATAATAAAAAGGAGTTCGCCATGATAAATAAATGCCTTAAACTTTTATTAAGCATGTCTATAGCTCTAATATCTATTTTAGGATTGACTTCACCGAGTGCTTTCGCATCCGATTTAACCGTACGATTTGCATGGTATATGCCACCGCATACAGCTACGGCTAATCAAGCAGAAACCATTGCAAAAAACATCAAAGAAATGAGCCATGGTAGCATTAAAGTGCTTACCTATCCTTCTGGCTCTCTCCTCAAAGCCTCTAACATCGCCAATGGTTTAGCGAATAACACGGCTAATATGGGCATTAATGCCATGCACTGGTGGTCTAAATACGCGCCAGCGCTACAGTGGGACACCATTCCTTTCCTCGCACCAAATGCGACAACATTACTAAAAGCATTACACGGCAAACTGGGTAAAGATGTTGATGCTATTTTAGAAAAGCACGGCGTTCACGTTGTTGCTTGGGGCTTCTACGGTTATGCTAAATCTTATGTAAACAGCAAAAGAACAATCATCAAACCAGCAGACCTTAAAGGCTTAAGAATGCGCTCAGAAGGTAGCCTTTCTGCCATGTTCCTTAAGAGCCAAGGAGCCACTCCAGTTGCCATGGACTCCAGTGAAGTCTATACCTCTATGCAACGAGGCGCTTTAGATGGCGCGACCTCGGGCCTATCTACCATCACGTCACGTAAATGGTATGAAGTAGGCAAATACGTTACCGCTATTCACTATGTTCCTTTAGTTTACCCTGTTCAAGTCAACCTCAAATGGTGGAAAGGGCTAACTCAACAACAGCGTGATCTGATCACCAAAGCCGCTAAAGCGTCAGAAAAAGCAGCCGTTCAAGACATCGAAAATGAATTTACTAATGACATCAAACTTCTAAAAGCGAAAGGCAACCACGTCACACAATTAACTGGCAAGCAGCTGACGCCTTGGAAAGAAACCGCTGGCGTCATGGAACGTAAATTGTATCTTAAAGAAACAGGGGCAACTGGTCAGAAAATTCTCGATGACCTAAAACCCTACAGCAAGTAACACGCCTCCTTTTCTTCTAGGTATATTCAATGACACATCCAACTGAGACATCCCCATTTGGCCGTTTGGTCAAATGGGTAAGGGATCTAACGGGAGGGCTGGCTAAATTAGTCAGCACCATCGCGGCCCTATCCCTCATCTTATTATCCATGTCCATCATTGCCGGTATCGTCCTACGCATGATTCACATAGACAACTCTTGGACTTACGATCTTGATTTATTTTGCCTAATTTGGCTGGCTTTTACGGGGGCCGTTGCGACGGCAATGGGCCGTCATCATGTAACAGCAGGTATTGCCCTAGAAAATATAATCGGACGAGGAAAACTACTGATCATTCTGCGTTTTTTAATCCTATTTAGCTTTTTGTGCTTTATGTCATACGCTGGCTTTTTGCAGGCATTAGACAGTTTCACCATGCAAGAAATCACTTTAGATGTGGTTCAGTGGCCAGTATGGATTGCTAAAGCCGCTATTCCTTTGGGAGCAGGTGTCTGGGCGGTGGCAGAATTGCATAAGTTCATACTGGATATCAGCCAAACCGATTAGAAACATTGCTACGACACATGTTTCATAAATTCGCGACTTCGTGAAAAAAGTCTCGATTAATTAATATTTATTGGAACTCATCAATGACCTTTACGATCACTATCTGTGCCTTGGCTGTACTCATGATTTTTGGGTTGCCAATCTCCGTATCACTACTCATTAGTGGTATGCTCGGTTACATGATAACCATTGGTGTTGGGCCAGGCATTGACGCGCTCACACAAACGGCCTACAGTGACCTCAACTCTTTTGTTATTATTGCCATTCCGCTCTATATCTACATGGGCCAGCTCATGCTCAAGGGAGGAGCAGGAAAAGACTTATTCAGCTTTGCTCATCGCATAACAAGAAAACTTCCTGGTGGTCTCGCCATCGCTGCCACGTTAGCCAGTACTATATTTGCCGCGATTTCAGGCTCTTCCACGGCCACTGCTGCGACTATTGGTTCGATTAGTATTCCTGAAATGCGTGAGCGTGGTTACCCTAAACGCCTCAGTGCAGGCTGTGTTGCAGTATCGGGTACATTAGGTATTTTGATACCGCCAAGCATTTCATTCATTCTCTATTCATTAGTCACCAATAGCTCTGTTAACCAGTTGTTTTTAGCAGGCATTATTCCCGGCTTAATGTTGGCTGGATTGTTTTCGCTCTATTCCATCTATGCCATGCGTAAGCGTAAGCATCCCATTAACCATACAAATAGCGAGCAATCGGCAGAGGTGAAGGCCCCTATTACCTTCGATATGATTGCCAGCTTGTTATTGATTCCAGTGGTGCTGGGCGGGATCTATACGGGACTATTCACCCCAACAGAAGCCGCTGGTGTCGGGGTGATCTATGCCCTATTACTGACCATATTTGTCAAACGCAGTTTATCACTTAAACTTTTCTGGCAAGCCACCATGGCCAGTGTCGAAACCAGCGCCATGATACTGATGTTAATCGCAGGGGCATCCGTATTTGGTAATACGCTATCACTTCTGCAAGTGCCTCAAGACGTAGCGCAATGGATAGATTCACTGAATTTATCCGCCATTCAGTTTTTAATCTTAATCAACATCCTTTACTTAATACTGGGTATGTTTATGGATGCGGCCGCAGCGATTCTTGTCACTGTCCCCATTCTGTTACCAGCACTACAAGCATTGGATATCAACCTTGTCTGGTTTGGCGTGATTCTGGTTATCAATATGGAAATCGGGGCCGTGACGCCACCTGTTGGCATGAATCTATTTGTGGTCAAAGCCATCTGTGAAGATTACACCATAAAAGATGTACTGGTTGGTGCCTTTCCTTACGCCATGATGGGATTGTTAGGTTTGACTCTAATTATGATATTTCCTGATATCGCTATATGGCTACCAAGCCTTTCAAAAAATTAAATACGACTTTAGACGACCTACTCGGTCGTCTTATTGTCTTAGCTATTTCTTTTTATTATGAGGGCAGCACATATCATAAATAGTCGTCCCTGAATAATGGCGCTTCAAGCAAGAAGCGCCATTATTCAGGGACGACTAAAGAGTCAAAAAATGTACTTATATAGCGCTAAAGAAGTCAGGCAAGCGACTTTTTATCAAATTAGACAAAGTATTGCATCCTTTCTAACCCTCTACTCAAGTGCAAAAGGAGGAGTTGTTCAAGAGGGCGTAAAAAGACTCTCAAAAGGCAATCAAGTTGCAGTTAGTAACATTCGGTAATGTTTAGGGACTGTTGACCTTTTGTGATTAGTTTTGCAGAAATCTGAGAGGGATTTAGACAAGGCAAACGTTGTGCCGTGTAGTATTTATTCTCCACAAAGAACGTTTAACGCTGGATAAATTCCTCTCAGATACTGCCCTTGGGGTTCATTTAAACGCATCCTGAACTTTGTTGCCCCCTGCTTGCTTCACTCATTAAGCGACGCAGGGGGCGCCGCGTTCAAAATGTGTTTAATTTGAACAAAATTCAACCACCAGAGGTCAGCAGTCCCTAGGTATAACCATGGCTATTTTTTTATATTGTATTACTGCTATGTTATGGACGATAAGTTGCGTTATGGTTATACTGGCGTTGTTGGTCAATTCAGTGCTAAGAGCGCAGTAACCCCAAGGGTTGCAGCGTATTACCCACCTGCCTGACGAGCAGACATACCTAGCCCGCTTATCTTGTTCAAGGCCTTCACCCCAGCCATGATTTAGCCCACTTGGACGTTGTAACAACGTCAGCTCAATTTACCACTAAGCAACTGCTTAAATCGGTACATTGCGGTCTCGGATAGCGAGCGTAGGTGGTCGCCTGAATCCGTCTTCCACTGCCTCAGTTCACCATGCTTAAGCGCGTCCACGGCGACGTTTCGGGGGTGGCCATTTTCCCAATACCCTGCATTTTTCCTAGGCGGGAGAAGCGCATTCGCCCGCTTGCGCTGGACTTCCTTATAACTCTGGCGGGTATCGTAAGCGCCATCTGCGCTAGCAGTGGCTATCTTTCTTCTAAGAGGGCGCAAAAGCGTCGGTAAAACCTCGCTATCATGCACCCAGTCCATTGAGGCCTCTGCACCCACTATTGGGTGAGTTGCCGCATCTACCGCTAGGTGAAGCTTACGCCAAACACGGCGTTTCTCGGCACCGTGTTTACGCACTTTCCATTCACCTTCTCCGAATACCTTGAGGCCTGGGGCGTCAA
The DNA here is from genome assembly GCF_004339545.1 of Celerinatantimonas diazotrophica. Lineage (GTDB taxonomy): Bacteria > Pseudomonadota > Gammaproteobacteria > Enterobacterales > Celerinatantimonadaceae > Celerinatantimonas > Celerinatantimonas diazotrophica. The sequence continues at coordinate 177,627 of NZ_SMGD01000012.1, read as the reverse complement.
TCACTCAATGTGCAACGTTGCCGTTGGGAGGCGGTCGTTGACCTCTACTGTTTTCGCTCGCTTGCTAATGCAGCTGTAGTCAGGTGACTTTAAATCGACTTGGAGTAAGCGAAACAGTGAGTTGATAAAACCTTCAAGGGCACGCAACGGTCACTTGAATATGCCTTTAATCATTAGCGCAGTAGAGATTGCGGTATCACTGTACGTTTGGCTGCGTCCGCGTCGTCCCGTAGGCGTAGTGTTGTACCCGTTTTTGATAGCCTGCTCATCCATCCAGAACGTTAATGAACCACGTTGCCTGAGTGCTGCATTGTATTGCTTCCAGTTGGTGATTTTGCGCCTGGCTTTACCCATATGATGAACCAAATTGTCTGGCCTACAGATCTGATCGCTCAGAGTTAAAATGGTTCAATCTGATTTGGGCAACAACGCCCCACATTTCCTATGCTGGCTCGTATCCCGGAATTACTCAGTAAACGGCGGTAACGTTTACTTATACATGGTCGGCCTCTATCATACCTATTATGATTTCTTGCTATTATTCGACCGACAGGAAAATCAACGCTATATTCAGCCGCTAAGCTTCGATTGGATTGTTTGATATTGAATGGTCAGCCAGACATACACATACTTGGAAAGCGTTTTTCGCTAAACGATACCAACAATTTTAATATCTAAGATGGGACTCTATATTGCTTTTGAGCACAAAGCCTGGCACACGCGTGACGAAGTTTAGGTACGGAAGAATCCATCATATCACTACAATCTTCACCTATAATGAAATTTAAGGTCACAGGGGAAATATTCTTATCTGATTATTCAGGGACAATAAATCGATATCCAATGCCAGGTAACGTTTCTATCAATTTAGGATGTTGCGCATCATCTCCTAGTTTTCTACGAACATTCGCAACAACAATGCGCAAATAGTGGTTATCATCAATATGCGTTGGTCCCCAAATTTGACGAAGTAGTTGGGATTGAATAATCACCTTACCCGGATGTTTCAGCAATTCATATAAAAAAGCATACTCTTTTTTTGAAAGTGAAATTTGCTGATTATTGAGTGTTAATTGATGTGTTGATGGATCTAATACTAACTGATTATTCAAAAAATGCAGCATGGGTTGCACGGCCACCGATGCCACCGAATTTCGCAATAACACATTAATTCTAGCAATAAATTCTTGTATTCCAAACGGTTTTGTTAAATAGTCATTTGCCCCAGCATCTAAAAGGCGGACCTTTTCAGATTCATTTTCCCGAACTGATAGTACAATCACAGGCCATGTATATAATTGGCGAATTTCCAAGAGAAGATCGCTCCCATCACCATCGGGTAAACCAAGGTCGAGAACAATAACATCAGGCGTATGTGAATCTAATTGCTCCCGAGCCTGAGCTAAAGAGGACGCTTCGATTACCTTATGTCCCTCAGATTGTAAGCTTATTCGTAAAAACCGACGAATTGCTAATTCATCGTCAACAATCATGATTATAGCCATCAGGCAGATTCCTGTGTGTTTTGGTCTAAAGGTAGCGAAATTCGCATATAGTTGCCATTGCCATATTGTCCTGGAAAGCTCCATATCTTGCCGCCATGAGCTTCAATCATGGCTCTTGAAATAGCTAACCCTAGTCCTGTTCCTCTATTGCCACTATCACCCACTGGATGGGTATAGAATAACTCAAAAATACGTGTTCGTTCTAAATCTGACAGCCCAGTCCCCTGGTCGATCACGTCAATAATAAAATCTGGTGGCGAGTATAGTGTTTGGATAAGAATCGGCTGATCAGATGGGGAATAACGGATCGCATTATCCAGAAGGTTAGTGAGCACCTGTTCAATAAACTGCTGATTGGCAAAAAGTAATTTAACTTTCGTATCTAAGGTAAGTTGGACTGAGCGCCCCTCAATTTGAGAGTGCAATCGCTTCATGACATTTTGACAAGCTGTTTCGATTGAAAAAACGTCTCTCTTTAACTGAAAATCATTTTCCCCCAGCCGGATCATATCTAATAAATTTTGAATATAGCGGGTTAAGCGCTGAGCCTCTTGATGAATACCTTGAATCAGTTCCTTTTGTTCCGCGGACTCCAGCTGAAACTGATAGTTTAAGAAAGTAGTTGCTGAACCGATAATCGCTGACAGCGGTGTTTTTAAGTCATGGGAGACGGAAGAGAGAATCGCAGCTCGGATGCGGTTTGTCTCCGCTTCAAAACTTATTTTTTGTAGTTGATCGGTTAATGTCACCCGGTCAATGGCTGCGCGGACATCTGACAGCATACTGTTGAGTTGATGTTGGATAGTGAATGACAGTGGTGTTGTGAGCGCTAATCCGATCACAAGTGTTTTATTTAATGGGTGAAATTGAAACCGAGAGCCATTCAGAGTATCCGTGAAACACCCAGCTAATTGTTGATGTTTCAAACTCCAATGAATGGCGGCCTGTTCAGTGATCCCTATTTCAACGGACGCTTCTATGAGCGGTGTTTGCTGCTGCGAATCAAATATCACTACATGACAATCCAATGCTTGTCCAATAATCCTCTGAACATGTTGTGCTATGTCCTGTAGGTTATTGGATGCACTTAATGTCTGGCTTAAATTCAACAACATTTGAGTGATATGTTGCGATTTACGCAATGCTCTTAACTGTTGTTGGTGATGAGCCGCTAGCCTCCCGACAACCAAGCCAACGACTAATAAAACAAATAAGCTCAATAAGTCACCGTTATCGCTCACTTTAAACGTGTACATTGGTTGTGTAAAAAAGAAGTTGCAAGCAATGAACGATAATACTGCTGACAATGTTGCCATAGCAGGACGGGTTATTAACGCGCATAACAAAACCGTTAATATAAAAAGTAATAGTGTTGCACTGGCTGGCAACCATGGCGATATGATAAGTCCAACCCCAGTGGTTAAAACAATACCAAACAAGCATATGCCTAATTGACTGGCCACTTTATCGAACTGCCAAATACCCAAAGTATTCTTGCGTTTCTTTTCTTCTGAGCGGGAATTCACTCTGGATAGCGTCAGTTCTATATCCCCCAGATGCCGCTGTAAATAACCAATCAAAGAGATTCGGAGAAAATGGCGTCTCTTTGTTCTGCCAATAATGACCTGAGACACAGATTGTTGACGAGCCAGTCTTACAATCGTTTCTCCAATATGGGGGTCTATCACCGTAATGACCCGCGCCCCTAAATCCGTTGCAAAGGCTAATGTCTCCTCTATGAACTCAGATAAATGCTCACCCGTGCTGACATACAATACAATCCAAGGGATTTGCTGACGTAATGCCACACGTTGTGCTATTCGAATTAGTTGCCTACTTGCAGATTGCCCATCAATACACACCATCACCTTATCTTGCAGGGCAACGTATGCTTTACCTTGAGTTGCCTGATAAAGATTCATTTCTCCCTGTACGTGACTCGCCACAGTTTGAATTGCAAGTTCCCGAAGAGCCGTTAGATTACTGGCCGAAAAAAAAGCTTGCAGGGCAGCTTGAGCTTGAACAGGTAAATAGATTTTCCCCTCTCTTAACCTTTGAATGAGTTGCTGTGGGGGAAGATCAACGAGTAAGATCGTATCAGCGTTCAAAACTAATTCATCAGGTACAATTTCTTGAACTCGAACATGAGTTAGTTGATAAACAAGATCATTCAGGCTTCCTAAGTGCTGAACATTAAGCGTGGTATAAACATCAATCCCTGCATCCAATAGCTCTTTTACATCCTGAAAGCGTTTCTCATGACGACTCCCTGGAACATTTGTATGTGCAAACTCATCAACAAGAATTAAGGCTGGTTTTCGTTGTAAAATACTATCTAAATCTAGTTCGTTATAGCGTTGTCCTTTATAGTAAATCAGTTGGCACGCTTGCATAGGCAGTAAATTTGCCATTTTTTGCGTTTCAGAACGCCCATGAGTTTCGACAATTCCTATAAGAACATCAGTCCCTTGCAGAAAAAGTTGATGCGCTTCATGTAGCATTGCATAGGTTTTGCCGACGCCCGCTGCGGCCCCAAGAAAAATTTTCAGGCGTCCCCTTGAGGAAGCCTGATTTTGTTCTAACTCCAACTTTTTCAATAGAGCATCAGCTCGATTTTGATTCTGCATGGCACACTGGCTTTAAGGCTAAGTTAAACGACACTACATTGACTATTTCAGGACCTAATAAGCCAGATTTACGCTGATGAGACAATATCTGTTTCAGGGTTGCTTGCGAAATATCGCAACTTTTCGAGATGCGAGGAAACTGCATGACAGCTGCAGGAATGGGAATATCGGGATCGACGCCTGAACCTGAATAAGTGAGCATAGCTGGGGGCTGTTTCTTGACCGATGAACTTGCGATTATCGAACTTGCTAAGGTCCGGCGTTGAGGCAGCATGAGCGGCCAATTAGAATGGCCCGCGGCATTGGGATCATAATTGCTAAACGAAGGGCGACCATGCAAGTAAAATGGTGATTGAAACGATTGACCAATCAATAAAGACGCAATCACTTGCCCCTGCCGATTTTTAACCAGGCTGCCATTCGCCTGATTTGGCCAAAAAGATTGCGCAAAGCATGTCACCAAGAGCGGATAGCCGCCACCAAGAATGATGGTTAATAAAATAAATGTTCGAAAAGATGACAACATAAGTATTCTCCTCAAGCCAAACCTGCTGCGTGGATCACCAAATCAATCAGTTTGATCCCAATAAAAGGAACTATCAGCCCGCCCCCGCCAAATACCAATAGGTTTCGACGTAATAAACCAGTCACAGAATGATTGATATTGACCCCTTTTAGGGCCAGCGGAATCAATCCAATAATGATTAAGGCATTGAAAATAATGGCTGATAAGATAGCGCTCTCAGGACTACTCAAGTGCATAACATTCAAAATACTGAGCTGCGGATATGCCGTGACAAATAATGCGGGAAGAATAGCGAAATATTTAGCCACATCATTGGCAATGGAAAATGTCGTAAGGGAGCCTCGCGTAATCAGTAGTTGTTTGCCCACTTTAACGACATCCAGCAGCTTAGTTGGATTTGAATCAAGATCAATGAGATTACCTGCTTCCTTCGCAGCTTGAGTCCCTTCATTCATAGCCATTCCGACATCTGCCTGGGCCAATGCAGGCGCATCGTTGGCCCCATCACCACACATAGCAACTAAGTTGCCTTTTGCCTGTTCTGCTCGAATATACTCAAGTTTCTTCTCGGGAGTTGCTTCTGCGACAAAATCATCTACCCCAGCCTCAGCAGCAATCGCAGCCGCAGTCAGTGGGTTATCTCCTGTCACCATCACGGTTCGGATCCCCAATTTGCGCATCGCTTCAAAGCGCTCACGAATCCCTTCTTTGATGACATCTTTTAAGTGAACAACACCGAGAATCTGCTCCTGCTGACTAATCAGTAATGGTGTTCCCCCTTGTTTCGATATTTGCTCAACAGATTCAGTAAGAATTTGAGGTAAATCTTCCTTTTTAAGTTTGGCATGAGCCAAGATCGCATCAACAGCGCCTTTGCGATATTGAATAAGAGCTCGATTAAGACCACTCAATCGAGTTTGCGCGCTAAACTCTATAACTTCATCATCGGGTTGGCGTTGTTCAACCGCGCCATAGGTTTTTGCCAATTTCAATAATGATTTGCCCTCCGGGGTATTATCCCCAAGAGAAGCTAATATAGCGGCCTTAGCCAATAGTGTTCGGTCGACTCCAGGAGCACTAATCAGTCGTTCAGCAATACGATTACCATATGTAATCGTTCCGGTTTTATCTAATAACAATGTTTGTATGTCACCAGCTGCCTCGACCGCTCTTCCTGACTTTGCAACCACATTGAGTCGAATCAATCTATCCATTCCAGCAATGCCAATCGCAGACAATAATCCACCGATGGTTGTTGGAATTAACGTAATAAACAAGGCTGTCAAATAAATAGTTGGCACGTGAGCATGACTATAGCTAAGGAATAACGGCAAACTCATCACAACCAGCAAAAAAATCAGTGTTAGCCCAACGAGCAGTGTATTTAGCGCTAATTCATTAGGAGTTTTTTGGCGACGTGCACCTTCAACTAAACCAATCATTCGATTTAAGGTTCCGGCCCCGGGGTCCTGAGTGATCTTGACATACACCTCATCTGACATGACAGTTGTCCCTCCAGTTACGCCACTGCGGTCTGTACCGGACTCGCGAATCACGGGAGCAGATTCCCCTGTAATAGCCGCTTCATTTACTGATGCAATACCCTGAATAACCTCTCCATCAGCCGGGATTGTTTCTCCAGCCTTAACAAGCACTATATCGCCTGCTCTCAATGCGCTAGCCGCGCACATTTCACCGCAACGGTCTGCAATATTTTGCACCCGGCACGCAGTTAACCCCTCATGACCTGATTTAAGGCTATCAGCTCGAGCCTTTCCCCGCCCCTCCGCTAAGGTTTCAGCAATATTTGCAAAAAAAAGTGTCAACCAGAGCCATCCAGTTAATTGCCAGCTAATCGAGGCCCCAACTAACTGCGAACCAACAATCGATTGAAGAGAACTCAATACAGCAGCGACCCAAATGGAAAATAGAATAGGTGAGCGGATCAAACACTTTGGATTAAACCGTTTAATAGCTTCTAGGGTGGAATCGATATAAATGGTTGAGTTCATGTTACATTACTCCTTGCAGAAATTCGGCAATTGGCCCCAGAATCAGAACCGGTAGGAAAGCCAGCATTCCGATTAAAACAATACAACTCATTAATAAGAAGCTAAAAAGAGGTCCATGAATAGGGAACTCTCCGGCACCGACTGCAATATGTTTCGCGTTGACAAAATGGCCAGCGATAATTAGCACCGGGATCATCATGCCGTAGCGCCCTAATATCATGGCTACAGATAAGAGATATTCTTGTAAAGAGTTCGCGGCATTGAATCCTCCAAATGCAGAGCCATTATTACCGCTCGTTGAGGCATATGCATATAACAAGCGAGTTAATCCATGCGGCCCTGAAACTCCTATAACCTGACTAATATCAGGTAAACAAATACTCAGTCCCCCTAGCAACAGCACTCCTACAGGCATAATTAACATCGTTAATATCACCCACTTCATGACATCAAGTGACAAAGGTTTTCCCAGATATGTAGGGGTATGGCCCACCATCAGTCCACATAGAAATACGGTTAGAATCACAAATAACAGCATCCCATAGATCCCCGAGCCAACACCGCCAAAAATAACCTCTCCACTTAGGATATTCATCAGAGCAACCATCCCGGCAAAAGGAGAAAAACTATCCAACATTGCATTTACAGAACCATTCGAGGCAGCACTGGTCGCTGTTCCCCAGATGGTCGATAACACAACGCCAAACCGGCTTTCAATGCCTTCCCAAAGCCCCGATGAAGAACTTAAGTGAAGCAATGCAGGGTCATTTGCAGTCTGTTGCCATAGCGATACTCCCAACCCCAGAACCAGCAATACACTCATCGAGACTAAGATAGTAAAACTGTGCTTCCGATTGCCTATATACTCTCCATAAGTGCACACTAAGGCGGCAGGAATGAGCAAAATAGAAATCATTTCCAACCAATTAGTAAAGGCTGTCGGGTTTTCAAGAGGATACGCCGAGTTTGCGCCGTAATAGCCGCCTCCATTCGTGCCAATTTGTTTGATCGCCTCTTGGGAAGCCACCGGACCTAAAGTGAGGTGCTGAATAGAAGATGAATCTATGGAATGAATTTGGATCAGACTATGAAATGTCTGAGGAACACCTTGGCTAACCAAAATAAGTGCAAGGATGAATGACAACGGCAGTAGTAGGCCAAAACAAATTCGGATTAAATCCTGCCCAAACAGACCTAATGTTGTCTCACAGCCTTGCGTTCGCCGTTTTAATGAACGGAATAAAACGATTGCGACAGCAATGCCTGAAGCTGCAGAGAGGAAATTTTGAACAGTTAACCCAACCATTTGACTGAATGCAGAAAGAGCTGTCGCTCCATTATATGACTGCCAATTTGTATTAGTGACAAAACTAATAGCCGTATTCAATGCCATCGGAAACGACATTCCAGGTATATGACTTGGGTTAAAAGGCAAAAACTTTTGGCACATTAGCATTACAAGTAACACTACACAGCCAATCAAGTTCAGCAGCAACAAGGAGATGAGATAGCTTCGCCAGGTTTTATCTGAGTGCTCTCTAATACCACACAGCTTCAATAAAACAGATTCACCTTTGAAGGAGGGGTGTTCCATTAGCCAATAGATATATCGCCCTATCACTGGGGCTGGCAAAAGCACAAGTAATAAGAATATAGCTGGATAGACCAGCAGAGGCCAGTTCATACGTTTTTCTCCGGATAAATAAGGCTAACCACCAAATAAACCAAGAGAAATACAGCCAGAATGCCACTAAGCCAAATCATTTCTGATATCCAAATAAAGAATTAATGTGCGCTCTACCATACTGAACAGGGACGTTAAAATACTATAAAGAAATCTTTATATCCCGTAAAAAAAGTATAAAGTTTTCCATTATCAATGGCCTCAAAACTCGTCAAACTATTAAAACTATAGTTTTGATATGATCTCATCATATTATTTATCATCAAAAGATAAATTAAATGTTTTTATAAAAATCCAGATCGATTCTTAATTATTAATATTTAATAATAGTGGCCATAACGAAATCAAAAATATTCAGTAGCTACTTTATTTAACTATTCAATAAGGATATGGTGAATGAAAAACACCAAGCGAATAAACTAGCATATTAAATAATCAACTCTCTAATATTTAGATTTTTTATTACAGTCCTAAGATGTATGAAATCGACTTTTTTCTATTTAATATTTTTTTAAAGTGTAAAAAACAAAAAAACCAGCATTTCTACTGGGTTTCGTCATAATTAGTGTTTTAACAGTCTTGATTATTGCAACGGCTAGAAGCAGTAGTACCCAAAAGAAATTTAAACTCGCTAGTGAATAAATGAGTAAACACAATTATATAACCTTTTGATTTTATTTAAAATAAAAAGGCTAGCGTCACTTCAGTGATGACAGCAAATTTTATAGTTAACAAGAGAGTGTAATCTTAGACTTGGTGGCGAAGCCATCCATGATTTTTTTTGACATTTTCGCATCACAATCAAGATCCAAAGCTCTGCTCCCGCTTTATGTCATACATAGCTATAAAGGAACTGCTTTGAACATAGAAATGCTAGAGGAATCTACATCCAAGAGTTCAATAGCCTTAGCCCCCTCAGAACTCAGACCTAAAGCCTTAAAATGCTCCACATTCTCATGAACTTTGATAGAATGAACTTGCTATTAACGAAGTTCGCTCAAGGGTACTTCAAAGCTCGAGAAGCCGTTCAAATCGACGCATATCAGGACTCTGTTGATAATGGATTAAATGACCTACGGGCAGTAATAAAACCCGCCCTGCATTTGATAACTTCCTGCTGTCGATACAAAAAAGATGTACAGCATACTGACACTATTGTAAGGCAATTTGCAGTTAAAAATGGCCTAGACGTAATGCTGTTCGACAGTGGCCGTAAAGAGCGCTATTTCGGATCAGATTGACTTAAAAATCACATACTCAAAGCTGGTATTTCAAACATTGGGGAAGCTTTCCCCCAATTTGCTCATTGTAATGACATTCTTCTCTAAGCTAGTAACAAGACAAGGAGAGAGAAGGTTTTATGAAGTAATACTCCCAATTATCAAACCGTAGATTTGCGGTGCAAATGGATCAACTGAAGACGGAGTCTCGTTATGGCAAGAACTGTTGACCAATGCAGCCAATAGAAAAAACTAAAGTTGTAGTCAAAACTACAGAAGGCTGCCACTATAATAGTATTAATACATCTACTAGGCTGCTGTAGATTCTTGGGAGCATAGACTTCACCAACAAAATATTACTCCGACTCTGGGGGGAATACATCCGAAAATCTCCGAAATGGACAATTCAAAGTTAGGGATTAGATCGATTCAACAGCATCTCAGATAACACATATGGCTCAAGCATTTTGTGAGTTCAGTTCACGATGTGACTTACTTCATTTTGCTAACATGACCTAATCTGAAAGATAAATTGGGGAGCTAATTCGATTCTCGCAGAAAGACGACTCCAAGCCTAATCGATGGATAATGGCTTGTACACATAAGTGATAAACTATCATTCGCTTTAATGAAGAAAAGGACTGCTAATAAATGCCCCCACTACAAACATCAATGGCCAAATCTATCGATGTACTAATAATATGTGCTTTAAAAGATGAATATGATCAGGTTCTAAATGTAAATGAAGGGATGATATCTGACGGCTGGATACAATTGACAAGTAATAAGGGCCAAATTATTTCCGAGGCAACTTTCCAGACCTCCTCTGGACGGCCTCTAATCATTCAAACGACTTGGGCTTCTCACATGGGCCGAGAGCAAGCGATATCAATAGCGAGCACTTTAATAAACTCAAATAATGTACGCTGTATAGCAATGAGCGGAATATGTGGAGGGCGAAGAGATAAAGTAAGCTTAGGGGATGTGATTTTCGCAGACAGGCTTTGGTCATATGATGCAGGAAAGTTAGTGGTTGAAGATGGGCACGAAAAGTTTCAAGGAGATGCACTGCAATATCGCCCAACCGATCTCTGGGTACAAAGAATGCAACATTTTTCCATCCATTTAAATCACTGGAGTGTTACTCGCCCAGCGTTGCCACTAGAAAGCCAAGAGGATTGGGTTCTAATAAGGCTTCTTAACGCTGAATTGCCTGCTCATCACCCTGAGTTCAGTAAAAGATGCCCTGACTGGCAACAAACCTTAGAACGGCTAATAAAAAAATCTTGGGTTGATGATGAATTAAATCTAACACCACTTGGTAGATCACAAGCACAAAAACTATCTATAAAATATCCATCCGAACTACCAAAACCGCCTGATTTTGCTATCCATGTAGCTCCCATTGCTACAGGAGCTAAAGTTGTAGAAGACGAGGGGTTATTCTCTCGTCTATCTTCAAATATGAGAAAAGTGCTAGGTGTTGATATGGAAGCTAGTGCTGTAGCTGCCTTTGGAGAAATCAACCAAGTTCCTGTAATCATAGCCAAGGCTGTGTCGGATTTTGGTGATAAATACAAAGATGATAGGTATAGAAAATTTGCTGCTCATGCCTCAGCTCAATGTCTGATTAAATTTTTCAGAGATAATATTGATTTACTTCCAGAAGCGATTTCAGTTGTTAACCAACACCATATGACAGAAATTGATATAAAGCTGATTACAATAGACCAACTAATCGATGTTCTAGCCGAAGAATACCCAGATCCGCGAGATGCGAGAGCCTTATGGCAAAGGGCTGGAGGAAAATCGTATGACATTGAAAACGTACCCCGTCCTCGTGATTTATGGCAGAAAATTTGGCAAAAAGCTACTCAGGGCGCCATTGTTACACCCGCTAAACTTCTCGCACAAGTAGCATCGGAATTACCAAATAACGACGTTATTTTATACTTCCTTAATCAACATTCAGCTTAACAAAAGAGGAACAGGGAGAGGTACAGTGACAGAGATACTTACACATTTATTAGCAGCTGGTTTGATAGAAAATATAGATGGTGACGAAACTAGGTTTGGAAAAATAGAAGTTGCAGCTCAAAAAATTGCAACGGAGCTAACGGAAACTCCAAAAAAACTCATCCCAGCACTGCTCGCTGGTATCAATCCAGATGTTAACTCTAGCGATCCCGCTATTGAGGAGGCACAAAATGCGTTGGTAGCTGAGTGGAAAACAATGAGTTCCGCGTACCCTTCTCCTCCAATCAATTTATTTAGAGCCATTTTGCTTGAAGCATGCAGACAAGCAGCAGAAAAAAGTGATAAACATGCTTCCGTTTTGTGGCTTACTGCCGCAGACTCAGTTTGTTTAATGCGACTATCTAAAGAAGAATCAGTAGTTCGTAATCTACTAAAAAACTTTGCTGAAAAAACCGAGCGATGGGCAACTTCAGCGGGAGACGTCCCGAAAGCCCCAAGGCAAGCTGTCGACAAACTATCTTGGACGCCTGTTTCGTCTAACATCGAAAAAGTCAATCGGCAAAAGTTACGCCCCAAAATGGGAGATGCTGCTGGTAACTCCCATATTCATTCTGATGGCTCTAATAAAAATGGCGGAAATCCAAATAACAATTGGCCTTCTCAAAATGCTGCTACCGCTGCTGCCTGGGCAGGCGATTTTGCAGAAAGGATGACTAACGCAATTGGTGATGAGTTAGATAACTTATCTCTGCAATTGTCGTCCGTTTTGGATAATCAAAGTCAAAACTTCTCAAAACAAATTGAAAAGAGCTTAAACGAACACAGAAAATTTATACAAAGAATTTCTAAGGCAAATTTATCTGAACAACAAGCTGAAATAACCAGACTCAATGTACTTTGGTGGAGCGAAGCATTGTACTCCATATCATTTCAACAAAGTTATCGGGAACTAGAGCTACCACTCGCAATTATAGCTATGCCATGGGATTTACTGTCTGAGGGACTTGCGATTCCAACTCCAGCCAGTGTGAGCTATATGCTTTCAGAGTCAGTATGTAAATTGGAAAAAGCCTCATTCGAAGACCAAATCGTTTTGTGTGACTTATTAGCTTTATTAAGTAGTAAAAAGGATATATTTCCAAAAGAATTTATCGATTCTATTTCTGCGGCTCCCTTAGAAGGTATGCTTACACTGAGAGACCTAGTAGCCTTGGTTTTGAAGGAACAGCCAAGCGATTTAGAAGAATTACTGAAAAGAGCAAATATCGCTTCTGACTTCAAAATCAGTGTTCCTGTACTATCAAGAGCTGTGTTTCGGCAAGAACAAGCAATACGGCTTATTGAGGAGGAGTAATGGTTGGTTCATGTTCAAACCCTAACTGTTATGCTGCTGATGGTGAGTCATGTGCCTTGGGAGAACCTGATCATAAAAAGTGCTGTAACTGGATATCAGATCCGAAGAATCCTTCGAAAACTAATTCCGGCGCTAATGAAGAAGCTGTCGCATATAAAATCCCTTGGTCAGGTAGTGCATTAGGCATTAACGACTTTATCAAACTTACTCCTCGTGGCCGTTCGATTTTGATCGGGATTCTCGGTGCGGAGAACTCAGGAAAGACAACCTTTTTAGTTGGCAGTTATCTTAAACTCCTGGCAGGAAGTTCTATTGATAACAAAGCGTTCTGTGGATCACAAACTCTTGGAGCATGGGAATCTTTGGCATCTTGGGTTCGTTTTGATGATATAAATCATTTGAGTTCTTTCCCTCCCCATACCCCACGAAGTTTAGATAGAGTGCCAGGTATACTTCATTTAGCTCTGAAAGATATTACAAACAGTCAGCATCGTGATGTACTGCTTACAGATGCTCCTGGAGAATGGTTCTCCAGTTGGTCATTGAATGAGAATAACCAAGAAGCCGAAGGTGCTCAATGGGTGGTAAAAAACTCTGATGCTTTTATCATTTTTGCAGATTCAGAGAAATTGAGTGGTAGTGAACGGGGGCAGGCAAGAAATGAGCTGAGGCAGCTTATCGAAAGACTTAGTGACCACATTGGGGACAAGCCTGTCTTTCTGTTTTGGGCGAAAAGCGACCAGAAGCCGAACAAAACAATCGTAAGTAATATAAGAAAGACCTTGAGCGAAAAAGTAAATAATTCGCATGAGCTGTCCGTATCTGTTGAGAATAATGAATCTTTAGTTCAAGCATTATCATCTGTTATTCACGAAGTATGGCTCTCTCCATTGGCCGACCAAATTAAGGAACCAGTATGTATCCATTCTCCATTTTATGCGTTTAGGGGACGAGTATGAGAAAGCCTGTAGTTTTATTATTAGGAGGTCCGAACAGCGGGAAAACTCATTATGCAGGACAACTCTATGGTCGTCTACAAAGAAAACCAGGTATGTTAAAGCTCAACTCTAACCAAACCACCCCGCCGAATTTGAGCGCCTTAGGAGAGGTATTAGGGCAATTGGAGAATGGTAATTCAGCTGAACATACTCCTAGCGAAACATGGTCAGAGATAACGCTAAATCTGGTTGATGACCAAGGGCAAGAGTTACAACTTAACTGGCCTGACTATGGAGGAGAACAATTAAAAGAAGTTTTCAAAAACAGAGAAGTACCAGAGAATTGGCGGAATAAATTGCTCAATGCTGATGGATGGTTCGTGTTAATAAGGCTCTCTAGTGAAACGGTTTACTCTGATGCAATAGATAAACTCAAAACAGGTGTGGGAGTGGCTAAAAGTTCAAGTTGTCAACGAGCAGTCAACTGGGATGCGAATGCTTATTGGATTGAAACATTTCAGATTTTAAAGCATGTTGCGGGCCTCGATTCAATAAGTTCCTTAACCACTCCACGATTAGCCATACTGCTATCGTGCTATGACGAGCTTACTACTACTGATCAACCCCCACTAGAAGTGCTAAAAGCAAAATTACCTTTATTCGAGTCGTACTTAAGCTCTACTTGGCATGAAAGTGCAATATCCATATGGGGACTTTCATCCCTAGGGAAATCTCTTGGAAGTTCAACTAATGATGATGACTTCATCGATGAAGGACCAGAATATCATGGTTGGGTCTGCACTCCAGATGGAAAATCAAACGACGGTGATTTGACAAAACCATTGGCATGGTTATTAAAAAACTACGATGATTAAACCTTTTCAAGCTATTTACGGAGCCAGAAATTCCGCTCACGACCTTTTGTTTTGGGACAATCCTAATGAACAACCACCAAGGTCATTATTAGGATTAACAGATAAACCTCCCGGCCTTTTATCACCCCAAGATATTTGGTGGCCCGCATTTGGTTGTGGGCCGATTGATGATTGGTGGGGAATGTGGTGGGTAACTCCTGATAACAGCGCAAAACGAAAGGGTATGGTTCGAAGTAAAGTCATGTTATGGAAGCGTTGCGATGTCCATAAAGTAAATGACTTATTGCCCTTTATCGAAGATATTTCCGACAGGACCTTCATTGCTAAAGAGACTGAATGCAGTCTACTACTTGCAACTTCAAAAGCTCTTATTTCAAGTGATGAGCATCAATTAATAGCTTTACAAGAAAGTAACTTAGGATATCCGTTATTAGTTGGTTTACTTTGGAAACATCTATGGCCTTCGGCAAAAGGCTCTTTTTCCACTAGGTATGGGATTAATCCACCACAAGGAACGAACAGACAGCGGAGCTGCACCTTTTACTGTGTTCCTCAATCACACATTAATCAGTGGAAAACTGAAAATGTAGATGTTGTTACAGATATAATCGATACAGTAGATAGAGGAGTACTTTATTTAGCAAACGGTAATGATTATACAATAGAAAAAATATTAAGTGAATATCCCCCAAAAAGGGCACAACTTAAAATCATGTCTATGATCGCAAGATGTGCTGATAGACTTGATATGTTCACACAGCAACCAACTGTAGAACGCGCTTTAACCTTATTAAGAACATTAGTTGCACTCTACCCTGAGAAAAACGATGCGACAAACCTAAAGTGTGATGCTCTGAAATTTATCTCTACTAATATCGATGAGACTCACAAAGATCGCATATTGGGACTAGCTAATCTAGATGGCAACTCATTGCCGTCCACCACGCTCCTTGAGCTCCCTTTGAGTAAAACCTGCGGTAAACTTTTCAAAACACTGCCTCCTGAAAATATGCAACCTTTCTTTAAGCGAACTTCCGATGAAGAAGTTCAAACTTGGTGGAAAAATTGCATCCAAGAAGAGTTAAAAAAAACCATCCAAGAAGCCACCATGAGTGCTCAGAGACGTTTACTATCGTGGCTTGGTCAAGATAACTCTTTAGTTCTACTTAGTTTGATTCCTTCGGATGAAAGCACAGAGAAGTATTTAGTCGACTCTGCAAGTAAAAATGAGTTAACGGCAAATAATATAAAGAATATTCAATCATTTGCCATAGAAATGAAGTGGAGCAAATTATTTGCGTGGTGTTTATTGAATGATAATTCCATTGAAGATCCGCTCGTCGAGTTAAATAAAGTTTTTGGAAGAAATTCACGTGGTCATGGCTATCTTATTCAACATTTACCCATCGAGAGTTTAGTGAACGAAATATTAACTGGATCTCAAAATGTAACCTTCGAAGAGACCGCCAGCCGAACAAAAAATAGTCCTGACATATTTCTCAATTTAGATATCAATACTTCAGCGGTAATGAAACTTTGGCTTGCTCATATAAAAGCAGGCGGCGCCCCATGGCCTTTGGGTATAGATAAAGAGATTTATGCCCGTGCTTACTTAGATGAGCTGATGTTATCAAATGTTTCAGATGTGGTGAATTATATAGCTAAAGGAATTGCACATGCTGTGTTACATCACCCAAAAAGATGTTCAATTTGGGCATTAATCCCCAGAAAAGAAAGAGAATGTCTTGCCAGAGAAGTCGCAGATGCTTATATCATTAGTCATACAGAGACTGGGATAGATAATCAACAAGAAACAGTCCTCGCTGACAAAATTATCGAAAAAATAAATGGTAAGTCCAATATAGAAGGGACCTTATTACTACGTGTCCTTTCATGGCCAAGACATTTCACAGAAAATATGATAATCAAATGGGTTGATAAGTTACCAATGTCTCAGTGGACAATTTTTTCAAAGTCTTTAGGAGAGATGATATATCAACATCATTGGATAACGGTAGCTGAACATATTTACTCAAAATGCTTTGATACTTCTTTGAGCTATGAACAAAAATATATCCCCGCCATACTTGAATTTGTTGAATTTTTAGATATTTTAAAACAATTTAGAGTGAAGTGCGTTTCAAATGTAACGCTCCACCTAGCTCCTTCAGAACTAGTTCTGGTAGTGGCAACAATAGGAAGCACTTTAGCTTGTAACGAACTAGAAGAAATATGGATTAGAGCTGGTGGGAAAATAGGGGAATTAAAACATTCAAATTACCCTAACGAAAACTGGCTCGATGCTGCAACAAAGGCTGAAGAGGGTAAACTGAAGTCTGGATTACTAGGATTAGTAGAACAACTACTTTTGTCTTATCCTTACAATAAAGATCTATTAGAAATTAAGAATATTTTAAAAAATTAGAGGTCATTTTATGATAGATTCAGAATATAGCCCTGCCGAATACTGCCAAAAACAAATATCCCATTTTAAAAATAAGGCATCTCACAATAAAAATGAGTCTCTTTGGTGCTTTCGCCTAATAATGATTGGTACTTTGTTAGCCCCTTTATTTGTCTCTCTCGGGGGAGAGATGTGGACAGGAAAAGTAATTCCTTCGTTTTTATCTGTTTTAGCTGCATTTTGCACTGCATGGATGCAATTAAGAAAACCGAATGAGTTATGGTCTCTATACCGAACAGCAGAACGAGAATTGGAAAGCCACTTAGTCCGTTACACCTTTAAAATAGACGATTATTCCAATACCGAAAGTGCCGATAACATTTTAGTTAAAAACGTTACAGATTTAACATTAAAAGTTCATAAAAGTTGGATTCCGATAATTCCAACATCTGAAAACCTACCTAAAAATGATTCTAACTAGTAGTCTCTTCTGTATTGTATTCAGAACTTGGAAATCCTACATTTTCCCGCTACTCCTTCTCAGTGGCGTTAAAATCCATTAATTAGAACAGCACGACATTAGGCATATCTCATCTGTATTTTAAGTTATATTGTCTTGTTCTCTTATGATTAAAGTTTTCGATCCCTAGATCAATAACAGGAATATATTTTTTTCACCTGGATAAGGCGAACAGTCTAGCCGTTTTCTCAATAATTTTAAGTCACGGACACAAGCAAACTTTGTAATAACTTCGTAGAACTGCTCAACAGACATATTGTTAAACCATTCGCGACTGGTATCTTGCCGGTCGTCAGCAAAATACTTGTGTAGCTTTTGTTCCAAATCGCGGGGATGCTTTACGTAGAATCGAGCCAAAATTCTGTAACCTTTAGCTCCTTGACCTGAACTATTATTTAGCTGAGACATACGTGTAGATGTATGGTGCTTGGTGAAACCAATTTTTAAAAAGTCAGTTCTGTAACCATCAGCTGTCGCCAAGTAGACCTGCCCTCTCGTTTTTGGCCATTTACGTTCAGCGTCCGTTGTAGGGGTGACATTACTCATAAGTAATCCTAAATCTAATCCTGATTTTTGAAATATAATAGGGCAACTGACATCTGGCAATGTTATATGTAACAGATAAGACCTCAATAACTACACTCCGTAGGATTTCTAAAATTTGGTCAACAGTAGTTTGTTGCCACAATTCGCATTAATGGATGCTATATTGTCAACCCCCACTCTCACATTGGTCGATTTAGATTTTTATTACACTTTCAGAATGTATAAAATCGACTTTTTGCTATTTAATATTTTTTTAAAGTGTAAAAAACAAAAAACCCAGCATTTCTACTGGGTTTCGTCATGATTGGTGTTTTAACAGTCTTGATTATTGCAACTGCTAGAACGGGATATCGTCATCAAAATCCATAGGTGGCTCATTATAAGTCGGTTGCTGAGGACTTTGTTGAGGCGCCGGTTGCGGACGTTGTGCCGATTGATTGGGGTTGTTATTAAAACCACCCCCTTGTGGAGGTTGTTGATTAAACCCACCTTGGCCCTGCGGCTGAGGTTTCGGCTGGTAACCTCCACCCGTTTGGTTTTGATTGTTCCAGTTACTTTGCGCTGGTGCACCTTGGCCTTGGCTCATCCCTTGACCGGCACCGCGACTATCGAGCATTTGCATTTCATTCGCTACAATTTCAGTAGTATAGCGATCTTGGCCTTGCTGATCCTGCCATTTGCGCGTTTGCAATTTGCCTTCGATATAGACTTTTGAGCCTTTGCGCAGATACTCGCCCGCAATTTCAGCCAAACGACGAAACATCACGACGCGATGCCATTCAGTTCGTTCTTGTTGCTGCCCTTGTTGATCTTTCCAACTTTCTGACGTTGCTAACGTCATATTCGCCACTGCGTTACCATTAGGCATGTAACGCACTTCTGGGTCCTGTCCTAAATTACCGACTAGGATGACTTTATTTACACCTCTGCTGCTCATACATGCCTCTTTTTAAATCGATTTCAGACCATTTAAGATGTTTAAAAACAATAGATTCGCAACCTTCTAAGATGCGATAGTCTGCCTTGAATCAGGCAGGCGACACTGCTTTTATTATGAAGTGAATTATAAGGGAGGTTAGAACCACGATCCACACCCTTTATGACAATCTCTGTGACAAATGCGGCTTAGCTGCTCGCTAAGCCGCGGGAGCCTTGCATCAGCGCTCCTAAAATGATGGGTCAGCACGACCAAACTCATGCACCAATGCCTGAGCATAAGCTAAATCGAACTGTTTATT
This sequence comes from Celerinatantimonas diazotrophica, assembly GCF_004339545.1. GTDB lineage: Bacteria > Pseudomonadota > Gammaproteobacteria > Enterobacterales > Celerinatantimonadaceae > Celerinatantimonas > Celerinatantimonas diazotrophica. Next base: position 158,201 of record NZ_SMGD01000012.1, on the reverse strand, counting down.
GATGACTTTCAGATAAGCGGTTTTATCATCAGGGATCACCACCACTTCTTGCACGCCATCCAGCTGCCCTAAATGGTTGGCCAAAGCATCGGTATCAAGATTCTGTTCAAAGCTAATGGTATAGTTTTTAAGCCCACTTTGCACTTTGAGTCCTAAGGCGATCAGCGCCCAAATCACTAGCACAATAATCGCTGCAATCACCAATGGCTGCCGCCCTAACTGGCTCATGACGACCCCTGCTAAACTGCCACCGACGAACGCACCAATAAACTGGCAGGTCGAATACACCCCCATCGCTCCCCCTTTTTGCCCGGCCGGAGCCAGTGAGGAGATCATCGCCGGAAGTGACGCTTCCATATAGTTAAAGCCAGTGAAGAATAACAGTGCACTGACAATCAGCATGGGCAAACTGCTCGCAAATAACAAGATGAGGTTAGAAAGCAAAAAGATAGCCAGAGCTAACAGAAAATAGCCGCGATGTTGGTTGCGTTTTGCGGCAAGTATAAGCATCGGCACCATGAGAACAAAAGAGCCAAACAACACGGGTAAGTACAAATACCACTGATGAGATGCTGGAAGCCCCGCTTCGACCAAACGGCCAGGAAACTGCACAAATTCAGCTGTCAGCAGTAAGTGCAGAGCAAAAATACTCCAGTCTAAACGCAACAGCTGCGGGTTTTTAACTGCTTTAACAAACTGAGGCAGTGATGCTGAAACTTCTCCCCTCGGAGCATGAGTTGATACACTGGGTACCGCTAGACACACTGCCAGGATCCCCAAGATGGCAAATCCAGCACTGACCCAAAACATACCATTTAAACCAATCCAACTGGCTAATGGTGGGCCAAAGACCAATGATGCAGCAAATGCCAAACCAATACTCATACCAATGGTTGCCATCACTTTCGAGCGGTGTTCCTCACGACTTAAGTCGGCGGCTAATGCTAAAATAGCACTCGCGATCGCCCCCACACCTTGGACCGCGCGCCCCACAATAATCCCCGTCATCGAATCGCTCATTGCAGCAATCACACTACCGATAGCAAAGATGATTAACCCAGCGACGATCACCGGTTTGCGGCCAATCCGATCGGAAAGATAGCCCATTGGGATCTGTAAAATAGCTTGTGTTAAACCATAGGCCCCAATCGCAAGTCCAACGGTGACAGGGGAGAATCCTTTAAGGTGTTGTGCAGCGATCGCTATTACCGGCATAATCATGAACAAACCGGCCATCCGTAGCCCAAATACCAGTGCTAACGACATGGCGCTACGCTTTTCTGTTGCCGAAATCGCTTCTTGAGCCATATCTTATTTCCTAGGAAGTTATGAAAGGTTTACAAGTGAACGCATCATAACATGGCTATTTAACCCACGTCAGCCATGTAAATGGGTGCTCATATCATCTGATTATGCGATACTGCTGGATTAAATATTAATTTATGCCTTAGGTGATATGGATAATATTGAGATACGCGGGGCCCGCACCCACAATCTAAAAAACCTCAATTTGACACTCCCTCGAGACAAGCTGATTGTCATCACCGGTTTATCCGGCTCAGGGAAGTCATCTCTAGCTTTCGACACGCTTTACGCCGAGGGGCAGCGCCGTTATGTTGAGTCGCTTTCGGCTTATGCACGTCAATTTTTATCCTTGATGGAAAAGCCGGATGTGGATCATATTGAGGGACTTTCTCCTGCGATTTCTATTGAGCAAAAATCGACCTCTCACAACCCTCGCTCAACGGTCGGAACAATCACCGAAATTTACGATTATTTACGTTTACTCTATGCGCGTGTCGGAGAGCCACGCTGTCCTCATCATGATCAACCATTAGCGGCCCAGACCGTTAGCCAGATGGTGGATAAAGTGCTGGATCTCGATGAAGGGGCACGTTTGATGCTGTTAGCTCCAGTGGTTCAAGAGCGCAAAGGTGAACATGTTAAATTACTGGAAAGCCTTAATGCGCAAGGGTTTATTCGCGCCCGGATTGATGGCGAAGTTTGCGATCTCTCCGATCCACCAACCTTAGAATTACGAAAAAAACACACGATTGAAGTGGTGGTCGACCGGTTTAAAGTTCGCCCCGATTTGCAGCAGCGTTTAGCCGAATCATTTGAAACAGCGCTGGAGCTTTCAGGAGGCACTGCCACTATTGCGGCCATGGAAGGACAGATGGAAGAGCTGATTTTCTCAGCGAATTTTGCCTGCCCAATCTGCGGTTACAGCATGCAAGAGATCGAGCCTCGGTTGTTTTCATTTAACAACCCAGCGGGAGCCTGTCCACACTGTGATGGTTTGGGCATCGAACAGTTCTTTGACCCAGAAAAAGTGATTATCAACGCCGAGATTAGCCTTTCAGGCGGAGCGATCCGCGGCTGGGATAAACGCAATTTCTATTATTATCAGATGTTGCGCTCATTGGCAGAACACTACGATTTTGCGTTGGATATTCCCTATCAGGAATTGCCTGACAAAATTCAGCAGTTATTGCTCTACGGCTCGGGTAAGACCAAGATTTCCTTTAAATATGTCAATGATCGTGGCGATATTACCCTGCGCGAACACCCCTTTGAAGGGGTCATCCCTAATATGCAGCGACGCTATCGCGAAACCGAGTCCAACGCAGTGCGCGATGAACTGGCGAAATATATCTCCAGTCAGCCCTGTCCACATTGCCATGGTAGCCGACTGCGCGAAGAAGCACGCCACGTATTTATCCACCAAACCAATCTGCCAACGATTACATTGATGTCGATTCATGAAGCGCTGGAATTTTTCCAGAGTCTAGGATTGACGGGCCAACGCGCTCAGATTGCCAGCAAAATCTTAAAAGAGATCAATGACCGATTAACCTTTTTGGTCAATGTCGGGCTTGATTATCTGTCGCTCTCCAGAAGCGCAGATACGCTCTCTGGTGGTGAAGCTCAGCGAATCCGACTGGCCAGTCAAATTGGTGCCGGCTTAGTGGGAGTCATGTACGTTCTGGACGAACCCTCCATTGGCCTGCATCAACGCGACAATGAACGGCTGTTAAATACTCTAACCAGCCTGCGTGATATGGGTAATACGGTTATTGTCGTTGAGCATGATGAAGATGCGATCCGCAGTGCCGATTATGTGGTTGATATTGGCCCGGGAGCCGGTGTACACGGCGGTCGAGTGATTGCTGAAGGCTCGGTTGAAACCATTATTAACACACCAGACTCACTGACAGGTCAGTATCTGTGCGGTAACAAACGGATTGATATCCCAGCAACACGGCATGCCCCAAGCCAAGATTGGTTAGAGATCGTTGGCGCCAGTGGCAATAACCTCAAAGAGGTGACGGCTAAATTTCCAATCGGCTTATTGACCTGCGTTACGGGGGTTTCAGGCTCCGGTAAGTCAACACTCGTCAACGATACCCTGTTTAAAATTGCGCATCGCGATTTGAATCGTGCCGAAGGTAACGATATTGCTCCTTATGAAGCGATCCATGGGCTGGATAAACTGGATAAAGTGGTCGATATCAACCAAAGTCCGATTGGCCGAACCCCACGTTCGAATCCAGCCACTTATACTGGAATTTTTACCCCCATCCGTGAACTCTTTGCTGGCACCCCAGAAGCTCGCGCTCGCGGCTATAAACCGGGCCGTTTTAGCTTTAACGTCAAGGGTGGACGCTGTGAAGCGTGTCAAGGCGATGGCGTGATTAAGGTAGAAATGCACTTTTTGCCTGATATTTATGTGCCATGCGATACCTGTAAGGGCAAACGCTACAACCGGGAAACCCTGGAAGTGAAATATAAAGGCAAGAGCATTCACGAATGTCTGGAAATGACGGTGGAAGAAGCCCGCGAGTTTTTCGATGTCGTTCCTGCCATTGCGCGCAAACTGCAAACACTGATGGATGTTGGCTTGTCCTATATCAAACTTGGACAAGCCGCCACCACTCTCAGTGGTGGTGAAGCACAACGCATCAAACTGGCACGCGAACTGAGCAAACGCGACACCGGTTCAACGTTATATATTCTCGATGAACCGACCACCGGGCTGCATTTTGCCGACATTGATATGCTGCTCAAAGTCATCCATCGACTACGCGATCAAGGCAATACCGTGGTGGTAATTGAGCACAATTTAGATGTCATTAAAACCGCCGATTGGATTATTGACCTCGGTCCGGAAGGAGGCAAAGGGGGTGGCGAAATTATCGCAGCAGGCAGTCCAGAAGATATTGCTGAGAATCAAGTGTCACATACTGCACGCTTTTTAAAACCTATATTAGCGCGTGGTTATTAAGCGCTTTCAATAAAAAACCGCTGGAATCCTCTCAGCGGTTTTATCTAACACCATCTATCTATATACAACTATCCAACCCGAGCGATAGGCTCTACGTTTGCATGAGCCCCTTGGACATCCTTAGTGAGGTAATCCGTCAACGCGTTCACATCTGCCTGCTCGGTGATAATGCCCAATTTAGTACGCCGCCAGAGGATATCGTCTGTACTCATGGCCCATTCATGCTCGACCAAATAATCCACTTCACGCTGGCTCAATTGCTCACCGAACCATTGCCCTAGATCTTCTTTTTTCTGAGCACCATCCAGCCAATGACTAGCATTGCTACCATAGGCATGCGCAATCCGTCGACAGTTCGCTTGACTTAAAAACGGATAGTCGCTTTGCAGTTGAGAGCTGAGCTGTTCAGGGTCACAATCCCCACCGGGAAGAATGCTCTTTTGACTCTGGCAGTGACCGCAATGTAAATAGTGCCGCAGTTTATCCACTGCCGCTTCCGAAAGTTTACGGAAGGTCGTGAGTTTGCCACCAAATACCGAGACCAGCGGGGCCGCTCCGTGCTCATCTTGAAGCTCAAGCGTATAATCACGTGTGATAGCCTGAGGGGAATCCGATTCATCTTCACACAGAGGCCGGACACCAGAATAACTCCAGATAATTTCCTCACGACGAATATTATGTTTGAAGTGCTTATTGACTACATTACATAAGTACTCTATTTCAGATTCGTTGATATGCACCTGACGAGGATCGCCTTTATATTCCAGATCAGTGGTTCCAATTAAGCTGTATTTATCCAGATACGGGATCACAAAGACAATACGACGGTCTTCATTTTGGAGAATATAAGCACATTTTTCTTTATGAATTTGGGGAACCAAAATATGGCTGCCCTGAATCATACGGATGCTGCGAGGCGATGACAATTTAAGTTGCTCATCAAAAATTGATTTCACCCAAGGGCCACCCGCATTCACGAGCGCTTTCGCGCGCACTTGTGAAGTTTCCCCCGAGCGTTCATCCTGAACCGTGACCAGCCACTGGCCATTTTCACGAGAAGCGCTCACACAAGGTGTGTAGTTATACACATCGGCCCCTAACTCACGCGCATGCAACAAATTGGCAACGACCAAGCGTGAATCATCAACCCAACCATCTGAATACTCGAAACCTTTGCGGATCTGACTTTGTAAAGCACTGGTGTGCGGGTTAAAGCGGATCCCACAACTTGCTGGCAAGGTAACTCGTTTAGCCAAATGGTCATATAAAAATAGCCCAATTCGAATCATCCATGCTGGACGCAGATGGGGACGGTGAGGCAGACGAAAGCGCATCGGTGTAATCAGATGCGGTGCTTTTTTCAATAACACTTCTCGTTCACCGAGCGCTTCACGAACCAACCGGAATTCGTAATGCTCTAGATACCTCAGACCGCCGTGAACTAACTTCGAGCTCGCCGAGGATGTCGCACTTGCAAAATCTTTTGCTTCAAATAATGCGACTTTGAGTCCGCGCTCAGCAGCATCAGCAGCGATCCCCGAACCATTGATGCCACCGCCAATCACAACCAGATCATATTCGTGAATCGCCATAGTTCCTCCAACAACAAATGTTAAAAACTTTTAACACCCATTATTGTTCGAAAACGAAAAATTTCAATCATTTTATTAAAAAATTTTCGAAAAAAAACATATTGGCGTATAAACCCCTCCATTAACCCCTACCAGCGCGGGACTGGTCGGAGATTAACCGAGGTAGATGACAGTTTGATGAGCATGAGAGCTCATCATCCGCAGGGAACGCTTAGCAAAGGTGGCATTCAATATGGCTGGCTTTTAACAGCTCACTAATCTTTTTAGGCGGCTCGGCATCCGTATATAAGGCCCCTATTTGGGTAATATTCCCCATATTGACCATTGCATTGCGACCAAATTTACTCGCATCAGCAGCCAAAAAAGTGTGCCGTGCGTTGGCAATAATAGTCTGCTTTACCCGCACTTCATGGTAGTCGAAATCAAGCAATGAACCATCTTCATCAATCCCTGATATCCCCAAAATGCCATAATCCATACGAAACTGTTGAATAAAATCACGGGTTGCTTCACCGATAATGCCACCGTCTCGGTGACGCACTTCTCCCCCCGCTAAGATCACCATACAATCTTCGTTTTTTAATAAGGTGCTCGCCACATTAATATTGTTGGTGACAATCCGCAGCCCTTTGTGTTCAAGCAATGCCTGCGCTACCGCTTCAGCCGTAGTACCAATATCGATAAATAGAGATGCACCATGTGGGATCTGTTCAGCAATGGCTTGAGCAATGCGATTTTTTGCTTGCAGATATGCCATTTTGCGATTTGGATAAGGATCATTTTCAGTGCTCGTTTGCAATGATGCTCCCCCATGGTGGCGCTGAATACGGTGCTGCGCAGCAAGGTCGTTCAGGTCGCGCCGGATCGTTTGCGAACTCACCCCAAAATAATTGACCAACTCTTCAGTACTTAAAAAACCATGTTCGCCAAGATGCTTAATAATCTGGCTATGACGTTCTAACTGCTTCAAAGACTCACCTCTTATTGATTATTTTGACAAACTTTGGAGCCATCACGCAGAAGAAATGGCCTGAAAAGTTTATGAATAATCTGATTCTAGCGAGTTTTTAACACAGTGTCGTGTTCAACTATTTGGATAGACATGGAGAAACGAACCTTTTAAAGTTCGAAAAAAAACATTTCAAACACATCAATGAGTGATATCGCTCAAATTTTCGATAAAATATGTTTCACAAATGTTTAATCGTTGTCAATAATTCGTTCGCTGCACATAACAACTAATAGATAGAGAGGCAACATGAAGCAACAAAACCCGTCACTATGGAATGAATGTCTTGCCGAAATTATCGGTACTGGAATGTTCATGTTTATGGGTACTGGCTGTGTCGCAGCTTTAGTACTTACTTCAGCTCAGTTTGGTCAGTGGGAGATCAGCATTATCTGGGGGCTAGCTGTTGCGATAGCAATCTATTCTGTCGGTGGGATTTCCGGGGCACATATCAATCCTGCAGTCACTTTAGCTCTGGCTAGCTTCATGGGGTTCAAATGGCAAAAAGTACCATTTTATATCGTCTCCCAGTTTATAGGGTCAGCGATTGGCGCCGGACTGACTTACCTTTTATATCAGCCGTTGTTCACACATTGGGAAATTCAGCACCATGTGGTTCGAGGTACGATTGAAAGCCTACAAACGGCTGGTATATTTACTACTTTTGCCAATGCCAACATCTCTACTGTCCATGCCATGTTTGTTGAAATGGTGATCACCGCCATTCTAATGTTGGGTATTTTAGCTTTTGGCGATGACAAAAATATCGGCCCCAAAGGTATCTATACCGGAACGTTAGTTGGGATATTGGTCGCTGTGATTGGCGCTTCTCTTGGCCCACTCACCGGGTTTTCGATGAATCCAGCGCGAGATCTTGCCCCCCGAATCATGATCGATTGGCTCGGTTGGGGACATCTAGCCATGACCGGAGGACGACCACACATTTATGCTTGGGCACCAATCGTCGGAGCGATTCTCGGCGCCCAAATAGGAGCAGCTTTATATAGTCGGGTGTTAGCGCGAGCCATGCCTAAGAGCGAATCGACAGCACCAGAAGTAACAGAAGCACAAGAACGGGAGTCGTCGTTACCACCTGCGGCTCATCAATCTTCAAAAGTTTAATAAGGTATTTATTATGAGTGATTCAATACCAAATAAAGATTACATTGTCGCTCTTGATCAGGGGACTACCTCTTCACGTGCCATTATCTTTGATCAAAAAGCCCATATTGTTGGTGTTTCGCAGCGCGAATTTACCCAGTATTATCCGCACACCGGTTGGGTGGAACACGACCCAATGGAGATCTGGTCTAGCCAAAGCTCAGTATTAGTTGAAGTGCTCGCTAAAACAGGGATCCGTTCTGATCAAGTTGCAGCCATTGGGATCACCAACCAACGCGAAACCACTATTGTGTGGGATCGTAAAACCGGACGCCCCATTTATAATGCGATTGTCTGGCAGTGTCGGCGTACCAGTGACATCTGCGATGATTTAAAAGCCCGAGGCCTCGAGCAATATATCCGCGAAAATACGGGTCTGGTGATTGATGCCTATTTTGCCGGGACAAAAATTAAATGGATCTTAGATAATGTCGAAGGGGCTCGAGAAAAAGCACAACGTGGAGAACTAGCATTTGGCACCGTAGATAGCTGGCTCATCTGGAATATGACCCAGGGACGTGTCCATGTTACAGACTACACCAATGCTTCACGCACGATGCTCTTTAATATCAATACGCTGGATTGGGATGAGCGCATGCTCGATGAGCTGGAGATCCCCAAATCCATGTTGCCAGAGGTCAAAGGCTCTAGCACCGTTTATGGCAAAACCAATATCGGGGGTAAAGGCGGAACTCGTATCCCCATCGCTGGGATCGCCGGGGACCAACAATCTGCATTGTTCGGTCAGCTGTGCACCCAAAAAGGGATGGCCAAAAACACCTATGGCACCGGCTGCTTTATGCTGATGAATACCGGGACTAAAGCCGTTAAATCTGAGAATGGTCTGATCACGACTTTGGCTGTCGGCGATAAAGGTGAAGTCAATTATGCTCTGGAAGGCTCGGTATTTATGGGAGGAGCAACTATTCAGTGGCTACGTGACGAAATGGGGATCATCCATGAAGCCAGCGATACCGACTATTTTGCCAGCAAAGTTAAAGACACGAATGGCGTCTATCTCGTCCCCGCATTTGTTGGATTAGGTGCACCTTATTGGGACCCACATGCACGCGGAGTCATGGTTGGCTTAAGCCGTGGTGCCAATCGTAACCATATTATTCGCGCTGCACTGGAATCTATCGCTTACCAAAGCCGCGATATTCTGGATGCGATGCAGCAAGATTCAGGGTTAAAACTGGCCAAACTGAAAGTTGATGGCGGTGCGGTTGCCAATGATTTCTTAATGCAATTCCAATCAGACATTATGAACACCCGTGTTGAGCGGCCCAAAATGATCGAATCCACAGCCTTAGGGGCAGCGTTACTTGCAGGCTTGGCCGTTGGTTTTTGGCCATCAACCGATGCCATACGTCAGTCTCTAGAAATCGATCACCTCTTTGCTCCACAGATGCCACGCGAAGAACGTCAAAGCCGTTATGAAGGCTGGCAGGACGCTGTGAAACGCGCCTTATCAGCGAGTTAACCCCTCGCCCTCCCCCTTGAAAATCAGGGGGAGGACTCATGTTAGCACGGCTGTTCATCTTATTGCTCGGCCAATCAGACGAAGTAAAAACAAAGACAGCCCTCGAAGCTGAACCCCCGAGTCCGCCAATTTGCTGCACTGCATTGGGGCTACCAAACCACAAATATTTCCTAAAAAACAATCAGTTTACTCCGCACCTTGGCAAGGGGAAGCGTGGAAGGGCTTATCTTTATCTACAGACACAAAAAGGCCCCACCATGACCAACATGGAAGGGCTTACGAGGTAGAGTGATCATTATTTGGTCGGGCGTTTTTCTCGTTTCACGAAGTTGCCCCAACCCGGCTCGCCGACAAAATCACCGTGGTCGTAAACTAAGCGGCCCCGTGAATAGGTTTGTACCGGATAGCCTTTGACCTGAATACCTTCCCAGATTGTATGGTCGTAGTCTGAGTGCATGTTATCAACAGAGATTGTGAAATCGACACTCGGGTCATAAATCACAATATCCGCATCTTTTCCTACCGCGATACTACCTTTATCGGCACAGCCAAAAATTTTCGCTGGATTGCTAGCGCATAACGCAACGACTTGATTATAAGAGAGCTTACCTTGGTTGGCAGCCGATAACATGTAGGGATAGAGGTTTTCGATACCAGCGCAGCCATTGGGAATTTTAGTAAAGTCATTAATGCCCCAATCTTTTTCATGCGACTGGAACGGACAGTGGTCGGTTGCCACGACATCGATGCCACCATTTTTGATGGCCTTCCACAATGCATCCTGACTTTCCTGGCCTTTTATCGGTGGTGAACAAACGAAGTTTCGACCATCGTCGCGTTTATACACCTCACTGGTAAATTCTAAATATTGTGGGCACGTTTCAATATAGATATTGCTGTTTTCTTTTTTCGCTTCAATCGCCGCTTCAAGGCCTTCTTTATCAGCCATATGCACCAAATATAGCGGCGCTTCTAAATGTTTTGCCCAGTGCACGGCACGTTTATCCGCTTCGGCTTCGACATATTCTGGGCGACTTAAGTAATGGTACCAAGCAGAGGTTTTCCCTTCGGCTAAAAACTTCTCAACATTGTAATCAATCAGATCGGGGTTTTCCGCATGTAGATTGAGCATTGCGCCCACTTCTTTAGCTTTGAGTAGTAACCTTGCAAAGACGCCATCATCTACCATCATGCCTTCTTTTTTATAGACAAAAAAGCATTTAAAACTAGTGATCCCAGACGCGACGGCTGATTCCATCTCATCTAAAATCGCACCATCATTTAAATCGGTAATAATGCAGTGATAGGCATAATCAATACAGGCTTCTTTTTCACAGATGGCTTTTTTAGAATCAATCACCTGTTTGATCGTCATGCCTTTGCGTTGCATGGGATAATCAAAAACTGTGGTTACCCCGCCGCAGGCCGCCGCTCGAGTCCCCGCTAAATAGCCATCGGCAGAGGTCGTGCCGCCAAATGGCATCGCCAAATGGGTATGTACATCAATGGCGCCTGGCAGTACTAATTTGCCGGCTGCATCAACGACTTTGGCGCCATCAAGCGGCAAATCAGCCCCCATTGCGACAATCTTGCCATCACGAATGGCGACATCGGCTTTGACGGTATCAGTGGCGGTGACCACAGTCCCGTTTTTAATGATTAAATCCATGAGATCTCCTTATTCAGCATCGGCTTTTAATACGGCGTTTAACAGAACTGTTGCTCCACAAGTACACTGCTCTGGTGACGAGTATTCCTGTTCACAATGAGATAAACCGTCTTTTGATTGCACAAAAATCATCGTGGTCGGCATCATATAAGCGGCAAACTGAGCGTCGTGTCCGGCCCCTGAGTGCAACACCTGATGTGATACCCCGGTTTCTTCTGCCGCGGCTTTGACAAAACTGACTAAGGTGTCATTCCAGTAGACTGTATCGCGGTTCCACATTTTATCGACTTTACAGCTGCATCCAGCCCACTGTTTTTCGCTACAGGATTGAACGACGGCTAATACTTTGGCGCGAACTTCGGCACTTTCATGGCGGACATCAATACTAAAATCAACTTCATCGGGCACGCAGGTATGAACGTTCGGATGACATTCAATTTCACCGGTTGTATAGACCAAATCGCTATAACCCAACTTGTCGATTTCATCATGCAGATAACACAACGCCTGTGATGCGGCGTAAAGCGCATCGCGCCGTTTCGGCATAGGGAAGGTTCCTGCATGCACCGTTTGTCCATAAAACCGTAAGCGGTAGTTAAACATCCCGAGAACACAGTCAACCACGCCGATGTCATTGCCTGCATCTTCTAAAATCGGGCCTTGCTCGATGTGAATTTCAAACATGCATTTGTAGTTATCAGGGCTGAGTCGGTTGGCAATATCGCCTTTAAACTCAGATGCGTCGAGTGCTTGGCCAAAAGTGGTCTGTTTATCCAACACACTTGTTGATTGCATCATGTCTTCGTATTTAAATTTGCCTCTGACATCTTCTGGTAAATAGTCGTAACACACCACTCCTGAGATCATCATCGCTGGTGGATAAAGAGAGCCTTCTTCATTGGTCCAAATCATCGCTGTCAGTGGATGTTTATGCGCAATATTGTTCTGGGCGACGGTTTCCAAAACTTCCATCGCAGACATAACGCCTAAAATGCCATCGTAATTTCCACCATTTTTAACCGAATCAGAGTGAGATCCCATGACGATCCGTTTTGCACTAGCATCACTGCCGGGCAGAGTCGCGTAAATATTGGCTACATCATCGATTTCGATGGTTGCGCCAATCGCTTGCATTCTTTTGATAAATTCGTTTCTGGCCAAAACATCTTCTTTAGACAGCGTATAGCGAGTAATCCCGCCATGTCCGGCATCACCAAATTGACTAAACGTATTTATCTTATTGGTCATTCTCTCTAAGCTACATTCGTACATTTTGCACCTCTAATCCGTCTATAAAGTTCCATCTGCCGCCGTAAACCCACCATGACTTGTCGTCATCACAGAGTGTTTTATTGGACGGTTCCGTGTGAAGTATCGATTGCCTGATAATTGGTAGTCGGTACTGACTAAAGCTTTTCTTTTCACTGATTGTGTTCTCATAACCCAATCCTTATTCAACAACAGGTGTGGCAGGCTCAGGGCTGGCCAGAGGGTTGTTGGGATGTTGCGTCCAGTTGGCATAATCGGAGCGAACTACTTCACCGGTGCGTTGATCTACTTCGCCTGGCGCCAGAGCGCGCATCGTGATGCAGTTTTCAATCGGACAGATAGATACGCACAGATTACAGCCCACACAATCTTGTTCTTTGACCTGATAATGTCGTTCACCATCAAGGGTATGAGTGATGGCTTGATGTGAGGTGTCTTCACAGGCAATGTGGCATTTACCGCATTTGATACAAAGACTCTGATCGATCACCGCTTTATTCACATGATTTAAATTTAAATAGCGCCAGTCGGTGACTGAGGGCAGTGCTTTGCCTCGAAAATCTTCGATAGTGCGATAACCCGCTGCATCCATAAAATTAGACAGGCCGCTTATCATGTCTTCAACAATGCGAAAGCCATGCACCATCACTGCGGTACAAACCTGCACGTTAGAGCAGCCAAGCGCGATAAATTCGGCGGCATCTTTCCACGTTGAAATACCACCAATCCCTGAAATTAAAAGATCACTGGTTTCGGGCGCACGGCCAATTTCACTGACCATATTTAAGGCAATTGGTTTGACTGCTGGGCCACAATAGCCGCCGTGCGAACCTTTATTTTCGGTATGTGGACTCATCAACATCTGGTCGAGATCCACTCCCATCACCGAGTTTATGGTGTTTATCAGTGAAACCGCGTCAGCGCCGCCTCGTTTGGCTGCTTGAGCTGGGTAGCGAATATCGGTGATATTAGGGGTTAATTTGACGATAACGGGAATAGAGCAATACTGTTTGCACCAGCGGGTGACCATCTCGATATATTCTGGAACTTGCCCAACAGCGGCACCCATGCCACGCTCACTCATGCCATGAGGACATCCAAAGTTAAGCTCAATGCCATCTGCGCCAGTTTGTTCAACCAATGGCAAAATGAATTTCCAAGACTCTTCATCGCACGGCACCATAATGGAAACTACGAGAGCGCGATCCGGCCAGTTACGTTTGACGCGGGCAATCTCCTCTAAGTTTATATCGAGGGAGCGGTCAGTAATCAGCTCAATGTTGTTGAGCCCGATGATCTTGCGATCAGATGAACGTAGCGTGCCATAACGAGGCCCTTTGACGTTGACAACATGTGGGTCGAGTCCAAGTGTTTTCCAAACAACCCCGCCCCATCCCGCTTCATAAGCTCGCACTACGTTGTATTCTTTATCGGTTGGCGGTGCTGAAGCCAGCCAAAACGGATTAGGGCTATGGATGCCCAAAAAGTTCGATGTTAAATCAGCCATTGGACACCTCTTTTTCTAAAATTGGACTCATCTGAGCATTCAAGCGCATCGCTCTATCCATCGATTGCGCAGCGAGTTTGCCAAGGCGCACGGCATCAACGGTTAGATCTTGGCCACCATCAACACAGTCTCCACCAGCCCAAACACCCACAATTGATGTGCGGCATTCATCGTCAATAGCGATTCGGCCATTTTTAAGTGTTGGTTGCAGCGTTTCTGACCATGGTTGATAACGTTGGCCGATCGCTTTAAGCAGCATGTCAGTTGCAATCGTAAAATGTTCATCAGTCTCTACCAGACGACCATGCTGGGTGGCGGTTTTAACAAAGCTCACCGCTATTAAGCCATCCTCGCTATGAATCGCTTTGGGTTTGGCCCAACATTGGATAGTGACACCATTTTCGCGAGCCCAATTAATTTCGTGTGCTGAGGCTTTAAAATCCGCTTCGCCACGCCGATAAACCATCGTAACCTCAGTCGCACCAAGTTTTTTTGCTTGTACTGCGGCATCGACGGCGGTCATCCCGCCACCAATGACGAGCACATGATTACCCACTTGCAGTGTGCCTAAGTCATCTGCTTGGCGAAGCTCTTTGATAAACTCAACCGCTTCTCTGATCTCAGGTAGAGCCGGCTCTTTAATGCCTAGCGAATTGACGGCGCCAAGCCCGAGTCCTAAGAAAACGGCATCGTATTGAGCCGTTAAATCGGCAAGTTGAAAGTCTTGGCCTAACTTCCTATTGGTACGTACTTCAATGCCGCCAATTGACAATAGCCAGTTGATCTCTTGTTGGGCAAATTCACTCGAAGTTTTATAGCGCGCTAAACCATATTCATTGAGACCGCCCAATTTAGGATTGGCATCAAAGAGCACGACATCATGGCCTTGACGCGCTAAACGATGCGCGACCGTTAGCCCTGCAGGACCTGCTCCCACTACAGCAGCTTTACAGCCACTATCTGTCGCGCGCTTAAATAATGGCTTGCCTGGATTGGCAAAGTACTGATCGGTCGCAAAGCGCTGCAGGCGACCGATTTCCACTGGTTTGGCCTCTTGAGCTTGGCGCACGCAAGCTTGTTCACAGAGCACTTCGGTTGGGCAAACTCGAGCACACATGCCACCGAGTTCATTCGCGCTAAGAATAGTTTCAGCCGCCCCGCGAATGTTGTGTTCAGCTATTCGATGAATAAATTGCGGAACATTAATCTCAGCAGGACACGCTTTCATGCATGGCGCGTCATAACAGTAGTAACAGCGATCAGTTTCAGCCATCGCCGCAACAGCAGAAAGTGGTGCAGGAAAATCACAAAATGCGGATTTGCAACCTCCTGATTTTGGATGTTGCTCCGTCACCTTCGGCGAAGGAGGATTTCGATGAGTCATACATTGCCCCTTGGTCATTATTTGGCACAAAATCCTGACCAATTGGTTAGGATTACCTATTAAGAAAGCGATTTGTGTGCCAACTTGACCAGTTGGTCAGAAATGTTTAAAAAACCAGCTATTATGGGGAAATTAGTGATAAATCAGAGATCAAGAAATTATGGAAAGTCACAAGAATGCACAAATACTGTGCTTTTTTGCTTAGATAATGTGCAAAGGCCACACTTTTGCTATGGAAAAGATAAAAGCTTAGTCGTCTAAGCCACAGCTGCGAAAGACCATTGTCAGCACATGTTCAATTGCGCGTTCTTGCTGATCGTGGTGGTGGATAGATTGACCAAGGACCGCATTAATCTGCACATCGAAATCAGCATAGGTTTGGGTCATTGCCCACATCGAAAAAAAGAGTTGAACGCTATCAATAGGTTTTATCTTCCCTTCACTAATCCACTGTTCAATCACTGCTGATTTTTGTGCCACTAGCTGTTTTAAGGTGGTGTGTAATAGGCCATTCAAAACTTTCGCGCCTTGGAGCAGCTCATTGGCAAACAGTTTTGATGCTTGGGGGCGATCAAATACCAAACGCATTTTTTGCCGCACATAAGCTTCTAAAGCGATTTTAGGGTCAGCTTCGAGATAGATTTCAGACATTGGATCTAACCACTGCGTCAAAATACGGTTGAGTAGGTGCAGGTATAGATTTTTTTTACTGGAAAAGTAATAGTGTAGGTTCGCTTTAGGCAGACCTGCTTCTTCGGCTATCTGCGCCATCGTCGTGCCTTTAAATCCATATTGGGAAAAGGCGCGTTCGGCAGCCGCTAAAATTAGATTTTCATTACTTTTGCGGATCCGTCCCTTATTCATTGCGCTGTTTTCCCCTTCAGCTTGCAAATGCAATAGATTAGCCACGTCATCCGGCTTGAAAATACCACTCATGATTTGATTTAGCCTATTTGAATAAAACAATGATTAGAGGTTGGCCACAGTATAGTGATCATTGTGATATTTGACAAAGCGCCTATTTTCTTAGCGATTTAAGCAGAAAATTACGGCCCATCTTGTCCATTGAATGAGCCGTTTTTATTAACACAACTAGGGGCTATTTTGATCAACCGCCCCTAATCTAAAGCTAACTTACTATTTTTTCATCGCTAGTTCCCAGACAACGTGTGTCATAGCACTGTCGCCTGGATCTTTTTTAATGACGGTCTGTTGGCCACTGTTGAGCAGCATTTTTATGGTGCGGTGATAAGCATCAGGTTCAAGATAACCCATCTTATCGGTATTGGCGTAAGTGATAAGTTTGGCAACGTTTTCCATCTGTCGGGTTTGGACTCTGAGTGTTGCAGCGCCTGACATATCTTGTGCAACAACAATTTTGGCTGCTTCTTTAGGATGTTTCACCGCATAGTTCCAACCTTCGAATGTTCCGGCTAAAAATTTCGCCATTTTGGCGACAAACGCAGGGTTTTTGAGATTAGGCGATAGCACATATAAGCCATCTTCTAAGGTTGAAACACCTTCATCTTCATATGGGAATGAGATCAGTTGATCTTTTTTCATCCCGGCATCAATCAGCTGCCAGTACTCATTGTAGTTCATCGCAGAAATACAATCAGCCTGGCCATTCAGTAGCGGATCAACATTGAAGCCTTGTTTTAGAATATGAATATCTTTGCCCGGTGTTAAATGAAGTTTGGCCATCCAGTTAAAAAATGGATATTCGTTGCCACCGTACCAAACCCCTAATGTTTTTCCTTTAAGATCGGATGGGGTTTTAATTCCTGAGGATTTTTTACAAGTGAGCATCATGCCTGAACGGTTGTAGATCTGTGCAATATTTACCAGAGGGACGCCAGATTCACGAGCAGCGAGAGCATCTGGCATCCAGTCCACAATCACGTCTGCTGAATGGCCAGCAATAACCTGAACAGGGGAGATATCCGTCCCTCCAGGTTTAATGGTGACATCAACTCCATGGTCTTTATAAAACCCTTTTTCTTTGGCAACGTAGTAGCCAGCAAATTGTGCTTGAGGCACCCATTTTAGCTGCAGTGTGACCTTATCCATGGCATAAGCAGTGGTGGTGATCGATGCCACTATCATCGCAGCACACGCACTACGCAGCAGGCCCTTCAACTTCATTTTTTTCATCATCCATTCTTCCCTTATGTAGTAACACTTTCAAAAGATGCGCCCAAGCCAATAAGACGCTCTTGCATTTGGTTTAGTTTTACCGTGTGATCACAGCCATCAACTCTGGGCTATGAGTGAATTACGCTTTGCGAATCGCGGGATGCCAAAAAGTGACTCGCCGCTCTAGATACACCAACAGTGCATAAAGTAGTGAACCGGCCACCGATGCCACCACAATGGCCGACCAGACTATCGGCATATGCATGCGTGCGGCTTCAACTGAAATTCGAAACCCTAAGCCCTGGGTGGGTGAGCCAAAATATTCCGCAACAATTGCGGTGATAAGCGCTAAAGCTGAGTTAACTTTAAGAGCATTGAAGATAAATGGCATTGCTGCTGGCAGTCGTAAGCATTTTAGTGTGAACCAATAGCTGGCCGCGTATGAATGCATTAATTCTTGCTCAAGTTTATTGGTCGATTGCAGACCTGCCAAGGCAGACACCAGCGCGGGAAAATAAGTGACTAAGACAATCACGGCCGCTTTTGATGGCCAATCAAATCCAAACCACATCACAGCAATGGGGGCCACACCGACTAGAGGTACAGTGCTGGTGAGATTTGCCAGTGGCAAAAAGCCGCGTCGTAAAAAGCTGGAGCGTTCAATCACAATGGCACTTAAAATTCCTAGTCCATTGCCCAAAAGATAACCAATGACAACCGATTTAATCACGGTCTGGACAAAATCACCCCATAGCATCACGGTATTAGTAATAAGCGCATGACCAATCGCCACCGGAGTTGGCAGTAAAACTTGCGGCACTTGTAATACTGTTACAATCAGTTGCCACAGATACAAACACCAAAACCCAAATAGTGCTGCAATAATTAATTGCGAAACAGCCACATCCGGTTGTTCAACGAAATATTTAAGGCAAAGGTTGGCAGATAATATTAAGGAAATAGTTACCAACCAAAATTGAATAATATTGGATGCCTCATGCTCGGCGCTTTTTAATAAAAAGTAACTGGCGAGCAAAGTAAGCACTTGAATGATGAGAACATGCTTAAAACGAACGGCTGCAAAACAACTCCAAACTGCCACTATAATTAAGCAAAGGCTGGCAAGGCACGGCATATAATCAATGGTTAAATTTGGCTCAGTGAAGTCAATATGAATGAACTGAGTCAGTCCTAATAGCGCAAAGACCAGAGTAAAAATAATGAGTAAAGCCCCCGATTTATAATGCTTCATGCTATTCTCCTATTTCGCATCACCCAATATTCAATGACACTGACAACACCAGTTAAAAACAAGCCTAATAACGAAGCCACCACGAGAGCTGACCAGATCATCAGAGTGTTTCCGTAATAGGAACCAACCAGTAACCTCGCACCTAAACCGGCTTGAGCTCCGGTTGGTAATTCAGCGACCATCGTTCCCACCAGCCCTGCGGCAATTGCAACTCGACAGGCGGGAAATAAAAATGGTAAAGCGGAAGGAAAGCGCAGCATTTTCAAGGTATCAAGGTTTGTAACGCCATAGGTATAAAAGAGCTCCATTTGCATTTTATCTGGTGAGCGCAGCCCCTGAACCATGGCAATCGTAATGGGGAAAAAGCACAAATACATGGCGATCACCGCTTTGGGAAATAATCCGGTGATATTAAGGCTCCCTAAGATCACCAATACAATCGGTGCAATCGCTAAAACAGGAATCGTCTGCGAGGCTACAATCCAGGGTAACAAGGCTCTATCGAGCATCTTGGAATGCACGATGATAATTGCCAAAACAATACCTAACACAGTGCCCATGGCAAATCCGGTTAATGCCGCGCTGGCCGTTACCCAGGCGTGATAGAGCAAGTTTCGCGGCGAAGAAACCGGCCATTGAGTGATACTGTTATAAACATCAATGATGATTTGATGCGGTGTTGGCAATACTGGCCGAGACATATTCCAAGTGGCGGCGAGCAGATCCTGCCAGCTCCAGTCACTTGGCAAAACTCGCGCTATCACCCCTGATGCGTTCATCGCGATAGCCAGTGCATACCAAAGCACAATGAATACGACAAGTACGACGCCCATTGGGATACTGTGGCGACGTGCAAGGCTTAAGCTAATGTTCATGATGCCCCTCCGATAGCGCATCACGCACTCGTTGAGTCAGTTGAATAAATTCATCACTATCTCGGATGGCAGCGGTCCGCTCACGCGGCAGTGGCGAGTCGATGACTTCGACAATGCGTCCTGGCCGAGGTGACATCACCACAATTTTGGTGGACAGATAAACCGCTTCTGAGATGGAGTGAGTGACAAACACCACCGTGCGCTGTTGTTCGCGCCACAGCTGCTGTAACTGTTGATTAAGATTATTGCGGGTGATTTCATCTAACGCGCCAAACGGCTCATCCATCATTAAGATTTTGGGCTCAAAGCCTAGAGCTCGAGCAATGGACACTCGTTGCTGCATCCCCCCTGAAAGCTGCCACGGATACTTATCTTCAAAACCACTCAAGCCCACTTTGGCCAGTTGCTCGCGGGCAATGCGCTGCGCTTCTTGTTCTGGACGCTGTTGAATAACCAGCGGTAACATGACATTGGCCAGCACGGTGCGCCACATCAGCAAAGTTGCTGCCTGAAAAACATAGCCATAGGCTCGCTCTTGGCGCGCTTCACTGGGTGTCATATCATTGACCAAGACATTGCCAGAGGTAATCGGTTCTAAGTCTGCAATGACTCTTAATAGAGTGGTTTTCCCACACCCTGACGGACCAATTAGCGAGACAAACTCACCCTTGCGAATTAATAAGTCGACATCGGCCAGCGCATGCACGGGTTGGTCGGCGGACGGATAGATCACATTGAGTTTTTCGGTGCTTACCACAGGGCGAGATGGTTGTTGTGATTGGGCCTCTGGCTCGAGTTCAGCTACAGACTCAGAGGTAAGAACCTGAAATAGTTGATTCATGCAGCGCTCCTTCAATTCGCATTTAAAATTCCTGACCACTTGGTTAGTTTTTATAAGCACAATATATGCCACATAAATAAAATGGTTATTTTGTAGCGATAAAGTCACTGATTAAAATAAATACGATGGCGTTATTTAAATTATTTTGAAGCCATTGGTAGGGAATATTTCACTGATGGTGCACCATCTTGAACAATCTGCGCTATTGCAGCGCATTTTTTGAGCAGTTATTTTTTGACATAGATAGCGATTTTAATTAAACATAAGCATAAAAAAACCAGCAACTAAATAAATTAGTCGCTGGTTTAAAATTTATTTCTATTATATTAAGCGTTGTTATATCGCATATTTAGTCAGAACCTGATCAATATAATCCATACCCAGATGAACTTCTTCTGCAGTCACAACACAAGGTGGAACAATATGGATACGGTTGCCAGCAACAAACGGTAACATTCCTTTGTCGATCAACCCCGCTTTAATCGCTACCATGGTATCCGCATCCAGTGGCGTCTGTTTATCCGGATCACCAACCAGTTCAACTGCCCAGAACACTCCTTTACCGCGAACTTCACCGATCATGGCATGTTTTTTCTGTAAATCGGCTAACTGTGGTGCAATCACTTCTTGACCGATCATCGCCGCATTCTCGACCACTTTTTCTTCCTCCATGGCATCGATGGTTGCAACAATCGCCGCCATTGCCAGAGGATGACCGGAATAAGTCAAGCCACCGGGGAAGTAGTGGTCATTAAAGAAATCAGAGATTTTTTCTGAGATGATCACTCCCCCCGCAGGGACATAACCGGCGTTCACCCCTTTGGCAAAGGTAATGAGATCAGGCGTGACATCAAAACCATCCAGAGCAAACCATTCACCAGTACGACCGAAACCGGCCATCACTTCATCGAGGATCATAACGATGCCAAATTCGTTACAGATTTCCTGCACCCCTTTAAGATAGCCTGCGGGTGGCATTAAGATCCCAGCAGTCCCTGGAATAGTTTCCAACAGCAATCCAGCAATTGCTTCCGGACCCTCCAGTTCTATCACGCGGCGCAGATGAGCCAAAGCGCGTTCACATTCCTGCTCTTCGGTTTCACTGTGGAATTCACTTCGATAGAGATAAGGCTGGAAAAAGTGCACATGGCCGGTGGCATATTCGTTCGGGATCCGTCGCGGATCACCGGTGGCCACAATGGCGCTGCCGGTATTGCCGTGATACGAACGATAGCCGGAAAGAATTTTGGAACGCCCGGTAAAGACTCGCGCCATACGGATCGCATTTTCGTTAGAATCAGCTCCCGCATTGGCAAAAAACACTTTTTTAAAGCCTTTAGGAGCATGCGCGATGATCCGTTTTGCTGCTTCACCACGAGCTCGGTTGGCCATTGCCGGAGCAATCGTCACCAGTTCACTAGCCTGAGCACGGATCGCTTCAACCACTTTGGGATGTTGGTATCCTATATTCACATTCACCAGCTGGCTGGAAAAATCGAGATACTCATGACCTTGGTAATCCCATAATTTGCAGCCTTTGGCACCCGCAATCACCATTGGATTGAGCTGTCCCTGAGTGGACCATGAATGGAACACATATTCCCGATCTAATTGATACACTTGCTCGTTGGTCACCTTGACCCCCTTATGAATACTCATTGCGCAGCTTCGTACACAACCATCCAAACTTCGCTTAATTTCAGTCGATGATCTCAGACTAGGAACAAATACGCAGGACCGATAGAGCCAGTAAACAAAAATAATTGAGTCAGATAAACAATGCCTATAAAAAGCCCCAGCAGAGCTTATCAAAAGTGTCCCGCCAAGCTTGTGCCACTGGCTCTATGGCTCGCACGAGCATGGATCTAAAGTAAAGCGATAACCTTTGCTTTCGCTGTATATTTGGATCAAGGAGAAAATATGAGTCAGGTGGTTTTTATTACCGGAGCAACATCTGGTTTTGGACAAGCGGCGGCCCATTGCTTTGCCAAAGCGGGTTGGTCAGTCATTATCACTGGTCGACGCGAAGAACGGCTGCAACAACTCGCTGCCCAGTTAGCTCTACGGGCTCCAGTTCACTATGCGGTGTTGGATGTTCGCGATGAAACAGCCGTTAAAGCTGTCGTCGCCGAACTACCAACAGGATTTAAACAGGTTACTTCGCTCGTTAACAACGCCGGTTTAGCGTTATCCCCCCTGCCTGCTCAGAAAGTTGATCTAGCCGACTGGCATACCATGATCGATACCAATGTCACCGGATTGGTCAACGTCACTCATGCCCTATTACCAACATTGCTAGACACTGGCGAAGGGGCGTCGATCATCAATCTTGGTTCGATTGCGGGTCAGTGGCCCTATCCGGGCAGCCATGTCTATGGGGCATCCAAAGCCTTTGTAAAACAGTTTAGTTATAACTTGCGTTGTGACCTTCTCGGTACCGGAGTGCGCGTCACCGATTTAGCCCCTGGAATAGCAGAAACCGAGTTTACCCTCGTTCGTACCAAGGGCGATCAAAGCGCATCCGATAAACTCTATAATGGTACAACCCCGTTAACCGCCGAGGATATTGCTGAGCAGATCTTCTACATTGCAACTCTTCCCGCCCATATCTGCATCAATCGACTAGAAGTGATGCCAACTCGGCAGGCATGGTCCCCATTTGCTGTGGATCGCGACGAGTAACTTGATTGACGCGGAGTTGAAACACTATCGTAAAATGGCGACAGCTACGATTGTCCAAGGAGGGGAAATCCCTGATTCCGCTCCGCTGCATCAGGCTACAAAAACAATCATACCAAACGGATCGTAGCCCGGATGAAACTTGTGTAATCCGGGATCAGGCTTGCAATAGTCTCCCAAAGCGAATACCAAATTCGACCTCGAATTGTTATGCATTATCCTCGTTATTGCGCCCGGAATCAGCCTTTCGAAACCCAAAACAAACCTTCAGGGTTCATCATCTGGCGTTCAATACCAGAGATAACCAAACAGACTCTATCAACCAGTTTCCCCCTGATTCCGCTGTGCTGCATCAGGGCTACAAAAACAATCATACCAAACGGATCGTAGCCCGGATGAAGCTTGTGTAATCCGGGAGCAGGCTCGCAATAGTCTCCCAAAGCGAATACCTAATTCGACCTCGAATTGTTATGCATTATCCTCGTTATTGCGCCTGGAATCAGCCTTTCGAAACCCAAAACAAATCCTCAGGGCGCATCATCTGGTGCTCAATACCAGAGATAACCAAACAGACTCTATCAACTGGTTTCTGACCAGCGGAAACGAAGATGATTATAATCTAGGGACTGTTGACCTTTGGTGGTTGAATTTTGTTCAAATTAAACGCATTTTGAACGCGGCGCACCCTGCGTCGCTTAATGAGTGAAGCAAGCAGGGGGCAACAAAGTTCAGGATGCGTTTAAATGAACCCCAAGGGCAGTATCTGAGAGGAATTTATCCAGCGTTAAACGTTCTTTGTGGCCAATAACGACACGGCACAACGTTTGCCTTGCCTAAATCCCTCTCAGATTTCTGCAAAACTAATCACAAAAGGTCAACAGTCCCTAGGCTAAGTGAAACATTTGGTCGTATCTGTGATCGCCGCCATTTATGGCGGCGAACTTATCTATCGGCGGTTACCCATTATTTAGGGCGCTCTATGGTCAGAATATCGCCAGGTAACTGATAAATATCACCGCCCAAACGCGCCAGTGGCATAAGTTTTTGTGGATTAATGATAATCCGTCCCTGCTCATTGATATAGCCAATGTCATCATCAATATAGGCTTGCATAATCTGACCGAAGATTAATGTCTGAGTCCCCTCATGACCAATCGTTTGCAATTGATGCAATTGACACCCGAGCGCCACTTTGGCTTGGCTAATCCGCGGCAAGGCAAATTTGGTCATCTTACTCATGGTCAACGAGCTCGCCCCTGCTTCAGAGTGGTTCCTTGGCAAGCTTGCCGCGGTTTGAGTCACCTGCTCGGCCAATGATGCATCGGCAATATGCACGACGAACTGACGGCGTTGACGAATATTATAAAGGGTATCTTTCTCGCCACGGTTATCTGTTGCGGGCGCAACCGAGAACATAATTAAAGGTGGGTTCGCACACACGGCGTTAAAAAAAGAAAATGGCGCAATATTATAGTTACCTGAATCATTTTCGCTTAAAACCCAAGCGATTGGACGCGGGATGATGGTCTGGATCATGGCATGGTAACTATCATTGCCTTTGAGTCGTGAAAAATCTAAATTCACAAAACCTCCTATCTTTTCGCATCTATCTTCATCATACGCAACATCGTCAAAAGATGTCAGGACTTACTCGCAAATTTTTTGCTTCGACTCGCTTTTCAACTGCTGACATATTTATTCATTAAGTTAGCTGAAAACCGCTAATATATGCATAAAAAACGGATATATCAAAAACCTCATTTGAGTTAAATAAATTTATGTGAAAATTTTGTTAAATTTAATATCATAAGGTTTCTTTCCAATTCCCTACATTAGTCACAAAAACCCCCACAGTAGCTGCAATAATTAATGTATATAGGTTTTCACTGATGCAGATAATCAGTTATAGCCATCGCTATGAGTCTTAACATTAGTGTGAATACAGCAGCATATATTCATTAGAAAAAGTAATCCTTAGACATGAGTTTTGATCGTTTGATTACTATACAATCCATGACTATTATCTGCTCAGAATTTACGAAGGAGGAATCCACTATGACTACAAAAATCGCTCAGGTTGAACACCGTAACCAACCCGCCATGACATGGCGTCAAATTTTTCACAAAGCAGCAGTTGTCATGAATCACTGGCAAGATCGCCATCACACTCGCCAGCATTTACAGGATATGCCTGAATATCTGCTTCGCGATATCGGTTTAGACAAACAAGAACGTCAAGACGAAGTTAATAAATATTTCTGGCAACGCTAGTATTTTTAACGGATTCGTCTTCTTAACTTCGGCACGCTCAGCGTGCCGATTTTGTATTCACACCATCGTCTATATGCAGTCCCCTGACAAAAGCTTTGTTCGAAGTAAACAAGGTTTGTTAAACTTCGTCAGGTTTTAATCGTCAAGCATGCATATGTCTTTATCAAATCAATACAATCTTCTGGTAATTCTCGGCCCCACCGCATCGGGTAAAACAGGGTTGGGCGTTCAGTTAGCTCGTCATTATCACGGGGAAATTCTATCTGCGGATTCACGTCAGGTTTTTAAAGGGATGGACCTCGGTGCAGGCAAAGATCTAAATGAGTATGGAGAGATCCCCTACCACCTGATTGATTTAGTCGAACCGGGCTCGGACTACAGTGTTTTTCACTATCAGCAAGATTTTTTTCGCGCCTACCAAGACATTTGTCAGCGCCAAACACTGCCCATTATGGTCGGAGGCACAGGGCTTTATATTGATGCGATTACCCAAAATTTCACGCTGAAAGAGGTCCCGATTAACCATGAGCTTCGCCAGTCACTTAGCACATTGACATTAGCGCAGTTACAAGAAAAATTACTGACCCTCAAACCCGAGCAACATAACAATACGGACTTGTTAGTCAGGCCGCGTCTAGTTCGCGCAATTGAGATCGCACTGGGTGAAAAAGAATCGCTTGAACCCCCATCTTATCCGCCAATTAAGCCGCTAATTTTAGGAATTCAATGGCCTCGAAGTGAACTTCGTGAGCGTATCACTGAGCGCCTGAAAGAACGTTTCAATCAAGGGATGTTAGAAGAGGTTGAAACGCTGCACCAACAAGGTGTCAGTTATGACAGATTAGAATTCTTTGGACTGGAATATCGCTTGATTGCGCAACATCTCAAGGGCGAACTCAATTATAATGATATGTTTCAGAAACTAAATTCACAAATCCACCAATTTGCCAAACGCCAAGATACTTGGTTTCGGAAAATGCAGCGCCGTGGTGATCAAATCCACTGGCTTGATGCGCATCAGAATTTAGTGGAACAGGCGCTGACGGTGGTTAATCAATTTAACTTTGTTTCACCCGAAACTTTATAATAAAGCGCCATCACTAAATGCGCCACCAGCAATAATGCCGCCGAGCCAGTCACAAAGATTGCGAGCCAACGGTAAACCGGCGTCATGGATTCGCTCCACCACAGGGTCGCAATGCCGATGAGCAATAACAACACATTGAGCAATATACATTGACGGCAGCGCCCTAGCTTTTGCCAAAACCAATCGCTCGAACAGCGTTGACAACTCATCATTCATCTCCCAACCGTTATCGCTAGATTGTGTACTCAACATTCCTAGGGACTGTTAGTCACTTAACGCGATGACAAATACCCACACCAGCGAAGCCTCGCCCTCTTGGTCACCTTCTTCATTTGGTTTTCCAATCAGGTACAGTCACAAATATTCACTATGGTCTCTTATGCCATTTTAGCAGGGCCTTATTCAGCGCCCAAGAAGACTTGCTAAAATTACTTGGCTCAATAATAACTTAGCACAGCGGCTATCAATGTGATTTGATTGCTTTATACTGATTATTTTGAAATAGCGGCAATTTGCCTGCTCACTGAAGACACGAAAAATTGAAAAAACGGGAGTGTGCCCGTGTTGGCAACGATGAACAACCGTGAATACTCATGAAAGATATCAGCCCCAGCCACTTTAAACCGACCTGGTACACACGAAACCGCCATATACAAACCATTTGGCCCACGATACGTGTGCAACCGCAACCAGCGGTTCATTGGCAAACATTACCCACGATGGATGGTGATTATGTTGAATTAGCGTGGGACACCGAGCCTAATTTATCAACCGATGTCATTGTCATCTTACTGCCGGGTCTGGAAGGCTCCATTGCCAGCCACTATATCTGCCGTTTACTTCCTAAATTGCGATATCAGCATCGCGCTAATGTTGTATTACACCATCGAGGCTGCGGAAGGCATAGTAATCGATTATGGCGAAGCTATCACAGCAATGATCAATTTGGGCTGCGAGCACTGGTGCACTACTGCCAAAAACATTACCCAAGTGCTTCGCTCTATGCCATCGGCTATTCAATGGGGGCAAACTTACTGGCCAACTATTTAGCAGAGCACTCACTCAATGGCGCGGCACTGATCTGTCCCCCATTGGATTTAGCTCAAAGTGCAGAGCTTTTAAATCAACCTGCTCGGCGGATCTATCGTCATTATCTACTGAGTCATTTAAAACAAAGCTTGAGCGACAAAATAAGGCAGTTTGCTGATGCCCCGCTCACTCAATCTATGGTAACAAACATTCAGACTCTCGCTGAATTTGATGAGTGCTATACGGCTCCGGCATGCGGCTTTCACAGTGCCAGCGATTATTATCAGCAAGCGAGTTGTCTGCCAAGGCTAGCATTGATCAAGACGCCGACTTGGTTATTGAGAACGGCCGATGATCCTGTTGTTGATCCCGAACCTGAACATTTCACTCAGCACTTAAGTTCCAGCATTGATTATCAGCTCAGTCGCTATGGGGGACACGTTGGGTTTCATCAGGGATGGCGCTTACAGCATTGTTGGTTAGATGACGCGTTGCAGCACTGGCTGCAACGCTCTATCTCGAGTTGACCTATATCAGCACTAGCGCCCTAATGCGGCATCAAACTGCGCCCAGCACTCTGTCATATCAATGACTGATTTAGTTTTGCGCGCTTCGTCAATTTTAATCGCCGTCAGCCCTGCCTCTAGTGCATCGATAACCGACACTTGTAACGCAGAACCGGTCTTAAGATGGCGAACCACTTCTTCGGCCATTAACGTATCTGAGCCGTAGTGACCATCATAGGCACTGCCGGTGTAGGTTTTATCGACTAATGCTTCACTCGTTCGAGCATCATGCACTTTAAAAAAGTTTCGAACAAAATCACCCTCAGCCTGACCATCAGTGCCCATCACACAAAAGCGACGAAATTCATCGGGAACATTGAGGTTGGCATGAAAGCTTAAGGTTGCTCCCCCGGCAAACTCGACCATGGCGCACTGGTAATCAACAATATCTGCATCGCTATCAAACACCGCATCCGTACTTGACCAACCACTGGGTTTACTATGATAAACCTCAGATTCAGGTGTAATGTGACCATGTGGGGCATGTTGTGGCGTAAACGATTTGCGACCACCAAAGCTGGCAACGCGACTCGAGCGTTGCCCAATTAAACCTTGATAGAGATCGATATCATGACAACATTTTTCCAAAATATAAGGGCCAGCATATTTTTCAAAACGTCGCCAATCCCGCATAAAAAAAGCGCCGTGGAATGGCCGAATGTGTTCGGTTGCTTCAATTGAGGTAATCTCGCCTAATGAACCATCTGCTTTGCTAGCCACTAGGTCACGATAAAGCGGGGAATAACGCAGCACCAATCCGATGATAATCTGATCTTGACCATATTGGGCAATTAATTTAGCAAGCTCGAAACTCTGCTGTTCAGTCGTCACCACCGGTTTCTCACTAAAAACGCGGTAACCCGCTGCTAAGCCGGCTCTAATATGCTCTAAATGCATAAAATTGGGGGAGCCAACCATTAATAAATCAAATCCACCCGCTTCGAGCATACTGGAAAGCGACTGAAAGCTTTGACCCGGATCAATCCCAAACTCTCGCATATTAGGCAATCCTGCTGGTTCAGGATCATAATATCCAACAACGGTAAATTCAGGATCAGCCTTTTTAAACTCCTTGGCGACATGAGAGAGTCGAAACCCTAACCCCACAATTGCAACTTTCATTTTTCCACCTTATGCGTCAGCCAGCGAACTGTTATGCCGATAATCATCCCATCAAAGATGTGTTGATCTGTTACCCTCAATTTATTACACATAAAAAAGTAATGTCAAATAAAAACAAAATAGCTTGTATGAATTTTAAAATAACTATTTGAAAATTATATTTAAAATAATATTTCCGGTTTTAATCTTTTTTTTATAAAAACTAATTAGTATTGATATTTCATCTTTTTTCCCCTAATCTTCTAGCGGTAAATCACTGACTTGTGCAGCGTTTTAGAGACAAAGCTAGCTCTATAGGAGAACCACTCACTTGCAACCGCAATATTTTATTGGTGTCGACGGCGGCGGAACGCGTTGCCGAGTGAAGCTGACAGACCAAGTGGGTAATCAATTAGCTCAATGTATTGGTGGCCCAGCAAATGTCTATTCAAATTTTGAGCAAACCATGCAAACCGTCATGCAGCTCATTGACCAGGCTTTATCTGAAGCAAAGTTGCCATTGACCGCAGTGGAGCAAACCTCAGTGGTCCTTGGGTTAGCCGGCGCTAATGTGCAAAGTGCCAGGCGCAAAGCCCAAGCATATCCGCAACCATTTCAAAATTATCGTGTTTATACAGATGTGGAAATTGCCTGTATTGGGGCTCATTTAGCCCAGCCCGGCGGCGTATTGATTATCGGCACGGGAAGCCAGGGCGCCTATTGGGATACTCAGCAATTTCATTGCGTGGGGGGCTGGGGAATGACGATTTCAGACCAAGGCTCAGGCGCTCAATTAGGATTAAATGCAGTACGTTTAGCACTGCAAGCGCAACAAAACTTGCTCAGCCAGACGCTATTTACACAACAAATTATGGCTAAATTTTCTTATTCACCAGAGCAATTACTCAAATGGAGCCATCAAGCGACGCCAGCTGATTGGGGACAATTTGCCCCGATCGTTTTTGCGCATGCAGACAATGATCATCACGCCTGCACACTGATTCGTCAAACAGCTCAGGAAATCAGCGTGATGCTGGAGTATTTAACCTGTAAACATGACATTCCCGTGGCGTTAATGGGCGGCTTAGCCGAGCCGATTCTTCGCTGGCTTCCTATAGCGCTTCAAGCTAAAGTAGTCCCCCCTCAAACAGATGCATTA
Organism: Celerinatantimonas diazotrophica; assembly: GCF_004339545.1. Taxonomy (GTDB): domain Bacteria; phylum Pseudomonadota; class Gammaproteobacteria; order Enterobacterales; family Celerinatantimonadaceae; genus Celerinatantimonas; species Celerinatantimonas diazotrophica. The sequence goes on along the minus strand of NZ_SMGD01000012.1, from coordinate 127,846 downwards.
AGCGGGGCCTGCCTGTTAGCCAGAAGCCCAATAGTGGGGACCCGACGGGCCAGCCAAATTGGCCAAATTTCAACCTATTAAAGAATATTTGGATACCCCTTGATGACAGCACCTTCAATCACAACACGCATCTTACGCTTAGTTGTCGAGCAGGCCCCAATTAGTCAATCCGGCCTCAAAAAACTTAGCGGTTTAAGTATGTCTGCAGTCTCTCAAGCAACCAATCGACTGCTCGCCAAAGGTCTCATTCAAGAGCTAGGGTTGCGGCGTGTTTCGATGGGACGACCCAAAATGTTACTGGGGCTCACACCGGATTATGCCAATGTCATTGGTGTCCAACTGAATGCGGATCGCAATCTGATCATCATGACCGACCTCAGTGGTAACCTGATTAGTGAGCAACAGCTGCCGTCGGGTGAGTTGTCACCTAAACAATTGAGTGACGCATTGGCCAAATTTTTAAATACCAATCGTGACAAACATATTGGCGCAATTGGCTTGGCCATATCAGGGCTAGTCGACCCAAACAGTGGTGAATGTCTTCGCTCAACAGTCCTTAATTGGACTCGGGTACCAATCGCTCAGCAATTGACAGAGCGTTTTAACATTCCGGTCTATATCGAAAATGATGCCAATGCGATGGCGCAGGCAAGTTTGGTTTTCGGTCAACTCGGTCAGGCAAAATCGGCCATTATTACCACCTATGGGCAAGGCATCGGTGCAGGAATTATCATCAATCGTCAGCTTTATCGGGGAAACCACGGTACCGCAGGCGAAATTGGCAGTGCGTTATTAGCAGATGGCTCAGGGAAAGTACTTGAAGACGTCGCTTCAACCAAAGCGATTTTAAGTCAGTTAGCCGATGATCCTTTCCAAAAAACGCCACTACAGCACCTGCAAGAACTTGACCATCAACCCAGTGAATTAGCTCTTGAAGTGCTGACCCAAGCCGGACACTATCTAGGGATTGCTTTGGCGAATTTGGCCACGGCATTTGATCCAGAAGTGGTTTATCTTGTCACAGAACCCCAAATGGCTTCGCGCATTTTACTTGACCAAGTGACTCAAAGTTTCCAGCAGTTTCGTCTTAAACTGGCTCCGCAGCTAACACCTCTGCAATTTATTGCCGAATCAAGAATGTCAGCGCAAGGGGCGGCCGGATTGGCGGTTAATCGGTTGATTGATGAGATCTCAAGCGAGATGTAATCTCCATGGGATAAGACATCGGCTCAGTTTGCATCTTACAATCATTTTGAAGCATCAATCAGTAGGATAACGACTGGGGTATTGCTAACTGATATATGAAACTCATCCTTGGTTTTGTCTGACCACTCATTGTTTTAAGCGGATTCGAACCTTTGGTTCAGAACACTTCTCTGTGAACCGATACCAAGCAACAGTCCGTATCACAAACAACAATTGAGCGCCGCTTTAGAGGGCTGTCGATGCCCTCCATTCACAACGACCATGAATCAGCGCACTCTGGCACCATCAGCATCAAAAAGTAATACTTTTTGCGGATCGATGGCTAATCGCAACGAAGCATGCGTCTTGAGTGTATCCGCATTGCGATCTTCGAGAACAAACATGGATTCCCCACCGATATCTAAATAAAGGTAATGAGTATGACCGAGGTGTTCGGCATAGGCAATCGTCGCCTCAAAGGCATTGATTTGCTCACCCGATACTTGGCTAATGACATGCTCGGGGCGGATTCCAAGGGTTAATTCTGTCCCTTCTGCGATGGGAGATTGAACCTCACAAATCAGTTGTTTAACCCCGATATCAGCTACTTCTAATTGCAACTGAGTCCCGTGACAAGCACTGACCCGGGCTTTTAAAAAATTCATCCGTGGCGAACCGATAAAACCGGCCACAAAAATATTATTGGGATCGTGATAGATAGCAAGTGGTTTGCCCACTTGTTCGATGCGACCATCGCGAAACACCACAATTCGGTCAGCCAGCGTCATCGCTTCAAGTTGATCATGTGTCACATAGATCATGGTATTGCCTAGTGCTTCATGCAATTTAGCGATCTCAATACGCATCTGCAAACGCAACTCCGCATCCAAATTAGACAACGGCTCATCAAACAAAAATATTTTAGGCTCTCGGATGATCGCCCGACCAATTGCAACGCGCTGGCGTTGCCCACCAGAAAGCTCTCGAGGAAGGCGGTCAAGGAGCTCCGTCAGATGTAGCTTTTGCGCGACATCGAGCACTTTGGGGGTGATTTCATTTTTTTTCTTTTTCGCCATTTCCAGAGGGTATGCCAGGTTGGCCCGCACGCTCATATTGGGATATAACGCATACGATTGAAACACCATCGCAATCCCCCGATCAGCAGCATTTCGCGCCGTCATATCCTGCCCATCAATCAAAAGTGAGCCTTCACTAATGGCCTCTAAGCCAGCGATCATGCGCAATAGGGTTGATTTGCCACATCCTGAAGGGCCAACAAAAACAATGAACTCACCATTTTCAATCGCCAGATCAATGCCATGGATAACTGTATTCTGATCAAAACTTTTCGTTAATTGTTGTAGTGCTAAATTGGCCATCTTATTCCTCGTCTAAACGCAGCCCCATATATATTGCATGGCTGCGAAAAATGGTCTCAAAGCCGACTTTTTCATAGAATTGACAGACTTTTTCATTGGCTAAATTCACCCCTAAATGCACACCACTGACACCGGCGTCCTTGAGCGCACAAAGTTGATGAGTCATCATCTTCCGCCCCCATCCGCCAGACTGTGCTTGGGGTAGTAAATTAATATGCAAATGTGCCGGCCAGCGTTCTAACAACTCCGGGCTGGCTTGCGATGGATTGCGAATCTGACCCAGAACTTTGTGATCTAAAGGCGCAATTTCTTCTCGCGAGGCATATTGTGTTCTTAATTGGGGCCACCATAGCTCCCCGAGTGTTTTCTCGAAATGAGCTGTATCGGCAGTTGCAACAACATATCCGACCACTTGCTGGTCCATCTCTAAAACAAAGGCAAACTGCGGCTCGAACAGTAAATAAGGGACCACATAAAGTTGGCCTGGATACTCTTGATCACTATATAAACCCGTTGCATCTTCTCCAGCCTTCGCCGTCTGTAGACAAATCTGGTAAAGCGCTGGCTTATCCGTGAGCTTAGCATGGCGAATGAAAGCAGCTGGCTGATCCATCGGATAACTCCTTATACCATCAGTAAACGGTGATGAATAAATCATCAAACTTAATTTTTAGTAAATAATAAATATGGTTTCCATGCAAGTGTTATTCAGTGTGGGTGTTCTATTTTATGAGCCTGATGGCAACCGAGAGTCTGTTATGAGAGCTGTAACCAATCATGGCAAAAAGTGGTTCTATCCAACTCACTCAATAGGAACCCTAAAAAAATAGATTAATAACCTAATGAAACAATAATAATAAGTTGAAAAATCTAGTAAATTAGCCAGTTATCAGCTTTTAATCTCACCATCGAATAGCTCTCAGTTTTTTGTAGCACAATAATTTATAACTAAGAAATGATTTAATGTTTTTTAGATCCAGATCGAAATCCGAGGACAATCTAGAAAGAAACAACTTTACTTTATATATAAAAATAAGTAAGTCTATATATAGAATGTTCGGAATAGTTGATGTGACACGACCAACATCCATCATGAAACTTGATGAAAAGAGGATACAATTATGCCAAATCCACAATCTATTCATAACTGGATACGTTACACCAGCTTATCGATAGCAACTTTAGTGGGGGTTGCCGTCATTCCCGCGGTGCACGCGACAACTTCTATTACATTAAAAGAGTGGGATATTTATAACTACCCTGAACAAATGGCTGTCATCAACCAAGCAATTAAAGATTTCAGCGCCCAACATCCAAATATCAAAATCAACCGTTCGGTCCATTCCTTTGAAGATATGCGTATTCCACTGAAATTAGCCCTCTCATCTGGCGGAGGGCCACAGGTGGCCCAAGTGAATCAGGGCGGCGGTGACATGGGTGCATTAGTGAAACAAAAATTGTTAGTCCCCATGGATCGTTATGCCAAACAATATCACTGGACAGAACGATTCCCACCTTCCATTTTAAAAAGCAATCGCTGGTCAAAAGAGCTTAAGTTTGGCAAGGGTGCATTATATGGCGTCGCAAGTTTAGGGGAGATGGTTGGTTTTTATTATAATAAAGCCGTTTTAGATAAAGCGGGGCTCAGCGTTCCCAAAACGATGGTTCAGCTCAATGCTGACATGGCGAAACTAAAAAAACAGGGCGTGGCACCGATGATGCTGGGTCTATTAGATGGCAACGCAGGTCAGCAAATGCTTAGCGCCTTATGGCAAGACCAGATTGATAGCAGTCAACGTAAGCCCCTTGACAAGCTCATTTATGATCAAGGTGGCACATTCCATGATCCGCGACTCGTTCGTGCGGCAAAACTCATGCAGACATGGGCCAAAAAAGGTTACTTCTTCCAAGGTTTTCAGGGCATTGGGCATGATGATGCAGCCACTTTATTCCAAAATGGCCAATCTGCTTTCTTTATCAGCGGTACTTGGTATATGGGACAGTTCAAAGCCAATAAAGATATCCATTTTGCGGCATTGCCCAAATTTAAAGGTGTCCCTCATCCATTAATGGAAGGAGGAACCGATTTACCATTTTCCATTACAACTGCGGCCAAAACCAAAGCCCAACGTGATGCAGCAGCAGCGTTTATCAATGAGTTAGTATCTGAAAAAGTTGCCAATGCGTGGTTACAACACGGCTTTTTAGCGGCGGCGGTCACCAAAAATGCCAAACTGCCAGCCAATAATCCTTTATTAAGCGATGTCCATCACGTTTGGGTCGAGGTCAATCAAAACAATGCATTAGGTCATTATATCGATTGGGCAACACCGACTATGTTAACGACCATTAATCAAAGTGTGCAAAAGTTAATGGGGGGACGAATGACTCCGAAACAGTTAACCGATGTTCTCGATAAAGACTATCAAAAATATATCGCATCACTCTCGCATTGATTGTCCAGAGGCTCGGCTTACAGCATTGTAAGCCGAGTCCGATATAAGGAGTTGCTTAATGCTCAATCGCTCGTTATTAAAAAACTCACTGTATATACTGCCAGCACTACTTATCTATAGCGTATTTTTGCTTTTTCCATTAATTGCTTCATTATTAATCAGTTTAACGGCTTGGGATGGCAGCGGTTGGCCCATTTTTGTTGGAATGCAAAATTTTGTCGCAATTTTTGGCGATTATCAATTTTGGATCGCCGTTGGAAATAACGTCATCTTAATGCTGTTCTACACGCTCTTTCCAATAACTCTTGGGTTAGCGCTGTGTAGCTTTCTGAATCAACTCAAAGGAAGTAAAGAGTTAACGCTACTCAGAGCACTTTTTTTCTTACCCTATGTGATGCCAATGGCTGTTTTAGGGGTCGTTTGGCGCTGGCTATATAACCCTGCATTTGGCCCGATCGATCAATTTTTTCGTTTCATCGGCATGCCACAGTTAGCGATCGCTTGGTTGGGTGATTTTACTTGGGCACTTCCTGCAACTGGCATGGTTGCTATTTGGTACTTTTTTGGCTTCTGTTTGGTGTTATTTATGGCCGGGATCCAACGAATGGACCCATCCATCCATGAAGCAGCCGAACTCGATGGTTCATCAAGCTGGCAAAAATTCAAACGGATCACGCTGCCCGGACTGCGTCCTGAGATCAAAGTGGCTTTAATTTTAACGGTGATCGCTAGTCTAAAAGCCTTTGACCTTATTTTTGTGATGACGCGCGGTGGCCCGGGAACCTCAACGCTAGTTACCAATATGTATATGTACCAACAGGGCTTCGATCTGCGTCACTTTGGCTATGCCTCAGCGGTCGCCATCTTAAGCATGTTGATTATTTTTATTGTTAATGGCCTGATTCATCTTATGATTCGAGAACGTAGAACATGCTAAAAAATTTCACGATTTCGCGCTTATTTTTATGGCTACTTGGACTCCTGACGGTGGCCCCGTTTCTGATGGTGCTCGCCGCGTCGTTTAAAACCCAATCGGAGTTATTCCAAGGGTTGTTCGTTTTACCAAGTCATATCGATTTACGCAATTACATCCAAGCTTGGCACCAGGGACATTTTCGGACCTATTTTCTCAACTCAGTGATTGTCGTCATCCCGGTCGTGGTCAGTAGTCTGTTTCTTGGGATTTTATCTGGCTTCGCCTTTGTTTTTTTAAAGATACCCGGTAAAACATTAATCGCGGCATTGATGGCTTTAGGGATGGTACTGCCCTCGGAATCTTTCATTATTCCGCTATACCAAGAACTCCGCTTAATGGGATTAACCAATACTTATTGGGCACTGATCCTGCCACAAGTGGCTTTATCATTACCGTTTACAACATTGATGGTCGCCACGGCCTTTCGGCAGGTCCCCAAAGAACTACTTGAAGCTGCAGTCATGGATCAAACGCCACGTTGGCAAGTGCTCTGGAAGGTCTTGATCCCCTCGATTATTCCGACGCTATCGACATTGGCATTACTGTTGTTTATCTGGACCTGGAATGAGTTTTTGATCCCACTGATTTTGGTCAATCAAGATAGCTTGCGTACCCTCCCAATTGGCATGATGTTCTTTCAAAACCGCAATACCATTGATATTCCGGTACTCATGGCAGGGGCAATGATCGTCATTATTCCGTTAATCTGCGTCTTTATCATCTTTCAGCGCAAATTTATCAGCGGTGTCACCGAAGGTGCAGTTAAATAACTCGCCCATCTTTTGTTAAGGAAGTTTTGTCGATGCAAATAACGCTAACCGCTCTTGCTCACCACCAAGGTCAACAAGATGTCAGCACTGAATTTCAACAGGCCCTCGACCAGATCGCTCAAGCCGGTGGCGGCACGCTGACAATCCCGACCGGACGCTATCGAATCGGGGCATTACAATTACCTTCAAATTTATATCTGTGGTTAGAGGCAGGGGCTGAGCTAATAGCTAGCCCTGACTATCAGGACTTTCAAGGAGCCCCCACCTTATCTATTGCGGAAAACTCAGATCGCGCCATGCTTTATGCCCGCCATCAACAAAATATCACGATTGCAGGCCCCGGAGTGATCAACGGCAACGCCAACGCTTATTTTACGACGCAAGCAGATGAACAAGGCTATCGTTTGCCTGCGCTACATCGCCCGCGCTTAATCGTATTTGAAGATTGCCAGCAGATCCGACTGCGCGATTTCACGATTATTGATGCCCCCATGTGGACTGTTCATTTAGTCAGTTCGGCACATATATTTATCGACCAACTCACGATCAACAATGACCTAACCATGGCAAATACCGACGCACTTGATATCGATAGTTGCCAATATGTCCAGATCAGCAATTGTCATTTTAGCTCTGCTGATGATGGTATTTGTCTCAAAACTACCGATAAACCCAGCGAACTCCGTCGCCCGACCGAACATGTGTTAGTGCAAAATTGTCTACTTCGTTCATACAGTTGTGCATTCAAAATTGGCACTGAAACCTTTGCTGCAATTAACGATATTAGTGTGAACCATTGCACCATCTATGATAGCAACCGCGCAATTGGTATCGTCAGTCGTGATGGCGGCGTCATTCAACGGCTCCGATTCACTCACATCAACTTTGCTTGCCACCATGTCCACCCTTGCCATTGGGGCAAAGCCGATCCGATTTTTATCTCCTGTCGCCATCGCGATCCAGCGGTTACTCCTGGGGCGATTCGTTGGGTCAGTTTCTCGCATTTTAGCGGAACTGCCGAAGGCGCCATTAATATGCATACAGATACCTCGGGTAGTTTGCAGCATATCTTGCTAAATCACCTACACATGCAACAATGCATCAATGATCACACTGAACAAGGATTATACGATGTGCGTCCGCCCTGTAATCCGGAGCATCCGACTGGCATGGGATTAGATAATGCTTATCGACTGAACCCTAATACCGGGCAAGCTTTTGGGGTCGAACCCTACCCCAAGGGTCTGCCCGCCATCTATACACAGGGGGTTGAACAGTTGCATCTTGAACATCTGATCATTGAAAGACCCCCTACTCTGCCAAAAAATTGGGACATTCATCCGATTGTACAGATACCCTAGCGCTATTAAGCCGTATCAATAAAGCATCACACGGTTGTCGTTATCGGTCTTCAGCAGCAACATCAGCTTATATATAAAGGCTCGAGATGGTTCGGTGTGTTTAGCCGATCTCTTCACAACAACCGCTCACCATCCAGCTCTCGTTGAGTAACCATTTGATGGCGTATACGGCCGGAGGAATCATCGGCCGACGCGGCATTGCGCCTTGAACTCTATCCAAACCAGCCACCGATTTCAACGTATGTCAAAACACAAATAACTATTAAAACAACTAGTTATAATAGTTATTAACTGCTGTATTTCGTTATCGGGATGATGAAAAATAATTGAATTAAACAGGATCGATGATCTGTTGTATGATAACAATTCAATATCTTCTGCAAATAGGTGTATTGATGATTATTCCTTGGCAACAACTTAATCAGGAAACGCTCACCAATTTATTGGAATCTTTCGTGCTGCGAGAAGGCACTGATTATGGCTCTGAAGAGCTCTCGTTTGCCCAAAAAGTCAATGCACTGCGCACCCAGCTTGAGTCAGGCGATATTGTAGTCGTTTATTCTGAGTTACATGAATCGGTTAATTTGATGTCAATCCAAGATTTTAAAGCCCAGCAGTCAAGCACGATGAAGTAACCGGACGCCACGATACAGGAATCATTATGTCAAGCAAACACCCTATCATCGCTGTTACTGGCTCATCAGGAGCAGGAACAACCACAACTAGTGAAGTATTTGCTCACTTATTTCGCCAACTTCATCAACGAGCAGCCTTTATCGAAGGGGATAGTTTTCACCGCTATACCCGACCTGAAATGGATATTGCGATCCGCAAAGCGCGCGAACAGGGTCGCCATATTAGCTATTTTGGCGCCGAAGCCAATGACTTTCAGCTGCTACATGATTTTTTTAAAGAATATGGCGAAGAGGGGACAGGGCGTTATCGGCGCTACTTACACACTTTTGATGATGCAGTTCCTTACAATCAGATGCCGGGTACATTCACCCCTTGGCAAGAATTGTCAGCGGATACGGATCTACTCTTTTACGAGGGGCTACATGGCGGTGTCGTCTGGGAAGATATCAACGTCTCCCAGCATGTTGACCTACTCATCGGCATGGTGCCTATCGTCAACTTAGAATGGATCCAAAAACTGATCCGTGACACCACTGAACGAGGTCACTCGCGTGAAGCGGTGCAAGAGTCCATCGTGCGTTCGATGGATGACTACATCAACTACATTACCCCACAGTTCTCACGCACTCACATTAACTTTCAGCGGGTTCCCACCGTCGATACGTCTAACCCCTTTAGTGCTAAGTCAATTCCGAGCGCAGATGAAAGCATGTTAGTGGTGCGTTTTCGCGGCATGAAAAATATCGATTTTCCATATCTGCTGCAAATGATTGATGGCTCGTTTATGTCGCGTATCGACACCATGGTAGTCCCAGGTGGGAAAATTGGCTTTGCGATGGAACTGATCTTATTGCCCATTTTAGAGCAATTATTACAAACAGGCAGCGTCCGTTAGACGCTGCTATAGGCACTATTGGTTAATCACCACTTCGTAGCTGTGTTCAATCGGGCAATGTTTGGAAAGCATCAGTGATACTGAGCAATATTTTTCCATCGATAGATCAACTGCCCGAGCAACCTGTTTCTCACTGAGCTCACTGGAACCGGTGACCGTGAAATGTAGATTGATTTTAGTAAAAACTCGAGGAGCAGTCTCCGCTCGCTCAGTCGTTAGTTCGACCTGGCAATCGCAAATCGGTTGGCGTGCTTTATTTAAAATCGAGACCACATCAATTGAACTACAACCACCCGCGGCCAACAACACCATTTCCATGGGACTTGCCGCCGTTTTCGCGCCATTGCCATCCATGACGATCGTATGGCCGGAACCGGATTCTCCAATGAACTGCATATCACCAGCCCATTTCACTTTTGCTTGCATCAATTACTCCTACTGCTCCATTTCAAATAGTGCATCAGCTTAATCAACCTCAACCGGAAAGGCTAGCGCTATTGACATCAGCACGTTCTAAAACAGAATAATTTTACAAGCTATTAACTTGATATCTTTCTAGTTAATTGTAATAGTTGGCAAATTTAAAGATAAGCAATTGAGCTTTAGCGAAACCGAAGCCTGTATATTGCAAAAAAGCCTCTTGCAGCGACTGTTCAAGCCGCTTATGCTATGAGCTTAAGGGATGAATCGAAGTGCTCGGATTTCTTGCACTATTTCAATATAAAACTACAAAAATATAGAGGACTACCTATGGTACTCGGAAAACCTCAATCGGACCCTGTATTAGAATGGTTTCTATCACACTGTCATATTCATAAATACCCTTCTAAAAGTACCCTCATTCACGCAGGCGAAAAGGCTGAAACCCTTTATTATATCGTGAAAGGTTCAGTAGCCGTTCTGATTAAGGACGATGAGGGCAAAGAGATGATCCTCTCTTACCTGAATCAAGGTGATTTTATGGGTGAACTAGGGCTATTTGAAGAAGATGAAGAATCAACTCGCAGTGCGTGGATCCGGGCTAAAACTCCGTGCGAAGTTGCCGAAATATCCTACAAAAAGTTTCGCCAGTTGATTCAGGTCAATCCTGATATTTTAATGCGACTGTCCACTCAAATGGCTAAACGTCTGCAGGTCACCAGTCAGAAGGTGGGGAATCTGGCATTTTTAGATGTCACCGGGCGAATTGCCCAAACACTGCTGAATCTTGCCAAACAGCCTGATGCAATGACACACCCAGATGGCATGCAAATTAAAATTACCCGTCAGGAAATAGGACAGATTGTCGGTTGTTCACGAGAAACCGTTGGTCGTATCTTAAAAATGTTAGAAGAGCAGAATCTGATCTCGGCTCATGGTAAAACGATTGTCGTATTTGGAACTCGATAATTTACAGAGAAGTTAGCTATAAAAATTTATGGCTAACTTTTCTTCTCTCCAGTATGTGCGATATTTTTACACAAATGATATTACCAGCTCATATATTACGTAGTTTATAATACATCCCCACCAGAGCATTGAGATGTGCTGGCCTGCTGCACTTAGTAGTTACTTAGCGGCTGCCATCGAAGAACACTAAATGAATTTCAGACTAACGGGATAGATCGCTATTTTGCTATCTGACTAATCAATTGTATGCGAATGGTGACCAAGCAAAAGTTTGTGGCTCAATATCTACTAACATATCAGTGCAAACCAGTCATCGCGCTTTAGTAACCATAAAAAACGCACAATATCGAATTAATATTGTGCGTTGGAATGGGAAATAATCGAGGTTCTACTTACTCAACTGAACTGCGAATCAGGTAATCAAAAGCGCCAAGCGATGCCGTTGCCCCGAGCCCCATCGAGATAATAATTTGTTTATATGGACTGTTAGTCACATCTCCGGCGGCAAAAACTCCCGGCATAGAGGTCTGCCCTTTCGTATCAACAATCACTTCACCTCGAGAAGTAAGCTCAACCATCGTTCCTTCAAGCCATTCACTATTAGGGACCAATCCGATCTGAACGAAGATCCCCGCTACATTTAACTGTACAGCTTCGCCTGTTACTCGGTTGGTGTAGGTTAAACCTATGACACGCTGACCATCCCCCAATACTTCGGTCGTGGCTGCCTCAGTGAGGACGTCAATATTCGGCATCGACTGCACTTTTTTCAGCAGCACTTCATCGGCTCTTAGAGTATTGGAATACTCCAGCACCGTCACATGTTCAACGATACCAGCCAAGTCAATCGCAGCTTCGATCCCGGAGTTACCGCCACCAATCACAGCAACTCGTTTACCTTTAAATAACGGGCCATCACAATGCGGGCAATAAGCCACCCCTTTGCCTCGATACTCACGCTCACCGGGCACATTGATCTCTCGCCAACGGGCTCCAGTGGCAATAATGACTACTTTACTTTTTAGCTGCGCACCATTTTCCAACTCCAATTCAAACAGCTTGTTCTTCGCCAATTTGGCAACCCGCTGTGGCTTGATAATGTCCACGTCGTAATCAAGCACATGCTCTTCCAAACTTGCCGCTAATTTCGGGCCATCTGTAGCTGCAACAGAGATAAAGTTTTCAATCGCATTCGTATCCAAAACTTGCCCCCCAAAACGTTCGGCAACCACTGCAGTCCGGATCCCTTTGCGTGCTGAATAGATAGCTGCGGCGGCCCCTGCCGGCCCCCCACCAACGATTAACACTTCATAGGGGTCTTTTTGTGATAGCAGCTCGGCTTGTTTTGCGCTCGCACCACTGTCGAGCTTATTGACGATTTCCGCCAGCGTCATCCGCCCCTGTCCAAATTCTTCGCCATTGAGGTAGATGGTCGGTACGGCCAGAATATTGCGCCGTTCCACTTCCTCTTTAAATAACGCGCCATCAATCATCGTGGTGGTGACTTGTGGATTGACGCGAGCCAATACATTCAGAGCCTGAACGACGGTCGGGCAGTTTTGGCAAGATAATGACGCATAGACTTCAAAATTAAGGGGCTGAGCCAGCGCTCGCGCCTGTTCAATAACCGCCTCATCTTCTTTAATCGGGTAGCCGCCCGCTTGCAGTATGGCTAAAACGAATGAGGTAAATTCGTGACCCATTGGAATACCGGCAAAACCAATCCGAGGGGTCTCACCTTTAGGGGCAATCTGCATGAGAGGCGCCCGGGAATCACGAACATGATGGATCTGACAACTGATTTTATCCGATATTACGCTAACTTCTTGGGCAAGCTCTGCTAACTCTTTGGCTTTAGCTGAATCATTGATAGACACAGTTATTTCTATCGGATTAGTGATATTTTGAAAATAGGTGTCTAATTGTTGTTTTACATTTGAATCTAACATCGAGGTTAACCCGTAACTGTGTATATAAAAAAATGGTAGGCGGCAAAGAGCAGGGATCCCTGCTCTTTCAGCTCACTTAGATTTTACCAACCAAATCCAGTGATGGAGCTAGGGTGTCTTCCCCTTCTTCCCATTTTGCTGGGCAAACTTCACCGGGATGAGCAGCAACATATTGAGCAGCTTTAAGTTTACGTAGCAGATCATTGGCATCACGACCAATACCTTCAGCAGTGATTTCCATAGCTTGGATAATGCCATCTGGGTCAATTAGGAAAGTTGCACGGTCAGCCACACCTTCATTTTCACGCAGCACGCCGAAGTTATTGGCCAGCAAATGTGTAGGGTCGCCAATCATCGGGTACTGGATTTTAGAAATCGTGTCTGATGAATCATGCCATGCTTTATGGGTAAAGTGGGTATCACAAGAAACAGAATAAATTTCAACACCGCGTCTTTGAAATTCTTCATAGTGATCGGCTAAATCACCTAATTCAGTAGGGCAGACAAACGTAAAGTCGGCCGGATAGAAGAAAATAATAGACCATTTGCCTTTAAGATCTTCGCTAGATACTTCAACAAATTCGCCTGCTTTAAAGGCGGTCGCATTAAAAGGTTTAATCGCAGTGTTAATCATTAATTAATCTCCTCAAATAAACACACTGTTTGTTTAACGAGGTTTAATATAGATTAATTTTTTGATTGATGAAAATTGTTAAAACCTTAATGATTGATAACCATGCGCTATTAATAGCACATAAAAAATAGGGATTTAGCCTTATCCCTATTTTGTTGCATTGATTAAGCTAACCGGTCGCTCGCATATTAGTGCTATCAAAAATTTTGTCTGCCGAGGCTTCAACAAAGCCTTGATAAAGCTTACCGCTGGCATCCGGGTAACGCAGGGCAAACTCATAAAAACAGGAAGGGATCAGCTCTTTTTGGTCAATAAAATTAACACAAACATGCTCTGCGAGTGTTGACGATTGCTCTAACATATCAGATCGACTCCCTTTGATCAGCCCCCCACTAAGATTAAGCTGATAACCATTCTCCATGAGCACGTCATTAACATCCTCTAAGGTATTAAAGCTTTTCAGAGCATTCACACTGACGGTAAAGTGATTCGCCCGATAACCAAACGCAGCCAGCCAGGCGGCATATTCACTTTCACTGAGCAGGGTTTGATAATCTTGATAACTCAAATGCCAAGGCCGTCCACTATATAAAGCCTTGCACTCTTTCATATAACCAGTGGGGAGTTGCTGATAGAGCTGCCCGATAATACGCTGCGCGCTGCTTGAAAGTTCATCGACTTTCAGCTCACTGATAAACACTTTGGGGACCTTTGGATCCGGGTGCAGCAGATACCGAGCACGTAATTTTTTGAGCTTAAATTGATACTCATCTTTATAACGATATCCCAATGCCGTGAAATGGCGAGCTAAGTCTTCCAAGCGAATATCGGGTAACGCGTAAGTACGAAAGGCAACGTGATCATTAATGACCTCGCCTTCATCACAAAGTAACTTCTGAATGGGCTTTGCACAGGGGGTTACTTCAAGGTATTGCAACCACAATTTGGCAAATAAGGCATCAATTTTCATTACCACCTCCGGCCACGAAACTCATCATTGAGCATGTGAATATCTTTATCTTAACCGATATCTGGTATTTCCCAACCCTTAGCTTTGTGAGATGACTCACGGATCTAACTAGCTGAACATAAAAAGCTTCTTTTATATCATCAATTTTATCACTGAATTTAACAAAAGAAGCCGCTAGGGGGCTGTTGACCTCTCGTGATGAGTTTTGCAGCAATCTGGGAGTGATTTAAACACATCCTGAACTTTGTTGCCCTCTGAGTTAGCTTAACTCATTAAGCGCCCCAGACTGCATCGCGTTCAAAATGCGTTTAATTTGCACAAAATTCGACCACAAAAGGTCAACAGCTAGACAGATTGAATTGACCGCTAAAAATGGTAGTCAATCTGTGTTCTGAACAGATGTCGCAACGCATCGTGGTCAATCGTAGCATCGGCAGACCGGTTACGCCGTTGTATCGAGAAGAATGTTTCCCAGACGACATTTTTAAACGGAACAAACGTTGCCCCCCAGATCCAGCCTTTGGTATCACCGGGTAGCGAGCCCCATTCATCATCATGGGAATAATCCCCATAGCGTTCAAAATCAAAATACCGAGTATAAAGCCCCCACGAGCCGACATCTTTGAGATCATACCCTTTATAATCAATCCGATATTCTTGGCTGATATTATCCTCGTCGGCATTGGTTCGAACCATAGCGCTTCTGAGTAAAATATCTTTGGTCACCTGAAATTGTAGATCCAACGCGGCCAAATTGTTCATTTTTTGTTCGTTGTCATGGTTCCCATTATTCGCATAGGTCACACTGGATTTAAAATAGTCCGTCCAAGTGGTAGTCACATTTATCCCACGAATATTGGTTTTAGAACCATTGGGCATGCTGATCAAATCTCCCTGACGAGGACGCAACCAAAATCCTTTCACATTCCAGTTTTGAACCACGTCGTAATCAACTGAGACCCCATCGGCGGCATGGCCAAACGGCACATTCTGAAACCCTAAGCCCCACCATTTAGTTCCCAACGCAATATTGATATTGTAGGGGGTCCCCTCAACCCAGATACGTTGAACCGTACCATCTTGGTCGGAGCTACCGGCATCGCCTTTACGCCATGATTGATTCACTGTATAACCTTTGCGAGTTTCGCTTTGGAAATGGGCATACCAATCTTTATTGACCCGCATTTTGGCTTCTAAATCCATATAGAAATGTTTGTTGTTACTTCCTGAGCCAATTCCAGAACGGTCATCGTCATCATATTTCGCCCGGAAGAAACCATAAATGTCGATGCGGTCCAAAGCATGTTTTAAGGTTTCATACTGACGATTATTCGCCTGACGAGAGGTCTGATCGACCACCGCTTGCGATTGTTCTTTTGATTTATCGAGATCATCAAGTTTCTTCTGATATTGCTCCCTTAGTTGTTTCATCTTTGCCAGTTCAGCTTCATACGATTGCTGCATCTGACTCATCTTCTCAATCTGTGATTTTAACTTGGCTGCATCATCACTGGGGGGCGTTGCTGCGCTAGCTGCAAAACTTCCGAGTAACGAACCGCTACAACCAATGGCAACGGCCAGAGATAGTGTTCTGATTTTCATAATTAAGATCCTTCAAGCATCCATTGGCGTGTACTTGTCTATGCAAGCTGCTCGATTATCAAAAAAATGAATCAGCGATCATCCCAATCGTGCTAAATTGCCTTAATTGGAAATCGATTTCCAATTAAATCCTTACTTAGGGTCTCAACGCTGTTTCATTGTGAGCTATAAAAGACAGGACTTCCCTGCCATTTTATTTTAATTTTCAACAAGAGATTAGAGGATTGGATTTAAAGAGAGTGTGTTTAACCGCACATTTATGGAAACCGTTTTCCGTATTTAATCCATTTATAACCCAAAATGCGATCTAAACCACTTAATCGAACACTTAAGAACGTACAGACAATAAAAAACCCCTGATAAACAGGGGCCTTTTATCGGAGTGAAAAAAGACGAGGTTAAAAAACAACCCCAGGGGCCAATGCCTCAGGCATACTCAGGTGATCATCCTGAACACTGGAAACAGGATATGAACTGTAATCAGCAGCATAATACGCGCTGGCTCGATGGTTGCCGGAATCACCAATGCCACCAAACGGTGCACCACTCGAAGCTCCCGTAATCGGTTTATTCCAGTTCACAATCCCAGCGCGGCTGCGCTGATAAAAATCAACCCAGCGCTCTTGACTGTCACTTAACAACCCCGCGGATAACCCATATCGGGTATTATTGGCAATCGCGATGGCTTGATCCCAAACCTGATAGCGAATCACTTGCAATAATGGTCCAAAGAACTCTTCATCAGGAACTTCAGCGCCAGTCACATCGATAATACCAGGAGTTACAAAGCCTTTTTGTTCATCGGCCTGCTCAAGCTCCACCAATGAACGGGCGCCTTGAGATAACAGCATTTGCTGTGCTTTCACCATATTATGAGCAGCTTTAGCACTAATCATCGCCCCGATAAATGGTTGGATCGGATCATCATAAAGGCCAACACGCAACTGTGAAGTTACCTCTATCAATCGCTCAAGAATCGCTTCACCTTGTTCGCTGGCAGGTAAAATGAGTCGTCTCGCACATGTACAACGCTGCCCTGCAGAGAGAAATGCAGACTGAATAATGGTATAGACGGCAGCATCAATATCGCTCACTTTATCTACGACCAGCGGATTATTGCCTCCCATCTCAAGGGCTAAGATCTTATTGGGACAACTGGCAAACTGTTCATGCAGCAATTTTCCAGTGCGTGAACTCCCTGTAAAAAACAGGCCATCAATATCGCGATGTGATGATAAGGCTTTACCGGTTTCGACTTCCCCTTGCACGAGGTTAATCACCCCGTTGGGTAAGCCGGCTTTCTGCCAGAGTTGCACCGTCGCTTCTGCCACAGCAGGCGTCAACTCCGATGGTTTAAACACCACGGTGTTGCCAGCCAGCAAGGCCGGGACAATATGACCATTGGGTAAATGACCGGGGAAGTTATAAGGGCCAAACACCGCCACGACGCCATGGGGTTTATGGCTGACAACGGCTTGTCCACCAGTCGCCATATCTTGACGTTTTTCACCCGTCCGTTCGTGATAGGCTTTTTCTGAAATAGCCACTTTGCCAATCATTGAGTTGACTTCAGTCCGAGTTTCCCATAAAGGTTTCCCTGTTTCCTGAGCAATCAGAAGTGCCAGCGATTCACGGTTTTCATCAAGCTGTTGAGCAAATCGCTGCGCAATGGCCAGCCGTTGTTCAAAACCAGTCAAATACCAGCTTTGCTGTGCTTTACGAGCGGCCTGAACGGCTCCATCGACCTGTGCGTCACTGGCACTGGCACCTTCCCAAATGATCTGGTTTTTAGCCGGATCAACCGAAGAGAATTTTTCACCTTGACCTTCACTCCAAACACCTGCAATTAGCTGCATAGGGTCTCCTTATTAAATATTGGTATTAGCGCACCGCAACCAAACGCAGTGGATCACCTTCATTGACACGCAGTGCTTTTCCCGTCGCGGCAGTGATCGTCACTTCAGCTCGTTTGGTATTTAAGTTTACTTTATCAACACATGCTCGGAACTGGCTGATATTAGTATTAGCCAGCAACATTTCATCACCACCGATCACATCACCAATGACTACATGCACTTTCTGACTCTGTGCCACTGAGCGAATGTTATCAAGCCGACATTCAATCGTTGGGCCTGCATCAAAAATATCGACATAGCCACGATTTTGAAACCCTTCGCCCTGCAACAGTTTCAGTGCAGGTATAGTTTTGCTGTGTACCTGACCAATCACTGACTGTGCCTGCTCTGAGAGCAAATTGACATAAATCGGATGTTTCGGCATCAGCTCGGCGATAAACTCCTTACGTCCCACGCCAGTGAGATAATCAGCCGTTGGAAAATCAACGCTAAAGAAATGCTGTTCCAGCCATTGCCAAAACGGTGAATTCCCCTGTTCATCAGAGACCCCTCGCATTTCAGCAATCACCGTCGGATGAAACACTTCAGGGTGCTCAGCTAACATTAAAAACCGACATTTAGACAGTAATCGGCCATTATTGCCACTGCGATACGCCTCACGTAGAAATAATGTACACAACTCAGTCACACCAGTGTAGTCATTACTCAGAGTCAGCGTTTCAACCACGTTATAGACATTTAAACTGCGTGAAGCATGGACCACTTTGCCCAGATGATAGGTATAAAATGGCGTCGTTAACCCCACAGCAGCATCAATTGCCGAAGTTCCTACCACTTCGCCCGTTTCACTGTCTTCGGCGACCATTAAGAAAAATCGTTCTGGCTCTGATTCGCCAGCAAATGAGCGCAGCGAATGGGCAATCTTATCGCGTAATAAGGGTTCATCAACTGGCAGAGAAGTAAACCCAACACCAGATTCATCAGCCATCGCAAACAGCGCGGCAAAATCGGACTGTTTAATTGGACGAACGACTAACATAACGTTCTCCCTCAAGCATCCATTACTTTTGCAACCGCTTGTTCAAAACGAGCCAGGCCTTCTTCAATATCTTCCCGAGGGATAATCAAAGAAGGCGCGAAACGTATCACATCCGGTCCGGCAACTAACACCATTACACCACACTCAATCCCCGCCATTAAAAACTCACGAGAACGGCCCTGATATTCAGGCTTCAGTGCAGCACCTAACAATAACCCTTTGCCACGAACTTCAGTGAAAATATGATGCTTTTCATTGATCTGGTTAAGTCCTTCACGCATCCACTGTTCTCGGGCTTTTACACCGCTTAGCACTTGTGGTGTATTCACCAACTCAACAACTTTATTTGCGACAGCGCAAACAAGCGGGTTGCCGCCATAGGTGCTACCGTGTGTTCCCGGCTGGAAATGCTCAGCAACTTCATTAGTGGTAAGCATAGCAGCTATTGGAATACCGCCACCAAGCGATTTCGCGGTGCTTAAAATATCCGGTGTGACGCCCAGCCCCATATAGGCATACAGTTCGCCGGTACGCCCCATTCCGGTTTGAACTTCGTCAAAGATCAGTAGCGCATTATGTTGGGTACATAAATCACGGACCTGTTGAATAAATTCAGCATCAGGCGGAATAATGCCGCCTTCACCCTGTAGGGGTTCAATCATTACGGCACAGGTCTCATCATCGATGGTCGCTTTAAATGTTTCTAAATCGTTGTATGGAATGTGCGTAATGGCCCCTGGTTTAGGACCGAACCCATCCGAATACTTAGGCTGTCCACCAACCGTGACGGTAAAAAATGTCCGACCATGAAATCCTTGTTTAAAGGCAATGATTTTATTTTTCTTTTCACCGAATTTATCAAATGCATAACGCCGAGCAAGTTTCAGGCATGCTTCATTCGCTTCGCCCCCAGAATTGGCGAAAAACACTTTATCGGCAAACGTACTATCGACTAGTTGTTTGGCCAACTTCAGAGCAGGTTCATTGGTCATCACATTACTGAGATGCCAAATTTTATTCGCCTGTTCGTTGAGTGCACCAACTAAGGCTGGGTGACAATGACCTAAAGCACTGACAGCAATCCCACCGGCAAAATCGACATATTCGCGTTCATCCTGATCCCATACTCGAGAACCTTCTCCGCGCACTGGAATAATAGTCGCAGGATTATAAGTTGGCACCATCACTTCATCAAAAAGAGCCCGGGTGGGATGGTTTGCATTGGTCATTACTCTCTCCTCATTATACCGACCTGTTTATTATGCAATCACTGAGGGGTTGTTAACCTTTTGTGATTATTTTTTGCAGCCATCAAAGACTGATTTAGCTAAGGTAAACGTTTTACCGTGTAGTGACTCTACACGAACAAACATTTAACGCTGGATAAATCAGTTTCAGAAGCTGTCCTTCAAGTTCATTTAAACTCATCCTGAACTTTGTTGCACCCTGTTTGCTTAACTCATTAAGCAGCACAGGTTGTGGCGCGTTCAAAATACGCTTAATTTGAACAAAACTTAACCACAAAAGGTCAACAGCCCCACCATTACTTTTATTGGGTCATCGAATTATTCCAAAATTTAAGCCAAGTGTCTGGATCGTTCCTGAACTTATCCAGCAGATGTTTCGATGAATAATCGCGCTAAGCGCATTTAATGTCCATTATAATTGCTCTTAGTGCATCACCTAGAGTTATTGATTATTCACATAATGAATAATTATTCATTTCTTATTCATTCTAAAAAAATATCGAGATACTAGCCATTTACGCCTTTTAGTTCGATTTATTCGATTCAAGGAAGGTGTGTAGCATCGCTAAACCATGTTCGCTCAGAATACTCTCTGGATGAAACTGCACACCTTCAATCGCCATAGTCTTATGCCGGATCCCCATAATGGTCGCTTGAGTTGAATCACATTCATCA
The DNA here is from genome assembly GCF_004339545.1 of Celerinatantimonas diazotrophica. Classification (GTDB taxonomy): domain Bacteria; phylum Pseudomonadota; class Gammaproteobacteria; order Enterobacterales; family Celerinatantimonadaceae; genus Celerinatantimonas; species Celerinatantimonas diazotrophica. The sequence goes on along the minus strand of NZ_SMGD01000012.1, from coordinate 106,827 downwards.
TACGTCCAAGCCGTCACTTCAAAACATTCAGGCAAATGCTCCGCATCCACCATCAGTGAATGATAGCGCGTCACCGAAAAAGGTGATGGTAAGGTAGCAAAAACTCCCTGACCATCATGATGTAATGGGCTGGTTTTACCATGCATCAGTTGTGGCGCGCGCACAATGGTTGCGCCAAAATATTCGGCAATGCACTGATGTCCTAGACAGACTCCAAGAATAGGAATTTTTCCAGCAAATTGCTGGATCACCGATAAAGAGATCCCTGCTTGCTGTGGTGCTTTAGGGCCTGGTGAAATTACTAAATAGTTGGGAGCTAATTGTTCTATTTCAGCGATCGTGATTTCATCATGGCGATAAACGCACACTTGCTCCCCTAATTTCGCGAAATATTGGTAAAGATTATAAGTAAATGAATCGTAATTATCGATAATGAGCAGCACTGCAAAAACCTTGTAAACAGGCGGCGGAAATATAAAATCCAATCAGCTCGAGAGGCTCTCCTGCGCTGATTGGTCCACCGCCATCGATAACCGACTAGCGAGTTTAACGCCCCGTAGTCGGCAGTAACCATCTATCTAAGCTACCATAATTTCTAAAAGAATGAGTACTATGAAAAGCTTATGTAACTAAACTTACTGAGTTTGTGCGGATGTATTCGTTAACATCGGCATTGTAGCCATTCATCACCATCCTACAGGGGCAAATCAACCCGGCCTATCGCCTAGGTGAAAACAGCCAAGACCAGTTCTCTCACCCCATTAATGGACAATTACCAAGCTAAAATTACCCTACCAAATGCTCGGGTTGCACTGTTCGATATCGAGCATGGCATCACAATGAAGTTAAAATGGGCTGGCTATTTCAATCTGGCCGAATCGCGGCTACCTGTATTTTATTCCACCAGACAAAGCCAATCGAACCCAATCTCGCTTATGACAGCAGTTACCGATGCGTAAAAAAGAGCATGTCCACCCTAAACACACCTTTAATCCGATTTTGTGAGTGCTATTAAGATGAAGGAACCATCCTATAAAAAATCCGACATCAGTAACTGATATCGGATCTTAAACCGTATTTTTTCTTAACGAGAGGCATTCAACACATATCGGTTAAATGTTAATCGAAGAGCTTTTCGAGATCACAGATGCTATCACTCACCCAATCGGGATGACTCTGTGCAATCGGAACACCATAGTTATAACCATAAGTGACCGCATAACTTGGACAGCCTGCCGCTTTGGCCGCCAGAATATCGTTGCGAGAGTCACCAACCATCAGCATTTGCGAAGGCTCTAGTGCACGTTTTTCCAAAACATACTGCAACGGATCAGGATCCGGCTTACGCTTCGGCAGTGACTCGCCACCTAAAACAATATCAAAGTAGCGATCAAATCCAAGCTCAACTAATAATGCTTGAGTAAATGGATAGGGTTTATTGGTCACAACCGCCATTGGGATCTGTTTAGCCTGTAAAGCTTCCAGGGTCTCAGAAACGCCCGGATAAGGCTTAGTATTAATACACAAGTTTTCCGCATACAAACGGTCAAAACGAGCCCGGGCATCACGATAGAGTGCATCATCTAAATTGGGATCGATCGTTTGCTGACCACTCAAAGCACGTTTGATGAGCACTTCGACCCCATTGCCAACCCAGCCTTGAACAACCGCTGAATCAAAGGAGTTTCGACTGAGCTCTTCGAGCATTAAATTAATTGCTAAAGCCAGATCCGGCCCGCTATCAATCAATGTTCCATCGAGATCAAAAGCAACTGCTTTTAGCGCGAAACGGTTCATACGCTCTCCAACTCTTGACGCATCTTAGCAATCGCTTGCGCATAATCAGCTTGATTAAAAATAGCTGAACCGGCTACAAACGTATCGGCACCCGCCTTGGCTATCGCGGCAATATTATCGACGCTCACCCCACCATCAACTTCAAGACGAATTTCGCGACCGCTGGCATCAATAAGTTCACGGACTTGGCGAATTTTAGCCAATGTCGTCGGAATAAATTTTTGCCCACCAAATCCAGGATTAACTGACATCAGCAGAATTTGGTCGATTTTATCGATGACAAAATCCAGATAACTCAATGGGGTCGCTGGATTAAAAACCAAACCACAACGGCATCCATGGTCTTTGACCAACTGCAAAGAACGATCAATGTGTTCACTGGCTTCGGCATGAAACGTAATCGTATTCGCCCCTGCTTTTGCAAAATCGGGGATAATCCGATCCACCGGTTTCACCATCAGGTGAACATCAATTGGGGCACGAATTCCGTAATCGCGCAGAGCCTGACAGATCATCGGGCCAAAACTTAAATTGGGGACATAATGGTTGTCCATCACATCAAAATGAATTTGGTCAGCACCTGCTGCGATCACTGCTGCGGTCTCTTCCCCTAAGCGGGCAAAATCAGCTGACAAAATAGAAGGTGCAATATGATTAGGTAATTTCATGATGCCACCGTTGGTTAAAGAATAGAGGGTCGATATTAGCGCACTTTAATATCACCAGCCAGACGAGCTAATGGTTCAACCTCATGTTGGGCCGGATAAAGAGCTAACAATTCATCGACTTTAATGCGCTGTTTGCCCTTACGGCTAATGGTACGACGCACTTTGAGTGAGCTTAACTGCGCGCGCTGATAAATTTCTTTGGTAAAAGCCAGCTCGTGATTACTAATTAACACCGTCGCCCCTTGATAGGTACTAGCATGTTCAGCCAACTGCGCGAGTCGAATTTGATCTTGGTTGGTAAAGCCGCCACTGGTATATCCCGTAAAGCTAGCTGTAGCCGACAATGGCGCATATGGCGGGTCACAATAAACGACATTCCCCGCCTGCACCTGGGCAAAGGTTTGTTCATAGCCACAGCAAAGAAACTGCGCTTGCTGCGCTTTTAAGGCAAACGCTTCAAGTTCAGCCTGAGGAAAATACGGCTTTTTATAACGACCAAATGGTACATTAAATCCACCGCTTTTATTATACCGACAAAGCCCATTATAGCCGTGACGATTTAAATACAAAAAGAGCAATGAACGCTGATAGGTATCATGGCTACGGTTAAACTCTTGACGCAGCCAATAATAGCGCTCTGACTGATTATTTTGCTCGTTAAAGAATGTACGGGCATCCCGAATAAACTGATCCGGGCAGCTTTTAAGTAAATTATATAGGTTAATCAGATCGGCGTTGATATCTGTGAGCAAATAGCGCTTATAATCCGTGTTAAGAAAAACAGATCCAGCACCGGTAAACGGCTCAACTAGAAGATCGCCATCTGGCAAGTGGCGGCGAATATCCTCAATTAAATGATATTTACCACCGGCCCATTTCAAAAAAGCCCGAATTTTCATCGTCCTTGCCAACAACGCTTAACAACCTATGACTGCTTGAGTTCAAACTGAACTTGGCGGAAAGATTTCAGCAGACTCACTTGGCCTTTGGCTTTTAACTTGCGTTTCTGTGTTAGAGCTTGCTGACGAGAACTAAAATCCCCCATAATCACTTTATAGAGAATTTGTGAACTACCTTGGAAAGGATAAACCCAAGCGGGAGAAAATCTACCCTGTTTGACAAAATCAGTCGCTGCGCGCATTGAGCTAAACGCACCCAGTTGTAATGTGTAATGGTTAGGCGCCTTAGCGCTTAATACGCTTTCGGTATCCTGCGCTTGGGCCCCACTACGAACAGGACTCGAACTCGAGGCCGTATTGGCAGATGAGCCAGAACTAGCAGGAGTCGAAGCCGTATTTTGAGCATTGCTGTCTGAGCTCTGAGTATCATTCGCCGGCATACTTTGAGTGCTACTGGCACTATTATCTTGAGCTTGTTTCCCTTGAGTAGAAGACATCCCACTATTGGCTGAACCGTTATCATCACTTTGCTGGTTAGCGTCAGCTCCTTGCTGGGCTTTTAAAAGCTCATCAACAACTTTGTCATCGACAACAACGCGTTTTTGCCCCACGTCAGGAGAGCCATTGTTGGTAATCGTCTGATCGGCCACTGGTGCAGGTAGTTCAGCGGTATCATCTTTTTGCAAAGACCCATCATCGGTCGATGAAGCACTATTTACCTGAGCGGTTGATGTTGAATTGTCGTTCGATTGGTTTTTCGATGGCAAGACAACCGGAATTTCGCTATTGGGCTTCAATGGCACAGACTTTTCCGCTTCAAGTTGATCATTTGAATGCAATAACTGCACAGCCAAACCGGCAACGGCGGCAATAATGACAGCAATGATCATCCAAATTAAATAGGGCTTGCGTGCTTTGTTCTGCTCTTCAGACATGATCCCAGCTCCTGAAATAGTTTGCTCAACGACCTGACAAATAGCGCGAGGGTTCCCTTGCGCAGCTTCGATTAACTTGGCCAACGCCTGTTTGTTAGCAACACTTGGTTGATATTGCGCACGAACAAAAAGCTGTTTGGCGAGAAGATTCGATTCGTATTCATCAAGAGGCTCGAGTTCTAACTCTAAAACATCCGTCACCTGCCAATTATAATCGCGAGCAAGTTGGCGATATCGACTTGATGAAAAAAACACGACATTTAATGCATCTTTATAATGTTCTGAATACTTTTCAACCAGCTCAAATAGTTCACCATAGATTTGAGGTGACACTAATTCAGCTTGATCGACGACCAACAACTGGGCACCACCTGCAGATTGCTGATTACGGGACAAGCTATCCCATAATGGATCCTCAGCATTAAAAAGCGGATCGCTGAGCCATTGTTGAAGCAACGGCTCACGAATCTGCGAGTCGCTTAACTCAGGTTCTACACAAATCCATGCTTGATTAGCAAACTGACAGCGGTCCAGCAAACTTTTCGCCAGGGTGGTTTTACCACTACCCGGATCACCATGGACAAAAATAATGTGACTGGAAAAACGCGTTAGAGTTTCCAGTCGTTCAAGCAATTGGTGTTGGGAAGATAGCTCGACCAACGCAGTTTGCATCATCTTGCCCGGAGTGCTCCTATGACACTTTCAATATCAGCCTGACTCAGTACATCAGTAATGATAGCTGATCCGATGGTTGTCGGTAAGATGACTCGCAATTGTTGATTGAGGACTTTTTTATCGCGCATCATGTGCGTCATAAAATCATCAATACTCATTGCCTGCGGGGGTTTGACAGGAAGGCCTACTTGATCAATCAGCGCAATGATCCGCTCAACTTGTCCATCATTGAGATAGCCTAATTTTTGTGCAGATAATGCGGCCATGACCATGCCAGTTGCCACCGCTTCACCGTGCAACCAATTGCCATAACCTTGATGAGCTTCAATCGCATGACCAAACGTATGTCCTAGATTAAGCAGCGCCCGAATGCCATGTTCAGTTTCATCTTTAGCAACGACCTCTGCTTTAATTTCACAGCAGCGGTAAATGGCGTGCGTAATCGTCTGTTCATCCAGTGCATGTAAGGCGTCTAAATGATTCTCTAGCCAAGTAAAAAACTCACCATCATAGATGATGCCATACTTAATGACCTCAGCCATGCCAGCACGATACTCGCGTTCAGGAAGAGTTTTTAAGCAATCGATATCGATGACCACACTTTGTGGCTGATAAAAAGCACCAATCATGTTTTTACCAAGCCGATGATTAACTGCCGTTTTACCACCGACAGAAGAATCGACCTGGGCCAGCAATGTCGTCGGCACCTGAACAAAGGGGATTCCACGCTGATAACATGCCGCCGCAAACCCAGCCATATCGCCAATCACGCCACCACCTAACGCGACAATTGTCGTATCTCGGCCGTGGCATTTTTCCAGCAAGGCACTATAAACGTCATCTAAAACTTCACTCGTTTTATACTGCTCGCCATCAGGCAGTGTCACCACATCAACCTGATAAGCCGACAACGTTTTAACTAATGTATCAAGATATAATGGGCCAACCGTATCATTGGTCACCACCATAATCTGACGGCCTTTGATAGCCTGCTGAAAAAAATCGGGCTGACCTAACAGGCCTGGCCCGATTGAAATGGGATAGCTTCGATCACCTAGTGCGACGGTTAGTCTTTTCATATGCTCCCTTTAGAAGCCTAACAGTTCGATAATCTGATTAGCGACTGCTTTGGCACTTTGATCATCAGTAACAACCCGATAATCAGCAATCTCTTCATAGAGCGGACCGCGTTCTTTGGCCAACTCTTCCAAACGTTCTCTTGGATCTCCACAGTTTTGCAGTAAAGGACGACGCTTATCACGCTGCGTGCGAGCAAACTGTTTATCAATAGATGTTTCCAGATAGACAACAATACCGCGAGCCGACAACCGATTTCGGCTTTCTTTACTTTTTATGCAGCCGCCTCCAGTTGCCAAAATGATCCCTTGTTGTTGGGTCATATCATCAATTACTGTCTCTTCGCGGGCTCGAAAGCCGTCTTCACCTTCGACATCAAAGACCCATGAAATATCGGCACCAGTGCGGCGCTCTATTTCACTGTCAGTATCAAAAAACTGCATATGTAGCTGTGAAGCCAAATGACGACCAATGGTGCTTTTTCCGGCACCCATTGGGCCGATTAGGAAAATATTTCGTTTTTCAGCCATGTCTCTATATTAACAATCTATTGCGTCAATTTTTCTCCGCGTAGACAAAAATGCGGAGTACCATCATAACCAACCTTTTTGATTAACAAAGATCAGGTGCGCGATTATCGCAGTTTGCGCCCCGTTTTGGCAACCACAAAATCAGTTCCCTTGGTTTACAACACCTTCTTTTGCGAAGTCATAATGGTCGGCGTTACAAATATTAATAATTCATTTTTTTGTACCCGATCGCTGGTATGACGAAATAAGCCACCGATACCGGGGATATCTCCCAACAAAGGCACTTTTTCAACTGATTTTTGTTTATGTTGCTGATAAATGCCACCTAGCACGATAGTTTCGCCATTTTGTAACAGTACCTGAGTTTTGATCTCTTGGGTATTAATTGTTACAGCACGTCCAGTCGACGTATTGACCTCATCGCCAGCATTATTTTGCGTAATCAACAGATCTAGAATGATACCATCATCTGGCGTAATTTGCGGGGTCACCTTCAAACTTAGCTCAGCTTTTTTATAAGTAACCGAAGTTGCCCCGCTTGCAGCCGACTCAACATAAGGGATTTCACGGCCCTGTGCAATATAAGCGCTATGGCGGTCAAGCGTGGTAATTTGCGGGCTGGCAATAATCTCACCTTTATTTTCTTGGGCCAGCGCAGAGAGTTCTAGATTGAGCTGTGAAGCAACCCCAAGCCTCGCCACTTTGAAAGTTGCTGTTGTCGTTGGTGAAGGAACCGGCAAATTAATGTTCAGTTGATCTGGCGTACTTTGTTCAATAGAACGCGCTGATCCGGCCTGCCACTGAATTCCCAGCTCTTTGGAAGCCTGTGAGCTAACCGTCACCATTTTGGATGCTATCGCTACTTCACGGACCGGCAGGTCGAGGTGTTGAACTAATTGGTGCAATTGTGGCAGCTCTGATGCTAACGCTCGAAGAATAATGGTATTGGTGCGTTCATCGGCCGAGATAGAACTGCGCGAAGAAATAATGTGCTTAGCCGCTTTATTGATAATTTTGGCCAGTTTAGCTGCCCGCGCATAGCGTATTTTAATAAACTCTGTCTGCAACGGTGCTAATCTCTGGGCCATTTTTTGCTGCACTAAGCGACTTTTTTCTTGCTTGGTTAATGCGTCAACTGACTCAACATACCAGCCGTGTTGATGAACTCTGGCCACCAAATTACAGATATCTAGCACCCAATGAAAAACTTGCTGCCAGCTCTGCTGATACACCGACAAACTAATAGAGGGTAAATTCGACGCTTTGAGTAACAAACTTTGGTGCTGTTGCCGAGCTAGCCATAGTAATAATTCTCCAGCAGGCATATCCGCGACATCCATGGTAATTTGTAGCGAGCGATGCTGTTGATGACGGCGAGACAACGTAATAAATAGATTCGCTGGCGGCTCAGACTTGGTAATTAAGGCTGAAACCTTAGGCACTAAGCTCACCGTTAAACGTGCTAGTTTAGGTTGCCAAGTTATAGTATCGATGAAACGATTATGGCGACGAATATTGGATAACTGCGAAGTTTGAAATTGGACGGCAGAATCGAACCATAATTGCACTTGGTTGCCGTCCACACTCGCTCGATAATGTACCAATGTTGGTGCAAACGTTAACTCCAGACGATGATGATTCTTACTTTGTTTGATGAAACCGTGAATAGACTGAGCCCTAACTGAACGAATATAGAACCCACTACAAATTAAGAAGATGATGACTAACGCTTTAATACACAGTGAGAATTGCGCTTGAAGTTGGTAAGTATCAGTTGATCGCTGCCAATAATATGAATTTTCCATGCAGTTCCTGCTAGTTGCTGTCCTTGAAAAAATTGCGACACATGTTGTTGGTGTTTTAGAAGCGCTCGTAATTGATGATAAACCACCATGTGCCCTATATAACGCCATCCCGACGGGCATCTAAGCAGCCGTTCAGGGTGAGTCTCAACTTCATTCAGCTTTTTCTTTTTCATGGATGGCCAATGAGGGGGTTCGGTTGGTTTCAGTGCATCTTGGTTGGACCGCTCCTGTTTGAGTGTTTGCAGCCCAGGAACAAATGGATCCCTGATAAGAGGAACGTCAGATGATTGCGCTTGAGTCATCGCTGTAACCAATATCAGTAGCCCACCCACCAACTTAGAAACTTTCATCGTGGTCGCACTTGTCGATTCGAGAGTTTCAAGCGAATGGTTAAGTCATTAGCACTAGGGGACTTAGACAAGTTAATTTGTTGGATGCGCTCGTTAATCGCCAAATTAGCCGGATTTCCTAACCATGCAATCAATGCTGCAAAATCGCCTTGCCCATTTAAAATCAACATATTTCCGTGTCGCTTGTACGCCTTTAACTTAAAAGGCAATTCACTGAGCCATGAACGGTTTATTTTCAGATTTGAGCCGTTCTTTTTATTCTTGTGAGCACTAACTAACTTCTGTTTTAAGATAATCTGCTGGCGTAGCTGATGAGCATCATACGCACAATGCAGCCAATCGATACCTAGCAGAAGTACCATGATTATCCAAAGCATCCAATGCCATGAACTTTTCTCAATACGCATCAGTTAAAACTCAAGGTTAAAACGAATGACTGTGATGATGAACCCATAGGAGCTTTTAACTGCTCTAAACGCACGTGTTTTACCCAATTTAAGTGGCGCAACGAACGCTGATAGCTTTTTAGCCACTTAGCATTTAGGGTCTTTCCCTGCAGTCGCAGAAGCGACTTTTTAAAATCAAGCTGCTCAAGATACATCTGCTCAGGCAATGCTCGTGCGATCGCCTTAAGGCATTTAGCCCAGTCAATCGCGTGATGATTTAGATGATGTTGCTGCTTTAGCACGCGAGGCAGCTGATGAAGATATTGCTGTTGCGAATACAGTGATTGATGAAGTTGCCAGTTATGCAATCCAAGTAGCCCAATAAATAGCCACAAGAATATAAGGTAGTGACGTTTTAGCCGTTGGGGTGCTTGCGAGTCTGGGGAAAAATTATAGCCACTCATAAACCTTCAACGCCCCACCCAAAGCTGCCATTTGACTAGCATCATGAATACCGTCGAGCTTGAACTCAAATTGCTCTAATGGACATTCCAGATTCGATAAGTGTTCATCACCAAACATGCGCGCCTGTTTTAATCGCACTCCGGGCAAACATCGCCATAATAGCCCCAACTGAGCTAAATAATTGACCAGTGACTGGTGATTGACTGGACTAATTTGACACCAATCCAATAAACGCCGAGCCAAAAACAGACAGACTTCCAGCGTATTGTTCTGCGCCACCAGATGTAACTCAGCAAATCGGCCCGCACATGGCCGTCGCTGCTGCCACCAGCAATATGCACGAGCAAAACAAGCAAGATCAATACAGCTTAATTGCCAGTGTAATGTGCGACAAACACCATCAATGACACCAATTAAACGTTTAGGGACACCGACTGCTTGGAAGAGCTGATGACCAGGATGGCGATGATCATTAGCCAACCAACGGATTTGAATCTGCCAGCTAGCAGAAAGATCCATACCATTGCGCTGACACGCCTGGGCGATCTGATAATCGCTATATTGGTGCTCGTTCAACGGCAGTGAAATAATGCCCATCTGAATGCATGCCAGTGGAACATTAAACATCACACGAACACGTTTTGTATTCAGCTGTGACTTAATCTGAGCCATCGCCTTAAGTAATCGTTCACTGTGTTGCCATAGATTTTCTGGCCAATTGCCGGAGGTTAAAAAGTCGCAGTGAAAAAACCTTGTCGGCCGGTCCGGATTATATAAAGCAGCCTGAATAGCATCCTCTTGCAGATTCACGCCGAGAACGGCATAACGACTCACAAACATCCTCCGGTTTGACTAAGTTAGGCGCTAGTTTAGCCTTTTAGTGATAAATAAATCAATAATGAGGATTAAAGAGTAATATGTTATTTCAACAAAATGGGTCGAATCATAACCGCAGTTACCTATATAATTGACTCTTATGAAGACACCAACAGGTAACCATATTTAATGACGTGGCTTAAACGACTTTTGGGGATCATGCTTCTCGGTGCCATTGTTGGCACGGCAAGTGTCGGTGCAATGTATATCTATGTACGTCCCGAACTACCAGACGTCAGCACCCTAAAAGATGTTCAGTTGCAAACACCAATGCGTGTTTATACTGCTGATGGTAAACTTATTTCACAATTTGGCGAAAAACGCCGAATCCCACTGCCGATTCAAGACATTCCGCTCAAAATGAAGCAGGCATTTATTGCAACTGAGGATTCCCGTTTTTACCAAAACCCAGGAATCGACCCCATTGGGATTATACGAGCGGCAATTAATCTCGTGGTCACAGGTAAAAAATCGCAAGGGGCCAGTACAATTACCCAGCAGGTCGCCCGCAATTTCTTTCTCACTCGTGAGAAAACCTATATTCGTAAAATCAAAGAGATCTTCCTGGCCCTACAGATTGAACATGTTTTAACTAAAAATGAAATTCTCGATCTCTATTTGAATAAAATTGCGTTAGGTTATCGCGCCTATGGGGTTGGCGCCGCAGCTCAGGTTTATTACGGCAAATCGGTTAATCAGCTAACTCTGGCGCAGATAGCCATGATCGCCGGTCTACCTAAAGCCCCCTCCGCCTTGAATCCACTACATGATCCGGTGCGTGCTAAAGATCGACGCAACACCGTGTTAGGCCGAATGCTTGAGCAAGGCTACATCGACAAAGCAACCTATGAAAAAACGCGTCTCGAGCCACTGACAGCAACCTATCATGGCGCGGAAATTCAGGTCCACGCCCCCTATCTTGCCGAGATGGTTCGCCAACAGATGGAAGCTAAATATGGTGATAAAGCCTATACCCGTGGACTAAAGGTCTATACGACTGTCACGGCAAAGCGCCAGTTAGCAGCTGAACATGCGTTGCGTCAAAATCTACTCAATTACGACCAACGCCATGGTTTTCGCGGACCGATTATGCATCTATGGAAAGCAGGGAAGCCAGAGCTTACTCATGACCAGATTAATCACAAACTGGAAACATTACCCAACTACGCCCATCTGATTGCCGCGGCCATTACTCAGGTTGATGGCCAACAGGCCAAAGCTGTACTCAAAGGTGGCAAAAACATTACTTTAAACTGGGACGGCATGAAATGGGCCCGGCGTTTTATTACCGATAGCCGCCAAGGGAAAGAGCCCAAACAAGCAAGTGATATCTTAGCTCCTGGTGATGTTGTCTGGGTGACTAAAGAGAAGGATTCGGATGATTATCGCCTCTCACAGCTACCGGATGCCAGCGCAGCGATCATCGCGCTCAATCCGCAAAACGGCGCTATAGAAGCAATCTCCGGAGGTTTCAGTTATAACCAAAGTAAATTTAACCGAGCGACGCAGGCCCGCCGTCAGGTCGGCTCAAATATTAAGCCGTTTATCTATTCAAATGCGTTTGCCAGTGGCATGACACTGGCAACACTGGTCAATGATGCCCCAGTCAACCAATGGGATCAGTCTCTCGGTGTCGCTTGGCGCCCGAAAAACTCACCCCCGGTGTATGCTGGCCCACTGCGTCTTCGCGTGGCATTGGCTGAATCGAAAAACGTGGTGTCAGTGCGCTTGGTTCGTAAAATGGGTATCGATAGCGTCATTAAACACTTAGAGCTATTTGGCTTTAACAAAGACGAATTGCCGCACAATGACACCATTGCACTGGGATCAGCATCACTCACTCCCCTGCAATTAGTGCGCGGATACGCAACTTTCGCAAATGGTGGTTTTTTAATTTCACCTTATTTTATCGACCATGTTAGCGATTCAACCGATCAAATCATCTATCAGGCACAACCTAAAATTGCTTGCCGATATTGTGATAAATCGGCCAAAAGCCCATCGATCAAAGAGTTACTCAGCATCAAAGGCAACCCGTTGCAACAATGTCCCATCCAGTATGCCAACGCGAGCCAGTTAGCACCGCGAATTATTTCGGCGCAGAATGCTTTCTTAGTCGCTCAGGCTATGCACAGTGTTATTACTGGGGGTGGCAGTTGGGCACATCATACCGGCTGGAACGGCACAGGCTGGCGCGCGCTCACTCTGCATCGAGATGACCTGTACGGTAAAAGTGGGACAACCAATGCTTCCCGAGACGCTTGGTTCTCCGGTTTCGCCCCAGGAATTGTCGTCACGAGTTGGGTTGGTTTCGATAACTTCGACCGCGATTTAGGCCACACGAGTTACAACAATAATCTGGGTAAAGATCAGGTTTATGGGGGAGAATTTGGCGGTAAAACAGCTCAACCAGCTTGGATCTCACTGATGCGAGAAGCGCTTAAGGGTGTACCTGAGCAACCGGTCCCAATACCAAATGGTATTGTCACCGTGCGTATCGATGATAAAACCGGACTGCTTAGTAACAAAACTGACTACACCAGTCGCTTTGAATACTTCATCGATGGCACGCAGCCAACGCAATATGCCCGACCAAATAATGCTGAGCATGAAAGTATTCAGGATCAGATTTATTAGCATTGATAGAAGGCCAAAGCATTGCTTTGGCCTTTTATCATAACAGCCCCATAGCTGATCGATAACGTGGCCCAAATTACTCTGAACGCTTTGGGATAGTTCTTGCCCGATTCAGGGCACTCAATGGATCAAAAAACCAACTTCTTTTATTTGCCCATCTATTTCTTTAATGAAATAGCGCGCCAAAAATTCACCAGGTACTTTACGACTCGTCTGCTTCCAAACAATCTGCGCAATGTGCTCACGCCGCAGTACTCCCAGAATTTCTCGTTCCAGATTTAAAGAGGTGAAAAGCTCATTCTCTTCCCATAGTTTGAGCACGTTATTTTTGTTTTCTGGATCCTGAGCTTCTGCCTCGGTTTGATACATACTAAACAAATCCCAATCTTTTTGATTCGAGGCTTTGATGACGGTATCAATCATCGGCAGAGCTATGGCAATCAGCTCTTCATCTGTTTTGTTCGTAATGGACACCTTCTCTCTCCTTGTTAAGTAATGACGAGTACAGGGCGCTTCACTCTGTTACACCTTATAACGAAAAGCCCCAAATCACTAACGCTACCACTAAATCGCGAACCGAACTCATTCACTAAGACGCCATGCTTACAACCAGATCTGGCCGCCGATGAAGACGCACCATAATCATTACCGATACAACGAGAACAGCCGCTGCGATAAAAAACCCCAAATGGATGAAATCAAAGTGGCTTAATAACGCAATGACAACGTAACTGAGGCTTTGCGCAAGATTCGAAAACATTTTTAGTCCACCTTCGGCTCGCCCACGTTGCCCGATATCGATACGGTGATGCATCATGTTCACTCGGGCAATCCGATTTAAGGCATTTAGCAGCCCAAAGAAAAAAGTAAATACCATCAAAAGTGGCAGCGAAGCCGATATGCTCATGCCAATGAGCATCACAGCGGCCAGCCCCATAGCCACAAGGATAATACTCGGATAGGGCCCTATGCGTAATAAGCGACTGATGAATAACCCCGTCACGAGAGACCCCATCGAAAAAGAAATCTCATAACCGGCAAACCAATCCCCAGAAATCCCCATTTGTGCGAACCAAATAGGCACCAATTTGTCCAGAAATGTCAGTATCGGATAGCACAAAGCAGATAACATTAAGAACAAATAAAAATGGGGTTGCTGGGTAAAAATCATTCGACTCTCAATTAACTGTCTAACAAATGAAAGAGCAGCCGAGTGGCGTAATTGTAATTGACGCCGATAAGGACAGAGCAGGTAGCAAATAATGGCGATAGCTGAAGCCATTGCCGCAAAAATAGAAAATTCAAACATCCCCCAAGTCTGTAACAGCACCACACCCAGCGCACCAGAGCCCAATGTCGTCGCTTGCATCGTCACCTCTTGTTTCCCGGATATGGAGGCATACTCTTGAGGGTGAAAGTTCTCTTGTGTAAAAGCATGGTTGGTAGTCCAAGCCACATTACCAGAAACCCAAAAAACTAACTGAGCGGCAGCCAACAACCAGTTTGACGCATATCCTAATCCGTAGACTAACGCGACGACCGCCGCTGAGCCAGATTGAACAACCTGCACAAGAATCAGAATATTTTTACGAGAACAACGATCTATCAGTGTCGAAAAAAATGGCGTAAGCACAAAAGAAACCACTGTACAAACCAATGCAACTAAGGCAACAAATACCCCCATATGAGGCGTTGAGAGCATGATCCAGGGCAAAGCCATCATGAACAGCCCAGAGGAAATACCATCAAAGAATCGCCCGGTTAAATAGGCTCGTGCAGGAGTTTTTACATGAAGTTCCATATTTTTGATTTCCTTGGCAATAACGAATCACCACCCTAAAACCTAAAGTTAACTTGAGGAAAAGTATTTTTTTATTTATTGTAAAAACTCTTGGTGAAAAGGAAAAAGCAATGGAGATGACGGTAGGCGAAGTTGCCAAACGAGCGGGGGTAAAAGTATCAACCCTGCATTTTTATGAACAAAAAGGGCTTATTTATAGTTGGCGAAATCAGGGGAATCAGCGCCGCTATCATCGCAGTATACTGCGTCGAATAGCAGTGATAAAAGCCGCACAAATCGTTGGGCTAAGCTTAGAAGAAATTGCTGACTCACTCTCGGTATTACCCAAACACCATGCGCCAACTCGGGAGCAATGGACACAGATGGCATCCAAATGGCAAGCCATGCTTGAGCACCGCATTGCGCAGTTGAATGCATTACAAAACAACCTTGGCAATTGTATCGGTTGCGGCTGTCTGTCTTTAGAAGACTGTGCCCTATATAATCCGCAAGATATTCGCGCAAAAGACGGTGCAGACAAAACGCGCTTGCTCCAACCTGAAGAATGGACTCAAAAAATTTGAACATTCCACACCTAAAAAGAGTCCACCCTAGGGACTGTTGACCTTTTGTGGTTGTTCCAAGCACTATTCATAGTCGTCGCCATAGCAACATCAGAACTGGATCTGGTTTTGTATCAATTTAGCTAACTCATTAAAGCAGGGGCGACGCACTGAATGCATTCGATAAACCAAACTGATCACTCGCCCGGGCTGCGGCTCACTAAAGCGTTTATAAACAAGCTCCGTATCGGATTTCGGCACAGCCAACTCGGGAAGCAAAGTGATACCACAATCGGCGGCAACCATATGGCGCAATGTTTCTAAACTGGTGGCTTTAAAGCTGGTATCTTCTTTGGCTCCGGCGGTAAAGCAATAGCCAAGGGCTTGATCGCGAAGACAGTGGCCATCTTCCAGCATCAACACACGATGCCCTTTGAGATCTTCTAATACGATCCGCTCACGGTCTTGCAGAGGGTGATCTTTAGGCAGCGTCAATAAAAACGGTTCACGATATAAGTCGATATGTCCAAACCGTTCCATATCTGGCAACAATGCCAGAATCAGGCAATCCAATTCTCCCTCTTCGAGTCCTTTGATCAGCTCTTTGGTCTGCTCTTCATAGAGAAAAAGCTCCAAATTAGGAAACCGTTCACGTATCGGTGGCACAATTTTAGGGAGTACATAAGGAGCTACGGTTGGGATCAAACCAATGTGTATTGGCCCAGAAAGCGGAGCCTGATAGTTTTTGGCAATGTCTTTGAGCCCTTTTACTTCCATTAAAATCAGTCGGGCTTTCGCCGCAATATCTTCGCCAGCATGAGTAAAAATCACCTTGCGTGAAGTCCGCTCGATCAATAACAACCCTAATTCTTCTTCAAGTTTTGAGATTTGGCCGCTTAAAGTCGGCTGACTGACAAAACATTTTTCAGCCGCTTTACGAAAGTGTTTTACCTCTTGAAGTGCAACCAAATACTCTAAATCTCGCAAGTTCATATCATTTCCTGTTGGCAAGATAGCGTGAATCATGAAAATGAATCATCGACAACGCTCTGTGTAGCACTATCTAAGGATAGTGCCACCCTATATCGTTTGATAGCCTTATTGTGCACAGATTGATAGTTTCAAACAATCAAAAATACGAGGCAAATAAAAATCAAAAGGAAAGAATTCACCATATAAGAATATTAATTCAGGATTTAAAAAGCCTGTTCTGGGGGGATAATAGATATGCAACGCCGCTCAAATGATGTGTGACGATCTAATAGCTCAGCCGCTGTCATTTTCCGAGACTGCGCGCAAACCAGCTAATAAAAATCGTTGCAAATGGTCCACCAATTGTTCTGAGGGATAATTAAAAATACCTGACAGTGGCATCTGCTGCTCACGATTAGCAATCAGCATCATCAAACACGGCGCAAGTACATTAAAGATGGCTGGCAACAAACGAGGGTCATCTTCAGCTAAACCAGTGAGTTGCGATATTAGAGTATTTAAACGAGTAAACTTGGGTAAAATCTGTTCATTCACGACATAGGATAAAAACTCAGAAGGAGCCGCAATCTCCCGCGCCCAAATCCTCAGTTGCCAGTTTTTCGCTCCCAGTATTGCTGGAATTAGCGCCCCAATAAACGTGTGAAATTTTGCTTCCGCCTCAAGCTCACTATCCATTAACGCATCTAGGTGTTCAAGATCCATAAAAGATTCATGCACTTGTCTTAAGATCACTTTATATAACCCTTGGCGAGAACCAAAGTGATAATTCACTGAAGCTAAATTCACACCACAACGCTGGCAGATCGCTTTACTGGTTGTCCCTTGATAACCATATTGGGCAAACAGTTCACCAGCCGCTTCTATAATCTGCTCACGCGTTTTATCGCCGTCAGGGCGCCTTTTTCGTTTAGGCTCCATGGTCACCTTCTTCACTCTGCTCTACTGCCCTTGGTCTGTTCATGGCTCGACCAAAGAAACGGTTTTAATGAGTCACTGTCATATAAATATTTATTAATTTATCAAACTATACTTTAAATTTAAATTTGAATTTAATATAGTGAAGAAAGTCTTTGTTGCTGGGAGTCGGTCATGCGTAAAAGCATCCTAATTGCGGTCATATTCGTCATCATTGTTGGAGGCGGCAGCTACTATTACTTCCAGAAAGAACAAAGTGATCAACCGCCTGTAACACTCTACGGCAATGTCGATATTCGCACCACCGCATTGAGCTTCCGTGTGGGGGGGCGGCTCAAATCACTAAATGTCGATGAAGGTGATACGGTTCATAAAGGGCAAGTTATTGGCGAAATAGACCCTCGTCCCTACCAAATTGCGTTAGCCCAAGCAAAAGCCCAGTCTGACGCAGCCAAAGCGAATCTGGATCTGCTCAAGGCCGGTTATCGCAGTGAAGAAATTGCCCGAGCTCGTGAAAAGGTCAAACAGCTGACTTCAGCTTATCAATATGCTCAGAGCTCTTACCAACGCTACCGGGCATTACGCCTTAAAAAAGCCATTGCCCAAGAACAACTCGATGCGGCCAAAGATAAACGCGATCAAGCCCAGGCAGATCTATTAGCCGCTCAGCAGCAACTTGCCCAGTATCAACAAGGCAATCGGCCACAACAAATTGAACAAGCGAAAGCTCAATTTGAGCAAGCCCAAGCTGGTGTTGCCAAAGCCCAGTTAGATTTAAGCGATACGCAATTAAAAGCCCCCGCGGATGGGACCATTTTAGTCCGCGCGCACCAACCAGGTGCCATGCTCAACCCAGGCACAACTGTCTTTACTCTCGCACTGAGTCACCCGCTGTGGATTAAGGCGTATATCGATGAACCTCATCTGGGCATGGCACAAAGTGGCCGTAAGGTCACGATCACTAGCGACAGTAGCAAACAGATATTTCATGGTCACATTGGCTTTGTTTCACCGACGGCTGAATTTACGCCCAAAACCGTTCAGACCGAACAGCTTCGAACCTCGCTGGTGTATCGCTTACGCATCATCGTCGATGACCCATCGCCGCAACTGCGACAAGGGATGCCGGTAACCGTACATTTTGCCAAATAGGTGAGCCATGGCTGCAGCAACAAAGGTGGTGCTCCAAAATATTGTCAAGCGCTTTGCATCGATGTCAAAGCCTGCGCTGGCAGCACTTAATCTCACCATTGACTCAGGTTATGTGACCGGCTTGATTGGCCCGGATGGGGCCGGAAAAACCACGCTATTACGAATGATTGCGGGGTTGATGGTGCCCAGTGAAGGCTCACTTCAAGTCGCCGGATTCGATCCGGGCAAACAGGCAGCAGCACTCCACCAACAGCTGGGGTATATGCCGCAAAAATTTGGCCTGTATAGCGATTTAAGTGTTCAAGAAAACTTAGATTTATATGCCGATTTACGCGGCGTTGACCTAAAAACCTGGCCTCAGACCCGCCAGAAACTGCTGGATTTTACCGATCTGGGACGGTTTACCTCTCGTGCGGCAGGCAACTTATCAGGTGGGATGAAGCAAAAACTGGGGCTGGCCTGCACTTTGGTCGGGCAACCTCAAGTGCTGCTGTTAGACGAACCCGGCGTTGGCGTTGATCCCATCTCTAGGCGCGAGTTGTGGAAAATGGTTCATGAATTAGCCGACGATGGGATGCTCATTATCTGGAGTACTTCGTATCTGGACGAAGCTGAACAGTGTCAACGAATTTTGTTGATGAACGAAGGAGAATTGCTCTTTGAAGGTGTGCCACAAAAACTCACTGACACCATTCAAGGACGTAGTTTTTTAGTCGATGGAGGTGAGCATCCGCGCCAAAGATTGGCTCAGATCTTAGCACTCAATGATGTCCGAGATGCTGTGCTCCAAGGCCAGCAAATTCGCACCATTACCAACACTCCCGATACCAGCTCATTGCTCACCGAAAATCTACATCTTGCTAGTCAAGCGATACAGCCCACCAGCGCCCGCTTTGAAGATGCGTTTATTGATCAATTAGGGGGGCAGGAAAACCGCCATTCAGCATTAGCTGATATTCTGCCGCAGATTGAAAATGACCACACCAAAGCCATTGAAGCAATCGACTTAACCCGCCGTTTTGGAGATTTTGTCGCTACCGATCATGTCAATTTTGCAGTGCAACGCGGCGAAATATTTGGCCTACTGGGGCCCAATGGTGCAGGTAAATCGACCACCTTTCGCATGATGTGTGGCTTATTGCCAGTCTCGTCCGGACACGCCAAGGTACTGGGGATTGATCTCAAACGCAGTCCTGGCAAAGTACGTCAGCGATTAGGTTATATGGCTCAGAAGTTTTCGCTTTACTCCAATTTAACGGTTTGGCAAAACTTGCAGTTCTTCTCCGGTGCCTATGGCCTGCATGGCAAACTGCAGCGCCAAAGAATAAACGAGATGGTTGAGACCTTTCAGTTCCAGTCCATTTTAAAACAAACACCAGAATCACTTCCGTTAGGGTTTAAACAGCGCTTAGCGTTGTCCTGCGCGCTAATGCATCAACCTGATATTCTATTTTTAGATGAACCGACCTCTGGCGTTGATCCCCTGACCCGTCGGGAATTCTGGCTACATATTAACGGAATGGTCGAAAAAGGCGTGACGGTAATGGTAACGACTCACTTTATGGATGAAGCAGAATATTGCGATCGCATCGGTTTAGTTTATCAAGGCCGTCTGATTGCGGTTGATCCCCCAGACCAACTCAAAGCCGAAGTGATGCAAGATGGGGAACATGACTTAACCATGGAAGAAGCGTTTATCCGGTTGATTCAAGCCCAAACGGAGCCAGCCTAATGTCAATTTCCATGCGCCGTCTGGGCGCTATGTGTCGCAAAGAGAGCTACCAGATCATCCGCGATCCAAGCAACGCATTGATCGCGATTGTGATCCCAATATTGTTACTCTTTATTTTTGGCTATGGCATTAACCTTGATACCGGACGACTCCATATTGGTATTGTGAGCCAATCGCAGGGGCAAGCCAGTCAGAATCTTCTGAACACATTCCACAATTCGCCTTACATACAATTGACGATCAGCGACCATCGCGCGCCACTTGAAGCAATGATGCAAAAAGGTGATTTACGTGGCATCGTCGTTATAGGGCCTGATTTTGATCGTAAAGTCGTTGCTGGCCAACTGCCTTCTTTACAGGTCATTACCGATGGCAGTGAACCCAACACAGCTCGGTTTGTGCAAAGCTACGTCCAAAGTATCTGGCAAATTTGGCAACAGCAGCAAGCCAGCGCCAAAGGCCAGCATGTTAAGCCTCTCATCTCTGCCAGTGAACGAGTCTGGTTTAACCCGGCCGCGATAAGTCGCCATTTTATTATCCCCGGCGCCATCAGCATTATTATGACCGTGATCGGCACCATTCTCACATCCTTAGTCATTGCCCGCGAATGGGAAAACGGCACCATGGAAGCCTTACTCGCGACGCGGCTGACGAGAGCGGAATTGCTGCTCAGCAAACTCCTGCCTTATTATGTATTAGGGCTAATTGCTATGGGCTTGTGCGTGGTGGTTGCCGTCGGCATTATGAATGTTCCTTTCCGTGGCTCGCTGTGGCTACTGACACTCACGACATTGTTGTTTTTAACCAGCAGCATGGGCATCGGGTTATTAATTTCGACATTAACTAAAAATCAATTTAACGCCGCCATGATCGCCCTTAATGCGGCTTTTCTGCCGGCGGTGATGCTCTCGGGATTTGTCTTTGAAATCGACAGCATGCCTTCGATTATTCAGCTTGCCAGCTATATTGTGCCTGCACGCTATTTTGTCAGTATTTTAAAAACTATCTTTCTGGCAGGCAATCTTGGCACGTTAATCTGGATTAACAGCCTGTATCTGATTGGCGCATCGGTGATCTTTATTGGCCTGACTTACTGGAAAACAGCCACACGGTTGGAGGACTGATAATGTTTCATCGCCTATTCACACTGATTATCAAAGAACTGCAATCTCTGCTACGTGAGCGCCAGACACGCAATATCCTGATCCTGCCCGTGGTACTTCAGGTGCTAGTTTTTCCATTTGCTGCAACGCTGGATGTGAACCACATTAATATCGCAGTTTTCAATCAAGACAATGGCCATAGCGCAACCGAACTCATTCAACGACTGCACCATGCTAGTGCTTTTTCAAAGGTTGAAATGGTGTACTCAGAACACCAGCTAAGGCAATTAATTGATAATCAGAAAGTTCTGTTAGCCCTTCGGATCCCAGATAATTTTTCAGGTAAAATTGCCGCTAAGCAACCTGTTAAAGTGCAGATCTTGCTGGATGGGCGCAACTCCAACAGTGCCCAAATTGCGGGTGGCTATGTCCAACAGATTGTGGCGCGCTTTAATCAGGAAAAAACCGGCCAAGATGAGCTAGCATCGTTAGTTTATCGTAACTGGTATAACCCCAACCTTTATTATAAATGGTTCATTGTGCCATCGCTGATTGCCTTGATTACCACCATTGGGGTGATGATCGTCACGTCACTATCAGTAGCCCGTGAACGTGAACAGGGCACCTTGGAACAGTTATTGGTCTCACCGCTGAGTACCGCTGAAATATTCTTAGGCAAGGCGATTCCTGCAATTATTGTCGCAGTATTGCAGGCCACAATCGTGTTCTTAAGTTCGGTGTTTGGCTACCAAATCCCTTTTCACGGTTCACTACTACTTTTTTATGGCGCGATGGTGCTTTACGGCTTGTCACTGATCGGGGTCGGTCTGTTCATTTCAGCATTTTGCCGCACCCAACAGCAGGCATTTATTGGCGTATTTGTTTTTTTAATGCCCGCTATTTTACTTTCAGGCTATGTGGCCCCCGTTGAGAACATGCCCCCGTGGCTGCAAACCATGGTCTGGATAAACCCCGTTTTACATTTTACAGCTATTACGAAAATGGTTTATCTCAAGGGCGCTTCACTCAGTGTTATTGCACCTCATCTATGGGCCATGCTGATCATCTGCTTGGTCACCACCAGTACTGCTTATGTTATTTTTAAACGAAAAGTCAGTTAGTGATCTGACTGACTCAATTGCTCACGGACGCGGCGACGCTGCTGAACAATTAATTGGATCACGCAAATCAAAGCAATACAGGAAAAAAACAGGGCCAATCCCAACTGGGTTTTGTCATCAGTTGGAAAAACAAAACTCAAAAGAGTGAAAATGAGGCTTAAGATCAACCGAATCCAGTCTTTATTACCTTGAGAGAGTTTAAAAAACTTAAACGCCATGACTCATTCCTCTAAGTGGTTATTAAACACATCCGTTAAACGTTGCATATCATCACTGGTTTGCGGATAAAACACATTAAAGCGAGCGCTCGATTCGTCTGCGTGATTCCACCAAACTTGCTTCGTTAAAGTAATCGGTCCAAGGTGCGCATGACAACGTTGGTAGTCTAAATGCTCAAATGGTTGAACACGCTGATGTTCCCAAGCCTGAGAAAAATCTCTCGAGCACTGCTTAAATGTTTCAATACGCTTACTAAAAATCGGGTCGTTACGCCGAGTCATCCAGCGACTGCGCAATAACCCAGCCATTCGCTGCAGATGGCCAGCCAAAGCTTGCTCACTATCGCTCTGTAAATACTGTTGCCATTTAGCATTATTAATTGTGAGATAAATATAATTGCGCTCATGTACTGGCAGTTGGCTCAGCTCGACCCCACAAAACAATATGAATGCGCGATTGGCCCCGAGGATATCAAAATAGTCATTCATAATTAATGCGGGCAAAGGATTGACCTGTTTCAGTAGCAATTGACTTTGCTCCGAGAGGATTAAACACGGATCAAGCGTTGCCGACTCCGGGTCCTCACTCAGCGAAAGCAGATATTCGAGCTCTTGGGTGGTAAATTTTAGAGCATCTGCCAACGTCTTCAGCACACTTTTGGAAACACCAGTTGCTTTACCCCGTTCTATTTTACTGTACCAGACAGTACTAATTTGCGCCAAAGCAGCCACATCTTCGCGCCTTAACCCCGGAGTACGACTACGTGGCGAGCGAACAAAACCAACTTGCTCTGGGTCCATCGCTTCTCGCTTTTGGCGCAAAAACGCCCCGACTAATTGCCAATGATCATGACTGGTTTTCATCAAAACTGTTCTCTCCCTAGACGAGTTAGAATGACGACTGTAACACGCGCAAAGGCTGATTCACCCAACCTGAAAACAACAGCCTAATACTTTTTATACGTGTCTGGTCAATTTCTTGTACACCTCTTATAACTGTTCATAATAGCATGCTCTGGTTCACCTGCTGTTTTAAAAACAGCATTTACACTCTGAGCTCACTCTATGCAGAAAGATCACACGTTATCCTCATTAGGACTCATTTTATTGGTCATGGGGCAATTGCTACCGCAACTGGACTTTTCAATCGTCAATGTCGGGCTGAATGTGATTGGGGCTTCCCTGCATGCCAATACGACTGCACTGGTATTAATTGTTGCCTTGTATGGCGTCAGCTTTGCCGTCTGTATTGCGACCGGCGCAAGGCTCGGCGACCGCTTTGGCCGACGTAAAATTTTCATCCTAGGCATGGCCGGTTTTGCAGTCGCTTCAGCACTTTGTGCGATCTCAAGTTCAATTGTGATGATGCTATTCGGACGTTTGGCACAGGGATTATTTGGGGCACTGTTAATGCCACAGATCTTAGCCACCATTCACGCTTGCTTAAGCGGGCAAAAACATAGCCGGGCTATTGGCATATATACGGCAGTTGCTGGATTATCCGTGGCGCTAGGACAGATGTTGGGTGGGTATTTAATTAGTGCAGATTTCTTTGGATTGGGCTGGCGAGTTGCCTTTTTAATTAACTTACCCATCTGTGTACTCATCATTGCCTTGAGTTTTAAACTCATCCCAGAAACTCGCTCTAACCATATCAGTTCGATGGATTTCAAAGGGATGGGGCTTTTTAGCACACTGTTATTATCGCTTCTTATCCCCATCAGCATGGCTGAACATTGGCCACTATTATGGTTGCTGCTGCTTGCGTCCGCACCACTTTGTTACTGGCTGTGGAAAATCGAAAAACATCTAGAGCGCCACGCTGAACAACCTCTGTTACCGCCTTCTTTATTTACAGTTAAAATAACCCGCATTGGCTTTTTAAGTGAATCGGCGGTGACCTTCTGTTACGCCGGATACTTGTTTGTGAGTGCGCTCACGCTGCAAAAAGCACTGCATTTTTCGCCCCGCTTATCCGGTGATAGCTTTATTGCGTTGGGAATCATGTTTTTTGTGGGCTCCATGATAAGTCGCTCGCTTGTCAGGAAAATGAGCTACTTCTCAAGCTTTGCGCTAGGCTCATTCATAACCTTGGTAGGGTTTATCACGACAGCCGTCCTGATTCACCACTATAATGCGACGATTACACTCGTGCAGTTGTCGTTTGCAACCGGTCTGGTTGGGCTAGGGAATGCATTTATGCTCACCTCAGCGTACCGCATTGCCTTAAGCAATGTCCCCCTGCATCAAGCAGGGGCCGCCAGTAGTGCCCTCAATACGATTCAGCAAAGTTGCTTTGCCTTGGGGACGGCCGTTGCTGGCGCTTGCTATTCGCTATTTCTAAATCACGGCGCCCTCAATGCTCTGGGACATGCGATCACGGTCTTATCGGTGATTCTGGTGTTGATTAGCTTAAAAGTGATGCACTTTAAACATCACCCGCAACGTGAAGCCGCGCTGGAACCGGGACAATAGTCTCCAATGGCGAGATAAAAAAAGCGCTCTTCAGTTGAAGAGCGCAAAACTTTAATTGCTTAAAGACAAGGACTTTAATTGCTTAAGAAACATCCTATCGAGGATAAGCCTTTGAACCTATTGGCAATAGTAATAATCAATCTACCCATTTCCCTTTATATCATTACCCAAAATCCCCAGAAAAGCGCTGAATCAGGGACAAGCTCAGCAAAAAATTAAACTTCAGCTATGATCCTCTGTGATCTTTGGAAATCGCAATATAGCGCTTGGTTAAACATCAAACAATCTAGAAACTATCGGCTTAGACTAAATTTCCAAAGAAAATTTTACAAAGAATGGTATTTAATCTAAAAAACGACGAGAAATACATCAAAAAAATAGGTAAAATACCGCGAAATTTTGTGTCTCCAACTGAGTATTGTTATGACAGACCTTCTAAAATACCGAAACATAGGCATTTTTGCCCATGTTGACGCTGGTAAAACCACAACAACTGAACGAATCTTGAAATTGACTGGTAAAATTCATAAAACCGGTGAAGTTCATGATGGTGCAGCAACAACCGACTTCATGGAACAGGAAGCAGAACGTGGGATTACTATTCAGTCCGCTGCAACAACCTGTTTTTGGAAAGATCACCGCCTGAACATTATCGATACTCCAGGACACGTTGACTTCACAGTTGAAGTATATCGTTCTCTGAAAGTTCTCGACGGCGGTGTGGGTGTATTCTGTGGTAGTGGTGGCGTTGAACCCCAATCAGAAACCAACTGGCGTTATGCAAACGAATCTGAAGTTGCCCGTGTGATCTTTGTCAATAAACTTGACCGTATGGGCGCGGACTTCTATCGCGTTGTCAAACAGATTAAAGATGTACTGAAAGCTCGCCCACTGGTTATGACGCTGCCAATTGGCCGTGAAGATGACTTCAAAGGTGTTGTTGATGTTCTTCAACAAAAAGCTTACATCTGGGATGAAACCGGACTTCCAGAAAACTATGAAATTGTTGATATTCCTGCAGATCTAGTTGACGACGCGCAAGCGTATCGCGAAGAGCTGATCGAAACAGCTCTGGAATTAGATGAAGACCTGATGATGGAATACCTTGAAGATGGTACCGAGCCAAGTATCGAAGATCTTAAACGGTGTATCCGTGAAGGGACTCGTAAACTTGAGTTCTTCCCAACTTATTGCGGTAGTGCATTTAAAAACAAAGGGATCCAGCTGGTACTGGATGCTGTTGTTGATTATCTGCCTGCGCCAACTGAAGTTGACCCTCAAGAGCTGACTGATGAAGAAACAGGTGAACCAACCGGTGAAAAAGCCATTGTTTCTGCAGACGAACCGCTGCGCGCATTAGCATTCAAAATTATGGATGACCGTTTCGGTGCCCTCACCTTTATCCGCATCTACTCTGGTGTGATGAAAAAAGGTGACACCATTTTGAACGCTGCAACCGGTAAAACAGAACGTATCGGTCGTATGGTCGAAATGAACGCAAATGACCGTACCGAGCTGACTTCAGCTCAAGCTGGTGACATCATCGCAGTTGTAGGGATGAAAAACGTTCAAACCGGTCATACTTTGTGTGATGTGAAACACCCTTGTACTCTGGAACCTATGATCTTCCCAGAACCAGTGATCTCAATTGCTGTTTCGCCAAAAGACAAAGGTTCTGTTGAAAAAATGGGGATCGCAATCGGTAAAATGGTGGCCGAAGATCCATCATTCCAGGTTGAAACTGATGAAGATTCAGGTGAAACCATCCTTAAAGGGATGGGTGAATTACACTTGGATATCAAAGTTGACATCCTTAAGCGTACTTACGGTGTTGAACTGGATGTCGGTAAACCTCAGGTTGCTTACCGTGAAACGATCACTCAGGAAGTTGAAGATAGCTACACCCATAAGAAACAGTCTGGTGGTTCTGGTCAGTTCGGTAAAATCGACTACCGCATCAAACCTGGTGAAGTGGGTTCAGGCTTCAAATTCACCTCAACCGTGGTTGGTGGTAACGTACCTAAAGAATTCTTCCCAGCCATTGAAAAAGGCTTCGCTGGCATGATGCAGGAAGGGGTTCTGGCGGGTTACCCAGTGCTTGATGTTGAAGTTGAACTGTTTGATGGTGGTTACCATGCAGTCGACTCCTCTGCAATTGCGTTTGAAATTGCAGCGAAAGGCGCATTCCGTCAGTCTATGCCAAAAGCAGGCCCTCAGCTGATTGAACCGATCATGAAAGTTGACGTATTCACTCCTGATGACAATGTTGGTGATGTTATCGGTGACTTGAACCGTCGCCGTGGTATGATCAAAGCTCAGGATCCAGGTGCGACAGGTGTACGTATTAAAGCAGATGTACCATTATCAGAAATGTTTGGTTACATTGGCCACCTGCGTACAATCACCTCTGGTCGTGGTCAATTCTCTATGGAATTCTCTCACTATCTGCCTTGTCCACAGAACGTTGCTGAACAAGTGATTGCAGAAGCTAAAGCTCGCAAAGCAGCTAAATAATTAGCTAACTTGTGGATTAAAAACCGTCGCTCTTGCGGCGGTTTTTTTATTGGTTAAATTCACCACAAAACTATTTACATCGAGATAGAATGAGCTGATAAAGATTGACAGATAATAACGCACCTTCAGTGGTGAAAGGTTTCAAGTTAATATGCGGAGCATAGTCCATGGAAGTCACATGTCATTGTGGAAATATCCATCTCAAATTACCAGCCTCCCCTAGCGAGGTCGGTCAATGTAATTGTTCAATATGTCGAAGATATGCGGCGTTATGGGCCTACTATTCTCCAGAAGAGATAACCGTCTCCCACACAAAAGAAAATACGGTTTTTTATATTTGGCAAGACCACGAAGTTGAATTTCATCGTTGTAATCTATGTGGTTGCATCACCCACTATGTTACAACACCAAAATGTGACGAGCAGATCTTAGCCGTCAATATGCGCATGGCAGGCCATGAAATTTTAAAAAACATCCCGGTCAGAGCAATTGACGGAGCATCACGATAAATGAGCTGAGAATGCCCGACAACAGGGCCCAGATACTGTGGTTCACTGAGCATATTGCATCTTTTTGAGCAGACTCAGCAATTTTTTACAATACATTTTTAATGTTTAAACGCGACGCTGCCTTCTTCATCGCTGCTATTTAGAAAATAGCTTCTCCGTTTCTGATTTTAGGTATCAGTCTAAATGTACAACTAGCAAGTCGACACTCACATTATTCACCAGCTTTGCAGCTGAGCTGAATAAATGAGTGACAGAGCGGTCGCGATGCCCGCAAACCACTAAATCGACATGTTCCTTTTCAACCATCCCAGCCACTTTGACGACTAAGTCACCAATCACCACCGAAGTGTCAGTAATCGGGTAATCACATTGATCCACCAATTGTTGCAACTGCTCTTTATAGTGCTGTCGATCTTTTCGTTCTTCGACAATATGGTCTACGTCAACATAGACAATCGATACCTTGGATTGACTAGGGACCGCTTGTTCGAGTGCTTTCTCGACTAGCATTTTGCTTGATTCGTCAGACAAATCAATGGCAACTAAAATGTGTTTATAGCTCATAACGTTTCTCCTAGAGAGATAGCGATGTGCCTACTATAAGGGTAGACTCTAATCGCTAACCTTAACAGTTATCCACTCTATTTTGTCTAACCCTCTGAAGAGTCTGGATCAATTCCCATTGAATTTTGGTAACGCCACCAATATTGTTAATTACATTATTATTAATAAATAACGATAGGTAAGATGAACAGAAAAGTAAGTATATTAGGGCGATGTATTATAATCATTGGAGGGGCTTATTCTGCACAACTAAATCAGGACACTTTTCTTAAAGGAGTTTGCTCATATTCAACTGGCGACAAATCACCATCAGCCGTATATTGAATTATTATATTCGATTATTAAAGTGTCCGGTTCAATTAGAGCAGATCACTCATGTTTAGACTGGCGTGAGAGGACATAAAGAACTGCATCGTCCCTGTATTTTGCCTTATCACTCGTACTTCAATGTTTCCGTCGAATTTCACAGATACATATATTGGAGCGAATCGAAATATTACCTTGAATTTTTCCTTTAATGACAATATAACAAGAGGATGGCATGGGTGGAATTTTCTTGTTTTTTATTGATGAAACCTTAAAAAGTAAGTCATCATCCATGCCATCCTGCCCCCATGAGAATAGTCAACTTTTTGTTATCGATAAGCTATTCACGCATCAGCTATCGCTCCTTCTGAGGACTTGCTGTAGATAGAAAACCAAGAAACAGAGCCCCCAATACGATTAGTAGTTTACAAGCTCTAGCTCCGTTTTATATAATCATTAGGCCTTCAGTTAACACAATCGCAACATTTGGATGTGAACCTACCAACTTAGGGATTTCTGCAATATTGTTCCATTAATCATTGCACCTGCACACTGAACGCAAAGCCATTTCAAGAATGACCCTTTATTAAACAATGGAATTGTTTGCTTATAACTTGTAACGGATGCAAGTCATTCTATTTAAAACAATAAAAGTTAGTCAAAGAAGCCAATAATTAAGGGGTAGCAGTGATGATCGTCCAATCGGCTCTTAAAGCCTGTGCGCACAATAAAAAACATAAAGCACGTCAAGTGAGTAAGTTTATCTTTCGTGCCTTAGTTTTTTATCCTTATTTTCGCAAAATGGTAAAATTTGTAGCCCAAGGCGACCGCATGCTGCTGCTGAATAAACAGCCCAAGTATCTAATGAAATGCATGGTGCCTTTTATCCATGTGGGTCTAAACAAGAAAGCAACTCTAGAATGGCTCAATGATCATTATCACTGGCTGGAACAGACGTTTACAGCACAAACCCGTGAAACTATCTATTTGGACGAAGTCGTACTGGCACAGCTTGATAAAGATGAGCAGCACTATCTGGTCACATTAAGCTTTGATGGTAAAGCTCGCAAAGAAGGTGAATTAACACTGTCGTTAAAAGATACTCAAAACAATGTTTATTATCTGTTGGCGTTTACCTATCATGCGGGTAGTTTTTATATCGGATGCATACAAGGAAGCACCAACGATAATGGCTTCAGCCATCAGTTTACCAAAACCTTTTATGGCATGCGGCCGAAGTCTTTTATGGTTATCACATTACAACTGCTAGCCCAACAGCTTGAGATTAAGTCACTCTATGCAGTGAAAAATGAAGCACATATTTATAACGCTAAACGCTATCATGGCAAAGCACAGCGCTTTAATCTGAACTATGACCAGCTTTGGGAAGAGTTAGAAGGGGTTAGCGCTGATGAATGGTTTTTCCAGTTACCTGTTGCGACAAGCCGCAGACCCATTGAAGAAATCAAACGCTCTCGGCGTAAAACATACCGCGAGCGCTATGCCTGGTTAGATCATTACGAAGATGAATTATCGAGCGCATTAATGCCCTGTTTGAGTGGCCATTGTCTACCCCATCAGCAATGCGCTAATCCCGGTATGAATCAACTGCATTCAAAATGCTTTGGATGACAACACCAACCCATTGTGATTACAATGGATTTCTTAAGTTTAGTATCCGTATGCAATACTCAATGCAATAAGGAGACAAATATGAGCAATGATACTTATCAGGTTCCTAAAGTCTGGCACAACGACAGTGATGCAGGCGGTACCTGGTCTAGCATTAATCGTCCCACTGCAGGTGCTCGCTATCAATCTGACCTTCCCCAAGGCAAACATCCATTGCAACTTTATTCAATGGGGACCCCCAATGGTCAAAAAGTCACGATTATGCTTGAAGAGCTGCTGGCATTGGGGATTGAAGGTGCTGAGTACGATGCTCATCTCATCCGCATTGGCGAAAGCGAACAGTTCTCCAGCGGTTTTGTTGAATTGAATCCAAATTCTAAAATACCGGCATTGCTAGATACCCATGCAAAACCTTCTGTTCGCGTGTTTGAATCAGGCCATATTTTGCTATATCTAGCCGAAAAATTCGGCGAGTTTCTCTCAGCAGATCCATCTATTCGTGTTGAACAGATGAACTGGCTCTTCTGGCTTCAGGGGAGTGCTCCTTATTTGGGCGGTGGTTTTGGTCATTTCTACAACTACGCACCAGAAAAAATCGAGTATGCGATTAATCGCTTTACCATGGAAACCAAACGCCAACTTGACCTGCTCGACAAGCAATGTGCCCAACACCCATACATTGCAGGAGGCGAATACAGTATTGCGGATATCGCGATTTGGCCTTGGTATGGTTCACTGGTATTAGGCGACATATATGATGCAGCTGAATTCCTTGACGTGAATACCTATCCGAACCTGCAGCGCTGGGCACAGCATATTGCAGAGCGTCCTGCAGTCAAACGAGGTAAAATTGTCAACCGAACCTGGGGAGAGCCCCATCTAGACGAACGTCATGATGCCAGTGATTTTACCGCGTTAAACCTCTAACTTTTTCATTTCTATTCTAAATAAACCCAGTGATGAACGTGTTGATGACTCAATAATGGGCATCACTGGTTTATAATGCACTTAATAAAGATGCTAAGCTGGTGCGGATTTGCCGATGGAGTATTCTAAAATTTACTGGCTCACTCAAAAATAGCCGTAGAGATGGGCAATCGAACACCACTGACCCGCTCGATTTCAGTGACATTAAAATTGTTGAGAGTTATGGCAATCTGAATGGCATCAGTGTTTATCGCAAATGCCCCATGGCCGAGTTCTAAAACCCTAACTAACGAATCGCCCCAACCGCTAGCAGTGGCAAGTAGATAGAGTTTAAACAAAGACAATCCCATGATATTTATCTAACATCGGGGCATCTTTATGTACCATTTTTATAAGAGGGAGTATGAACTTTGATCTTACCTCCCCAGTCTTTGTGCCGATAAATTAAAGAGATAAAAAAACCGCCATTCGTGGCGGTTTTTGTCATTGGTGCTTTTAAGCTTAAGCGATGATTTTAGAAACCACACCAGCACCAACTGTACGACCACCTTCACGAATCGCAAAACGCAGACCTTCGTCCATTGCGATTGGGCAGATCAGTTGTACTGTGAACTTCACGTTGTCGCCAGGCATAACCATTTCAACACCTTCAGGCAGTTCAACAGCACCGGTTACGTCAGTTGTACGGAAGTAGAACTGTGGACGGTAACCTTTGAAGAAAGGAGTATGACGGCCACCTTCTTCTTTGCTCAATACATACACTTCAGCTTCGAAGTGAGTATGAGGTGTAATTGTACCTGGTTTAGACAGAACCTGACCCCGTTCAACCTGTTCACGCTTAGTACCACGCAACAGTGCACCAACGTTTTCACCAGCGCGTCCTTCGTCCAACATTTTGCGGAACATTTCAACACCGGTACAAGTGGTTTTCTGAGTATCGTGAATACCTACGATTTCAACTTCTTCACCAACTTTCAAAATACCACGTTCAACACGACCAGTAACTACAGTACCACGGCCAGAAATTGAGAATACGTCTTCAATAGGCAGCAGGAATGGGTGGTCAATATCGCGAATTGGTTCTGGGATGTTTTCATCCAGAGCTTTAGCTAGCTCAAGGATTTTTTCTTCCCATTTAGCTTCGCCTTGCAGCGCGCCCAGAGCACTACCCTGAATAACAGGAACATCATCACCTGGGAATTCATATTCAGTCAGCAGTTCACGAACTTCCATTTCAACCAGTTCGAGCAGCTCTTCATCATCAACCATGTCACATTTGTTCATGAATACGATGATGTAAGGAACACCAACCTGACGAGACAACAGGATGTGTTCACGAGTCTGAGGCATAGGGCCGTCAGTTGCAGCAACAACCAGAATAGCACCGTCCATCTGAGCGGCACCAGTGATCATGTTTTTCACATAGTCAGCATGTCCGGGGCAGTCAACGTGCGCATAGTGGCGAGTTGGCGTATCGTACTCAACATGCGAAGTGTTAATAGTAATACCACGTTCACGTTCTTCAGGGGCGTTATCAATTGCAGCAAAGTCTTTCGCTGCACCACCATAAGTTTTTGCCAAAACAGTTGTGATCGCGGCGGTCAGTGTAGTTTTACCGTGGTCAACGTGACCGATGGTACCAACGTTAACGTGCGGTTTCGTACGTTCAAATTTTTCTTTAGACACAGTATTTACCTTCTATATTGTCAGGCCAGTGAAAGCCAAGCCTTCGTCTAAATGGATTTATTTAGTTTTAGCTTCAATTACAGCTTCTGCAACATTTTTTGGTGCTTCATTATACTCTTGGAACTCCATTGAGTATGATGCACGCCCTTGCGTTGCAGAACGCAGGTCCGTTGCATAGCCGAACATTTCAGCCAGAGGCACTTTGGCACGGATGATTTTTAGGCCAACTGCGCCTTCATCCATGCCTTCAATAATACCACGGCGACGGTTCAAGTCACCGACAACATCACCCATCCACTCTTCAGGGGTAGTCACTTCTACTTTCATCATCGGTTCAAGCAAAGCTGGAGATGCCTGAAGAGCGCCTTTTTTGAAGCCCATAGAAGCGGCGATTTTAAATGCCATTTCATTCGAGTCGACTTCATGGAAAGAACCATCGAACAAGGTTGCTTTCACATCTAACATTGGATAACCAGCGAGAACCCCTTGAGACATCTGCTCACGGATCCCTTTATCAACTGCTGGAATGTATTCTTTAGGAACAGCACCACCAACAATTTTGTTCTCGAATGTATAACCTGTGCCAGATTCTTGTGGCTCCAATTTCAACCACACATGACCATACTGCCCTCGGCCACCTGATTGGCGGACAAATTTACCTTCAACTTCAACCGCTTTACGAATTGTTTCGCGATAAGCAACCTGAGGTTTACCCACGTTACATTCCACTTTGAATTCGCGTTTCATACGATCAACGATGATATCAAGGTGTAATTCACCCATACCAGAAATAATTGTCTGGCCAGATTCTTCATCAGTTTGAACTCTGAACGATGGATCTTCGGCCGCCAGTTTACCCAATGCAAGCCCCATTTTTTCTTGGTCAGCTTTAGTTCTGGGTTCAACAGCAATCGAAATAACCGGTTCTGGAAATTCCATCCGTTCCAAGATCACTTTGCTGTCCATATCGCACAGCGTATCACCTGTAGTGACATCTTTAAGGCCAATTGCAGCAGCAATATCACCCGCACAAACAGCCTTAATTTCTTTACGATCATTTGAATGCATCTGCACCAAACGACCAATGCGTTCACGTTTAAGTTTAACTGAGTTATAAACTTGGTCACCCGAGTTTAAAACCCCTGAATAAACACGTAAGAAGGTCAATGTACCAACAAATGGGTCGGTTGCTATTTTAAACGCCAATGCAGAAAACGGTTCGTCATCACTAGCATGACGTTCAACAGTATTGCCTTCTTCGTCTTCACCTTTAATTGATGGCACCTCAACAGGTGAAGGCATAAATTCAATCACTGCATCAAGTACAGCTTGAACACCTTTGTTTTTAAAAGCACTACCGCAAGTTGCAACGACAATTTCATTATTGAGCGTGCGAATACGCAAACCTGCTTTAATGTCGTCTTCTGAAAGATCACCTTCTTCAAGGTATTTATCCATCAGTTCTTCATTCGCTTCTGCGGCAGATTCAACCATGTACTCGCGCATTTTTGCAGCTTTTTCAGCTAGCTCAGCAGGAACGTCGCCGTAGGTAAAGGTCATCCCACGATCTTCATCATTCCAATTAATTGCCTTCATTTTAATCAGGTCAATTACACCTTTAAATGCATCTTCAGCACCAATATTGAGCTGAATAGGCACACAGGTTGCACCTAAGCGATGACGGATTTGTTCACAAACCCAGTCAAAATCCGCTCCGGCACGATCCATTTTGTTGACGAACACCATCCGAGGGACATGGTACTTATCAGCCTGACGCCATACTGTTTCAGACTGTGGTTCGACACCTGAAGCACCACAGAAAACCACGACAGCACCGTCAAGAACACGTAATGAACGCTCTACTTCAATAGTAAAGTCCACATGTCCGGGAGTGTCGATAATGTTGATTCGGTGACGAGGGAACTGTGCCTGCATACCTTGCCAGAAGGTTGTCGTGGCAGCAGAAGTAATGGTAATACCACGTTCCTGCTCTTGTTCCATCCAGTCCATGGTGGCAGCGCCATCGTGTACCTCACCAATCTTGTGAGACAGACCTGTATAAAACAGGATACGTTCTGTCGTGGTAGTTTTACCAGCATCCACGTGAGCAACAATACCGAGATTACGGTAGAGCTCGATTGGAGTTGTGCGAGCCATTTTATCCTCTTACTAAGGGCAACCCCTTAGAAAAAATGCGATAAAGAAAAAGGCGGCAGCATGGAACTGCCGCGACGAGGAAATTACCAACGGTAATGAGCAAACGCTTTGTTTGCATCAGCCATACGGTGAACGTCTTCACGTTTCTTAACCGCAGAACCTTTGTTTTCAGCTGCGTCCAGGATTTCTCCTGCCAAACGCTGAGCCATAGATTTTTCACCACGTTTACGTGCTGCATCCACCATCCAGCGCATACCCAGTGTGTTACGACGAACTGGGCGAACTTCAACTGGAACTTGGTATGTAGAACCACCAACACGGCGAGATTTAACTTCCACCGCTGGGCGCACGTTTTCCAGAGCTACTTCAAAAATTTCCTGGTGGCCTTTGCCTGATTTCTCAGCTGCAATATCTAGCGCACCATATACAATTTTTTCAGAAATAGATTTTTTACCGTCAACCATTACTACGTTGACAAATTTAGCCAACAATTCTGATCCGAATTTAGGATCTGGCAGAATTTTACGTTGACCGATGACGCGACGTCTAGGCATCTTAGTATTCTCCGATATGCTTCAGGTTACCCCAAAACGAAAATTAAAAAACTTCGTAAAATGAATGTTTGGCCTTACTTAACGGAGAACCATTAAGATTTTGGCCGTTTCGCACCGTATTTAGAACGACCTTGACGACGGTCATTCACACCAGCACAGTCTAATGCGCCGCGAACAGTGTGATAACGAACACCTGGTAAGTCTTTAACACGACCACCACGAATCAGAATAACTGAGTGTTCCTGCAGGTTGTGACCTTCACCACCAATGTATGAAGTCACTTCATAGCCATTAGTTAAGCGAACACGCGCAACTTTACGCAGTGCAGAGTTAGGTTTTTTTGGTGTAGTAGTGTATACACGAGTACATACACCACGACGCTGTGGGCACGCTTGCAAAGCCGGTACGTTGTTTTTAACAACTTTAGGGCTACGCGATTTGCGTACCAACTGGTTAATAGTTGCCATTGAAAATAGCTCCTGGTTCAAATTTTTTAAACATGTGAAAAATCCCCCGCAATAAACGGGAGGCGAAATTTTATTCGCTTAAGCTAACAGAGTCAAGATATACGATACGCTTTAATGCGTGATATCAAAGGCAACGAGGCCGCTTATTCATAAAACAGCAAGGGGCTTTGTTATATGCTCTTTTAGTTGCCTAATTTTACTGCCAATTTATGCTGCCGTCATAACATTTCGTCAAAATTCGCTCACCAAGTTAACGATTTATCATGCTCAACGCTTAAGCTGACCCACTTAGCCATATCCGCTCGCTGATAAACTGCGTCGACACTCAGTCCTCGAGCGACAACATCATCAACGAGTATAAAAACTTGGCCTTGTTGCGCCCGTTTTTTCAGTGGCTCGATTGGGTTTTGGCTCAGATAAACTCCGTCTTCAATTAATAACAGAGCGTCACTTGAACTCATTTGATACAGACAGCGCTGCAAGTCACGGCCGAGAGAATGGCTGCCACGATAAATATGCAACATTAAAACCTCACTATCAGCGAATGTTGCGCCAACAAATCAGCCGCTCTGGCATCATCGATAATTTGCAGATCGATGCTCATTTGCTCAAAGGCAATGCCGCGCTCTTCTAGATCGCTCTTACATGCATAACAGTGCTCAATGTCATAGAGGCTGAGCATCCCGTAAGTAGGCTCGATATGGCGCTGTAAAATCGCCTGCGGTTGCTGGCCTTTCATTAATTGCCATACCCCATCCCCTTCAAACAACACACTGATCTGGTCACAAACCGCCGAAGCTGCTAATACCGCATCTAAGCCTTCACGGGCAAATGAACTGCCATGCGGTGCATGCGTCAGGATAAATAGCATCGATTTCATAGCTGCATCACTCGATCCGCTTGTTGCATAGCAATTGTCATTTCAGCAAGGCCTGAGACCTGAAACGGCTCACGAAGATTAAACATCGAATTTTTAGCTTGGCAGTGATCAATATAACCACGCCGAGCCGCAGCACCGACACAGACTAATAGCTGACATTGAGTCTGTTGGCAAAGCTCACACCAACTTTGATACAAATGGTGCTCATCAGATGCTGGTGACAAAAAACAGTTGGCGTTCGATGTGCCTTCTAAATAGAAAAACACCGATTTAAGGATATGCCCTTGCTCAACCAAAGCTCTGGCAAAACGCAAAGCAGTTGTGCCGCCTTGCCGCCCATAGGCAGCGGATGTCACCAGCAATGTATAGGTCAGAGGCATTATTTCAAACAAGCAATGGCTTCAACTTCGACCAAAACATCTTTCGGCAAACGCGAAACTTCAACGCATGAGCGAGCTGGAGGCGTTTCCAAAAAATAGGTTCCGTACACTTCGTTAAACGCTGCAAAATTATTCATGTCGCTTAAAAAGCAAGTGGTCTTAACCACCGTTGAGTGATCAGCGCCGCCCGCTTCTAATACCGCCATCAAGTTATCTAACACGCGTTTTGCTTGTTCTTTAATACCACCTTCAACCAAAGTCATGGTCTTCGGGTCCAATGGGATCTGACCGGAAGCATAAACAATCCCATCAACTTTAGTACCTTGTGAATAGGGTCCGATAGCTGCGGGGGCATCATCGGTAGAAATAATCTGTTTTCCCATAATAAATTCCTAACATGATCAATATTACTAAAAAGTTAGTCTGTGCAGCTTCAAAGCTGTTGTCAATGGTTACTGGCACAAAATAATAAGGCGACCCAAAGGCCGCCTTAAGCACTTAAAACCAGTAAAGATTGCGCTTTATTCGCCGTGATCAGCTGCGTTAAGCAAATCTGCCAGATTCTGTTCTGCTTCATCAGCAGTAATCTGTGGTGCTGGTTCATTACGGCTACGACGTTGCTGGTGATAAGCAAAGCCAGTACCGGCAGGAATCAGTCGACCTACAATAACGTTTTCTTTCAGGCCGCGTAATTCGTCCTGTTTGCCGCTGACGGCCGCTTCAGTCAATACGCGAGTCGTTTCCTGGAACGATGCAGCTGAGATAAATGACTCAGTTGACAACGATGCCTTAGTAATCCCTAACAGTTCGCGCTGATAAGTTGCGCCCT
This sequence comes from Celerinatantimonas diazotrophica, assembly GCF_004339545.1. GTDB lineage: Bacteria > Pseudomonadota > Gammaproteobacteria > Enterobacterales > Celerinatantimonadaceae > Celerinatantimonas > Celerinatantimonas diazotrophica. The sequence goes on along the minus strand of NZ_SMGD01000012.1, from coordinate 68,270 downwards.
GTTTGCCTTCGGCTTCCAAACGACGGTTTTCGATATTAACGCGCGCCACTTCAACCTGTTCACCCGGTAAGAAGTTACTGTCACCTGCAGTGCTGATAATACATTTACGCAGCATCTGACGAACGATCGTCTCAATGTGTTTGTCATTGATTTTCACGCCCTGCAAACGATATACATCTTGCACTTCGTTCACGATATAAGCTGCCACTGCATGAATACCACGCAGACGCAAAATATCATGTGGTGATTCTGGACCATCGGCAATGACTTCACCTTTCTGGACTTTTTCACCTTCGAACACGTTCAGATTACGCCATTTTGGAATCATCTCCTCGTACGCATCACCTTCACTTGGTGTAATGACCAGACGACGTTTACCTTTGGTTTCTTTACCAAAACTAATCGTACCGTCAATTTCTGCCAGAATAGCCGGCTCTTTGGGCTGACGAGCTTCGAACAAGTCGGCAACTCGTGGCAGACCACCGGTAATATCTTTGGTACCGCCAGATTCCTGAGGAATACGAGCCAGAGCATCACCGATATTAATCTGCGCGCCATCTTCGAGGTTGACAATCGCTTTACCAGGCAAGAAGTAAGATGCAACCACATCCGTACCAGGGATCAGCAGATCTTTGCCGTCATCATCAACCATTTTCACCATTGGACGCATTTCTTTACCTGCGCCAGAGCGTTCATTTGCATCCATCACTACGATGCTCGACAAACCAGTCAACTCATCGGTTTGACGACTAATGGTAACGCCTTCGATCATATCAACAAATTTAATATGACCAGCTACTTCGGTGATAATTGGGTGAGTATGTGGGTCCCAGTTGGCAACGATATCGCCCGCTTTCACTTCTCCGCCATCTTGCGCTTCAAGGATACTACCGTAAGTCAGTTTATGACTTTCTTTAGTACGCCCCATTTCATCAATAATGGTCAGTTCAGTTGAACGCGATGTGATAACCACTTTCCCTTCGGAGTTTTTCACATACTTAGCGTTGTGCAGTTTCACAGAACCAGAGTTTTTCACCTGAATGTTACTTTCTGCTGCTGCACGAGATGCCGCACCACCAATGTGGAACGTACGCATGGTCAGCTGAGTACCCGGTTCACCAATTGACTGTGCAGCAACAACTCCCACCGCTTCGCCAATTCCAACCTGATGACCACGAGCCAAGTCACGGCCATAACATTTAGCACACACACCATAGTCAACCTGACAGCTAATGACAGAGCGAACTAGGACATGATCAACTGAGTTGGTTTCTAGAACGTCACACAGTTTTTCGTCGAGCAGCGTATTACGCTCAACCAGCACTTCGTTATCCGTTCCTGGTTTAATGACGTCTTCAGCAACGACTCGACCCAGTACCCGTTCACGCAGTGGTTCAACCACATCACCGCCTTCAATCAGCGGAGTCATCATCACACCATCATGAGTGCCGCAATCGTCTTCAACAATGACTAAGTCTTGAGCGACGTCAACCAAACGACGTGTCAGATAACCTGAGTTTGCTGTTTTCAGTGCAGTATCCGCCAAACCTTTACGAGCACCATGCGTAGAGATGAAGTACTGGAGTACGTTCAAACCTTCGCGGAAGTTCGCAATAATAGGCGTTTCGATAATAGAGCCATCCGGTTTTGCCATCAGACCACGCATACCAGCGAGCTGACGGATCTGAGCGGCACTACCACGCGCCCCTGAATCGGCCATCATATAAATACTGTTAAACGAATCCTGCGATTCTTCTTCACCATCACGGTTAATAACCGTTTCAGTTGAAAGGTTAGCCATCATCGCTTTAGACAGTTTGTCGTTGGCAGTCGCCCAGATATCGATCGCTTTGTTATAGCGTTCACCAGCAGTCACCAAACCACTTTGGAACTGTTCCTGAATTTCGGTAACTTCCGCTTCAGCATCACCAATAATTTGTGCTTTTTCAGGTGGAATTTCCATATCGTTAATGCCGATAGAAATACCTGACAAAGTTGCATAGTGATAACCGGTATACATCAATTGGTCAGCAAAAATAACAGAAGCTTTTAGTCCCAAACGACGATAACAAACGTTGATCAGTTTTGAGATCTGTTTTTTACCCAATGCATTATCTAACAGTGAGAAAGGCAGACCGTCAGGGAAGATCAGCCACATAATGGCACGACCAACGGTGGTATCTTTTAATTCGATTTTTTCAACACGAGAGCCGTCATCTGCAACCTCAACTTCACGGATTCGGACTTTTACTCGCGCATGCAAGTCAACCACGCCAGCACGATAAAGCTTCTCAGCTTCTTTCGGGCTTTCGAGGTACATCCCTTCACCTTTAACGTTAATTTTCGGGCGAGTTGCATAATACAAGCCCAAGACAACGTCCTGTGAAGGAACAATAATTGGATCACCGTTGGCAGGCGATAGCACGTTGTTAGTTGCCATCATCAACGTCCGCGCTTCAAGCTGTGCTTCAAGTGTCAGCGGTACGTGAACGGCCATCTGGTCACCATCGAAGTCGGCGTTATAAGCCGCACACACTAATGGGTGCAACTGCATCGCTTTACCTTCGATCAAAACAGGTTCGAATGCCTGGATCCCCAAACGGTGCAAGGTTGGTGCACGGTTAAGCATAACCGGATGTTCACGGATAACTTCTTCTAAGATATCCCAAACTTCAGCCCCTTCACGCTCGACCATTTTCTTGGCCGCCTTGATGGTCGTCGCCAGACCACGCGCTTCAAGCTTGCCATAGATGAATGGCTTGAACAGTTCAAGTGCCATTTTTTTAGGCAAACCGCATTGATGCAGACGCAGGTATGGACCTACAGTAATCACTGATCGACCTGAATAGTCGACACGTTTACCAAGCAAGTTCTGCCGGAAACGCCCCTGTTTACCTTTGATCATATCGGCCAAAGATTTCAGAGGACGCTTGTTAGAACCGGTAATCGCACGACCACGGCGACCATTATCAAGAAGCGCATCGACGGCTTCTTGTAGCATCCGTTTTTCGTTGCGAACAATAATGTCTGGTGCTGCCAGATCCAACAGTCGTTTCAGACGGTTGTTACGGTTAATCACCCGACGATACAGATCATTCAAATCTGACGTTGCAAAACGGCCACCATCGAGCGGTACCAACGGACGCAGATCCGGTGGCAGTACAGGTAGCACAGTCAGAATCATCCATTCTGGCTTATTGCCAGACTGTTCAAACGCTTCCATTAACTTCAAGCGTTTCGTCAGTTTTTTGCGTTTTGTTTCAGAATTAGTTGCACCTAATTCTTCACGCATAACTTCAATTTCTTTGGCCAGTTCAATCTGACGCAGCAAATCGAGAACCGCTTCGGCTCCCATTTTTGCTTCAAATTCATCTCCGTATTCTTCTAATGAATCCAGATACTGTTCTTCAGTCAACATCTGACCCCGTTCAAGGGTCGTCATGCCTGGTTCAGTCACAACAAACGATTCAAAATATAGAACACGTTCAATATCACGCAGTGTCATATCTAGTAACAAACCGATGCGAGATGGCAGCGATTTTAAAAACCAGATATGTGCAACTGGCGATGCCAGCTCGATGTGGCCCATACGTTCACGACGTACTTTGGATTGAGTAACCTCAACACCACATTTTTCACAAATAACACCACGGTGTTTCAGGCGCTTGTACTTCCCACACAAACACTCGTAATCTTTTACCGGACCAAAAATCCGGGCACAGAACAGACCGTCGCGTTCAGGCTTAAAAGTCCGGTAGTTAATCGTTTCCGGTTTTTTTACTTCACCAAATGACCAACTACGGATCTGATCTGGTGAAGCCAGACCAATTTTGATCCCTTCAAACTCTTCGGTCTTATTTTGTTGCTTAAGAAACTTAAGTAAGTCTTTCACGTTTCTCTCCAGTGTGGAGTCAAACCTAGCGGGAGGTGCAAGCACACTCCCACAAAATTGATTCACCCGTTAAACGACGGCTATTCCTGATCCAACTCAATGTTGATACCGAGTGACCGGATCTCTTTGAGCAATACGTTAAATGATTCTGGAATACCAGGTTCCATTTTATGGTTACCATCAACGATATTCTTATACATCTTCGTACGACCGTTCACGTCATCTGATTTAACAGTCAGCATTTCCTGCAGCGTATAAGCTGCACCATATGCTTCCAGTGCCCACACTTCCATCTCACCAAAGCGCTGACCACCGAACTGAGCTTTACCACCCAGAGGCTGCTGAGTAACCAGACTATAAGAACCGGTTGAACGTGCATGCATTTTGTCATCAACCAAGTGGTTCAGTTTCAGCATGTACATATAACCAACCGTGGTCTGACGTTCAAATGGCATCCCGGTGCGGCCATCGTACAATTGGATCTGACCAGAATCTGGAATATCAGCCAAACGAAGCAGTTCCTTAATCTCTGGTTCATGGGCACCGTCAAACGCAGGCGTTGCCATTGGCACACCTTTACGTAAGTTTTGCGCCAGAGTCAGCAGTTCTTCATCGCTGTATTCGTCTAAATTAACTTGCTGACGAGTATGACCTAAGTCATATACTTTCTGGATGAATTCGCGAATTTTCGCCAATTCAACACCACGTTGATCTTTGAGCATTGCATCAATTTTCTCACCGACACCTTTCGCTGCCATCCCCAAATGGGTTTCGAGAATCTGACCAATGTTCATACGTGATGGCACCCCTAGCGGGTTCAACACGATATCAACCGGGCGACCTGTTTCGTCATAAGGCATATCTTCACGAGGCACAATAATTGAAACCACACCTTTGTTCCCGTGACGACCGGCCATTTTATCCCCAGGTTGGATCCGACGTTTCACGGCCAGATAGACTTTGACGATTTTCAGCACGCCTGGTGCCAAATCGTCACCTTGGGTAATTTTGCGACGTTTAATATCCAGTTTTTTCTCAAAATCAGCTTTCAGCTCGTCATACTGCTGAGCAATCTGCTCCAGATGAGTCTGCGCGTCTTCATCGATCAAGGCAATTTCAAACCAATCAGCAGGTTTCATACGACCTAAATCAGCTTCTGATTTTCCAGCACTTAACAGCAATGACTTAGCTCGAGCTAAAATCCCTTCTTCAAAGATTTTAAACTCTTCTGTCAAATCTTTCTTCGCTTCGCGCAGCTGGGCATCTTGGATATCAATAGCACGTTTATCTTTTTCAACGCCATCACGAGTGAAGACCTGAATGTCGATCACGGTGCCGTATGTTGAGTTCGGTACCCGCAAAGATGTGTCTTTCACATCCGAAGCTTTTTCACCGAAAATCGCTCGCAACAGTTTTTCTTCTGGAGTCAGCTGGGTCTCACCTTTAGGCGTGACTTTGCCTACTAAAATATCACCAGGTTTGACTTCAGCTCCAACATAAACAATCCCGGATTCATCCAGTTTGCTTAAAGCAGATTCACCTACATTTGGGATATCCGCAGAAATTTCTTCTGGCCCCAATTTGGTATCACGAGCAATACAAGAAAGCTCTTGAATATGAATCGTGGTGAAACGATCTTCTTTTACTACATCTTCATTGAGCAAGATGGAGTCTTCATAGTTATAACCATTCCAAGGCATGAACGCGACGCGCATATTTTGGCCTAGTGACAACTCACCTAAGTCAGTTGATGGGCCATCAGCTAATACATCACCTTTCATGACCGGCTCACCCGTTTTAACAACTGGGCGTTGGTTGATACAGGTGTTCTGGTTTGACCGGGTATATTTAGTCAATGAATAGATATCAATACCCGCTTCGCCTGGACGCAACTCATCTTCGTTAACTTTAATCACAATACGAGATGCATCGGCATAGTTAACAAAGCCACCACGTTTAGCCACCACAGTCACACCTGAGTCGACAGCAACAGCACGTTCGATCCCGGTACCAACCAGCGGTTTATCTGAACGAATAGTCGGTACAGCCTGACGTTGCATGTTCGATCCCATCAGGGCTCGGTTCGCATCATCATGTTCAAGGAATGGAATCAATGAAGCCGCAACAGAAATAATCTGCTGAGGAGACACATCCATAAACTGAACCTGATCCGGTGTCATATATGTAGATTCACCACGATGACGACAAGGAACCAGCTCTTCGGTTAAACGACCGTCTGCATCAAATGGCGCATTTGCCTGAGCAATGACATATTTACCTTCATCAATGGCTGACAAAAACTCAACATCATCAGAAATGACACCACTATTGACGCGGCGATAAGGCGTTTCCAAGAAACCATAATCATTAGTGCGAGAATAAACCGCCAAAGAGTTAATCAGACCAATGTTTGGTCCTTCTGGCGTTTCAATTGGGCACAACCGACCATAGTGAGTTGGGTGTACGTCGCGCACTTCAAACCCGGCACGTTCACGAGTCAGCCCACCCGGACCTAATGCAGAAATACGACGCTTATGGGTCACTTCTGACAGCGGGTTGTTCTGGTCCATAAATTGAGACAGTTGCGAAGAGCCAAAGAACTCTTTCACCGCTGCCGAAATCGGTTTAGCGTTAATCAGATCCTGAGGCATCAGTGAGTCAAGGTCACCCAAGCTCAAACGTTCTCGAACCGCTCGTTCAACACGAACCAAGCCAACTCGGAACTGATTTTCAGCCATCTCACCGACACTACGGATACGGCGGTTACCCAAGTGGTCGATATCATCGACTTCACCATGACCGTTACGAATGTCGATCAGAGTTTTCATGACAGACAGGATATCGGTTTTATCCAAAATACCTGCTTCATTACCATCTTCACGGCTGACACGGCTGTTAAATTTCATCCGACCAACGGTAGACAGATCATAACGATCTGTGCTGAAGAATAAGTTTTCAAACAGTGATTCTGCAGCTTCGCGTGTTGGTGGCTCACCCGGGCGCATCATTCGATAAATTTCAACTAACGCTTCCAAGCGGTTCGTTGATGCATCGCTGCGCAGAGTGTCAGAAATAAACGCCCCATTATCCAAATCGTTGGTATAAATGGTTGTCAATTTAGTAAAGCCAGCTTGCGATAATGTTGCAACCAGCTCTAAGGTTAATTCGGTATTGGCACTTGCAACCACTTCACCTGTTGATTCATCAACATAGTCATGGGCAAGTACTTTGCCAGCCAAATATTCCAGTGGAACTTCAAGCTCACTCACGTTTGCTTTTTCCAACTTACGAATATGACGAGCAGTAATGCGACGACCTTTTTCTACAAGCGTATCGCCTTCGAGGAGAATATCGAAAGAAGCAACATCGCCGCGTAGACGTGAAGGAACAAGTTCCATCCAGACTTTGCCATCACGAATTTCAAAATGAGTCGAATCGAAGAAATAATTCAGGATTTCTTCGCTGCTCATATCCATTGCTCGCAAAATAATAGTTGCTGGCAATTTACGACGGCGGTCAATACGCACAAATAGGTTATCTTTAGGATCGAACTCAAAGTCCAACCAAGAACCACGGTAAGGGATTACTCGGGCGTTATACAGAACTTTCCCTGAGGAATGCGTTTTACCACGGTCATGATCAAAGAAAACCCCGGGACTACGATGTAACTGCGATACGATAACCCGCTCAGTACCGTTAATCACAAATGTACCGTTCTCTGTCATGAGAGGAATTTCTCCCATGTACACTTCTTGCTCTTTGATATCCTTGACAGTGCCCGCTGGTGCATCTTTATCATACAGCACCAACCGTAGTTTTACCCGCAATGGAGCAGAATAGGTAACACCACGGATTTGACATTCTTTCACGTCAAATACCGGTTCACCTAAACGGTAACTCACATACTGCAACTCTGAATAGCCAGAATAACTAGCTATTGGGAAAACACTACGAAACGCTGCTTCCAGGCCATACTCGCCTTCAGGATCGACTTCGATAAATTTCTCGAAAGAGTCAAGCTGGATAGATAGCAGGTAAGGCGTATCCACTACTTGAGGACGTTTCCCGAAGTCCTTACGAATGCGTTTTTTCTCTGTATAAGAGTAAACCATATGGTTCCTCAGCTCGCTGATAAGTGACCCACTCTGTCCTTTGACGGGACAGTTCTAACTTACGTCATTTCCTAATCTGAAGTATGCAGAATACGCATACTTAAGGCGCAAGATAATCGGTTGAAATGGCGTGAAATTACCGACATCCTACAGCGCAAAAAGGCCGGTGATTAAAAAATCACCAGCCAATGCCTTATTCAGGCTGTAATCTACTATAACGCAGATTACTTAACTTCAACTTCAGCACCAGCTTCTTCAAGCTGAGCTTTAAGCTGTTCAGCTTCTTCTTTAGAAACGGCTTCTTTAACTGGCGTAGGTGCAGCTTCAACCAAAGCTTTTGCTTCTTTAAGGCCAAGACCTGTTGCACTACGAACAGCTTTAATAGCTGCAACTTTGTTCGCGCCAGCCGCTTTCAGGACAACGTCAAACTCAGTTTGTTCTTCAACTGCAGCAGCTTCGCCTGCACCACCGGCAACAACAGCTGCTGCTGCGGTAACGCCGAATTTTTCTTCCATTGCTTCAATTAATTCAACTACGTCCATTACTGACATTTCAGCAACAGCTTCGATGATTTGGTCTTTAGTGATAGACATGACTCAAAATCCTAAATCTTAGATAAAAATTTAAACAGTTAAGCAGCAAATTGCAAATTAGGCTGCCACTTGCTCTTTCTGATCGCGAATCGCAGCAATGGTACGAACCAATTTGCCTGCGGCAGCTTCTTTCATTGTTGCCATCAATTTCGCGATAGCTTCGTCGTATGTTGGCAGTTTCGCCAAAACGTTTACGTCTGCTAATGCACCTTCAAATGCTGCAGCTTTAACTTCGAAGTCGGCTTGTTCTTTTGCAAAATCAGTGAACAAACGAGCCGCAGCTCCTGGATGTTCGTTCGAAAATGCAATCAGAGTTGGACCTTTAAAGGTATCAACCAGACATTCGTAGTCAGTTCCTTCCACCGCGCGACGTGCTAATGTGTTGCGAACAACACGCATGTAAACGCCTGCTTCACGTGCTTTAGCACGTAATTGAGTCATAGCGTCTACAGTTACACCGCGAGAGTCAGCTGTAACAGCAGAAAGGGCACCTTTGGCAGCTTCGTTGACGTCAGCGACAATTTGCTTTTTGTCTTCGAGTCTTAATGCCATTGGCTTTACTCCTGGATTCCAAACTAGGTAATAACCTAGTACTAATGATCCCCTAATTGAATCAATCAGGGCTCTGTACGGCTACAGATCCAGAATAAGTCATAAAAACTATTCAGGGTTCTTTCACCGTCTGCGCAGGGTATTTAAGATGAAAGCTCATCTCCTGCGGTCTTGGACGTGGGCTAAAATTAACCCAGACCCATAAAGATAAGGCGCGCAATTTTACATCAATTGCGCGACCTTGTAAACCTAGAATTTATTAGGCTAACTGTTCTAAAGAAGCCACATCAATAGAAACGCCAGCACCCATAGTGGTAGACAGGCTTACTTTCTTGATGTATTGACCTTTAGACTGTGCTGGTTTTGCTTTACGCAAAGCACTCAGCAGCGCTTCTAAGTTTGCTTTGATTTTGTCATCGTCAAAATCAGCTTTACCGATAGTCGTATGGATAATACCATTTTTGTCGTTACGATAACGAACCTGACCAGCTTTAGCGTTATTAACCGCTTCAGCAACGTTAGGCGTTACAGTACCAACTTTCGGGTTTGGCATCAGGCCACGTGGACCTAAGATCTGACCTAATTGACCAACTACGCGCATTGCATCAGGAGATGCGATAACGACGTCGAAGTCCATTTCGCCAGCTTTTACTTTGGCTGCCAAATCATCCATACCCACGATATCAGCACCAGCTTCTTTAGCTGCTTCAGCGTTTGCACCTTGAGTGAACACTGCAACGCGAACGCTACGGCCAGTACCGTGTGGTAGAACTGTTGCACCACGGACGTTTTGATCAGATTTACGAGCATCGATGCCCAAATTTACTGAAGCATCAACACTTTCAACGAATTTTGCAGTTGCCAATTCTTTGAGCAACGCAATCGCTTCGTTGATTGAGTAATCTTTAGTTGCATCCACTTTTTCGCGGATAGTACGCATACGTTTAGAAAGTTTTGCCATCGTCTTAGCCCTCTACTACCAGGCCCATTGCACGGGCTGAACCTTCGATTGAACGAACCATCGCGTCTAAATCAGCACCAGTCATATCGGCTTCTTTAACTTTCGCGATTTCTTCTAGTTGCGCACGAGTTACTGTACCAACTTTCTCTTTGTTAGGAACACCAGAACCTGATTTGATGCCTGCTGCTTTTTTAAGCAGGAATGATGCAGGTGGTGTTTTCGTTTCAAAAGTGAAAGAACGGTCATTGTATACTGTGATAACGACAGGGACTGGTGCACCTTTTTCAAGGCTATCAGTACGAGCGTTAAACGCTTTACAAAATTCCATGATGTTCACACCATGCTGACCCAGAGCAGGACCAACTGGTGGACTTGGGTTAGCAGCGCCAGCTGCAACCTGTAGCTTGATATAAGCTTCGACTTTCTTAGCCATAATTACCTCTAAATTGGGTTCAAACGCCTAGGTCACTAATTGACTTTGGCTTCCCGATATAACAAAAGGGCAGCGGATTATAAAATATCCTCTGCCCTATCACAACCATTTAGGCGAAAATTCGATCAACCTTTTTCGACTTGACCAAATTCTAACTCAACCGGTGTTGCACGACCAAAGATCAAAACCGATACTTTAACGCGGTTTTTCTCATAATCAACTTCTTCGATGGTGCCATTAAAATCGGCAAATGGGCCATCGGTCACTCGAACCACTTCACCAGGCTCGAACAATGTTTTTGGACGCGGCTTATCAGCAGACTCATTAAGGCGATCTAGGATATTAGCTGCCTCACGGTCACTAATTGGTGCTGGACGCTCTGGGGTGCCACCAATGAAACCCATCACCCGCGGCACATTACGAACGAGATGCCAACTTTCATCGTTCATGTGCATCTGAACAAGCACATAACCGGGGAAGAACTTGCGTTCGCTTTTACGTTTTTGGCCCGCACGCATCTCAACGACTTCTTCAGTCGGAACTAAGACTTCACCAAATAAATCTTCTTGGTTGTGGATCTTAATGTGCTCGCGCAGGGATTTAGCGACACGGGCTTCATAGCCAGAAAATGCCTGTACTACATACCAGCGTTTTTTCAGTTCTTCACTCATTTAAATACTCACCCCTGTTATAAAGCTCACGGCACGGACCAATACGCCATCAAGTCCCCACAACACCAGTGCCACAACGGCAGACACGGCAAGGACCATTAATGTTGTCTGCATCGTTTCCTGGCGTGTCGGCCAGACCACTTTACGAACTTCTATGCGCGCTTCTTTAGCAAAAGTCCATGTAGCCTTTCCTTTCGTTGTTAGCATTGCAACACCGAACGCTAGGCCAACAGCAATCACTACACCGATAACCCGAAACAGAACAGAAACTTCTGTTGAATAATAATAGTTACCGACCACGGATGCGGCGAGAAGAATGACGACTAATCCCCATTTTAAACCATCCATAGATCCGCGTTGGTTCTCTGTATTCGTTGACATAAACTACCTGTTATCCCACACTTTAAACAGCGCCACTAGCGCTTTATTTGACTGTATCGACCGAATCGAGATGCATCGATTACCGGCGCACGCGCACTTTTGGCAGGGGCGGAGGGACTCGAACCCCCAACCATCGGTTTTGGAGACCGCCGTTCTACCAATTCGAACTACACCCCTGTAAATAAAGCCCCATATTATAGGGGCTTTCACAAAAATTGTAACCCTTTGTCGAGTACAACTCTACTTGTGTCATATAATATCAGAAATCTACTGCCCTGGCAGGATGAAAAAGCAGATATCAATCGATTTGTGGAAAAATTTAGTACGGCTCAGCGCAGCGTTTCATAAAGCTCCAACGGTAAATCATCAGGGTCTTTAAAAAAAGTAAAGCGCTGGTTGGTGATGGGGTCGATCCGAATCGGTTCAACAACAATGTCATTGGCCTCAAGATGGTCAATGACAGGTTCTAACGACTCGACTGCAAAAGCGAGATGGCGCAGTCCACACGCTTCCGGTTGACTCACCCGAGCCGGCGGGTTGGTAAATGAAAATAACTCAATTTGTCCCCCACCGGGCAATGCTAAGTCTAATTTATAAGAATCCCGGTCACGGCGATAATGTTCGTGGATAATCGCAAGCCCTAAAATTTCATGGTAAAAATACTTTGAAAGTGGATAGTCACGACAAATAATCGCAATATGGTGAAAGGCTTTGAGCATACAACCTCCGCAAAGAATGGTTTATTAACTTAAGTAAATCTCTGATAACCCAGCATTACATTCCACTCAACATCTGCAACTATATCAAGCGGCAAGATTTGGCGCTCCCCCATTCAACGCAATTAACCAACGACTCTTTAAATTTTGCTCTCAAGGCGGATTCTCATTAAAAGATGCTTAAACGAGCCACAATTAAGACAGAATGAATGAGATAAATCGCAAAATTCCATAGAGCCTCTTGTCCCCATTCAGCAGTTCAAATTGAGCTCGATTCTAATCCAGAATAAAAATAATTTATGGCGCTACCTTTTGGCACATAGGCTCATCATTGTGTTGGTAGTTCTGACATTGCCAACTGAATAGCCATACCGATGATCACATCTGGCCCTTTTATGATGCAATCGCTATCTAGTCCTTTTTAAAAACCACTTTAAAGTCTTGCGGGTTGACTGCTTTAATCGCCAATTTGGTCTTATTCGCATCACGCTGGTAGACAACTTTCCCATTAATAACTTTATAAGAATAAATCGATGCCTAGGCTGCAAAACTTCCCAAAGCTAAGATAACCAACAGAAAAGCACCCACTAAAATCCTTTAACATATGAAGTCGTTATTAAATATCGGTTAAAACTCCTCACACCACCGATAAATCATTTAGCAAGGCTGAAGAAATAGACAGCTTTTTCCGCTAAGTACAACCCAATCGGATTATAAAGTATTTTATCTATAAATTAATAACGCGGTATCTCGTTCAATTAGCCGCTAAGTTGTCAGAGAAAGAAAATTAAGAAGGGAATACATCAATAAGGGGAAATGAAAAAAGGTCGCATCAGCGACCTTTTTATCAGCAATTCACTAAGTTGTGATTAAGCGATGATTTTAGAAACCACGCCAGCACCAACTGTACGACCACCTTCACGAATCGCAAAACGCAGACCTTCGTCCATTGCGATTGGGCAGATCAATTCGACAGTGAATTTCACGTTGTCGCCAGGCATAACCATTTCAACGCCTTCAGGCAGTTCAACAGCACCAGTTACGTCAGTTGTACGGAAGTAGAACTGTGGACGGTAACCTTTAAAGAAAGGAGTATGACGACCACCTTCTTCTTTGCTCAGTACATACACTTCAGCTTCGAATTGAGTGTGAGGAGTAATTGTACCTGGTTTAGCCAGAACCTGACCACGCTCAACGTCATCACGTTTAGTACCACGCAACAGCGCACCAACGTTTTCACCAGCACGGCCTTCATCCAGCATTTTGCGGAACATTTCAACACCGGTACAAGTCGTTTTAGTAGTATCTTTAATACCAACGATTTCGACATCGTCACCAACAGTCAGAATACCACGTTCAACACGACCAGTGACCACAGTACCACGACCTGAGATTGAGAATACGTCTTCAATAGGCAGCAAGAATGGGTGGTCGATATCACGAACTGGTTCTGGGATGTTTTCATCCAGAGCTGTTGCCAATTCGATAATTTTTTCTTCCCACTGAGCTTCGCCGTTCAGGGCACCTAATGCACTACCTTGAATTACAGGCAGGTCATCACCTGGGAAGTCATATTCAGTCAGCAGTTCACGAACTTCCATTTCAACCAGTTCGAGCAGCTCTTCATCATCAACCATGTCACATTTGTTCATGAACACAATGATGTAAGGAACACCAACCTGACGAGACAGCAGGATGTGTTCACGAGTCTGAGGCATAGGACCGTCAGTTGCAGCAACAACCAGAATTGCACCGTCCATCTGAGCTGCACCAGTGATCATGTTTTTCACATAGTCAGCGTGTCCAGGGCAATCAACGTGCGCATAGTGGCGGTTAGGAGTATCATACTCAACATGAGAAGTGTTAATGGTAATACCACGTTCACGTTCTTCAGGCGCATTATCAATCGCAGCGAAGTCTTTTGCTGCACCACCATAAGTTTTTGCCAAAACAGTTGTAATCGCGGCAGTCAGTGTAGTTTTACCGTGGTCAACGTGACCGATGGTGCCAACGTTAACGTGCGGTTTCGAACGTTCAAATTTTTCTTTAGACATGATCGTCCCTCATACAAGGAGTCAACTGGTGTTCTAGCACCAAAGGTTGTTGATTAAAAAGTAAATAATCGGTCTCAGGTAGGGCTAAAGAGCTGGTGCTGATAGGCAGATTTGAACTGCCGACCTCACCCTTACCAAGGGTGCGCTCTACCAACTGAGCTATATCAGCGCTGGAGCGGGCAGCGGGAATCGAACCCGCATCATCAGCTTGGAAGGCTGAGGTAATAGCCATTATACGATGCCCGCTTTTAGTCTCTTTTCAGACCACCTCAAACCGAGAAAAATGGTGGAGGGGGACGGATTCGAACCATCGAAGCTTTCGCGGCAGATTTACAGTCTGCTCCCTTTGGCCGCTCGGGAACCCCTCCATATTTTAACCTAACGATGGTGCCGACTGCCGGAATCGAACTGGCGACCTACTGATTACAAGTCAGTTGCTCTACCTACTGAGCTAAGTCGGCGTCGTTAAGTGCTGCGCATTCTAGGTAATCCGATTTTTAATTGCAACCGCTAAATTGAAAAAAAACTGACTTTAGCGATTAAATGCATACTTTTCATTCAAAAATCGCATTATTGGGGTCTTAAAGAAACCTCTCCTGCGTCGAAAGAGCGCAAATTACCTAGCTGATTTAAAAGCAACTTCCCTTGTGAGTCAATCCCATTGACCTTGCCATTGACCACGTGACCATCGGAAAAAATCAATTTAACGCTTTCACCATGGAAAATATCCAGCTGATTCCAACGCTCAATAAATGGCGCCAACCCAGATTGGCAAAATTGCTCATAGGCCTGCATGAGATGCTGATAACAGGTTAACAACAGTGTATTGCGGTCAATAAATGACTCAGAAAGCTGGCTCAAATCCGTAACTGGTTGATCTATCGAATCCCTGACTTCACCGAGGCGAATGTTCAAGCCAATCCCGGCAACAATATGCAGCAGTTGTTGCGGCTGGCCATTCATTTCAATCAAAATACCCGCTAATTTAGCATATCCGGCATAGATATCATTGGGCCATTTCAGACCAATATGTTCAAAACCTAGCTGTTTGAGTGCTTCCGCCACAGCAATTCCCACGACCAGACTTAGCCCCTGCATGCTTTCAAAGCCACCTTCAAAAGTCCAGTGCAATGAAAATGGCAGCTGCCCTGCAACTGCAGACGCGAAACTACGCCCTCTTCGACCCCGTCCTGCGCTTTGGTAATCACAGCTGACCAGCTCACCATGCTCGAGCTGCTCTAAGCGGTGCATCATCCAGCTATTGGTCGAATCCATTTCAGAAAAGACATGGACCGGGGCCTTCACTTTACTTTGTAACAGCGTTTCATCAAGCAGTGAGATAGGATGAGCCAAACAATAACCACGCCCTTTGACTGAATAAATATCCACTGCCATTGCCTGTAACTGGTGAATGTAGCTAGCAATCGAGGTGCGAGAAACTCCCAAAGCATCCGCTAATACTTGGCCTGAATGAAAGTGGCCATCACTTAAGCGATGCAGCAATACAAATGCTTTGTCATGACTTTGCATAGTTGGACAATACCTCTTGTGGGTTTACAAATCCTTCTGTACTGATGAATAAAACCTCAGGGTCAAGCCTAATCGCAAATTTCTGATAAACCTCATCCTGAATATGACCGGCCAGACGAACAATCTCGGCACCGCTGGCATGACCTGACTCATTGATCAACACAAGTGCTTGTTTAGCATGAACCCCGGCTCCCCCCATTTTAACCCCCTTCAGGCCGCACTGCTCAATCAGCCAGCCAGCGGCAACTTTAAATGTTCCGTCAGGTAACGGGTAAATTGGGATCTGCGCATAAAGCGGTTGAAAACGTTCGACCCATTGACGCTCAACAATTGGGTTTTTAAAAAAACTTCCAGCGTTCCCTACCTTTTTAGGGTCGGGCAGTTTAAGCCTGCGCGTCTGGCATATCATATCAAACACTTGTGAAATGCTAACCGAATCAGAATCAAGTGATTGCAGAGATCCGTAGTTTAAATTCGGCTGCCATTGTTTACTCAGTTTAAGTCCAACCCGAGTTACAATACACCCTTGCATTTGTGGTGTTTTGAATATGCTAGAGCGATAACCAAACTGGCATTGAGCATGAGTCAGTCGAGAAAATTGCTCAGTATGGCTGTCCCAGATTTCAACCCAATGGCAAAAATCACTCAATTCAGCGCCATAAGCACCGATGTTTTGGACTGGAGCGGCACCGACGGAGCCCGGAATTAATGCTAAATTTTCTAAACCGCCCACATTGCGAGAGACGAGCCAACAAACTAGCTCATGCCAGTTTTCTCCTGCGGCAGCTTCTATTAGCCATGCATCATTGCACTCGATAAGTTGGCGAGATCGGAGTCGATTAACAACTAATGTCCCCTCATAATCACCCACAAACAATAAGTTAGAACCTTCACCACAACACACCCATGGTTTACCCGCGCCACTAAGGGAATGAAGTGATTTAAGATCATCGAGGTTACGAATCACCAGAACCTGGCCAACCTTCGCCGATACAGCAAAGGTATGATAAGCCCGGGCATCGTTCATAAGTAAGTACCTTCGTAAAGATGGGCCTGAACTAATTAGCCCTTATCATTAATGGCGCAACAAAACTTGTTCCATGCGATGGCTGGCGCCTTTATGCAAGATCAAATCCGCCTTATTGCGAGTATGCAAAATATTATCTTTAAGATTCACCAAGTTGATACTTCGCCAGATTTCACGAGCAACTCGAACCGCTTCTTCATCGTTCAGATTAGCATAATGATTAAAGTAGCTGTTGGGGTCACTAAAGGCACCTTTGCGAAACGTCAAAAATCGTTGAATATACCATTGTTCAAGTTGCTCAATCTCGGCATCAACATAAATAGAGAAATCTAGGTAATCTGAAACAAAACGGCGTACTCCAGCATCATCTGTCGGATTAGCCTGTAACACATTAAGCCCTTCGAGGATGAGAATATCCGGCTGATCGACCACTCGATGCTGATTTGGCATAATATCGTAAGTGACATGCGAATAAACGGGGGCTTTTACCTGACGTTGTCCGGCCTTAACGTCCGCCATAAATTTAATCAAAGTTCGCACATCATAACTCTCGGGAAACCCTTTACGATGCATGATATCGCGCTTTTTTAGCTCAGCATTGGGATATAAAAAGCCATCGGTTGTCACCAGAGCCACTTTAGGATGTTCACTCCAGCGGTCTAACAGGGCTTGTAAAATCCGGGCCGTGGTACTTTTTCCGACAGCGACACTGCCAGCAATCCCGATAAAGAATGGGATTTTATGACTGTGCCCCAGAAATTCACCGGTCACCTTACGACGGTCTTGGCGCGACTTCACGTAAAGATTAACCAGTCGCGATAACGGCAGATAAGTATCTCGGACTTCTTCTAGCGAGATGGCTTCATTAATACCCCGCAGTCCTTGTAACTCGCCTTCTGTCAGTGTTAATGGCACAGAATTACGCAGTCTTGACCAGCTTGGGCGATCAAAGGTGAGATAGGACCGTAGTTGTTGTTCTTCAAACATAAGTCGCTTCCTTGGCAGAGCTTGAAACATTACCTTAAAAAAAAGGCTCTGACCACTAATGCTTATGGGTTCATTGTGTCAACGTAGAGACGAAGAGGATAGCTCGAATTCTTACTGGAAGGATATAAAGGGCTCGTATAGAGCCCTTTGATATTTTAGGCTTTTTCGACTACATCAACCAAAGTCCAAGACTTAGTCTTAGAAATTGGGCGGCACTCTTTGACAATCACAACATCGCCTTGAGTAGCGGCATTGTTTTCATCATGTACGTGCAATTTAGTAGTACGAGTCATGAATTTCCCATATACAGGGTGTTTTACACGACGTTCGATCAGGACAACAATCGATTTGTCCATTTTGTCACTGATCACTTTACCTTGTAATGTACGGATAGTTTCGCTCATTTACGCACCTGCCTTCTGATTCAGAATGGTTTTTACACGTGCGATGTTACGGCGCACATTTTTCAGCAAATGTGTTTGAGCCAACTGACCCGTGCTTGCTTGCATGCGCAGGTTGAATTGCTCACGCAACAGGCTTAACAGCTCTGTATTCAGCTCTTCAACACTTTTGTCTTTAAGTTCGCTAGCTTTCATCACATTACCGTCCGAGTTACGAAAGTAGTACTAATCGGCAGTTTAGCCGCTGCCAACTCAAATGCTTCGCGTGCCAAAGATTCTGGAACACCATCCATTTCGTACAATACTTTACCTGGCTGGATCTGAGCGACCCAATATTCCACATTACCTTTACCTTTACCCATACGAACTTCGAGGGGTTTTTCAGTAATAGGTTTATCTGGGAAAATACGGATCCAGATTTTACCTTGACGTTTAATATGACGAGTCATTGCACGACGAGCTGCTTCGATTTGACGAGCAGTTAGACGGCCACGACCGGTCGCTTTAAGACCAAAGTCACCGAAGCTTACTTGAGTACCTTTAGCAAGACCACGGTTACGGCCTTTATGAACCTTACGGAACTTAGTACGTTTTGGTTGCAACATTACCGTGTCTCCTATTTACCGCGACGATCTTTACGTTTTGGCTTAGCGGGAGCTTCAGGTTGCGCAACAGGCATACCACCCAGTACTTCACCTTTGAAG
This sequence comes from Celerinatantimonas diazotrophica, assembly GCF_004339545.1. Classification (GTDB taxonomy): domain Bacteria; phylum Pseudomonadota; class Gammaproteobacteria; order Enterobacterales; family Celerinatantimonadaceae; genus Celerinatantimonas; species Celerinatantimonas diazotrophica. Next base: position 49,256 of record NZ_SMGD01000012.1, on the reverse strand, counting down.
ATCCAAACTTTCACGCCAATAATGCCGTAAGTTGTCGATGCTTCAGAAGTTGCATAATCGATATCAGCACGCAGAGTGTGCAATGGCACACGACCTTCACGATACCATTCGGTACGTGCGATCTCAGCACCGCCTAAACGGCCACTGACTTCAACTTTGATACCTTTCGCACCCAAACGAATAGCATTCTGCACTGCACGTTTCATCGCACGGCGGAACATAACACGACGTTCCAGCTGACTTGCGATAGAATCGCCAACCAACTGACTGTCTAGTTCAGGTTTACGAACTTCTGAGATGTTGATCTGAGCTGGAACTCCAGCTAGTTTAGCCACGCGTTTACGAAGCTTTTCAACATCTTCACCTTTTTTACCGATCACAACACCTGGGCGAGCTGTGTGAATAGTCACACGGATGCTTTTCGCAGGACGTTCGATCACGATGCGAGCCACAGACGCATTTTTCAGTTCTTTAGTTAAGAACTGACGCACTTCGTGGTCGCTATTTAAATTTGCTGCATACTCGCCTTTATCAGCATACCAGGTAGAGTTCCATGGTTTGACGATACCTAGGCGAATACCATTAGGATGTACTTTCTGACCCATTGCTTATCTCCTAGTTATCAGATACAACCACAGTAATGTGGCTGGTACGCTTGATAATGCGGTCTGCTCGGCCTTTTGCACGCGGACGTACACGTTTCAGAGTCGGGCCAACATCAACAAAGATTTTGGCAACTTTCAACTCGTCAATATCTGCACCTTCGTTATGCTCAGCGTTAGCGATAGCAGATTCTAAAACTTTCTTAACTAAAGCAGATGCTTTTTTGTTATTGAAAGTCAACTCAGCCAAGGCTTTCTCAACAGGCAATCCACGAATCAGGTCAGCGACCAGACGGGCTTTCTGTGGAGAAGTACGGGCAAAACGGTGTTTAGCTAATGCTTCCATCACTTTCCCCTTAACGCTTTTTCGCTTTCTTATCAGCAGCATGGCCGCGATAAGTGCGAGTTGGTGCAAATTCACCCAGTTTATGACCAACCATTTCGTCGGTGACAAAAACTGGAACGTGCTGACGACCATTATGGACAGCGATGGTCAACCCGATCATATTAGGGAAGATCGTTGAACGACGGGACCAAGTTTTAATTGGTTTTTTTTCCCCGCTTTCCACCGCTTTCTCTACCTTCTTCAGCAAGTGCAGGTCAATAAATGGACCTTTCTTGAGAGAACGTGGCATGGTGAATCCTCTTATTTCTTAGATGTACGACGACGTACAATATATTTATCGGTACGCTTGTTGCTGCGAGTTTTCTTACCTTTAGTAGGCAGACCCCAAGGTGATACAGGATGACGACCACCAGAAGTACGGCCTTCACCACCACCATGTGGGTGATCCACAGGGTTCATGGCAACACCACGTACGGTAGGACGAACACCACGCCAACGGCTGGCACCCGCTTTACCTAACTGACGCAGCATGTGCTCAGCGTTACCTACTTCGCCCAGAGTTGCACGGCAATCAGCCAGAACTCGGCGCATTTCGCCACTGCGCAGACGCAGTGTGACATATTCGCCTTCACGCGCTACCACCTGAGCATAAGCACCAGCACTACGAGAGAGCTGAGCACCTTTACCAGGTTTCATTTCGATTGCGTGAACAGTTGAACCAACTGGAATATTACGCAATGGCAAGCAGTTACCTGCTTTAATTGGCGCATGAATACCGTTTGCGATTTGGTCGCCAGCCTGCATGCCTTTGGCAGCCAGGATGTAACGACGTTCACCGTCGGCATAACAAACCAAGGCAATGTTTGCACTACGGTTTGGATCATATTCCAGACGTTCTACTTTTGCAGAAATATCGTCTTTATTACGTTTAAAATCGATAATCCGATAATGCTGTTTATGGCCACCGCCGATGTGACGTACGGTGATCCGGCCGTTGTTGTTGCGACCACCAGATTTACCTTTGGTGTCCAACAGCGGAGCATACGGCTTGCCTTTATGCAGGTCTTTATTAACCACTTTAACGACGTGGCGACGACCAGCAGATGTAGGCTTAGTTTTAACAATAGCCATTTTAAGAAACTCCTCTTACTCTGCGCCGCCAACGAAGTCGATGTCTGCACCTTCAGCCAAAGTGACGTAAGCTTTTTTCCAATCGCTACGATGGCCCAAGCGCATCCCGTGACGTTTATTTTTCCCTTTTACATTCAGGGTACGTACACCGGTTACTTCAACTTCAAACATTTTCTCTACAGCAGCTTTAATTTCAGCTTTAGTAGCAGTTGTGGCAACTTTAAAAACGATTGTGTTGTCGTTTTCAGCAGACACAGTGCTCTTTTCAGAGACGTGCGGTGCCAAAAGTACTTTTAACAGACGCTCTTCACTGATCATTTCAGCCACTCCTCAATCTGCTTCACAGCATCTGCTGTGATCAACACTTTGTCGAATGCGATTAAGCTGACTGGGTCAAGACCCGCCACATCACGCACATCGACGCGATACAAGTTACGCGCAGCTAAGAACAAGTTTTCAGTGACATCAGCTGTCACGATCAGAGCATCGCTCAATTCTAGTTCTTTGAGTTTCGCGACCAGCTGTTTAGTTTTAGGAGCTTCAATTTCAAACTTCTCAACAACAACTAGACGTTCCTGACGAACAAGTTCTGACAGGATACTGCGGATAGCAGCACGATACATTTTAGTGTTGACTTTCTGACTGTGATCTTGTGGTTTCGCAGCGAAAGTTACACCACCACTACGCCAAATTGGCGAGCGGATAGTACCGGCACGAGCACGACCAGTACCTTTCTGGCGCCATGGCTTCTTACCACCGCCAGCTACCTCAGAGCGGGTTTTTTGAGCACGAGTTCCCTGACGGGCACCAGCTGCATATGCAACAACCACCTGATGAACCAGTGCTTCGTTAAACTCACGCCCGAAGGTAGTTTCGGAAACTTCAAGAGCGCTCTGAGCGTCTTTCAATACCAATTCCATTACTATCTCCTCAGACGTTATGCTTTAACAGCAGGTTTAACGATCACGTCGCTGTTGGTTGCGCCAGGGATTGCACCTTTAACCAGTAACAAATTGCGCTCAACGTCGACACGAACTACTTCCAGAGACTGAACAGTGACACGTTCAGCACCCATATGACCTGCCATTTTTTTACCTTTGAAGACACGGCCCGGAGTCTGGTTTTGACCAATAGAACCCGGAGCACGATGGCTCAAAGAGTTACCATGGGTCATATCCTGGGTACGGAAGTTCCAGCGTTTCACACCACCCTGGAAACCTTTACCTTTAGAAGTACCGGTAACGTCTACTTTTTTCACTTCATTGAACAGATCAACTTTCAGCTCACCGCCGACTTCAATCTCTTCACCTTCTTCGCCATTTAGACGAAATTCCCACAGGCCACGACCCGCTTCAACACTAGCCTTAGCAAATTGGCCAGCTTGAGGTTTGTTGATGCGATTCGCTTTTTTTGTGCCAGTGGTCACTTGCAGAGCGCGATAACCGTCTGATTCCTCGGTAATAACACGAGTCACACGGTTTGGCTCACATTCGATAACGGTAACTGGAATTGAAGCACCATCTTCAGTGAAGATGCGAGTCATTCCAACTTTACGACCGACTAGACCAATCATTGTAAAAACCTCTTATCTTTCCAGCTCTGCTTAGCCCAAGCTGATTTGCACATCAACGCCAGCTGCCAGGTCCAAACGCATTAATGCATCAACTGTTTTATCAGTTGGCTCAACGATATCGACCAGACGTTTGTGAGTGCGGATCTCATATTGATCGCGCGCATCTTTATTGACGTGAGGGGAAATCAGTACGGTAAAACGCTCTTTGCGAGTTGGAAGTGGGATTGGCCCACGAACCTGAGCGCCTGTACGTTTCGCAGTTTCTACGATTTCCGCTGTCGATTGATCAATCAGGCGATGATCAAACGCTTTCAAGCGGATGCGGATTCTTTGGTTCTGCATTGACCAGAGCTCCAAATAAATAAAAAGAACCTAACACACACCAACTCATCCATATCCGAAATCCGGGGATGGTGGTGCGCGCGACGACTAACAGTTGCTTCCAAATCGGAAGCTTTGTTACCAGTTTCTCATTGAAACCGGGCGGACATATTGCCCGACGACTTACTAATTAAGCTGCGCTATTATACGTAGTGGCGAGCAAAACGCAAGTTCAAGCGCAGAAATTTTCGTCAATTTATTCGCAGTCCTACAACTTGTCTCGCTAATCAGTTCCCTGCACCCACTAAGGCAGTTTATGGCGAGTCCGAGCTGAATGAAAAAACAGATGCGCTTGGGACAAGTAGTAACATCCCAGAGCGACAAACGCCATTAGGGCGGCCACATCGCCAATATGACCAATACCGCGGGTCAGTACAACTTGACCGCCAACTAAGGTCCCTATACCGACCCCTGTGTTGTAGATGGTTGAGTATAAAGATGTAGCAACATCAACCGCCTCATGGGCAATTTTTAGGACATTCAATTGTAAGGCCAAAGCACTCCAGGTAATCGCCATCGACCAGATCAATGATAAAATGAGTAGCATATCAGCTGAGGCAGAAAACACGAATAATAACCCAGTCGCCATCGCTTGGGCGAGCATAGAGCCAGCTAATAACATAAACGGGTAACGGTTGAACTTACTAAACAAGCTGCTGGCAATAATTCCAGCAAATCCAAATATAAACAACACGGCAGTAATGAGATGATTTCCACCGTGAGCCACCGTTGTTATAAACGGCTCTATATAGCCATAGGCACAAAAGTGGCCAGCGGTTAGAACTAGCATCAGCCAGTACATAAGCAATAGATTGGGTTTTTTAAACAAAGTTGGCAGCGAGTGCAGTGAACCGCTATTTTGGCTGGCTAAAGCTGGCAGTTGAAACCAAAGCAGGATAAAGCATCCCAGAGCCAATAATCCGATCGCTAAAAAAGCGATTCGCCAGTTAAAAAGTTCTCCTAAAATCCGCCCGCACGGCAACCCTAAAATAGCCGCCAAAGATGTGCCCATCACTAGCAGGCTCAAAGCCTTAGTTTGCCCATTGACCGGGGCAATACGCATCGCGATTGAAGCGGTAATGGCCCAAAAGATCGCATGCGCAACTGCAACAGCCATTCGAGCAATGACTAAGACTGCAAAATTCCAAGCGATCGAGCATAGAAGCTGGCCTGCGATAAACAAAATGAAGGCTCGTAACACCATCACTCGCCGATCGATTTTGCGGGTGAGCAACATGCAAGGTAAAGAGGTTAAAGAAACGGTCCAGGCATAAATCGTCATCAATAAACCAGCATCAGCAACAGGAGTATGGTAGCTCTGGCTAATGTCACTGAGTAATCCTACCGGCATAAACTCAGACGTTGAAAAAGTGAACGCGGCTATAGCCAAGCTGATCACTGGAAGCCAAGCAGATTGATAAGTGAATCGCACGGGAATACTTCGTAAAAAAGACAGTTTTAGGAGCGCGATAATAGTCCTGTTTTTTGCCTTTGACGAGTAGTAAATTACAATTTTTTTCGCTCAATAATCGATGCAAAATAACACCGTTTACGAGTGTCAAATTCAGCTAACGAATCGTCTCAAAATTTGCTCAAACTGTGCTGAAAAAAAGCAACGATCCTTCGTCCCAATTGATGCTGAAATGAGCGCCGATCAAACCCTGATGGATCTTCCCCTACCACCCCGACTTTTCCTTGAAGAGCCTTTGGAAATGGACTCAAAAAAGAAAAATGTCCTGCATTTGGGATCAGCTGATTGACCAGTTGACGTTGGTTCGGTAATCGTTTGGCGATTAGCTCAGCATTATCACTTGGCGTTAAGACGGAGTCGGCTTGAGCTGTAATTAACAATACCGGCTGGGTAACGAGCGCTAACGAATCATGACGGCGAAAGAATATTCCAACCGGAGCGAGTAATACCAACGCTTTGATTCGCGAGTCGGCAGTTTGCTCAATCTGCGCAGGTGGTAATTGCCCATTCTTCACCCGCTGGCAAGTGGGTTCAGCTGACCTTAGATGAGTATGACAATAGTCAATCATGGCTGGCGTATCTGCTTTTCCTCCAGCCGCAACCAATGCCGCATATCCTCCGGCTGAATGCCCGATCACAGCAATACGATGCGGCAAAATATGTGTGGCCATAGAGCGATCGGTGACTAAGCGATCAATGGCGTATTCAATTTGTTTGGGTCGATTTCGCCAAACCGAAAGGAGTCCGGCTTGCGAACTATCACGATAATTATCTCCTGGATGCAAAGGGAGTCCGACGATGTAACCATGCCTGACCAATGTCAATGCGAGCATTCGATAGTTAATCCCACTACCTGCAGACCCATGAGATAAAATCACTAAAGCAAACCGCCCTTGGGCGACGGGGGCTGAAAGGGCTACAGGCAAGGAATATGGGCCAAAATGGACTCGCGATGATTGCGCCATCGTTGGATACATCACCGTCAACGCAAAGGCGGGCGATGAGCCCCGCGCAGCGACAGTCAGATGCGCTAATCCCACGTGATAAGAGGGGGACTGAGCCAACGCTAAACCACTACTAAAGAAGCTCAACGCGATGACAAGTTTTGTCCATCTTTTCATACAGCTTTTACAGCGTCCCTGATAAAGCTTAAGCATGGCTCAAAAGAAAAGGGGCGTCAACGCCCCTCATTTATTCTCAGATTAAGCAACACGTTGCTTATAAATTAAGGAACGCTGATAAGGAATCAGATACTCCAATGCCACCTCGTCACAGGCGTGCCGACGCGAACATACATCACAATCTTTCATCACTTTTTCTGGTAAAAATGTTTTCGATGTTGGGCTAAAGCCAAGCTTCATAAAAAATTCTGGGACGCGGGTCAATACAAAGACACGCTCCAGAGCCATTTGCTGAGCTTTTTTGATCATAAACTCAACTAATGATTTGCCCTGCCCACCCCGCTGAAAATCAGGGTTCACACCTAGCGAGCGAATTTCAGCAAGCCCGGTGTCATACAGATACAAAGACGCACAGCCGGTAATCCGTCCAGCTTGTTCAGTCACCGCAAACTCACCAATCGAACGGGTTAGCTCTCGCCTTGAACGAGGCAAATTCTCCCCGACACCTGACCAATAGTTCACCAGCTCTTCGATACCATCTAAATCAGTCATCCGCGCGGCGCGAACATACATTCCAGGGATATCACGGCTATCAAGCCGTTTTTCTATTTCGTTCAGCGCAAATTCAATCTGTTGCGGAGCGACGCCGCCTAAGGCAGAGCGCTTCTCAAGCATCGACGACAACAATAGGTTGGGATAGACATCTTCTTCTATTTCTGGTGCCAGCGCTTTAAATTCAGCTAAACTCATGGCCTCTAATGGCACGCCTTTTTCAATCGCCTGTACCACGGCAATCCCAACGATATGGTGTGCTTCACGAAAAGGGATCCCTTTGCTAACCAAGTAATCGGCTAACTCTGTGGCATTAGAATAGCCACCCTTAGCCGCTTCTTCGGTTTTCTCTTCGTTCACCTTCATATCATTCAGCACCAGCTCAGCCATTGCCAAGCAATGCCCCCATGTATCCAGTGCATCAAACAGGCCTTCTTTGTCCTCTTGCATATCTTTGTTATACGCCAAAGGCAGTGCTTTCAAGGTCGTTAATATACCGTTTAAGGCGCCAAATACCCGGCCCGTTTTACCACGCATCAACTCCAGAGCATCTGGATTTTTCTTTTGGGGCATTAATGATGAGCCTGAAGTGACCTGATCAGAAAGCTCTAAAAACGCTGACTCCCCAGAGTTATAGAAAATTAGATCTTCTGACATCCGCGAGATATGCACCATCGACATCGAAGCAGTGGCAAGAAGTTCAACCACATGGTCCCGATCTGACACGCTGTCCAGACTATTGCGCGTTGCCTGTTCAAAACCCAGTTGCAACGCGAGTTTTTGCCGATCAATACCATAAGCTGTACCCGCCAGAGCACCGCTGCCTAATGGACACGTGTCAAGACGTTTTAGCGCATCGGCCAAGCGCGAATAATCGCGTTCAAACATCTCAACATACGCCAAACACCAATGCGCAAACGTCACAGGTTGAGCTCGCTGTAAATGCGTATAGCCAGGCAATACCGTATGTTGATGCTCACGAGCCAAGCGCACAAGCTTCTGTTGCAACATATCTAGCTGCCCCAGCAATGTCGCGCCCTCTTTCTTACACCAGAGTTTCAGATCGGTTGCCACCTGATCATTACGACTACGCCCAGTGTGTAGCTTTTTCCCCAGATCGCCAACACGCTGAATCAATTGGGATTCAACCCAGCTGTGAATATCTTCGGCATCTGAGCCTAAAATCTGCTGCGGATTTTCATTGACCTGTTCTGCGAGTTCTTCCAGAGCCTGTTGCAGTTGCCCCTGTTCGGTTTCAGTTAACACGCCAACTGTCACCAGAGCCTTGGACCAGGCAATCGACCCGATAATATCCTGATGTGCTAAGCGATAGTCAAACCGTAGCGAATCATTAAACTGTTTGAATCTGCTATCCGCTGCCTGACTAAAACGTCCGCCCCATAATGCCATTGATTTCTACCTTTATTGCACCTGTCGGTGCCGCTTACAAGTTGTGCAAGCGGCTCCCTATTTGAATTATTTTTGCTTCATCGCTTTAATCCGGCTTGACAGTGAGTATAAGCGGATAAAGCCTTCGGCATGTTTTTGGTTATAGACATCATCTTCACCAAAGGTCGCAAATGCTTCTGAATACAAGCTATTTGGTGAACGCTTCTGAATCGCAGTAACATGTCCTTTATAAAGTTTCAGAACGACATCACCGCTGAGGTCATCAGCTAATGACGTAGCTGCGGCCAACAATGAATCTTTAAGCGGTGTAAACCAACGACCATCATAAACCAGATGCGCAAATTGCTGACCAACTGTTTCACGCCAATCACGCGTGCGTTTATCATAAACCAGTTCTTCCATTGCCCGCAGAGCCGCAAGCAAGATGGTTCCTCCAGGAGTTTCATAACAACCGCGTGATTTCATCCCCACCAAACGGTTTTCAACAATATCGACCCGCCCAATGCCATGCGTTGCCCCAAGTTCATTGAGCGATGCAATCATCTCATAAGGGCTTAACGACTGACCATCTAATGCAACCACTTCCCCTTTGTCCAAGGTCAGTGTGATTTTCTGTGCCTCATCAGGAGCTTGCTCAGGTGAGTTGGTCCAAGTCCAAACCTGATCTGAAGGCTCGTTCCACGGGTCTTCTAGTTCGCCCCCTTCAGTTGAAATATGCCAGGCGTTGGCATCGCGACTATAAATTTTGGTTAAACTAGCTGAACATGGAATATTACGTTCAGACAGATAAGCCAACAGCTCCTCACGTGAACGCATGCTCCATTCCCGCCATGGTGCAATCACTTCCAGATCGGGCGCCAATGCGGCAAAGCAGCCTTCAAAACGGATCTGATCGTTCCCTTTACCCGTGCAACCATGAGCCAAAGCATCCGCCCCGACTTTACGGGCAACTTCCACTTGCGCTTTGGCAATGACAGGGCGTGCCATTGAGGTACCAAGCAGGTAGGTTCCTTCGTATATTGCACCGGTTTTCAATGTTGGATAAATATAATTCGTGGCGAATTCATCTTTGAGATCAACTACATGACATTCACTCGCACCTGAGGCGATCGCTTTTTCTTCGATGCCCTTGAGGTCGTCTTCGCCCTGGCCTACATCCGCGCAAAATGCGACGACTTCACAACCATAGGTTTCTTTTAGCCATGGAATAATTGCAGAGGTATCTAAGCCACCTGAATATGCCAGCACTACCTTTTTAAATTGAGCCATTGTCTATAATCCTTGTTCGGGTTGAATCAGTGAAAGGAGCACTGCATTTTGCGCATGCATCCGGTTTTCTGCCTGATCAAAAATAATTGATTGGGGACCGTCCATCACTTGCGAGGTAATCTCTAAACCACGGTGAGCGGGCTGACAGTGCAACACATGACCGATCCCATAGCGGTCAAGCATCTGTTGATTAATCTGATAAGGTGAAAAGCGATCTTTAACCTGTTCCAGCGGCGTCTCATCCCCCATGGAAACCCAGGTATCACCATAGACCACATCATAACCGTCCAGTGCATCTAACGAATCGGAAACAACAATTTTGCCACCGTTAACTTTTGCTAATTCATTAGCGGCCAATACCACTTGAGCATCCGGGCTTGATCCCATCGGACAAATGGCTGCCACTTCCATCCCCAATATTGCCCCACCGAGCATCAGCGAATGGGTCACATTATTGCCATCACCTACATAGGCAAGCTTCACTTTGCCAAGATCTTCATAGTGTTCCGCAATGGTCTGAAAATCAGCCAGTGCCTGGCATGGATGATAAAGATCACAGAGTGAATTAATAATCGGTACCGTGGCATATTGGCGAAAATTCTGCAGTGTTTGATGACTAAATACCCGCGCTACAATAGCATCACACCAGCGGCTTAGATTTTTTGCATAATCTTTTATCGACTCGCGCTGACCGATTGCACCATTTTGCTGATCCAGATAAACCGCATGTCCGCCCAATCGATTCACTCCAATATCGAAAGTCACCCGGGTTCGCAATGATGGCTTTTCAAAAAGTGTGACGATACTTTTACCTGCAAGAGAAGTGCTATAGTTCTCTGGATTAGCCTTAATTTTTTTAGCCAAATCCAATAGCCCGATGATCTGCTCGCGGGTCAGATCTTTTAACGTCAATAAATGGCTAATTGGTTCCATATTTTTATAATTCCCGCTTTAATATTTCTCTATTGTGTTTGTCGCGTTCACAGTTGTACCAACTGACTCGCCCATTAATAATTTTGCAAGCGCATCGGCATCTTTCCAACCGGCCAAAATAACAACCTGCTGCATCGCTTCAGATGCATCCAACGCCGCCTTTACTTTCACAGCCATGCCACCGTGAATGGTGCCACTAGCCATCAGTTGTTCAGCCTGCGATTGATCAAGTGACTCGATCAATTGGCCGTTCTCATCCAGCACCCCTGGTACATCAGAGAGTAATACCAGAGGTCCTTGCAACATCTTACCAATCGCAACCGCAGCTTGATCGGCATTCACATTGTAAAGCTGGCCATCATCCCCGATACCAATAGAGCTGATAACGGGTAGATAGTGCTGTTCCAACAAGGTGCTTAAAAGTTCAGGATCACCACTATCACACTGACCTACCGCACCAAATTTGGCATCCAGTTCAGTCACACGGCATAACCCACCATCCCCTAAGCACAAACCAACCGCGGCTCGCCCTTGACGCAAAATTGCAGCCGTTAATTTCTTATTCGCGGTTCCGGCCAATGCCCCAGTCACATAATCAATTTGAGTATGAGGCGTGACCCGAAGCCCTTCGATTTTTTCACTCACCAGCCCTAAATGAGCCAGCAGTGATTCGACAATCACACCACCTCCATGGACGAGCACTAATGGCCGCTCCTGCACCGATGCCAATGCTTGGCATAAGTTCGCAAGTGCAGTTTCATTTTCAAAAATCGCGCCACCCAGTTTTAAAACTATCGGTTCTAGCATGCCACGTCTCCAGTCAACGCTAACGTACTGGGATAACCATAATGGATGTTAAAGCACTGGATCGCTTGTGCTGAAGCGCCTTTGAGCAAGTTATCTTCGGCGCTAAAAATAATCAGATGATGGCCTTGCAAGGACCAGTTCAGATCGACAAATGGCGTATTGGCCACCGCTTTAATCGCGGGCCAAATGCCCGGTTCCAATAGCCTTACCAGTGGCTTATCAGCATAAGCACTTTGGTAAGCTTGATTCACATCAGCCAACGTCACATCGGTTTTAAGATCCACATGAATGGTCGCCAAAATACCTCTTGGAAAGCTGCCCAGATGCGGCGTAAAAATAACTTCGCGGCCAAGGTGATAACTAATTTCTGGCTGATGACGATGCACTCCCACGCCATACGGATTAAGGCTCACTTCACAAAAGTTACTCGTCAATGAGGCCTTCCGCCCTGCCCCACTGACCCCACTGGTTGCATCAATGACGGGGGTACAATTATCCGTTAACAATCCAGCGTGCTGCAGTGGTTTCAAGGCACTTAATGAGGCGGTGGGATAACACCCCGGCAACGCGATTAACTGAGCATCGCGAACCCCTTCAGCTTGCCATTCAGCCAAACCATATACGGCTTTATCTAACCAGTCAGCATGATGATGTTCAAACCCATAGAATTTAGGATAAAAATCAGCCTGATTAACCCGAAATGCTCCTGATAAATCAAAAACCTGACAGCCACATGCCAAAAACTGCGGAGCTAAATCATGGCTGACACTATGGGCCGTTGCCAAAAAGACCGCGTCAATATCAGCAAATGTTTGAGGGTCAATCGTTGCTGCAAGGGGGGTTAATGGTAGATCCACAACGCCACGAAGTTGTCCATAAAGTTGGCTGATCGGCTTATGGGCATCTTGGCTGTTCTCAGATACATATAATCCACATAATTTAGCGTAAGGATGACGTTCGACCTGGGCGGCTAACTCGGCACCAGTGTAGCCACTTGCGCCGACAATAATGACATTTAACTGGTCTTTTTCATTCATCCCTACCTCACTTTCTATTCCAACTGGAGTTGTGGTTTTCATACGCAATGCAACTTATATAACGCTGTATCAATGTCTAGTATCTGACAAATTACAAAGTAAGAGCAGAGGATACCATGGATAGCTATTTATGCAAATATATTGAATTTATATTTTATTTAGATTGTTTTTTATACCCCGCTTAAACAGAACTAACATTCTTTTATTACAAGGAGCCATCCATAGTCTTACTAAATAAATAAATTCTCAAAATCATCACTATTTATGCAATTCAGGCATGATGTATGCTTACTATGCAAAATACATTCACACCAGCAGCCTATACAAAAAATTTCCTCTTTAAGTAGCATTTAGGGTTGAAACTAAAAAGTTAACGTCATATAACGGAACACTGTTGTTGTGAAATTAACCAACACACAATATCTGTTTTGGGCGCAAAACAGGGCTATATAAAAAAGATAAAACCTTTGCCCCCCTGCATAATATGAAAATTTTAATAATAAACATGATTCGTTGAATCGATACCAGCTCACCGAAATGGATGTAATATTACAAACATGCTAAACAATTTTGAGCAAAATTTAACCTGAAGACAGTAGGCAAGTCACCCGTGAGAGATCTCGGTTAAATCATCAGCACGGTCGGTAATTTAACTGCAGTCTAAGGCAAAGACACAGGAACCATAAAATGACACAAGTAGATAAGACCAAAGCGTTACGTTCTAACGTAAGCTTTCTCGGTCAATTGTTAGGGAAGACAATACAAAATCACCTCGGCGAAGCACTTCTACAAAAAGTAGAGACAATTCGTAAATTAGCGAAAGCCTCGCGCCAGGGAGATAGCCAAGCAAGGGAAGAGTTACTTGATACTCTGCGCAACTTGACCGACGAGGAACTGTTACCAGTCACTCGGGCCTTCAGCCAGTTTCTAAACCTAGCTAACATCGCCGAACAATTTCATACCGTTTCTCGCAGTATTAAACAATCCAATCCTGAAACACCGATTCACTCTTTACTAAAACGTCTAAAAGAAGAAAACATTAGCGAACAGGAAATTCGCCAAGCGGTTGAATCACTGAATATCGAATTGGTGTTGACCGCCCACCCGACCGAAATCACCCGTCGGACCATGATCGCCAAATATGTGCGGATCAACGAATGCCTCGACTTTTTAGAGCTAGGGAATTTAAGTACCCGGGAACGCCGGATGCTGCACCACCGCTTAGAGCAGTTGATCGACCAATCATGGCATACCAACGAAATTCGCCAGTCACGCCCAACCCCCGTTGAAGAAGCCCGCTGGGGATTTGCTGTGATTGAAACCTCGCTGTGGCAAGCAGTCCCCGATTTTCTGCGCATGTTTAATGAAGAAATTCAGGAAAATCTTGGTTTTGAACTCCCCATTGACACCCAAGTGATCAAACTCACTTCTTGGATGGGTGGCGATAGAGACGGCAACCCATTTGTCACCTCCAAAGTGACCGAAGAGGTTCTGTATTCAAGCCGTTGGGTAGCAACCGATCTCTATCTTAGAGATCTCGATTTGTTAGTCAGTGAGCTGTCGATGGCTGACTGTAACGAAGAGTTACGCGCTGCAGTTGGCCCCGATACCGAAGAGCCCTACAGAGCATTACTGAAAGATCTGCGAGTTCAGATGCGTGAAACTCGCGAATACCTCACTGCCGTTTTACAGCACCGTGAAACCCGTGCCAATGATATCATCACTGAGACGAGTCAGGTTTGGGAACCACTGATGCTCTGCTATCGGTCCCTCAAAGATTGTGGTATGGATTTAATCGCAGATAGTAACTTACTTGATATGCTGCGTCGTTTATCGTGCTTTGGAATCCAACTGGTTCATCTGGATATTCGCCAAGAAAGCACTCGCCATACCGAAGTCTTTTCTGAGCTAACTCGTTATCTGGGGATTGGCGATTATGCTCAGTGGAGCGAAGAAGATAAACAAAGCTTCCTGTTAAGCGAGTTAACCAGTAAGCGACCCTTAATCCCTCTGGACTGGCAACCATCTGAACCCGTGCAGGAAGTTCTCAACACTTGCCGCGTGATCGCCAAGCAAAAACGTGAATCACTCGGTATTTACAACATCTCAATGGCCAGTGAACCTTCTGATGTGTTGGCCGTACAATTGCTGCTTAAAGAAAATGGTTGTCCATTTATGCTGCCGGTTTCACCTTTATTTGAAACCCTCGATGATCTTAATAAAGCTGCAGCAACGATTCGTCGTTTATTGTCACTGGATTGGTACCGCGGCATTACCAAAAATCAGCAATATGTGATGATTGGCTATTCCGACTCAGCAAAAGATGCCGGAATTATCTCATCAGCTTGGGCGCAGTACCGAGCAATGGAAGAATTAGTCGAAATTTGCGAAGAACAAAACGTCAAACTTATTTTATTCCATGGCCGAGGTGGAACCATTGGCCGAGGTGGCGCACCAGCGCATGCGGCATTGCTTTCGCAACCACCGGGCTCACTCAAAGGCGGCCTACGGGTAACCGAACAAGGTGAAATGATCCGCTTTAAACTGGGCCTTGATAAAGTAGCTATCGATAATTTATCTATGTACGTCAGTGCCGTATTAGAAGCCAACCTTCTGCCCCCTATTGCCCCACAACCCCAGTGGCGTAAAGTGATGGATCAAATGGCAGAAACGTCCTGTAAGGTTTACCGTAACACCGTACGTGAAGATCCTGACTTTGTTCCCTACTTTCGCGCGGTTACCCCAGAACAAGAACTCGGGAAATTACCGCTGGGAAGTCGCCCATCGAAGCGAAACCCAAACGGTGGCGTCGAAAGTCTGCGGGCAATTCCATGGATCTTTGCTTGGAGTCAAAACCGCTTGTTGTTACCCACTTGGTTGGGAGCAGGCGAAGCACTTTCGGAACAACTCCAAAATGGTCACGAGCAGTTAATTCGGGAAATGTGTGAATGGCCATTTTTCGTAAACCGGTTAGCCATGCTGGATATGGTCTTTATGAAAACCGAACCCTGGTTGTTTGAGATCTATAACAAAGAGCTCGTTCCAGAGCACCTTCATTATATTGGTACGAAGCTTTGCGAAGAGTTGGCCTTAACTCGTGACATCATTGCCAAAGTGATGCCGCAATCAGGCTCGTGGACCAACGATGAATGGGTAGCCGAATCGATCGGTCTACGTAATCCTTACATCGATCCACTCAATGTCATGCAAGTTGAATTGCTACGCCGCTCCCGCCAAAACAAAGAGATTGAACCTAACGTTGATCAAGCGTTGATGGTCTCAATTGCAGGTGTTGCAGCAGGCATGCGCAACACAGGTTAGTATTCGCCATCAGTCACAAAAACCAAAGCCGCATTCTGCGGCTTTTTTATCTTAAGAGTTTTCAACGCCATTATGGAGCCGCGCAAACATGGGTATCTCACAAGGAACTTGCAAACTACGATAAGCACAGCTTCATAATGGAGTTAAAACAGCCATCAAATACCCAGAATCTGGGTATCAAAGATAGCAACGCGATTATTTTTCGACTCTATCGATTTTGAGCAAATGCCCCATCTGTTTCGCTTTCGTCTGCAGATAGAAATGATTATAGGGGTTGTCGCCAACCTCTAATGGCACGCGCTCAACGATTTCAATTCCCGCAGCATCTTGCATTGCCTTGATTTTCTGTGGGTTATTGGTCATTAAACGAACTTTATGTATGCCAAGATGGGCTAACATTGGCTGACATATTGAAAAATCTCGCATATCTGCGGCAAAGCCTAGTTTAATATTCGCCGCAACCGTATCGTAGCCTTGGTCCTGAAGATCATAAGCTCGGATTTTGTTAATTAAACCAATCCCCCGGCCTTCCTGACGTAGATATAAAATGAAACCTTTGCCCTGCTCGCTAATGCGCCGCATGGCAGATTCCAACTGATAACCACAATCACAGCGCTGACTAAACAGAGCGTCCCCAGTTAAACATTCTGAATGAATTCGACCCAAGACTGGTTCATCACTATCCCATTCCCCCATTGTGAGGGCGATATGCTCTTTGCCCGTTTCTGGGATAATAAACCCGTGCATGGTGAAATTTCCCCACCGTGTCGGCAAAAAAGATGAGGCAACAAATTCGACTGACATAAAAATACCACTTCAAGATAATTCAAATGCGATGCTTAATCGGCAAGGCGCGTTATTCTATCATTGAAGTCGGACGAACACCTAATGTATGACAAATGGCGTAGGTCAGTTCTGAACGATTCAGAGTATAAAAATGGAAATCTTTCACGCCCTCTCGACTTAAAACTTTAACCTGATCAATGGCAATGCTCGCCCCAACTAAATTTCGAGTTGTCTGATCATCATCGAGTCCTTCAAACTGCTGATGTAACCACTTAGGAATTTTCACATTGGTAAAACCAGCAAATTTACATAAGGTTTTGTAGTTGGATACAGGCAAGATACCAGGCACAATATCCTGTTCAATGCCCACCGCAACACAGCGGTCACGAAATCTCAGGTAAGATTCAACATCAAAAAAGAACTGGGTGATCGCCCGACTCGCTCCTGCCTGCATTTTTCGCTTAAGGGCTAACAAATCAGATTGTGCTGATTTAGCCTCCGGATGAACCTCAGGATAAGCGGCAACCGAGATATCAAAATCAGCAACCTCCTTAAGCAGTCTCACTAAATCTTCGGCGTAAACTTTCGGTTTATCACTCCCCTCAGGCAGATCACCACGTAATGCCACAATTTGTTGAATACCATTGTCCCAGTAATCTTGCGCAATTTGTTTAAGCTCATCGGCACTGGTGGAAATACACGTTAAGTGCGGTGCAGCTTTCAGCGTTGTACGCTTGGTAATTTCTTTAATAATGGTGTGGGTTCTATCACGGGTACTGGCATTTGCACCATAAGTCACGGAAACAAAAGATGGCTCGAGTATTTTTAGCCGTTCCACTGAGTTCCATAATGTCGTTTCCATTGCCGCAGTCGTTGGCGGAAAGAATTCAAATGAAACGCGAATATCATCATTCAGTTCACTCAGCTTCTGATTTAAGTTTTCGAGTTGTTGGGCCGTTTGGAAAGACATTTCGTGCTCCCGAGCAATGGTTAAGAAAATTATTTAGGATGTATAGATGTCTATACGCCCAAAATAACTTATTTTTTAATCAAGTCAACATATATTCATTCCCATGGATAAGATTATGAATTTATTTCATAGTCATAAGCCTTACCCGCGATAATGACCGCAAATTAATAATAAAATACTACCGTACAAATTTTATACTGCTATATTTACAATAGACATGGGTTTAACTGAGTTTGCTATTAATTAGTTCCTTGCTGATCAGTTTAGTCAAAAAGCGACATTGGATGCACATCACCTAAAGGGTGGTGAGTGAGGGAAAGGCAAAACGATAGCAAGTTAATTTGTAGTCAGGTCGTGAAAAGAGAGTATTTTTGTGGTTAATCAGATATCGAGTGCAGTTAGCCAAGGCCCACAGATGCAGGCTGCTCAGCAGGTGCTCCAGCCGATTCAACAGGCAGCAAACGCACCAGATGATCGAGCTCTGAAACAAAATATAGCTCAAATTATAGCCGAAGCAACTGCGCCTATGCCATCTGTTCGCTTAACCGGCGCACTTCCTCAAGATGGTCAGAACGGGGCGGATCCTGGCCGTGCTCAGGTCGCTCGGAGTACCCCCAAAGAAAGTCAACCGCGCGACTACCAGCCTAGACTTGTCCCTGCTTTAAATCATGATGAACAACTGCAAGATATCCCCCAGCAGCCCATCGCAGACAACACCATGGCACAGCAATCACGTCGTTCAGCCATGCTCATGCAGTCTCAGCAGCAGGTACAACCCAAACCCGAGCCAGCCGTGACCCAAGCCCGAGGGACGGGCCAAGGAACGCAAGCGCATGACCACACCCAACCTCGCGATGTAAGCAAAGGGGATGGCAACGAGCCACATCGCCAAGTTCAAACGAATCGACGGATAGCTCAAGCAGCCATTCAAGCTCAGAGCCAAGCCCGCGAAAGCATTTTTAGTGTTAACCAAGCTGTCGATCTGTCCAGCCGCTCATTACAACGTCAACTGATGTTAGCAGCCATGGCCAGTTCTCCAGAGAATTCAGAACAATCAGACCGTTCACCGCCATCCCGGCAGATTGAACAACAGGTGTGATTAACTTTGTTTACCAGGAAGTCGTTATGAGTGAACTCATAGGTAATTTAGAATTAATGCAGATGATGC
This sequence comes from Celerinatantimonas diazotrophica, assembly GCF_004339545.1. GTDB lineage: Bacteria > Pseudomonadota > Gammaproteobacteria > Enterobacterales > Celerinatantimonadaceae > Celerinatantimonas > Celerinatantimonas diazotrophica. The sequence continues at coordinate 30,378 of NZ_SMGD01000012.1, read as the reverse complement.
TTGAGCATGATGGTTTGTTTAGCCGCCAGGCCACTCTTGCCGAAATTATTGACGTATTTTATGACCACCCCCATCCAACGCCTCTAAGTACTCGTGATATCGTATTTGCCAAACTGGATGCCCGCTACAGCGAACCCGACAAAAGTATAGTCGGTGAGTCAGCCACAGATATGCAGGATATGCAATTAGATGGTTACTTATAATCACTAACAAATATTAAATCCTGAATGTTTTCTTTATAAATGCTCTGCTAGACTACGCTCCCCTAGCTAGGGCAACCATCATTTTATTGAATTACGCAGCCAGTTAAGACTGGCTTATTTTTATCCCGAGGAGCTTTATGAGCCTGATTTCTGCGACATTAATGCTATTTTTGATCATGGATCCATTAGGAAATACGCCCGTGTTTATGGCGATCATGAAGCATATCGATCGAAAACGTCAGGTCAAAATTCTGATCCGTGAACTGATTTTTGCCCTGATGATTATGATGGCTTTTCTGTGGGCAGGGGAACAGATCCTAAGTTTCTTGAACTTACGTCAAGAAGCCGTAAGTATCGCCGGTGGAATCATCTTATTTTTAATTGCGCTCAAGATGATTTTCCCAGACGAACGCGGTTTGGCGGGCTTAGCCGCTGGGGATGAACCTTTTTTAGTACCGATGGCAATTCCTATGATTGCGGGTCCCTCCATTCTAGCCACATTGATGTTAATGGCACACCAAGACCCTAGCCGAATGGGTGAATGGAGTCTTGCTCTTATATTAGCTTGGATTGGCACGTCGATTATTCTAATTTGCGGTGGCTTTTTAACTCGCTATTTAGGCGAACGAGGCCTCACCGCCATTGAACGGTTAATGGGGATGGTGTTGATCATGCTATCTGTACAGATGCTGCTTGATGGTGTCGCCAAATATCTGCACTACGCAGCTCACATCTAAGCAGCTTCAAGGCGCATCATTTAATAATTGTTGCGCCTTTAACTAACAATCATCCGTTTTCGAATTTCCATCAGCGCAAACACGCCGAAAAACATCAACTGCAAACTATCGCCCTTGCACCAATAACCACTGTTTTTAATCGATGTTTTAATCAGCAACATCTGCATCGAGTGCAAAAATAAAACAAAAATTCCAGCACCAATCAGCAAAGGATAGATACGAGACATAGGCGACCACGGCGAGCTGATGATAAGGATCCACATAGCGATCATCAGCACTTTACCAATCTTAATCATCATAATGGTTACAGAACTCCTTATTCAACCTGATATAAACGACTTATCACTTGCCCTGCTGACTTTTGCCGATGTAATTGCCAAGGCACGACCAGCTCATCTAACTCCTGCTCACTTTCAATATAGACCCATGCTCCCGTATTTAACCACCCATGCTGGATAAGTAGATCACAACATGGCGCTATCATCTGTTTGCGAAATGGTGGATCCATAAAAATCAAATCAAACCCTTGTTCAGGTTTTTGCAGCAGAAATTTTAAGGTATCAACACACTGAACATTTAACTTCGATTGTGGCACATTGAGTCGCTGCTGATTTGCCTTAAGCTGACTGGCGGCTTTGGCAAACCTCTCCAGTGCAACAACATAGTCTGCCTGATGCGAAAGTGCTTCAAAGGTTAAACTGCCGCTTCCAGCAAATAAGTCCAGACAACGACGATTTGCCACTCGCCCCTGTAACCAGTTAAATAAAGTTTCTTTCACACGATCAGTTGTCGGTCGTAATCCTTCCCCAGCGAGTACAGGGAGTTTTCGACCTCGCCACTGTCCGCCAATAATACGGATACTACCGGTTTGTGATTTTGGATGCTGCGCCATATCCACTAAGCCTTTATATCGAAGCGGTTAATATATCAAATATCACTCGCGAGAAATTTTCAGATAAAATGCGTCCCACCCGTCAGTAAGTAGGGCTAACATTGTTAATGATTATCGATGCAAAAAGTGCCACAAAATATCATCGGCCACTTAATAATGATATTATTCACGCAAAATGTGCGTCGCATTGTACCAGTGTTCGAGCCGACGCAAAGGATCAATTAGCAACTTACAAGCTATCGTCGTAAGGTTTAGAAATTAATGGCAAAGAAAAAAGGTCTTTTTTCCTGGTTACGTCGCGATAAAGACGAACATGAGCCTCAGACAGCAACATCATCAACCGAGCAGGAACCATCACAAGTTGATGAAAATTCCTCTAATGAAAAAAGTGAACAGCAGGCTCAGCTACAAGGTGAGCGCAAGGCACAAGCTGAAGAACGAGTACGCCTAGCTGCTGAAGCCAAAGCTCAAGCGCAAGCCGAAGAACAAGCACGCTTAGCGGCCGAGGCCAAAGCCCAAGCTGAGGAACAAGCGCGTCTAGAAGCTGAAGTACGAGCCCAAGCCGAAGAGCAAGCACGCCTAGAGGCTGAAGCCAAAGCTCAAGCGCAAGCCGAAGAACAAGCACGCCAAGAAGCTGAAGCACGAGCCCAAGCCGAAGAACAGGCCCGCCTAGAGGCTGAAGCAAAAGCCGAAGCCGAAGAACAAGCACGCCAAGAAGCTGAAGCACGAGCCCAAGCCGAAGAACAAGCGCGCTTAGCGGCTCAAACAGCACCGGATAGCACTACAGAAAAGCCAGCAAAACGTCCCGGTTTATTGGCTCGTCTTCGCCAAGGATTAAAACGAACACGCACCAATATCGGTAGCGGATTTATCGGCTTATTCCGCGGCAAAAAAATCGATGAAGACCTATTTGAAGAGCTCGAAGAACAGCTCCTTATCGCTGATATTGGCGTCGAAACCACGCAAAAAATTATCAGCCATCTAACCGATACCTCCAGCCGGCGCGACTTAAAAGACGCTGAGACGCTCTATGATTTGCTGCGTGAACAAATGCAGCAGATGTTAATCGAAGTCGAACAACCGTTGGTGCCTGAAAATCCCGATGGCCCATTTGTCATTTTGATGGTGGGAGTCAATGGTGTCGGTAAAACAACTACCATTGGTAAATTAGCCAAACAGTATCAACAGCAAGGGAAATCAGTCCTGTTGGCTGCAGGCGATACCTTCCGAGCGGCTGCGGTTGAGCAATTGCAAGTCTGGGGCGAACGCAACCATATCCCAGTGATCGCACAACATACCGGTGCCGATAGTGCCTCTGTTTTATATGATGCGTACAGTGCAGCGAAAGCCAGAGGAATAGACGTATTGATCGCCGATACAGCAGGACGCTTGCAAAACAAAGCGAACCTGATGGAAGAGCTCAAAAAAGTCGTGCGGGTGATGAAGAAAATTAGCCCTGATGCACCACATGAAGTGATGCTGACTCTCGATGCAGGCACGGGGCAAAATGCCATCAGTCAGGCAAAATTATTTAATGAGGCAGTGAACCTCAGTGGCATTACTTTAACTAAACTGGATGGAACCGCTAAAGGTGGTGTGATCTTCTCGGTTGCGGATCAATTTAAAGTTCCGATCCGTTATATTGGGATTGGCGAGGGTATCGATGATTTGCGAACCTTTGAAGCCAAACCATTTGTTGATGCACTGTTCAGTCATGAAGACGCAGACTCCGTGTAACCGAACCATCGATTAGGAATCGCAGATGATCCAATTTAGCCAAGTCAGCAAAGTTTATCCGGGGCGCCATCAGGCGCTCCAGAAAGTGGATTTTCATATCAAAAAAGGGGAGATGGTCTTTCTCACTGGGCATTCAGGTGCCGGCAAAAGCACCCTACTTCGCCTTGCCACTGCCATGGAACGAGCCAGTGCTGGTCAAATTGAATTCGCCGGACAAAATATTACCCGTCTGGCCCCGCGAAAAATTCCCCTATTACGCCGCAAAATTGGCATCGTCTTCCAAGATTATAAATTACTTGCCGATCGCAGCGTCTTTGACAATGTTGCGTTGCCGTTGGTGATTGAGGGCTATGCTTTTCGCGATATTAAACCGCGGGTATTAGCAGCCCTTGATAAAGTTGGACTGCGCGACAAATATCAATGTCTACCGGCGATTCTTTCTGGTGGTGAGCAGCAACGCGTTGGGATTGCTCGCGCAGTTGTGAATAAACCGCCGTTGCTGATTGCCGACGAGCCAACCGGAAACCTTGACCCACTGTTATCTGAAGAGATCTTTAAATTATTCAGCGAATTTAATCACAGCGGTGTCACTGTATTGATTGCCAGCCATGATTTAGCCCTGATTAAACAGATGGATTATCGAACCCTGACGCTGCATGAGGGACGTCTGGTCGATTCACAGGAGCATACGGTATGAGTATTGGCGCATCTGTTCGCAGTGGCCTTTCTTTGCCACGCCGTTTTATCGCTTTTTGGGTTCGCCACTTTCAACAAGGTACTGCCAGTCTTGGCGAAATTTGGCGAAACCCGACGAGCTCATTAATGACTATTTTGGTCATCGGGGTCTGTCTATCACTGTTGGTGACATTTCATCTGGTGATTAAGAATGTTCGTCAAGCCGTCCCAAGTTGGCAGCAAAGTGCTCAAATTAACGTCTTTGTGACACCAGGGACTGGGGCTGATGCACGAGATGAGCTGATACAGCAAATTAAGAATTTCCCGGCTGTAGCCAGTGTCAAACTCATCGATAAACAGCAAGGACTCAAAGAATTTAAACAATATTCAGGCTTTGGTAAGGCACTTGATCTGCTCGATAAGAACCCGCTTCCTGACCTGCTGGTTGTCACACCCAGTGCTGATCAGCGCCAGAGCGGACAGCTTCAGTTATTACAGAGTAAATTAGCCAGTTTATCGAACGTCTCGCAGGCAAGACTCGATGTGCAGTGGTTACAACGCTTAGAGAGTATTCTCAACACTGCAAGGCATGTATTGGAATTACTGATAACCTTACTACTGATTTCAATTATCTTAACCGTTGGCAATACCATTCGGCTTAATGTCCTCAGCCAACGCAATCAGATTGAGGTGATGAAACTTATTGGCGCTACGAATGCATTTATTCAACGCCCCTTTTTATATATTGGCTTCTGGTATGGATTTATCGGCGGACTGCTAGCATGGCTGCTGAGTAATATTTTATTACTCTATCTCGGTAATTCAATCAGCACACTAGCAAGTTTATATCAGCAACAGATCTATCTGTCGGGGCTCAGCTTTAATGGCTTTTTAGAGCTTATGCTGTTTGCTTCTGCACTAGGACTAATTTCATCCTGGGTCTCTGTCAGCCATTATGTAAAATCCATCGAACCGCGTTAAAAGCATAAGGAAGGGCACAACCTCAGTTGTGTCCTTTAGTTGTTAATCAAACCGATAGCTTGATGCGCTAATGCCACCAAACAGATCATTTTGGTGATAAATTCGGCTGGCTTTGCCATCATCGGCCGCACCTAGCACAACCCATAATGGCAATAGATGCTCTTCACGTGGCTGCGCAATGCGGGCACTAGGTGCTTGTTGCCAACGACTTAACCGCTGATGACGGTCCTTTGCATCCTTAATCATCAACGTCTCATAGAGCCAATCATCAAATTCTTTTGACGGCCTAGCGGCTGAAGCATCAAAGTAGCGCAGGTTATGGTAACTTAAGCCGCTGCCAATCATTAATACTCCCTGCTCACGCAATGTTCGCAATGCTTGACCGGCTTGGTAATGCTGCTCAATATCTAAATTCGTTTTCAGCGATAACTGCACCACCGGTATATCCGCCTCAGGATACATCACTGCCAAAGGGGTGAAGGTACCATGATCCAACCCTCGCTGGGTATCACAACTGGCCTGAATGCCTTTGTGATTAAGCAGTTGCAGCACTTGCTCTGCTAGCTCAGGTTGGCCTGATGCCGGGTATTCAATTTGATAGGTGTAATCAGGAAAGCCATAGTAGTCGTATAGCATGCCCGGTTTTGCAGCTCCTGAAACCGTAAAATCAACCGTTTCCCAGTGCGCCGTAATCACCAGCAGAGCCTTGGGTTGCAGATCCAATGAAGCAGGGATCTGGCGTAAAGATGCAGCCAATTTGTCGTAGGTTGAACCAAATTCTGTCATCCATGGCCACGGACCACCGCCATGGGAAATGAAAAAAGTTGGAAGTGTGCGCATTACTCTGCTCCCGTTCAAAAATTTACACAAAGCAGGCGATTAGTCTGCATCCCGATGAGGTAAACATACCGCCTGACCCAATAAGATGCAGCTTTAAATTTTTGAACAATGTATTTAGAGGCTGTTGACCGTTAGTAACTAGTTTGGCAGCAATCTGTTCTCTTAACTCGTTAAGAGAACAGATTGTATCGTGTTCAAAATACGTTTGATTTGAACAAAATTCAGCCACAAAAGCTCAATTGTCCTTAGGGACTGTTGACCTTTTGTGATTAGTTTTGCAGAAATCTGAGAGGGATTTAGGCAAGGCAAACGTTGTGCCGTGTAGTTATTCTCCACAAAGAACGTTTAACGCTGGATAAATTCCTCTCAGATACTGCCCTTGGGGTTCATTTAAACGCATCCTGAACGTTGTTGCCCCCTGCTTGCTTCACTCATTAAGCGACGCAGGGTGCGCCGAGTTCAAAATGCGTTTAATTTGAACAAAATTCAACCACCAAAGGTCAACAGTCCCTAGTCATTAAGAGATTGGGGGATATCTCGCAATAAACCCTAGTAAAAATGCTAAAATTTCTTTTACTTTCAAAAATTACCCGATTTTCAAGAGTTCTTGGCGAAGGCCTAGGGAAGGATATAATGACGAAATCTCAGACTCAGTATTTCTATCGGATGCAAAATCCAATGCAACATTATGCATGGGGAACTACTGAGGTGTTAAATTCACTGTTTGGTATTGCTAATCCTGACGGACAACCTCAAGCCGAAATCTGGATGGGCGCCCACATCAATGGCTGTTCACTGGTTCATGAAACCAAAACCGACCAGATGATTAAGCTCAGTGACTTGCTCGAGCGCAATCCAGAGCTGTATTTAGGCAAACGCGTCCATCGAAAATTCAACCAACTCCCTTTTCTATTTAAAGTGCTAAGTGCCGCTCAAGCACTCTCGATTCAGGTTCATCCAAGTTTAGAACAAGCACGTCAAGGCTATGCGAAAGAGAACGAAGCGGGCATTGATATCAAAGCTCCAAATCGCAACTATAAAGATCCAAACCATAAGCCAGAACTCGTTTTTGCCTTGACCCCTTATCAGGCCATGAATGGTTTTCGTCCGATTCCAACCATCATTCAATTGTTTGAAAAAGTGAATGTTTCAGCTCTGGCAACACTGTTAAACACACTCAAAGAAAATCAGAATGAACAAGGATTAGCGCAGTTCTTTACAGGTGTGGTTGGTCTGAATGGTGCCGATAAGCATCATGCGCTCGAAGAGCTGCTGGGATACACCAGAACGCATCAAGATGATCCATTGTGTGAATTAATTGATGAATTGGCTCAACATTACCCAGATGATACCGGTTTATTTGCGCCACTGATGCTAAACGTCATTACTTTGCAACCGGGAGATGCGATGTTCCTATATGCCTGCACACCGCATGCTTATCTCAAAGGAACCGGGCTGGAAATCATGGCGAACTCAGACAATGTCATTCGAGCCGGTCTAAGCCCTAAACACGTCGATATTCCTGAGCTACTATCGTGCTGTGAATTTATCAGCAAAGATCCGGAACAATTGTTGATTCAGCCCCATCAGCATGGGGATAGCGATATCTATCATATCCCAGTCGATGATTTTCGCTTCGCCGTTTATCAAGACTGCGATGAACGTCTCAGTTGTGATAGTGCTGAAATCATTTTTGCGATTGATGCCAACGTACAACTGACTCATAGCGATGGTGAAATCGTGACGATTCACAAAGGCGAATCAGTCTTTATTCCCGCTCATACAGCCAGCTATCGATTAATGACTCCGGGTCAAGTCGCTCGAGCCTATTGCTAAACAATCACTGGGGCGCATCACTTCCATGTCGCCCCACTTTTGTGCAAAATCGACACTTTGGAGCGATCGCATTTGGTGCAGAACCGCTAATCTTCTCTTTTTTTATATCCACACGATCTCGCTATAAAATAAAAATATATATTTTATTCATATAGATATCATCCATTTAAAAAATCTAGTGATTTATGGCACATGTTTTGTAACTGCTCTAAAGGCTAAGTGCTTTCGTGCTTTAATTTTGCGCCTCTTTGCAGAACACCCGCACTGCAATATGGCATTTACGAAAACGAGGAACTGAGTATATAAGCGAACCTTCATTAAAAGCTTATGTACCAGCATAAATCAATTGACTGGGTCATTGAGAAATAAGTCACGATGATTTCTCAAGATCTAATATTCAAATGGATGAAGTAATAATGATAAAACGTATTGCCAAGTCAACACTGGTCGCAAGTGCGTTATTGCCCACCATGGCAATGGCTGGTACGACAGCCGCTAATGGAGCAAATAATGCATTTATGATGATTTGTACCGCCCTAGTGCTGTTTATGACCGTCCCCGGTATTGCGCTGTTTTATGGGGGGTTGTTACGTTCTAAAAACGTCTTATCAATGCTGTCTCAGGTGATGGTAAGCTTCGCACTAATCTGCGTCTTGTGGTTCATTTACGGCTACAGCTTAGCATTTACCAAAGGGGGCTCTTTCTTCGGTAGCTTTGATGCGTTTCTACTCAAGGGCATTTCGCCTGATTCTGTCTCAGGCAGCATCTACGAATATATCTTTATTGCTTTCCAGTGCTCATTTGCAACGATTACAGTCGCCTTAGTTGTAGGGGCTTTTGCTGAACGCATTCGCTTTAGCGCTGTTTTGATTTTTGCAGCCCTGTGGTTCACCTTTGCTTACCTGCCAATTGCCCACATGGTCTGGGGCGGCGGCTACCTCGCCAATGATGGTGCACTCGATTTCGCAGGGGGAACCGTCGTACATATCAACGCTGCTACAGCCGGCTTAGTTGGCGCTTACATGGTGGGCAAACGGATCGGCTTTGGCAAAGATTCCCTTAAACCCCACAATCTTCCTATGGTCTTCATTGGCGCAAGCATCCTTTATATTGGCTGGTTTGGCTTCAATGCAGGAAGTGCGGTCGCAGCCAATGACATCGCCGGTCTGGCCTTCTTAAATACGGTCATCGCCACTGCCGGTGCTATTTTGTCATGGAGCCTGGTTGAAAAGTTAATTCGTAGCAAACCATCGCTGTTAGGAGCAAGCTCTGGCTGTATCGCAGGTCTGGTTGCGGTCACCCCTGCGGCAGGGACAGTTGGTGTCGGTGGCGCATTGATTATCGGTTTAATCGCCGGTGGCGCTGGCTTCTGGGGTGTCACTTGCCTGAAAAAATGGTTACGTGTTGATGATGTCTGTGATGTCTTTGGCTGTCACGGTGTATGTGGGATTGTCGGCTGTCTCTTAACAGGGGTTTTCACCGCAAGCTCTCTGGGCGGTACAGGCTATGCTGAAGGTGTAACCATGGCCCATCAACTCTGGGTTCAGTTACTCAGTGTCGTCGTCACACTGGTTTGGTCTGGTGTCGTCAGCTTTATCGCACTTAAAATTGCTGATGTGCTGGTAGGTCTGCGCGTAGATAGTGATGTTGAACGTGAAGGGCTTGATATCAACAGCCATGGCGAAAGCGCCTACAACTCATAATCTTGTTAGGTTGGTCCACCTATAGCAGCTATAGGTGGATTTTAAATCAAACAATCTGGCGAAGTTCGCCAGATTGTTTTTAGTTTCATAGCCTAAATAATTTTTACAATATGAATGGCAATTTCGCAGCTCAAAAGCTCCCAAAATATCGCCATAGCTCCCCTGAATACACCACGCTTAAAATACTCCCGATAACACTTAACGAGCCTAGCTTTCACCTAGCGAAACGAGCCCCTATAAGCGAGATACAAAAGGCAGATATGGCTTTGAACAACAACTTCGGGCCGTTGCTCATATCTTTCACATCAACGGGCTCATTGAGGCTATAACTTGCAAGTCACATCCCGTTAAATCTCCATACCGCCTCTACAGTAATGAAGTGACATTAAGTTCGGTGGCTAAACCAGCAGGATCTAGCGTTGCTTTTTGATAATCGATTAGGCCGAGTAAAGGGGCCTCGATATTAGCCTTGAGGTAAGCAACATTGGCAGCCAACACCTCGGTTTTAGGTTGCACATGGTTGGCGACCCAACCGACAACCTCACAACCACGATGAGCGATTGATTCGATGGTCAACAATGCATGGTTAATACAGCCCAACCGAATCCCAACCACCACTATCACCGGCCAGCTATGTCCACTCACCCAATCGCAAAAGCGAGCGTGCTCATTGAGAGGGACTTGCCAACCACCCGCCCCTTCAATCAAGACAAGCTCTGCGCCTTCGCGCAAACGAGCCAATTGCTGATCCAAACGTGCCGTCTCAATCGGGCTACCCGCTTGCACCGCCGCAATATGCGGAGCAATCGCTGGTTCATAGGTGTTCGGATTCACCCAATCATAGGGTAATGAACGACCACTGTATTTTTGTAATGCTAGGCCATCTTCATTGGTCCACATACCATCTTGATATGTCGCACCGGATGCGACTGGCTTGAATCCATCGGCTAAGCAACCATGATTGTTCAATGCCGCCAACAAGGTACAACTCACCACAGTTTTACCGACCTCAGTATCGGTACCAGTTACAAAAACGATAGGATAATGTGCTTGACTCATTTGACTAAGACTCCGTAGATGATTTGATAGGTGGCAGGAAGTTGGTCATCGTTGGCAAAATGAGCGCGGTAGTAGCGGTCGAGCGTTTTCAGCTGCGCAGGGGTCATTAATCCACGACGGCGATGCTCAAGATGATTTGCCCCAAACCCTTTTAATTCGCGTAATAACTGGCGAATATTCGAGTAGAAAAGCACCATTGGCTCGCAGTAGAGCTTTATCGAATGCCAGTGGGCACTTTGCTGCACTTGGTTATGCACTTGCTCTACAGTTAAAAAAGAACGAATATGAGCGGCGTTATCCACCACTTGAAAACTTTGCTGAAGTTCATAGAGCGTTCCTTTTACCAGAGAGCTCCACAAACAATAACCACCGGGCATTAAAACGCGCCAACATTGCGCTAAAGCTGGTGCTAAATGCTCGCACCACTGCAACGCCAGATTGGAAAAAACCAGATCACAACTTTGCGTAGCCAGCGGCAAATTTTCAGCATCCCCTTGAACTAAGTCGACCCCAACATCGCGCTGACGGCTTTGGCCGAGCATGGCACGGCTTAAATCGAGCCCGATTAAATGATCACTGACCTTGGCCAATTTAGATAAAAAATAACCGCTGCCGCAGCCCAGATCGAGAGCTCGATGCACCGATATCTCAGGGGCTCGAAGGAGCCATAATTTTTCACCCGACTGACGCTGCAACGAAGCAAACAGATCGTACTGATGGGCCGCTCGGCCAAAACACTCGGCGATGGCCGTTTTAGTGTTCATTGAACGCAGTTCCGGGCAGAAAATAAGGTTCTAATTCAGCCAAAGTTGCCGCTAAACGTTGAATATCCCGCTCTTGATGAGCCGCAGTGATCGTCATTCGTAACCGAGCTTGACCGGGAGCCACACTCGGCGGTCGAATCGCACTCACCCAGATCCCTTTTTCGCGAAGCTTTCGTGACAGAGCTAAAGCAGTCTTACTACTGCCAACCCATACTGGCTGAATGGCTGTCGATGATGGCATCAATGACCACGACGTCGAAGCCAGAAGTGACTTAACAAGTTGAATATTATTAGTTAAACGAATCTGATATTCACCTTGGCGAATGAGTGCCAGTGACGCCTGAATGGCACATGCCTGTGCGGCAGGCATGGCCGTTGAATAGATATATTCGCGGCCAAAATTGGTGAACAAATCAATCAGTTCACGGCTACCACCAACCATCGCCCCACCCACACCAAACGCTTTACCAAAAGTGGCCATCAAGATCTCAGGGCAAATCCCCGCTAATGCACAACTCCCTCGGCCTTGCTCACCAAGCACGCCGACGCCATGCGCATCGTCGACCATCAACCACGCATTATGCTGCTGACAAAGCGAAGCAATTGCCTCCAGAGGCGCTTGATCGCCATCCATACTAAAAACGCCTTCGGTCACCACCAGCCGATTCTCGGCAGTAGCGCGCTGCAGGAACTTGGCTACAGCACTCGGCTGATTATGCAAAAAGCGGCGCATGGTCGCAGCGCTAGATAACCCCGCGTCAATCAATGACGCATGATTAAGCTTATCTTGCAGCAGCAAATCACCTTGCGCTAATAGGGTCTTCAACACTAATTGATTGGCACTAAAACCACTGCTCAAAAGCATCACTTGTTCACAGCCAAGCCAATCGCTTAATTGTTCAGCCAACTGATGGTGGGGGCGCTGATACCCCGTTATTAACGGCGAGCTTCCAGAACCCACACCGTATTCAGAAGCGCCTCGCTGATATGCTTGAATCACCTCGGGATGATGTGCCAAGCCTAGATAATCATTACTGGAAAAATTGAGATAGCTGCGATTATTGATGACACATTCCCCACTGCGGTGGGCATCATTGATGGAGAGCTTGCGATGTAAGGCACTAGCGCGGCGCTCAGCCAGCTTGTGCAACTGATTTGCAAAATGAACCATTACAAAGAGGCATCATAAAACAGATCAGACTCATTCCCTTGCTTGGTCACTTCGCGATACAACTGCGTTTCTTGTTCCTGATCCCCAAGCTCAACGGCCACCGACTCGGGCCGCATTCCCAATTTACGCAGTAATTTCATATCACTGCTTTCCTCCGGATTTGGGGTCGTCAGTAATTTACAGCCATAGAAAATAGAATTGGCACCCGCCATAAAGCACAGAGCTTGAGTCTGCTCATTCATCGACTCACGACCAGCTGACAAACGCACATGCGACTGCGGCATCATGATGCGGGCGACACCAATGCAGCGGATAAAATCAAAGTGATCGAGATCGTCCACATTTTCAAGAGGCGTCCCTTTCACTTTCACCAACATGTTGATGGGGACACTTTGTGGATGTGTCGGTAAATTCGCTAATTGCATAAGCAAGCCACTGCGATCCGAGGCACTTTCCCCCAACCCCATAATGCCACCAGAGCAAATTTTCATTCCTGCGTTACGCACATATTCAAGTGTGTTCAGGCGATCATCATAACTTCGCGTGGTGATAATGTGCTGATAAAACTCTCGCGATGTATCGAGATTATGGTTGTAATAATCAAGCCCCACCTGAGCTAATTCATCAGCTTGATGTTGATTCAACATGCCCAACGTCATACAAGTTTCCATGCCCAAGGCTTTGACCCCTGCAACCATTTTGCGCAGATATGGCATATCGCGCTCTTTGGGATTTTTCCAAGCGGCCCCCATGCAAAAGCGAGTCGAGCCGTTGGCTTTGGCTTTTTCCGCTTCACGGATCACATGTTCAACTTCCATCAGTCGCTCAGCTTCAAGCCCGGTGTCATAGCGCGCACTTTGCGGACAGTATTTACAATCTTCAGGACAAGCCCCCGTTTTAATCGAAAGCAATGTTGAAATTTGAACTTCGTTGGGATCGAAAAACTGTCGATGAATACTTTGTGCTTTAAACAGAAGATCATTAAACGGTAATTCAAAGAGCTGGTTCACTTGCTCTAATGTCCAGTCATGACGGATCAAATTTGACATTGGCTTCACTTGCTTGAAGGAATATTGAAAATTAATGGAATAGTTTAGAGCGAAAATGTAATCTGTCAACTTAATGATAAATATAACTTTACTATAGATTAAATAATGAACTCACTAATTGAACTCGATCGTCAAATGATATGGCATCCTTATACTGCGATGAGCAACCCGCTGCCCTGTTATCTCGTCGATCATGCCCAAGGTGTTTATCTTTATCTTGAAAATGGACAAAAGCTTATCGATGGGATGTCCTCTTGGTGGTCAGCCATCCATGGGTATAATGTGCCCGAACTCAATCAAGCCGCTTCCACGCAGTTGTCTAAAATGTCACATGTCATGTTCGGCGGTATTACTCATGAACCTGCCGTGCAGTTATGTCAGTTGTTGGTTCAGATAACCCCTGCCGGACTTGAAAAGATCTTTCTCGCTGATTCAGGCTCAGTTGCCGTTGAAGTCGCGCTAAAAATGGCGATTCAGTATTGGCAAGGCCGAGGAGAAAAGCGAACGAAGTTTGCCACCATTGGACGGGGCTATCATGGAGACACTTTTGCAGCGATGTCAGTCACCGATCCGGCCACCAGCATGCATTCAATGTATCAAGGGTTTATCAACCAACAATACTTTGCGAAACCACCGCAAATAGGCTTCGGTCAATGTTGGCAAGATTCAGATTTAGCCTCGCTGCAAACAATCGTTGAGCAACATCACCAAGAGATAGCTGCCATTATTTTAGAACCGATTGTGCAAGGAGCTGGCGGCATGCGCATCTATCATCCGGCGTATCTAAAAGGTGTTCGAGAAATTTGCGATCAGTATGGATTACTACTAATTGCCGATGAAATTGCAACCGGATTCGGCCGGACCGGTCGTTTATTTGCCTGCGAACACGCACAGATAAGTCCGGATATTTTGTGTATAGGCAAGGCGCTTACCGGAGGCTACTTAACACAATCAGCTGTATTAACCACTGAGCAAGTTGCCCACACCGTCGATCAAAGTCCTGCCGGTGTATTTATGCATGGCCCAACTTTTATGGGAAATCCATTAGCTTGCGCCATCGCATTAGCCAGTACTCGTAAACTACTATCGATGAATTGGCAACAACACGTCTTAGCCATCGAATCTCAACTCAAACAAGAGCTGTTGCCCATGCTGCAACTTAAAGTCGTCGCAGATGTCCGAGTAATCGGCGCAATAGGAGTAATTGAGCTCATGAAGCGGGTTGAACTGGCGACGATACAAAAGCAATTTGTCGAACAAGGGGTGTGGATCCGACCTTTTGGCAAGCTTATCTATATTATGCCGGCATACATCATCAGAGCTGACCAATTAACATCACTCACCCAAGCGATAAAAACCATCCTTGCAACTTTATAACAATCCCCTTAAGTTGCGCTGATGGCTTTTTTGGAAAGCTAATGAGAAGGCATCTCAGGATGAGGGCGCAATAGGCTCATCTCTCAAAGAAGAAAATGATCCCCAGTGCTCAAGATAACGACTAAATTCATCAATGAAGTAGCGCGCCCGAACGGATAGCTGTTGACGATTAGGGTATACGGCATTGATAGGCACATCGCCAAAATCATAGTCTTGTAGAAGCGGCACTAACTCATGGGTATCGAAAAAAGGTTTAGCCGCAAACATTGGGCACAGAGCGACCCCGATATTGCGGCTGGCTAATTCAGCACTGGCTCGAGCACTGTTCACATAAACCACAGGTTTTAAATCAAGCAAGTACTGCTGACCATTGAAACGCCCAACCCACCGCTGCCGTTCACTTTTTAAGTTACTATCAAATACCATTGGGAAACCAGTTAAATCATCCGGATGCTCAATACTAAAACCATCAATCATCTTGGGTGAAGCAACTAACAAAGAGCGACTGTTCCCCAGCTCTCGGGCGATCATCGTCGAGTCTTTTAAATTGCCAATCCGAATGGCCAAGTCAAACCCTTGCCCCACCAAATCAACGTATTGATCACTGAGCAACACTTCAATGTTAATCTTCGGATAGCGGGCCACAAATTCACCAATGAAGCCCATCATCACCTGTTCACCAAACGTATTGGGAACCGACACCCGTAAACGCCCGGCCATCTGTTGCTCACCCTCGCGTAAACCGACCTCCATTTCACTAATTTCATCGAGGATCTGGCGGGCCTGTTGATAATAACGTCGCCCAGCATCAGTGAGGTTAAAACCACGAGTCGAGCGTGAGATCAGTCGCACATCAAGAGCCTCTTCAAGCTGACGCACATGGGTACTCATCAAGGCTTTCGTCTTATTTAACTTAGCCGCAGCAGCAGTGTACGAGTGCAGCTCTGCAACATGTACAAAGCTGTTCATTAAATTAAGTTTATCCATGACTGTTAAATATTTTTGAACATTATTTCAATAAAAGCACAAATTGTTTAAGCGTGCCATGGCTATTACTCTAAAAAGCATAAAATTTATACCACTAAAAAAAGATGGGTAGCGTATGTTAATCAATGGCCAGTGGCAGAAAAAATGGGATCCAGTCCAAAAACAAGACAAAGAGGGTCGCTTTATTCGTCAAACGAGCAGCTTTCGACAACGACTCGATGCAACATCTGTCCTCCGGCTTAAAAATGGCGAGCGCCCCTATACCTTATACGTCGCGTTAATTTGTCCATGGGCCACCCGAGTCTTGATCGCTCGCTCACTCTTTGGTCTAGAAGAGTATCTACCTGTTAAAATTGTCGCCCCAGCGCTGACCGACTATGGCTGGCAATTTACTGACTTTCCGGGCGCAACCCCCAAAGACGAGGTAGAGTTTCATTATATGCATGAGCTCTATACCCTAAGCGATCCGAGCTTTACCGGTCGCGCTACCGTACCAGTGCTTTGGGATAACGAGAACCGTTGCATCGTCAATAATGAATCTGCAGATTTATTAAAAATTCTCAATGACGACCTGCGCGAGCTACACCAACATCCTTTTCAGTTACGTCCACAATCATTAGTGGCAGAGATGGATACGCTGGATGAGCGCATTTATCGCAAATTAAATAATGGGGTTTATCAGGCCGGTTTTGCTCAATCACAAACGGCTTACGATGAAGCCTATGCGAATATTTTTTCGATGCTAGATGAACTTGAGGAGCGCTTAGCTCACCAGCGCTATCTATTGGGTGAACAACTTACCGAAAGCGATATTCGACTCTTTGTCACCTTAGCTCGGTTTGATGTAGCCTACTATGGGATTTTTAAAGCCAATCGCCAACAGATTAGCGATTTTACCCATTTAAATCGCTATTTTCACGACCTCATCCAAATCGATGCTTTTGCCAAAAACACCAACATTGAGCATATCAAAACAGGTTATTACTCGATTAAAGCGCTCAACCCAACCCAAATTATTCCAAAAGGTCCACATCTGGACTGGTTCAAGTATCTCAAATAGTACAACTTAACTATGCCAGAGTTATCTGGCATAGTTAAACTTAAAGCATAGCGCCCGGCACACTGCTTTAACGGTGCGAGCGGTTAAATAACGGGGTATATAACCGATCCGACCAACGCTCAGAAATAAGCTTGCCGTCATAATATAGCGCCACTTGACCCAGATTAGGTTTATCGGCATCAATATCAAATTTTACGCGCAATATACCGTTGGCCAGCACTTTGGTTTCGACATGTTCAGGTTTTGAGTGGGCAAATTCCGTATGGACGTGCACATGCTCTAACTGCTTAGGTGTGAGCTGCTTAAGCGCGCCCCCTTTAAAGTCAATCACCACCTTGATAGGCCCACCGTGTGGTTTCATGCCAGCTAACCCACCCTGACCGATACGAGTGGCAACGACTTTGGCAAACCTAAGAGAAGTCTGCGGCAACGGAGCATTATTCCAGAGCATTCGATATTTAAAATGCAGATCCTGTCCCGGGATGATCGCTTGTGCAGGTTTATAGTAAAGGACAATGTTATCATTCGACTCTCGGGTGGTTGGCAACTCCACTAAATGCACATGACCATTGGCAAACGTATGCTCTAAAGGTGTGATCCACACCGAAGGACGGCGCTCATAAAACACCAATCCGTCCTGATAATGATCAAAGTTGCGATCCCGCTGCATCAAGCCAAACCCTGCGACATTTTGCAACGCAAATGTATGATTATAGGGATGATGCGGATTGTTCAAAGGCCGCCAAATAAACTGATGGTTATGTGTTTCCATCGCTAAACCATCGGAGTCATGCACTTCACCTCGCCAATCAAATACCGTATTGCGATTGCTTTGTGAATACCAATACATACTCGACAGCGGCGCAATACCAACTTGCTTAACTCGATGGCGAAAGAAGAGATGGCTATCAACCGTCACCGTCTGCCCTTTTTTTGCACTGTTATTGAGCGTCAATTGATAGGCCCCAGTGACACTTTTAGACTCAAGCAATGCATAAACAATTAACTCATTCGGCCGTTTGGGATCAGCCTCTAGCCAGAAATGGGTAAAATAAGGAAATTGTTCTTTAACTCCGACGATCCCTGAATTGATCGCTAATGCACGAGCCGATAGACCTTCCTGCTTGAGATTCCCACGCATTCGAAAATAAGAGGCCCCTAAAAAACTCCCCCAGAAATGGGACAGATCGGGCTCCATCACCGAAAATCCGGCATAGCCAATATCTTTTGGCAACTTCGCCAGTGGACTATCTTTCGGCATCGTAAAATTGTCCCGCTGGTACGCAAATGGGTAAACTTTGCCATCTTTGAGCTGAGCAATATGTACAGGGCGAGGAAATAACCGTCCCAACGGATAGAACTGAATTGGCATTTTGCCAACATAAACCGTCTTATCCGCTTTATATTTCACATGTAACAATGCTTCATAATCAATGGCATGAATAATGTTACTGTATTTATTTTCTGGCTCTTTATAAGGTTTGGCACTAAGCCTCTTGGCCTGGGCAATCAATTGTGTATAGCTAAATTGCGAACCGGCCCTCTGAGAGAGCAACGAATCAGCCCATAGCGGATGACAACTGAGCCCCCACAATACAACCACCAGCAGGTAACGAATCATTTCGGTTTCCTTTTTGCAGAATCTAACACGCGGTTTAGCCCACTATTTTGTATTGACTAACTATGACAAACCCACCTCATGGATGGCTAGCGTCATTGGCGGATCATGACTCTGGAAATGAACGCCACTAAGCTTCAGTGATCGCCGCTAAACGTTGGGTTAATCCAGAACGCCGTCGAGTACGATGCGCACAGGCCCGTTTTAAACTTTGCTCATCGGCAATCAGCGAAAAGTGGTTGCGAGCCCGAGTGATCCCCGTGTATAAAAGTTCTCGAGTTGGATTAGCCGAACCTCGCGCAGGCAATAACATCAGAACTTCTGCAAATTCACTGCCCTGACTTTTATGCACCGTCATCGCAAACGCGATTTCATGTTCGGGCAAACGTGCCGGCAAAATCCAGCGGATCCCCCCCTCTTGCTCAGCACTTTCAAATGCAACCATCAACGTCCCATCGGAGTTTTTGGCAAAAATGCCAATATCACCATTATATAACTGCTGAACATGATCATTGGCCTGCACCATCACCGGGATACCAGGACACCAGCCAGAGGCTTGCTCTAATAGCTGTTGTAAAAACAACTGGCGTTGTATACGTTGATTCAGACCTTCTACACCAAAGTCGCCTTGGCGCAGGGCCACCAGTAACTGAAACTGGTGGAATGCCTGAAAAACATTTTTAAGTGGCTGTTCATCATGCAACATCTTTAAATAGGCTGAATTTGCCTGAACACAGCGTTCTAACAAATAGCGATAGCTCTGCTCACTTAACGGACGCCAGTCAATATCACTAAAATGGGGATCATTAAGATAACGCATTGCTCGTTCACTATCGCCTCGATTCACTGAGTGCGAAAGCTGACCAATCCCCGAGCGATCATTAAAGCGATAGCTTTTGCGCAGCATCACCAGATTATCCGCCACAACAGGCAAAGTTTGAGAACTGGCATCAAGCGTTGCACCACCGCAGCGATTTAAATACTCAACCAATGAATGACTTTGCCCGACATCGATAAATTCACAGATATCAGCCAGCACCGAGCCGGCCTCAACCGAGGCCAGTTGGTCGCGATCGCCAAGTAAAATCACCTTAGTCTCTGGGCTTAGGGCATCAAAAAGATGGGTCATCAGCGACAAATCGATCATCGAAGCCTCATCGACAACCAGTAAATCAACCAGTAATGGGTTCTGAGCATGATGGACAAACTGACTACGTCCGGGGATCACACCGAGCAAACGATGAATAGTACTGGTCTGGGAGGGAATCGCTGCAATCACTTCAGCAGCACTTGAAGTCAACTTCAATCGGGCTTCAGCTATCGACTCACTTAAGCGCGCCGCAGCTTTCCCCGTCGGAGCTACTAGGGCAACCTCAAGCGGACGTCCTTGCGCCTTGAGCGCCAATTCTTGGACTAACGCTAAAAGGCGAGTCACCGTGGTGGTTTTACCCGTCCCTGGCCCCCCACTAATCACCAACAACTGCCGCTGGCAAGCCTGTGCAGCCGCCACTCGTTGCCAATCAGTCTGGGCTGCCATAGGGCCAAAAAGACGCGTTAAAATCGGCTTCACCTTTGCCGGCGCAAAGCCTTTAGACATCGGAGCAACCGCTAAACGCTGAGCTAACTGACACTCGTATTGCCAGTAACGGTTTAAATACAATCGCTGCAAATCAAAGACCAGTGGCTGATCTTCACCAACCAGTGCACTGTCATTAAGCCAGCGCACCCACTCCGGTTGCTGCGTATGAACACCGTAGCTTTCCAGCTCGGAACATAACATTTCAAGAGGGAGGCAACTATCTCCCCGGCTTAAAGCCTTGCTGGTCAGCGCTGCGGCTAAAGCAACCTCAGGTTCGGCCCCCAAACTTTGCATGAATCTGGCAAAGTGCCAATCCAATGAGCGCAACTGCGCCTCTTCACGCAGTCGAGTTAATAGCTGCTGCCAATCACTCATGCGCTCTCTCCTTGAAATAGCGCATCCAGAGCGTCCAGAAACGCCTCAGTTGGTCTTGCGAAATAAACGCCAGTTTGCTCACTGGCCTGAGCCACAACACCGCGCATAAAGATATAATAAACTCCACCGAAATGGTGCTGATAGGTATAGTTTTCAATACGCTGGGTTAAAAATCGGTGCAGCGCCAGCGCATAGATTTGATACTGAAAATCATAGCGATGTTCAATCATCGCCTGCTCCATCGCCGTACGATTATAATCACTGGCACTATCGCCTAAATAATTTGATTTATAGTCCAGCACGTAATAACGCCCTTCCACACAAAAAACCAAATCAATAAACCCTTTGAGCATCCCTTGAATTTGTTCAAAACGCAGGGGCTGCGCTTGCTGGCTAAGCGCATCATAACGGCTGAGCGTCTGATTAAGTTGCCGCGCCTGTAATTGGCCCAGCGGCATGACAAATTCCATTTCTGCCAGACGCTGCGAAGCCTCTACTTGCCCTAAGGAAAAGGGGCGCTGCGTCCCGTCATCATTCAGTGGCGCATGCAACACATTAGCTCGCAACCGCTTGATGACGTCCAACCATTTTTCATCGTAACCGGCACGCGCCATCAGTGGCAGCAATAGTTGTTCAACCGCTTCATCAGTGGCTTGAAAATCAATCAGCTCAAAAACACTATGCAAAAACGTCCCAGCCTGCGGTCCCCGCGCAAAGTGAAAGACATCCAGAATATCCTCGGGTACGTGCTCATCATCCTCAACCACGGTTTTATCTAACCAGGCTAGTTCTGTCGAAGCATCCCATTGACCATGATGCGATGATAGTGCCGAGTAGCTAGTCAACCACCAATCAGAGCGAACCTGACGGTTCAAAGGCCGTGCCATAAGTTCATCTGTCGCTTCATAAGCTTCGCTAAAAGGCTCAGGCCAATGGTCAATCGCTGCCTCATAATCAATATCTTCACTGCCTTGTGATAAAGCATCGAGTGCTGCCACTAATGAAGCTTTAGTGCCTTGTTCGCCATGCTGCAAAATAAATCCTAGGGCACTATTCTCGATACTCGTGGTGCCTTTTTTATTAGCTCTGGCACTCAACGCACCGACCCCGACACTACAATGATATTTCGCGCGAGTCAGTGCCACATAAAGTAAGCGTAGATCTTCGGCTAGCCGCTCTTGGTCGGCACTTTGCTTGGCTTCATCATTCCCATCCAGAGCATAGGTCAATGTGCCATTGGCATGGTAAATAGCCTCTTTGGCGCTACGATAACTGAGCATAAAGGGTAACAAGACGATTGGATACTCCAACCCTTTACTCTTATGAATTGTCACAATTTGCACTCGTTTCGCATCGCTTTCCAAGCGGATCTGGGTTTCATCTGCACCGCTTTCAGGGTTGAGCAATTGCTGAGCAAACCACCGTAATAATGCCGCCGGCGAGTCAAGCTGCTGAGCTTGACTCTGCAATAGCTCACCTAAATGCAGTAGATTCGTCAATTGTCGCTCACCGGCTCGCTCCGTTAAAATACGAGCAGCAATGTCGCGCTGTTCTAACCAGCGATAAAGCATCGGTAAAATACCGCGCCGCTGCCAAATACGCTGATAATTAAGATATTCATCAACGCATTGCTGCCAGCGCAGCTCATCGAGGTTCAGTTCTTCAAGCTGAGTAATTTCATACCCCATCAATGGCACCGCTAGCGCTGCACGCAACATCCGTTCATCGTTAGGATTTAAAGCGGCCGCCATTTGCAGATAGAGCTGATAACCTTCGTCACTGGCAAAGACGCTATCGCGATTGGCTCTTAACACGTAGGCAATTGACAATTTATCCAGTGCCTGAGCAATAAGCTGTCCTTCACGGTTCGTGCGAACCAGTACCGCAATATCTTTCGCTTGCACGGCACGGATGCCTTGGCTGCCTTCATCTAGTTGCCCGACGTGCAACCAGCGATGAATTTGCGCACTGCAATCTCGCGCCTGTAGCTGTTGGTAATCCTGACTATTTAACGTTGCGGCCCCATTATCGGCCAAGCGAAACGACAACGCAGCCGTAGGCTTACCATCAATCAATAACCCTTGGCTTTGAGAATGCCGTTCAGCACTATCGACCGCAATAAACTCAATGGCATCGCGATAGATAAAGGGATTTTCGTGAAATTCAAACAGCTGATTAACTGCATGAATCATCGCACCACTCGAGCGGTAGTTAGTTGGCAATGTATAATGAGCTTGTACCTGTTTTCGGGCCTGCATATAGGTAAAAATATCCGCGCCACGAAAGCCATAAATGGCCTGTTTAGGATCACCAATTAAAAATAATCCCGACCGAATCTGCTCATCAAAGGCATAAATCGTGCTGAAAATCCGGTATTGCTGTGGGTCGGTATCTTGAAACTCATCGATCATCGCAACCGGATAACGCCCTTGAATATGCTGCGCCAACACTCGCTGAGTATCATGGGTAAGCGCATCCGCCAAAATCGTCAATAGATCATCAAACCCAAGCTGCTGTAATTGCAGTTTTAGCTGCGCAAAGCGCTCACGGATCTGCACAATCAAACTCTGTAGCAACAGCGCTTTCAGATCGACTTCATCCTCAAGCAGCTGATCCACAGCGGCAATTAATGGATGCTGAGGCGCTGGCCCGGTTTTAGTCTTTTCGCTTAGTAATTGTGAGCCGAACCGCGCTATATTTTTCGGTAATTGTTCATTCTCAGTGGGCTCACTCACAAACTGATGGATCTCATCCAACCATTTAGGCAGATTACGTTTACTGTAACTGCGTTTATCAAGATCGGCGCTCTCAAGCGCCTCCCACAGCCCCTCAAATTCAGTTTGCCAACGCAACTTAAATTGTGTGATTTGCTTAAGGCGTTCGGTAAACCAATCGATAGGATCAACATCTGTTGTGATGCCGGAAAGCTTTAACTGTGGCTGACTAAGCACACTTTGCAATGAACGTAATAGTGCTTTGGGCTCACTCCAGAAACTCATAACGCGAGCCGTTAAACTTTTTGGCAATGGATAAAACTGGGCTCGCCAGCAATCTTCCACTGCTCGCAGACGCAAAGTAGATTCGGAAGTTAAAAATTCGCTTTCAAAGGCAATACCACTTTCAAAAGCGTGCTCTTTGAGCATCCGCTGACAAAACCCATGAATTGTAAAAACAGCGGCTTGATCCATATTCTGTTCGGCCTGCAATAATCGCTCAGCTGCCGCAATATGGTTCTCGGTCTGTTCAATTAGATGGCGCGTAAGAAAGTCTTCCGAGTGGCCACGCAAAAAATCCAACCGAGCCTGATGAATACGGCTTCGAATTCGGCCACGAAGTTCCGCCGTTGCCGCTTCGGTAAACGTCACAACCAAAATTTGCTCGATATTAAGCGGCTCACACTGAGGATCATCACCGAGCAGCAATCGCAACACCAACGCACTGATGGTAAAGGTTTTTCCGGTTCCAGCACTCGCTTCAATTAACCGAGTGCCCGTCAATGGGAAAGAAGTTAGCTCGAGACGCTCACTCATCGTCAAACTCCGTCATATAAACTTTCATCGGCACCAACAACTGCCTGACCCAAGGTTCCATATCATCCCAGTAAGGTGTGAAATCATCACCTAAGTACTGTGCAATGTAACGATTAGCGCTTTCACCAAACTCCCCCTGATAATGTGCCAAGGCCCGATTAAGCGCCTCATCGCGCACCGAACGCTCTTCACTTAGTTGCAACTGAGTCTCATCCCAAGCATGCTCCACATACAGCCACAAGGCCTCGATGGGAAACACAAACGGCTGTTGCCAAGCCACTTGTAATGCCATGAGCCACGCGCTGATATGCGTTGCAGCCTGCTCCGTGCTTAGCGGTTCAAAGCGAATCGCTTCATCAATCCCCAACAGATAGTTTTGCGTGGGGATCTCTTGGCTTAAACAGGCAATGAGATAATCCAGCCAAGCCAGGAGCTTATCTTTGGCTCGTAATTTACCAGGGCGAAAGGCCAGAAGCGCCTGAGGGCTTTGACTTGTCAACCAGCCATGAATGGCCGGGAACGCATCAGACAATGGCGCCAGACGAACCGCCCAGCGACTTGGGCTTAATGGCGGTAACTGCCCCAACCGAGCCACTAAAGGGTCTAGCGATTGCCAGCGCTTTTCGATACTTAACGAACCGAATGCACCATGCGGAAGATGGCCACTAGCACGCAACTGGTGACTCACTTGCTCGAAATCTTTATTTTGCAATCGCGCTTCCAGCAATTGTAAGTCTAACTGATAGCGGACCAAGCCCTCGAGGTGAAAACTTTCCGCTTCAACCAACTGCTCTTCAATGTTCGGATAATAGATGTTTAAGCGCCGTTTAAACAGCCATTCGCTGGGTGCCGCCACAAACTGTTGCAGATCCTGATAGCTTAGCGGTATATCCAGAGGCAAAGACTCCGTTAACTTTTGTGCCATTAACGAAGGCTCGTTTTCATCCGTCCCCCCAGCAAGCGCCCGAGCGGCCGACAACCAACGGGGATGATAGCTAAAAAAGCCGCTATTAGAACGAAAATAGTTCGGACTAAACGGCTGCAGAGGATGCTCCGTGGTCAGTGCAGCCAGTAAGCGTTCGCCAGAGGCATCACTATCCAGCGCTTGATCGTCTTTTAAACAACAACTTTGCGCCAGATAATCTCGAAGCTCACTGACCAAAACAGATGGCTCAAGCGGACTATTGTCGTTCACACTTCGCCCAACATAACTGATGTAAAGGCGTTGCTGAGCGGCTAATAAAGCTTCTAAAAATAGATAACGGTCATCTTCTCGGCGACTACGATCCCCGCGTTGTGGCGGATTTTCTGCCATTAAATCAAACCCTATATGGGGCACATTACGCGGATAATCAGCATCATTCATCCCTAATAGACAGACCACTTTAAATGGAATCGCCCGCATCGGCAGCAGTGTACAGAAATTGACTGGCCCGGCTAAAAAGCGTTGGCTACCGGAAGCATTACTTAACTGCGCTCGAGCATAGTCGTGGATGATCATCGCATCGATATCCTCACGATAATCGCAGCTCTGCGCACTGTCATACAACTGCTCGATCAGCTGTTGTAAACGCTGCTGGTCGAGCATATCAGGCTCATCAAAGTCGTAAAATGTCTCGACGATCCACAACAAGCGCTGCTGCCAGCGCTGATAGTCAGCCTTCTCTAACAGTGCATTGCGAAGTTTAATTAAGGCATCGATAAAATCAGCTAACACGCCCACCAGTTCCGCACTGAGCCCCTGACTCTCTGGATAGGGTAATACCTCTTGAACCAGTGTATGACTGGCCATAGCGTAGCCCAGCAACATCCGTTTTAAGCCAAATAACCAGGAATTTTGCTCACTGTCATCCGGATTAGACCACCGCTGCATGTCCGTTTTATCTAATCCCCAACGGACGCCAGACTCAATCACCCACTGGCGTAATTGCGGCAGCTTTTCCGGAACGATGCCAAACCGCCGACCAATAGCGGGGACTTCTAAAAGTGTTAGCACACCACTCGCGCTAGAACGTGACGTTGGTAGCCCAAGAAGCTCGATAAAACTTTGCAGCAATGGGCTCTCGTCGCGGGCACTGCGATCCGATATCGCATAAGGAATAAAATGCGCCTCATCCACGGAGCCAAATACGGCTTCGATCGCGCTACTATAAGCATTCACATCCGCAACCATGACGATCACATCTCGCGGCGTCAGCTCAGGATCGGCTTCAAACATCGCCAACAGCGAATCGTGCAGTACTTCTAATTCACGCCGAGCACTATGACAACTGATAAAACGGATGCTGGAATCGTCAGCATTGACGACACGCTTGTGCTGGCTGTCCTGCCAAGCCATCGGGTCAATGGGATTTTCTAAATACAAAACATCGCGCTGCACTGTCGCCAGCAGAGCTTCCCCCACCGGTTCAATAAACAAATCTAAATCAAGCTCTTGTTTGTCCGTTTCAGCCAACAGTTCTAGATAATCGCGCCCTAGTTTTCCCATTGAAGCCAATAATGGATTACCCGCTCGCGCCGGATCATCTCGCACATCGCCCCAATACTCACGGCTGGGGTTCCCCAAAAATAGATGGATATCGATATGCTGACCCAGTGCTTGCAAGGCGGTTAAATACGCCGGTGGTAACGCCGATATACCAAAGATAAACACCCGCTCGGGCAAACCATTCACTGGGGTACCAAGCGTCAATCGCTCGATAAAATCCTGAAATAAATTACCGCGATGATAAGGGCTCTCCATCTTGGCGACAGTATCATCCACCAATAGTCGCCAGAGTTTCGGCTGCCATGGCTGGGTTGCACTGACCTGCGGCAGATCATCGCCCGCTTCCCAACGGTTCATCCAGTTGGGGCGATACACCAAATACTGGTCAAATAAATCCGCAATTTTGCCGCAGAGTTGCCAGAGTTTACGCGCTTGATTGTCCACCTGATCATCAACGTAATGCAGCAGTGGCGCAAAATCAGGATCATGGTGTTGCTGCGGAAGAATACGCATCAGCCGCCAAGTCATTGCAGGTTTGTTAAAGGGGCTTTGTTCGGGCACATCATCTAACACGACATGAAACATCTGCCAAATGAAGCTCGCAGGGAGTGGAAAATCGATGTTAGCACTGACCCGTAACTGTCGAGCCAACTCCAACTTCAACCATTGTGCCATGCCCGGGCTTTGAACCAACACTTGCTCGCGAGACAATGGATTCGATAGCCGATTTTGTTGCATCAACGGGCCTATCAAACCGGCCAGCACATCCAGCTGATTGCTCTGATAGAAATATAACATGAGATGAAGTCATTCAATGAATGTGATCGTACAAGATTAACGTGTGCGCAAGAGAGAAGAAAGGAGGAAACGTGACCAAGGGGACAAAAGAAAATAGACGCAATGCAAAACGTTTAAAATTTCAACAGCAGCATCGAGTTCATCGCAGAGATAAATGCTCTATTATAATTGAAAAACAGCGTCAAACCCTTCGGTCTGACACTGTCATATGTAGTGATTGGATCTGTTTTTTGTCGATTAAACCCAGCTCAGGACATCAACAAAAACAACCGCAGAAGTCGCGCTGAACAATGCAGCTAATAAAGCAACCTCTTTCAATGTATTTTTGGTTTCACGGCTCATAAATGCTCCTTACATGTGATCCTTGTCACGTATTTTAGCGCATTTTTTGATCTAAATACAATTTTTTGTGATATATATCACAAAAAATAAAGCCATTTTTCCTTATTCAGCTATCGATTCGTGAGCCAGTTCAGAACACAACGCCGATATCTCTCTGATAACAACTCCTACCGCTTTTATTTTTCCAGGTAACAATCGGATTCAACACATTCAAATGATTACCGCTATACTAGGGACTGTTGACCTTTTGTGATTAGTTTTGCAGAAATCTGAGAGGGATTTAGGCAAGGCAAACGCTGTGCCGTGTAGTTATTCTCCACAAAGAACGTTTAACGCTGGATAAATTCCTCTCAGATACTGCCCTTGGGGTTCATTTAAACGCATCCTGAACTTTGTTGCCCCCTGCTTGCTTAACTCATTAAGCGTCGCAGGGGGCGCCGCGTTCAAAATGCGTTTAATTTGAA
This sequence comes from Celerinatantimonas diazotrophica, assembly GCF_004339545.1. Classification (GTDB taxonomy): domain Bacteria; phylum Pseudomonadota; class Gammaproteobacteria; order Enterobacterales; family Celerinatantimonadaceae; genus Celerinatantimonas; species Celerinatantimonas diazotrophica. The sequence goes on along the minus strand of NZ_SMGD01000012.1, from coordinate 2,113 downwards.
CAAAATTCAACCACCAAAGGTCAACAGTCCCTAGGAGCACTATTAGTATGAACAAGGAGAGTGATTACTGTGGCAAACCATTTACCACCTTTACAATTGACAATGCGCATTGAACCCGGCTGTCTCGGCCCAGACGGTGTAGAGCACGTCGAACAGTTCTGTCAGTTCGCACTCGAACCATTCAATCGTCTGGGAGGACAGGCATTGCAATGGACCCTTATTCCTCGCTATGACAAACAACTGCCCGAAATCGAATATGGGTTGGGCCAGCACCGTCTAAGTTATGCTCAAGCCAAACGCTACCTCGAACACTGGTCACTCAATTTAGACGAAGAGGAAGAACATATCAGCGAGCTACTCAGCGAGCTGATCGATCAATTCTGGCAACGCTAAGTTCCCCCTCTGCCAGTCACCCAACGTATTTTTAAATTTTGAACTCTCCAATTACAAATACCGTAAGGAAGCAATCTAAAGGCCGCTACTCAACTCAATTAAGCTTTATCATTCAAATAGAGTACCCCGCTCTTACCTGACACCGAATTAGATTCAAATAAAATACGACTACAAACTTGAAAAGAGCTCTTTGTGAATCCATTCAGTATAAAAAATCAGCAAAACAGTCCCCCACTGACCGCCATTGCTTAAAAACTGACCGAGCAAGAAATTGCCCGCCGGGCAACTTTTTGCTCGCTCCAGGCAACTTCTTGCTCGACCAGCTCAATCCCTTACCCCACGAAAAATAAATAATGCTTAAAAACAATGCCTTATCATTTATAAAAAAGTGGCATGGATGTTGATTCCTTTTTTTATCGTTTCATCAATAAACCAAATCAAGAGGATTACATCTATGCCAACTCCTTGTTATATTTCCATCGAAGGTAAAACTCAAGGCAATATCACCGCCGGCGCATTCACCGCCGATTCCGTCGGCAACATCTACGTGCAGGGCCACGAAGATGAAATGCTGGTCCAGGAATTTAAACACGTCGTCACCGTCCCCACTGACCCGCAATCCGGTCAGCCAGCAGGCCAGCGGGTCCACAAACCGTTTAAATTCACCGTGGCGCTGAACAAAGCCGTGCCATTGCTCTACAACGCCCTGGCCTCCGGTGAAATGCTTCCCACCGTCACCCTGAACTGGTATCGCACCTCGGTTGAAGGTAAACAGGAACATTTCTTCACCACCACCCTGACCGATGCCACCATCGTCAACATCGATGCCCAGATGCCCCATTGTCAGGACCCGGCCAAATCCGATTTCACCCAGCTCATTGAAGTCTCCATGGCCTATCGCAAAATCGACTGGTCCCATGACATTGCCGGCACTTCCGGCTCCGATGACTGGCGCGCGCCGATGGAAGCCTAAAGGCGGCGTTGGATTTAACCGCCACCCCGAGCTGAGCGGGTGTCGCTCAGCTCGGATGTTTCACGTTCGTTTTACACAGCTGCCCCGGGTATGGCATTGCCGACATACCCGCGTTCTCCCGGTGCTTGGCCCTAAAGCAGCGGTGCGGTAGCTATGCCCATTTCACAGGATGGTTCGATTATGGCAGAGCCCAGCGGATTACAATTTACCCTGACGATTGAGGGGCTCACTGACCCCAGCCTGCAGGTGGTGTCCTTTACCGGTCAGGAAGCCTTAAGCACCCCCTTTGCCTTCACGGTGCAACTGGCCAGCCGCAATGACCAGCTGGACGCGGCAACCCTCATCGACCAGCCAGCTACCCTCACCGTCTGGCAGGATGGTGTCACTCAGCAGCGCTGGTCGGGTATCGTCAGCACCTTTACCCGGGGCGACACCGGCTTTCATCACACCCGCTATGCCCTGACCCTGGTGCCGGCCCTCAAGCGCCTCAGTCTGCGCCAGAACAGCCGCATCTTCCAGCAGCTCAATGCCCCGCAGATTATCTCGATTTTACTCCAGGAGATGGGGATAAGTGAGTATGCCTTTGCCCTGAGTGAGTCCCATGAGACCCGCGAATACTGCGTGCAGTACCGGGAGAGTGACCTGGCCTTTGTCGAACGGCTGGCCGCCGAAGAGGGGATGTACTACTACGTTGTCCATCAGGATAACAAACACACCGTGGTGTTCACCGACAGCACCCAGCAGGCC
>NZ_SMGD01000011.1 GCF_004339545.1 Celerinatantimonas diazotrophica | reverse complement strand
GACGATGGTAAAGCAACAGTGAAGACCTCTAAAAAATATCCCCCCAAATATCGTACAGATGCTTCTAAAATAACATTCCATCAAAAAGGCTGGACCAGTTATATAAGCCGCCCCATTTATATCAAAACCATTCCGCAATGGGCCTGGACTAAAGCGGAGCCTTTTAAACCGACGCGCGAGAATATGAAAAAACTGCATCGGGCTTATCAGGCGCTGATTGAGATGATGAAACGGCATGATATTCAGGGGTTAAAAGAGGCGTATTCCCTGTCGAGCCGGGAAAAATCATTGGCGGAAGCGGGTCAATCAAGCCCAGATGAGTTTTTTGATGTAATTGGTTATCAAGAAGAATTAAATAATAAACAAGTCAAAGTATTAAATCATACGGATTGGAAAGGCTATAAACTAAAGAGCTATGCGGATGGCAAATTAGTTCAATTATATGACCAGCATGGTGATAGTCCATTGAGAACCCAAGTTGGGGAAACGATTACGACATTCACGCCCTACTTCTCAATCATCAATGGCCGAGTGGTGATATCTCGTTAAGGATAAATGCCCGGTCTTTACTGGGCAAATCATTCAATGAAAGGAGCAATTTTGAAGTATCGATTGGGGGCATTATTGGGCGTCATTCTATTGGCGGGTTGTCAGTCATCCGCGGTGGATGTTTCAACCACGGATATCGTCATTCCAACGGAAAAACCCACCTTTATTTATCTGGTGCATATGAACTCCCATCATATGGTATGTGCTAATATGATTAATAATCTAATGCAGTTAGATAATACAACTTCGGTCACTGGAGATATTATCACTGGATTTAATGTCACGGCGTTTTTACAACCCGGCGAAAATACTCTGGATGCTCAGGTTGCTTCGATTAATGGATATAATGAGAATGGCGGAGATGGTTCAGTGCAGCGCGCCGATGGTGAATGCAAACTGGTACTCACCGCAAATCCGCAACACGGGCAGCCAATTGAATTATCCAGTCTGGATATTACCGTTGACGATGGCAAAGTAACCGCTAAAACATCCAAAGAATATCCTCCCAAATATCGCACTGATTTGTCCAAAATAACGACACATCAACGTGGATGGGTGACATTTTTTCATCGTCCTTTCTATATTAAAACCATCCCACAATGGGCCTGGACCCAAGCGAAGCCCTTTAAACCGACGCGTGAGAATATGAAAAAACTGCATCGGGCCTATCAAGCACTGATTGAGATGATGAAGCGTAAAGATTATCAGGGTTTAAAAGAGGCGTATTCTCTGTCGAGCCGGGAAAAATCACTGGCCGAAGCGGGGCAATCAAGCCCGGAAGAGTTTTTTGATGCGACAGAAATTGCTGCCGCTTTTTCAGCCAAAGGCGTTAAAGTCGTCGATCATCAGCCTTGGGGAAATTATGAGTTAAAAACCTATGCCAATGGTCGCCTAGTTCAGTTAGTTGATAAAAACGATAACAGTCCGTTAGTTATGACCACTGATGATAGTAGTTTACCGTTTCTATCTCTCTTACCTTATTTTTCAATCATCAATGGCCGGGTGGTGATATCCCGTTAAGGATAAACACCCAGGATATACTGGGTAAATCATTCAATGAAAGGAGCAATTTTGAAGTATCGATTGGGGGTATTATTAGGCATAATTCTATTGGCTGGTTGTCAGACGTCTGCGGTGGATGTTTCAACCACGGATATCGCCATTCCAACGGAAAAACCCACCTTTATTTATCTGGTTCATATGAACTCCCATCATATGATCTGCCAAAGTCTGGTCAATAATTTACCTCAGCTTGATAATACGTCATCAGTGACAGGGGATATCATCGCTGGATTTAATGTGACGGCATTTTTACAGCCGGGTGAGAATACTCTGGATGCTCAGGTAGCCTCAATCAATGCGTATAAGGAAAATGGCGGAGATGGTTCGGTGCAGCGCGCGGATGGTGAATGCAAAATGGTATTTACGGCGAATCCGCAACACGGGCAGCCAATTGAATTATCCAGCCTTGATATTACCGTTGACGATGGCAAAGTAACGGTGAAGACTTCTAAAAAATATCCTCCCAAATATCGCACCGATTTATCAAAAGTTACATCGAATCAGCTAGGCTGGGCAACTTATTTTCACCGACCTCTTTATATCAAAACCATTCCACAGTGGGCTTGGACCCAAGCGAAGCCCTTTAAACCGACGCGTGAGAATATGAAGAAACTGCATCGGGCCTATCAAGCGCTGATTGAGATGATGAAGCGCAAAGATTATCAGGGCTTAAAAGATGCGTATTCCCTGTCGAGCCGAGAAAAATCACTGGCCGAAGCGGGGCAATCAAGCCCGGAAGAGTTTTTTGATGCGATTGGTTTTGAATCTTCTTTTAGTCATCCAGGGGCGAGTGTTCTCGCGCATCTTCCATGGAGTGATTATAAATTAAAAAGTTATATGGGAGGAAGGCTCGTTCAATTAACGGATGATAATGGTAATAGCCCATTAGCTATTAAATGGGGAGATGATGGTATGTCATTTTTACCCTATTTTTCAATCATCAATGGCCGAGTGGTGATATCCCGTTAAGGATAAACACCCAGGATATACTGGGTAAATCATTCAATGAAAGGAGCAATTTTGAAGTATCGATTGGGGGCTTTATTGGGCGTTATTCTGTTGGCGGGTTGTCAGTCGTCCGCGGTGGATGTATCAACCTCGGATATCGCCATTCCAACGGAAAAACCCACCTTTATTTATCTTATTAATATGAATTCCCATCATATGGTATGTGGCAATATGATTAATCAGATGCCGCAGCTAGATAATAGCTCGTCAGTAAGTGGTGATATTATGACCGGATTTAATGTGACTGCTTTTTTACAACCGGGGATGAATACATTAGGTGCACAGGTTGTATCTATCAATATGTGGACTCAAAATGAAGGGGACGGTGCAGTGCAGCGCCCTGATGGGGAATGTCAGTTAACTTTAACGGCTAATACAGAAAAGGGGGATAAAGTAGAGCTTTCCAGCCTGCATGTTACGGTTGATGATGGTAAAGCAACCGCCAAAACGTCTAAAAGTTATCCAGCTAAACATCAAACGGATTTGGCTAATTTATCGCAGCAGCAAAAAGGTTGGACAACTATTTTTCACCGCCCCTTCTATATCAAAACCATTCCGCAATGGGCCTGGACCCAAGCAGAGCCATTTAAACCGACGCGCGAGAATATGAAAAAACTGCATCGGGCCTATCAGGCGCTGATTGAGATGATGAAGCGTAAAGATTATCAGGGCTTAAAAGATGTATATTCCCTGTCGAGCCGGGAAAAATCATTGGCGGAAGCAGGGCAATCAAGCCCGGATGAGTTTTTTGATGCGATTGGTTTTAAGGATGATTTAACGCAATCTGGAGCTGTTGTTAAATCGCCTGAAAATTGGCAGGACTATACATTGGAGAGCTACGCCGACGGGAAGTTAGTTCGATTAAAAGATAAACATGGTTCTAGTCCATTAAGAGTGGTGGCAGATGGGATAGAAACAACATACAAACCTTATTTTTCAATCATCAATGGCCGAGTAGTGATTTCTCGTTAAGGATAAACGCCCAGTGTTTACTGGGCAAATCATTTAATGACAGGAGCAATTTTGAAGTATCGATTGGGGGCATTATTGGGGGGATTCTATCAGTCGGTTGTCAGTGGCAAACTCAGTTTTACTGAGTCAGTATTGATATTATTCAGTTGCTTGATCAACAGATATATCTATCCTGCTCATTTTGTTTAACGCACAGACTTCGGTCATGACATGCATTATAGCTGCGCCGCGTTCAAAATGCGTTTAATTTGAACAAAATTCAACCACCAAAGGTCAACAGTCCCTAGGATGCCTGCGTTCTTCCGAAAGGAAATGTTCGGGATCGTCTGCTTCTAAGCGACTCATCGCCTATCCAGAAGATCAATGAACCTATTGTTTAAGCGTATTGTCGTATGAGTCATTTTGCCTTGCTCATATAGTCTTATCTATGAGTTGCCAATACTGATCAAATCCGCACTGGCATAATTAGTTCAATTAGATTTAGGTGTCAACGCCAGTGAAATATATAGCAAAGATCAATAACCCTTATGAAATTAGCCACACCTCGGAGGTTAATTTTTGTAAAATGGGCGATTCATTAAGGAGTTGTTATGGCCAAAAACACGTCAAGTCCTCAGCTGAATCAACAAGCGCAAGCTCTGGCAAAAGCTAATCAGCGCCCGGGACAGAGCAAGGCTCAGACGAAGTTAGTCGAAGAGGGGATTCGTAAGGGAATCGAGCAATATAAAAAGCAACAAAAGGCGAAGGCTCGTGAGTTAGATAAAGCTCGTAAAATGCGAGACAAACAAAATCAGCAGCAAGTTGAGGATGACTCGGTCACGGAGGTGGACGACCATCAACAAACTTCACCGAAATTGCCTTGGATTTTACTTGGAGTGTCTTGGCTCATTTTTGTTGTCTATGCTGGAATTTTTCATTAGTTATTTTGTTATGTTACATCGTTTAAGATGAGAGAGGTTTCATTATGCAAGACCAACAGGTATTTCATTTAGGTTTATCTGAAGCTGATATCAGCGGTGCAACATTGGCGATCATTCCTGGTGATCCGGCGCGAGTGTCACGGATTGCGCAATTGCTGGATAACCCTGAAGAGTTGGCGAGCACTCGCGAGTTTCACTCGATGTTGGGGTTTATTGATGGCAAACCAGTCGTGGTATGTTCGACTGGTATTGGCGGCCCTTCGACTTCAATCGCTGTTGAAGAGCTCGCTCAGCTTGGCGTTCGACAGTTTTTGCGGGTAGGTACAACTGGGGCCATTCAACCTGATATTGCCGTTGGTGATCTGATTGTGACCACTGCATCTGTTCGTTTAGATGGTGCCAGCAGCCATTTTGCACCATTAGCTTATCCGGCCGCTGCGGATTTTTTTGCAACGCAGGCCTTGCTTTCAAGTGCATCGGCCAAAGGGTATACCACACATGTGGGCATCAGTGCTTCTTCTGATACATTTTATCCGGGCCAAGAGCGTTACGATACATACACGGGCAGGGTGATTGATGCCTTCGCTGGGTCGTTGAAACAGTGGCAGGCATTGGGTGTACTCAATTATGAGATGGAATCGGCCACATTATTTACCCAGTGTGCAGCGAGTGGCCTGAAAGCGGGGATGGTCGCCGGCGTCATTGTCAATCGTACCGAACAGGAAACCCCATCGGCTGAATTAATGGCTGCAACTGAGCAAAAAGCGGTGAATACAGTGCTTGCAGCTGCCGCTCAATTGCTGGATTAAAGTGTGGCAGAAGTGCCCCGAAGCTGTTCGAGTAAAAACTGTCTAAAGGCCTGATTGGCTTGTGATAGATATCGCTGTGGATGCCAAGCCAATCGCAGGTGAAGAAATTCACGTGGGTTAAACGAGCGAGTGGTGATGGCATCTTCAGGCTGAATCACTAAGGACAGTAACATTGAAATAGCAAAGCCGTGCGAAACGACGCTTTTAATCAATGGGATCAGATTGGTTGTGATAATCCGATTCGGGGCCATGAGTGTATGGTGACTCATTTCATCAATAAAGCGTTGCTGAAAGTATCCAGCATGAAAGCCGATTTGTTCATACTGTAAAAACTGTTCTGAGCTGATCGTTGCTTGTGTGGTTAAAGGGTGATCGTTGGCCATGCAGCAGACCATCTCTTCTTTTATGAGTAGTTCTGATGCGAGTTGGCTGGGAGCATCTTCACCGACAATGATGCCCAGATCAAGCTTGCCCTCTTCTAGCATCTCCCGGATTGACACTGAGCCAGCATCAACAATTTCAATATCTAGACCTGGATAGCGTTCTCGAAATGCCATCAAAAACGGTGGGAAAAAATAGGAACCCAGCATGGCGGGCAGACCGATTCGCACCGAGCCTGTTTGCAGTTTTTCCACGGACGAGACGGCATCTTGGGCGTCTTTTACCTGTGCCAATATTTGCTGAGCATAACTCTGCAGTTTTTGGCCACTCTGAGTGAGTTTGATACCTTTTTCTGTGCGGATAAAAAGCTTGGTATTGAGTTCATCTTCAAGTTTTTGAATGCTGCGGCTTAAGGCGGGTTGAGCCAGATTGAGCTGGTGGGCCGCTTGAGTAATCGTGCCGGAGTGAGCAATTTTAAGAAAATAACGCAGTTGTCGTAATTCCATCGTATTTTAACTGATTTTTAATGAGAGCCGTTCATAAACAGAGCATAGCAATAAAATAAAGGAATGAGGGGAATAAAAATAAGATCTTTTATTTATACCCTTAAAGCGTTTTATTCTTTAGCTGTTGTTAACTCTTATTGTTGTTGAGGTTGATTCTCATGACGGCACGTGTACAGCATCGATTGGTTTATTTAGTTTGTGCGGCTTCTATCGTTGCTTTTGCCAATTTGTATCTTTTCCAACCGTTATTGCCGGTAATGGCCAGGCATTACCATGAAACTGAACTGGCTGCCAACATGGTGATGGCGATTGCGATGGCTGGTATGGGCGTTGGGTTGGTCGTCTTTGCTGGTCTGGCGGATGCCATTGGCCGACGGAAAATATTCTTATGGTCTATTTTCAGTGGTTCTATCGTCACTTTATTGATCCCGCTTATGGGGCAATTCAGTCTGATTATTACGGCGCGTTTTGTTCAGGGATTTTTATTGTCTGGGTGTCCGGCTGTTGCCATTGCCTTTATGAGTGACGAATTGCCGACCAAACGAATTCCTGTCGCGGTTGGGATGTTTGTTGCGGCTAATTCATTGGGTGGCTTAAGTGGCAGAATTTCATCCGCTTTTTTAACCCAATTAAGTGGATATTGGCAGGTGGCATGCTGGGTTTTAGGTTCTATCGGTATCATTATTATGGTGATTGCGATGGTCACGATGCCTCAGGCACAAAGGTTTAGTGCTAAGCGGTTTTCCCTGAAACAGATGAAGCGGGATTTTATGGGCCACCTACTCAACCGACATTTACTCGCGATCTATATTATTGCTGGGATCACCTTCGGTATTTTTGTGAATCAGTTCAGTTTATTGTTATTCGTATTGGATAAACCCCCTTATTCACTGCCAACGGCGATGAGTGGACTGATTTTTTTATGTTATCTGGCTGGAACCTATTCGGCGACTCGCTCGGGCAAGTTTAGTCAGAAGTTCGGTTTAGTGCGTGGGATGCAAACGGGATTAGCACTGATGCTACTGGGGGCGTTCATTCTGTTAGCTCATTCATTAGTTTTGGTGTTGGTTGGATTGTGTTTGCTGGCTGCTGGGTTTTTCTTCTGCCATTCTCAAGCTAGTAGTTTAGTGGGGCATCAGGTGACCCAAGCCAAAGCGAGTGCACAGGCCTTATATACGTTGTTCTACTATTTTGGTGCCAGTATCGGGGCGTTCTATTTACAGCCTTTTTATGATTGGTTTGGATGGCCGGGCGTGGTATTAGCTTTGTTTATTGCCATTAGTATTTGTTTGCTGATTACGCTGAATTTGACTGCTGAGCGTTCGCGTGGCAGGTTGCATGATATTGTGATGAGCCGTTCTCACTAAATTTTCCAGCCCAAAAAGAAAAGCCGCGTCTCAATTGAGAGCGGCTGTCTTAAATAACAGACAATCATGGAGCAAGTGCTTCCCACTGACACATCGTGAATTGTCAAGTGGTAAGGGAGTGCCGTGAATCTGGTAAAACCAGCGCTTAACAACAGATTTAGGTGTGCCGCCTAAATCAATTTCGTTGCACGACTTTAAGCTTGTAAATGAGTATATCGAGGTCATAGTTATTTGTAAATGATAATTGTTATCATTTTTATTTGTGTCGTACAGAAATAATACACCAAAGCCTGCGCATATGAGCCTGGCAGGAGTGGATGCTAAAAATAGACGGGCAAAATGATATTAATCAGCGTTCACTGTAGAGTTGTTCAACTGATTCGATGACATCGACTTCTTGATACGCATCCGCTAGCCAGCTTCTAATGGCATCATGCTGGCGTAGTTGTTGGCAATAAGGCACTAGATGTTCATCCACTTCTAGCTCGTAGGTTTGTAAACGCAGCACAATGGGGGCATACATACAGTCGGCAATTGAAAAGGATCCCAGTAGCCATGGTCCGCCACTGATATCGAGTGCTTCCTGCCAGAGTTGTTCGATACGAATAATCTCATTGGCTAAAGCTGTCGGCATATCGGGTAACGTAATGCGAGCGCGGCAGTTCATTGGCAGTAATCGTCGGGTGAGTTGAAAACCAGCATGAATTTCTGCACTCATCGAACGGCCTAGTGCTTTGAGGCGGGCCCGTTCAGGCCAAGCTTTGCCATCAAGGCAACATTCATTGAGCCACTCGCAGATAGCGAGGGAGTCCCACACTGGCATATCATCCACCCACAATACCGGAACTTGTCCGCTGGGGGATAGCGTCTGCATTTGCAGTTGGGCATCAGCCGAGGCCAAATTAACTGACTGTTCAACAAACTCTATAGCGAAGTGCTTGAGCAATAACCATGGTCTAAGTGACCATGAAGAGTAATTTTTGTTCCCAATAACTAAGCGCAAGTTTGCGTCCATAACGACCTCCGAAGCTCATACCCATGCAGCATGAGTATATGAATACGTCTTTAGTATAGACGAATCTGTTACTAGGGCAGGAAAACAAATGCTTGAGGTTGGTGATTGTTTTTTTGCCGTCTGCTTAGACTAATACTGCTGGAACAGAGCCGTTTCAACCTATTTCTGTCTAAAGCTTAATCTGTGAGTCATTATCAGGTCATTCAGGTTCAACGATATTGAATCTATCATCAAAGATGCGCCTAGAAATAGGTTACGAAAAGCACTGGGCTATGCTGTATTCCCAAGCCTTTAACCGCTATAATTCCAGCTCAATTATGCTCGAAGGTAGATGGCTTTGCAATTTAGTGAATTTGGTATGGATCGCCGCCTCGAAAAGGCGCTCGATCATTTAGGTTATACAACTCCCACTGAGATCCAGCAGGAGGCTATTCCGATCGCGATGACTGGCCGCGATTTGATCGCTTCGTCCAAGACCGGCTCAGGGAAAACACTAGCCTATTTGTTGCCATTGATGCAACGTTTATTGCGCGTTAAAGCACTGAGCCGTCGCGATGCCCGAGCTGTGGTCCTTACGCCAACGAGAGAACTTGCCAAGCAGGTTTATGCGCAATTGCGTTTACTTTTGAGCGTCAGTCAGGGACGGGGATTGCTGCTTTGTGGCGGGGAGAACTTTAATGATCAGATTAAGTTGTTACGTCGCCAACCTCAGGTCATTGTCGCCACTCCAGGGCGATTGGCCGATCATCTGCTACAGCGTAATCTCTATTTAGAAGGGTTAGAGTTGTTAGTCTTTGACGAAGCGGATCGCATGCTTGATATGGGATTTGCTGCACAGCTACGCATGATTGATACTGCGGCGAACCATCGTAAACGTCAGACGTTGATGTTTTCAGCGACGCTGGATAACTTGCCAGTGAATGAGTTGGTGAATGAGCTACTGCGTGAACCTGAGCGGATTGCGGTGGGTGAAGGGTTTAAACCCAATAGTGATATCGAGCAGCGTTTTTATCTTAGTGATAACTTGACACATAAAGAAGCACAGCTTAAAGCATTGCTCAGTGAGCATTCTCGTTCACAGGTGATGATCTTTACCGCGACTCGACAAGATACTGCACGGTTGGCGCAATTAGTGCAGTCGTGGGGTTATAGCAGTGCGGCTTTAAGTGGTGAGCTGATTCAAAGTAAGCGAAACCGGATTATGGATCAGTTTGAACGAGGTCATCAGCAGGTTTTGGTAACCACTGATTTGGCTTCTCGAGGGCTGGATATTTCGGATGTTGGATTAGTGGTCAACTTCGATCTCAGTCAGCATACTGAAGAATATGTTCACCGCATTGGTCGTACTGGTCGAGCTGGACGCAAAGGCTTAGCTTGTTCACTGGTGGGCCCGAAAGATTGGCCTCAGTTTTTACTGTTACAGAGTTTTTTACACACGAAAGTGACATTTGCCGTAGTTGATGGACTTGAAGCCAAATTTAAAGGGCTCAAACCTGTCGCTAAACGCCGCCATAGTAAGCCAGGTAAAAATCCGTGGACTGAGAAAAAGCCAGCTCGGGCAATTAAGAAAAAACCGCAGGCCAAACGCAGTCGTGTTTATCATGAAGGTATCGATGTTGGTGATACGCCCATGAAACGCAAAATAAACGTACCAGAATCTCCAGAGTCAGACAGTTCAGAAGAAGAATAATTGTTTAAATAATAGAGGCCGGATCCCACTCACGGGTTCGGTCTGTGTCAGACTCTGGTTTAGAGCTTGTGACCGCAGTATTTACAGTAAACCGCATCGGTATCATGGCCCTCTGAGCTGCAATTTGGACAAGCCTGAGTGGATACTTTCTGACGTTTTTTTTGTGCCTGTGAGAGTTCGACCGTGACGATCCCGGTGGGCACAGCAATAATTCCATAGCCGATAATCATAATCAGTGATGCGATGATTTTGCCAAGTGCGGTCATGGGGGCGATATCACCATAACCGACCGTGGTGAGAGTTACGATTGCCCAGTACACTGAAATAGGAATATTGGTAAAGCCATGTTCTGGCCCTTCAATTAAATACATGATGCTGCCTAAAATCACCACCATGGCAAAGACTGCCAGTAAAAATACGCTGATCTTCCGGCTGCTGGCGCGTAATGCCTGCCGTAATGTCTGAGCCTCGGTTAAATAATTAGCCAGCTTGAGTACCCGAAAAATGCGTAATAAACGTAAAATCCGGACACTGAGCAGGTACTGGGTACCTGGGAAGAATAACCCAATAAAGCTTGGTAAAATGGCTAGCAAATCCACCACCCCAAAAAAACTGCGCGCATAGAGCCAGGGGCTTTTCACACAAAGTAACCGAAATATATATTCGATGGTGAATATAACGGTAAATAGCCATTCCAACGAGAGCAGAAGCAGTCCATACTCTGCATTAATGGAGGCGACACTATCAATCATGACCACGATGACACTCGCAACGATAGTCATGATTAAACCTATATCGAAGTATTTCCCAGCAGGAGTGTCGGCTTCATAAATGATTTCATGTAAGCGTTTTTGCCAGGAGCGCTGAGCTGGCAACTGAGGCATGATAAAACTCCGTTACTGTGACTTTTAGTAAGCATTACTATAGTTTAGATTAACTGCATTAGCACCGAATAACTGATAGGTACCAATGGTAAAACTGATTCAACCGGCCATATTGACCCTTTTGGGATGCATTCTGTTAAGTTACAGTGTGTTAAGTCTGGCTGATAGCTCACAAACACCACAACCGCAATTGACCGAGCGTTTAAAACAGGGCAAGCAAGAGCTCTCTGATTTAATGGATAGCTGGAAAAAGACGCGCTCGAATATGAGCCGGTCAATGATTCTTCAGCAACTCAGTTCGCGAGTTAAAAATCTGACGAATATGGTCAGTGACCAGGTGAAAAAAGATAAAAGCGATGATGATAAACCGCCGCAGGAGCAAGGTAAAAATCAGCATGTTGCTGATGTGGCGACGATGATCGCGATATTGTACCAACAACGCAGAGCTTCACCGCAAATCATTCGTGACCTATTCCATTCGTATGAAACTGCAGAATTAAGTGATAAGCCACTGAACTGGATAACGGTGTCCGTTGCGATGCATTATCAAACCAGCTTGTATATTTATGAACATCAGCTTTTGAAATTATTAAATAAAAAACAACAAGCATCATATTTACCGCGCTATCGTTACCAGTTAAATCGTTATGCGAATGATTTAGCAAGCTATTTAAAGGCAAGTATTGACCTGCAAGAGCAGATGAATGATGAGCTCAGTAATTTATCTAAGTCGTTAAATCAGCAGATGTCTGACCGGCTGACCCTGCAACAGCGCATTAGTAAAACGATTAGTCAGAATATTACATTGCTGATCCCGATACTTAAAGACTACCACATGGATGTGTCGCAATATAGTCAGCTGACATTTTCGGCCTCAGGGGAATTGACCGATTTAGTTTTAAATAGCTCCGGTATTTTGTCATTTTTTAAGAGCTTTTTTGTGAATGGCGACCAATGGTTGCTCACGACAGTAAAAACGGTGTTACCAAGGGCTATTATTTTTATCTTGGTGATGTCGCTATTCTATGGGTTATCACGGTTAGTGAAAATGCTCGTGAGTAAAATGGTGCATTCCAAACATTCGCGGTTATCGGCTTTGGTCCAAGAGTTTTTTGTCTCGATGGCAGCCAAGTCCATGATCTTAACCGGAATTTTAGTGTCATTTTCTCAAATTGGCGTCGATCTGGCGCCCGTTCTCGCTGGTTTAGGGGTCGCTGGTATCGTCATCGGTTTTGCGCTACAGGATACCTTGTCGAATTTTGCATCGGGTATGATGATTTTGATCTATCGCCCTTTTGATGTCGGCGATTATGTGGATGCTGGCGGTGTTTCGGGGAAGGTCAATTATATGAGTTTGGTTAATACCACGATCCGGACCTTTGATAACCAGAAAATCATGGTGCCTAACAATAAAATATGGGGCAGCACGATTAATAACATTACCGCTGAACGTGTACGTCGGGTCGATATGGAGTTTTCTATCGGTTATAGCGATGATCTTGAGTTAGCGGAGCGGGTCCTAAAAGATATTATTGATTCTCATCCAGATATTCTGCGCGAGCCAGAACCAACTATTAAATTGGCGCGACTGGGTGAATCCTCGCTTGATTTTATTGTTCGCCCATGGGTTAAAACAGAAGTTTACTGGGATGTCTATTGGGATTTGACGCGCACCGTGAAATTGCGTTTTGATAAAGAAGGGCTGAGCATTCCATTTCCGCAGCGCGATATTCACATTTATCATGACAACAATGATCAATCATCGAGACTGTGATTCGCTGAACCCATCCAAAACCCGCTTTTACCATTGTTTTTAACGCGGTACATGCGGGTGTCAGCTCTCTCTAATAAGCTATCTAGCGTGTCGGTAATACGGTAGGTAGCAATCCCGATACTAATCCCAATAGAAATTTGTGTGCCATACATATTCACATGTTCTGCATGAAATGCTTTGGTGATACGCTCAGCGAGTACAACTAATTCATCTTTAGATTGATACCGCGGGACAAACAGTGCAAATTCATCGCCGCCAATGCGGTAAACCGTCTCGTTATGGCGAGTCAGATGGGTAAGCTTATGGGCAAGCTTGGTGAGAAGCTCATCTCCTGCTCGGTGGTTGATCTTATCGTTGACCTCTTTAAAACCATCTAAGTCGAGATAAAACAACGCCATATTCATCGAGGATTCATTGGTATGTTGCTGACAATGAGCAAACGTTTCTTGTAAAGCGTAGCGATTGGGAAGTCCGGTTAAGGGATCGCGCTTGGCCATTCGTTTGAGCCGTTCTTGACGATTCTGTTCACGGGTCACATTTTGGTAAATCCCCGCCACGACTTTGGGTTGCTCATTTTCAAAGGCGATAATACGTCCTCGGCAATTCAGCCAGTGCCAAGAGCGCTCTGGGGATTTGCGATAACGAATTTGGGCACGAAAAACGGGTTCAATGCCTTCTTCATGCAGCCTGAGTTTGGTTTGCAGACGGTGTTGATCCGATGGATGTAAATGCTTAATTAGCTCAATGTTGCTAACCGTTGATGAGCGTGCCGTAAAGCGTTTAGTACTTGCATCCCAAGCAACCTTCATAAAATAAAATTGGTTGGTAATGAAGTCAAATTCCCAATAGGTACACCGATTGCCATCAATGACTGTAAATAATTGCTCAATGGTTGAGATAGAGGGACTGTAATTGATATTTGAGAAAGATCCTTGTGTTAACAAAGCTCGATAGTCGACCCCTTTCATATCTGATCACTCTTTACCCAGGATTATTGATATATAGAGGGATGCAGACTTTGGGGGGTTGATAAATTAACCACTAAAGTGTGACATTCCCTTAGTTACTTTTAAAATTACATGCTACTACGAACGAAGTATCACTGCTTAGACAATGATGATTTGTCTTAGCTATGGCGTATTTTATTATTATGTGAGCTACTTTTAATAGATATATTTAACAAAACGACTTCTAAATCATCTTAATGGACGCAATCGTTTGCTAGATTCTTCTGATCTAGAGGTACATTAGAACAGGAAGAAATGAAAATGGAAATAGTCTATTCGGGTGACCAACATTTGACTAGTCATTCTTTTGGGTTAATTCGTCCATATATAAGGAATTAATTATAAATTAAGCGACAATGAATAGGGGAATAATCTGCGAAATTCAAAGAATTAGAATAATCATCTTGCTAATTTTGACGATCTTGGGGCGAAAATCGATGCTCAAATCGTATTCCATGCAGAGGAAGTCAACGAAAAACCTCCTCTGCGAGTAAAAGTACTAATTCTTAAGTAAGGGGTGGTCGTCCGGTAGCTGTTTAGCTAACCAGATGACCAGTTTGTGGCGCATTTCTGGCCCGTTTTGTTTTTCTTCAGCTAGTGGCGTGATACGCTTATCAGCAACGAGCAAACGATAAAGGGCTTCAACTTTGTCACGCTCTGAGACATTTGCAGGTAATGCACTGTAACCGCGAGCTGTGGCGTAAGCTTGGCCAATAGTGATTGCCTTTTTTAGCAATTGCGATTCATGAGTGAACTTTTTCATATTACGCCTCCTTCAGTGGTAAGCTTGGTATTCAAAATACCTGAGCTTTACCTGCAATTCAAAACATATTGTATTGAAGGGATGCACTTAATTGGTTAATGGAGAGAGCTAATGACGTTTTCCTGGTCAAAACGCAGCACGATCATTGTTGCTACTGTGGCCTTAATTTTTATCGTTTTTTATGCAATTAGTGTGTATTGGAGCGAAGAACCGGATACTTTCAATGTTGAAACATATGCCAAACAGGTTTCTGAGCAAACCAAAGAGCCCATTACACCGGGATTTGTCACGACCACAACATTGATGCGTTTAGCCTCAACTTTGTTAGATAAACCTGGCGGGTATCTCAGTAATGACGTGCTGCCACCTTCGGTCTTTATGGATAATATGCCGGCTTGGGAATTAGGTGTGCTAAATCAGATCCGTGATATGTCGTTAGTGATGCGCAAGGATTTTAGTCGCAGTCAGAGCCAGTCAGAGGAAGATTCTGATCTTAAGATTGCCCAGCCTAAATTTTATATTGATCACACGAGCTGGATGTTTCCTAGTGCCGAAGGTGAATATCGTAAAGGTATTCGATTGTTAGGGGACTATCGACGCCGCTTGTCTTTAACTGGCGGCCAGCAGTCGCATTTTTATGCGCGAGCCGATAATTTAGTGGATTGGTTACAGCTGGTACAAAATCGACTGGGATCACTCTCACAACAGTTGAGTGCGAGTGTCGGTCGCGCGCGCTTAAATACCTCAATTGGCGGCACAATTGACCCTGATGCACCCTCGGTTGAGAAATCTCGCGAACAAACCAGCTGGTGGAAAATCGATGATGTCTTTTATCAGGCTCGTGGGTCATCTTGGGCATTGTTAGAGCTCATGCGGGCGATTGAATATGATTTCCATGATGTACTGGTCAATAAAAATGCGGTTGTGAGTGTCCGCCAGATCATTCGTGAGTTAGAAGCCACGCAACAACCAATGTTTAGCCCGATGGTTCTAAACGGCAGTGGGTTTGGTATTTTAGCGAACCATTCATTGGTCATGGCCAACTATATCTCGCGCTGTAATGCGGCGGTGATCGATCTGATTGAGTTATTAAACAATGGTTAGTTCATCAGCGTTTGCCAGTATTGGACTGGTTAATCCCAAATCACCTGAAAATGTGGGTTCAGTGTTGCGGGCTGCCGGATGCTATGGCGCCTCTTCGGTTTTTTATACGGGAGAGCGCTATTACCGGGCCAGCCGCTATGTCACTGATACTAAAAAAATGCATACCCGTATTCCCACACTAGGCGTGGATGACTTACGTGAGGTTCTACCCAAAGGGGCAACTCCTGTCGCGATTGAACTGTTGCGCAGTGCCAAACCGCTACCTGCGTTTGTGCATCCTAAAAAGGCCTTCTATATCTTTGGTCCGGAAGATGGGTCGATTGATAAAAAATTGGTGAACTGGTGTCAGGAAGTCGTTTATATTCCAACACAAGGTTGTATGAATCTGGCTGCGACGGTAAATGTGGTGCTCTACGATAGATTTTGTAAGCAGGCCATGGTCAATCCTTACGCTGATATGTGGACTGAACAAGCGGTCTCAAGCTAGGTGATTTGTCTTGCCCTTATTTTAAAAGCAACCGTTATTGGGTGGTTGCTTTGATTAAGGAAGATGCTGGAACTTTAGAGCTGGATAAAATTTCTGATCTCAGTGCGTTTACCTATCGTTGTCTGTCATAACTATTTGCTCTGGACTGATTTCTCTATTAGTCCCAGATCTTTAATAAAATTAGTCGCAAACAGCACAGTAGAACTTTTGCAGTTTCCGTTGCAAATTTGTGCGAAAACGACTGCCATTATTGTTGCAGAGCATGACCTAATAAATGGAAATAACAGGTAAATTTATCATTAAGTTGTGCCCTTAAATGAGGGGGCGGATAACCGCCGACTTGGGCAAGTTTGGACTTTTGGGTGCCAGAAACTAAAAAATTATTGCCAATGGAACCATCTTGAATAAATGCCTCAAAAGCGCGGGCCAGAGCTTCAGTCGGTTGACTAAAATAGTAATGATTGGACTTTTTATCCAGCGCGATGGCGCGGGCTAAATACTCGGATGGTCCCCTTTTATCACTTGAGAGTAAAGCCGTATCGAAAATAGCGATTAATGCATCATTCAAGGGATGATGTGCATAATCTTGCTCGTTTAACCAAGCGTCACTGGCAAGAAGACAGCGGCTTTGGGGATATAGATGGGAGCGGATGTAGTGGTCAAAAGCATGCCAGAATTCATGCGCTAGGGCACCGCCGCCAGCATTTTTAGCTAATGCCAAGGTTCGTTTTCCGGGTTGATAATGGGCTTTGGCATCTCTGTTCCCATCGGTTCCGAAGGCTAGATGTAAACTGCCCCGCAGACCGATAACCAGTGGCGGAACATTCAGCATAAAAGATAAATCAGCCAATGCATCAAAAATTAGATTGGCGGCTAGTTGCTGTTCGATGGGATCCACCCAGCGCCCCAGGCGGATGGTGGCAAAGCCAAACTGAACTTGAATATCGGTAAAGCTGACATCGCTGTTAAAGCGATAATCTGGACCATTTCGATAGTAGCGCTCTTGCCATGGATGAAGGGAGTTATCCGGTACTACTGGTTTCACTTTTACAATTGCCCCCGCCACGTTCTTGTCACTCTCTAACACTCTTTATACCAAATTGTCAGGGGGCCCGTATAGATGCTGTAAGCTGAGTACTGAGAGCTAAATTGAGTGTTGACTCAGGCGTTTTATAATTTGCTATGCTAGTATCCGAATATTGCCAATAGGGCATAATTTATGCTTTTTATCTGACTTTTTCCGCGTTACAGTGTGCGCTTTAAACTACAATATCCTTTTCCCAGCAAATGAAGTTTTAATGGTATATCTGAATATTTATGAGAACGGCAGAATTTGATCGCGAACAAGTCCTTGAAGCCGCGATGGAAGTGTTTTGTAAAAAGGGCTATGTTAAAACAACGATGCAGGATCTTAAAGAAGCGACCGGATTGCATCCGGGAAGTATTTACTGTGCGTTTAAAAATAAACGGGGCATGTTACTGGCTGCGTTAAATCAGTTTATCCAGAGCCGCTGGCGGCAAAGTCAATTGTGTTTAGATAGTGATGATCCGTTAGATGGCATTCAGTGTTATCTGCACCAGCTCGTTGAAAAATTATGCATGCATCATCCACATTGTCTATTGAGCCGGACAGTCGCTGATTTTAGCGCGGTTGATAGTGATATCCGTGATGCGTTGGAGCAACCTTGGCAAGAGCTACTCCAGCGACTAGAAAAATCGTTGGTTAAGGCGCAACAGCAGGGCATATTGAAGCCAGCAGTGAGTCCTCGTGATGGGGCTTGGTTGCTGCTCGTCAGTGTCTTTGGCCTGCGAGGCTTTCCATCATTTATGGCTGATGCAAAATCATTGCATGCCAGTATTGATTTACAAATTAATTTATTGCGTAGTGAGTAGATGAATTATCAACATATCTTTTTTGATTTAGACCACACATTGTGGGATTTCGAGCGTAATGCCAGAGATGTCTTGCACCGTCTTTATCAGCAGTTCTTATCACTCGAGAATTTTTCTGAAGAGCGTTTTATCAGCGTGTATGAAGCTGTTAATGACAAACTTTGGGCGCGTTTTAATTCAGGTGAAATTGACAAAGAACAGTTGCGTGCTGAACGTTTTGCTCAGACGTTTGTTGAGTTGGGGATTGATCCTAAACAGCTCAGTTTGTCATCGGCACAGTTTGACCAATGGTATATCACGCATTGTTCGCAGATGGATGGTGTCTTTGCTGGTTGCCATGAATGCCTGGCCGTTTTAAAACAAAACTTTAAATTACACCTGATCACAAATGGGTTTGCTCAGACTCAGCAGCAAAAACTACGCAGTGCCAAACTTGATGGCTATTTTGAACATGTTTTTATCTCTGATGAATTAGGAATGCGTAAACCGAATGCAGATATTTTTGAGTATGCGATGAACCAAGTTGGAACTCATGCCAAACAATGTCTGATGGTGGGCGATAGCCTACAGGCTGATATAGCTGGTGCTCGGGGGGTTGGAATCGATCAAGTTTGGTTTAATCCGAAGAATTTACCTTACACTGAAAGTTCAACTTATCAGATCCAAGAACTTTCTCAGCTCCCCGAAATTTTGGGGGTGCCGTTTGTTAAAACTTATTAAACCGCTCTGATGAAACGGCTTAATAATAGGCTATTTTAAATGCTGAATCAGTGGGCTTAATTAAAGTATTTAAAATAAGCAATCATTTAAAAGTATAGACGAATAACGCTCTGCGCTAAACAAGCCGGACGGCGTGTGCCCTCAATTTCCACTTTGATCTCTTTGACCACTTCTAAACCACGTTTAATTGGGGTGACTGATTTTAATGTTGTGCGAGCACGAACCCGGCTTCCCGCTTTAACTGGATATAAAAATCGCACTTCATTCAGGCCATAATTAACTGTCATTCGAACACCCGGATAAGGCGATTGCGATGCGTCAACACTATCGGTCAACACGGGCAATAATGACAACGTCAAAAAGCCATGTGCAATGGTTGTTTTAAAAGGAGATTCGTTGTGAGCCCGCTGGGGATCAGTATGGATCCATTGCTGATCTTCGGTGACTTTAGCAAATTGATCAATGCGCTCTTGATCCACTGTGAGCCATTGGCCAATATGAATTTCCTCATTTAACTGGGCACTTAATTGCGCCAATAGCGTTTGTGCCTTTTCGGGTAGCACAATTGGACTGGCTTCAACCGTTTTCGTCTGGCGATTACTACTTTCTTCGGTTGAGAGCAACTGATGTTCTCGAGCCCAGTTGACAATTTGGATATTGTTCGCCCGATTTAAAAATTCAGCCCAATGATCTAGCAAAACAGGGGGAATACGGTCTTTTAAATCGATGAGATCAAACTGATGTTGAGCTAGAATTTCTTTCTTTTTTTTCAAAAAATCAACAACCTTCATGTCAATTCCTCTATCTTTCGGGTCGCTTTTAGTCTCTATCGCATCATCATGGGTTAATATTTTTGCTCA
Organism: Celerinatantimonas diazotrophica; assembly: GCF_004339545.1. GTDB lineage: Bacteria > Pseudomonadota > Gammaproteobacteria > Enterobacterales > Celerinatantimonadaceae > Celerinatantimonas > Celerinatantimonas diazotrophica. Next base: position 702,807 of record NZ_SMGD01000011.1, on the reverse strand, counting down.
AATACCATAGCTGATTAAACCCAAGAGCCTTATAAAATGGATCTTGATTCATCCATGATGCTTAAACGAGATTTAAATTTATTCGTTTAAGAGGAAAGTTAAATGACAGTTTAGTCAAATATCCATTCGCGCGATTATAAAGGATCAAAAAATTAAATCACGTCGTTTGCTGAAAAATTGTACTCACTATCATATTTGTCCCATCATCTGTATTTATCGACAGATATGAATAAAACTTAACCAGACAGTAAAGGAAAAGTTAATTTATCGCCAGTAAACTACAGCTATTCATATATTGTGTGCTAAAACATCACTAAGATCACTAAAAAAGAGTAATGTTTACTCATCTTTTTCAGCTAATCCATCTAACTTGATTAAAAAATGCTCATATATCGGGTTAGGCTGAACAGCAGTATGATATAGATGCTTTTATAAGCAAGTACAGGTTAGCGGTTTTATAACCGATGTCGAGGTAAAAATATGAAACCATTTCCCCAAGATTTAATTTTAGAAACGATTGACCTTAAATCTAAACCATTGGCTGATTTTGACGGGAAGGTTTTGCTTATTGTAAATACGGCGAGTGAATGTGGATTTACCGGGCAATACCAAGGTTTGGTTCAGCTTTATAAAGCATATCACCAGCAAGAGTTTAGTGTGTTGGGATTCCCTTGTGATCAGTTTGGTCATCAAGAGCCAAACAGTAATGTACAAATTCAACAATTTTGCCAGAGCACTTATCAGGTCGATTTTCCAATGTTCAGTAAAACAGAGGTGAATGGTTCGGATACCCATCCACTGTTTGTCTGGCTTAAGGAGGCGGCGCCAGGGGTCATGGGAACACAGCGGATTAAATGGAATTTTACTAAATTTCTGGTTTCGCGCGATCGAACCCGTGTACATCGCTATGCTTCAACGACCACACCTGAGCAGATAGCCAATGAACTGGAGTTGGAGCTGCAAAGTTAATCTTTTCCCCTTAACGCAGCGCATGGTTGCTTCTTGGCGGCTATAGAGTCGCCAAGGCTTTACTGATGTCTCTAGCCAGCCAATGGCACTTTCCGCTATGATGAATCAAGATGTACAGGAAGGTGTCAGATGATTGAATTTAAACAGGTTGAAATAACAAGAGCAAAGCAAAAATGCATCATCGATGACTGGCAGATAGAGGCAGGCAAACATGTTTGTGTCATCGCCGGTGACAATTCGCCGTCATTAATTGCGGATTGGTTATTTGAAAAAGCTTGCTTAACACGAGGGCAAGTCACGGGGTTACCTGAGTGTATCGGCATTGTTTCATTGAGTGTTCAGCAGCAACTTTACAGTGACCAAAAAGATGCTGACGAAACCGATTTAACCAACGAAGTGGACCCGGGGAGCAGTGTCTATGAGTTGCTTTATGAGATAAACACCGATTCAGCGCAGATTGAACAGGCTATCATTGATTGCGGCCTTACAAAGTTACGTGATCGCGGTTTCTTTTTACTCTCAACCGGAGAAACCCGACGGTTGATGCTTGCGCGTGCTATCTTAATGAATCCGCAACTTTTGGTCTTGGATGAGCCCTATGCTGGGCTTGATAAAGACTATCAGCAGCAGCTGAGTTCATTACTTGAGCGGTTAAGTACGCAATATACCATCTTAATGATTACCAGCCGTGATCAAGAGATCCCGGAGTGTTTTGCCAAGATTAGTTTGTTCGATGAAGGTCGGTTACATAGCAGTTTTGCGCGCCAGCAATGGTTGGAACACCCGTTACGCCTGCAATGGCAGGCCCTCGCGGGCAGTGTCTCGCAAGATTTAGCGCAAGCGCTGCAAACGACGAATGAGCTTGATGATAAGCCTGTTATTGATCCATTGTTTGCAATCCATGAGGGGCGAGTGGCCTACCATGATGGATTAATTTTTGAAAACCTCAATTGGCAAATTCGCCCTAATCAGCACTGGCAGGTGCGAGGCCCAAATGGTTGTGGAAAAAGTACGCTACTGAATTTGATATTTGGTGACCATCCGCAGTGCTATAGCAATCAAATTGATATTTTAGGGCATCGCCGAGGCAGTGGTGAAAGTATCTGGGAAGTGAAACAGCGTATTGGTATGGTTTCTTCAGCGCTCCATCTGCAATATCGGGTGAATGCCAAAGCGCTCGATGTCGTTTTATCTGGGTTTTATGATTCAATTGGTTTGTATCAGCAACCTAGCGCGGCTGAATGTCATATGGCGATGAATTGGTTGAAGTTGTTGCACATGCAGCATTTAGCAAAAACTGGCTTTCAGTCATTGAGTTATGGCCAGCAGCGGTTGTTGTTAATTGCACGGGCATTGATTAAGCGGCCCGTTTTATTATTGCTTGATGAGCCATGCCAAGGGCTTGATTATCTTAATCGTAAGATTGTTTTGCAGGCGTTATCCATCATCGCCAAACAAGGACTCACCCAGATGGTTTATGTATCGCATCATGATGACGAATCGATTGAGGGCATTGAGTATTTTGTTGATTTTATCCCTGCCGCCGACGGTCAAGGGTATCATCCTCGAGTGAGTTCAAATGCTCAATAGCCCACAGGCTTTCCCTCGATAAAGGGGGAAAGCTTAAGAAGCTTTGGCTTGTTGCCATTCAATCACAGGCCAACTTCGGCGCTGTGCTATCGACAATAATGTTCCGTGTGGGTTAACCACGTAAGGCTCATCTACTTGTTCCAGCAGGGGTAAATCGTTAATTGAGTCTGAGTAAAATCGCAGTACATCAGGTTGCCAGCTTTGCGTGGTGAGCCATTGTTGTAGCCGTACCACTTTGCCCTCTCTAAATGATGGTGTGCCAATAGCTCTGGGAGTATAAGAGCCTTGTTGGCGAGCGATATTAACAGCAATCACATTGGAAATGCCGAACAATTTAGCGACGGGTCGAACAATAAAATCAACAGTTGCAGAGATCACTAACAGGTGATGATGATTCTCTTTGAGATTTTCAATCAGCCGCTTGGCTTGAGGGTAGAGCCGAAACTTGATCTGTTCATCAATGAATTGCTGTACTAGTTGATCGACTTGATCGGCAGAAAGCTGTCCAAGAGGCGCTAGGCTAAATTGCAAAAATGCATTTATATCCATCGAGCCACTGCGATACTGCTCGTCAAATTGGCGGTCCATGTCGAGAAATTCTTCACCATTGTCGATCAGATCCTGGTCCACCAGAAACTGATGCCATAACGCCATGGTATCGCCATTTAACAAAGTGTCATCCAAGTCAAAAATAGTCAGTGAATTTGGCATAATATTTATCTATCAATCATCTACACACCCTGTTGTACCATCATTATATGACAAGATCACTCTTTTAGATAACGGATAGCTGATTTATCAACCAATAAGAGTAGCTCTTTCCCTGGTTCAATTAACCGTTGGGCATGACGATTCAATAAATCAACAGTGAGTTGAATATTATTAATGGTGACTTCATAACGAATAATGGTTCCGAGCAGCTGATGGCTGAGTACGGTCGCACTTAATTTTTGTGAAAAATATTCCGGATATTGACGACTCGCTTCATACAAGTAAATTGATTCAGGCCGAATCGCTACCTCATGCTGAGTGCTAATTCCCAGTAATTGTTGGGCTTGTTGGCTCGTTAGCACGTTATATTGGCCCATAAAGGTGGCGGCAAAATGGTTAGCCGGTTCGGTGTAGAGTCGCTCTGGCGTATCACATTGCATGATCTGACCGGCATTCATCAAGGCGATGCGGTCTGACATCGTGAGAGCTTCCTCTTGATCATGGGTTACAAATATGGTGGTCAGATTTAATTCTTGCTGAATGGCGCGGATCTGTCTGCGTAGGTGTTTACGAATTCGCGCATCAAGTGCAGAGAGCGGTTCATCCAGTAGCAAGACTTTCGGTTCCACCACTAAGCTGCGAGCTAGAGCAACACGTTGGCGTTGCCCTCCAGAAAGCGCTGCTGGATAGCGACTCTTGTAGCCAGTGAGTTCCACTAGTTCTAAGATGCGGGTCACTTTTTCTTTGATATTCGCCTCGTCTAGCTTTTGAATGCGTAGTCCAAAGGCAATATTTTCCCAGACCGTCAGGTTTGGAAAGAGCGCATAACTTTGAAAGACCATGCCAATGCCACGCTTTTGTGGGGCGAAGTTGGTAATGTCTTCGTTTGAGAGACTAATTTGGCCATGGTCAACTTCAGTTAACCCTGCCAGACAGCGGAGTAACGTCGATTTACCACATCCGGATGGCCCTAGCAGCGTTAGAAATTCACCGCCCTCAATAGATAAATTAATATCATAGAAAACAGTCTTCTGATCGTATCGTTTTTCTAATTGATTAATGACAACAGAGTGCATGAAAAAATCCTAACGGTTAAGCCGAGTTGCGGCCATGGTCAGCAACAAAATAATCGTAAAATATGACATCACTAACGCTGAGGTAAAATGGCCGCTGGTTTGGCGCATGTTATACAGATAAACCTGCAGTGTTTCATAAGATGTCCCTACCAGAATGTTGGCAAAAACAAATTCACCCATCAGAAACGAGAATGATAGAAAAAGCGATGCTAGTAATCCTTTACGGATGTTCGGCAGCACTATTTTAATAAAAGCCGTCGTACTGGAGGCTCCCAACAACTGGGCCGCATCCATTAGATCGGGAATATTCAATGCCTGTAGGTTGTTATTGACGGCTCGATAGACAAACGGCAGCGTGATTGCAAAATAACAGCCCACCAAAATCCATGGTGTATTGGTGATGGGTAATGGCCCACCCGAATAAAGCTGTAATAATCCAACGGAAGATACCACTGGTGGAATCGCAAAGGGTAATAAAGTTAAAACATTCATCCAGGTATCTAGTTTTGGGTAGTAATAGAAGACCACAAAGACGCAGGGCACAATTAAAACAGCACTGATGAATAGCGTCCCAAATGATAACACTAGCGAGTGATACAGCGAGGTTAAAAAGCGCGGATCAGTCCATAGCTGTTGGTACCATTTAAATGTAAACCCCGAAGGTAAAATAGTTGCGCCCCATTGGTTGCATAATGAATATACGAGAGTGGCGAGCAATGGAATCAACAGCAACCCGTAAAGAATACTCAGTACGCTTGTGTGATAGAGCTTAGAGTGACTAATTGACATAGTAACTCCTTTGAATAATCTTTTGATTAATCACGGTGATGATGACCAAAATAACCATCAATAAAACCGAGATGGCGGCGGCTAGGTTGGGTTCTAAAAAGATATCGCCGGAGACTAAACTGGCAATACGGACCGTGACAATATTATAGTTGCCAGAGGTAAGCGCATAGACCGTTGCATAAGTCCCTAAGCCATTGGCAATTAAAATAATAAAAGTGCCTAACAAAGCGGGCGTTAATACCGGCAATGCGATGCGTCGCCAGTAATATTTATGGTTGGCACCGAGTAAAAAAGCCGCTTCTTGCCAATCCTTTTTGAGGGCATCAAAGGCCGGATAAAGCAGTAGCATGGCCAATGGGATCTGAAAATAGCTATAAATTACGATTAACCCGCTCGTGTTGTATAAGTTAAACCCACCAAGCCAGCCGAAATGACGCAAAATCAGCGTAATCATGCCGTTAAAACCAAGGATAATGATAAAGGCAAATGCCAGTGGCACCCCCACGAAGTTGCTCGTCATATTCGCGAAAGCTAACAGCGCATTCCGTACTCGTTTGGATGTGTGGCGCAGTGAGGCACAACCGATGGTGGCGAGTATCAGCCCTATCACGCTAGAGCTTAAGGCGATCAATAAACTGTGTTCAAACGCTTGTAGATAAAAAGGTGAGGTGAGTACTTGTCCGTAATTATCTAGGCTCAGATGACCCGCGTCATTAAACAAACTATTGATAATCACCCAAACCAGTGGCGCTAGCTGGAATAATCCAATCAAGATAATAAACGGCAATAGCACCAGTAATGGGCGCCAATGAGTGCGTTTCATCGGCTCTCCTTAAGTAGTGCTGGATGATTTGGTTTGTTGTGATGAGCAATATTTAGCAAATCGGCAACCACACCACATAACTGGCGCTGCAATGGCTGAATATCGCGGTTGTGGCTAAATGCATCGCCGATGACAAATAGCGGGACTTGCCGTTCTTCTTGACGAATGCCGCAATGGCTAAAGTCATTATTCATGCCGTGATCGGCGGTCACTATAATTTGATAGCCTGCTTGAATCCAAGCTGGTAGCCAGTCGGAGAGAATCCGATCCGTCATCCGGGCTTGGTTACGATACTCTTTAGAATCAAAACTGTATTTGTGGCCTGCATCATCGATGTTCATGGGATGAATCAGCAGCAGATCCGGCTGAAAGCGATTACGTAGATATTCGGCATCTAAAAACAGGTGGCTATCCGGGTAATCATCTTGATGATAAAAAATCCCGTTTTGAATCGGCAGCGATTCATCAAAGGTAAACCGGTCACGGTTGGCATCATAAGGTGAGCGGTTATACAACTCACTGACCCAGTGATAGGCTGCAGCAGCGGTGGTCAGGCCGTGTTCTCGAGCTAGGTGAAAAATACTGGTTTGGTGACTTAAACGCGTAACCCCATTATTCACGATCCCACTTGCAACGGGGGGCACCCCAGTGAGCAGACATTCATAAAGGGGGCGAGAAATCGCGGGTAACTCACATTCAAGCGAATAGTAACTCGCGAGATTGGCTTCGGTTAATGCAAGTAGGTAGCCCATATCCTGCCGGGCTACCCAATCGCTCAAACCGTCCAGGATGATATAAATAACAGATCTGGACATATTCAACTCTTATTGCTGATAGATCAGTACTTGGCTCTGCCAAAGCTGTGGAAGCCGCTTAGCATTTTGTTGCCAAACTTTAAAGTCTTTAATGGGCTGCGCGTTTTTATACTCTGAGTTCGGCAGAAGTTTGTCTTTGACATCAGCCGGTAATTTGACATCGGTGCGAATGGGGCGAGCATAGCCGCGGGCCAAATTAATCTGGCCAGCATCACTGAAAATATATTCTCGAGTCAGTTTGGCTGCCCATGGGTGTGGTGCATATTTATTGATAATAGAGACATAACCGGACATGACCGAACCATCTGATGGGATGAGCACGGCAAATCGATTGCGGTTAATTTGATCACGATAGTTCAGGGCATTGAAGTCCCACATAATACCAACGGCGACTTCACCTTTTTCGAGGTTAGCAATACTTGGATCATTGGTTGCCAGGCGGCCTTGTTTGGCGAGTTTGGCAAAGAATTTAAGTGCCGGTTCGATATTTTTTTCGCTTCCCCCATTAGCAATGGCGGCCGCCAGCACGGCATTATTAGCTTGCGCAGCTGAGCCAACATCGCCAATCGTAACTCGATATTTCCCTTTGAGCAGGTCATGCCAGCTATGTGGTATATGTTTGACTAGATTTTTGTTGACGATAAAGGCGATAGTTCCCGTATATCCCATTGCCCAATAGCCATCAGGGTCTTTGGCCCAATCTGGAATATCGTTCCAAGTCGTTGGCTTATAAGGTTGCAATATGCCTTTGGCTTTAGCAACTTTGGCAAACCCGAAACCAATATCACCAATGTCGGCCGTTGCATTATTTTTTTGAGCGGCAAAGGTGGCAATTTCTTGTGCAGAGCTCATATCGGTGTCACGGTGATTGATACCATATTTAGTTTTTAAGTCATGCCAGGTTTCTTTCCAGTTTGCCCAGCTGTCCGGCATCCCAACACTGACAACTTCACCTTCCTGTTGTGCTTTTTTAATGAGACTGGCTGGAATGTTGTCAGCAAATGCTAATGAAATTTGGCTCACCGCTAGGGCTGCCGATCCGGCCATCAGAATCCATTTTTTCATCGAAACACACCTTCTTGTTGGTTTTGGTCTATATCAGTTTAAATATGTATAATTTAAAGAATGGTTATGACGTAAATAATGCAAAAAAGTGACATATTTATGACCTTATAGTGTGTTTATTAGACAATCAAATATTTTTTATATAAAAATTTCATATTTATTTAGTATTATATAAATTAATATAATGATTTAGTAGAATATTCTATTGGTATAGACCAGTTGAGGTTTTATGCAGGATAAAGCATCGCGAATTCGTAAAATTCGAAGTCAGCTTCGCGGGCAGTTAGCGCAAGAGGTTTTTAAGCCTGGTAGTAAGCTACCTTCAGAGCGTACTTTAAGTGAATTATTCAATGTTTCGCGAATGACCATTAAAGATGCACTGGAGTCGCTGCAATCTGAAGGGCTAATTTATTGTGAAGACCGTCGAGGTTGGTTCGTTGCCCATCCTCGATTAATCTATAACCCATTAAGTCGCATGCATTTTCACCGACTGGTGAATGAGCAGCGACGCAAGGCTCGAACGCAAGTTTTAGATGTGAGTAGTGAGCTGGCATCGCCGGATCTGATGCGGGTAATGGAACTTGCTGAGTTAACTCGAATATATCGAATTCAGCGCTGTCGATTTATTGATGATCGGCCAGTATTGCTGGTGGAAAACTGCCTAAATAGTCAGTATTTTCCTGATATCTTAAATGAGGATCTCAGTCAGTCGCTGACAGAACTCTATCAGCGTCATTATGGTTATGAAAATAGTCGTTCGCGCTTTGATGTACAGCCTTGTGCCGCGCCGGAAAATGTCGCGCAAGCACTGCACCTAGCCTCCGGGCAGATGGTACTAAAAATTATTCGGGTGAATTACAACCGCGCCAATCAATTGATCGATTGTGAATTTGAATATTGGCGTCATGATGCCGTATGTATTCGGATTGATTCTCAGAGTATCGACTAGCGACAAAATCAACAGAGCCGTTTTATTGCAAACATACGGGGGATGATACATCCCCCGAGATGAATGTGAGTCATCACTAACTGATGAGTGTGACTGTCTCTAATCAAGTAACTTATGTGAACGATTGTTAAGGTCCAAGGTTAAGCGGCTGGCCGTTGAGAGAGATAATTTTCAACCGTGTCGACAATGACTTGACTCCGTCGGTCAATTTCAAAGTTCAGTTCATCCCCTTTTTTAAAATGGCCAAGATTGGTGAGGCGCAATGTTTCTGGAGTGAGATACACCTTAAATAAACCTTCTAGAGGTTGGTAATCACTTACAGTCAAACTGGCACCATGAATCGCTAGAAAGCCTTTATTGAAAATATATTTGCGATAATTTGGCGGGACTTGCAGGGTTAGAATGTGGTTATGTTCAAGTTGCTCAATATCGACAATACTCAAGCGTCCATCGACATGTCCAGAGAGCTCATGGCCACCATTTTCATCGCCATAGCGAAGTGACCGCTCAACATTCACGCTGTCCTGGAGCTGCAAGTAACCCAGCGTGGTCTTATCCAAGGTTTCTTGCATAGCATCAAAGAAAACTTGTTGGCCAGCTATTTTTGACACCGTCTGGCAGACCCCGTCGATGGCAACACTTGCCCCTAATTTGAGGTTTTCAATCAATGAGGGGGGAAACTCAACAGCAAACGTGAGTAATCCCGGTTGACGTTTAACTACTGTGATAGGGTAATGCCCATGGATAATGCCGCTATACATCGGTGAATCCTCATTGCTAATTGTAAATATTGTTTAAATTATGCCAGAGAGTTGAGGGGAAGTTAATCTGTGATAAATGGCTCCATCTTTTGTCGTACTTGTGTGATGAGTTGATTCGGAAATTGGCGATAATCGGGATAGGGTAATAGAACCTGATGGTCATGCCAGAGTTGGCCGGGAAGATTCAGATCATCGTGCCAACCAAATCGCTCCCAGTTTTGTTTACCACAGAGCAGATGAACTTTCCCAGATGGATATAAGCAGTCAGTAAAGTTGCACTGATTTTCCCTTAACAGTTGGCCGCTATAGAGATAGTCGCGCCAGTTATCATCGTCACAGGCAAGCTTGGCAAAAATAACCAAAATTTTTCGCCAGTTATTGCCATTCAGAGCAATGAACTCGTTTAACCAGCTCTGAGTGGTTGGCGCTGGTAACTTAGGATAATGACCTTTCAAGTACATCACAATTTCAGGCTGTGAGCTGCCGATATAGTCATCATTAATTGAACTGGGTTTATCTTGTTGACATAATTCTATTTTCGTCATGATCTAATAGTATCGTCATAAATGAATGCATCGCTCGTTGATAGCGTAACCATTTGAGTCAAGGGTATCCAGACTTTTATCAAGTCAAATACAAGAGGAACGAATGAGTAAATACTTAAGTTATTTCATTGGTGGGATTTGGCTTATTGGCGCATTCAATTGTGCTCAAGCCGCTGAACAGGCGAATAAAAAATCGGATTCTGTAGAAAGTTCCTCTTCTTCAGTTGAACCTGAGACGCCAGAGTCAATTGAACAACGTGCTAAAAAAGCCGGTGGTTTGGTGCAGCAGCGCCTTGAGCAGGAGAAGAAAACGCAACATGATCCATTTGTAATTACCGCTTATCGACCTAATTACATTTTACCGGTTAAATATACACCCCATCCGGATCAGGCCAACTATATTGACAGTGGGGATCCGAATGATCGGCTTGACTCGACTGAAGTGAAGTTTCAGGTCAGCTTTAAGATCCCAGTCGCTTATGATGTGGTCGGTAAACATAGCAGCCTTTGGGTGGCTTACACTCAGCAGTCATTTTGGCAGGCTTATAATTCAAAAATCTCATCGCCATTTCGTGAAAGCAACTACGAGCCAGAAGTGTTTTTGCAGTTTAATCGGACCAATCGCGATGAAAAAGGGATGAAGTTCTCGCTTTGGCGCGTGGGGCTGGATCATCAGTCTAATGGTCGTTCTCGTCCTGCGTCGCGTTCTTGGAATCGCCTATATGCTGAGATGGTTTTTGAATCGGAGCATAACGTGGTCAGTATCAAACCATGGTATCGGTTTCCCGAAAGTGCTAGCAGCGATGATAATCCCAATATCGAAAAATATTATGGGTATGGTGAGTTGAATGTTGTCCATGTTTGGCATGATTTAAGTATTGATATGATGTTGCGTAATAACTTGCGTCGGGAGAATAAAGGAGCAGTTCAATTAGGCGTTAGTTTCCCATTATGGGGGCGGTTACGTGGTTATGTTCAGTATTTTAATGGCTATGGCGAATCCTTAATTGACTATAACCAAAGCACCGAGTCATTAGGGGTCGGTGTCATGCTGACAAACTGGTTATGAGTGTTTTGTGATGTATTGACTGGTATTGACTAGATTTTCATTATAAAATGATTTTTAGTGCTAAAAAATGTATATTTTTTAGCACCATTGTTTAATAGGTTTCCATTATCAGAAGTATTTTAGTTTCGTAGATGGATCATCAGGCAGATAAGTTTCATTGATCTGACTCATGAGTTTTTAATATTTGTTGGATTATTTATTTACGTTTGTATTTAACCTATCGGCTCATTAGTATGTGAGACGATTTTGAATATGGGGTATAAGACCCCGTGAAGCTAAGGATTAACAATGGTCATGCTTAAGTTGGATAGAACGGATCGTTTAATTCTGGAGGTCATGCAGCAAAATGGTCGAATTAGTAATCTGGAGCTAGCAGAACGGGTCGGATTGTCTCCGTCTCCTTGTTCTCGTCGGGTTAAACAGCTGGAAGATGCGGGTTTTATCCGCCGCCATGTCACATTACTCAATGCCAACAAATTGAATTTATCTCTGACAGCGTATATTCATATTTCGATGGATCTTCATACGCCGGAGCGTTTTGAACACTTTGAAGAAGAAGTGGCGAAATATGATGAAGTGATGGAATGTATGCTGGTGACTGGCAACGATTCAGACTATCAGCTTAAAGTAACCGTTCCTGATATGGAACATTTTCAGAATTTTCTATTAGGTAAGTTAACCCGCATCCCTGGGGTGACTGGCGTTCGTTCAAGTTTTATTTTACGCACAGTGATTGATCACACTGAGCTGCCATTAACCCACATCCAAGACTGGATGGAAGGTTAGAGCGATAAATTTCAGTACCCGCGTTTTTCTCGGGGTTCGTTTTATTCCACCTGGGCTACTAGATTATTGGTCTTATTGTAGCCCGGCAGAAACGCAGTGGATGCCGGGGAATCATCCCCATTCAACACACGTGCATCAACCCGAATCAATCCCGGGTTCCATTTCATTCCACCCGGGCTACAGTTGTTATCGCATCACCACCAAATCATGTAGCCCGGCAGGAGCGCAGCGGATGCCGGGAATCATCCCCATTCAACACACGTGCAACAACCCGAATTAACCCCAGTTTCCATTTCATTCCACCCGGGCTACGGTTGTTATCGAATTACCAAATAATGTAGCCCTGCAGTAGCGCAGCGGATGCCGGGGAATTATCCCCATTCAACACCCGTGCATCAACCCGAATTAACCCCGGGTTCCATTTCATTCCACCCGGGCTACGAATACACTTTCCTATTCATGTAGCCCGACAGGAACGTAGTGGATGCTGGGGTATCATCCCTATTCAACACACGTGCATCAACCCGAATCAACCCCGGGTTCCATTTCATGCCACCTGGGCTATGGGATTGTGGGTTTTATTGTCGCCCGGCAGGAACGCAGTGGATGCCGGGGAATCATCCCCATTCAACACCCGTGCATCAACCCGAATCAATCCCGGGTTCCATTACATTCCATCTGGGCTACGGGATTGTTGGACTTATTGTCGCCCGGCAGGAGCGCAGCGGATGCCGGGGGAATAATCGAAAGAACGATAGATGAGAGGCCGTGCTATCTATTCAGGCTCATATCATTGACTAGACTTTCGGTTGCGGCATTAAAAAACCTGACATAAAAAACCTTTTAAGTAAAACCCTTCAGGATAAGGTCCGGCAACAGGATGATCTTCAGCTTGTTCGAGGGTTTTAATAAAGACCACTTGTCGCCCAGCATCTAAGGCGGCATCAGCCACAATTTTCTGAAACAATTCTTGAGGCATTAATCCGGAACATGAAAATGTAGCCAATAATCCGCCTGATTCTAAAAGGCCCATCGCCAGACGGTTGATGTCCTGATAACCGCGACAGCCTCGTTTTAAATGCGCTTTACTGTCTACAAATTTAGGTGGATCGAGCACAATCAGATCAAAACTCTGATGGCCTTGGTAATCGCGCAGTGCTTGAAAAACATCTTGGCGAATATGACTGACTTTATTAGCATCGAGTTGATTGAGTGCGACATTTTGCTCGGCAATCGCTAAAGCACTTTGGGACACATCAAGGTTGACTACCGACTGTGCTCCCCCGGCTAAAGCATAGGTGCCAAATCCACCCGTATAGCTAAAGCAGTTCAGCACGCGTTTATCTTGAGCCAGTTTACCGATTAATTGCCGGTTATTACGTTGATCGAGGTAATATCCGGTTTTATGCCCTGTTTCGACATTAATCCACAGTTTTAAGCCATTTTCCTCAATTTGCATGGGTTGCTGGGGCAGTTTGCCATGTAGCAACGCTTTGGTTGGTTCTAGGCCTTCTTTTTTACGGATATCGACATCGGAGCGCTCATAAATACAGCATTGCGGGTACTGGGTTTTGAGTGCTTCAATCAGCATATCTTTGCAATATTGAGCACCTGCACTTAAGAGCTGAACCACCAATACATCTGCGTAGCGATCGATAGTGATCCCGGGCAGACCGTCGTTCTCGCCAGCGACTAAACGATAGGCGTTGGTTTGCGTAAACTGATTCAGTAATAACCGTGACTTGGCGGCACGTTGTAATTTTTGCGCAAAAAACTCGGTATCGACTTTCACGCGTTTGTCAAAGCTCCAAACTCTGGCGCGAATTTGTGAGTTCGGGGAGTAGCTGGCGTATGCTAACCATTGTCCAGCGGCTGAGTAAATAGAGACGGTTTCACCCAGTACCATTTCGCCATCTAGGCGATCAACTGCTTGTGAAAAAATCCAGGGATGGCGACGAAAAAGTGATTTTTCCCGTTTAGGGTGTAGATACAGAGCCGGTTTCATGACTGATTACCGTGGTGAACATTTAAGAGCGCGCAATTATATACCTTTTTATCGGTATTCACACCCGTGCGCTATGTGTCATTGAAAGGAAAAAACATAGAAAAATTGGCTTTAAAGTAGCCAAAACAGATGAGAAAAACGACGTTTTGATGGGAAAATGCGCTGTCAGATCGTTTTTGTAAAAAAAATCTTGATTTCGACACGTTTAAAACGTTTAATAGCCGCCGTTGCCCAGATAGCTCAGTCGGTAGAGCAGAGGATTGAAAATCCTCGTGTCGGTGGTTCGATTCCGCCTCTGGGCACCACAAATAATTCCTCCTTAGCTCAGTTGGTAGAGCGACGGACTGTTAATCCGCAGGTCGCTGGTTCGAGCCCAGCAGGAGGAGCCAAATTTAGAAAGTCCGCTTTTAAAGCGGGCTTTCGTCGTTTTTATCTCTAGCAAAAACTTCAACTGCAATGACATCCCAAAGAACCCCGGCATCCACTACGTTCCTACCGGGCTACATGGCTGGTGGTGATATTATTGTGACTTTTCCCCGGCATCCGCTGCGCTTCTGTCGGGCTACAATAAAACCAGCAACCGTAGCCCGGGTGGAATGCAATGGAACCCGGGATTGATTCGGGTTGATGCAGGTGTGTTGAATGGGGATGATTCCCCGGCATCCACTACGTTCCTACCGGGCTACATGGCTGGTGGTGATACTATCGTGACTTTTCCCGGCATCCACTGCGCTCCTGTCGGGCTACATGAATAGGAAGGTTTATTCGTAGCCCGGGTGGCGCGAAGCAGAACCCGGGGTAAACTCAGACTCGACTCACTCCCGGCATTTGCAACGCATCTGCCGGGATGAATAACGAGACAGACTGCCTATTTATTTGCACTCGTTTTTTCTTGGCCTTTTGCTTTGGCTTTTACCGGATGAAACAGGTTATTCGCGGTTATCTTCAGCAACTGAGTATACTGCCCTTGATTGATCACAAAGCGCTGCTTGTAGTCATTCCGACTAATCTGATAACGCTTACCCTGATGATAAAGCTGATAGCGATAATGATGCTTGCCAGAGCTAACATTCAATACTCGCTCTGGGGAAGCTTTAATCGGTATTTTCGCCACAGTTTGAACATTTAAATTAGACAACGCGTCCGCAAGTTCGGCTGCTTTGATTTGATCGACAACCTCTTTCAAATGGCTGTTCTTAGAACCATTTTGCCAAATCTGTTTATGCTTAATTAAGCTAAATGACGGACCTTTAATGGCATCACTGCTCGTTGCCAGTAAAGTTTTATCAAACCACTGCGGTGCATCAATAGGCAGCGACGAGGTTGCTAAATGAACCTGATAAATGGCTTGATCACCAGCGCGGCGCAAATTACGTTGGTGGTAATTTGGCTCACTGCCCAGATAAAAATCAGCCACTGTTTTCGTTTTCGTTTTAATGATGATGTGCCGTTTGAAGTCATCTTTGGCGACTTTAAAACGTTTTTGTGCATTCTGACTAGTCGCGATTGGCCAGTCTACTTTGATTTGATGAAGCTGACTTAATAGATTCGTTATTCGCGAACGATCAGCCGGTAAGTTATCCAGCTCTGGTAGTTGCCATTTGCCATTGACTTGAGTGAGTGTCAGCTGTTTTTTAGCCGATTGCACACTGAGACTCACCACCTTTTCATTATCAAATTTAAATAGTGAGCGGGTCTGCGCCTGTTGGCGCAGATGATTCGCGTGGATCCAAAAACCCGCACAGACGGCTCCCTGAATAACCAGCAAGGCCACCAAGGATATTGTGATTTTTCTGAACATGATTACTCCTGAATATCCAGTAACTGCTGATAACGATGCATGATAGAACGGCGACGTATTTTACGAATAATGGCAATAATAATGAGTAAAATAGCGGCTAATGCATAGTTGAGATATTCCCAGAACAGTTGTGCCTGGTGCCCCATCGGAACGAGTGTGCGATCAAAGTGCGAGCGTGAACGAATCGACAACAACGCCGTATCATCCAACGCATAATGAGCAGCATTATTAATCAGTTTCAGGCTATTGATATAACGACTGCGATTGGCGCTCCCAGTTAATTGCAGAATTTCGTCTCGTAACATTGCCGAAGAGCTAACCACAATTAACCGAGCGGATGACGGCGATTGATTGAGCTGACTTGTTACTGTTGGCTTGCTTGGATGCGCACCGGCCTTACCTGCTTTAGATTGATCTGCATGTTTCGGCGTCGTTGCTTTGCTCGATGTCAGCAGCGGCGATGGTTTCCCGGCAAAATACGATTTAAATTGCCCTTTAACGATCACCCCTAGCAATTGCGATGAGGTTTTGCCCTGCTGAGTAAATGGCAAGATCTGATTTCCCCGGATCTGTGGCATGACATCGGTATTATCGCTGAGCCAGCTCCCTTTAGAACTTTGAATGAGTTTCACCACTTTCATTCCTTTTGGTTCTTTGACCGAGATTGGCGATGCCCAAGGCACTGTGAGCTGACCGAGGTTCTCGGTAATCGGATTATGTCGATTTAATCCATGAGAACGAATGTCGGCAAAATAGGGATAATCGATCATATCGAACTGACGAATTGGAACACCACCAATATTGCGGGTGACCGGAATAGGGAGCGCGCTGTTTTGCGGATCCATCACCAATTTTTGTTGAATATTGATGCCTTGCGCTTTCAACCATTTTAATAACAGGCCTGAGTGCGGATTCATCTGAATGCCGGATTGGTCGAACTTAAGCTGATAAGGCGATACTGCAGTGATGACTGTTCCCCCTTGCATCAGATACTGATCGATAGCAAATAACTGTTTACGATTAAGTTTATTTTCACCGGCAACCACTAATAGATCGGTATCACCGCTAACATGCCCACTGTCGAGAGTTTCTTTACGCACATCAAAATCTTGGCTCAGATAACGAGTCAATTGCTCGTAACGCGGACCTCGGTAATAGGGTGAAGCCTGTCCCGGTGTAACCAGTGCAATCGTTTTGGTGAATCCATGAGCAAAGTGTTTGATTGCTGCCTGGAGGTTGCGTTTAAAATCGTGGCCTTTGATATTGCCCAACGGGATTTGTACATTGTGCTTGCCGTCGCTCAGCGTCATGTAGAAGTAGAAGTGATTTTGACTGAGCAGATTGGTGGCCATTGGTTTAAAACCAAACTTATTCGCTATTTGATGAGCCAGCTTAGTAGAGGCTGAAGGGTCTTTAAATACAACCGAGAGTTTCCCTTCGGATTGTTTCACAATGGGTTTAAGCACCTGTTGGATCGTTTGCCGATAGGTTACCAGTTGCTTAGGTAATGCACTTGAATCGGAAATATAACCGGTAAAGGTTAAATGCTTCGTGACGGTGTCAAACAGATTGCCTGAAGATTGATAGTCTTTAATCACATGATCAATGGCCGCAGTAATATCACGTTCAGGGTTGCGCAGTTGCACATTGAGTTGGCCATTTTCTCCCATACGGGCGGCAATCAGGTCTCTAAAGTTCAAAACTTTGTATTGATCGCCATAAGAGACCACCACATCAAAGTAAGAATTGACCACCGATGACTGATAGCGGTTATCAACCTGGAATGGTACCGGGCGAATCCCATATTCACTCACAGCCTGTTTTTGGGCAGCTTGATTGGTTGTCGGATCGCTAAATTTAACACGCACTTTACCATGCCCGTAGACTGCATATTCACGCAGTAAATTTTTCAATTGTGGTACTAACGGGGCCAGTAATGGGTGAGTTTTGCGGCTGAAATAGCCGTGAATTATCAGCGGTTCGCGCAGATGATCTAAAATCTGATGGGTTGGATTCGATAGCGTATAAATTTTGCCTTGGGTCGTATCGATGCGCAGGCCAGTTAACTGGCTGAGCCAGACGTTGGCTAGTAAGGCATTGATGACAACCAGTGCTGTTGCCCATTTTACCCAGCGATGGCGAGGTGTTTTGATCTCGTTAGCCCAGCGCTCTTTTTCCAGCATAAAACCATTTAGGCATAAAAAAACGATGATAATACTGATGTAGTAATACAGATCGCGCAGATCTAATACACCTCGGGTAATCGAGCTAAAACGAGAGCCACTGCCCAGCAGACGCATAAAATCAGCACTTTGGGTGCTCAATAAATTGGTGATCAGCGGTGAGCCTAATAGATAAAAAATACCGCACAATGCGCAGGCGCAGATTAAGCTGACAATTTGATTGTCACAACGTGATGAGACAAACAGACCAATGGCTAAATAACTGCCGCCCAATAAAATAGTGGCCAAATAAGCAGACCACACAGGGCCCCAATCGAGTTGTCCTAAGCAACTGACTGTAATTGGCAGTGGCAATGTGATAATGAGCGCGATAATAAGTAGGACTAAGCAACCTAAAAACTTCCCCACGACAAATTTGCTGAGTGGCACTGGCCGAGTCAGCAGATATTCTAAGGTACCGCTGCGGCGCTCTTCACTCCACATCCGCATGCTTAAGGTACTGCATAAAAATATCAGAAGGACCGGCATCCACTCAAACAGCGGTTTGACATCGGCAATGTTGCGCTCAAAGAATGCTTCGGCCCAAAAGAAAATAAATAAGGTAATGGCGGCAAATGCACCCAAAAAAAGATAAGCAATAGGGGAGGTAAAAAATAACTGAATCTCTTTGCCCGCAATTTGGCTCACCGAAGCGGAACCAGAATGGTTATGCGACATCTTTTGTTCTCTCCATCGATTGTTCATTCACCTGTTTAAATAGCGCTTCAAGGTCAAGCTGACGAGGTTCGATCGCCAGTAGTTGACCTTGTTGGCAGATGGCTTGAGCAATGGCTGGACTTACACTCTGCCAGGCGGTTTGTTCACTCAATTCAATGTGGAAATTGTTTGGGGTATGTTTATTGGCACACCGCACCTCTACAATGCCGTCGATGTTAGAGAGTGCATCATTCAGTTGGGAGAGGCTGAGCGTAGTCTGCACAATTAACTGATGGGTTTGTTTGAGCTCTTCGAGACATGAATCTACCGCCAGTTCTCCGGCGCGGATGATCAAAACTCGGTCACAGAGCGCTTCTACCTCTTGCATGATGTGAGTGGAGAGGATGACAGTGGCGTGTTTGGCGACGTCTTTAATGAGATTGCGCATCTGAAAGGTTTGGGTTGGATCCAATCCGTTAGTAGGCTCATCCAAAATCAAAAAACGAGGATCCCCGAGCAACGCTTGGGCCACGCCAACCCGTTGTTTATAGCCTCGAGAAAGGGTATCTACCCGGTTTAATGCCTTGTCCTTAATATCTGTTGCGAGGATGACTCGTTTAATCTCACTCGTTCGGTGGGCATGGTCTATGCCTTTAATCGTTGCCGCATAATTTAAGTATTCGGCAACCGACATTTCGCCGTATAAAGGTAAATTTTCTGGCAGGTAGCCGATGAGCGTTTGCGCCTGTTTAGGGGTTTGAATAACATCAATGCCATCGAGTTCGATTGAACCCTGATGAGGCTCCAAATACCCACTGAGCATCTTTAAAATAGTGGTTTTACCTGCGCCATTGTGGCCGAGTAGACCAACAATTTCGCCTTGTTCAATTGTGAATGTGGCATCCTTGACCGCGGTGAATCGTCCATATTTGCGCATCAACTTGCTGACTTTAAGCATGTTGAATCCTCCAGAGCAGTTGGGTGATTCGGGGATTGATCACTAATAATGCTGACAAACAGGCAGCGGCGAGAGGAATCCGTCCATCTCGTTTCAACAAGGAGAACGAGGCGTGTTGGATGTTGACCTGCCTGTTTTGCGGTTTTACCTTTCCAAAAGTAAGAGGAAACAACCAGAATATTTACGTAAATTTGAGTTTATATAAATTAATTGATAATTATTAAATTGTTATTAGGTTTATTCATTATGAAATAAGCATCGGTATTTATCGTCGCCCGGATGAGATGAAATGGAATCCGAGGAATGCCCGGTTTGACAATCGTGTTTTGAATTGGGGATGATTCCCGGCATCCACTACGTTCCTGCCGGGCTACATGATTTGATGGTGATGCGATAACAATCGTAGCCTGGATGAAATGAAATCCGGGGAATGCCCGGTTGGATGCGTGTGTGCTAAATTGGGGATATTCCCGGCATCCACTGCGCTCTTGCTGGGCTACACCATTTGATGGTGATGCGATAACAATCGTAGCCCGGATGGAGCGAAGCGGAATCCGGGGACTGCTTGGTTTGATGTGTGGGTGTTGAATTTGGGAAGATTCCCCGGCATCCACTGCGTTCCTGCCGGGCTACAATATTTGATGATGATGCGATAACAACCGTAGCCCGGATGGAATGAAATGGAATCCGAGGAATGCTCGGTTTGATGTGTGGGGGTTGAATTTGGGAAGATTCTCCGGCATCCACTGCGTTCCTGCCGGGCTACAATATTTGATGATGATGCGATAATAACCGTAGCCCGGATGGAATGAAATGGAATCCGAGGAATGCTCGGTTTGATGCGTGTGTGTTGAATTGGGAAGATTCCCCGGCATCCACTGCGTTCCTGCCGGGCTACATAATTTGATGGTGATGCGATACAACCGTAGCCCGGATGAAATGGAATCCGAGGAATGCTCGGTTTGATGCGTGTGTGTTGAATGGGGAAGATTCCCCGGCATCCACTGCGCTCTTGCTGGGCTACAATATTTGATGGTGATGTGATAACAACCGTAGCCCGGATGAAATGAAATCCGGGGGCAACTTGGATCGATGCGGGTGTGTTGGAACCGAACGATCAAGGTATTTATCTTTTATAGATTTTTGTTAAATTATTAAAAATAATATTTATCAATAAATTCAGAAAAGATGGTCAACTATAGGCGAGTCATTATCACGGGCGGATGCTATTTTTTCACTCTCACACTTAAAAATCGCCGACTAAAATTGTTAACAGAGCAAATAGATTTATTGAGAGACTCCTTTCATTATGCTCTGAGCCGATACCCATGCCATATTCAGGCAATATCAGTTATGCCTGATCATATACACCTGCTGGTGCAGCTGCCGAACGATACAACTTATTTCCCTAAATTGATTCAATCAATTAAAAGTCGATTTTCTCTATTGTTCCACCAGAGAATCGATAAACATCTTAGATTTATCTGGCAATCTCGCTATTGGGAACACTGCATTCGCAATGAACAAGATTGGTTAATGCATGTTAATTATATTCATCGCAATCCCTATAAACATCATTTGGTAAAATGTGTTAAAGATTGGCCATATTCAAGCTTTCACCAATATGTCCAGCGAGGAATTTTAACGGATTCTTGGCAAGGTGAAGAGTTAGATGGCTATTTCGGTGAATAGGAATATTTCTATCCCGGCATCCGCTTTGCTCCTGCCGAGCTACATGGGTTGGTGGTTATCTTCTTGTGGCTTTTCCCCGGCATCCGCCACGCTCCTGCCGGGCTACACCATTTGATGGTGATGCGATAACGACTGTAGCCCGGATGAAATGAAATGGAATCCGGGGGTTTTATGTGAACGTATTTGGCTCTCGTATGTTGAAAGGGATTTCCCGGCATCCACTGCGTTTCTGCCGGGCTACAATATTTGTGGTGATGCGATAACAACCGTAGCCCGGATGGATCGAAGCGGAATCCGGGGATAGACTCGAATCGAAGATTGAAAAAATTTATTGATTTTCCCCCCGGATAATGACCAAAATGGCCCAACGTTTATCCTTGTGCGACTTGAGATGGGCTCAAGTTATAATAACTATGATGAAACCCCAAATTCGACGGGTCACGATTAATGATCTAAACGCATTGATCGACATTGAACAGAGTTGTTTTTTTATTGGGCAAATTAAACGTCGCCAACTGCGTTACCTATTAACCAGAGCTAAAGCGCAGGTATGGGGAGCATTTTTAGATGATGTGTTAGTCGGGTATGCCATTTACTTAACGCCTAATGCTCGGCGCCGAGCAAGGTTATATGCATTAGCCGTTTTACCGGCTTTTCGTCGTCAGAAGGTTGCCTCATCACTCCTCTCGCATGGCCAGCAGTTAATCGCATCATTAGGATATCAAGCCCTTGCACTTGAAGTGCGTTGCAGTAATCGCGCTGCATTGGCTTTATACCAGCAAAATGGATTTCGTTGGACTCATCTGTTATGTGAATATTATCCTGATGGTGAAGATGGTTGGAAAATGGTTTGCCCGCTGCCTGTGCCGCTTTGGGTTGAATCGTTTAATTCGACCGCCGCATAGAAAAATATAGGGGAAAGCATGAAGAAATTGCTCATTGTATTAATGACGATGTCTGCTCTTGTTGCGCTCGTCGGTTGCAGCTCTGTACCGAGTAAACCGGTTCAATATCGAGTGATGACCATGAAATGGGGGCAAAATCAGCAAGCTGCTCCTGATCCGCGTTGCCAGAGCTTTCGTTTTTCCCCTGCCGACGTAGTGAACTTTTTCGAACATGCTCAAGGTGTTTCGCCCAAACTATTTCGTAAAGTGGCACAAAATTCATCTTGTAATTACCATGGCTTATTAATGGTTGATGGTGATATCCAACAGTGGATGGTTACCGCCGCTGGGGTAGGCTATTTAAGTCGCGGGATTAAAGGTACCGAAAATCGCCACTTTATCTGCAGCGATTCGTGCGCCAAAGTCTTTGGTAATCGGCTCCATCATTATCAGCTGCCATAAGTTTTATCTGAGTTTTGAGATGAATCTGTTTAATTATGCTCTGTATGAATTGAAGTGACATTTTTATGAGTGGTTTTAAATAGTTTGGATCACTGTTACAGGGGATATTTTCCGGCATTCGCTATGCTAAGAGGAGTGGCTTTATAATATTTTTCCAAGCTGCGGGGTTGATGGTGATGCGATAACAATCGTAGCCCGAGTGGATTGAAATGGAACCCGGGGACTGCTCGGTTTAATGTACGTGTGTTGAATTGGGATTGATTCCCGGCATCCGCTGCGCTACTGCCAGGCTACATGATTTGATGGTGATATGATAACAACTGTAGCCCGGGTGGAATGAAATGGAACCCGGGGACTGCTCGGTTTGATGTACGTGTGTTGAATGGGATTGTTCCCGGTATCCACTGCGCTACTGCCGGGCTAAATGGACGGTGGTGATGTTCTCGTGGCTTTTCCCCGGCATCCGCTACGCTTCTGCCAGGCTACATGGATGAAAATGGTGTATCTGTAGCCCGAATGCAGCGAAGCGGAATCCGGGAGTCCAATATAAACCAACCCTCGTTAGCTAATCCGTTTATATTTAATGCGATGCGGCTCAATTGCTTCAGCGCCTAAGGTTTTCTTCAACCACGCCTCATAATCGGTAAAGTTCCCCTCATAAAAGTTCACTTGCCCTTCATCGCGATAATCCAAAATATGGGTTGCGATACGGTCTAAGAACCAGCGGTCATGCGAGATCACCAACGCACAACCAGCAAAGTCGAGTAGGGCATTTTCTAACGCTCGCAGTGTTTCAACATCTAAATCGTTGGTTGGTTCATCGAGTAATAGAACATTCCCGCCGGTTTGCAATAATTTCGCTAAATGTAAGCGGCCACGTTCACCACCAGAGAGCTCGCCAACCCGTTTTTGTTGGTCCGAACCTTTAAAGTTGAAACGTCCTACATAGGCGCGGCTGGGAATATCAATATTGCCGACTTTGAGAATATCGCGGCCACCAGAGACTTCTTCCCAAACTGTTTTGTTATTGTCCATCGCATCCCGGAACTGATCGACCGCTGCAATTTGCACGGTTTCACCAAGGGTTACTTCACCGCTATCGGGTTGCTCTGCGCCTGTAAGCATTTTGAAAAGCGTTGATTTACCCGCACCGTTCGGACCGATAATCCCAACAATTGCACCTTTAGGAATGCTAAATGACAAGTCGTTAATCAATACCCGGCCATCAAATGCTTTGCTTAGATGCTCAACATCAATCACTTTATCGCCTAAGCGCTGCGCTGTGGGGATAAATAGCTCATTGGTTTCATTACGTTTGGTATAGTCTTGGTTATTAAGCTCTTCAAAGCGCGCCATACGGGCTTTGCTCTTGGCCTGCCGTCCTTTAGGGTTACTGCGCACCCAGTCTAGTTCTTTCTGAATCGATTTCATCCGGGCTTTCTCTGAAGCGGCTTCATGCTCTAAGCGCGCTTCTTTTTGTTCCAGCCATGATGAATAGTTTCCTTCCCATGGGATCCCTTCACCACGGTCGAGCTCTAAAATCCAGCCAGCAACATTATCAAGAAAATATCGATCATGGGTCACTGCAACAACGGTGCCTTCGTAATCTTTTAAGAATCGCTCCAACCAGGCGACGGACTCAGCATCTAAGTGGTTAGTTGGTTCGTCTAGCAGCAGCATATCGGGTTTTTCTAGCAATAATCGGCATAAAGCGACGCGACGACGTTCCCCACCGGAGAGATGTTTGATCTGAGCATCCCATGCTGGCAAGCGAAGTGCATCGGCAGCTCGTTCTAACTGATTATCGAGGTTGTGGCCATCGGCGGTGGCGACAATGGCTTCAAGTTCTTGTTGGCGCTGCGCGAGCTTGTCAAAATCAGCATCGGGGTTGGCATAGGCCGCATAGACTTCATCGAGTTCCTGCTGCGCATTGATAACGCCTGCAAGTGCTTCTTCAACTGTGGCGCGAACCGTTTTTTCTAAATCTAGTTGTGGCTCTTGCGGGAGATAGCCAACCCGAGTGCCGGGGTTTGCCCGTGCTTCTCCTTCGTATTCAGTATCAACCCCTGCCATGATCCGTAGCAAAGTCGATTTACCGGCACCATTAAGCCCAAGCACACCAATTTTGGCGCCAGGGAAAAAACTTAACGAAATATTTTTTAAAATGTGCCGCTTAGGTGGGACGATTTTACCGACACGGTTCATGGTGTAGATAAATTGAGCCATATGAGTCAGTCCTTCTTTATTAAGGTGAGTGGGCAAAAATACCGCCCTGGCAATTATACATAGAAATAACAGCCACATCATGCCAGCTAATGAGGCTCATTATTGATAACGCTATTTTATGTCAGAAATCATCCCGGATGAAGGTGATTGATAGCCGTATTTGTTATCAGCACGTTCTCTATCAATGTCGCTTTAGAATCAGAAGCTTCCGTCGGTACTAAGGTATTCAATTGAAGGGCAGAGTTAGCGGGTGGCTTGCTGAGGCATGATTGCTGTGTTTTTATCGTAAATTGGGGTGAGTTGGCTCTTTTTTGATTGAACTATAAATACTATACTTACATTTCTTTAAATATTGTTACATGCAAGTCCAGTAAAATCTTAAAGTGACGGAAATGACCCTAAATTGGGACTGATATGACACCTCATTAGGAATAGAGAGAAAGGCTTAGAACTAAGCAACTAAATCATTTTCAAAGAGTTTTTTTAGACTTTTCTTTACTTTAGTAACTGTGTAAGATGTTCGTCAATTATTGTATAGGTATTTGAAGTATTACAGTACTTCAGGTCGTTTTTCTTACCTAGATCAACTTTGTATACAACTATTATGGGCTATTCGGCGGTTCTTGCCGGCTTTTCTGAGCACTCTGGGAGCTATAACCTAGGGGCGGTAGCGTACCTTTTGGCCTGATGAGTAGTAGCTATTATAGCGCATTTGGATAAATGGTTATATTCCTCAGCTTTGCCTAAATTGACCCTTTGAACAAAGCTTAAAGACAATCACATTGATTGTGGAATCTTCTTAAATATGAAAAAGAATAAATTCTTGCGGGGCACTCTGACTGCTGGATTGCAGTTACTAGCCCTTTCGGCACTGACTGTTAGCTTGGCCGCAAAGTCATCGCCTTGGCTCGAACCCAATAACACTTATCTTCGCTCTGACCTTCAGGTTTTAGCCGATGCCGGGTTGATTAACTCTCCTATCAATACCTACCCTCTGCGTTGGTCGCATATTTATGATCAGTTAAATAGCATCGATGCCTCGCAACTTTCTCCTGTCCTAGCCCAAGCCTATGCTCATGTAAATTATGCCATTCAAGGGGCATTAACAGATCGTGGCAATCGCCGGTTTGAGATTGGTTATGCGAAAGATCCACGTAATGATTCAAGTTTTGCCGCTCCCATGACTGCGCATTGGCAGACGCAATCAAGCTATGAGTTAACAGCGTCGCATTATGCGTTTCGGTTAGCGGCTAATTATGAGCGCCGTCCTGATAAATCAGGAAATGAGCAGGATAAATTGACCCTCGATAATAGCTATATCGCCTTTAATGTGGATCATGCGAGTATTGAGTTCGGTTCGCGCCAGCGCTGGTGGGGGCCGACTTGGATTTATAACTTAGCGTGGGGACATACTCGCGGGACGATTCCAGGGATAGACCTTGCATACGACGGCTATAACTGGCCCGTGCTTGGCAGTTGGCATGTGGAAACGTTTATTGGTCATCTGGAAACACTGAATAATGATGCCAAGCAGTGGTCGAGCCGCTTTGAATTTAGCCCGGTGAGTTGGCTTGACTTAGGCTTTGGTTATCAGCGTTGGTATGCCAAAGATGGATTTACGGGGTATTTTACCGGGCTTAACTCCAGTGATAGCTCGGTCGATCAATACCATGGGGATGTCCGCATTAGCTTGCCAAAATTAAACCTTGGCAGTGATACGCTAACTCAAAGCATTTATGCGCAAGCCGCGACATTGACCGATGATCACTCCATTGGGGCTGTTGTATATGGTTGGCAAAGCCAGTTTAACGTGGGGCAACAATATCTGCGCTGGGTACTTGAAGCTAAAACACTCTCTAGCGATGGCAAAGCGCAATGGCAGCAGGGGATGTTGAATAAGACCACGATGGTTGGACTGAATAATAATTTAGCATTGAATAATGCCGATGTAGGCGAGTCAAAAACGGTTAAGCTACTGTGGGTAACCCCCAACGATTGGGAATGGACAATGCAATTGCAGCGTTACCAGAATACCAGTGAAGAAGATAAAGATAAGCTGACTGCATCGATTCAACTGCCGTTAGCCAATAGCCTCGTCAGATTGGGGGGGGATTATAACAAAAACCCGGATGCCGGCGTTGACCAGTGGAATTACTGGGGAAGTTGGGATTTTCGTTTTTAATTAATTTTTAGGTTTATGTCGCGAATGAGAAAACTACAAGCATATTTTATTGCCGCATCTGCGGTTTTTTTCAGTTTAACCTCTTATGCTGCGAATTTTTCAGCGGCACAAATAGCACAATTTAAGCAACTTTCTCCATCCCAACAACAAACACTGGCCAAAGAGTATGGGGTTGACTTGAGTACACTGGTGGGAGATGGCAGTGGCTCTGGTTCATCGGATGACGTACATCCGCAAACTATTACACCGCGTAATGTGAATTCACCATCGCATAAGCAAAGTGCTCAAAGAAAAAAGCCAGGTCAGCTTATTGATTTTGGTTATGACCTATTTGCCGGCCAACCCTCTAGTTATACACCCGTAGATGACTTACCTGTCCCAAATAACTATTTGATTGCCCCCGGCGATGAGATTGATATTCAACTGTTTGGTGCCAAAAACGTCAGCTATCAGCTTGATGTGCAGCGTAATGGCAGCATTCAGTTCCCTGAATTGGGACCGATTCATGTCGCGGGCTTAACCTTTAGAGAATTAAAAAATAACTTAAATAATCGCATTAAAAAGCAAATTCTTGGTGTGGATACGGCAATTTCACTTGGCTCATTGCGTACCATGCAGGTTTATGTTTCGGGGGATGTCTATCAACCGGGCGCCTATAATATTCCAAGTTTAGCTACTGTGACGCAGGCATTGATAGCCGCAGGCGGCTTTAGAAAAACCGGCTCACTGCGACATATTATAGTACGTCGTAACCATAAAATAATTGACCGACTTGATCTGTATAACCTGCTATTAAAAGGTGAAACAAAACACGATATTCGCTTGCAATCTGGGGATACGGTTTTTGTTGAAGCGAAAGGCCCAGAGGTAAGTATAAGTGGGCAGATCCGGCGTCCGGCGGTTTATGAAATCAAAGCCGGTGAAACACTCGGCGAGTTAATCAAAAGTGCCGGCGGCAGTAAAGCCGATGCTTATCTGCAACAAGTGGAGATTAAACGCTTTGCTGAAGATGGTGTGCACGTTTTAACCGCTAATGCAGAAAATGCTCAAGGGTTAGATCTAAAACTGCATCCTGGCGACAAAGTGCGGCTAAAAAAAGTGAGTGACCAGCTACAAAATGCGGTGATTGTTCGTGGGGCGGTTACACGCCAAGGCGCTTATGAGTTTCATCAAGGGATGCGGATTAGCGACCTGTTTACCAGTGGGGCTGATGATCTACTTGAAAATACCGATCAGTCATACGCATTAGTTGTACGAGAAATTGATGCCCAGCATCATATAAAAGTTTTGCAGTTTAACTTAGGCGATGCGCTTAAGGGGGCACAAAACCCTCAAGATCTGACATTGGATAATCGAGACCAGATTTTTGTCTTCTCAAATAATTTAAACACCAAGGCATGGCGAGAAACGAAAGCCTCAGCTGCCTCAGATAAACAAAATGGCTCGAACCAATCAAATCATCAAACGCATCAGATAGATCCAACAACGGGCGTACAACTTGTCAAAGATAATGGTCCACAAGCGAACTTATTTACGCCAAATGGTGATGACCAGCAAGATTCGGGTCCTTTTTCTCGCCAAGTATTACTCAAACCGATTATTCAAAGGCTAAGAGAACAAGCTGTTAACGGGCACGCGGTTCAGCTTTATGAGATTTCTGGTTCGGTACCCTATCCTGGCACCTATCCATTAGTAGAAGGAGCAACGGCACGTGATGCCATCGCCGCAGCGGGTGGGTTGCTAGAGTCGGCTGCAAAAGATCAGGCCGAATTAACTCGCGCTGTCGTGATGCCCGGTAAGGTATCGCTGAATCATGCACGATTTGATCTGGCTAAAATTATGAATGGCACAGGGAGTAATTTTGCGCTGCAGTCCAAAGATAGTATTGATATTCAGCGTAAAACGAATTGGACCATTGATAATACGGTGCAAATTCAGGGCGAAGTCAGGCATCCGGGGACGTATACGATTGGTCAAGGTGAAACCATTGCCGACTTAGTGGCGCGAGCTGGGGGCTTAACGCAATATGCTTACCCTCAGGGAGCGGTTTTTAGCCGTGCAGTATTACGCGCCCAAGAGCAGCAACATATGAAGATGTTAGCGGCTAATTTGCGCCAAGAAATTGCGTCTTTAGCACTACGTCGGCAGACCACTGATGCTCAGTATACAACTAGCCCGACGGAAGCACTTAAAGTGGTTAATGATCTCAATTCAACTTCTGCTATTGGGCGTTTGGTGATCAATCTGCCACAGATATTACGCGGGCGTGAAGATAGTGATGTTATGCTGGAAAATGGTGACAAGTTATATATTCCACCACGACGCAATACCATTTCAGTCATGGGACAAGTGCAGATGCCGAGCAATTTTACCTTTAACCCGAGTAAATCGGTACAACAGTATATTGATATGGCCGGTGGTGAGAAAAAACAAGCCGATGATGAGCGGGTTTATGTGATTCGAGCCAATGGCTCAGTGATGCTGCCGAATCAATCCTATTGGTTTATGCGCTCCAGTCACCCGCTTGAGTCAGGGGATACCATCGTTGTACCAATTGATACAGATTATCTGGATGGCTTGAGTACCTTAAGTACTGCCACACGGATTTTGTATCAAATGGGCATTGCTTGGAAAGCTGTGAACTAATATCACCTAACGCTTTGTAGCCCGGGAAAAGCGCAGCGGAACCCGGGATCTTTTTCTTCTTAGTGTAGCCTGAATGAAACAACGTTGAATCCAGGTTCCCCTTAAAACAGTGACATACCAATGACCGAAACACAGAATCAACAACAAACTCCTCAATATCCCCCGCCTCCATATTACTATCCGATGCCTCAACATAGTGATGATGAAATCGACTTAAGAGAACTATTTTCAGTCATTTGGAAAGGCAAATGGTGGATTATTGCTTGTGCCATTGTATTTGGCCTCGCTGGGGGAATTTATGCATTTTTACAACCAAATGTTTACCAGTCTAGTGTGCTGATTGCTCCGGCAGACAATAATGAAGCAGGGCAGATGGCTGGATTAGCTAGCCAATTTGGTGGTTTAGCTTCATTGGCTGGGATTAATTTAAACAGTGGGAGCAACAAAACTACTTTAGCTTTGCAAGTTTTACAATCGCGTAAATTTATCGGAGACTTTATCACTCGCCATCATCTATTAGCAGAACTGATGGCCACCAAAGGCTGGGATAAAAAAACTGAACACCTTAAGTACGATTCAAGTTTATATAATTCTAAAACTAAGCAATGGCTGATTGATGATGGTAAAAGTTTAAAACCAACTCTATTAGAAGCTATAAAATATTTTCTTAAAAAAATATTAGCTGTGAATACTGATACCAAGACAAACATGACAACAGTCAGTGTAGATTATTATTCACCTAATATAGCCCAGCAATGGGGAACTTGGCTCATTGCTGATTTGAATGAAGAGATGCGCCAACAGGACATGATGAATGCGCAAAATAGTATCCACTATCTTAATGATCAGCTAAATAAAACTAGTTTAGCAGAAAATAGAACAATGCTTTATCAGTTAATTGAGCAACAAACAAAGACGTTGATGCTGGCAAATGTTAGAAAAGAATATGCGTTTAAAACTATAGATCCAGGAATAATTCCTGAGTATGCTTATAAGCCTAATTATTTAATAATAGTAATAATATCCATTATAATTGGGTTAATTGTAGGGATTTGTTATATTTTATTTATTTCTAATAAATCGGATTAAAACTATACTACTAACTTTAAGTTAGTATTCAGCCCATTTTTTAGAATAAAACCTATAGAGATATATAATAATTTTTTCCATGTCGATATTATTAATATTCTTTAGTAAGAGTACCAATAATATAATGAAAAGAGAATTTTAATTTTGGGGAAATCAAAGGTACTAAAAAATACTTTGATGCTATATATAAGGCAAATACTTATTGTAATTGTTAATTTATATAGTATTAGAATTCTTTTAAATGTATTAAATGTTGAAGATTATGGAATATATACGGTTATTTCTGGAGTCGTTGCATTGTTTTCTTTTTTGCAAGGCACAATGATCTCAGCCACGCAGCGTTTTTTTTCTTTTGCATTAGGTACAAAAAATAATACAAAAATAAATAGTACATTTTCTGTAAATTTACTTATATATATAGTTATTGCTATTATAGCCGTAGCATTACTTGAAACTATCGGTTTGTGGTTTGTAAGCAATCATTTAAATATCCCAAGTGATCGAGTTAAGGCAGCGGTTTGGGTATATCATTTTGCTACCTTTACATTTTTTTCCTCATTGCTTTCGACCCCATTTATGGCGATTATTATTGCTCATGAAGATATGCAAATCTATGCATATACATCTATTGTTGAAGTTTGTTTAAAACTTATAGTCGTAATTATTTTGCCTTTTATTATATTAGATAAATTAATATTATATTCTTTATTACTCTTTGTTATTTCAATAATTGTAGCATTTATATATATAGTTACCTGTTTTATTAAATATGACGAATGTCAACTTAAAATAATTTACTGGGATGTGGACTTATTAAAACAAATAACAAACTTTACAAGTTGGACCTTATTTGGCCAAATTAGTGTGGTTATTCGTAGACAAGGGCTCACCATCTTACTCAATCAAAGATTTGACCCCGTAACTGTAGCAGCTAGAGGTATTGCGATGAGTGTAGCTAATCAAGTTAATATGTTTTCGAATAATTTCAATATGGGGTTATATCCGGCAATTATAAAATCATATGCATTTAAAAAATATGATGAAATGTTTGACCTGATTTTTTTAGGTTCTAAGGGAACTTTTTTCTTAATGTGGTTTTTTTTTCTACCTCTTTTCATTGAGTTAAATACTATATTAAAAATATGGCTTAATATTGTTCCAGAAAACACACTCTTATTTACCCGATTGGTGCTTATTGAAACGTTAATTAACTCTACTTGTTTACCGCTAATTTCTGCCGCTAGAGCTCCTGGGCGAATGAGACTATATGAATTAACAATGGGAACGGTTAATTTTTTAATTCTACCATGTTCATGGGGATTTCTAGTTTTAGGTTTCAAAGCATATATTGTATTTATTATCGCTATATTAGCTAATCTTATTATGTTCGTCATTCGCTTAGTGATTGTAGAAAAATTAATTAATCTTTCAGTTAGAAGTTATTTGATAAATGTAATTAAACCAACCATATTAGTAATGGTTTTTTCATCAATTTTACCAATTATATTTTACCTATCATTCAATAATAAGGTGTTATCATCGATATTGGTTTTTGTAAGCAGTGTTGTATCAGTTTTAATATCTATGTATTTTATAGGTCTCAATAATGTTGAGAGAGAGATGGTTAAAATAAAAACATCTTACTTTATTAATAAATTCAAAAAGAGTTGAACATATGCATCGAATTCTAAAAAAATTAAAAAAAATATCTTTTAGATTATATATAACAATATATAATTTGTTTAAAGTAATTAAGTACGGTGGATACTCAACTGTTAATATCTCGCAGATTAATTATGGTGGTTTGTTAAAAGGAAAAAAAATATTAATTACAGGGGGCAGTTCTGGGATAGGGTTTAGTATCGCACAGAAATGTATATCAGAAGGGGCTCAAGTTATAATTACAGGAAGAAATGAAGAATCCCTAAGAACAGCTTCTAATAAGATAAATAGCCCTCTATTAAAATATATTAATTGGGATGTTTCAGATATTTCTAAAGTGGAAAGTAGACTAGCCACCTGCAAGGAATTATTAAATGGCAAAGATATAGATATCTTAATTAATAATGCGGGGGTGGTTAATGGTGTTACTTATCCAAATGTTACAGAAGATATATGGAATGAGATTTATTCAATAAATTTAAAAGGACTATTTTTTTTAACTCAGAATTTATGTCATTATTGGGAAAAAAATAATGATAAGAATAATATAAAAAAAGTTATAAATATTTCCTCTCAAGGAGGATTTGTAGGAGCATTATATCCCTATCGCATGACTAAATGGGATATAGTCGGATTAACTCAAGGCCTAGGAATGAAATTAGCGCCGAAAGGTATAATTATAAATGGAATTGCTCCCGGGATTACAGCTACTTCAGCAGTAAATACTCAATTTTACTCGGGAGATAAAAATACTTACTGCCCTAACAATCCTCTAAAAAGAGTCGCTCTCCCGGAAGAGATTGCTGAACTGGCTGTCTTTTTAATGAATGATGCAACGAATTTTATAGTTGGCCACACTATAGTATGTGATGGTGGTTATTCATTAAAATGATCAACGTTAATATTATGGTAATGATATGAGACAATTATATACAGATGAAAAAAATGCACAAGTTGTGGTTGCGTTGCTCAAAAAACACAATATAAAACAAATTATAGCTTCTCCAGGGACAACGAATGTAGCTCTTGTTCGCTGTCTTCAAATTGACCCATTCTTCAAAATTTATTCTGCGGTGGATGAAAGGTCCGCTGCATATATGGCCTGCGGTTTAGCAGCAGAAAGTAACAACCCTGTTGTTTTAAGTTGTACCGGCGCTACTGCTTCAAGAAATTACCTTCCAGGTTTGACAGAAGCATTTTATCGAAAACTACCTATTTTAGCTATTACATCTACTCGAGATAGAGCATTATATGGGCATCACGAAGACCAAGTTATTGATAGAACTTCGATGCCAAAAGATGTTGCTAAATTATCAGTTCATCTACCAACAGTAAAAGATAGAAATGACATCTGGGAGTGCCGAATTAAAACTAACCAAGCTATTTTAGAGTTGTATCGTAATGGAGGGGGGCCTGTCCATATAAATTTAACAACGGTATATACTAGAAGTTATACTACAAAAAAATTACCAGATATTGAGCCAATTTATAGGTTCACTACTGAGGATAAATTTCCAACATTATCAGCTAATAAAATAGGGATCTTCATAGGGTCACATAAGCTTTTTACAGAAGATGAAAATAATATCATAGATAGATTCTGTGAGTCTAATAATGCCGTCGTTTTTTGCGATCACACTAGTGGGTATAGAGGAAATTATGGAGTAAAATATTTACTACCTCTAACTCAATTTGAAATGAATAATTCTCATTTACTACCAGAACTTCTAATTCATATTGGTGAAATCTCTGGCTTTTATCATCCTTTTGTATCTCGCTGTCAAGTATGGCGAATTAACGAGGATGGGGAAATACGTGATACATTTAAAAAACTAAAGTATATATTTGAGATGTCAGAGTTTTCCTTTTTTAAAAAATATACAAGTGAAAGTGGTAAAAACTTAACTTACTATAATTTATGGCAAGATACTGTAAGTGACTTATATAAAAAAATGCCTAATTTAGTGTTTTCAAATTTATGGGTTGCAGAGCAATTATCACCAAAAATACCAAAAAATTCTAATATTCATTTTGGTATATTAAATTCTTTAACTTCTTGGAATTATTTTGATGTTGATCGAACTATTAACTGTAATTCTAATGTCGGTGGTTTTGGCATAGATGGTGGAGTTTCTGCTCTTCTTGGGGCATCTCTATATGATAAAAATAAGATTTATTTTGGTATCTTTGGTGACCTAGCTTTTTTTTATGACATGAATGCAATAGGTAATAGATATTTATCTAACAACTTGAGGATATTGATTATTAATAATGGCATGGGAATAGAGTTTAAAATAAAGAATAATCCAGCTGTCCAGTTTGGCGATGAAACAGATTTATATGTGGCTGGTGCAGGGCATTTTGGAAATAAATCTCCGAACTTGATTAAGGATTATGCCATTAACCTAGGATTTGACTATATTACAGCATCTAATAAGGATGAATTTAATGATGTCTTTGAAAAATTTATCACTCCTGACGTAAGTGAAAAACCAATTTTATTTGAAGTATTCACTGACGATGTTAATGAGCAATTAGCAGAAAAGCAGATAAGACAAATAGAAAGGAATTTTAAAGGAAGCATGAAAAGTATTGTAAAACATGCAGTAGGTGATAAACAACTTGCTAGAATTAAAAAAATTGTGAAATAGGGAACTAATGAGAGTATTACTTTTAAATCAACATACGCTTAATCACGGTGACGAGTCAGCTGGTAGAGCATTAGTAAATAAATTGTATAGCACTAAGTATCATATTGATGATATCGAAATCTTATATAACTCCGTCTATGTTAAGGAAGATGAATATTTTGATTTTGAAAATAAACAAATTAAGCATAATAAAATAGATGTTCTAACAAAATTGGAAAAAATATTTATTTTTTTATCTTTTATATTACCCTTTTCTCTCGTTAAAGTTATATGTAAGTTAACTCCAGGATTAAATAAAGAGTTCGAGCTAATAAATAATTCTCAGTTAATTATTAGTGCTCCTGGAGGGGTTAATATAGGCCCTTACAAAAGATGGCGTTATTTATGGAGACTATATGTTGCTATTAAGTTACGCAAGAAGCTAGCTATATATTCCATTTCCTTTGGCCCTTTACCTGCTAATGTTGTATTTAGGCGATATAGTAAATTTGTCTTAAAAAATGCAAATTTTTTATCTTTAAGGGATGCCAAAAGTCAGCGCTTTGCTGATGAATTAAAAATTCAATATACTAAAGCAATCGATACAGCATTTTTAGCTGTACCATGTATAACTCTTCCTGATGAATTAACATATTTATATAATGAAGATTATATAGTGTTTGTCCCGAATGAGTTAACTAGATGGCATCCTTATTTCAAACGCTATAAAAAGGGCCAGTTAGATAATTTATATTTATCTATTTTAAATGAGTTCTTAGATAAAAAGATAAATGTATTGTTATTACCACAGTTATTTGGATTTGAAAATGATACAAACTACTTTGAATCACTAAAAAAACAATCAATTTGTCCAGAGCTAGTTAGTGTGATAAATACAGATTATTCTTCTGATATTCAGCAATGTATTATGAGAAATTCTAAATTTGTGGTTGGTGCTCGATATCATTCAATTATTTTTGCAATCAATAACCAAATACCATTTTTCTCTTTATCATATGAACATAAAATGGCAAATACACTAGAATTATTAGATCTTGGTTATTGCTGTCAAGATCTATTGACTATGTTAGATAATAAAAATGTTCTTTCAAAAACATTAGTTGCTATACAAGATAAATTTGATTCTAGAAACAAATTAAAGGAGTCTGTTATAAGTGCTAAAAACAAAGCATCAGAAATGGCGAATTCTACGTTTCAGCAGTTTATAAAAAAGGTATTTTAGGTTGTTATATAACAAGTTTAATGTGTGTGCAGTAATTGTCACATATTCAAATCGCTTTGGTCTTTTAAAGCAAGTAATTAAAAGTTGTATAGAAAACGAGATTTCAACTATTATTGTGGTTGATAATAATTCAACTTCTGAGAGTAAAGAGCAGTTAGTATTATTTGAACAGAAATATTCTAAAGTGTTACAAGTCATCTATCTTGATAAAAATTTTGGTTCTGCTGGAGGATACAAAATTGGGCTTCAGAGGGCTCTAGAACAGAAATGCGATTATATTTATCTGTTGGATGATGATAATAAACTAAAACATAATGCCGTTTCTAAATTAGTAGATGAATGGACTAAATTGGTAGATATAGATAATAAAGAGGAACAGCTAGCATTATTGTCATATCGTTCTGATCGAACAATTTATAAGGAGGCCATTATTAAAAATAATCCTAGCTATATTTTAGGAATGAAAAATAGTTTTTTGGGGTTTCATATTTTAGATATCCCTTTTAAGATTATAAAATTTATTAAGAAGAAGTTTATAAAAGTAGCTTATAGAAAAGATTGTGGAATTAATTCGGGAAAGGTGCTGGTAGCACCCTATGGAGGTATGTTTTTTCATAAGCAATTGATAAAAAAAATTGGACTTCCAAATGAATTATTTTTTGTTTATGCAGATGATTATGAATGGAGTTATAGAATACCTAATATTTATCTTGTTTTGGACAGTCAAATAGAAGATATAGATATATCTTGGAACTTAAAAAAAATTAGTAGCCCTTTTTATACATATCTTAATAATGGTTCTGATTTCCGGGTTTATTATAGTGTTAGGAATAGAGTTTACTTTGAGCAAAGTATTGTTAATAACAGATATAGTTATAGTATAAATAAGGCTGTATTTTTATTTTTTCTATTTTTTTATCGGAATTGTAGTAATAAATCTCGCTATGAAATATTTAAAAAGGCTGTTATAGATGGATTATCTGGTAATCTTGGTGAGACATTTGATATGGGTATATAATGTATGAAACTATCAGTTATTATGCCTACTTATAATAGAGTTGAATATCTGAAGCGCGCTATAGATAGTGTTTTTAATCAGACTTGGAAAGAAGGTGATATTGAACTAGTCATAGTTGATGATGCATCAACAGATGCAACTCAGGAATATGTTCTTTCTCTAGAAAATACTAACATAAAATATGTTAAAAATTTGGAAAACAGAGGAGGGGCAGAGTCAAGGAATATTGGCTTCAAATATTCTTCGGGCAACTATATAGCATTTATTGATAGTGACGTGATCTGGTATAGGAATAAGTTAGAAAGACAAATGCCAGTAGTTATTAGTAACCCTGATAAAATTATTTATTGTCAATATAGAAAGCAGAAGAAACGTAGCTGGACTACTCAGCCATCTTTTGTTAAAAATGGTTATATTTTTGATGACTTACTGTATCAAAACTTTGTTGATACTCCGTCAGTAATCATGAAACGGGAGTTTTTTATAAAAATTGATGGCTTTGATAAAGAACTGCCTCGTTTTCAAGATTGGGATTTATTTTTAAGGTTATCTAGAGAACATGAATTTTTGTGTATTAAGGAGCTGTTATATGATTCACTTACATTATCCAATTCTATATCGGCAGATCATATAGCTAGACTACGAGCTTTAACTATAATTTTTAAAAAAAATGAAAATTATATTATTTCTAATAAGACTCTTTTGGAACGTTTCATTGTCAAATTAGTTAATGCAAATTTGATTTGTGATAAATTTGAAAATTGTTGCTTAATTATCAATGAGTTTAATATAAGTAGTACGAAAAAAATAATTTTAAATATTTTGATTAAAATTTTTTATTTTCTACCCAAGGGGTTCTATAAACTACTTTATGGTTTAAAATGAAATATATTTATTTTACAATTAATACAACATCATTGCTAAGTTTAAACTTTATTGTTTGGGGAAGTGTTTCAATATTATATGCATTTCACTTGTCTGATTTATTGGGTAAAGTGAATGGCGAAGATGTATATTTCGCAGGTTTACTTATCCCGCTAACTTTTTTCATTGGTTATTTATCTTCTTTATTAATGTTGAATAAAACAAAAAAAATAAAGTTGAGAAAAAATATTGTGATAAATATCGATAAATTACAAAGAAAAACAAAGATGTTGTCATTTGTTTTTTTTATATCACTTATATTAGAAATAGCTTATTCTGGTTATATTCCACTTTTGTCTATGGTGCGTGGTGCAAACTTATCTCAATTTACTTTTGGTATACATGGTTTGCATGGTATGTTAATGAGCTTTGGTGCATTGCTCTCATTAACTTGGTTTCTTATTTTTTATGTAACAAAACATAAAAGTGCTTTAGTCTGGGTTTTTTTTATTTTTCTCCTATTTGCTTTAGTTGTTACTCGGAAAATGATAATTGTTTCTTTTCTCCAAATCGTTATTTTAATGTTTTTTTTAAGAAGAAATAATAAAATTGTATTGAAATTTATAATTTATGGTTTTTTGTTATTGCTAGTATTTGGTTTCATAGGAGATATTCGAACTGGACGAGAGTTATTCCTTTCATTATCTCATTTTAATGTACCATATCCAAATTGGCTCCCTACAGGGTTCGGATGGGTATATATTTATGTAACCACACCAATTGCAAATTTCATAAATGGTATAAGTATGATACATACTTGTTCATATGATCTGTCTTTCTTGAAGGGACTACTTCCAAGCTTTATTAGAATGTTTTTTTTCAAAATTGATAGTAATAAATTTGACAACGATTGGCAAATCTCTGGCGCATTTAATGTCGCAACCGGTTTTTTAGGCATTTATAAGTCATTTGGAATATCGGGGGTGATTGTATTTAATTTTCTATTAGGCTGGATATATAATATGATAATTTGCAGTGCAAAGAATTTAAATAACTTAATAACCGTCGTTGTTTTTTCAAATATTACAATTCTTCTACTTTTCACTAATAATTTTTTCAATTTAAATACTGTCTCTCAGATTGTTTTTGCTTATATGCTATTTGGGTTTAAATATAGATTTTCAAATGCTCAAAAATATTTTCAAGCTAGTGAATTTAGTGGTGTTTCAAAAGTTTTTGATAAGAGTTGATAATATTTTTATATTAATCAAGGGTTGAAAAATTATAAATTTATGAAATTTGCTATTATTATACCTACATATAATGCAGGTCAGTTTTTATCTAATTCTATTTGCACATTAACAAAACAGACAATATTTCCTTCTTGTTCCCAAGTGTATATCATTGATTCTTCTTCAAGAGATAACACTATTGATATAGCTAAAGAGGCCGGGCTAGATATATCAATAATTCCTTCTAGGGATTTCAATCATGGAGGAACTCGGAATATAGCTGTTGACTTAGTTGGGGAAGTAGATGTTATTGTGTTTTTAACTCAAGATGCATTCTTGAGTAATACTAGTTCTCTATATTCTATGATAAAGAAATTTGATGATCAGGACATAGGGGCTGTATGTGGTCGGCAAATTCCACATGATAATGCTAACCCCATAGCTGCACATGCTAGGTTTTTTAATTATCCAGATCAAAGCCGAGTTATGGGAAAAAATGATATCGCTGTTTACGGAATTAAAGCGGCATTTGTATCAAATTCCTTTACCGCATATCGTTCTTCTGTATTTAAATTCTTAGGGGGATTTCCTGAAGATGTGATTTTATCAGAAGATATGTATTTAGCTGCTCATATGATCCTATCTGGTTATAAGATCGCGTACGAAGCAGATGCTTGCGTTAAGCATTCCCATAATTATACTCCCTGGCAAGAATTTAAACGTTATTTCGATATAGGTGTTTTCCATAGCACTGAGTCTTGGATTCAAGAGAAATTTGGTGGGGCAGGGGGCGAAGGAAAGCGTTTTTTAATTTCGGAATTTAAATATTTGCTTAAACATGCGCCTATGTGGATTCCTCGAGCTTGTATTACTAATTTTTGTAAAATTCTCGGTTATAAATTGGGTAAAAATTATAAAAGGCTCCCCAAATCACTTCGGCCCAAGTTAAGTATGCATAAAGCATATTGGTCACAAAAAGAACGTTAAGAGGTTTCAGTGAAATTTTTAGTTACAGGTGGTGCAGGATTTATCGGAAGTGCTGTTGTTCGCCTTATTCTTGAACAGACAGAGCACTCTGTTTTTAATATTGATAAATTGACTTATGCGGGTAATTTGGAATCTATTCCTGATTCGCAGCGCTCAGAGCGATACTCTTTTGCTCGTGTAGATATATGCGATGGTAAGCAGTTGAAAGATATTTTTAGGGCTTTCCAACCTGATATTGTTATGCACCTAGCAGCGGAAAGTCACGTTGATCGCTCTATTGAGGGGCCGGGGGAGTTTATTCAAACTAATATCGTTGGTACTTATCAGCTTTTGGAAGTCGCTCGAGAGTATTGGTCGAGTCTTCCATCAGATCGCCAGTCGGTGTTTCGATTCCATCATATTTCAACCGATGAGGTATACGGTGATTTAGATGGACCGGATGATTATTTTACCGAACAAACTTCTTATGCGCCAAGTTCTCCGTATTCTGCGAGTAAAGCAAGCTCCGATCATTTGGTTAGGGCTTGGGGGCGAACTTATGGTTTGCCTGTTATCGTGACGAATTGCTCTAATAATTATGGCCCTTATCATTTCCCTGAGAAATTAATTCCACATATTATTCTTAACGCTTTGGCTGGTAAGCCTTTACCTATTTATGGACAAGGCAAACAAATTCGTGATTGGCTTTTCGTTGAAGATCATGCTCGTGCTTTATATAAGGTTGCAACAGAGGGAAAAGTTGGACAAACCTATAATATTGGTGGACATAACGAAAAGCAAAATATCGAAGTTGTTCATGCAATTTGTAAGTTATTAGAAGAGTTGGTTCCTGAAAAGCCTAAAGGCTTGAAGAACTATAAAGATCTGATTACTTTTGTTGCGGATAGGCCCGGCCATGATATTCGTTATGCGATTGATCCTTCAAAAATAGCCAGTGAGTTAGGGTGGATCCCACAAGAGACGTTTGAGTCAGGTCTTCGTAAGACAGTGCAATGGTATCTCGATAATAAGCAATGGTGGCAGCGAGTTCTGTCTGGGGAATATAAGTTGGCTCGCATAGGAGAACACCATGCCTAATTATAAAGGTATTATTTTAGCTGGCGGTTCAGGAACTCGCCTGCACCCTATTACGATGGGCGTTTCCAAACAGTTACTCCCTATCTACGACAAGCCAATGATCTATTATCCGCTTTCTGTGTTGATGCTTAGTGGAATTCGCGAGACCCTTATTATATCAACTCCG
This sequence comes from Celerinatantimonas diazotrophica, assembly GCF_004339545.1. Lineage (GTDB taxonomy): Bacteria > Pseudomonadota > Gammaproteobacteria > Enterobacterales > Celerinatantimonadaceae > Celerinatantimonas > Celerinatantimonas diazotrophica. The sequence continues at coordinate 661,156 of NZ_SMGD01000011.1, read as the reverse complement.
GATGATTTATCGAGCTTTCAGCGCCTTTTAGGCGACGGCTCTCAATTCGGTGTGCAAATTAGCTATGCTACACAACCGAAGCCTGAGGGTTTAGCTCAAGCTTTTACGATTGGGGCGGAATTTATCGGCCAAGATAATGTGTGCCTTGTCTTAGGGGACAATATTTTTTATGGGCAGCATTTTTCAGATAAGCTTGATAATGCTGTGCACCGTAGCGAGGGGGCGACTATTTTTGGGTATCATGTTAATGACCCTGAACGTTTTGGCGTCGTCGAATTTGACCAGAGAGGTAAAGCGCTCAGCATAGAAGAAAAGCCAGCTGAAGCTAAATCGCCATATGCAGTTACAGGACTATATTTTTACGATAATAATGTTGTCGATATAGCTCGTCAAATCAAACCATCCGTCCGGGATGAGTTAGAAATCACGGATGTGAATAATATATATCTCGAGCGTGGTGCTTTAAACGTGGAATTACTAGGTCGCGGCTTTGCATGGTTGGATACTGGCACTCATGATTCATTGCTTGCCGCTGGTGATTTTGTTCAGACTGTTGAAAAACGCCAAGGGCTTAAAGTCGCTTGCTTAGAAGAGATTGCGTACCGTAAAAGTTGGATAACTCAAAGGCAGCTTGAACAAAGAGCGAATCAATTTAGTAAGACAGGATATGGGCAATATTTACTTAAAGTATTAGATGGTTATAAATAATGAATGTAATTGAAACGAAGTTATCAGGCTGTGTCATTATCGAACCTAAAGTGTTTGGTGATCATCGTGGTTTCTTTTTAGAGACATTTCAGGCAAAACGATACGCTGAAGAGGCAGGAATTATGTTGCCGTTTGTTCAAGATAATCATTCGCGCTCAACTAAGGGGGTTTTACGAGGTTTGCATTTTCAAAAAACAAAGCCTCAAGGGAAGTTAGTTCGAGTGGTTCGGGGGGAAGTATTTGATGTCGCTGTTGATATTCGCCCAGAATCAAAAACATTTGGTCAGTGGGAAGGCGTGATTTTATCTGAAGAAAATAAAAAGCAGTTTTGGGTGCCGCCTAGTTTTGCCCATGGTTTTGTGGTGCTATCTGATACAGCTGATTTTGAATATAAGTGTACTGATTATTATGATCCTTCGGATGAAGGTTCAATTGCTTGGAATGATCCTGATATTTCGATTGATTGGCCTTTTCATGAGAATTTAAACCTCTCAGAGAAAGATTTATTAGCTCCTTCGTTTAAAGAGTTCTGTAACTTATGAAAGTATTGGTGACTGGTGGTAATGGGCAATTAGGGCGATGTTTACAAGATCGCTTGCAGTACACTGATTATGAATGGCAAGCGCCAGATCAAAGTAACTTAGATATTACCGACAGGTCAGCGATAGCCACTTATTTTAAAATATTTCAACCTGATATCGTCATAAATGCAGCAGCTTATACAGCTGTTGATAAAGCTGAAAGCGATCAAGAAAATGCTTATTTAGTAAATGCTACAGCTCCAGGATATTTAGCTGAATCGTGTCAAACCGCTGCTATTCCACTTATTCACATATCTACGGATTATGTGTTTGATGGAACAGCAACTGTCCCATACAAGGTTTCGGATCAGACTAATCCTCAGAGCGTTTATGGAAGTACTAAACTAGTAGGAGAGCAGATTGTACAGTCTACTTTGAGTGAACATATTATTATTCGCACTGCTTGGGTCTTCAGTGAATATGGTAATAATTTTGTAAAAACAATGTTGAGGCTAGCTAATTTTCATCCTGTTTTAAAAATTGTCGGTGACCAGTATGGATGCCCAACTTATGCAGGTGACTTAGCTGACGTCATCCTTAAGATGGTTATGCAAGTTCAGTTTGGTCAGAAACTTTGGGGACTTTACCACTATTGTGGCGATCAAATTACCAGTTGGCATGGTTTTGCTAGGGCCATTTTTGATGAAGCTAAGCGACAAGGTATTATTGATAATATTCCTCAATTAAGGGTGATTAATACAGATGAATACCCTGTGGCTGCGCAGCGTCCACAATATTCTGTATTAGATTGTCAGTTAAGTTTTGAAAATTATCACGTTGAAATTGCAAATTGGCGTAAGGCTCTAACTCGAGTTATCAACAAAATTTGAGGCATATTTAATGACTTTTTCTGTAATTATGAGTGGGAAAAATGGCAGTCGTTTATGGCCGTTATCTCAAAATGCTTTCCCAAAGCAGTTTCGATCACTCAACTATTTTCAAATCACCTGGCAGGATATGGTTCTCGTAGCATTGGATTCGCAGGGAAACCGCATGAATATCCTTGATTTTAAAGGGTTGAGCTAAGAACAGAATTCTCTATATTATCTCGATTGTTATTGACTGCGCTCTCATGTTTTTACATTGATAAAGGATTAATTTGTAGATCATTTTCATTGTTTTCTAATGGTGTCGTACTCAAAACGGAGCCATCTTATGACCAGCTTAGCGAACCCATTTATGCATTTTTCTGCGTTAACCGATTACTGACAAACGGGCAAAGTGACCCATAAATTATCAGATATTATTTTACTGACGGTTTGTGGTGTTTTATCGAGGCAAGAGGCATGGGAAGGTATCGTTGATTTTGGTGAAATGAGACGAGGTTTTCTCAATCATTATGGCGATTCCTCAGCGGGTATTCCATCGGCCGATACAGTGGCGAGAGTGGTGGGTTTACTCAATCCGAAAGAGTTCCAATCGGCGTTTATTGATTGGATGAAAGGCTGTCATGAGCTAACGAAAGGCGAGGTTGTTGCCGTTGATGGAAAGACCATGCGAGGGTCTTACAACAAAGCCAAAGGCCATCAAACAATCCATATGGTTAATGTGTTTGCGACAGCGAATGGTGTTTGCTTAGTTCAATCCAAAGTGAACGAGAAAACCAACGAGATCACTGAGATACCTAAGTTACTGGAAATGTTAGATATTACAGGATTTTTAATCACGATTGATGCGAAGGGTTGCCAACGTAAAATAGCGCAGAAAATCGTGGATAAAAGCGCGGATTACTTATTTGCCGTGAAGGGAAATCAAGGAAGTTTAGAGCAAGCTTTTAATGATTATTATCTCCCCTCGATGTTGAGCAAGTTTGATGCTGATAGTTATTTAAATCAGAATAAAAGCATGGTCGATTAGAGATTCGATGTGCGTTGGTCAATGAAGATTTGAGTGTACTAAGTGATTTTGAGTACTACGAATGGCTGAAATTAAATGCATGGGTATTATGGTCAACGTAAGACAAGAAAGCGAGCATGCCACAGAGAATGATGTATCGGTAGGCTACTCCATCAGCTCAAGAAAGTTGAGTGTAGAAGAGCTACATAATGCGAGCAAAAGTCATGGGTTAGTGGATTCAATGCACTGGCAATTGGACGTGGGCTTTAGAGAAGATAAATGTCGCATTAGAGTGGACGATCGAGCCGAAGAATTATCGAGGATCTGGCAGGCTTGTTTTAACTTCTTAAAGCAAGAAACGAGTGTGAAAGGTGGCATTCAGCGTAAAAAATGCGTTTTGCGATGGATGAAAACTACTTAAGTAAAGTAGTCCTCGAAAGCCTTGAATGACGGGAATGTTCCTGTGGTTTCCGTGGCAAACACTGGCTATATTAGATTTGTTGCGTAAACAATATGGTGTACTCAATATGATTATTTTAATAAAAGTTATGATATTTAGAGGAATATGAATAAGTTAATTTATAATTGGCGTGCTAATATAGGCGTTATCACTCGGTTGATAGATTTTGTAGTTATTCTATCCTCCACATTAGGAATAGCTCTTGAATATAATCATCTTCCTATATCTATGTATTTGCTTGGTATTGGAACTATATTGATTTTTTATTTAATATCTGAATTCCAACATTTTTATGTGTCATGGAGAACAACTCCTTTCCTCTCTGAAGCATGGCAAGTCACTATTATTTGGTTTTTAAGTGCTTTTATAAGTGTTAGTATTGTAACTGTTTTAGATCACAACTTATTCTATGGTCGTCGGCATCAAGTATCTTGGTTTGTAACGACTTGGCTCGTGTTGCTTGTTTACAGATACATAATTCGTAAATTATTACGCTCTTTTCGTATAAATGGTCATAATATTCGACATGTGGCTATTGTTGGTACGGGAGAATTAGCTGGCGAACTAGCTGAACGAATTCGAAGTAATCCTTGGATGGGATTAAAAATAGAATATTTCTATGATGACAATTTAAATGTATATAGTAATAAAGCATCGCTTGGAGATGTTTATGATTTGGAACAGTTAATTGATGATGCTCGTGCGAAGAAGTTCGAACGTGTCTATATTGCCCTACCAGTTACTCATCAAAACTGTATTAGTAATCTTTTAAAAGATTTAGCTGATACTGCTTGTACTGTTTTGTATGTCCCAGATATATTCACATTTGAGTTGCTGAACTCTAGAGTGGATAATGTTGATGGGTTACCAGTTGTCAATATTTACTCAACACCCTTAAATGGGACAAACCGTATCTTAAAAAGAATTTTTGATTTGATTGTCGCCGGAGTCATATTGTTAATTATAGCAATCCCTATGATTGCTATAGCTCTTGCCATTAAATTAAGTTCTAAAGGGCCTATATTCTTTAAACAAACTCGCTATGGGATTCAGGGTAAGCCTATTAAAGTTTGGAAGTTCCGCAGTATGACTGTTATGGAAGATGGCAATATTGTTACTCAAGCGAAGGCTGGAGATAGTCGGTTAACTCCAATTGGAGGTTTCCTAAGACGGACATCTCTAGATGAATTACCTCAATTTTTTAATGTAATTCAAGGGAGTATGTCAATTGTTGGTCCTCGTCCTCATGCGGTTGCTCATAATGAAATATATCGAAAAGTAATTAATGGATATATGCTGCGACATATGGTTAAACCAGGTATTACAGGATGGGCTCAAATTAATGGTTGGCGAGGAGAGACGGATACAGTTGAAAAAATGGAAAAGCGTGTTGAGTATGATTTGGAATATATTCGCAATTGGTCAATTTTTTTGGATATAAAAATTATATTTTTAACTATTTTTAAAGGTTTTGTCGGTCGGAATGTTTATTGAATATGTATGAATTTTGAATGCAAGATACATAGAATGTGTGAGTCTATATAAGAAGCTCCCGGGTTCCATTTCCTTCCACCCGGGCTACGGTGATTTGTGTTTATGCAGCCTAGTAGGAGTGAAGTGGATGCCGGGGATTATTGGTTGTTTAGGTAATACTCCTGGATTACGCTGCGCTTCATCCGGGCTACGGAATGATAATTAATAATGCCACTGCCCAACGACTTCATTACCCATCAATCACTTATCTTTTCAGTGTTCAAAGAATATTCACTAGTAGAGCAAGCTTTTTTGCTCTACTATTGAGTATGCTCTTAGCATACACGTGTAAAAAGGAGTGTTTATGAAAAAAAGTGCAATTGCTGCCTTGTTAGCTGCGGTTTGCATGGTAGCGACCCCTGCGTTCGCAGCGGGTGCTGCTGCTGGAGCTAGCGGTAGTGCTGGCAGTAGCGGTGCCGGAGCGGGTGCCGGAGCGGGTGCCGGAGCGGGTGGGACTGCTGGTGCTGGTGGCGCTGCTGCTGGTGTTGGTGCCGGTGTTGGTGCCGGTGTTGGTAGTATGTCTGTCGCCGTAGGGGTTGGTGCAGCCGCCGCCGCTGCGGCTGGTGTCGCTGCTGTAGCGAGCAGCAAGAACTCTACCTCAGGAACTAGCGGTACTGCAGGAACTACAGGTACTACAGGTACTAATTAATTGCTATTTCCTAAATAATAGGGCCAGTTTTGCTGGCCTTTCTTCTTTTCCTTTAATTGCTAATGGACTATGCTTAAAAACTTAATCTGCATCATTTCTCTTGGGATATTGGTTTCCGGTTGTAGCAGCGAAAGTCGGATGGCTTTTCAAACTATTCGCGATGCTATGACGACACCTTCGGATGTGACTATCTCGCCTGCGCAATTATATAAACTTCCGTATGCTGCCAGTTATGCTCGATTAGGAGACAATGCTCGTGCTTTAATTATCTTGGCCTCTGCTAAAGGTGATGAGCGTCTTTGGGTGACCAAAGAAAAGGAGGCATTAGTGACTCGTCATGGTCGAATTATTCGCACTGATGACTTAAAAAAAGCCAATTTTTCGCTGCATTTTACATCAGCTGACCCGTTAGCTGGTGGGCTTAAAGGTATTGCTGAGCATCCCAAGGCAGAAGGTTTTGTCGATTTTATGCCTGGGTATCACTATGGTCTTCCATTTAAGGCCCAATACAAAGTCGTCGGTCAACAGACTATATCGATTGCAGGTGTTCAAAAACAATTGACACAAGTTGATGAGAGTTACTCTGTACCAACACTCGATTTCCATACGGTGAATCATTATTGGCTGGATAGCCATGGGCTCGTTTGGCAGTCGCGTCAGCAATATATTCCTAAATTGCCTGCTATTCATTTGACCTTACTTAAAGCTTATCGACAGGATTTAAAATGAAAAAGTTGACTCAGCGATTGCTTCTATGTTTTTGGGTGGGACTAGTCGGTTACTCTCATGCAGGTGATTACACGTTGGATGTTTCAACAAAGGGGCAATTTGTGAAACCGCAAATGTATCATGTTGCGCCAGGGACTCGTATTGCTGCCGTATCCAGCCATTGGCAACTTAAAAAAGATGCTTATCCACTGGGGATTGCTTTAACTCGTGAACAAGATAAACGAGAGCAGAGCCGTGTGCGTTGGGCACTGCAATATCGTTTGCAAGATATGCATTTGGCTTCAAAAACCCGTACTTCTCTATATCGTCAAATCACTAGTTTTGTCGTAACCGGGCGGGTTTTGTGGCAATTTGAATGGGATATTGTCGGGGTTAAACCTCAGCAGAATCGTCCCCTTTTGCAAGGTGATACATTTATTGCGCCAAAGCGTCCTTCTAGCATCATCGTGGGTGGTGCGGCAAAAATTGCCAAATTGCCGTTTAAAGGCGGTGTGACGGTGCGTGATTATATGCAATTAGTGAATCGTTTACCTGGCGCCGATCCGAGTGATGTTTGGGTGATTACGCCGGATACTAAAATTCGTAAAATTGGGGTGAGCTATTGGAATGCCCAAAAAGCTTATTTAGCGCCGGGTAGCGTGTTATATGTTCCTTTAAGTGGACATCAAGATTTTAATGATTCAATGGCGCAGCTCTATGCGGCGCAGATCCTCCCTTATTAACTCGGTTAATTCGCGATGCAGTTATATAAAGTATGTCTGGCAGCTGGCTTGCTGCTTCCAAGTTTCTGGGCCTATGCCGGGTGGACTGACCCTGTTACCCCATCACGTAACGATTTTGGCGCGATTGGTTTAATACAGATGCCAAGCGCTCGAATGGCCCCCGATGGCGATGTGAGTTTTAATTATACGCGCATTGATCCTTACATCTTTGGTACTGTGAATTTACAACCGCTACCTTGGCTTAATGCATCCATTCGTTACGTCAATATTACTAACCGTGCTTATGGCCCTGCCTCATTGTCTGGTAATCAACACTATAAAGATAAAGGGGTCGATGTTAAATTTCGGTTATGGAAAGAGGGTTATTATACCCCGGATATTGCTTTAGGGCTGCGCGATTTAGGTGGGACTGGGTTATTTTCATCCGAGTTTATTAATGCCACCAAGCGGGTTGGACCATTTGATATCACTTTAGGCATGGCTTGGGGCTATATGGGCAGTGCTGGTGATATTTCAAATCCTTTATGTCATGAATCAGACAGATTTTGTACAAGAAGCTCCGTTAATAATATTGATGATACTGGGAACTTTAGTTTTTCTAACTTCTTTAGTGGGAAAAAAGCTGCGATTTTTGGCGGTATTGAATATCAAACCCCTTGGCAACCTTTAACGCTCAAAGTCGAATTAGATGGGAATAACTATCAGCATGAACCGAAAAATAATAATCAGCCGCAGTCTTCACGTATTAACTATGGCTTAAATTTTCGAGCCACTCCTTATATGAATTTGCAACTTGCTTATGAACGAGGTAATACCTTGTCGTTTGGGGTGACTCTACATACTAATCTCACCAAAGATGTGGTTGCGTTAAAGCATGATCCGGCACCAGAGCCACTTAAAACCGCGGCAATAAATCCAGCTGAAACAGATTGGGATAAAGTGGCCAAGGAGTTATCAAACAATGCGGGGTTGAATCCGAAGTCGATTTATAAGAGCAAACATGGTTTAACAGTGGTTGGCCAGCAGACTAAATATCGAGATCGACGTAAAGCCGATGAACGTACTGCTGCAATTGCCTATAATGCAACTAATGAGCGAACTCGGCAATTTCGGGTGATTGAGCAAAATCAGGGGCAGGATATCACCGAAACCCGGATCAGTCGCGAGCGATTTAAAAAGATTCATGATCACGATTATGACTTTAACAAGCGCCCAGAGCTTGCCTATGTTGGTAATACTGAGCCCATTCAAGGCAAACAAGTATGGCATCAAAGCTATAAACCGTTGAGTTTCTCTTTAAACCCGGGGCTTAACCAGAGTATTGGTGGGCCAGATGGATTCTACCTCTATCAGGTGATCCTTAAAGGTGGGGCTAAGCTACAATTGACCAATAATTTTAGTTTGAGTGGTTCGATTTCGGCCAATATGTTCAATAACTTTAATAAGTTTAAATACGATGCCCCTAGTAAATTACCCCGAGTGCGAACTTATATTCGTGAGTATTTAACTACATCTAAATTTGGTGTGAATGACCTGCAAGCCACCTGGTTTGGTCATCCGACTACCAATTTGTATACCGAGGTATATGGTGGGTATCTCGAATATATGTATGGTGGGATTGGCGGTGAGATGCTCTATCGGCCTTTGGGTAGTCGTTGGGCCATTGGCGCCAACGTCAATGCGGTCAAACAGCGTAATTTTGATGAGCGTTTTGGCTTTAGGGATTACCATACTGTAACTGGACATCTGAATATCTATTATCAGATGCCGTGGGATGGTATTACCGCTGAGTTAGATATTGGCCGTTATCTGGCAAAAGATAAAGGGGCTACATTAACCGTGAGCCGCGAGTTCTCGAATGGTTTTATTATGGGCGCGTATGCAACGTTAACCAATGTCAGTAGTGAAGATTACGGCGAAGGGAGCTTTACCAAAGGGGTTTATATCTCCTTCCCACTCGATCAGATCACGACCACATCTACTGTAGAACGCGGTTCAGTTGGTTGGACGCCGTTAACTCGTGATGGTGGGCAGAAATTGATTCGTAAATATCACCTGTATGATGTTACCGAACAGCGTGGTTTTAATGAGGTTCAAGCTCGAGATTATTAATCAATAATGAATGAAGAGTTGGTTTGACAAGCAAAAGGCCCGAAAGGGCCTTTTTTGTATTTACTATTTGCCATGTAGCCTAGCAGTAGCGTAGCGGATGCCGGGGTTTGTGGGGTGATTTAAGGAATTTCCCGGGTTTCATTGCATTCCACCCGGGCTACGAATGGTTTGTGTGTTGATGTAGCCCGGTAGGAGCGAAGCGGATGCCGGGGATTGTGCGTTGGTTTAAGAAATGTCCCGGGTTTCATTGCATTCCACCTGGGCTACGGAGTGGTTTTTGATTTTATGTAGCCCGGTAGGAGCGAAGTGGATGCCGGGGTTTGTGGGGTGATTTAAGGAATTTCCCGGGTTCCATTGTATTCCACCCGGGCTACGGGGTGGTTTGTGTGTTTATGTAGCCCGGCAAGAGTGAAGCGGATGCCGGGAATGTAGGAAATGTTCCCCGAGTTCCATTACATTTCACCCGGGCTACGGGATGATTTGTGTGTTGATGTAGCCCGGCAAGAGCGAAGCAGATGCCGGGACATGGACTTTATTAATCTGCCCCAAACAGATCACGGGTGTAGACTTTATCGGCCACGTCTTTAAGCTCATCGCTCATCCGGTTGCTGACGATGACATCGCTTTGTGCTTTAAATTCATCTAAATCACGGATGACTTTGGAGTTGAAAAACTCATCTTCTTGCAGAACGGGTTCATAGACAATCACTTCAATCCCTTTGGCTTTGATCCGCTTCATCACACCCTGCATGGCGGAGGCGCGGAAATTATCAGAGCCCGATTTCATAATGAGACGATAGACGCCAACAACACTTGGGTTACGTTCGATGACTGAGTCCGCGATAAAATCTTTACGTGTAGTATTGGCATCGACAATTGCTCGAATCAGATTGTTCGGGACTTCATCGTAGTTGGCCAATAATTGCTTGGTATCTTTCGGCAGACAATAGCCACCATAGCCAAATGACGGATTATTGTAATGGCTGCCGATGCGTGGATCTAAACCGACGCCTTGGATGATCTGCTTAGGATTGAGTCCTTTACTTAAGGCATAGGTATCAAGCTCATTAAAGTAGGCCACTCGCATGGCTAAATAGGTATTAGCAAATAATTTAATCGCTTCTGCTTCGGTGGCATCGGTAAACAATACAGGAATATCTTCTTTAAGCGCCCCTTCAACGAGTAAATTCGCGAATACTTGAGCTCGTTCACTTTGTTCGCCAACGACGATGCGTGAGGGATATAAGTTGTCGTAAAGCGCTTTGCCTTCACGTAAAAACTCTGGAGAAAATATAATATTATCGCAATTAAATTGCTGTTTAATCTCTTCGGTATACCCCACTGGAATGGTTGATTTGATCACCATCACGGCTTTGGGGTTAATCGCTAAAACCTGCTTGATGACTGATTCAATCGAGCTGGTATTAAAATAGTGGGTGTCGGGGTCATAATCGGTCGGAGTCGCAATGATGACATATTCAGCATCATGATAGGCTTCATTGGCATCCAATGTCGCGGTAAAATTAAGCGCTTTATTGCTTAAAAATTCTGATATTTCGTGATCGACAATGGGCGATTGGCCCCGATTTAATTGTTCGACTTTTTCTTTTATAATATCAACGGCAACAACTTGATGATGTTGTGCCAATAACATGGCATTGGATAACCCGACGTAACCGGTTCCCGCAATCGCAATTTTCATAAATAAACTCTTGTTATTAATTGTGTTAATTCTTTAATCATCACAGATGATAGCTCACATCCAAAGCACTGCAAATTATACGCTAGAGTAAAGACGTAATGTGTCATTTCTATCAAAAATACCTAGGGACTGTTGACCTTTTGTGATTAGTTTTGCAGAAATCTGAGAGAGATTTAGGCAAGGCAAACGTTGTGCCGTGTAGTTATTCTCCACAAAGAACGTTTAACGCTGGATAAATTCCTCTCAGATACTGCCCTTGGGGTTCATTTAAACGCATCCTGAACTTTGTTGCCCCCGGCTTGCTTCACTCATTAAGCGTCGCAGGGGGCGCCGCGTTCAAAATGCGTTTAATTTGAACAAAATTCAACCACCAAAGGTCAACAGTCCCTAGTCTGCTATAAGATTCAGGTGACCACTTTTGCTCCTCGAATAATTAATAGTTTGATCTAGATCACAGTAATGATATGATAAAGGCATAAACACCGGCACAGTGCACTGGCGTCTACCTGACTCCTGTGAATTGGGCCAGCATTTGGTCAAACGCGGCTACAATGCGACCTAATCCTGCGCGATTAGCCAGGGCTTAACGTTAGAGTATGTCTACGCTAACTGATTGAATATATTTAGCTTACTCATTTTAATTTAACATGCTCTAAAGATAGTATCGATACTATCGTCAGCGTTCTGCGATTGAGGGTTCTCTCCCGACTGGTGTGACATAGTTTTCCCTATACATCGATAAAGAGGATCGCAATGAAACAAAGTATTGCCGATTACATCGCCGAAGTGCTTACACAAGCAGGCATTAAACGAATTTGGGGGGTCACTGGCGACTCATTAAATGGTCTGAGTGACAGTTTACAGCGTCGTAAAGAAATCGAATGGATGCCGACCCGTCATGAGGAAGTTGCGGCATTTGCCTCGGGGGCTGAAGGGCAATTAGACGGTAATTTAGTCGTTTGTGCGGGTTCTTGCGGTCCAGGTAACATGCATTTGATTAACGGCCTGTTTGATTGCCACCGTAGCCATGTTCCGACCTTAGCAATTGCCAGCCATATTCCCTCTGCGGAAATTGGTTCCGGTTATTTTCAGGAAACCCATCCTCAAGAGCTTTTCAAAGAGTGCAGTGTGTATTGTGAGCTAATTAGCAATCCTGAGCAGATGCCATATGTTCTGGAAATTGCGATGCGCAAAGCTATCTTAGAACAAGATGTTGCTGTCGTTGTGCTGCCTGGTGATGTGGCGCTGCAACCTGTACCTGAAACTGCCAAAGTCAAATGGCGGACCCCTAAATTACCTGTTTTAACCCCATCTGATGATGCTTTAAAAGAAGTCGCAGAGGTTTTAAATGGGGGCAATAATATTACTCTATTGTGTGGTGCTGGCTGTAAAGGGGCCCATGATGAAGTGGTTAAATTTGCTGAGACGTTAAAAGCGCCGATTGTGCATGCAATGCGCGGCAAAGAGTTTATCGAATACGACAACCCATATGACGTCGGTATGACTGGGTTAATTGGCTTCTCATCGGGTTATCATGCGATGGAAAACGCTTCAACCTTAGTGATTTTAGGGAGTGCATTCCCATACCGCAATTTCTATCCCGATGACGCAACGGTTATTCAGTTAGATATTAAATCAGGGGCGCTGGGGGCACATACTCAGATCGACTATGGTCTGGTGGGTGATGTAAAAGAAACCCTCAACAAACTGACACCCATGTTGCAGGTTCGTCAAGACCGCCGTTTCTTAGATAAAGCGCTAGCGCATTATCATGAAGCACGTAAAGGTTTAGACAAACTGGCCAATGAAACCACCAAAAAAGGGGTGATTCATCCGCAGTACCTCACGCGCCTGTTAAGTGAGAAAGCTAGCGATGATGCAGTATTTACCTGTGATGTAGGGACTCCCACCGTTTGGGCGGCTCGTTACCTTGAAATGAATGGCAAACGCCGCATTCTTGGCTCATTTAACCACGGATCTATGGCTAACTCTTTGGCACAATCGATTGGTGCCCAAGGAATGGATCGCAACCGCCAAGTGATCGCGATGTGTGGTGATGGCGGATTAAGCATGTTGATGGGGGATCTGCTTACCGTCAAACAGCTGAATTTGCCCATTAAAATTGTGGTATATGATAACCACTCATTAGGTTTTGTGGCGATGGAAATGAAAGCCAGTGGTTTTTATTCGCGTCATACAGATCTTGATAACCCTGATTTTGCGGATGTTGCTAAATCATTGCATATTGAAAGTGCATCAGTCACTAACCCAAGTGACTTGCCAGCAGCAGTCGATCAGATGATGAGTAGTAAAGGTCCGTTCTTGTTAGCTGTTCGTACTGCAAAACAAGAATTGGCAATGCCACCGAAAGTGAACTTTGAGCACGCTAAAGGCTTTAGCATCTATATGATGAAAGCAGTGCTTAATGGCGATGGCAGTGAGTTGGTTGAATTGGGTAAAACGAACTGGCTGCGTTAAGCTAATGAATTTTTGATTGCAAAGGTCGCTTAGCGGCCTTTTTTGTTTTTGGCGAAAAGAGCCCCGAGTTCCATTGCATTTCACCCGGGCTACGATGGTGGTTTGTGTGTTGATGTAGCCCGGCAGGAGCGAAGCGGATGCCGGGGAATGGTAGGCGTTTGGGGAAATGTTCCCCGGGTTCCATTGCATTCCACCCGGGCTACGGGATGGTTTCGTGTGTTGATGTAGCCTGGTAGAAGCGAAGTGGATGCTGGGGAATTGCTAATTTCCCCAAGCTTATGTCGCAATCCTCGGCGGTATAAAATCCACCAACAAAAAATGCCATCAATTTCCATTAACGAACTAAATTTTTGATAAAATTATTATATTCATCGCGCAGGGATGGTACGACATGTTTAAATCAGCCTATAAAAAATTTAAAAGCTTTCCCATCTGGCTAAAAATCACATCCTATGGCGTCATCTTGTATGGGATATATCTGATTCTCCTCGGGTTAGTTGCGCCATATGTGATTCAAACTCAGCTACCGAGCGCGTTGCAAACGATGTTGGGACGAGAGGTTTCCTTGGCTAAGGTCAGTATTAACCCATTTTTGCTACGAGCCCGCATCGATGATTTAAGTGTTGCTAAGAGTGAGAGTTCAAAGAAACTCTTTGCCTTAAAGCGTTTGGAAGTAGAGGTCAATTTTTGGCAAAGTCTGTTGACTTTGAACCCTACGCTTTCCCACATTAATATCGATGCGCCCGATGTCATGTTTTCGCGGCAACAAGATGGTTCGCTAAGCTTTCAAGATATTCTCACTCGGTTCGCTCAAAGAGCAAAAAAACAACCTAAAGAAACCCATGATGATGGCAAAATCTTTGCTTTACGCATTGGTAAAATTAGCTTATTGAATGGTCAGTTTGCCTTTACTGATTCAGCTACTGGCACCCATCTGCATTATCAAAAGCTTCATTTTAATTTGAATCATTTTGATACGCGGGCTTTAATTTCCTCTCATCAAACTGACAAACCACATAATAAATTTGATTTAAAGCTCACCGGCCAGCAACAAGGTCAGATGAATTTAACCGGGCAACTGCAGTTATCACCATTTAAAGCAGTGGGGCATTTAAGCGTGCAACGCGTGGCGTTAACACCCTATTGGCAGCTGATTCAGCCTTATATCAGAGCTCAGTTCGCCCACGGGACGTTAACTACGAAGTTGCTGTTTGCTGTTAATGTTCAAAAAAATGGTCTGCAATGGCAACTCAATGATGGCTCGTTAGCCCTGAATAATTTGCAGTGGCAAGATAAAACCCAGCCCAAGGTTTCGTTAGCGCATATAAAACTGTCACATATCAATGCCTCAAGTGCCGATAAAAGCGCGAGTATTGGGCAAGTTGTGTTAAGCAAGCCTCAGGTTGAGGCCGTACTTAAGAATAACAGCTTAGATTTGGTGCGTTTGTTTACGCCAAAATGGCCAGCTTCGTCATCGACTAAAAGCGCTCCCTCTCAAGGTCAATCAGCAGCACCTTGGCAGGCATCGCTTGACCAAGTTTCGCTAGAAGATGGCTCAGTGAGTTTGGTCGATGATGATTTTGGTCAGGGGACGCGTTGGGATATCAAGAAAATCTCCTTGAAAACTGGGCAGTTATCGAGTGATCTGAGTCGAGCTATTAAATACCAGCTGAGTTTAGCGCTAATGTCGCCATCTCATCAAAATGCCGGGCAATTATCGAGTTCTGGCGAGATTGTCCCCCAGACGCAAAGTGTTCGCGCCAAGTTAAAATTAAGCGATTTCGATCTCACGACACTAGGTGCGTATATTACCCCTTATGTGAATATTCAGCTTCACAGCGGTCAGTTATCAAGCGTTGCCCAGTTGCGCTTTAGTCCGAAACAACAATTTGATTATCAGGGGAACTTGGCTCTGACGCAACTGAGTATCGACGATAATGTCACTGACAAACCTCTTTTAAAATGGCAGAAAATGGCGATTAATTCGGTACATTTTTCCCAAGCGAAAAATATACTGGATATTAAGCAAATCCAATTGACCAAGCCGTTTTTGCGTGTTGTTGTGACCCCTAAACGGCAAACTAATTTGAGCCATTTGTTGGTCAGCCATCAAGCTGCCAAACCATCTTCTCACCAAGCTAAAGAACCACCGCAAACTGCTGCAACGAAATCGGCGGCAAATCCACTGAAAATTAATATTGGAAAAATTAGCTTAAGCCAGGGGCGTGCTTTTTTTGCGGATCGGTCAATTACGCCAAACTTTGCGTCGGGAATTGATTCACTCAATGGTGATATTTCACATTTATCATCGAAACCTGGAACTGTTGCTAAGGTTCATCTCAAAGGTGCCATTGATCAATATGCACCCGTGACGCTCAGTGGGGAGATCAACCCACTGCTCAAACAGCCTTATTTGAATTTGGATCTGAACTTTAAAAATGTCGAGCTGGTGTCGGTGAGTCCCTATTCGGGGACGTATGCCGGATATTACATCGATAAAGGACAGCTGGATTTAGGCCTGAATTATCAGCTCAAAGATAATCAGTTATTGGGTAAAAACCACATTGTGATCAACCAGCTACAGCTTGGTAAAGCGAGCAATTCTTCGAAGGCAATGAATTTGCCGATAAAGCTAGCGATAGCGTTGTTGCAAGACCGCCATGGTGTGATTGATTTAGGAGTACAGGTTTCTGGGGATGTGAATGATCCATCTTTTGGCGTCGGGAGTATTATCTGGGCAGCAATAAAAAATGTGATTACCAAGGCGGTGATGTCACCCTTCTCGCTATTGGCCAAATTGGTTGGTAGCGATCAGCAGCTAAATTATGTGGCTTTTGCACCCGGGCGAGCCATGCTTGATAAAAGCGAGCAACAACGTCTCGATAAGTTGGCCGAGGCATTGAAAAAACGGCCTAAATTAAAAGTGAATGTCCGTGGTAGCGTTAATTTGGCACAAGATGCGCTAGCGATTAGCGAGTTTAAACTGAAACAGCAATTGTTAAAAGTTAGTGGCCTGGCAAAACTACCTAAAGATTTAAGTGCCAGCCAATTTCCTATGCAAGGGCCATTAGTGGACGGATTGGATAAGCTCTATACCTCGCAATTAAAAAAATCGGTTAAAGCAACGCGTAAAAAAATTGTGGCACAGATAAAAGCTCAACAAGGTGGCAAAGAGCCATCTGCAGAGCAAGTTACGACAGCCGTGCACATCAGTATGTATAATCAGTTGATTAAAGTGCAGAAAGTGCCGAAAAGTCAGTTGCAGAATCTGGCGCAAATTCGAGCCCAGCAGGTTAAATCATATTTAGTTAATCACGACAAAATCGATCCTGACCGGATATTTTTGCGCAATAGTAAAGCTGAGCTGAAAACAGACAGTACGAAAGTTAAATTGCAGATCACTGAATAAACGGAAGCTTCCGGATGTTTTTTGAATTTATGTAGCCCGGCAGAAGCGAAGTGGATGCCGGGGATTGTTGGTTGTTTAGGAAATGTTCCCCGGGGTTCATTGCATTGCACCCGGGCTACAGAATGGTTTGTGTGTTTATGTAGCCCGGTAGAAGCGAAGCGGATGCCGGGATTGTGCGTTGGTTTAAAAATTCCCCGGGTTCTATTTCATTCCACCCGTGCTACGATATTGTTGGTGTTTATGTAGCCCGGTAGAAGCGAAGCGGATGCCGGGGATTGTTGGTTGTTTAGGAAATGTTCCCCGGGTTCCATTTTATTCCACCCGGGCTACGAGATGTTTTTTGAATTTATGTAGCCCGGTAGAAGCGAAGCGGATGCCGGGATTGTGCGTTGTTTTAAGAATTCCCCGGGTTCTATTGCATTGCACCCGGGCTACGAGATTGTTGGTGTAATGTAGCCCTGCAGAAACGTAGTGGATGCTGGGAAAGGTGGTAGATTTAAGGATGTCCCGGGTTCCATTGCATTGCACCTGTGCTACGAGGTTGTTTGTGTTTATGTATCCCGGCCCATCGGCCGGGGTTTGTTAATGAGCTCTAAAAAATGGTGGTTTGGTAAACCAAATGATCGTGAGTAGCGCAATAAACAACCAGCCTAAAAAGTAAAAATAGTCGATCGTCGACATCATCATGGCCTGCTGCTCAATCAAGTGACTGACCTGTGCCAGTGCACTTTGGGTAAAACCGCCAAGGCGATCTAAATAGCTCTGGGCATTTGGGTTATATGCATTGATATGTTCATTAAGCTGCGCATAGTGGAATACTTCGCGGCGATCCCAAATCCAGACACTTAATGAGGAGGCAAAGCCACTTCCCAAGACCCTGAGAAACGTTGCCAATCCAGCCCCTTCAGCTAAATCTTTTGTTTCTAAGTTAGACAGCAGAATAGTTGTCAGAGGCATAAAAAATAACACCACACCAAGCCCCATATATCCTTGCACTAACGCCACATAGAAGAAGCTCACATCGGTATTAAAATTCGCCCGTAGGAAGCACGATGAGCTAATCGCAATAAATGAGATCGTCACTAAAACGCGCATATCAAATTTAGGTGCATATTTGCCCACAGCCGCAGAGGTTAACAGCGGAATAATTCCCATGGGGGCTGAGGCGAGTCCTGCCCAAACCGCTGTATAGCCTAAATTTTGTTCGAGCCATTGCGGCAAAATTAGGTTGATGGCAAAAAATGCTGAATAACCAAATACGAGCGCGATGGTTCCCACGGCAAAGTTTCTATCTTTAAATAGCCCTAAATTGACGATGGGATGCTCGGCAGTAATTTCCCAGATCACAAATGCGCAGAGGGCGAGCGTTGCGATAGCGGTTAAGGCTACAATAAAGTGTGACGAAAACCAGTCGAGATTATTGCCTTTATCTAGCATCACCTGCAAGGCGCCTACGCCGACGACTAATAGGCCAAGGCCTACATAGTCTACTGGTGTTCTCACTTTTTCTTCTGGACGGTCTTTGAGCTGCGTATAAACCACTAGGGTGGCGATGACCGCAATGGGGACATTGATGTAAAAAATCCAGCGCCAAGAGTAGCTATCGGTGATCCAGCCACCGGTAATTGGCCCAACAATGGGCGCAACCACTGTCACCATTGAGATGACAGCCAGAGCAAGTGTGCGCTTGTCTCTTGGAAAAATAGCCATCATTAGTGTTTGCGCCATAGGGAATAACGGCCCGGAGCAAAATCCCTGTACAGCGCGATAAAAGATAAGTTCACTCATCGAGTGCGCGGTCCCACACATAAATGAGCTGGCCGCGAACAATACAACTGAGACTAAAAATAGCTTGGTTTCGCCGATCGTTCTTGCCACCCATCCGGTTAAGGGTAGGGCGATAGCGTTACAGACAGCAAATGAGGTGATAACCCAGTTACCTTTATCGGCTGAAACCCCCATGTTCCCGGCAATCGTTGGTAGGGCAACATTCGCAATGGTGGTGTCCAATACTTGCATGAATGTTGCCAAACATAGACCAATTGCCGCCAGAACCAGGTTCTGTGGGCGAAATTGGTCATTACTCATGATGGTTGGTTTCCTTAACTGCTTTCAGCGCTTTTTCAGCATTGATACCATTGGCGGTCAGAATTTTAGCAATCAAATGATTGGCTGATTCTAATTGATTGTTATAAATATTGGTGCTGAAACGCGGTTTGGTTAATGGCTGTTTTGAAAGTAATGGGCCACTATTTTTAGTTAAATGGACTGTAACGTAACTTGACAGACCAATTCGCAGTGGATATTTATCCAGGTTCTTGCTGTTTAATGCAATGCGCACCGGCAATCGCTGGACAATTTTAATCCAGTTGCCAGTGGCATTTTGTGCTGGCAGTAAGGCAAAGGCACTCCCGGTACCAATACCCAAACTTTCAACATGGCCGCTGTAGTGAACATCGTCACCATAGAGGTCCGTGGTGATATCAACACTTTGGCCAATGCGCATATCTCGTAGTTGGTTTTCTTTAAAGTTAGCGTCAATCCAGACTTGGTGTAAGGGGACAATAACCATTAATTTGGTAGCAGGTGTAACCTGTTCACCAACCTGTGCTTGGCGTTGCGCGATATAACCATCAACAGGGGCTTTAATGGAAGTGTAGAGCTGATTCAAATAGGCTTGTTGTAACTTGGTAATCGCACTTTTGATGGCTGGATGCTTTTCAATGGGAACCCCTTCTGTCAGGGCTAATTTTGCTTTTAAAGTCTGTTTGACTGAGATCAGTTCATTTTTTGCTGATGTCAGCGCATCACGATAATGATTGAGCTCTTCAACTGAAATGGCACCTTTATGGGCCAGTTTTTGTCGCCGCTTGTAATCGGCTAATGCCTGGCGGTAATTCACTTCTTTGATTTCTACCTGAGCTCGATAATTGTCGACATCACTATATAAACCGCGGGTCTGGCGAACGACATTGGCCAAATTTGCCTCAGCATTATCTAAGGCAATCGACGTTTGATTGTCATCTAGCGTCACCAGAGGTTGACCTTTTTTCACAAAGTCACCATCTTCGGCATATACCTGAGTAATGGTGCCGTTGATTTGGGATGAAATATCATTGAGATTACCATTGACGTAAGCATCGTCAGTGGACTCATAGTAACGCCCATAAAGTTCGTAATAGCCAAATATACCGGCTGCAATCAAAATAGCCACTGTTAATAACATCAGTAGCAGTCGTCTGCGTTTTTTGATACGATTAGGGGTATGTGGTGCAACTGTATTTTCTTCTAGCTCAGTTGAGTTAGCCATAATTTGTAACCATTCAAAAAATTTTAAAGAGATAACAAAGCGTTGCTCAGCTATGTGGGTAACGCACCATTGGCCTTAAGTAATTTAGTCATTAGCTCCATCAGCATGGTTATTTCGTCTTCACTCAGTCCTTGTGTAAACTCATTTAATGCATTAATGATAAGCTGTGGGGATTTCTGACAAAGGTTGACCCCTTCATCTGTCATTTTGAGTTGAACTCGACGGCGATCTTGTTCATCTCTTTCGCGAACTAGTAATCCTTTTTTTTCCAATCGATCACAGATCCGACTTGTAGCCCCAGCATCAATACATAAGGCCTGGCTTAGGTCTTTGCATAGCTGGGTTTTCTCCCGATAGACCAGTAGCATGACTTTAAATTGTTGTGCGGTAAGATCTAGAGGGACTAAATGTTCGTTTAAAAGTCTATCTTTAAGTTGGTTTAATAGATGAACTAAAAGTCCAATCGAACGATATTCTCCAGTGATAATATCATCTAACGTAAAATGTGTCATAGCAATATTTGCCTAGGCAATCATATTGTTGACAAATATACTGATCTTGAAGGTAAAAAGCAACTAGTTGCCTAAGCAATCTTTATTTAAATAATGAATATGGCGATTAATTGCCGTTTAACTATTTGATTTAATAATAAATTTTTATAATTAATTATTCTGCTTTTGCTAAAGCAGATAAACTTACAAGAAGCAAATGAGAGAGGATACAGCTAGTTGTCGTTAGATGAATTATGATCTTCACACTGGCATTTACCAAATAATGCCAAGTCTTTAGTGGTGAGTTTCAGATGGTATTCTTTGGCTATCTCTTCAAGGCGAGTGTCAATAACCGGGTCATTAAACTCAATGATTTTACCGCAGCTTTGGCAGATTAAATGGTCGTGATGGCCTGAGGCTCGCTCAAAAATAGCACTGTTGCCTTCAAAGTTATGTCGCGTGACTAATCCTGTATCGGCAAACTGATTGAGTACACGATAAACCGTTGCTAATCCAAGTGTTTCGCCCTCATCTAATAACTGTTTATAGATATCTTCTGCACTTAAATGACGAGGGTTCGCAAACTCGAGCATGGTTAAAATTTTCACCCGAGCCGATGTGACTTTTAGCCCAACTTTTTTAATTAGCAATTCTGTTTCAGTCAAGGGTTACTCCTTCGATGATGAATTGTCATCATCTTGGTTGGCTTTTGCTTTCGCGTCAAATTCAGCCAATTCCTTGGCGCGTCGTTTTGCATAAGCGTCGGTACTGCGGCGCATGTCTTTGATGGTATTTAAAAATGCCCCAATCACGAAGACAATGATGACTATAATCAACCAAAATTTCATCCTTGACTCCCGAAGCTCATCTAATAAAGCATTGTACGTTATTGCAATAGAAACTGTAATTCGGTTACGGCAATTCCGGCAATGATCAAACTCAAACTTGTGGCTCCCAATTGGCCCGCTGTGGGTTCCATATCTTTTAATAATGGGAGTAACCAGATCAGCATACCAGCTAAGGAAAAACCAACCAAATGAATAAATTTATGAGTAAGTGCCGCCAGCAATGGTTGTTCACCATACTGGTAAATTTGCAACGCGCACAAGCAGACCGTCAATGCTAACACGGCGATAGCACAGATTGGCAGTATTCGGTCAAAGGCGCTTAAGCGGTGCTTGGCTTTCACCATAATCCAATGGGTTACTGCCAGAGCGGCTAACAACATTGCCAGAATGCTATAGCGATGATGCGCACTGATGATGAGCGCTGCGGCAATCAGTGGGGCGCCACTGAGCCACCAGATACGAGTATCGAGTGTTCGTTTGTTTGCTAAGCGAAGTTGTTTGATACTTAAAATCCAGCCGCAGAGGACACTCACCGTTAATAGTATGATGATGAGCCAAGCGTGGCGTTGGGCCACAATCGTGCTGACTAATCCAAGCGAAGATAAACTCCATAAGGTGCCAAACTGTTGACTGAGTCGGCTCCGTTGGCCTGCACAGATTTGTCCTCTGTAGTGCACGAGCATCAGTAATAAAAAACTGTAGGCGGCCGTTGGGGCCAGAATGATAGCAAGTGATTGATATAAAGTGCTCATAACTGATTGATGTGGTTAAAGTAATTTTGATAAATTTCGGCTAAATGATTCATTATAGTCGTTTTACCGGCGATATCAGAGTTTTGAATAATATGAGTCAATTCGTGAAGCTGGTGTTCACGGTGGTATTGTTCGGACAATGGGTGATAGCTAATATGCCAAGGTTCTGGCGCTGTTGCACCTACGTCGTCGTGATAGGGAAAGAAAAAGCCAAATTGTGCTGCGTTTTCAAAGACCCATTGATAAACGTGAAAGTGGCTGCCTCCGGGTAAATAGGTGGCGGGTATCAACTCAAAGTCTGCGTTTTTATGAATCAGTGCGGGCGAGAAAAAATCCAGATCACTCCCCCAATGATGGCGGCTGGCTCCGGGCAATGCGCTCCAGCGTAAAATAGCCCAGAGCTTTTGCTCGTTATTAAGTTGGCCACTCTCTAGGGGCTGGCTGAATGAATCTAAAATTGTTCGCTTGCCATGCCATTTGTCATTCCAGATCACTGATTGAGTCTGAAAACTACGAAAACTACTATAGGCCGCCAGCGTGATGCCATCTTGTTGGGCGGCCGCACACATTTTTAAAAATGCATCCGCAGCTTTTGGGTGCAAGCGTTGCCCTGGGCTGATTTGCTCAAGTTCAAAATAACCTTGTCCGTATAACAACGGGTATGGGCTCATGCCAGCAGCTCTTTGAGAGTGTGATAGTACATTTGTTCAAGCTGTTGCAGGTCGTGCACTTTAACACACTCATTTATTTTATGAATGGTGGCATTGACCGGGCCAAGTTCAATGACTTCTCCTCCCATTTTGGCGATAAAGCGGCCATCGGATGTGCCCCCAGTGGTTAATAGCGCTGGTTCAATCCCGGCTACAGTAGCGATCGCTTTAGTTACCGCGCTCACGAGCGAACCGCTGTCGGTTAAAAATGGCTGCCCATTATAAGTCCAGTCTAATTGATAATTTAAACCATGGGCATCCAATAGGTGATGAACCCGTTTAACCAGCTCTTCGGCGGTGACTTGTGTTGAATAGCGAAAGTTAAACTGCACATACAGCTCGCCAGGGATCACATTGGATGCCCCGGTGCCGGCTTGGATATTAGCAATCTGAAAGCTTGTGGGCGGAAAAAATTCATTGCCTTTATCCCATTCAATTTGAGTGAGTTCCGCCAATGCTGGTGCGGCCTTATGCACGGGATTTTCACCTAAGTGCGGATAGGCGACATGGCCCTGAATCCCTTGAACTCGAAGTTCGCCGGTTAAGGATCCGCGTCGACCATTTTTAACGACATCTCCAACGCTTTGAGTGGATGATGGTTCTCCTACCAAGCAATAATCAATTCGTTCATTACGAGCCATTAAGGTATCTACTACTTTGGTGGTGCCATTGATAAACGGGCCTTCTTCATCGGAAGTTAATAAAAAGGCGATAGACCCTCGGTGATTTGGATAATCCGAGATGAATCGCTCAGTGGCACTGAGCATTGCGGCCAGTGAGCCTTTCATATCAGCAGCTCCGCGACCATGGAGGTAACCATCAATGATGGTCGGTTCAAATGGTGGTGTATGCCAAGCCTCTTCTGGGCCACTTGGCACAACATCGGTGTGCCCAGCAAAACAAAATAACGGTCCTTCACTACCGCGACGAGCCCATAAATTGGTGGTATCGGCGAAGATCATCGGCTCGATATGAAAGTCATGTGCTTGGAGTCGCTCAGCTATCATGGTTTGACAGCCACAATCTTCGGGTGTGACTGATGGCCGACCAATAAGATCCAATGCCAATTCAATCACGGTGGGGTTTGTCATGCGGTAATCCTTAATTTTCAGAAAAAAACTCTGTGTAACTTGTATCTTTAAAGCCTAGTAAGTACTGACCATCACGAGCTAATAATGGCCGTTTGATCATCGCTGGTTGTTCAAGCATGAGTGTGATGGCTGACTCTTTATCCAGCGCATTTTTTTGCTCATCAGGGAGTTTTCGGTAGGTGGTTCCCCGTTTATTGAGCAGCGCCTGCCAACCGAGTTGGGCCTCAAATTGTTCAAGTAGGTCTCGACTTAGACCATCTTTGCGATAGTCGTGAAACTGATAGTTTATCTGTTGCTCACTTAGCCAGTGGCGCGCTTTTTTTATCGTATCGCAGTTCGGGATACCGTACATGATGACATCTGATGGATTCATAACCGCTCCTATAAATAGTTCTAAGCATACCAGCGACGATTGTGAACGGATAGTCTTGACATGACGTCAAAAAATTTTAATTGCAAATTTATAACCAATGAAAGTTTTCAAACTGCCAATGTGAGCTATATTGTATCTTGAGCCTATTATACTGCTCTTTCAAAGTGCTGAGAGTCGCGTTTGTTGTCTAAAAAATGTATGATCAGTTTCGAATTAAGCTAAAAAGGCTAGTCATTTTAGGCTATTTTATGTTAATGACTAAATTGTTAATATAAATGGCTATATATCGGGCGCTTTTATCTACTTTGTTATAATTTTGATTCATTCGATATGCTCGTAAGGTCTGTTATAAAAGAACAAGGACAGTTGTTATGTTTTCTTATCGGCGCGCTTATCAGCCTAATGGCTGCTATTTATTATCTTTAAGGCAAGTCGATTGTAGTTGTAGTTATTTTTTAGATAATATTAAATTGCTCAAAAAGTCAGTAACGGATTCGTTATGTCGTCATCCAGGGATCATGCAAGCGATGGTTGTTTTGCCGAATCAATTACAGATGATGATTTTGTTTCCCTTTGAGGATGAGCGCTATAGTTTATTTGTGCGAATGCTCAAACGTCAGTTTAGTAACCATTTGAGTAATATTTGCGCGATACACAGCTTTAATCCCCAACAGTTGCAAAGTGTTTGGCAGGATGGTTTTGAATGCACTTTAATGGCAGATTCCAGCCAGTGGCAGTACTGTGTTGATCAACTCCATTATGCCCCGGTGCGTATGGGGTTAGTTAATGAGGTGAAAAGCTGGCAATATTCGAGCTTTCATCAATATGTGCAAGAAGGGATATTGGAACGGGACTGGCCGAAAAATGCTCGAGCTGGGCTACGCCATGTAGAGAATATGTCTGATTTTTCTTGGTGGCAGTTTAACCCTAATTATTAACTACTTTTTGTCAAAATAAGCCTCAGTGTCATGCTCTGACGACCGAGGCTATGTAGGTGCTAGAGTTGAAAACGGTTGACGAGTTCGCGTTGCTGGTGAGCTTGTTGACTCAGTGAATGACTCGTCTGAGCATTATCTTCAGCGCCTTTAGCGGTCTGCTCGGCTGCATCACTAATATTGACAACGCTGGCACTGATATCTTTGGTGGTGGTGCTTTGTTCCTCGGTTGCTGTGGCAATCTGAATATTCATCTCAACAATCTGACGAATGGAGTCATTCATCAGGTTCAGTCCTTGATCGGCGGATTCAGCAACCTCAATATTTGAGGTGTTTTTACTGACGTTGAGTTCAATGACATCCACAACGGCTTGAATGAGTTTTTGCATAAGCTCAATCATATTTTGGATCTCTTCCGTCGAGTTTTTAGTTCGACTGGCCAGCGAGCGAACTTCGTCTGCTACGACCGCAAACCCACGGCCTTGTTCACCGGCTCGCGCAGCTTCAATAGCGGCGTTAAGAGCAAGTAGATTCGTTTGTTCGGCAATATTCTGAATCGTTTCAATAATCGAGTCGATTTTTTTACCATAATCATTGAGTTCCAACGTTGTTTTCGAGGCATTTTCAATATCTTCGGCCTGAGCGCGAATGTTGTTAACAGCTTGTTTGATGCGTTGACTGACATCTTCCATCTGATTACCCGCTTGTTCGGCAGCCATCATGGTGTCTTGAGCTCGTTGTGCCACTTCGGCAACTGAGCTTTCCATCTCGGTCATTGCCGATGCGGTTGACGATAGGAGATGGCGTTGATGGTCAACCGCTTGTGTCGTTTGCTCACTAATGCTGGCATTACGGTTGGATACTTCACTCAGTTTATCTGAACCACGGCTTAGCTCTGTAAAGGTTTGGCGGAGGTTCTCTGTTAATTGATTGAGATAGCCACCTAGTTCAGCAAATTCATCGCGCCCAGATTGGTCAAACTGGATGCGCAGATCGCCCTCAGTCATGGTCAATAATGCTTGGCGGAATTTTTTAATAGAGCGGCGAATGGTGCCAGAGATCCATAGCGGCACAATGATGACGATCACCAGCGATATTGCACTAATCATAATGATGGACTGTTTTATCAGGTGAATTCGGGCAGTTGTGTTTTCTTGCGCACTCATGACCATCTGATTAGCTTGTTTCACAAAGGCATCTGCATCTGCTAGAAGTTCTGTCACTAAGCGATTGGAGTCATTTAAAAGTTGCTCTTCTTGTTCGGTGAGCATGTTATTAGTCAGGTAAAGGTGATAGAGCCCATCTTTAGCACTTAGTTGTTCAATTAGCGGGTTAAGCACTACACTGAATACCTTGCCGCGGTCAACATCAAGTTCTTTAATGGATGCTAGCCGCCTAGGGATAATCGCATCCATTCCCGAGACTGCTTTTTGCAAATTGGCAAAGTTTTTATCGACTAAATAATTATTAAATGCATTCAGTATGACTTTTGTTTCTCTATCTAACCCTTTTATGATGCTTTGAAAGTTTGCCTTTGCATAACGCGGTTTACTATATTTAGCCAGATAGTAGTTTAAGCGTCGTTCTAAACGACTCATGTAATTTAACTGTACATTAATCGCTTCATTGTTTGTCAGCTTCTGTTTGCGAATAGCCATGAGTTGTATGCCAGCTGATGCATAATTTTTGCGAATGGATTTAATTGCAGCAACCTTTTCGGATAATGCCTTATTGGCATCAATAATGGGCTGAGGGATTTTACCTAATAGAGCACTTATCTCTTGATCGGATTGCTCAAAGTTTTTACGGAGTGGATCAATCGCGTTTGGCTTTTCGGCATGAAAGACCATCAGTAAATTTTGGTTTTGCTGTAATAAGGTGATCTTGGTATTGTTGGCAATATTAGATAGAGGGAGCGTTTTATTGGAAATTTCCTTGAAGTTTCCGGCGATTTGGTCCACCGATGTATAGTTAACGACAACCGATACTAAAAAAACTATCAGTAATAATATAAAGCCACCGACAATGCGCTGCACTAAGGTAAATGACATAATAAGGCTCCTTGTCCTTTAAAATCCTGATCTTATTTACTCAGTAACTGTTGATAGTTATTCGGAGTGATTAATTTAAATGGAACCCAGTGAGCTGGTGGTAGTTTTTGTCCCTGTAGTAGCTGATCAGTGACCTCAAGTGCCGCAGAGCCTTGTCCTTTCGCATCTTGTAATACGGTGACATCTAAATTGCCTTCTTGCATTTGTTGTAGTGCATCTGGCGTGGCGTCAATACCGCCTAAAAGGTAAGGTTTGGGGTCAATACCAGCATCTTGAAACGCTAAAATAGCGCCGATAATCATTTCATCGTTATTGGCTACCAGAATATTGAAATCGAGCTTTTCAGCCAGCCATTTTTTAGTGACACTGTACGCTTCGTTGCGTGACCAGTTCGCCACCTGGCTGGCAACCAGTGTCATGTTTGGATATTTCGCTAGAACATCTTTGACATCTTGAGTCCGCTTTTGTGCTGCTGGATGGGTTTGTTTTCCAATCAGCAGGGCAACTTTGCCTTTATAACCTGCTAAGCGTGCCAGCTCTTCCATTTCCATAGTGCCTGATTCGAGCTCATTTGAGCCGACATAAACGGCATTTTTGGGTAATTTGTTAAGATCAGTAAATGGCTCTACGTTGATAAAAACGACGGGGATATTACCAGCGAGTTTGAGAATTTCTCGGTTATGTTGTTCATCGGAAGAGGTGGGGAGAACAATCAATGCGTCTGGTTTTTGCGTCATATAAAGCTTTATTTGCTCGATTTGATAAATCGGGTCATTTTCGGCAAAGTCGATGTACGTCTCATCACCTTGTAAATCAGCTTTTTGTTCTATACTCGATAAAATTATATTCCGAAAGGTATCATTTTGGTTAGCTGTCACAGCGATAAATCTTGCCCAGCTGGCTGTTGAAACAGACCATAAGAGCACCAGGTATAAAGTGATAATCAGTTGCTTTTTTATTCCTGCTAGATAGGGTATTTGCATCGGTCTACTCCAGACTCAAGCGAAAGTTCTCGTTTTTCCATAACTTTGAGCAGTCTAGGGACTGTTGACCTTTTGTGATTAGTTTTGCAGAAATCTGAGAGGGATTTAGTCAAGGCAAACGTTGTGCCGTGTAGTTATTGGCCACAAAGAACGTTTAACGCTGGATAAATTCCTCTCAGATACTGCCCTTGGGGTTCATTTAAACGCATCCTGAACTTTGTTGCCCTGCTTGCTTAACTCATTAAGCGACGCAGGGTGCGCCGCGTTCAAAATGCGTTTCATTTGAACAAAATTCAACCACCAAAGGTCAACAGTCCCTAGTGATTAAGTTTTCTTATTATTTATCAATCAAGTAAAAATATAGCTGATATTTGTCAATCTGCTCAGTTTATTCCTTGCTGTTTTATCGGCTTTGTGATGGATGCTGGCGAATGGATATAAAGTGTCTAACTGAGTGAAAGTCAAATGGTTATCTGATTACGATACTTATAAAATATTGGTTTTGGGTCAATCATCTGTATACAGGAGTGTTTATGAAACCTTGTAAGTGGTTGCTTACATTTTTTTTAGTGGCTTTCAGCATAGGGGAAAGTGTCATTGCAGCGCCTATTGTTCAGCTGCATTCGGGCCGCGTTGAGGGCCGTTCAGTCAATGGTGTCGATGCTTTTTTAGGGATCCCTTATGCTAAACCTCCTGTTGGTAAGTTGCGTTGGCAGCGGCCATTATCTGCCACCTCATGGCAGGGAATAAAAAAAACGACAGCCTTTGGTCCGAGCTGTTTACAAACGCCTATGAAAGGGAGTTCGACACCGCTACCTGATCATTACAGCGAGAACTGTCTCACTTTGAATGTCTGGCGACCCAGTCGTGGGAATGGTCGATTGCCCGTGATGGTTTGGATCTATGGGGGGGGATTTGTCAATGGTGGAAGTGCTTCGCCGGTGTATTCAGGCAAAGCATTTGCGAAAAGCGGGGTCATTTTTGTGAGCTTTAATTATCGACTCGGCCGTCTTGGCTTTTTTGCTCATCCTGCATTATCTGGAAATCTATTTCGGGGGAACTATGGGTTAATGGACCAGATTAAAGCTTTGCGCTGGGTTCAGGATAACATTATCTCCTTTGGCGGGGATCCCAACAATGTCACGGTGGTAGGGGAGTCTGCTGGTGGTTATTCGATTCATGCACTATTGACGAGCCATTATAGTCGCAATCTGTTTAACAAGGCTATCATTGAATCAGGCGGTGGACGCTATCAGATCAACGGCCAATATCCGTGGAAAAAAGCACAGCAGACCGGCGTTCGATTTGCCAAACAGTTAGGAATCGAGTCAAGTGGTCAGCAAGCGTTGGCGAAACTGCGTTCTTTGCCAGGCAAAACGATTGCTGGTGATCTCAATATGTGGAATATGGAGGCGCAACGTCAGACTTATTCCGGCCCAATGATGGATGGTCATGTCATTAGTGAAAACCCAGAAAAAGCATATCGAGCGGGTGATTTTGCCCATGTGCCATTGCTTGTGGGAGCCAATGATGATGACTTAGGATTTGTCCGCCAACACTATCAAAATCGTGCGCAAGTGTTAGCGATGTTTGGCCAGCATCAATCTCAGGCGGCAAAAGCTTACCGTGATATTCAGGGAACTAAAGCCTTGTCTGAGTTAATTGCCCGCCAGAAGATGATGATTGAACCTGCTCGATTTGTCGCCCAAGAGTTCGCGGGCCAAAATGTCCCGGTTTGGGAGTATCGTTTTGGTTATGTCGCTAATGCTCGAGAAGGGCAATGGCAAGGCGCGAAACATGCCTCCGAGATTGCTTATGTCTTTAAAACATTGGCGGCAACCTATGGTCCAAACGTTACCGCACGCGATCAAAAAATGGCGGATTTGATCCATCAATACTGGGTGAATTTTGCTAAAACAGGTAATCCGAATGGAGCCTCTTTACCGCATTGGCCTGCTTATAGTTCTAAAACCGATCAGCTGATGTGGTTTTCACCTAAAGGGGCAACGCAAAGCCATGCGCTACGCGATCCACAACAGGCGCAGCTAAACATGGTTGAAACGTTAGCTAAGTAGAGACAATTCGGCCTACTCTAGGAGTAGGCCGAGCGTTTGTTTTGATAAATATAATGGCTTAAGCCATTAATTGCTTCAGGGCTTGTTCCATGCCGCTGAGTTCTGCCAAGCCTTTCATCCGGCCAATGCATGAATACCCCGGGTTGGTTTGTTTGTTGAGGTCATCCAGCATCTGATGTCCATGGTCTGGACGCATCGGAATTAGCCGCAGATCACCTGCATTCTCCCGCCGTTGTTCCTCTTTTAACAGCGCACTCATGACGCCGAGCATATTCACATCACCTTTTAGATGCGAGGCTTCATGGAAGCTTTTTGGATTCTCTTCACGTTCAGTTGAGCGCAAATGAATGAAGTAAATGCGGTTAGCAAAAGTGTTGATCATATTGACCAAGTCATTGTCAGCGCGAACTCCATAAGATCCAGTACACATCGTAAAGCCATTCATTAAACTGGGGACGGCCTCGCTCAGCCACTGCATATCTTCAATTGTCGAGACAATGCGGGGCAATCCCAAAATAGGACGAGGTGGATCGTCTGGATGTACGGCTAGTTTTAGACCATATTGTTCACACACAGGGATTAATTGCGATAAAAAGTAGCGCATGTTTTCGCGCAGAGCCTGTTTATCGATGTCTTTATAACGGTCTAGCTGTTTTTGAAACTCCGCTAACGTATAGCCTTCTTCAGCTCCAGGTAAACCCGCGATAATATTGGCAGTGAGTTTATCGATATCAGCACTGCTCATGTTTTCAAAATAGGTTTTTGCTTGGGCCTGTTCCTCGTCGCTATAGTCTGCAGCTGCACCGGGGCGTTTTAAAATATGTAGCTCAAAGGCGGCAAAAGCAATTTGATCAAAGCGCAGTGCACACGATCCATCCGGAAGACGATATGCAAGATCAGTCCGAGTCCAGTCTAGAACTGGCATAAAGTTATAACATACCGTATCGATACCACATTTAGCTAAGTTGATTAAGCTTTGTTTGTAATTATCAATCCAGGTTTGATAATTCCCCGTATGGGTTTTAATCTCTTCGTGTACCGGGACACTTTCAACCACTGACCAAGTTAAACCTGCTTGTTCAATCAAAGCCTTGCGTTTTTCAATTTCATCAACGCTCCAGATTTCACCGTTAGGGATATGGTGCAATGCATTCACGATCCCGGTTGCACCTGTCTGTTTGATATCACTTAAAGTGACCGGATCGTTGGGGCCGTACCAGCGCCATGTATGTTCCATAAAAATCTCTCTATTGTTATTTTTTCTTACTGCTGCACTTTTAAAGGGGCGGAAGCAAATAAATAACCGTCAAATTCAGGGTCGTTGACATCGGATAGTTCAAATAACCGCTGTTTAACATTTTCCAGATGCTGCCACATTGATTCTTTTGCTTCTTGTGGGTTTTTCATCTTGATAGCCGTTAAAATTTTCTGATGATCACCGAGCCACTCTTGCCGATAACTTTGGTTAATAATGTGGGTATGTAACTTTTTCCACATTGGGCTATTGGTACGGCGTTGCCATAAGGCTTCCAACATATCTTCCAAAAGGCTGTTCTGGGTCGCTTTGGCAATGGCTAGATGGAAATTTTTATCCCCATCATAGCTATTGTCGCCACTAGCAAGAGCTTGCTGCTCATTCACAAGGGCCTGATTCATCGCTTTAATATCATTTTTTGTCACTTGTAAAGCTGCCAGCTCTGCTAGCTGGCTTTCAAATAACTGGCGGGCCTGAAGATATTCAAAGGGCCCGATATCATCCGGTTTAGCGATGCTCTCTGGGGTAGCTTGTTGGCTTTGCGGCTCTGGTTGGGCAATCACATAGATGCCAGAACCTTTACGGATTTCGATTAACCCTTCCAGCTCCAGCATGATTAAGGCTTCTCGAACAACCGCCCGGTTGACGCCATATAAGAGCGCAATCTCACGTTCGGGAGGTAGGCGATCACCTACCTCATAGGTGCCTTGTGCAATTAAGCCGTGCAGTTTCAGGCCGATCGCCTGGTATTGTCGTTTTGGTTCTTTGGGTAACATATTTAACCTATCTTCTATCCTGTTGGTTTGTGCGAAACCCATACGGACAAAATGGCTGCACAACATACATGAAGGCTAATTATTGCTGCGCTTTTTCAATTTGGTCAACCAATTTATACAGTTTAGGATCATTTTGTTTGAGTTCTTGATACATCGGCTGAACTGCTTTTTTAAATGGGGCTTTATCGACTTTGATAAATTTAACCCCCATTGAGTTTTTCGCTTTGTTAATGGCTTTTTTCGCGTCTACTGCCCATAGGGTTTTCATTTTCATCATGGATTCATCGGCCGCTTTTTTCAGCGCTTTTTGATCTTTAGGAGGTAATTTGTTCCAGACTTTGGTGGAGATCACTAATACATCCGGAATCATGGCATGTTCATCCATACTATAATATTTAGCAACTTCGCCATGACGGCTGATGGTCAGCGCCGTAACATTATTTTCGGCAGCATCAACAACGCCTTGTTGCAATGCGGTGTATAGTTCACCAAAGGCGAGAGGTGTTGGGTTTCCCCCTAATAACTGGACCATTCGCACAGCCGTTGGGCTAGGCTGTACACGAATTTTCATTCCTTTTAAATCGGCTGGGCTGCGGATGGGTTTTTTCGCATAAAAGCTCCGTGATCCTGCATCGTAATAAGTCAACCCAATAAATCCTTCGGATTTGGAGGATTGTAGAATTTCCTGGCCAATTTTACTTTGTAATATTTTGTAGAATTCTTCACGATTTTTAAACAGATACGGCATGCTGAAAGCTTTGTATTCTTTATCAAATGACTCTAGCTCTGCTGCATTTGATTTAGCCATCGCTAATGCGCCATTTTGCACCAGTTCTAATGATTCTCGTTGGGTGCCCAGTTGCGCATTTGGATAAATGCGAATTTTAAGATCTCCATCTGAATATTTGGCTGCTTCTTTAGCCATATAAAGCATTGCTTTATGAACGGGATGGTTACGGCTTTGGTTATGGCTTAGCTTGAGCGTAATCGCATAACTGGAGGTTGATAATCCAACAAGCGCTGTTGCAGTGAGCAGTTTAAACATCAGTTTGTGCGTGGTCATACGGGTATCCTATCTTCTTAATTTTAAGTTTGGACATGGTCTAGGTCATGTCATCACTTGGGCTGATTAGGCGTCCTGTTTAATCAGTGAGTTGGCTATAGAGCCTCTTATGTGGACCGCAAGTTAATGCTAGGTAGGAATTGGTTAACCAGTCAACCAAATTTATTATAGAATTGGATCTTGAGCGCATTATTGATAAATCGTTAAACCAATATAAATATAATTGTGATTAGTATCACTTAAATCTGTCAAACAATTTCATACCGTCTAGCTCGAAAGAAGTCTCTGATTATTTTGATCAGGTTGGGTTAACCTTTGGGGCGAATGGGTTGAAATATGATTAAAGATAGATTGGTCAAATCTGTCGATAAGTTTTTAGCGTTTTTGACAGTACTCATTTCGTGTTTATTGGTAGTGTGTGTGTGCTGGCAGGTTTTCTCACGGTATGTTCTGGGAACGCCAAGCACGTTTACGGACGAATTAGCACGTTTTCTATTTATATGGGTGGGTTTAATTGGTGCCGCTTATACCACCGGTAAACAACGCCATCTGGCAATTGATTTGTTAACGATGAAATTGCAGGGACGGCGTAAGGCTTTTTCACAATTGGTTATCCAAATTGCCATTGCGCTTTTTTGTGGATTGGTCATGGTCTATGGGGGTGGGGGCTTAATGCTCAGAACGTTGCAGACAGGACAGGTGTCTCCAGCTCTGGGAATTCAGATGGGGTATGTGTATCTGGCTATTCCATTCAGTGGTGTCATGATGATTTTTTACAGCATCGTTTTTGGTTATGAAAAACTTCAGTTGTTATTCGCCCCGGCAAAACACCCTGAAGATGAAAAATCACACTCACAAGTTCTCAATAAAAACTAAAGGCGGCGCTCATGGACTGGCTGGTTATTTTAACGTTATTTGGTAGTTTTGCGGTGATGCTCGTGCTTGGGATCCCCGTATCTTTTGCGATTGGGTTGTCATCGCTGGCCACTATTTTATTATCACTGCCACTGGATCCGGCCATTACGGTTGTTTCCCAGAAAATGGCATCTGGATTAGATAGTTTTTCTCTGCTCGCAATTCCGTTTTTCATTCTGGCTGGCAACATTATGAACCAAGGTGGGATTGCGATACGGCTGATTAATTTTGCCAAGGTTTTAGGTGGGCGATTACCCGGCTCTTTGGCACATTGTAATGTATTAGCCAATATGATGTTTGGCTCGATTTCTGGCTCGGCGGTAGCCGCAGCTGCGGCTGTTGGTGGCACCATGGCCCCCATTCAGAAAAGAGAAGGCTACGATGAAGCATTTTCAGCGGCGGTGAACATTGCGTCGTGTCCAACTGGGCTGCTGATCCCACCGAGTAACACGTTCATTGTTTACTCATTAGTTTCGGGAGGAACTTCGATTGCAGCGCTGTTTTTAGCGGGTTACTTACCGGGGATTTTGATGGGGGGCAGCTTGATGTTAGTGGCGGGCTTTCTCGCCAAGCGCCGGGGTTATCCGGTTTCTGAACGCCCCACCATTGCAATGTTTATCCGTTGTACATTGGATGCACTGCCTTCACTGTTTTTAATCTTTATAATTATTGGTGGGATTATTGGCGGTATTTTTACCGCAACAGAAGCCTCTGCGGTGGCGGTGATATATACATTGATTTTGGCCGTAGGTTTTTACCGGGAAGTAAAAATCCGTGATTTGCCGAAAATCATTCTTGAATCGGCGATGACGACTTCCATTGTCTTACTGCTCGTTGGGACTTCCATGGGAATGTCGTGGGCGATGGCTAATGGTGACATTCCATACATGATTAGTGATGCACTCAATGCCGTTTCACAAAATCCCTTGGTGATTATGTTCATGATTAACATCATATTGTTAATTGTTGGGGTTTTTATGGACATGACTCCGGCGCTGTTAATCTTTACCCCTATATTTTTGCCTATCGCCAGTGATATCGGCATCGATCCGGTGCATTTTGGGATTATCATGACTTTTAACTTATGTATTGGGATTTGTACGCCTCCCGTGGGCAGTGCGCTGTTTATTGGGTGTTCTGTGAGTAAAGTTGCGATTGATAAAGTGATTAAACCGATGTTGCCTTTTTATGCAGTCTTGGTGGTGGCCTTGATGTTGGTGACGTTTATACCGCAAATCAGCCTGTTTTTACCGCATGAATTATTAGGCTATTAATTTCGGGGATTTTGATGAAGACAATAAAAAATTGGCAGCTGGGTCAACAACAAAATAATCATATTGAATTGGTCTGTGACGACAAACATGTGATGCACCTGTTCGTGTTAGAAGAGCATATTATTCGTGTCTGGTTGGCGAAAAATAATGAAGTTCGTATGCCTTCGACTTGGAGCATTGCCCCGAATCAAGATGTGCCATTTGCTGGGCGAGATCGCTTTGATTGTGCAGGATTCTCGTTGCCTGATTATCGCTGCCAAATGCAAGATGAGACGCTCGTCATTGAAACGAGTTGCTTGCGTTTAAGTGTCCACCAGCCACTATACCTCAGTTGGGAGGGCCAAGATGCTCATGGTCAGTGGCAACCGATATTATGCGATCGTAAAACCAGTGCTTATCAGTTGGGCGTTGACTCTCATAAAGTGGCCCATTTTGTGAGTCGTGAAAAAGATGTTCGCTATTATGGGTTAGGTGAAAAGGCCGGAGAGTTGAACCGTTGTGGTCGGCGTTTTGAAATGCGCAATCTCGATGCCATGGGCTATAGTGCTAGAAGCACGGATCCGCTCTATAAACATATCCCATTTTATCTGACTCGCACACCGGCGGGGCAGAGTTTTGGCTTGTTTTACGATAACCTCGCCAGTTGTTGGTTTGATCTAGGCAACGAAAAAGATAACTACCATGCGCAGTTTTCCGGTTATCGTGCTGAGGATGGCGAATTAGATTACTACTTTATTTATGGTCCGAGCATTGCCGAGGTGACCGAGCAATATACCCATATTACAGGGGGAACTGCATTTGGCCCTAAATGGAGTTTAGGTTATAGCGGCTCGACGATGCGTTATACCGATGCTGAGAATGCTCAGGAGCAACTCGAAGGATTTATCGACCATTGCCATGATTATCAAATTCCCTGTGACTCCTTTCAATTGTCTTCGGGTTATACCTCCATTGGTGATAAACGTTATGTCTTTCACTGGAACCATGACAAAGTGCCTGATCCAGAAGGGATGTCGGCACATTTTCACCAAGCGCATATGCAACTGGCGGCCAATATTAAACCGTGCCTGCTCCATGACCACCCGCTGTATCAGCAGGTCAAAGAGCAAGGGCTATTTATTCGTGATTCAGAAAGTGATGAGCCCGAGCAATCAGTGTTCTGGGATGCATCGGGGTCACACCTTGATTTTACCAATCCAGCGACCATTCGTTGGTGGCAGCAACAGGTGACGCAGCAACTTTTAGCCAAAGGGATTGATTCAACCTGGAATGATAATAATGAGTTTGAGATCTGGGATAGTGGTGCTCGTTGTCACGGATTCGGTAAGCCATTACCCATTGGTCTAATCCGACCTCTGCAGCCTTTATTAATGATGCGTGCTTCCTATGAAGCGCAGCAGCAGTTTCATTCTGACTTGCGTCCATATTTGATCTCGCGTTCAGGGTGCCCGGGGATGAACCGCTACGTGCAAACCTGGAGTGGTGATAACTTAACCAACTGGGAATCACTACGCTATAACATCAAAATGGGATTGGGTATGAGTTTGTCGGGGCTTTATAACATCGGCCATGATGTGGGCGGTTTTGCGGGGGATAAACCGGATCCTGAGTTATTTGCTCGGTGGGTGCAAAATGGTGTGATGCATCCTCGCTTTACCATTCACTCATGGAACGATGATGGGACGGTCAATGAGCCCTGGATGTATCCAGAGGTGACTCCAATTATTCGCCGGGCTATTGAGCTGCGTTATTGGCTCGCACCCTATTTTTACAATTTGCTTTGGCGAGCTCATCGGTTTGATGAACCTATGATCCGTCCGACCTTCTATAATTATGAGTCGGATGAACACACTTTTGCGGAAAACGACGATTTTATGCTGGGGCGCGAGCTATTAGTGGCATCTGTCGTTGAACCGAATCAGCGTCAGCGCCGTGTTTATTTGCCCGCCGAGGCACATGGTTGGTATAACTTTTATACAGGTCAATGGTACAGTGGGGGGCAAAGTATTTGTCTTGATGCTCCTCTTGAAACGTTGCCACTGTTAGTGCGAGGCGGATCAATCATCGCTCAAAGTCCACACTGCCAGCGATTTGCCAGTGTTTTGGATCGGCGGCGGGTATTGGCTATTTTTGCTCATCAAGGGTGTGGTTACAGCGAATGTGAGTTATTTGATGATGATGGGCAAAGTTTTGCTTATCAGGACGGGGATTTTCTGCAATTACAGCTCAAAATGCAAAGTAGCCTCGATAAAATTGAGTTGACGATAAAAGCCCGAGGGCAGTTCAAACCGGCTTACCAATCGATTGAACTGATGTTACCACAAAGCGAACATCGACCAATCTATGTGAACCAATCTCTTTACCATGCTGATGATGCTATTGCATTGTCAGCGATTCCACAGGAGCTCTCCTAATGCAACAAACCATTGCAAATGCGACATTACCTGATGCTGTCAAACGCCCCAGCTTCGATCGCAGTCAGTTAAAGCCAAAATGGGTTCATCTTGGCTTTGGCGCGTTTCACCGTGCTCATCAGGGGCTATTTATGAGTGATTTAGCCAATCAGCAACATACAGATTGGGGGCTATGTGAAATCAGCCTAATTGGGGGAGAAGAGCAGATTAAAAAATTGCGTGCTCAGGAACATTGCTACACAGTTGTTGAAAAAGGAGCTCATGAGACTCAAGTTCGCATTAGTGGCTCGGTGTGTGAGTCGTTGCATCCGGCCCTTGATGGGATTGAGACGATATTAAACAAACTGGCTAATCCTGAGGTGGCCATTGTATCAATGACCATCACTGAAAAAGGCTATTGTGCTGATGCCAGTGGTCATCTCGATCAGCAGAACCCTTCCATTGCCCACGATCTGGCAACTCCTGAGCAACCAAAATCGGCGATTGGTTATATTGTTCAGGCACTTAAAATGCGCAAAGATGCTGGAGTAAAACCTTTTACGGTCTTATCTTGCGATAACATTCAAGGCAACGGTGAAGTCGTCGCGCAGGTTGTATTGGACTATGCCAAAGTCCTCGATGGCGAGCTTGCTACATGGATTGAAAAAAATGTGACCTTCCCATGTACGATGGTTGATCGCATTGTACCGGCAATGACGACGGATTCTTATCAGCAAGTCACTGAGTTGTTAGGGGGAGTCACCGATCCATGTAGTATTGTTTGTGAACCATTTCGACAATGGGTCGTTGAAGATCGCTTTGTTGCTGGGCGCCCCGAGTGGGAAAAGGTTGGGGCGCAGTTAGTTGAGGATGTGGTGCCATTTGAAGAGATGAAACTACGAATGCTCAACGGGAGCCACTCATTCTTAGCTTATCTGGGCTATTTAGGGGGCTATGAAACCATTGCTCAGAGTGTTGCGAATGATGACTATCGACAGGCTGCCAAAGCCTTGATGCTTAAAGAACAGGTGCCGACGCTCAGTGTTCAAGGGGTGGATTTAAATGCTTATGCAGACTCCTTGCTAGAGCGTTTTGCCAACCCAAACCTGCATCATCGGACTTGGCAAATTGCCATGGATGGTAGTCAAAAATTACCACAACGGATGCTCAAATCGGTTCAATTCCATTTGGCTAAAGGGCAAGATTTTTCCTGTTTAGCCTTGGCTATCGCGGGGTGGATGCGTTATGTCTCTGGCGTCGACGAAAAAGATCAACCGATCGAAGTTGCCGATCCCATGGCTGCAGAATTAAGAGCAATTTGCGATAAAGCCGGATTAAATGTGGCGGTCGTGAGCCGATTGCTCGGAGTTGAGGCAATCTTTCCTAAAGAACTTGCCGCCAATAAAACATTTATTAGTGCTATTGAACTGGCGTATCAAAGTGTGCTGGAACTCGGTGCCAAAGGTGCCGTTGCACAATTAGTGAAATCGTTATAGTTTTCGAAGCGCTCAAACAAGAGAAAGGTTGATGAGTCATCATCAGCCTTTCTCTTTAAAATTTGCGCCATTACAGCTAAAACCTATAGGTCGCTAAAATCCCCGTCGTCAGATTATTGTCATCTTTAACGACGTCGCTGTCTGCCACTTTTGAGCTTAAATGGGTATAGCTTAGTAAAATATTTGCCGACAGTTGTGGGCTGAATTGTTTGGCTAATGTTAGATTAAGGGTATGGCCATAGCCGCCGCCAGCCGTATGATATCGGGCAAATCCGCTTCGCGTACTTTGGCCTGAATCTACCCCATAATAGGTTTGTGTGTAGTCATCTGTTGCCATGAGCCAGTGGGCACTGGCGTTAATGCTCCAATTATCATTGAGCGGCAAGTTACCACTGAGTGTCGGGCCATAATTAATGCCTTGATCATGATTTAAGGCGGTGGTCGCTTCAAAACTTAATGACACTCGTGGATTAAACTGCACGCCAACTTTACTGGTGGTGATCCAAGCTGAATCGATATCGCCCATCCCTTTTAGATCATCACTGCCATTGCCCCATGTTTGGTCACTGTCTTTGCGGCCACTTCGATAGCCGAGCGACTGCTCGAAATAAAACTGGTTTGGCAAATCGAGATGGATCCCAAGCCCACGGCGCATATCAAAGAAAAATTGGTTGTATTTCGCATTCACAATGGGGACAACCATAATATGGTTGTCATTTGCACCCGAATAACGGGGAGCACTCATCACGCCCAAACCGATAGCCAATCCGTTTGCAGGTGCCGCCATCACTTGCGACAGAGGAATGAAGCTGAGCACAAGAGATATCCCTAAAGATTGAAAAATTTTTCTTTTCTGTTTCATGGTCATCCTAATATTCAGTTGATTATTCACTATAGCATCGATAATTTATAATTATGTTAAGGGGCAATGAAGCACTGGCGGTTAACATCGCGCGCCAGTGCTTCATTGCCCTTGTTTAGCATATCAATAATAGTTCTATATTCTAAAGAGTTTTTATGACTAAGGACTGTTGATCTGATGAGGTTAAATTTTGTTCAAATTAAACGTATTTTGAACGAGGCGCAGTCTGTGCCACTTAATGAGTGAAGCAACAGGGTGCAATAACGTTCAGATTGCTGCGAAACTAATCACGAAAGTTCAACAGCCCTTGCATAACAATAGTGACTTGTACCTGAAGATAAAGTAAAAATGATATAACTATTTTTTACTTTGACGATAGTGATTTTTTCATTTCAAGGAAAGCCAATATGGCTGAGTCTCAGACATCGCAGCTCTGTAGTGAACACAATGGTGTTGATGAGTGTCAGCATGCAATGATCTGTCCCTGCTGTGGGTGGGTGAATCCTTTGCCCAACCTAAAATCAGAGCAATCGGCGAGTTGTGGTCAATGTGGTTATACTTTGATACAGAACCATGCGCAATGGCCACAAAGGGTATTAGCTTTATCCGTGGCTTGTCTATGCATGTTTGTCGCTTCAGTTAGTTTTTCTCTGATCGGTTTTTCTGCAAAGGGAGCGGTACAAACCATCTCTTTAACCGATCTCGTCAGCGTCTTGTTTCATCAACACTATCTAGCACTTGCTACCATTGCTCTGTTACTGCTGATTATATTGCCATTGAGTTTTTTAATCGCGTTGAGCTATTTAGCCAGTAGCTGGGTGTTGCAAAGGCGCTGGCCCTTGACGCAGTCAGCCGCTTACTGGTGCTCAGTCGTGCAGCCTTGGTTAATGGTGGATGTCTTTGTCATTGCTCTGTTGGTTTCGCTGATTAAATTGCATTCACTTGCGGCAATTGAACTTGGTTATTCATTTTGGGCTTATTGTTTTTTTGCCGTGTTGTTTGTGAAATTATTAGCGCTGTTTGATCATCACCT
This sequence comes from Celerinatantimonas diazotrophica, assembly GCF_004339545.1. GTDB lineage: Bacteria > Pseudomonadota > Gammaproteobacteria > Enterobacterales > Celerinatantimonadaceae > Celerinatantimonas > Celerinatantimonas diazotrophica. The sequence goes on along the minus strand of NZ_SMGD01000011.1, from coordinate 619,551 downwards.
GCTCTGGTCATATTGTTCTGATGTGACAGGAAAATGTGTCACAGAATGTGCCAATGAACATGAGTTATCCATCAAGTCTTGTCATCTTTGCGGGCTCAGTGTTGAACAAGACTGTGGGATTTGTCCCCGTTGCCATCAACATTTTAAACCCGTTCAGCGCTCTTCTTTGAAATCCACATTGGCCTTGTTGTTGGCGGCAACATTGATGTATATCCCTGCGAACTATTTTCCAGTCATGACTACGACTTTCCTCGGTCAAGCGAAAGAATCGACGATCATGGGGGGCGTATTATTATTATGGCAAATGGGTTCGTATCCGGTGGCGTTGGTGATTCTGATCGCGAGTGTATTTGTGCCATCGGCAAAAATTTTATCACTATTATGGTTGTGTTGGCAGTGTCGCGAGAATGACTCATGTTCAGTGCAAATGCGCCAGAAACTCTATTTGTTGACTGAGTTTGTGGGGCGTTGGTCGATGATTGATGTATTTGTAGTTGCGTTGTTGTCTGCTTTGGTACAACTTGGCGCGTTGATGAATGTCACGCCGGGACCGGCGGTACTTCCATTTGCCAGTGTGGTGGTTTTAACGATGCTTGCGGCCAAAACATTTGATCCTAAATTACTATGGCGGACTGATTTAAGTAAAAAGGAGCAGGTTCTTGAGTGATTTGAAACCAAAAATTCAGACCACCAAACGGTTACACTTTAATTCGATTTGGTTGGTACCGCTGGTTGCGGTGGTTGTGGCTGGATGGATGTTGTATCAAAATTGGGCTAGTCAGGGGCCGACCATTGAAATTGTTGCACCTAATGCTGAGGGCATTACGGCTGGAAAAACGAAGGTTAAAGCACGTAATGTGGATGTCGGAGTGGTCACTGCTATCCATTTAAGTGATGACTATAATCATGCCGTGATATCAGTACTTATGAATGGTGGCACGTCTCAGATGTTGCGAGATGATACTAAATTCTGGGTGATTAAACCGCGCATTGGTCGAGAGGGGATCAGCGGTCTTGGCACTTTGTTATCAGGGGCATTCATTGAGATGGAACCGGGGCATGGTGAGCATAGTCAGGATCATTTTAAAATGCTTCCCCAGCCGCCGTTGACAACCTCAGATGATAAAGGAATTCGGTTGCGTCTGAGTAGCTCCGGACTATCGAAGATGGATGTTGGATCGCCAATACACTTCCACGGTTTTGAAGTGGGCTATATTGAAAAAGTCGGGTTTGATATTCATACCGGTGATATTACTTATCGGGTCTTTATTCGAGCACCATATGATGCATTGGTCAATAGTGCCGTTCAGTTTTGGCTAACCCCGGGGCTTACGGTTGAAAGTTCGGCTCGTGGCGTGCAAGTGAAGATGGACTCGTTAGAAACATTGATTTCCGGTGGGATCAGTTTTGGTGTGACCAAAGGCTCTGCGGGTAAACCGGTTCCCGATTTTACCCATTTTCATCTCTATGCTTCGCGGGATCAGGCCGAAAATCACCGCTATGATAAATTTATTCGTTATATCTTCTTGTTTAATTCAAATGTCAGTGGCTTAGAAAAAGGAGCTCCTGTTGAGTTTCGCGGTATTCGCATCGGTACTGTGACTCAAGTCCCTTACCATGGGAGTACAATTGGCAAGCTTGATGCGTTAAAACATCCGGCAATCCCTGTTTTGGCTCGTATTGAACCACAGCGCATTAATGCTGATTTTAATCAGGGAGATATGTCTTTAGCGAGCTGGAAAGCGTTGTTTGCCAAACACATTAAACATGGATTACGAGCATCGTTAGAGACGAGTAATTTGTTCACCGGCGCGAAAGTGATTGATCTTGATTTTGTTGCTCATCCCAACAAAGTGAAAATACAGCAGTTTGCAGGGTTTCCTTCATTTCCAACCGTGCCTGATAAATTTCAGCAGATGGAAAATAAATTAGTAACTGTGCTCAATCATTTAGCGAATGCGCCAGTAGGGGCGACATTTGTGCAGTTGCAACAAACGCTTGAACAAGCTAAGACGACGTTTGCCAGTATGAATCAAACGAGTGCCCAGTTGAAAAAACTCATTAAAAGCGCTAATTCGCAACAGCTACCGGCGAATCTTAAACAAACCCTGATGCAGATTAATAAGACATTGGCCGATTATCAGCGTCAAGGGGTCATGGGACAATCGGTTGCAAACAATTTGCAGTCGTTACAACAGACCTTAGATGAGTTACAGCCGCTGATACGTAAGCTTCGAGCTCAACCTAATTCACTGATTTTCGATCATCCTGCACCGGTTGACAAACAACCACCAGCAGGCGTCAAAACTGGAGCGTCGCAATGAATAAAAAGGTCGGATTGAGTATCATTTTTATGTTGGTCGCGCTGGTGGGCTGTAGCAGTTCAAAACAAGTCGTGATGCATCAGTACGTGTTGCCTACGCCAGCTGTGGTTGGGGCATATCCACATGTTAATAAAAAGCTGACTGTCACGCTTGAGCCTATTCGTTTACCCACTTATTTGACATCGACGCGGATGACCATGGTGGATGCTAATGGCGTTGTTTATCAGGCCAATCACCATTTGTGGGCCGAAGATCTAGGCATACAAATGCAGCGTTTAGGGCAAGCACGTCTGAAGCAGCGACTGCCGCAAATTCAGTGGGCAGAAAATGGTTATCAGCTGCTTATTCATGTGAATGCTTTTAGTGCGGATAACCAAGGGATAGCCCATATTCAAGGGGACTGGCAATTATTGAATCAACAGCAACAGCCCGTTCTAACAGGCTCATTTGCCAAACAACAGCCGCTGGCTAAATCTGGCTATTTAGCGATGACTCAGACATTAAGCGAGCTTTGGAGTAAAACTATGGATGGTATTGCTCATAAGCTTGCTAATTTCCAACCGCCATCTTAACGGGTTTAAAAGGCGGTTCTCGCTTTGAAAAAAGCGAGTGCTTATACAGGTCTCTGAACTCTTTTGGGGTCTGTTGGAAGTTCTTTTTAAACACGGCATACATATATTGCAGTGATGGATAACCGCAATATTGAGAAATTTGGGCGATGGGCAGATCTGTTGCCCGCAATAGCTCGCAAGCTTGTTCCAGTTTAAACGAGTGGATCTCTTGATGAATAGAATGGTTGCGTTCGCTCTTAAAGCGTGCCTCTAAGTTAGAGCGAGAGACCCCGACATAATCAAGCACTTGTTCGACTTTAATCCCCTGGCAAGCATGGCGACGAATAAAGTGCATGGCCTGAATCACATAAGGGTCATATAACGCGTGAAAGTCACTGCTTTGGCGCGGATGAATTTGCACCGGCGGGATCAATAGCCTAGGTGTGGCATTTGCTGGAATTTGCTCTGTAAGTAGCTGGTCGAGAATTTGAGCCGCCTTATAGCCCATTTGTTGACATCCCTGCTCAATAGAGCTGAGTGAGGTACGTGTCAGATAGCGAGCAACTTCTTCGTTATCAATCCCCACTACTGCGATGCGCTCTGGCACCATAAACTCTAACTGTTCGCAGGCTTGTAGAAGATATCTTGCCCGAGAATCAGTAACGGCAATGATTCCTACCGGTTGTGGCAAGCTTTTCAGCCATTCGCAGAGACTTTGCTGAGCCTGTTGCCAGTTTTGTGAACTCGTTAAATGGCCATGAAAAATATCGTAATCGAAACCTTCGTTATGGGTTAATTGGCGAAAGGCGATTTCACGTTGTTCTGACCAGCGATAGCGTGGGTCTCGCGGCTGTCCATAAAAGGCAAAGTGAGTTAAACCCAGTGATTTAAGATGATCGAATGCCAGTTTCATCACCTGATAATTGTCCGTTGCCACATAAGGGATCTGTGGATAGAGCGATGGGTCATTGTAAGATCCTCCTACTCCCACAACGGGAAGTTGTAATTGACTGAGTTTGTATTCAATATTGGGATCGTCTAGATCGGCGATCACTCCATCTCCATGCCACTGGCCAAGGCTGGACTGTTGGGTGCGAAAATCATCTTCGATAAAGAGGTCCCAATTACACTGTGTTGTATTTAAATAACGACCGACACCTTCAATGACTTGTCGGTCATAGGTTTTATTGGCGTTAAAAAGCAAACGAATGTAACGTCTTGGTTTCACAGTATAATCCCTTTTGCGAGCCAGTTTTTTATTGATTGTACGGAAGATTTTTCGACCGTGTTGTGAACTGTTCCACACAGAGTTCACAAAAACTAAAATTGATAATAGTGAATAAAAAAATCGTAATTGCTATCCCTCGGCTTAGTGTCCACGATCAAGTCATAACCATAGATATAAAGGAGTAACCCATGTATCTGGGGATTGATTTAGGGACGTCTGCTGTAAAAGTGATTGTTATCGATGATGAGGGGCAGTTGCTGGCACAAAAAAGTGCCTCGTTGAGTGTTCAGAATCCACATCCGTTGTTTAGTGAACAAGACCCGCATCAGTGGTGGCAAGCTACCGATCAGGCGGTTCGAGCTTTGCGTGATGACGTTGACTTAGCCGATGTGAAAGGCATTGGATTGTCAGGACAAATGCATGGTGCAACGTTATTAGATAGCGCCGGTGAAGTGTTGCGCCCAGCGATTTTATGGAATGATGGTCGCAGCGCTGAGCAATGTCGTCAGCTCGAAGCACAAGTGCCTGATAGTCGAATTCGCACTGGCAACTTAATGATGCCTGGTTTTACGGCACCGAAACTATTGTGGGTTCGCCAGCATGAACCAGAGCTTTTTAAGCAGGTGAAACATGTGTTGCTGCCTAAAGATTACCTGCGTTATAAAATGACCGGGCAATTTGCCAGCGATATGTCTGATGCTGCCGGGACGATGTGGTTAAACTTAAAAAACCGAGATTGGGATGATACCTTGTTAGCCGCAACAGGGTTAACTCGCGAGCAGATGCCTAAGCTCTATGAAGGGCCGGAAATTACAGGCACTTTGAATCCCGACATTGCTCAGGCTTGGGCCATGAAAACCGTTCCTGTGGTGGCGGGCGGCGGAGATAACGCGGCGGGGGCGTTGGGAGTTGGTATTACTAAACCGGGGCAGGCGATGTTGTCGCTTGGCACCTCGGGGGTCTATTTTGCCGTTACCGATGGCGTTTATGGTAACCCGGAAGCTGCGTTGCACAGCTTTTGTCACGCGTTACCCGATCGTTGGCATTTAATGTCGGTCATTTTAAGTGCGGCTTCATGTTTAGATTGGATTGCAAAAATTACTAACTACGCTGATGTGGCAACCATGCTCAGTGAACTTGAGCAGTCTGCGCCAGTGCAACATAACGTGATTTTTCTACCTTACTTAAGTGGTGAGCGGACCCCACATAATGATCCGAATGCAACCGGTGTCTTTTTTGGACTGACACATCAAAGCAATCGATTATCTCTGGTCCAAGCCGTACTAGAGGGAGTTTCTTTTGCGATGGCGGATGGCATTCAGGCCATGCATGAATGTGGTTATCAGAGCGATGAAATTACCTTGATCGGCGGGGGTGCCCAAAGTGCCTACTGGCGGCAGCTGCTCGCAGATGTTTTAAATCTGCCGCTGACTTATCGCTCTGGGGGCGATATCGGTCCGGCCCTTGGGGCTGCGCGTCTGGCGATGCTCGGCTGTCACCCCGATAGCTCGATTGAGTCGTGTTGTCCGAAACCTGAGTTGCTGGCAACCTATACCCCTGATCTGAGCCGTCACCAACAGCTTCATCAGCGCCGGGAAACTTTCAAAGCATTGTATCCTTGTGTGAAAGAACTATTCTAATTTGTCATTTCTATGACCCCTTTGGGCTGCTTTGCAGCCCTTTTTTTATGTTTTATTTTCAAATGGTTATATCTAAATAAGAAATAATTGGCAGTCAATGTTAGGCATTTGTCACAATTGTGAAATCTCATAATAGGCAAGTGGATTATCGTAATTTTTATTCTCTGGGGCATGACTAAGATGGAATGGATCATGATTTCATGGAGAATGAAATGAAACAAATTAACGTGCTTAGGTTGACCCTGGTTGTGGCGCTTGGCGGTTTGTTATTCGGATATGACACCGCAGTGATTTCTGGCGCAACGCAGGCATTACAAGTCTATTTTTCACTGTCTCCGGCGCAGCTTGGATTTGCTGCTGCCTCCGCTCTCATTGGTTGTGTAGTCGGGGCGGCCGTTGCCGGATTTTTAAGTAGTCGTTATGGGCGTCGAGGGGCGCTAATTATAGCGGCGGTGTTATTTTTAATTTCAGCCATTGGTTCGGCGATAGCTGGTAGTGAGGTGGTGTTTATTATCTATCGGATTATCGGCGGGGTTGGCGTTGGGATCGCTTCGATGGTCTCGCCAATGTACATTGCTGAAATATCCCCAGCTGAAAAACGTGGAGGCTTAGTTGCCTGTAACCAGTTTGCCATTATTTTTGGGATGCTGGTGGTTTATTTCGTTAACTACGGCATAGCCCTGATGGGGCCAGAAAGCTGGCTTAATCAGATCGGCTGGCGCTATATGTTTGGTTCAGAAACGATCCCGGCTGTATTGTTTTTAATCCTGTTGTTTAGTGTCCCTGAAACTCCTCGTTGGCTAGCGATGCAAGGGCGTGACGATCAGGCTCGTCAGCTCCTAAAAGGATTAAATCCAACGCTTTCAATTGAGCCTTTATGGGATGATATTAAAGCTTCTTTACACCATAAATCGGTGAGTATTAAAGAGCAGGGGCTGACTGGGTTACTCGTGATTGGGATCTTACTCAGTGTCTTTCAGCAGGTCACCGGGATTAATGTCTTTTTATATTATGCTCCGACGATTTTAAAAGGTTTTAGTAATTCATCGATTGATATTGCCTTGCTGCAGACGGTCTTAGTGGGCGTTGTTAATTTAAGTTTCACGGTACTGGCTATTCTTACGGTTGATAAATTTGGTCGTCGTCCACTAATGATGATTGGCGCGGCGATTATGTCGGTCAGTATTATCGTCATTGGTACGGCTGCCTACCTCCATGCCATTGGGGGATATTTGCTCATTTTTGTTTTAGCTTATATTGCTGCTTTTGCTTTATCACTGGGGCCAGTGACTTGGGTTTTACTTTCAGAAATATTTCCCAATAACGTGCGTTCCAAAGCCCTATCGATTGCGGTATTAGCGCAGTGGGTTGCTAACTTCTTAGTCTCTCAAACCTTCCCGATGATGAACGCTAAATCGAGTTGGATATACCAGCAGTTTAATGGGGGATTCCCATTCTGGCTCTATGGCATTTTAGGGTTTGTCACCGTGTACTTTGTTTATCGATTCGTTCCAGAAACCAAAGGCCGTTCACTTGAACAGCTTGAAGCGCTCTGGCAGCGCAAAGAGAAAAAAACCACCCCGGGGACATCCGAGCAGCACCATCCAGTTGCACATTAAGCAAACTATTTTTTACGTAAATTGTGATGGTGCGCGCGAAGACTAAATATCGCAATGGGGTTATCAAATATCGTCATTGTTGGACATAACCGTTTTTTTCACAATGGATCAATCAAGTGTTAAGAGGTAATTCAGATGAGTGATTTTTTTAAAAATATTGAAGCAATTAAATATGAAGGTGCTGACAGCCGTAATCCGTTGGCATTTCGTTACTATCAGCCAGAACGTGAAGTATTAGGCAAATCGATGCGTGACCATCTGCGCTTTGCCGTGTGTTATTGGCATACATTTGCTTGGCCAGGTACCGATATGTTTGGTGCGCCATCATTTGATCGTCCTTGGCAACAACCCGGTAATGAGCTTGAGCTAGCACAGCTTAAGGCGGATGTTGCATTTGAGTTTTTCCAAAAACTCGGTGCCCCATTCTATTGTTTCCATGATGTAGATGTTGCTCCACAAGGTGCCAATATCAAAGAATTTGATCATAATTTCCATCAGATGGTTGAAACTTTAGCGGCTAAGCAACAGCAAACCGGGGTGAAATTGTTGTGGGGGACTGCGAACGTCTTTACGAATCGGCGCTTTATGCATGGCGCTGCGTCAAACCCTGATCCACAAGTTTTTGCTTATGCTGCAATGCAGATTTTTAATGCAATGAATGCTACCCAAGAATTAGGGGGGCAAAACTATGTTTTATGGGGTGGACGAGAAGGTTATGAAACCTTACTGAATACCGACCTTAAAAAAGAACGTCAGCAGCTTGGTCGCTTGATGCAAATGGTGGTTGAACATAAACATAAAATCGGATTTAAAGGAACTATCTTAATTGAACCCAAACCTCAAGAACCCACCAAACACCAATATGATTATGATGTCGCAACTGTTTATGGCTTTTTAAAACAGTTTGGTTTGGAAAATGAAATCAAAGTGAATATTGAGGCGAACCATGCAACTTTGGCGGGTCACTCATTCCAACATGAAGTGGCCACTGCCAATGCATTGGGCATTATGGGATCGATTGATGCAAACCGGGGCGACCCACAGTCAGGCTGGGATACCGACCAGTTCCCAAATAGTGTTGAAGAAAATACCCTGATGCTTTATGAACTGCTTAAAGGTGGTGGTTTTACAACGGGTGGCTTGAACTTTGATGCAAAAGTCCGCAGACCTTCCATTGCTCCTGAAGATTTGTTCTATGGACATATTGGTGGAATGGATACCATGGCATTGGCACTTTTAAAAGCAGCTGATTTGTTAGAACAGCAAGAATTGAGTCAATGTGTTGAAAAACGCTATGTGGGGTGGAATTCTCAACTGGGCCAGAAAATTTTGGGCTCGAATAGTTCGTTAGCTGAACTGGCTGAATATGCGTTAAATAACGATATTGATCCGCAGCCAGAATCAGGACAGCAGGAATATCTAGAAAATCTGGTGAATCGTTATATTTACTAATTATTCTATCGCTCAAGCAGCAAGCCTTGTGACTTGCTGCTTTTTTAATCTACTTTCAGTTACTCGGTCGTTGTGCTGTGATTTAGTGCGGTGTGGCGAGCGTTTTGAAACTAAATTTTACAAAGACCAAAGATAGCGTTGAGTAAAACTGGCTTCTATCGGTTACGAAGCACCTTCACTTTTTTGTTAACTGTAGTGGCTGAATAAAATTGGCCACTAATTAAGACTTTCCCATATATTTTTTCATCAGAAATATGCTGAACTCAATCTAGGTCTCAGATGATTTTTGTCCATCTTTGATTTAGTCATGTTCTGGCTAAATCATTCTTGCCCAATCCTTATTTGAAGCCATGAGTTGGTTGCTCGTTCCATTTCACGCAATATTGTTTTTATTCGATTTATATCGGAGAAATGGAATTGAAATTAACAACACATGCCATTGTTAAGCCTGAACTAAAAGCCTTAATCATTCCTTTACAAGATTATTGGAGCCATATCGATCCAATCGAATTAAGTCGGGTCTGTCTGAGTCCTGCGCATAATCATCAATCTGAAGGAGTGAGCTTTGCTCAGCAGACTGCTCCCTGGTGGCATAAATATCAAAAGGAATTGACCGATTTTTTGCTAATCCTCGGGTCTTACATTTGTTAGGTGATTTTCGTAAATGGTTGTTACGCCAATTTTGTGAATTCGAGCAAGAGGGTGGCTGTGTGGGAAGTGTTGTAATACATGGCGATTATCCGTATTGCTCGCCACAATGTTGGCACCATGATTTAGATGATCGATTATCGAATGTAAATTGGTTACTTCGTTTTGGGCTACAGACCATCGCAAGCCATCGGCACAGTAAACAGATAGACATCGATCATGTTGTAAGTTGGGTTGTTATCAATCATGTTGCTGATTTGCTTTCTGAGAGGCTGGTGGCTGAGTTTAATCAAGTCCCTATGCCATCGATTCATAATCAGATGGTTCCTATGCCTGCAGATATTCTTGCTCGCCATGTAAAACCTATCAACTTAACTGTTGAGCCAGAGCCACCAGCTATGTTTATGGTGAAGCCTAAAGCACAGCGTTTTCAAAGTGAAAAGTACCTGCAGTTTGTTCGTTCGTTAGCCTGTGTGATTACAGGTAAATCTGAAGGCGTTGAAGCGCATCACCTTATTGGGCATGGTGTAAGCGCTATGGGGACAAAGACTCATGATTTATTTACATTCCCATTAAGCAATGGCGAACATATGAACTTGCATCAGATTGGGTGGCAGGCATGGGAGAAACAACATTCATCCCAGATTGAGTATGTGTTTAGAACGTTGAGTACAGCGTGTGAGTTGGGAATCTTTAATTAGCATGAATGATAAAAATGAACATAACTAGATTTATATCATAATAGGTAACAAAAAGTTACTGTGTGATACACAATAATTATGTGTGAAAAACAAATACAATCGGCCTAACATTTATCAAACATCTATTGGATGTTTTTTTGATGCTGTGTCAAACTACAAGCGATACCGTTGTACTGATATGCTACTGAAAGAAGACTCACATGGCTAGTTCTGAGCAATTAAAAGCACTTTTCCAATCGCATCTTGAGAAGGATGATGGGAGATTTATGTCTGTTGCTTTGCAAGTAGCGGCTCACGAAGCTCGTAATGGGCATGGTAAGTTAGCTCAAGAACTTCGTGATATTGTTACAATGGCGAAGAAAAATAAAATTCATTTAGAAAATACTCATCCTATTTCCATTGCTAAGGGTGTTAAGGATTCAAATGGATTACTCTTTGCTTCTCAACCTAAAAATAAACTAACTGATTTAGTCGTAAAAAATGAGTTGAAAAATCGTCTCGAACGGTTAATCAGAGAGCAGAGATTTATGACAGTGTTAAAAACTCATGGACTGTCTCCTCGGCGGAAAATTCTTCTTGTAGGTCCCCCTGGTACGGGGAAAACATTCACGGCTTCAATTTTAGCTGGAGAGTTGAATTATCCATTATTTCAAGTACGTCTTGATGCTGTGATTACTAAATTCATGGGAGAGTCATCGGCTAAATTGCGCCAAGTATTTGATGCGATTAGCGATGTGCGTGGTGTTTATTTCTTTGATGAGTTTGATGCATTGGGATCTCAGAGAGATTCAGCTAATGATGTTGGTGAGGCTCGCAGAATATTAAATAGTTTTCTACAAATGATAGAGCAAGATAATTCAAATAGCTTAATCATTTGTGCTACGAATCATATTGAAATATTAGATAGTGCTCTATTTAGAAGATTTGATGATGTAATTAGATATGAACTGCCTGAAGATGACGAAATAATTACCTTATTTAAGGACAGGCTAAAACCTTATGTTGCAAAAAGTTTCCCATGGAGAAAATTGCCAGATATTGCAAAAGAGTTAAGTAATGCAGAGATTACTCGTGCAGCGGAAGAAGCTATAAAAGAAATGATAATACATGATTCGAACCGCATCACATTAACATCAGTTAAAAATGCAATATTAGAAAGAAAAAACATGAGGAAAAGCCTATGTTAAATTTAAGTTGATGGACTCTCAATGATGGATAGAAAAAGACATTTTTTATTAGGGAAAAATGGCAGAATCGAAAAATATATATATCCTCGAAAAGTAATATCTAATGATAAAGTTAAATCAGCTGATAGAATATATCATGGAAAGATGCTTCTTAGACAGCTAGAACAAGTAAAAAGTTTTGAAAGTAAGATTGAAGATGATTTAGATGATATTGATTTAAACTGCCCTATTGGTGTCCAAGTATCATTTGAAAGTTTTCCAGGAATAGAAATTCTTTTTGAAAGATTAGCTGATGTTCGAAGTGGTATTGAACTTTTAAGTATTACTTCTGATAAAGATGTATCGATTGCAAATATATCTGTCCCAATTGGTAAATTTCCTATTTTAGAAAATAAGATAAAGCAATATTTAGATCCCAATAATGATGGGAAACTAGGACCCAAGAATGCAGCTCTTTTAAATAACATTGAGAATATTAGAAAGACTGTAATTAAGAACTTGTGGACAGATAATAGAGAGTTATATCCGAAATTAAATACAAATGTTGAATGGTTTGAAATATGGATACCAGTGTTGAATGATAGAGTTGGTAATATTGATGATTTTAAACGTTTATGCCTACTTAATCATATAGAATCATCTGATAATATATTGGAATTCCCTGAGCGAACTGTTTTATTGGTTCATACATCACTTAAAAAATTGACTAGTTCAGTTGCATTACTAAGTAAAATATCTGAAATAAGAAAGGCAAAAACGACAGCAGAATTTTTTTCATCATTAGATATCGAAGAAGAAAGAGAATGGGTAAAGGATCTACTTAATAGAGCTCAATATAATTTTAATTCACGAAAAAATACACCATATATTTCAATCCTTGATACGGGAATAAATATTGGGCATCCATTGTTAGCCAAATGTATTAGTTCGAAAGACTTATTCGTTGTTGATGATAACTGGTCTGAAGATGATGAAGAAGGGCATGGAACATCCATGGCTGGTCTTGCCATTTGGGGCGATTTAACAGATTCCCTTAGTTCTTCAACAATGATGAGTATTAATCATAAAGTTGAGTCTATAAAACTTCTTCGTCACCCTGGTGATAATCAAGGTAAACATCTTGGGAATATAACTGCTTCTGGTATTTCTTTATCTGAAATTTCTCATGCTGATAGAAAGAGAATATACACGATGGCACTATCAGCGGAAGAATCAATGGATAGAGGGACACCATCTGCTTGGTCATCCGAAATTGACTCGTTAGCTGTTGACTATATGGGGGATAATTTATATCCAAGATTGTTTTTAGTTTGTGCTGGTAATACAGGGAATGATTTAAGCAATATAGCTAATAGTTATCCACAATATAATGAACTCCAGGATATCCAAGATCCTGGTCAGTCATGGAATGCTATAACGGTAGGTGCTTTTACAGATAAAATTGAGATAACAGATTCTGGTGCCGAGAATTATTCCCCTTTAGCTCCTAATGGTGGATTAAGCCCATTTGCGACAACATCAGTTATATGGAAGCGGTCGATGCCGCTTAAACCGGAAGTCGTATTTGAAGGTGGAAATATGGGCGTTGATCAGTATTCAGCTTGTTCAATGGATAGTTTACTCCTTTTAAGTATTCACTTTAAGCCTCTAGTTAGGATGTTTTCTACATTTAATGCTACTAGTGCAGCAACGGCTCTAGCCGCTAAATTTGCATCAGAAATTTGGTCTGCTTATCCGAATTTGTGGCCTGAATCAGTTAGAGGAATTATGGTACATTCTGCAAGTTGGACAAAAGCCATGATTCGTCAATTTCGTAATCCAGGTAAGACAGAACGGCAAAATGTTCAACATCTACTCCGTTGCGTTGGATATGGTGTCCCTGATTTAACAAAAGCTCTATGGAGTGTTAATAATTCACTATCTATAATTATAGAGGACTCATTACAGCCTTTTGAAAAATTGAAGGGGAAAAGTGAACCATCTACGCGGGATATGCATATTCATGATATTCCTTGGCCTAAAGAGCAATTACTTGATCTTGGTGAAACACCGGTAACAATGACTGTTACATTGTCGTATTTTATTGAACCGAATCCATCAAGTCGGAATATTTCAAATAAATATAGATATCCTAGTCACCAATTACGATTTGATGTGAAACGTCCGACAGAGTCTCCTGAACAATTTGTTAAACGGTTGAGTCGGGCTGCTCGAGATGAAGAGGAAGGTTCGCCTAGTTCCCCGTCAGATCCAAATTGGTTAATCGGTGATTTTCGTAACAAAGGATCAATTCATAAAGATGAGTGGCATGGAACAGCAGCTGATTTGGCCGAAAGGGGATTGTTAGCTGTGTATCCTGCTATGGGATGGTGGCGGACTCGCAAAAAATTAGAAAGATATAACAAGGAAGCTCGATACTCCCTAATCATTTCTATTGAAACACCTTCATCCGATGTAGATCTCTACTCTACAATCGAGACTATTATACGAAATCAAGTTCCGATTAAAAATCAGATTAAAATATAGAATTAGTTTTAGAACGTTACTTATGGGGAATTATAGAATGGATTGAACGTTCCAACCCATTCTATATTATGCATTTATTATTCCTTGGAAAAATAAATGTTGAATAATCCTATCGATGCCTGGCATGATACTTTTTGTTCGATTCGTTCTCGCTCTGGTGATGGCAGTTCGGGTGTTACCTGGGATGTGATGCAAGGCGAGTTAGCGAAAGTTAAGCACGCTGTTTTAGCATTACCTAAAAGCCAGCTTGATATTGGCATGGTTATGTTTGCGCCCGATGATGCTCAGGGCAAATACCTGGAGCGAGCCTCTCAATTTGTTTATCGTAGTTTGTTAACACTGCATCCAGATTGGAGTAACAGTCTAAAGTAAGTTAGACGCATTTCTCTGCTGGTGGATGTTATCATTCTCAAATGTCGTCGAGAAATTAATGACACTCAGTTCATTATCTCTGACTCAGAAATTGCTCGCAGTATAGGAATAAGTGCCCCTGCATATAGTCGTGATTATCAGGACAGTGTGAGTCATGTTATTGAGGGACTCAAACAAACTGCCACGAATGCATTGCTGAATATTGAAATTGTATGTGGTGATATTCGTAAGCAATACAGGATGTCCGTCAAATCTCAGGAGTTTTAATGTCCAAAGCAAACTTGACTTTTTCTGGAGTTAAAAAAGTATCTAGATTTTTTAGATACAGTTCAGATCAAGAATGAAAAGCAGTGTATGCTAGCCTTATTGATGTTTAAATCAAATTACAGCAAGAAGTGATGGTAAAGGCCAAACGTTAAGATTCATTCTGAGGATTTTTGAAGGCAGCTATTTTTAGGCTGCTTTTTTGTTTTTAGTGTATTGCAATTTGTTAACGTTCAACGCATTGTTTCTCTAACCTGCTGATGAGTACGACCAAAAGCCTGTAGATTTCGATTTACAGGCTTTTTTATATCTGAAATTTGGTGAACCTATGAAATTGTTATCGAAGTGGGCCAAGTTCTTTGGCTCGATAGAAAAGCTGGTTTGGTTTGGAATTGGTATCGGTATTGTAGTCATTATCGTCTTTGTTTGGCTTTTTCATCAAATCCCTATCTTTACATCATTTGTAAGTTTCGTGGTGAGTCTCGTTCGTTCCTGCACTGTGGTGTTATTGGCGTGGTTTACGTTGCGATTTTTTGACCGCAGTAGCCACCTGACTTTTTACCAATGGTCGAAACGTGTTGATGATAAATACCACCAGATCGCTATGGGTCTGTATTTTGGCCTGCGCTGCCTTGCTGTGTTCATCGCCTTCGCAATCGGCATGGCGTAAAGTTTACGACTGGCGCATTAAAAAAGCCGCCCGTCATTATATTCCTTATGAGCCTTGGCTGCTCTATAAAGCACAATTAATCCAGGAATCCTCGTTGAATCCCGATGCTCAAAGCACAGTGGGGGCGAGAGGGATTGCGCAATTTATGCCGCAGACCTGGGATGAAACGGCCAAAGCGTTGGGGTTTCATGGCGAGCCTACGGATGTGCGCTTGGCTATTCCTGCCGGTGCCTATTACATGGCTAAGTTGCGTTATGTTTGGCGCTGGCCACGACCTGAAATAGACCGTTATAACCTTGCATTGGCCTGCTACAACGTGGGCTGTGGATGGATATTGAAGGCGCAAAAGGCTTGCGGTAACCCATCCTGGTATCAACCCATTATGGCGTGTCTGCCTGATGTGATGAAAGACCCCACTGAAACACTCAATTACGCGCCTAAATCCGTCAGATTTATGAGGATATATCCCGTGAGTAAACTTGCTATCTGGGCCTGCTTGGGTCTGGCGCTATTTGTTGGCTTTCAGCAATGGCGCATCGGTGGATTACATTCCGACCTGACCTCGGCCCACAAGGATATTCAAACACTCACGACGAACCACAATGAGCTGGCCGAGTCGTTATCGTCCTCAGAAGCTGATAACCACGCCCTTAAACAAGAAATTAAACGCCGCGAACAGATATTGCTCCAGAGGAACAATGAACTGGCTCTGCAGCGTACTCAATTAGCTGAGCTTTCGGACAAACTTGAAGGACTGAGAAAAACAAATGACAAAGTTAAATCGTGGTCTATTGCTCGTGTTCCCGATGCTGTTATCCGCTTGCTCGGCTCTTCCCGTTCAAAAGATAATAGTCAGAATTCAGCACGATAAAATTTTGCTGCCGCAGGAATATATCCAGCCCACCGATGAACCTAAGAAACTAACAATCCCTGCCGTGAATTATGATTTAGTGCATTACTGGATTGATTTACGTGCGGCACTTCAACGTTGTAACTCAGATAAACGGAGTTTAAGACAATGGCAAGACACACAAGCCAATTGAGCCAGACTGCTTCAAATGTATCCTCTGGGATTGCCTTATCTAAGAGTGTGCAAAACAGTGGCTTTGCAAAGTCATTGTTATCGGCCTCTTTTGATCAACTCATTCATGGCCAGTTCCATTTTCAGGCTGGCGATATTGTCACCCTGATTGTAACCTCTATTGTGATTTATAACTTTATTGTTCAAAGAATAAAAAGAAACAAGTAGTTAGTTCTTTTGTGGGAATGTTTTCCCCATTTTTTGATATTGATGCAGATAACGGATTATCGTTGTTGATTTTGCCTAGATGTAGTAAATGGGTAGAGGAGGACGATTTATGCAAAAAGAAACTACTCAAGAGAAAAAATTTGAAACAACTGCAGTTTTTAGTCGTATGAGTGAAGCTGTAGATTTGTTGTTGAAAGTGTCACCTAAATTATTTGAGCACACAGCCCCTACTCATGAAGAGTTACAAGGGCGTCGTAAAGCAAAAAATAAGGCTGCTTAAATTTTATTAATCCTCTCTATTTTGAGATTCTTAAAAGACCCGCTTTTAGCGGTTTTTTTTGTGCCTAAAAATAGTTTGGGAGTCGGCCCACTGCCGTAAGATATTGATTTTTCTATTGGTTGTAGTGTTGTGGTTGGCGGAGAGGGAGGGATTCGAACCCTCGGTGAGATTACTCCCACAACGGTTTTCGAGACCGTCCCATTCGGCCACTCTGGCACCTCTCCGTTTCGGGGGCATATTTTACGCTGATTGCTCTTTAATACAATGTGTTATCGAGGGTTTTTCAATGGGTGTCATTTAGATAAAAAAGGCGGGCATTTAGCCCGCCATAGAAAGGATAGAGATTGATGAAATGGCTCTCTAGAATGGTGCGTCAATATCAACGACATCAATTAGTTTATGGTTAACGAACTCTTTAAGCCCTAAATCAAGCAGTTCACGGCCATATCCGGAGCGACGAACGCCACCAAATGGCAGGTCGGCTTTCACCATGGTGGGATGGTTCACAAAGACCATGCCAGTTGAGATCTGTTTGGCAACTTCGAGCCCATGTGCTTCATCCTGGGTAAAGACACTACCGCCTAAACCAAATGGTGAATCGTTAGCGATAGCAATCGCTTCAGCTTCATCTTTGGCTTTGAGGATCATCGATACTGGGCCGAAAAATTCCCAATAATAAGCTGGATTGTCAGGGGTGACATTAGTCAGAATCGTTGGTTGTACAAATGCGCCTTGTTCGGGAACTTTAGGACCCACTTCAATCGCTGTAGCACCGTGGCTCACTGCTTGACGGATTTGTTCTTTCACATCATCCGCAGCACCTTGCGAGGACAGTGGGGCGAGGGTAGTTTCGCTATCCATCGGGTCGCCTGCTTTAAGTGCAGCAACCCCTTCTTGGTACTGCCGCATGAATTCATCGTAAACATCGGCTTCGATGATCATCCGTTTTGAAGAGACACAAACTTGCCCGCCGTTCCAGTGACGGCCGAAGACTGCCCACTTCACGGTTTTTTCCATATCCGCATCTTTTAGTACGACAAACGCATCGGCCCCGCCTAGTTCCATCGTTGATTTTTTAAGGGCTTTGGCTGCGGTTGCGGCAACTTGAGCACCTGCGGCTTCTGAACCGGTCAGCGCGACACCTTGGACGTGTTTGTTGTTGAGGATCATTTCAATCTGACTGCGGGTAGCATAAAGATTGGTAAAGCACCCATCAGGCAGACCTGCATCGCGCATTAGCTGCTCAAACGCGGCTGCGCATTGGGGAACATTAGAAGCGTGTTTTAGAATAACCACATTTCCGGCAGAGAGCTGTGGCGCTAAAATACGAGCGATTTGATAAAATGGGAAGTTCCAAGGTTCAATCGCCAGAATGATCCCTAAAGGATCATTGACCAATATTGCTTTGCCTTCGGCTGGATCGGTCACTTCTAAGTTGCGTGGCGCTAAGAGTCGTTCGGCATTTTGCACATAATATTCGATAATTTGAGCAGATAGTTCGACTTCACCTTTTGCTTCGCTCAATAATTTACCCATTTCTAAGGTCAGTAACTGAGCGTAGTGATCACAATTTTGGCGCAAGAGATCGGCTGCCTTTTGCAGAATTTCGCCACGCGTAGAATAAGGCGTTTCCTTCCAAGATAAAAATGCTTTGTGACCGTTTTCTAAAGTCTGTTGAACTTGCTCGTCAGTTGCATCAGCAAAAGTTTTAACGACCTCTGCTGTATATGGATTGGTTGTTGCGTAAGCCATGCTGTTCTCCTTTACTCAATAAATAGATAGATACGAGCAGTTGCTCGTTGGGCTTAACGTGTTAAAAAAACTTATTGATAACTTTTTTGTCAATATTATTCTTCAATTGCTTTGCTAACCGATCATCGAGCTTAAAGTCAAAGTAAGAAAATTCGGTAATGTAAAGCGATGAAACCTGATTACTCATGAAAAGTTAATAACATGTTGGTCAATTGTTTAAGAAAATAGATTTTTTTGAGCGTAAAGTCTTTGATCTGGCTCCCGATATTAAAATATTTAATATAAATACCCCTAAAAATATTGATGACAATGGATTTCCCTCCTTGCAGAGTATTTATCTGCTCTACCATACCTGTCTTGTGGTTTTTACAATGCGTGGAGATTTCAATATGATTTTGTGCGAGTGGGGAATTAATTGTCGCTATTATGCTGTGAGATGCTTCTTTTTTGTTCTTGTTCAAGCAATAACTTTTCGTGTGCTTTAAAGAAAGGACGATAAATGATCCAAGATAGACAAATTGCCAGAAGGCTCATACAAGCGTTGTTCAAACTGCCGTTGGCGGCCCAAGATGCTCCAATAGGGCCTGGAGTTGACCATGGCAACATGGCTACAAAACGGCTCAGCCAGTTAATTTGAGTGAGATACCATGCTATACATGCATTGATCACTGGAACTAACATAAAGGGAAGAAAAAATAGCGGGTTCATAATGATGGGAAAGCCGAACAGAATGGGTTCATTAATGTTAAATAAAGAGGGAACAACCCCTAATTTTCCTACTGAGCGGAGTTGACGAGAGCGACTGCGCATCGCCATAAATATTAGCGGTAGCGTGGAACCGACCCCGCCAATGAGTAGATAATAATCCCAGAATGCTTGTACAAATGTATGGGTTGGGACTTTCCCAGCAGCCAGTGCTAATTGGTTGGCCGTCAAATTTGTCATCCAAAATGGCGTCATAATACTACTGACCAAAATAGAGCCATGAATGCCGATAAACCACAATAAACTACAGACCAGCAGTGAGACAATAATGGCAGGGAGTGAATCAGATGCCACAACTAACGGCTGAAAAACCTGCTCAACCAGCTTCGGAAATGTTGCGCCTGTATATTGGTAAATCAATTCACTAAATATCGTCAGCGAAATCATAATCATTAATAGTGGGATGATCAGTGCAAAACCGCGTTGGGTAATTTGAGGGACTTCTTCAGGGAGCTTGATGACCCAGCCTAACCGTTGGCACAGGCGAATCATTTCAACACTATAAAAGCTGGCAAATAGCGCGGTAAACATTCCTGCTGTTCCCAGATATTGGTAGGCCTGGGATTGATCCCGCAAAAGACCAATTAGCAGTAAAAAAGCGGTGCAACTGGTGAGTCCGCACAGACGCTGAGGTAGCTGATACTGTTTGGCTAAACTCGCTGAAGCACCAAAGGCAATAGCTAAGCTAATCACCCCAAATGTGATCTGGTAAGGCGGTAACAATAATGAGTGGTAATTTTGGGAAAACTGATACCAAACATGCATCCAACCACTCGTTGAATCAGCGGTAACCGGGGGATATAAAAAAGGGATAAATAAGCTTCCCACAATAATAAATGGCATCGCTAACTGAAAGCTATCTCGCATTGCAGTGATATGTTTACTCTGAGAAAGCACTTTAGCTATAGGGGTAATATATTCTTCAACTGCGTTGGCAAACAATTGCAGCCAGGCTTCATTCATCACGTATATTTAACCACCGAAAGACTTGTCATTTTCCCGTTTTCCATAATAACGGTTGTGAGCCGGATATATTGTGGCCTTCGTGATTTATTCGCTAACCATCACATTTATTGACGTTTCTTAATTAGATCTCGTGATCCGATACACAGAACCAAAGGAAACATTTGGAAACCGGTTTCCAAATGTTTCCTTTGGTTCTATTTTGATCTGGAGATTCTATTTTGGGAGATGAAGATGTATCAAATTATGTTGTGTTGCTCTGCGGGTATGTCAACCAGTTTATTGGTGACCAAAATGCGTACAGCTGCTGAAGAGCAAGAGATTGATGTGCAAATCGATGCATATAGCGTCAGCGAGTTTGAGCAACAGGTTGGTCAGTATCAAGTGGTTTTAATTGGTCCTCAGGTGAAATATCTCAAGGATGACCTAACCCAACGAGCGCAACCTTTTGGTGTTCCAGTCGACGTGATCGGTATGAGTGATTACGGGATGCAAAATGGCAAAAATGTGCTCGCTCAGGCGATTGAATTGATTCAGAACAAAGCTTGATTGCAAGGAGACAATAATGAGCAATCTACTTGATAAAATGTCAATAGCGATTGAGCAAAAGCTCACCCCTCTTGCTGGAAAAATTGGTCAGCAAAAATATGTAACCTCCATCCGTGATGGTTTTATTGCCGCATTGCCGTTTATGATTGTCGGCTCATTTATGCTGGTATTTATTTTTCCACCATTTTCTAAAGATACAACGTGGGGATTTGCACGGGCTTGGCTTGATTTTTCAGCGGCGCATCGAGACATGTTGATGCTACCTTTTAACCTTAGTATGGGAGTGATGACACTATTTATTTCGGTGGGCGTTGCATCCAGTTTAGCGCGACATTATAAACTGGATCCAATTACGACAGGACTGCTCTCGCTCATGTCGTTTTTACTGGTTGCGGCGCCGTTCAAAGATGGGCAAATTTCAACTCAGTATTTTGCCGGTCAAGGGATCTTTACAGCACTGATTGTCGCCATCTATGCAACCGAGGTGTATGCCTTTTTAAAACGGCATAATGTGACGATTCGTCTGCCTGAACAGGTTCCAGCCGGTGTATCACGCTCGTTTGAAATTTTAATTCCAGTTTTGGCGATTATCTTTACCTTATACCCACTCAATTTACTGCTACAGCATTATACTGGCATGATTTTAC
The DNA here is from genome assembly GCF_004339545.1 of Celerinatantimonas diazotrophica. Lineage (GTDB taxonomy): Bacteria > Pseudomonadota > Gammaproteobacteria > Enterobacterales > Celerinatantimonadaceae > Celerinatantimonas > Celerinatantimonas diazotrophica. Next base: position 598,164 of record NZ_SMGD01000011.1, on the reverse strand, counting down.
CTGAGGCGATTATGTCTGCCTTAAAACCATTGGTTTCAGCATCCGATAGTTTGCCTGCGGTATTATTATCCGTATTTGTCTGTCAGATCTTATGGTTTTGTGGGGTTCACGGGTCATTAATTGTGACTGGGATTATGAACCCATTTTGGATGGCTAATTTGTCAGCCAATCAGGTTGCTTTGGCTGCTGGAGAGGCTATCCCACATATTTATACACAAGGGTTTTGGGATCACTATCTATTGATTGGTGGTGTTGGTTCGACCTTACCGCTAGCGTTCTTACTGATTCGAAGTAAAGAAGCACATTTACGAGCGATTGGTAAGTTAGGTGTGATTCCGGGGTTATTTAACATTAACGAACCGATCTTATTTGGCGCGCCAGTGATTATGAACCCCATTTTATTCCTGCCGTTTGTCTTTATTCCGATGATTAATGCCGTTATTGCTTATACCGTGACTGCTATGGGTTTTCTACCTCGAGTGGTATCGCTAACTGCATGGACCACGCCAGCTCCAATTGGTGCCTCTTGGGCTGCAAACTGGGCTATTTCTCCGGTGTTTATGTGTTTGTTCTGTATGTGCTCAGCTGCATTGATGTACTGGCCGTTTTTAAAAGCTTATGAAAAACAGCTACTCAAACAAGAACAGCAAAAAATGGCTGAACAAAAAGCACAAAAAGAAGCGGATGCTCACCATGGCCATGGCAATCCGGCAGCCGTCTAATAGAAGGAGTCAGTATGTGTTTCTATAAGTTTCCAAATGATTTTTGGTGGGGCAGTGCTTCTTCTGCTGCACAAAGTGAAGGTGCCAGCTTAGCAGATGGCAAAGCCCCAACGATTTGGGACCATTGGTTCGAGCAACAACCCGGGCGATTTTTTGATGAAGTCGGCCCCGCTCAGACATCAACTTTTTATGAAAACTATAAAAGTGATATTCAGTTGATGAAGCAACTTGGACATAACAGTTTTCGCACTTCTATTTCTTGGGCCAGATTGATTCCTGATGGCGTAGGAGCGGTCAACCCGAAAGCGGTGACGTTTTACTCAAGTATGATCCGAGAGCTCAAAGATGCTGGTATCGAACCCTTCATCTGCTTGTTTCATTTTGATATGCCATTAGTGATGCAAGAGAAAGGTGGATGGGAAAATCGGGAAGTGGTTGATGCCTATGTTGAGTATGCAAAAACTTGCTTTGAGTTGTTTGGCCAAGATGTCCGTTATTGGTTTACTTTTAATGAGCCGATTGTGCCTGTGGAACAGGGGTATTTATATGATGCGCATTATCCGAATGTGGTCGATTTTAAGCGAGCCGTTCAGGTGGCGTATAACACTATGATAGCCCACGCGAAGGCGGTCAGTGCTTATCATGACAGCGCGCAAAATGGCCAGATTGGTATTGTGTTAAATCTTACCCCTTCCTATCCGCGTTCATCTCATCCCAGTGATGAAAAAGCAGCTCGAATCGCCGATTTGCTGTTTAATCGTAGCTTTTTAGACCCAGCAGTACTTGGACAATACCCGCATGAGTTAGCTCAACTGATGGCTGATTACTCGGTAGCGCCGCAAACCCAGCCTGAGGATAAAGAGTTACTTCGCTCTGGTAAGGTAGATATGCTCGGGGTGAACTACTATCAACCACGGCGAGTTAAAGCGCGACTCAATGCCGTTAATCCTGATGGACCCATGTTACCTGAATGGTTTTTTGAACCGTATGAGATGCCAGGCAGGAAGATGAATCGGTATCGGGGCTGGGAGATCTATGCCAAGGGGGTCTATGATATTTTACTCAATCTTAAAAATAACTACGGCAATATTCCCTGTTATATCTCTGAAAATGGTATGGGAGTCGAAGATGAAGAGCGATTTTTAGTCGATGGTCAAGTACAGGATGATTATCGAATCGAATTTATCCGAGACCATTTAATCTGGATAAATAAAGCAATGTCGCAAGGAGCCAACTGTCGTGGTTATCATTTGTGGACGTTTATCGATTGTTGGTCGTGGGCGAATGCTTATAAAAATCGCTATGGCTTTGTTGCGTTAGATTTGAAAACTCAGCAGCGCACGATTAAAAAAAGTGGTCATTGGATTGCGCAAATTGTTCAGGAACATGGGTTTGAATGCGGAGAAAAGTGATGGATTTAGAACAAGTAGTCATGGGCATTATTGTCAACGCAGGCCAAGCCCGCAGCTTATATTATGAAGGTCTTAACTGTGCTAAAAGTGGTGACTTCACCAAGGCTGAGGAATGTGTCAAGCAGGCGCAGTCATTTATTAGCGAAGCGCATAAGGTTCAAACGCAACTCATCAGCGATGATCAGGGCGAGGGGAAGGTCCCGATGACACTGATTATGGTGCATGCTCAAGATCATATCATGACGGCGATGTTAGCGGGTGAATTGATCGCTGAGCTCATTGCGCTTTACCAAAAGATGGAGGAAGGTTAAAAGTAAAAACTTAGAGGGGGATTACGCTATTGATAGACCATAGTCAAAAGAACTTATGCTATTATGGCTACACCATAGAAGGAGTAAATTGACGATGGCTACAATTACCGATGTTTCTCGTTTGGCGAAAGTATCCAAAGCAACTGTCTCGCGGGTTTTAACCGGTAGTCGAGGGGTTCGAGAGGAAAGTCGAGAAGCGGTCCTAAAAGCGGTGGAATCACTCAATTATCGACCCAATATTTTTGCTCAGAGTTTGGCTCGAGAGTATTCAAATCAGGTCGCCGTACTGATTCGTGATGCCGATGCAGGGCAACTGTCTGCTTATCTGCCTCAGTTTACTCGAGCCATTCAAGCTATGGAACTAGAGCTGGTGATAGGGTTTGCCAGCCAGTCAGAGCAACTTGCAGAGCAATTGGAGCGGTTCAGTCAGCTTAATCCGGTTGCGACAATTGTTTTCGGCCCTTGCCCCGAACAGATGCTCGGGCCGCGAACCATTGTCATCGGTGCTGGTGAACAGAGTATTCGTTATGATTATACCTTTGCCTGTGAGAGTGCTCTGCGTTATTTGTTAAGTCAGGGCCATCGCCAAGTTGCTATTTGGCTAGATGATGATGAAGAGCAAGTTAGTGAAGAGCTGCTAGCCGGTTATCGTCAGGCGCTACAGAATCAATCCCTACCATTTAACCGAGAGTTGGTGATCCATGGTCAGCATGGCAGTGAACAATCTCTTTTAGAATTGTTAAATCGTTATTTGCCGTTTACTGCGTTATTAGTGCGTCGTGATGGGGATGCGGCTGTTGCCATTCGCTTGTTACGTGAGTTTAATATTGCGGTTCCCGGTGAGGTCTCATTAATGAGTTTGGAAGATTCGCCCCTAGCCGTGCAATTATCACCTCCTTTAACCTGTATCCATTATCCAATTGCTGAGTTATTTGATGCGGCATTGGATAAATTAGCTCAAGTCTTACATAAACAAGCTCATCATGACAACGCATTGTTACGGGGACGGTTAGTGATCCGGCAGTCAGTTAGTAAAGCTAATTGATATGGCGGTGAAATGTCGCCAGAGGTTGATTTTTCGCTAGAAATTCAACAAGTATATTGAATTGTGTTGTTGCGCTTTGAATTAATTGTTCTTGGCAGATCTGATGGGTATACATCCAATTCGAAAAAATTTCTCGCCAATGCCGCCATTGTCCAGTGGCGACGGTGTTTTCTACTGCATGCAAATATTCGAAGTTAAAAGCGTCACTCGTCAGTGAAGGTACTTGCTTTAATGTTGTGAGTACTTGTTTGGCATTGCTTTGCCAAAAGTGGACGACATAACTACACCCTAAATAGTCTTCAGCCGTGATAACGTTGGTTCTTTCCCGTGGCTTTTGGAACGTCAGATAGAATGATTCAAAGCGTTCGATCTCCTCCCGCAGAGCTTTCAGATGCCAGTTAATGATCGCAAAAGAAGGGATCTCGAGTTTTTTTTCGACAGCTTGATAGCGGCGACTCAAGAACTTTGAAAGATGGTAGATGTTCAGCATGAACTGCTCGTACTCGGCTCTTTGGATCCGTTCGGGACGTAAATCTTTTAGGATCGGTAAACCGTTTAGCTGTTGGTCAAGGAACCAAACCTGCTGATAGAGATGACGTTCATCTTGTGTGGTCTGAAGCGTGTTGTCCATGTCAATGTTTACTTTGTACTATAAATTTCTATGAATTTAACTTAACTTAATGATTTTTATAAATTTTATTTATAATTTTTGCAATTTAATGATGATCTTAATAGTAGTTTTGTTTTTTATTTTGTGGCTACTTTTTAATGATAGTTGCATTAGTTTTGGATAATTGTTGGTGTCTCTCATACCGTTATTACTACTCTAGAGAGTAGCTTGTCATTAGTGGTGTGGGAATGGCAAAACTGTTCCAATCATCGAAATATTGACCTATCTTACATTTTTATCTCAATGCGACCTTCGTTACGAGAGCAATGTCCTGTCATCATTCCTTTTCACTAATACTATCAGGTGATTTCATGCCTTTCTCTGGTAAACCTTCAAATGACGAAGGATAAGAAGATGAAAGTTGAAAATCTAATTAAATATATGAAAAATATAGATTATTTTTACGTGAGAGATTGTCTGGCTTATTTATAATATATTGTTATTTTTATGTTAAAAAATAATATATATTTTAATATAAAAAATATAGATATAACTATTTAAATAATTTAATTCAATCTTTTTATGAGAGCGAAAAAATATTTAATTGAAATTTAATTTATTTAGATTGATTATTAACTAGCATATTTTATTTTTTATTTTTTGTGATTTAACTATATTATTTTTTAGAATATAAACAACATCTACTATTAATATTTATATTAAAAAACAAAGTCGAGAGAATAGTTAAAAAAGTATAAAAAATAGCCATCTGTAATGCTCTATATTTATTTTTTCGAATTTTGCAATAGATGATGTCTCACAAAGTAGGTGGTTAAATTCTCCAAGAATGCCGTGATTACTGATACCTTGTCAGCATTGGATGCGTTTTAAGTTATTTTTTTAAAAAGCCTATAAAAATTAATGATTTTTTTATCATTTTTTGGTTTCTCTGATCCCTATTTCTACTTGATTATAGGTTAGTGTGACATCATATTAATGTAATCCAATATTGACATTGTTATCGTTTAGTGGATTAATTGTCCGCCTGAAATGCTAATGATATTGATGTTGAAAAGAACATAATATTTATGTCAATATCTATTTTATAAATCTTATGGGTAGTGTTTTTAGGTACAGATGGCTTGCTTAATATGGTTTTAATGGTGCTGAGGCTGAATTTTTGCATGCTTCAAAACTACTAGTACTTTTATGCTGCTCTGTTCGGAATCCAATCATAAGGTTAGATCTGATAACTATAAAACATAACATGTGGCTGGGATCCATTAGTCTATTGATATATCGGAGAAATTATGTCTAAAGAAGGAAGTGTTGCTCCCAAGGAGCGCATTAATATCAAGTACGTTCCCGCCGTTGGTGATGCACAGGCGGAAATCGAATTGCCATTTAAAACTCTGGTTGTCGGAGATTTCAAAGGGCATGCCGAAGAAACCCCGATTGAAGATCGTCAAGCAGTATCCATTGACAAAAACAATTTCGAAGCAGTGATGCGCGATAGTGAATTGGAGTTAACAACATCGGTTCCTAATCGGTTGGCGGATGAACCTGATCAGGACATGGCTGTTTCACTATCATTTAAATCTCTCGCCGATTTCTCTCCTGATTCTATTGCCAATCAAGTTCCTGAACTTAAAAAGTTAATTGAGCTACGTGAAGCACTGGTTGCTCTTAAAGGTCCGCTTGGCAATATCCCTGAGTTTCGTAAACAGTTGCAGTCGTTACTTGAGTCACAAGAATCACGCGAAAAATTATTAGCCGAATTAGAGCTAGTTTCGGGCGATGAGAACTCAGATAACGAGTGAATTAATATTTTCAAATGTTAGGGACGTAAGGACAATTTATGTCAACTCAAGAACAGACTGCCCAAGAGCAGTCGCAAAGCCAAGGCAGCGTTGGGTTACTTGATGAGGTTATGGCTCAGACCCGGATGGTTCCGAGTGATGAAGGCTATGATGTCGCTAAGAAAGGGGTTGCTGCGTTTATCAGCCAACTTTTAGAAAGTGAACAAAGCGCAGAGCCCGTCAATAAAGCGTTAGTTGATAAAATGTTGGTCGAGCTGGATAAAAAAATCAGTTCACAGATGGACGAAATTCTTCACGATGAAAAAGTTCAGCAGATGGAGTCGTCATGGCGAGGCTTAAAATTACTGGTGGATCGTACCGATTTTCGTGAAAACAACAAAATCGAAGTCTTGCATGCAACCAAAGAAGAGTTGCTCGATGATTTTGAATTTGCTCCAGAGACGGTTCAATCTGGTTTTTATAAACATGTTTACTCCTCTGGTTATGGGCAATTCGGTGGTGAACCTATCGGAGCGCTGATTGGTAATTATGCCTTTACACCATCCACCCCTGATATGAAATTACTGCAATATGTAGGGGCTATTGGGGCAATGGCGCATGCACCGTTTCTTGCCAGTGTCGGGCCAGAATTTTTTGGAATTGATTCATTCCAAGAACTGCCCAATATCAAGGATTTAAAATCAACCTTTGAAAGTCCGAAATATACGAAATGGCGTTCATTGCGAGAATCTGAAGATGCCCGCTATTTAGGATTAACAGCACCTCGCTTTTTGTTGCGTACACCGTATGACCCAGCCGAGAATCCGGTTCGTAGCTTTAACTATCAGGAAAATGTGAGTGCATCGCATGAGCATTATTTGTGGGGAAACACAGCTTTTGCTTTAGCAACCCGCATGACCGATAGTTTTGCTAAATATCGTTGGTGTCCAAATATCATCGGTCCACAAAGTGGTGGTGCCGTGGAAGATTTACCGGTTCACTTGTTTGAGTCAATGGGTGAATTACAAGCTAAGATCCCAACTGAAGTTTTAATTACTGACCGCAAAGAGTTCGAACTCGCTGAAGAAGGTTTTATTGCGCTGACCATGCGTAAAGGAAGTGATAACGCGGCATTCTTCTCGGCTAACTCGATTCAGAAACCAAAAATCTTCCCGAATACCAAAGAAGGCAAAGAAGCTGAAACGAATTATAAATTGGGAACTCAGCTGCCTTATATGATGATCATTAATCGCTTGGCTCACTACATTAAGGTGCTCCAGCGTGAACAGATCGGTTCTTGGAAAGAGCGTCAGGACCTTGAGCGTGAACTGAATACTTGGCTCAAACAGTACGTTGCCGATCAAGAAAATCCACCCGCAGATGTACGCAGTCGTCGTCCATTACGTGCAGCTAAAATCGAAGTGATGGATGTTGAAGGCGATCCAGGTTGGTATCAAGTTTCTCTGGCTGTGCGCCCCCACTTTAAATACATGGGCGCAAACTTTGAGCTGTCACTTGTTGGCCGATTAGATCAGGCGTAATTCATGGGTTATGTAGCGCTTGAAGAGAGTGCTTATGGGGTCAGCTTTTTCGAAAGATTAGAAGCTGACTCTGTGAGTCGCTCTATTACTCAAGGACCTGGTGTTCAGGATGTGCTTGAATCGATTAAACACAATGTCGCCAACATTTTAAATACGCGCATGGGTGAGTCGTTAAGCGCACCAAAGCTAGGGTTAGTTGATTTTAACGATGCGATGTTGGAAAGCACCGATTTATCGATGCACTTGCGGCTGTCGATTCGTCAGGCATTGGAGCGTTATGAGCCCCGTCTGTGTAATTTAGATGTGCAGGTTCATTCAGATCCAGATCGCCCCATTGATCTACGTTTTCATGTCACAGCCAATGTGAATCGTGGTGCTTTGCATCATAGTGTCCAGATTGAATTAGTCCTCGAAAATAGCCGAAAATATAAGGTTTTATAGTGTCTCAAGACAAATATTTCCGGGAGGAACTAGCCTTCTTAAAAGAGCAGGGCAGTGTGTTTACACAACTGCACCCGCAACTGACTAAATTTCTCAATGGTCGTAATACCGACCCAGATGTTGAGCGGTTGCTTGAAGGTTTTGCTTTTCTTACCGGTAAATTGCGTGAGAAGGTTGATGACGAGTTTCCAGAACTGACTCATTCGGTCATTAATATGCTCTGGCCGAATTATCTGCGGCCAGTTCCCAGTTTGACTATTTGTCGTTTTACACCCAATGAAAAGGCGATTAGTGCCAAACAACACATTGAGCAAGGTGTACAGATAGACTCTTTGCCAGTGCTCAATACAGTTTGTCATTTTTCGACTTGCCGGGGCGTGGATCTCTATCCGCTAGAGCGCACCGATGTCAGTGTGCATCACACTCGGGACGCCTCACAGATTGATGTCAATCTCGCTATTTTGGGCGAGCAGAGCACCTTTGATATGCATCTGGATGATCTGCGTTTTTATCTCGGGGGCGACAACTATAGTGCACAGATGCTTTATTTGTGGCTGAACCATTATCTGCAACGGATTGAAATCGTCCAAGGTGAACAGGTTTATCATATTCCATCGACGGCATTGGAAGCAGTCGGTTTCGGCAGTGATGATGGTATTTTACCCTATCCCAAAAATGTCTACGAAGGGTATCGAGTGCTACAGGAATATCTGACTTTCCCTCAGGCGTTTCTGTTTTGCGATGTCAAAGATATTAGCGACCATATTGGCGTGCCGTTAATGGGCCAATTTGTCTTGCGCTTTTGTTTTAATAAAACGATTCCAACTGATGTTCGGGTTCGCCAAGAGAGCTTTGAACTGTATTGCACGCCTGCGATTAATCTTTTTCCACATGATGCTGATCCTATTGATCTCAATGGCAAAAGAGCCGAATACCGAGTTGTTCCATCGAGTCGGTATCCTGCTCATTACGAGGTTTTTAGTATTGATCATGTTGAAGGATGGGCAGGGACAGATACCGGACGAGTACGTGGCCAGGAGCGTGTCTATACACCTTTTGAAAGCTTCCACCATGAGATTGAACGCAGTGAACATCGTCAGGCTTTGTATTATCGCCAACGGGTTAAAGAAAGTATCCGTAATGATGGTTTTGATTATTATTTATCGTTTGTCCGTGGTGATGAAACCGAATGTCGGGATTTAAGCGAAGCTATTTCATTGCAATTAACCTGTACCAATCGCCAATTACCGCTAGAGCTGGGGATTGGCGATCTATGTGTTCAGACTGATTCATCGCCATCGTTTGCAAGCTTTACCAATATTACCGAGCCTACACAACCGCTGCGTCCGGTATTAGATGGCAGTTTGTTATGGACCTTGATCTCTAATTTGTCTCTGAACTATCTGTCGCTGCTATCTAAAGATGCTCTGTGTTCTATTTTACGCGCTTATGATTTCCGCGCTTTGGTGGACCGCCAAGCAGAGCGCATTGCTCAGCAGCGGTTGCAGGGGATCGAGTCAATCGAATCTAAACCCATCGAAAAGGTGCTTCGGGGGCTCCCTATTCGCGGACTGCGTTCACAGATTGTTCTTAAGCAGGAAGCCTTTGGCAGTGAAGGCGAGCTTTATTTATTTGGCACTATTTTAAGCCAGTTTTTCTCACTTTACGCCAGCATCAACTCGTTTCATGAACTGATAGTGGTTAACGCTAATAATCGAGAAAGGTATTCATGGGGAGCTCAAACCGGTCAACAGCCGCTGATTTGAAGGTTGAAAATTCAACTGCAGAGTTAGTCAAAGATGTTGAGTCATACAATTTTTTTCAACTGGTGGAACTATTGCACCAGCTTTTTGGGGATGATCCAGAAGCACTTTGTGATGGTCAGATCAGCCCTAAGCTGTTGTTTAGTTCAAATCCAAGTTTGGGCTTTGCTGCCAGCGATATTAAGCAGTTAGTTGAGCTTGATGATGAGCACTATCAACTACAAGTTTCTTTTTTAGGATTATCCGGAGCTCAGTCTCCTTTACCGGGGTATTTTCTTGAACAGATAGCAACAGAAGGTGAGCAGGGACTACGTCAAGATTTTTTAGATTTTTTTAGCCATCGATTGATCGCTTTGGTCTATCAGATTTGGCGTAAATATCGCTATTACATTCGTTTTCGCGAAGAGGCCTCTGATGCTTTCTCCGCTCAGCTGTTTGCTTTAGTCGGGTTAGCGGATGAGAACCTGCGCAAAGAGACCCAGATCAACTGGTGCAAAATGCTCTCCTATGCGGGCACATTGGCCGGACGAAGCCGCTCACCGCAAGTCGTGTCGGGGATTATTGCGCACTATTTTGATTTACAACAGGTTGAAATTAAACAATGGCAAATTCGCCAAGTTGCGATTGCCACGGAGCAAAAATTCCGTTTAGGGCAGGCCAATATGTGTCTGGGCGAAGATACCGTGATTGGGGATTCAATTACAGACTGCATGGGGAAATTTGTCATTTGTTTTAAAAAATTAACCTTTGAGCGGTTTCAGGATTTTTTACCTACAGGCAAAGATTACGCGACATTTTGTAAGCTCATGGAGTTTATCTTGCGCGAACAGATGGCTTTCGATCTGGAACTTGAGTTGGATTGGGGGCAAGCACCTTTGCTGCAACTCAATCAAGAGCGTTGCTCTTCGCTGGGTTGGTATTCATTTATGGGCGTTAGCCAAGCGAAACGCCAAGTTTGTATTCACATACGCTAGTGAGTGATCACTTTATGATGATAAAAAGCGGGTCAAACATAACTTTAACTGTCACCAATACCGAACGCCTTGCTGCGGGGGGACGGGCGATGTATTCATTTGGCCCCCAAGGTGGATTAATTGGCAGTGCCGGTCAAAGCGACTGGGTTTTATCGGATCGCCAACGAACGGTTCAACCTGCGCATTGTCAGATCCGTTTTATTGATAACTTATTCTGTTTAACCGATCTGTGTGGTCAGACCTATGTTAATGGCGCATCGATGGCCCTAGGAAGAGGGCGTCAGGCACGTCTTAATGATAACGATCAGATTAAAATTGGTCCATTCGCCATTCGGGTTGGTATTGGTCAGAACAATGGTATGGATGTCAGTAACCGCCAACAAACGTTAGAAACCTTTTTTGAGCAGGATAATATTCTGGATTGGCCCAGTGCAGATGATGTTGAGATTGAAGACGATATTGTCACTCCCATTGTGGATGATCCCCTCAGTGCTTTAGATGATTTACAGGCTCAAGAGCAGAGTTTAGAGGATTTTTTAAAACCTCAAGATGATGAACAAGAGAAAGCCCAACAGCAATATTTGAGTGCCGAAGATCAGCTCTGGAAGGGCAAAGAGTTGACTTATCAGGCTGATAACCAGCGTAGTCAAGATGCGGCCATCGAACTTAAGTCTGCCTATACCCATTCGGTGTCAGAACCTCATCAATCCCAACCTAAACCGGCAAAACCTATTAATAGCCCACTCGAGCTATTAGCCAATAACGAAATCACAACCAAGGAGAATGTCCCCATGAACAGCAATGAGTTAGATGAGCTGGAAAAAGAAATTGAAAAAGGCATGGCTGACTTTGGAGATTCTCAATCAAGCCAAAACGATCAGTATAACCACATTTATGCGAACGCAGATGAGTCTCATGCTGATAATCGCCATGTCGTCGCCGGTCCAATGTTAAAAGGGTTAGGTGTGAGTGCCCAAGATACGGCTGATATGGGGCAGATGCACCAGCTTTCAGAAGAGATGGGCGCGGCCCTGCGCTCAGCTATTAAAGGATTATTAGACTTACATAAACAGGTTAGCGATAGCCGTTATGGGCAGTTAAATCGTAATTTACAGCCGATTGAAGATAACCCATTACGGCTGGGGTTAAGTTACGAGCAAACCGTCCAAACACTTTTTGAAAACAAACGTTCATTGGTCCATCTGTCAGCACCCAGCGCTATCGAAGAAAGTCTTAAGACCATTAAAAATCATAATGAAGCAGTGCAGCAAGCTACAACCGAAGCTCTTAATCAGATTGTCCGAGCTTTTTCTCCAGAAGTGTTATTGCGCCGTTTTCAGCATTATCGCCGTGCCAGTGAAGAGTCATTGGAGACTGATGACGCGTGGGCTTGGAAGATGTATCAGAGTTATTACCAAGAATTAACTTCGAGTCGCCAGCATGGGTTTGAAAAATTGTTCTGGGAAATTTTTGATCAGGCGTATGACCGAGTTCTACGCCAAAAACAACAGGAATTTTAATGATGAAATGGCTGATGAGTACAATTTTAGTCTTAAGTTTAAGTGCCTGCAGTGCTTTTGGCGGGAATAACGACAAAAAAGTTGATTATGCTGCCTTGCCGTCAACAATGACGCTCAGTTTAGTGGCACCTAATAATGTGAACTCTCTGGACTCGGATGGAGTTGGGGTTCCGATTAAATTTAAAGTCTTTGAGCTTGAAGATGACTCGATGCTCAAAGCGGCTGACTATGAAGAACTTTCAAAAAATTTCAAGCAAGCGTTGGGCAGTAATTATGTCAAAGATTACGACTACATCTTAACCCCTGGGCAATTCAAATTTGTTGAACCTATTCAGTTAGATGAAGACACCCGCTATATCGGGGTGGTTGCCAATTACTCCAACCCAAACAAAAGTCAGTGGAAAAAAGTCGTAAAAGTGAAGCCCATTGGGCATGAATATCATTTGATGATGCTCTTTCGTCGCAATGAAGTCATTTTGAAAGAGGTTGAATAATAGTTATGGCGTCGCGAAATCGTGTGGTCTGGAATGAAGGGTTGTTTATTAAGCCTCAGCATTTTCAGCAGCAGCAACGTTACTTTGAATATTTTGTGGATGAACGTGTTCGTTCGATCAGTCGTTCTTTATATGGCGTCAGCGAATTAAGTTTGAATCCGGAGTATCTAAGTTTTGGCTCGATAGCCATTGAACGGGCGGTTGGTATCATGCCCGATGGTTCGGTATTTAATATTCCCCAAGAAGATGTAATGCCGGAACCATTAGAAATTGCGGACGATTCATTTGCTAACCAGGTTGTCTATCTGGTGTTACCGCTTCGCTCTGATGCGATCAGTGAAGTGAGTTGGCCAGGACAGAGCAAAACCGGACGCTATCAAGCAACCAAAACACAAGTTTACGATGTCCAGTCACAAAATGGGGCTTCGGTTGGCGTCGATGTTAGCCCAGTCAAGCTTAAACTGATGTTAGAAAAAGAAGATCGCAGTGCTTATAGCTCTATCGCTATTGGTCGGATTTTAGAGAAACGTCCAGACGGCAGCTTATTACTCGATAGTAAGTTCATTCCTTGCCATCTGGATATTAATGCGGTGAGTCAAATCCACCGTTTTATCGGCGAAGTTGCCAGTTTAATGCGTGAACGAGCTAAAAATATCGCCCAGCGTCTTGGCGCCCCTAATCAGGGTGGGGTTGCCGATGTTTCTGATTTTATGTTGTTGCAGGCGTTGAACCGAATGCAGCCGCAGTTACACCATATGGCTAGCTTAGGGCGTTTGCATCCTGAGCGCGCCTACGAAGCGCTGACCATGATGTCAGCCGAGTTGGCCACTTTTACCGATGAAAGTCGGATGGCCCCAGAATTTGCCAATTATAATCATGATCTTCCCAGTGACTGTTTCCATGCCGTTATGACGCGTCTGCGTCAAGCGCTCAGCATCGTTTTGGAACCTAAAGCGGTATCACTACAGCTGCAAAAACGTAAATACGGCTTAATGGTGGCACCACTACAAGATCGCCAATTAATTGAAAATGCTGAGTTTATTGTCGCAGTCAAAGCTCGAATGCCACTTGATGAGTTGCGGCGATTATTTATTGCTCAGACCAAAGTCGCCTCCGTTGAGAGAATTCGCGATTTGATCTCATTGCAATTACCTGGTGTTCCTTTGACGGCATTGCCCGTTGCTCCTAGACAACTGCCTTATCACGCGGGTTACACCTATTACCAGCTGGATAAAACCAGTCAGGCTTGGCAAATGCTTAATAATGCCAGTGGTTTTGCGTTTCATGTTGCAGGCGATTTTCCTGATATTGAGCTGCAATTCTGGGCAATTCGGAGTTGATCATGACAGATATGATGACGACACAGCCAGGTCAGTTACAGAGTTTTGACGGGCTGTTATTTGATGAAGTAAGCAATATTGATAATGACCACGATTATTGGTTTCAACTGCGCGGGGATAATTTAAATCCGATGGTTGATGCCGCCACACCACTGCTCGGGATGGCAATTAGGATCCGGCGGTTGTCGTATTGTGATGAAGTTTCCGAGGTTTATCGTCAGGCTGTCGATGAAGTCAAAACCATTGAAGTAGAGCTGACTGAAGCAGGCTATGAACATGCCATGATCTTAGCTTATCGCTACGTCTTGTGCTCGTTTGTCGATGAAGCCGTGATGAGCACTAGCTGGGGAGCAGACAGCATCTGGGCTGAACACTCGTTGCTGACTCGCTTTCATAATGAAACGTGGGGTGGGGAGAAAGTTTTTACCATTTTATCTCGTTTGCAAAGTGAGCCGACACGTTACAAAGAGATTTTAGAATTTATCTATTTGTGCTTGTGTCTGGGGTTCGAAGGGCGTTATCGAGTGATGGAAAACGGCCACCAAGAGTACCAGAAAGTGGTCAAAAATCTCTATCAACTCCTCGCCCGGCAACAGCAGCAGCGCCCCCAAGAGTTAACCAGCGCAACCAAACATGTTGTCGCCACCAAAGAGCATTTATCCAAACAGGTGCCTGTTTGGTCGATTTTTATTGGCTTTGGTGTGGCCTGGATTGTCATTTTTCTTGGTTATTCATTGGCATTACATAGTAAGTCGATGGATGTGATCGCTCAACTGAACCAAATTCTGCACTAAGGAATCTGTTGTGATTCAAATTGAATTACCCACATTAATTAAAAAACTAAACTCGCAAACGAAGCTGGCTTTAGAACAAGCGGCTGCTCATTGCATGGCTCGGCAGAACCCAGAAGTTACCTTTGAGCATCTACTATTCACGGTGTTGGATAATCCGTTGTCAGATATTCGTGAGATCCTAAAAATCTGCGGGATTGACTGGCAAAAATTAAAAACAATTACCGGTGATGCCCAGCCACAAGAAGTCGGTCAGCAAAGCTACCCTGCGTTCTCGCCACTTTTAGTGGAACTGTTGCAAGATGCCTGGTTATTAAGTTCAGCTGAGCTGAATCAGCCACAGTTGCGCTCTGGTGCTATTTTTATTGCTGCTTTAATGCGCCCAGAACGCTATTTAAGTCGTGGGGTTAGTGAAGCGCTGGCAGGGATTAATCGTGAGACATTGCGGCGCCAATTTTCGCAACTAACGGAAAATTCAGCAGAAGCCCCCAGTAGCCCAGAGACTCAAGAGCACGTGTCAGTAAATACGACCAGCGATGCAGAAACGGCGTTAGGTAAATACTGTAGTAACTTTACCCAGATGGCCCGTGACGGCGAGCTTGACCCAGTTTTATGTCGCGATGATGAAATCAACCTGATGATCGATATTCTCTGCCGTCGTCGCAAAAACAATCCAATTGTCGTCGGGGATGCTGGAGTTGGTAAAAGTGCTGTGGTTGAAGGGTTGGCTCAGCGCATTGTGAAAGAGCAAGTTCCCACGCATCTTCAAGATATTGAATTATTATCGCTGGATTTAGGGCTTTTGCAGGCCGGCGCCTCGGTTAAAGGTGAGTTTGAGCGGCGTTTGAAAAGTATTATCGATGAGGTTAAAAATTCACCGAAGCCGATTATCTTATTCATCGATGAAGCGCATACCCTGATTGGGGCTGGTAACCAGGAAGGCGGAGGGGATGCCGCTAACCTGTTAAAACCTGCCTTGGCTCGGGGAGAATTATCGACTATCGCGGCGACTACCTGGAAAGAATATAAAAAATACTTTGAAAAAGATCCGGCCCTGACCCGTCGTTTCCAGTTGGTGAAATTAGAAGCGCCATCGGCCAAGACCAGCATTGATATTTTGCGAGGTTTACACGGTGTTTATGAAGCATCCCACCAGGTATTAATCAGTGATGATGCCCTTAAGGCGGCCGCTTTATTATCAGATCGCTATGTTTCTGGTCGCCAGTTGCCAGATAAAGCCATCGATGTATTAGATACAGCCTGTGCTCGCATTGCTATTAACCTAAGCTCGCCGCCCCGGAAACTGACGCAGATTGAAAGTCGCAGTTATCAGCGCTCTTTGGAACTGGCGATGCTGAAGCGACAAGGAAAAATTGGTGAAATCGTCGATGATGAACGTGTTGATGTGCTTGAGAAACTTGATTTAGAGGATAAACAGCTTTATCGACAGTTGGAACAATCCTGGCAGAAGCAAAAGCAACTCGTTGAAAAGATTATTGAACTTCGCGGGCAGCTATTAGCACTGGATGCTGACACCATTGAACCTGCATCTGATGACACTGTCAGTGCTCAGCATGATGACGAATCTGAATTTGAGGCCACAGTAGAAGCTGCCGAGCAAGCGGCTGAAGTCATTTTGGATCAAGAACCCGAGCATGTTCAAGATGCCGAGCCTGAACCACTTGATGAGGTGCAACTGAAAGCAAAACTTGCTGATTGCTATCAAGAGCTGGCGCAGATCCCACACAAAGAATTACTGGTTCATCCACAGGTCGACGAGGCACAAATTGCTCAGGTGATTGCCGATTGGACCGGCGTTCCTGTCGATCAAATGAATGCCGATGAGCTCTCTAAAATGACTCATTTAAGTGACATCTTAGGCCAGCAAGTGAAGGGACAGCAGTTAGCGATTGAACGAATTCACCGCCATCTATTAACGGCTCGCGCCGATCTACGTCGTCCGGGACGACCGAAAGGTGCCTTTTTGCTCGTTGGCCCCAGTGGTGTCGGTAAAACTGAGACGGTGGTCCAATTAGCTGAGCAGCTCTATGGCGGACAACAATTTTTAACCACCATTAACATGTCTGAATATCAGGAAAAACATACGGTTTCACGACTGATTGGCTCACCTCCAGGGTATGTTGGTTATGGAGAAGGCGGGGTGTTAACTGAAGCTATTCGGAAAATGCCGTATTCCATCGTACTGCTCGATGAGGTGGAAAAAGCGCATCCAGAGGTGCTGAATCTGTTTTATCAAGCGTTTGATAAAGGTGAGCTTGCCGATGGTGAAGGTCGGATCATTGACTGCCAGAATGTCGTATTTTTCCTGACCTCCAACCTGGGATATCAGACCATCGTTGACAATGCGAGTGAACCAGAGCGAATTGAAGACGCGCTCTATCAAGAACTGGCTGCCTTCTTCAAGCCCGCGTTGTTGGCTCGGATGGAAGTTATTCCCTATCTGCCGCTGGCCGATGAGGTTCTTGAAGATATCATTCGCGCCAAACTGGCGCGTCTTGAACGCTTGTTTAAAGAACGATATCAGGCACAAGTTGCGATTGATGATGAATTAGTGGCACTGATTCGACAAAGAGCAACGCGTTCTGAAAATGGTGCGCGCATGCTCGAAGCCATTATTGAAGGGCAATTATTGCCACCTGTTTCGTTGGCGTTGTTAAACAAACTTGCGGAACAATCACCTGTTCAAACTATTGAGATGGGCGTTCGCGAGGGGCAATTTTATTCTGAGGTATGCTGATATGAAGGCTTGGCTGAGCTCTGCTGCAGATTTGCTGACATTGCGGGACAGTCAGCAACTGATTGAACATTATGTGCAGTTTTTAACCGTGCAACTAGCTGTGCAAGCGGTGCATCTGATTGTGCCTGATAACGATGGGCGGACTCTGGTTTGTCTGACACATGCACAAGATTTAAGCTGGGCGGTGGATGATTTTGAACATCCGTTTTCGCATTTAATTCAAAAACAAGAAATGCGTTTGATCCGCTCAAGCGAACTGCCTTATTGGACAGATAATCAGCCATTTACCCAATTGCTTGAACAAAAATCACGCCAGAGCGGCATTCTGCTTTCGCCTTGTAATCGCGATGGACACCGTGTTCAGACGATTGTCACGTTAGTCGCCGAGGACGAACGCCTAGAAGCCTTGTTAGAGGATCAACAATGGCGTGAATACACCACTATTTTTATTCAGCAGTGGGACATGCTCTCTGAGCTTAGTCAGCGTAATAGCCAACAGTATTTACTGAAGCAGTCGATTCATCGCATGCAAAGTGAACAGCGCACGCAACATTTAGCTCAACAGCTGAAAGACCTGCTGATAGGTGATAGTCCGGCGATGGTAAAGCTACGCAAACAGACGATTCGAGCGGCGCAATCTTCGCTAACCGTTTTGGTTCAGGGGGAAACCGGTACTGGCAAAGAGCTGGTCGCTCGAGCGCTGCACCAATATTCGCCGCGCCGAACGCAACCATTTGTCACTGTGAACTGTGCGGCAATCCCTGAGCAGTTGCTTGAAAGTGAACTGTTTGGCCATGAAAAAGGGGCATTTTCCGGTGCGATCAAGGCCAAACGAGGCATTATTGCTGAAGCGCATCAAGGAACGTTGTTTCTAGATGAAATCGGGGATATGCCACTGCCTTTGCAAGCTAAATTGTTACGGGTCTTAGAGACCCATCAGTTCCGTGCTGTGGGGGCAAATGAATCCCAACATTCAGACTTTCGTTTGGTGGCTGCAACGCATGTAAATTTGCTAGAAAAAGTGAAAGCAGGTGAGTTTCGCCAAGACCTTTATTATCGGCTTTGTCAGTATCCCTTACACCTGCCGGCGCTGCGAGAGCGCAGCGATGACTTGCAGGCGCTAACGTATCATTTTGTCCGTCAGTTTAACCAGGCGCATCAGCTTAATGTGCGCAGTGTACATTTTCAGTTGTTTGACAAATTAGCGACCTACTCTTTCCCAGGGAATGTTCGAGAACTGCGTCATTTGGTGGAATTTGGCTGTACGCAAGTAGATGACAGTAATGAGCTGAACCTGAATTGCTTTGGAGATCGCTTAACTGAACTCACCGAATGGATGCCGACTAATGTTGACGAGCAATCAAGTGATAGCAACGTCGATGAGCCTTATGCACAGATCCATGATTTAAAACAGGCTCTGCGACAGTTTGAAGCGTCAATTATCCGGACGCGTTTAGAGGAATATCGTGGCGATCGGGCAAAGACTGCGCAAAGTCTGGGATTACCTAAAAGAACATTGGCGCATAAATGTCAAAAATTGGAGATTGAAAGTTAATGACAGGGAAGATGGTGTGGGTTGCAGTATTGTTGGTAATTAGCTCAGCGGCAACCGTGGCTAAACCGGTCTCGCAGTTAGAAAAAGCGCAACAATGTCGGCAAGTTCAAAATCGATTGCAGCGATTGCAATGTTTTGATGAGGTTTTTGCGACCCCTGTTGTGACCCCCAAAATATCAGCGCAACGGCAAAAACATGCGCCCATTGTTTGGCAACGAGCCGTTGAATATGAAAAACACCATAATCAGGCAGGGTTTCATTTAGGAATGGAAAACTCTGCAAAGCCCTCGGAAGGCATTTGGCTGAGTGCTACGGCCAATCATTGGCCTCATCCGCAACAGCCAATCAGCAAAGCTATGCAAAAACCGATTTTGATGCTCAGTTGCGACAACAAAATTAGTCGGGTGCGTTTACTGTTGCCAAAACCACTCAACATTGGACGGGTCGCGATTACCGTTATTGGGCATCGGGAGAATACCCAGTCATGGCTGGTGGACGAATCGGGGCTTATTCTTGAGTCGGGGCGTGGTTTGCCAGCGATCCATTTAATGCGCGCCCTGATGGCCAATCAGCCGATTTTGTTGCGCTCAAATGTAGCCAGTGTGAACGGGCTTGAGTTTTCATCCAAGGGGCTTAAGAGCTCTATCAAAGCCTTACAGAAAGCTTGCGAATGGAATTAGTGAGTGACCATGAATGTAAAAGAATTCCGAACTAAATTAGCCACCCCTATCAGCGAACAGTCGGCGGTAGGTGAGCGATTACGTGATGATCCACTTCTTGATTTTGTTGAATCACAAATGATCAAAGTGGGATCGCTTTCGCATGCCGAGGTGAAGTGGCAGGAAGTTGAACAAAGTGCTTTAAAGCTATTAGCTGAACGGAGTAAGGATCTCAAAATACTGGCAATTTTGCTGCAGTGTCTGCAGCATCAATGCACCCCAGAACGCTATATTTTATCGCTACAGCTGTTTGTCGATTTTATAGAAAAGTATTGGGTCAGTTGTTTTCCTGCACCCGGTAAACGTGGGGTATTGCCCCGGCGTAAGTTTTTTTCGCAGATCTTGCAACGCAGTTACCAAGCGGGTGAAAAACTTGAACCTGCGCGCTTTGATTTTGAGCAAAAAAGCCAGTTAGAACAGGTGATTGAACAACTCGAAACGGCAGCTAAACAGCAACAGTTACCCGTTGAAGGGGTCGACGAATTAGCGGCTTTAATCAAGCGGCAAATGGCAACAGTCAGTGAGGTGAAGCCAGCCGCTCAGCAGCACGAGGATGTGTCTGCCCCGCCAGAACCCAAAGCTTCTAGCACGATCTCAACGCAATCCTCTGCGCTGAGTATTGACACCTCGAGCGAGCGCGCCGTTAAGCAGACATTGTTAAAAGTGGCGGATTTTTTAACAGAGCTGGATGAAGGTCCGATTCTGGGGTTACGACTGCGACGTTTTGCAGTGTGGTTTTCCATTACGGCATTACCAGAGGCTAACTCACAAGGGGAAACTCAGTTAATGGCTGTTTCGGCGGACCGCATTCAAGACTATCAAGAGCAATTACAACGGGGGGCTAGCTTGGCGTTGTGGCGTAAAGTCGAACAAAGTTTAGCGCTGTCTCCATTTTGGTTTGACGGCCACTATTTAAGTGCTCAGATTGCCGAAAAGTTGTCTGAGCCAAACTGGAGTGAAGCGATCCGTCAAGAATTAGCGCTGTTTATCGAACGACTCCCCGGCTTGAGCCAATTAAGTTTCAAAGGTCAGATCCCGTTTGCCAGCGCGGCTACATTGCAGTGGCTAAATAGTACCAAGCAAGGCTCAGCTGAGCAGGGCGGTTCTGACTGGCATGCGCGGCGCACAGAAGCGATGCAATTGGCCAAAGAAGGTGGCTTGTCGGTTGCTCTAGCCATGTTAAATGATGGGCTGAAAGATGCCAGCGAGCCTCGTGAAAAAGCGTATTGGCGTTTATTAAGCGCCGACTTAATGCGTGAACATCAGTTAGGGGCTATGGCCGGACAGAATTATCAGGCGTTATATAGCCAAATTAGTCAGATGAGTGTTGGCCAGTGGGAGCCATCACTCATTCAGCATTTAGAATCTTATCGAGCAGAATAAGTCAGGAATCGATTGATTATGTTTCAGTTAGTTAGCAAATTTTTAAAAAAGCTCTGTAAACCCTTATTGGGTGCATTGCAATCGTCTTTGCCATTATTGATTATCTTGGTGTTTATTCTGGCTCAGGTCGCTATTTGGTGGGCCGGCCCATGGTTAAGCATCAAAGACTCTCATCCTTTAGCCTCAATTATGGCTCGCGGATTGGCCAGCAGTGTTTGCACCTTAATCTTCATTATTTGGTGGGCTCTGGCGCAGTGGCATAAGTTGCATAAAATACAGGCTTCACAAAGTCATCAGCTGCAACTACAAGAAGACCCGATCCAGCGCTATGAAGAACGCCAGCAGGTTGAGCTGGATAAAGTCATGAGTGGGATGCGCCAGAGTTTAAACAGGCGGAATTATCTCTATGCCTTACCTTGGTATCTGGTGTTAGGGCTGGAAAATGCAGGAAAAACGAGTTTAATTAACCGCTCGGGTCAGGATTTTGTGTTTTCAAATGTGCTTCGGGCCTCGGGTAAAAAAAGTGAAAATCCTTATTCATTTGATTGGTGGATTGGCGATGATTCGGTATTAATCGACCCGGATGGCGAGCTGTTAACGCAGCGCCATAATGACCCTGATAATGATGGTGAAATGGAGCGTCGATTGTGGCTACATTTTGTCAAATGGTTAGAAAGTACGCGCAGCCGCCGTCCCCTCAACGGTGTCGTGATTGCGCTGGATATTGCTCATCTGGCGACCACCTCGGTTTCTGAACGACGTGCTTATGCCACGTTATTGCGGGCTCGATTGCGTGAACTGATGGAAATTCTCTCCACTCGTATGCCCGTGTACATTACGCTGACGAAGCTGGATCTATTGTATGGTTTTGAACCGTTCTTTCGTGAATACACCAAAGAACAGCGTGATGATGTCATGGGCTTTACTTTCACGTTAGATTCAGTCAGTGATCTGGATAAATGGTTGAGCGAATTTGAACAGGAATATCGCGCCTTTATCGAGCGGATTAATGCGGGTCTTCCGAAAGCGTTGCAACAGGCCGCAGATGAAGAAGATCGTACGGCTATCTACAGCTTTGCTCGCCAGATTGCGGGGTTACTCGATGTTCTCAAACAGTTCTTTAACGATGCTCTGGCCAGTGACCAGTTCTCGACTTCGGCGCTGGTTCGCGGAGTTTATTTAACCTCGGTTTATCAACAAGGTGTGCCATCGGACGCTTATGTTGACGCGTCAGCGCGTCGTTATGGATTAAGTCGGGTGATTAACAGTGCTCAGGATGCAGCCAGTTCGACGACTTATTTCACCAAAAACTTGTTCCAACGGATTATTTATCCAGAAGCTGGTTTGGCCTCAGATAACTTTCGTGCCGCTCAGCGTAAACGACGAGTGCTGTTGCTCTCGACTATTGTGTGTCTCATTGCTTCGGTGATGCTGATCGGCGGCTGGCAGCGCTACTACATGATCAATAGTGCTCAGGCCCAAGAGGTGCTCAAGCGGGTTGAGCTTTATAAAAAACAATATGCAGATGTTTCCTGGCGTGGTAAAGACGAAAAAGCCCTGTTGCCACCGTTGAATATGTTGCGTGATGCCACTCTTGAATTTGGTTTCTATCGCCAACGAACACCGGGCGTGGCGGATATGGGGCTTTATCAGGGAAAATCCATCGGTCCGAAGGTTGAGACGAGCTATTTAGAAGCACTGCGTTTGCAGTATTTGCCCGTGTTGCTGCGTCAACTCGTCATGCAAATGAGTGAAGCGAAAACCGATGAACAACGTCTTACTTTGCTGCGCGTGTATCGAATGATGACGGATCAAAGTGGCCGGCGTAAAAATTATGTGGAAGATTACTTTCGTAAATATTGGCAGAAAGAATATCCCGGGCAACCACAGACGCAGCAGATGTTGATGAGCCATTTAGATTATGCAATGGATCATACGGATCTTGAAGCTTTGCAAAAAGAGGGAGATCCGCAAGCGATCGCTATACTTAAGCCATATGATCAGCTGATCGCAAATATCCAGATGCGGTTAAGTCAGATCCCGGTGGCACAACGGGTGTACCGTAATCTTCAGCAAAATGCGGCCTTGGTCTTGGGCGCTCCGTTAGAATTGCCAAAACAGGTTGGACCCGTTTATAACGTGGTGTTTGACGCCTCTAACACGCCAAAACAGACACTTGAAATTCCACAGTTATATACAGCGCATGGATTTAAAAAATATTTTCTGCCGCAGTTAGCATCGGTTTCTAATTTGGCCATGATCGACAGTTGGGTCTTAGGCGAGCGCAAGAGTGCCCAATACAGTCAAGCAGATAAAGATGTGTTACGAGCGCACATTCGAGATCTGTATGTGGCCGATTACACGCACTATTGGCGTGAAGCGATCAATCATGTGGATGTGAAGTATTTCACCAATATCAATGATGCCATTGAAGTCCTCAGCAATGTGGTTGGGGGGATGCAACCCTACAATCGACTGCTGCAGACACTATCGCAAAATACCCAACTTTTCCCAGATATGCCTAAAGATGATGCGGCGCGTATGGAATTGATGAAAACCAGTAAATATGCGACCGCTGCTCGAATCGCTGACCCATTTAGCAAACTGAATGGGTTGATTGCCAGTACCGACGGCAAGCCTGCTTATATGAATGAAGTGATGGATGCGATTAGTTCACTCAATGAATACCTTAAATCGATTCAGAGTGCTCCAAGCATGGGCAAAGCTGCGCTAGAGGCAACCAAAGCCCGCCTTAGCCTGAAAGATTCAGACCCAATTTATACGCTTGAGAGGATTGCTTCTGGTTTACCTTCACCGATGAATAAGCTCGTTAAAAAACTAGCCGATGAAAGTTGGCTGACCGTGAAACAGCAGGCTATTGGTTATTTACAGACGCGTTGGCAGAAGGATGTGTATCAGCAATTTGAACAGAAATTGGCGTCTCGTTACCCATTTAATCCACACTCGAATGTTGATGTTTCACTGAAAGACTTTAGTGACTTTTTTGCGCCGGGTGGGGTGATTGATCAGTTCTACAACCATCAACTTAAAATGTTTGAAGATGAAGGTGTGTCTTTAAGCGATGGCGGGCAAAATGGTCTGATTAGCGCGAAGGTGATGCACGAGATTGCACATGCACAGAAGATTCAGCATGCATTCTTTAACCGTAAAGGTGCCTTGGATGTTGAGTTTGCACTGGAGCCAGTTGATCTCACGGGCAATAAAATGCGCGCCATTATCAATGTCGATGGCCAGTATGTTGAATATGCCCATGGTGCAAAACAGAGTGTGAACTTGATGTGGCCGAATAGCTTACGCTCTTCAGCTTCTTCGAAGCTGACCTTAGTGCCGACATTAAATAATGTCTCACCACGGAGTATCACAATTCAGGGGCCTTGGGCATTTTTCCGCTTACTGGATCATGGACGCATTGTCAGCTCTAGTGATACGAGTGTGAAGTATCGGTTTAATATCGACGGTGGCCATGTGACGTACAAATTAACCTCTGAGGTCGATGGCAATCCATTTACGGATGCTTTGTTCAAAAGCTTTAAGATCTCGAAAAACCTCTATTAATAATCGTTCATAACCAGTCTCTGCTTGGAGACTGGTGTTTTTGTGAGTTGTTTTAATGATACAAATGAACCGCTTTAAAATTGTCGATGACGAGCGTCAGCTGCGCGACAATGAGTTATATCAGCAGATCCGTAGTGAGGTAAATCGTCGGTTTAATCCGTTAAGCGGTGGGTGTGATTGGCAAAAAATTTATAACGATTGTCAGAGTTTGATTCGCTCTTCTGGCAGCGACTTATTGTTAGCCAGCTATTACTGTGTGGCTAGTTTAAAAGTCGAGGGCATCAGTGGTTTGGCAGATGCGTTGGAGCTTGAATATGAGGTGCTCGATAAATTTGGTGAACAGTCGATATTTCCTGCCCAGCGGCGCTTAGAACTGTTCAACTGGCAGACCAGCCTTGTTATTCCTGAACTGAAGCGGTTAAATCCTAATCTAGAACAGCTGCGTGAGCTTTATCGATGTGAGCGGGCTTGCCAGGCATTAGATGAGCAGATACAGCAACTACAACAAGAACAAATTCAAGGGTGGGATGCTCTAGGACTTAGCATTTTTGAACAAATTGATAAGCTTGAGCGAGCCTTTAATGCCCCGAGTGAGCGAGTAAAAGTTGTCAACAAAGCCACTTGGGGGATGCGGCTTCGTTGGGCGATTGTTGGGGGCGTTTTGGCTATTGTGGTAGGGACGCCTATGGCGCTTAAAAATCACGCCGAACAGCTCTCGCCTTTATGGACAGCATTAAGTTCTCAACAGATAGAACCCAAAGCATTAACTCTTAAACAAGGGCAGGATATTGCTCAGCGTTTTAGCCATACCGAGTTGCATGCCAACCAAGATGAATTTAAGGCGCTTTATTATCAGCGCATTCAACAACTCAATCAGCGTCCGGTCTATTGGCGTAACCATCAGGTGAATGCCTTGATCGACACCTTAAGCCGGCTATATCCCAATGATTCACAAGTCGAAAAGTTAAAAAAACATTATACGCATTTAAATCAGCATGATCTTTCACTCTATCGCCAGCAGCTGGATAAATTCCGCCAGGCTCGGACTGATTTTGCTAACCTGGAACAGGCGTTTGCTAAACACAATTACTGGCAGGCACAACGTTTGGCTAAAACCTTAAGTGGCTATTCACAAAGTTTGTCACCTGTTTATGGGCAGATGGCTTATATTGAAAAATTGCTTGAAGGTGCGCATGTTCGTCAGGCGCGTGAGCAACTTGAACAATTGAATCAGCGCATTAAGGCCATTCATAGTCAGATGGACCAGTTAGCCAGCCACATTCCTTCTCACTCATAAAATGACCATGAGCCTACTTTCTCTGATGGGGTTTCATATAGAATATAGAAAACCAGCAGCAAAGCGGCTAATTCTCTTATCGTGAATGATGCTATTGCGGTTGAATATTATGCGAATAAAAACGGCGCTTACACGCCGTTTTTTCACTTAACCTAATACATATTTAATCATCACTCCTGCGGCGACTGCTGAGCCAATAACTCCTGCAACATTTGGTCCCATGGCATGCATCAAGAGAAAGTTTTGCGGGTCAGCATCTAAACCGATTTTATTGGATACCCTGGCTGCCATTGGTACCGCAGATACGCCAGCGCTGCCAATAAGTGGGTTCATTTTTTCCTTAAAGAACCTGTTTAATATTTTAGCCATCAGTACGCCAGCGGCCGTACCTACACAAAATGCAAGGACGCCTAATATCAAAATGCCGATAGTTTGTGGCTGCAAAAAGCGTTCGGCAATCAATTTAGAACCTACCGCTAGCCCTAAGAAAATCGTCACGATATTAATCAGGGCATTTTGGGTCGTTTGAGATAACCGCTCAACCACGCCACACTCACGCATCAGGTTCCCAAAGGCAAACATGCCTAAAAGCGGGGTAGCCGAAGGTAGCAGTAAGGCGATCAGAAGGAGCAACATGATCGGGAAAACAATTTTCTCGGTTTTGCTGACCTTCCGCAGTTGGTGCATCTTAATCTGACGTTCAGCCTGAGTGGTCAACGCGCGCATAATCGGTGGCTGGATCAGTGGAACCAGCGCCATATATGAATAAGCCGCGACGGCTATGGCTCCAAGCAACTCTGGTGATAATAAGCTTGAAACATAAATCGCCGTGGGACCGTCTGCACCCCCAATAATCCCAATCGAAGCCGCCTGCGCTAAGCTAAAGTGAATCACTCCCAAGCTATCTAAGGCAATCGCTCCCAACACGGTCGAGAAAATACCAAATTGCGCGGCTGCACCTAACAGTAAGGTCTTCGGATTGGCCAGTAAAGGGCCAAAATCAGTGAGCGCTCCAACCCCCATAAAGATAATGAGTGGGCCTGAGCCAGAGGCAATGGCTAACTCATAAAACTGATACAGCATGCCATTGGTGTATTGAAATTTCTCCGCGATCCACTGTAGTTCGGTTAACTGTTTTGGAGAGGCATGTTGCATCGCCTCTTTAATTGCTCCGACGGTACTTTGGTCAATTTGTAAAATACTGGCAAATTGATTGAGTACCTCAGGATGCGCGGCATGCAGTGCATTATCCACTGCAGACAAGGCTAAACCGATGTCGGGCAGGTTTGCCAAAATACCACCAAATCCGATGGGAATCAGCAGTAGGGGTTCAAAATGTTTAACGATGGCCAGATACAGTAGAATCAGGCCGACGATAATCATGACTACTTGTCCCCAACTTAGATGGAAGATCCCAAAGTTATTGATAAGACCCATTATGTTGTCCATCATTTTTCTCCCGCTTACGCGATCACCAGCAGTGGCTCACCTGCTTCAACTGCATCTCCTTCATGGATATCAATTCGCGCTACAGTGCCACTGCAAGCGGCTTTGATCTCGGTTTCCATCTTCATCGCTTCGAGTATCAGCAACACGTCTCCAATTTCGACATGTTGGCCTACTTTGGCGGCAATTTTCCAAATATTGCCGGATAAAGGCGCCTGCATAACGTTGCCGGCAGCGCTGTTAGCCTGAACAGGTGCCGAGGCCGTTTCAGGCGATGCGGGAGCAGGTGCGGAGGACTGCTGGTTGAGCTGTTGAATTTCACCGCCTTCATCCACTTTTACAACATATTGTTGGCCATTCACGGTAATGGTATAGACATCGCTGGGTGCCGGTTTCATCGGCGGCGCTTTTGGCTCTGGTTTGGCGACTGGAGCTTGGGCAACCTGAGGTTTCGGTTCGAAGGCTTCAGGGTTATTCCGGTTGGCCAAATATTTCCAGCCGACCTGATTAAACAAGGCAATGATCAGTACATCTTCTATGCTGTTATTGGCTAACGTGATGCCTTTTTGAGCGGCTTGTTCTTCGACCTCTTTGCTCAAATGTTGCATTTCCGGTTCTATAAAATCGGCCGGACGCTCTGTAATCGCAGGTTTTTCAGC
The DNA here is from genome assembly GCF_004339545.1 of Celerinatantimonas diazotrophica. Lineage (GTDB taxonomy): Bacteria > Pseudomonadota > Gammaproteobacteria > Enterobacterales > Celerinatantimonadaceae > Celerinatantimonas > Celerinatantimonas diazotrophica. Next base: position 570,008 of record NZ_SMGD01000011.1, on the reverse strand, counting down.
GGTCACCTGAGCCTGAAGTTTGGGATCCACGGGGAGTGGGGTTTTACCATATTCACCTCGTAAAATAGCGGCTGTTTCTTTGGTAATCGTTTTATAGCGTTCGCCAGTGATGACATTAAATACCGCTTGCGTGCCGACAATTTGTGACGATGGTGTGACCAGTGGCGGGTATCCTAAGTCTTTGCGGACGCGCGGGATTTCTTCTAAAACGGCATCCAGTTTATCCAATGCATGTTGCTGTTTGAGCTGATTTTCCATATTGGTGAGCATGCCACCAGGAACCTGGGCAACCAGGATTCGAGAATCAGCACCACGCATTTGTCCTTCAAACTGACCATATTTTTTACGAACATCGCGAAAGTAGGCTGCAATTTTTTCGAGTTTGGCAATATCCAGCCCGGTATCGAACGGGGTGTCTTTTAGTGCCGCAACCATCGCTTCGGTGGCTGGATGGCCGTAGGTTCCACTTAATGATGAGATCGCTGTATCAATTCGATCGACTCCAGCTTCGATTGCTTTAAGCATGGTCATATCCGCCAGACCAGCGGTCGAGTGGCAGTGCAGGTGCAATGGCACATCGACCTGCTTTTTCAACACTTGAATCAGTTCACTGGCAACTGAAGGGCTTAAAATCCCCGACATATCTTTAATCGCAATGGAATCGACACCGATTTCAGCAAGTTGCTCAGCGGTATCAATCCAGGTTTGCAGAGTATGGGCTGGGCTGGTGGTATAAGAGAGTGTGCCTTGGGCATGGGCACCTTGTTTTTTGACCGCCTTAATGGCACAGCGCATATTGCGGACGTCGTTGAGTGCATCAAAGACACGAAAAATATCCATACCATTAGCGACGGCTCGTTCCACAAATGCATCGACGACATCATCGGCGTAATGGCGGTATCCCAGTAAGTTTTGTCCACGTAAGAGCATTTGGAGTGGTGTTTTAGGCATCGCTTTTTTTAGTTCGCGTAGCCGCTGCCAAGGATCTTCGCCTAAAAAGCGGATACAACTGTCAAATGTAGCGCCTCCCCAGCATTCTAAAGACCAATAACCTACATCATCTAATTGTGCCGCAACTGGCAGCATATCTTCTAAACGCATGCGCGTGGCCAACAGAGATTGGTGTGCATCCCTTAATACGACATCGGTAATTCCGACGGCTTTTTTTTGTAAATCCATAACAATTAACCTCTGGCATTTTGTTTTAATTGAATTGCCCGATGATGGTGAACGGCAGCCGTTAATACGGCAATGAGTTCATCGTGTGTTGGTGTAGTATTAGTATCGGTGGGAATTGATGTACTGACGGGAGACTCTGTCACTCGTTGGTTTTTTTCTAAGCGAGCGACTATTTTCGACATCAGTTGCGTCATGAAGACCAAAAAGAGCAAGAATAGAAAAACAAACCCCATTCCCAACATCATTAATGTAAGGCCTTCTGATAATAACTCTTCGTTCATAATCAGACCTGAATCGTTCAATGAGTAAAATTCAAACAGAAACTCATGGCGACGAATGATGGCGTTATTGGTATTCGTTAAATTGTATCAGTCGTCTTTAGTATGAGTATCAACCTGGCACGGATTTATGTACGACAAAAACATAAATTGGATGTCGGCGGCATGCTAGATGCTAAACCGTGACAACCGTATTTTGAGCCTTTACATCTTTAACGGGGGCGGGGATAACGCGATAGCCAAAAATGTGAGCAGTGATTGTTGATATAAGCGCATTGACAGTTCATAAAAAGCTCCTTTAGCAATTTGAAACGGTTTTCTTTATTAAGGATAAACCAATCAAATTAAGTTGCTTTATTGAAGTGAAAAATATTTGATCTTGTTTCGAATTTAAGTGATATAAGCCCAAATTAGTCGCTGATATTTATACAAATATTTAACAAATTACCGGAAATATGAACACCTGCGTTGGGCCGTTGGCAATGGCTGAAGATAGCCGGTCCAAATAATGTCGTCATAAAGATGAATTGCCCACTGACTGCATCAATCTATCGTTGACTGAGAACTGAAACAATGGTCTGCGTGAGCGATTATAATCCATCCCGATTTGCCACCTGAATCAGGTGGCTTTTTCATGAATGGGCGTTAGCTGAGACGAACCAAGCGTTTCGGCCACGGGTCATCAAATGCAGCGCCATTTTGCCAAGCGAGAATTTCATCTTCAGTCAGAAAACACTGTTGTAATGAGCGAGCAAATGCAGCCACTTGTTCGGCAATACCAATCACCGTTAAATGGCAGCGGCGATCCCCAAAACGTCCTGCTTGGGCGGCTATTTGCGTATTGAGCGTGGCTTTTTCCTCTGCGCTTAAGTGCTGTTGTTGATCCTGCAGAATACCAGAGCGCCAGTAACTAACCAGTTCTAAACTGATACTCCCAGCCGCCTGATTCCACAACAACGCCATATCATCGCGAGTGGGAAGCCAAAAGAAGCCCTTACTGCGGTAGACTTGACGCCCCAGATGCTGTTGGCAGGTGTCATAAAGCCGCTGTGGATGAAAAGGACGGTCATCGCTAATCACTCTGGCGACCATCTGCTCGGGACTGGCTGAATTCATACTTTGAGAAACCGTCTCTTCCAGCTCTTCAATCAGCTTTTCAACGCGATGAAAATTATAAATAGGGGCTTCTAACACAGTCGCAAGATTAAGATGTCCCCATGACAGTGCAATGATATTTACATAAGGGTTCAGCGGATGAATCGCTTGCGCGATTTGCTGAATTTGAGAAGCACTTAACCTGTCATTTTTACTGAGTAATACTTCAGTTGCGAACATCATTTGCTCGCATAATAGGTTTTCGATATGGCGAATGTTTTGTGACAAATTGCGTTCTAATGCTGGGATAAGTGCTTGAGCACTGTCATAGTCATTTTGCAGCATCAGCGCATCGACTATCGCTAATACTCCGTGTAGTTCAACTTGGCGGTGTTGCTGCAGATATTTAATAAGTGGTAATGGGTGACTACTGCCTGAGGTTTCCAGCAAAATCCAGGCAGGTTGTTGGGGAGCCTGAATGAGTGTTTCAATGGCGTCATCTAGAAGCGCTAATCCTTTATCAGAACTAATGTTTTCGCCACTGATAGAGATAAAATTATCCTGCTCCTGACTCACGACGTCTGTATTGGCAATTAATACACCATCGATATCCAGGCGACTCATATCATTTACGATCACACTGACAGCCATGTTTTGCTGATGAGCTTGTACTAGCAAGTGACGCATCAGCGTTGTTTTGCCCGCACCTAAAAAGCCATTGAGTATAGTGATAGGGATTTGCTTCATGATGTCTTATTACTTAAACGGTTTCATTGTTGAAGCGATAGTATAGCGCGTCAGTCAATAAGTCCCGATTGTAAGTGTAAAGGGCGGTTCTAAGAAAGCACTCATTTTTAGTGGCAGTAAATGCGCTGATCGTATTAAAATGATTACTGACTCGGGGTGCCTTATGGCTGAGAGAATACCCGCATCACCTGATATGGATCATGCCATCGTAGGGAAGTCGGTTTGTTTATGTGGTCAATCGCCACAATGTGTTTGTATGACAGATGGCTTCTTTGCATATTTTTTATTGGAAGGAAGGCTTATGTCTTACTCATCACTTACCCGTCGTATTGTAAATCATTCCCTGCCTCATCCCTATATTATGCTGTTTATTGCACCTGTTATTTGGTCAAGTAGTAATATCGTGGGTAAATTATCGGTTGGATTACTTAGCCCATATCAGCTGACTTTTTACCGTTGGGTGGTAGCTGTTGTGGTGCTAAGTGTCTTGTTTTGGCCTCAGATCCGTCGTGACTGGTCAACCCTTGTCGCACATAAATGGTGGTTATTCGGTTGGGGGGCGAGTGCCTTTGGTGTGTTTAATTTATTGCTCTATGGTGCTTATGCGTTGCATGCCAAAGCGGTTAATGTTGCGATTATTCATTCGGTGATCCCAACTTTAACGATTATTTTTAGTTTTTTGTATACACGTCGGTTTGGCCATTCTTTGCAGTGGATTGGCATCGGTTGTTCTTTGTTTGGCGTTTTGTGGCTGTTAACGGCAGGACAATTATCGCAGCTTTGGCATTGGCAACCCTCGTTAGCGGATGGTTTAGTTTTAGTCTCTGCCATTATTTATGCACTTTATTCATTTGCTCTGCGCTGGGCCCCCAATGTGCATTGGAGTTCACAGATGTGGGCCATGTCTTGCGCTGCTTGTTTGGTTGCAGCGCCTGCTTGGGTGATACATGGCTTCGATCATTCTCACTGGCGATGGATTGAGCCGGCTCATCCCAATGGCGCACAGTTATTTCAAGCCATCATCCTTATTCTTTATGTAGGATTATTTATCGCAATTATTTCTAAGATGTTTTATCAGCAGGGGACGATTGCGATGGGTGGGGTTCGTGCTTCGGTGGTGATGAATTTACTGCCACTATTTAGCACGTTGATGGCATTGTGCGTATTTGCTGACGAACGAGCCGTATTTGGTGCGGTACATACTGTGGCTCTGACATGTGTCGTCATGGGGATCGCTTTATCTGAATACGGCGCTTATTGTTACCGTCGACTTCAGCGAAGTAAGCCAGCTACGATCAGAGGGCAATTACTTAACTATGAGCATCTAAAGTTACAAAATAACTCAAAGCGTTATTTTTTGAAAAAATAACCCTGCAACCCGCGGTGATACTGGTTTGAAATTTAACCTCGGTTAATTTTTCTTAACTTATTGGTTTTATAAAAAGAAATAGATTTGAGACTCATTTTTCTAAATGATAATAATACTCATTATCGTACAATGTCATGATAAATAAAGTTTTTTTTGATTTTTCACATTGATGCATTCTCATCTCAATGGTATATTTCGCGGCGTTGGGGAGTAGCCTGCTTTCTTTTTTGAAAGAGTCCGTATCAACATAATTGGCCACATGCCATGGTGCGGATGCCTCTCGGTTGGCGAGACCATCGAAATTTCACGTTTTTTGTTCGGGTGCGTGGATGTTTCGTGGTTGTCATACCCGAGAGAGAATAAATACTATGAATCCAATTGCGTTTACTTTCCTCGCCCTTGCTATGTCTACAGATGCTTTTGCCGCTGCTGTTGGTAAAGGTGCTGCTATCAAAAAGCCGCGTTTTATTGATGCCCTGAAAATGGGACTCTTATTTGGTGTCATTGAGGCTATTTCTCCTATTATTGGTTGGTTTGCTGGCCACTTCGCTGCTGGTTATATTAATGCCTGGGATCATTGGATTGCCTTTTTTATGCTGGCCTTTCTAGGCATCAATATGATTCGCAATGGTTGCTCAACTGGCGAAGATGCGCAAGGTGATGATGTGGTTGAGAAGGTTGTTAAGCCCTCTCTTGTTGCTTTGGTGTTCACCGCCATTGGCACCAGTATTGATTCAGCTGCTGTTGGCGTGAGTCTGGCCTTCGTCAATATGAATATCTATGTTGCGGCATTCATGATTGGTCTATCGACAACGGTTATGGTGACGCTGGGGGTCATGGTGGGCCGCATGGTTGGACAATTTTTTGGGAATCGTGCCGAGATTATGGGGGGAATGACGTTAGTGACAGTAGGCGTTTGGATTGTACTGGAACATACCCATATGCTAACGAGCATTTAATTTAATAGTTCTGTAACGCGGGCGTCTGCCACAGTGGGTTCCAACGGTTAGCCGCAGGAGTGTTTGAAGAGCCTTGGGCATATTTTTCCTTGGCTATTTCTTGCTCTCAATATGTTCAATGAGCGACAGATATTTATGGATGTCGCACTCATCATTTTGCGATGCACTTAAGAATTTATCGGCATATTGTTTGTAAATACCACTGGTTAATAGTAGGCGAAAGACATCTGGATCAAGCTTTTGCTCTTTGACCATTTCGGCGAGAATATCGAGCGCTTCACTGAGTGTCTTCGATTTTTTGTACGGTCGGTCTGCAGCGGTTAGTGCTTCAAAGACATCAGCAATTGCGAGGATTCGCGATTCCATAGGAAGCTCTGATGCGGTTAGTGCTCTTGGATAACCGGTTCCAATGAGTGTCTCGTGATGGCTCCCTGCGATATCTGGTACTCTGGCGAGTTCTTTGGGTAGTGGTAATGATTTGAGCATACTAATGGTGGCAATGATATGTTCATTGATGCGAAATCGATCTTCATCGGTGAGGGTGCCACGAGGGATAGATAGGTTATAAACTTCACCGATATTGGCGCTTAATTCAGGGATCGGCATTTTAATTTCATCGTTCATTTTATATCTTGGATTATGCAGCCAACCGAATTTGTGTAGTGGCTTATCGGCTAATAGGTGTTCTGTTACGGGAAGATTGGGGCGCGGGGTTTTTGCAGCTCGGCTTGTTTCCAATGGCGAAAGCCCCAACCGGTCGTCAAAATAACGTGTCCAAGTGATAGCTGCAATCTGTTGGATCCGAGCCAGTTTAGCCTCATCCATATGTTCGCTATTGAGATTACATTGGGCAATGAAAGAAAAGTCATCTTGAATTTGAGCTTGTTTTGCTGCAAGCCATTTATCTAATAAGAGTTGATTTTCCCCCTTGGCTCGTCTTTTCCAATAATCGATTTGTGCATCGCGCCAGAGCACTTCAAAACGTGTTCTTATTTCATGGATGCGGTTATAAATCGTTTCGAGTTTGGTTCCTTTATCAATGATATGTTCGGGGGTGGTGATTTTTCCGCAATCGTGTAACCAGGCTGCGATTTTAAATTCATACTGTTTAGTCTTGTCATTAAAATCAAAGTCTTTAAAGCCGGAAAGTTCGCTGCGATTGGCTGCTTCGGCCAGCATAATGGCTAAATCGGGTACTCGAGCACAGTGTTTGCCGGTATAAGGGGATTTATCATCAATTGCTTGTGCGATCAGCTGAATGAATGAATCCAGTAGTTGCTGTTGTTGCCGCTGATGTTGGGTAATTGAAAACGTCATATTATAGAGTGAGTTTGATAAATCATTAATTTCAGTGATATGACTTTTAACGCGTTTGAGAACATTAAATTCTCTATGTTTAATATGATTGTTTTCGATAGACAATTGTTTAACGGGTAAAACAATCATTCTCAAAAAATAGACCAAAATTGGGCTCATCAAAATCAGTGATGCCAGGGTGATCAATAATGATACGTACACTTTGGTCATGTAAGGATGCATAATTTGAGTGGTTGGGATCATAATGCCAATATAGTTTTGCTCCCCTAGGTTGGTATCCATTCGATGCACGTAAATCGTATAATTTTTGTGATCAATCAAGACGCCATCAGCGATAATATTTGGTGATTGTGGACTGACTTGTTTGGCGAGCTTAGTAAAAATCGTATGGGGGACGACCCCAGCCAAAAGTGCGTGGTTAATTTTGGATGTGGATGATTCATTTAGCCATTTGTCTTTAAGGTAAGCCTTTTCTTGGGGGGTGATACTGGCAATTGCTTTATTTAATATTTTTTGCAGTGGCTGACGGTTTGCATGGACTAAAATCGATAAACCTTGCTGAGCATTTAAGATGTTCTTATTGTTAAGTTCATAAATACTGACGTTTTTAATCTCATGAATACCTGTCAGGTAACGTAAAACCTGAGTCCTATCAATCACAGCATCGACTCGCTTTTCTTGCAGCGCACGCAACTCATCCATGCTGTTTTTTACTTCAAGGATATGAATGTTCGGATAATTCTTTTTAATAAGCTCAACTAGTGCCCATCCTTGACCCACTGCGACTGTTTTGCCGTTTAACTGCTCCATTGACGTGAGTTGTTTTCCTTGGGTCAAAATCGCAATTGCTGTGGTAAGTTTTATGTAGGGTTGGGTAAACAATCCCCAGTTTTGTCGCTCAGGGGTTTTAATCACTGATTGCAGAATATCGATATTCTTTTTCTTGAATAAAGATGTCAGCTGATGCCAGTCATAGCCATTGGAGAAGATAAATTTTAAGCCAATTTTTTTGGCTAATAATTTAATCATGTCAATAGAGTAGCCTTGTGGAATACCGTTGCTTGAAAAATCAAATGGGGGCCAGTTTAATTCACTAGATACAATCAATTTGCCAAGGCGATGAATATAATCTTGTTCCTCCTTAGAAAGAGGGATCTTTTTGACATTGATAAATTCGGGCGGCGTGGTTAGTTCAATAGAGCTGGTAGTCGTGTTGCCAGCTTGATTAAAAATGAAGGTATCAGCATTACTACCGGCTCGATTCTCTTTTAAGTAATGATTAAAGGTATTTAAAGAGATATCCGCGACAATCACATCGCCAGTACCGGGCACCCGTTTCGCATAAGTAACACCTGGCGCTTGTGTATTATTAAATAGATAAGGGGGGGTTTTGATAACAACGGCTTTGTTCATCGCGTCGGTATACCAAGATCGGACATTGGCGTAGTAATGGCTATCATCAACTTTTCGATGCAGCAACTTGAAGTGACGATCATAATAGAGTTGCTCACGGACTCGACCTTTAGCAGTGGCATGAATATGAATAATGATCCATCGGTCTTGTGCGGTTGCATCGAACTGTTGTCTGACAATTTTGCTGCTCTCTAAATTGACCAGTTCATAAAAATCGCCATTTGCAGAGCCAATACACATCGCATATAAAAATGGCGCCTGACGCATGGCTTGTGCCATCATCTGTATCAAATGGTCTTTTGCTTGCTGGCCTGTTGCGGTGTCGTTTTCTAGATATTGCGATAAAAGCAACAAAATGGCAGTACTGCGAGTATCAAGCGTATGGAGCTCTTTACTCACTGCTTCGGAGACATGGATAAATTGCGTTTTCGCGGCATCGTAAGCCATCGACTGCGCAAAATAATACTGTAACCCTAAAGCAACTGAAATAATCAATATTGATAAAGTTATAAATAAAGAGAAAACAGTCACTCTCATACTAAACGCTATATGCTGGAGCTTGCGCATGATCGAATCTCTTATGAATGGATGAGAATGATAAAGGAGCTAAGTAATAACTATAGATGAATATCTTTAACGATTTATTTAATAAAGAGAAAAATTAGTCTATAGGGTTGGGTGCCTCACATTAACAGCGTCCAGAATTTGCCAGCTGGACAGCATTTTAGCTACTGTGGACGGTTATTTATCTGCTGTTTTAGTTCGTCACTGGCTCAATCGAAGTAAGATATCTGTGCAGACGAATCAGCGTGAATTGGCTACTGGTCCGACTGAATAACGACGTATCAGTGTCGGTTTATATAACCGACATGCAGAGGTCTTTAATTCAGAATGGACTAAGGTCAGTGCATGTTGGGCAGCTTGTTCTGCCATGATTTTAATGGGGTAGTGCATGGTTGTGAGTTTAGGGTAAAGGTACTGAGCGATGTGGCTATTATCGAACCCTATCACTGACACATGAGTGGGGATTTGAATATTATTTTCATGTAAGACTGACATACATCCGGCAGCCATATCATCGTTATAACAGGCGATAGCAGTTATCGGCAGATTTTTAGCAAGTAGTGCGGTCGTTGTTTTTTCACCCCCTTTTTCATTGGGTTCACCATAGGCAACTGCATCGTCATTGAGATCAATATGGTAGGCTTTGAGAGCTGCCAAATGACCCGCCAAACGGTCTCTTGCATCTTCAATGGGGGCACTTGAACACAGATAACCAATATGTCGATGTCCTTGCTGGATGAGAAACTCACAAGCCATATAAGCACCCTGAAAGTTATCCAGTGCGATACAACGATCCTCCGCTTTGGGCACAACCCGGTTCAAAATAACCATCGCCGGAAACTCGTTTAAATAGGCCAATAACTGACTATCACTGAGCCCCTTACTGTGAATAATCAGTGATCGACAACCACTATTAGCCAGTAATTCAATCGCATGTGCTTCTTTATCCGCTTGATGCTGTCCGCTGCCGACCAACAACTGTTTATTTTCAGCCGTCACAATCGCGTCAATGGCATCTACCATCGTACCAAAAAAAGGGGATGACATATTATTGACCAAAACTCCCACGGTATAGTTTGACTGACTCACTAAAGCGCGGGCGTTCGCATTGGGACGGTAGCCTAACTGCTTCATGGCTCGTTGCACGGCTTGTTGTGCTTTGGCACTGGTATGCGGGGCGTTATTGATAACGCGGGAAGTGGTTGCAATAGAAACCCCAGCTGCTTTGGCAACATCTTTTATCGTAATCATTGTGTTCTGTTAGTTTGCCTTGACGTGGTTGCATCCCAAGAGTGGTTTTATAGACAACTTTTAGCACTGTTATCTGCAGCCTATGGTGTTATTACTTTATCAGTAGTTGTAGGGTAAATGCGCGTGATCTATCAAATTTTTCCAGTAAGGCATTATCAAGTGATTTTGCGAGCCAACTCTTTATCACGTACTAACTTTAATAGAGCGATGTTGGGCCTTTTATGCGGTTCTCCATCGCTCATGTGTGTGGCTAGGGACTGTTGACCTTTTGTGATTAGTTTTGCAGAAATCTGAGAGGGATTTAGGCAAGGCAAACGTTGTGCTGTGTCGTTATTCTCCACAAAGAACGTTTAACGCTGGATAAATTCCTCTCAGATACTGCCCTTGGGGTTCATTTAAACGCATCCTGAACTTTGTTGCCCCCTGCTTGCTTCACTCATTAAGCGACGCAGGGTGCGCCGCGTTCAAAATGCGTTTAATTTGAACAAAATTCAACCACCAAAGGTCAACAGTCCCTAGTGGCTGGCGGACTCCGGGAAATGATTGAGCTGATATCACCCACATAAAAACCGCTGTTTTCGTCTCTTAACGGCGCGATGGATGACTAGCCGGGGCCATCACTGGCGGCGGCAAGTAACGGCACAATAATGTCACTGATAGGAGTCTCCAGATGATGGGCTTGTCCGAGGCGCTTGAAAATACCGTTGCGAATATCCCATTCCATGGGTTGGTTGGCGAGTCGGTCCACTAGGATAGAGGTGCTCATATCTGGGGCATAGCCTTGTAATACGCCGATGATCTCATCTCTGACGTCATCGCCTAATTGCGCGCCCTCAGCTCGGGCAACTTGTAAACATTCATCCAGATAAGCGTATGCTAGCTTGGTGATATCATCACGAGCAAACATCCCTGCACGGCGAGTTGTGAGTACCATCAACCCTGCCACAGCATTTCGCAGTAATTTGTGCCAAGCGGTGGAAGTGAAATCAGTCGCGATATCCACATGGCATAAACTGCCTTGCAGGGCGTTGCTGATGATCGCGGTTTGCGGTGTATCGGGGAGCGTTAAACGGGCTTTTTTGCGTAGCCAGACCGAATCGTCAGACTGGCGCTGAGCCGGAAACCAAACGACTGAAGGCAAAACAGTGGCGCCGGAGGTTAGCGGCGAGAGCGATGCTTTTTGTTCAACTCCATTTTGCAGAGCGCAGACTACCGTATTGTTATTACACAGTGCTTTTAACCAAGGGGCAGCTGCCGCAACTTGGGTGGTTTTGACAGCGACAAAAACAAGATCAACCGGGTGAGTGATGTCATTGGGATCTGTTTTAACTGGGCCGGGGACCACCATCTTTTGGGCTTCATATTTTAGTTCTAAATTCTCCCGCGGCGAGCGACCACAAATGATGGGCGTATGGCCCACTTCATGTAACGCTGCTGCAATCGTGGTGCCAATAGCACCGGGGCCAATCAGAGCAATCGTCGGTTTTTGAGCCATTCTATTCTCCTTATGTGGTGGGGCACTGTTCTTGTTCACTATAAAGCATTCTGTCCTTTATTGATGATTCCGGCAAGTTGGGCATATTACGTTGAAAAGATGCCCACGGCGTAACTCGAAGCTTGAGGTTGGTTGGGATACAATAGGTGGCTATTACCAAGTTAAGAGAATCACAATGGCTTCAACGGCAGCAGCACTACATATTTTGGTTAAACATAAGACTCAGGCTGAAGATATTATGACTCAGCTGAAAAAGGGGGCGAAGTTTCAGACGCTCGCTAAAAAATATTCAACTTGCCCATCCGGTAAACGCGGCGGGGATTTAGGCGAGTTTCGTCGAGGCCAGATGGTGCCTGCTTTTGATAAAGTCTGTTTTAATGGTGAGCTTCTCACCCCGCACCTGGTCAAAACGAAATTTGGTTGGCATGTGGTGAAGGTGTTGTATCGCACTTAAGTGAGCCAGAAAAGTCGCGGACGGTTTTTCAAACCTTGCTCACAGGTCATCGGTTTCGGTTGATTCGCTGGGTCGGTTCATTACTTATAGAATATCAAATAGAGATAATCCCGGATAAAGTGAATATTCATTTTCTCTTCTTCGCCCAATCTTAAGTGTTCGTTCAGCCATCAGAGCATGCGTGCGAGCGACTGCAACGTGAATAGCCAATGCCAGCGAAAAGATTGTACGAAGATTTAAAAGCATTTAAGATTTTATCCCCTAAACCATAAAAGATGCGGTGCTATGATCGATTCGATGAAAGTGTTTTGTATGGTGGTGAATCAAAACGGGTTTCGTGCCGCAGCTAATGAATTGGATATGTCGCCGGCGATGGTCAGTCGACATATTGCGAAACTGGAATTTGAGTTAAAAACTTCACTGTTAAAACGCAACACCCGGTCATTGACCTTAACCGATGCGGGGGAATCTTTTTATCAGCGCTGTGGTCAGATTGTGAGTTTATATGAGCAGTGTTTACATCAGAGCCGCCATGACAACAAATCCATCAGTGGTCATTTAAAAGTTGGGATCCCGCACTCTATCAGCCAATTGTATGTTATTCCGGCGCTTGAGTCGTTCTATCGTGATTATCCTGAGATCACCTTAGATATTATTGCGGGCAACCACTGCTTGGAATTATTTAGTCACGGCTACGATTTAGCCTTACATTGCGGGCCATTGCCCGATTCGGCGCTCTATTATACCCTGATAGGATACTGGCGAAAACAGACGGTGGCATCCCCGAATTATCTGCAAAAGCATGGTACACCCTCGGTCCCCGATGAGCTAAATATGCACTCATGCTTATGCCACTTTGATAATCGCTCTCGGAGTTGGCGATACGTTGTCGAACAACAGAATGTGGATGTGCCGGTATTTGGGCGGACCCGCATCAATAGTAGTTTGCAGCTGAGCCAGTTGGCCTTAGCCGGACAGGGAATTGCCTATTTGCCTGATTTTACCGTTAAACGGATGTTGGTCCGTGGTGAACTGACGAGCATTTTAGAAGACTATATGCCGTCCCCGCTGCCGATGTATGTGGTGCACATCAATCCGCAACCCTCCAAACGCGAACAGCTGTTTATCGATTTTCTTAAAACCCTCTCTCTTGCCGAAGTGAACTCGTAGCCGATGTGTATTGAGGTGTGAGAGCGGCATCAACATCCGACCCAAACATGAGCTATGCCAGGCCAGAGTTGAGTGGAGAATGCAGTTAGTTAACTAAAAATGCCATGTTTTCTGCTGTTTGCCGCGGGGTAAACTCAGTGACCTCATAGCGAGCGACTCCCTGTTGATAGAAAGGGTCCTGAGTGAGCAGCTCATTCAGCTCCTCTCGGGTGACATTATGTGCCAGAATAATTCCGCCATCACGAGGTTTTTTTCCACCCGATAACAGCAATTTCCCCTGAGCATACAGATCATCTAAATACTGGCGGTGCGCCACTAAATGTGCGTCAACTTTGGCTAAATCACATAAATAAGTCAGTGAAACGATAAACATCTCTTTTCCCTTTTTTAATAACAGTCTGTTTAGGATATGAAATCTGTGATGATCCACCACTATTGATGCTGCAACAGTCTGTTCAAGGATATGAAACAGTGTTGAGAATAGGGACTGGATTGACAAACTTTACGCTTCGTTCGATGTGATCTGTGGCTCTTAACAAAGTGTACAGATCTGCCCAACGGCTGCTGTGCTCCCTATTGGGGTAAACATTAAACCTGCTTGAAGATAGAATTGGGCCACTTAAAAAGGTGGAAAATTTCAGCGTGTTAAGTTGCCTTCGCTGCACGCATCTAAGCGGTGTGGCATCGTGTTGAGCAAGGCGTTAGCGTGTTTGCGCTGCTTGTTTAGCTAAAGTAAGACGCATTACAAGCTACCTTCTAGTCGAATATAGCATCTGCTTAAACAGAAAATTATCACTATAATTGTATTTTTAACTTCTACACTTAGATTCATAAAGGATGGGGATTCACCAATACACATAGTGTCTATCAGCTGGGGGCTAATGGAATGACGTTTAAACGACAGATGTTGTTGTTACTGACGGGAATAGGGCTGATTCCTATGATGATCGTCTCCGCTGTTTCTATATATATTGCCTCAACCAGTATCGAACAGCAGGTATTTAGCCAGCTTGATTCGATTCGCCAGATGAAATCCACATCATTGAAAGAATATCTTGGTCGACTTCGCGGTGAGGTCGACATGCTAGCAGGCGATCCTGCTCTACGAGAGTCCTTACAAGAATTTGATCATGATTTTCGCAATGCCAAGGTTTCTGCAAGTGATGCTGCGCGTTATCGTCAAGAGTTAAAAAACTTTTATATGAGCGAATTTCTGCCACGATTGCAGAAAAATCGGCCGTTGGTGAGCAGCGCTTGGGTCGATAATATGGTAGGGCAGCTGAATGACCGAGAAGTCTGGCTACAACACCGCTTCCTGGTGGCCAACCCCCATCCAGTCGGTAGTAAGGATAAACTTCATCAATCCAAGGTGAATGACGATTATGACCAGCATCATAAAAGGCTTCATGGGTTTCTTCGGGATGTACAAAAAGAGTATGGCTTCTATGATATTTTCCTTATCAATCGGGAAGGCGAGGTTCTTTATAGCGTCTATAAAGAGGTCGACTTTGCCACGTCGTTAGAACATGGTCCATACAAAGATACCAATCTTGCGGCGGCGTTTCGCAAAGCGGATAAAGCCAGCCAAGGACAGGTTGTGATCTCAGACTTTAAGATCTATCGCCCTTCTTATGATGGGCCTGCTGGATTTATTGCAGCTCCAGTATTTGATAACAATGGTAAGCATATTGGGGTAATCGCCGCGCAGTTTCCGCTTGATAAACTTAATAGCCTTATGGCAGAGCGTAACGGATTGGGTCGCTCTGGAGAAACACTGATCATTGGGGATGATCATTTATTACGTACTGACTCGTATCGTGATCCTCGTAAATATTCGGTATTGCAATCCTTTTTACACCCGCAAACCACCAAAATCACCAGTGAAGCATCAGATCGAGCTTTAGCCGGGCAGACTGGGCTGGCAATATTACCGGACTACTTGGGCCAAGACGCGTTAACAGCATATGCTCCGGTGAAATTTGATGGATTAAACTGGGCTATTTTGGTCAAAATTGATGCCGATGAGGCACTCGCAACAGAATATCATCTGATTGAGGTGGCTGTTTGTCTGATAGCTGGCGCTATTGTGATCGTAGTGTTGATTGCGATCTGGTTTACTAAAATGGCGCTCAAACCATTGGGTGGTGAACCAGTGCAGATGCAGCGGATTGTGAAGGCAATTGCTGACGGTAATCTGAACGTTGATATTCCGGTGTCTTCGCCTAATAGTGTTGCCGGGGCAATGCATACCATGACACATAATCTTAAACAGTTGGTTGGCAATATTAGTGAAGGGGCTAGTGAACAACATGCGATTGCCCAGCGCTTATCGAGTGTGGCCGTGCAGACTAATCAGGTATTACATGAACAGGTGCAACAGACTTCGCAAGTAGCCACGGCTGTCTATGAGATGACCGAAAGTTTTCGTGAAGTTGGCAATAATATTCAGACCGCAGTCGATGCTTCTGCTAATTCCCAAGGGCAAATTGAACAGAGCACGGAAGAGGTGGTCCGCTCGTCCGATGAACTGCATCATGTGGCCGATGAGTTCAAAGTCAGTGCGCAAACGGTCGATCAGTTGACCCAACGAGTGGCTGATATTTCGAGTGTACTGTCTAGTATTCAGAAGATTGCCGATCAGACTAATTTGCTTGCATTAAATGCTGCGATTGAAGCGGCCCGAGCCGGAGAACATGGGCGTGGTTTCTCAGTCGTTGCTGACGAAGTGCGTGCGTTAGCGAAAAACACCCAAAAAGAAACGGAACAGATTACTCAGATCATCCAATCATTGACCAACGAAGCGGCTAATACGCAAAAACAGATGCATACCAGCGTCGAGCGTGCCGAAACCATGTGTCACCAAGCCGCAGCAACCGCCGATAAACTCAAAGCCGCTGCTGCCTCGCTTGATGAAGTGAACCGGATGAATGACAGCATCGCAAGTGCCTCAGAAGAGCAAAATAATGTGGCGACTGAAATTAGTATGAATGTTGAAACATTAAATAGCTCTATTACACAGACCGAAGAGTCGATGTCGGAAATTGAGAAATCGGTCCATGATATCGCCCAAAGCTCAGAAAAATTACGGGCGTTGATTCAAACCTTTAAAGTGTGATAACGGTTTAAATCATCACGAAAACCCAACCGCTAAAGTGTTGGGTTTTTTTATCGCTACTTCAGAGTGATTGTCAAAGCAGTCTTATGCAACGCCGATTATCCGCATGTATCGGTTGTTCGTCTTCTTTTAAAATGGCATCCAAGGCCCAATGTGGTGGGTTCGCTATAGGTCAATGTTTTCTGGAAGCTTGCGTTGCTCACTCTAAGGTAATGTGGCCTGTACATGCATCATATGAAGTCTTATAGCTTCCTTTATCTTCCGATAGATCAATCCATTTATTTTGACCACAAAGCATGGCAGAGATGACATTCAATCACGGGGGAGATCTAAATGATATCGCATCTCTTCTGATATGAGCCACATAATAAACCTTCGCGTTTGTGTATGAGTGACGTGATAAAAATTGTGAACATCTTGCATAATTTTGCTACCTGCCGCTTACCAATGACGGTTTTTGTAAAAACGGATGAAGGTAGGCATAAAACTTTAAAACAGTATCGACAAGCCAATGAATCAGTTCAAGAAGGTCATGATAGAACAAGTATAAAAGATGCCAAATTATTTTGAATCGAGGTATGAAATTGAATTTTTAATTCAGTTGGATGAAAGAAATAGACCAATAAAAAATAGGGTTATTTGTGATTTTCCCTTCAGATTCGCTGACCAATACAGAACAGGATTTTTTATGGAATTATTTGCAAGAAAGTTAACGCAGGAGTGCGCATTCTAGCCCTTTTTATTCAAGGAAATCGATAACTTTTATTGATGCTAACCATTTTATAATGGTTAATTAGCACCAATCTATCACTGTTAAACAGCCGTTTTTATCTGGTCGATGTCATATTTAATTCAAAATAAAAGTGCTAATAATCAGTTAGTCAACTGTTTTGTTTCTATTTGTTAGGCCATATTACTGATTTTAAATAAAAATACAGCACTATTAATGAAGAACATCATTGTTGTCTAGATTTGAACTGCCTCTCATTTTTAATATTTCCTTAGAAAAGATATTTGATTAACCATAAGTTACCAATAACATGTTATCGGTAACTCTAGTGTAAAACGATGAGGATAGATCATGAAAATCGAGACTGAAGCCTGTTTAGTCAATGGCAAAAAAGATGTGGCAGTTGCCCACAAAGTGATTACTTATGAAGATCAAGGTACGCTGGTAAAAATAACGCGCGGTGGTATTTGTGGCTCCGATATTCACTATTATCTGGACGGCAAAGTAGGCAATAATCCAATTACGAATCCCATGATCCTCGGCCATGAAGTGGTTGGCGAAATTGTTAAATCGGATAACCCGGAACTTCGTCCTGGGCAAAAGATTGCGATTAATCCATCCAAACCTTGCGGAACATGTGCGTATTGTCAATCTGGAATGAGTAACCAGTGCATCGATATGAAATTCTTTGGCAGTGCCATGTATCGTCCTCACATTGATGGTGGATTTACAACGCACCGTTTGGTGGAAACATTTCAGTGTAAACCCTATGACGAAAGCGCCGACGAAAAGATGGTGGTATTTGCAGAACCTTTTGCAGTTGGGCTACATGCTGTCAATCAGGCCGGTGATGTAAGTGGTAAAACAGTCTTGGTTTCTGGGGTTGGGCCGATTGGAAGCCTGCTCGTCGCTGCTCTTAAGCTCAAAGGTGCTAAGCAGATTTATGCCTTTGATATGAGTGAGAATTGTCTGCAGATTGCGCAGTTAATGGGGGCAGATAACTTGGTTAACATCAGTAAGCAAAGTATTGATGAGTTTGCCGCGGATAAAGGTTTTTTTGATATCTCTTTTGAAGTCTCCGGCGCCCAACCATCGCTTGATACCTGTATTCAAGTGACCAAAGCGCGAGGGACGGTTGTTCAAGTCGGCATGGGGCGAGAACTCAATGGCTTTTCTATGATGGGAGCCATTGCCAAAGAGATCCATTTGGTCGGTACATTTCGTTTTGTTGAAGAGTTTGATGAGGCGGTTCAGCTCCTCAGCGACGGAGCGATTAATCCAGAGCCTTTATTGAGCCATGAATTTGATTTTCATGATTTAGAAAAAGCGATTAAAACCGCTGCAGATAAAAATATAGCTTCAAAAGTGCAACTCGTATTTTAATTAAGGATGATCGCTATGAACGATTTATTTTCGATACAAGGTAAAAATATATTAATTACAGGGTCATCGCAGGGGATTGGTTATCTTTTAGCGCAAGAGTTAGGTGCTAATGGCGCTAAAATAATTATTAATGGGAGCCGTGAAGAGAAAGTTCTAACAGCTGTCGAAAAATTGCAAAATATGGATATTGATTGTTGTGCGAGTGTATTTGATGTTACCCAAAGCGAACAGGTGGATTCGGCAATCGACCAACTGATTAATGACTTGGGTCACATAGATGTACTCATTAATAATGCAGGGATCCAACGGCGTCATCCATTTATTGAGTTCCCAGAACAAGATTGGAATGATGTAATTGCAGTTAATCAAACTGGGGTATTCCTTGTTTCTAAGAAAGTAGCGGCTCATATGATGAACCGACAATCGGGTAAAATCATTAATATCTGTTCGATGCAGAGTGAACTTGGCCGAGATACGATTACGCCATATGCAGCTTCGAAAGGGGCAGTAAAAATGATGACTCGAGGAATGTGTGTTGAGCTGGCTCGCTATAATATTCAGGTCAATGGGATTGCTCCTGGTTATTTTAAAACAGAAATGACTCAGAAATTAGTAGATGATAAAGAATTTACCACGTGGTTAGAAAATAGAACACCCGCGCATCGTTGGGGTGATCCACAAGAATTAATTGGTGCTGCTATATTTTTAGCCTCTGAAGCATCCAATTTTGTAAATGGGCATTTATTATTTGTCGATGGTGGAATGCTCGCTGCAGTTTAATTAAATAATAAAAAAAGTAATCGTTTATGGCAGCTTTAAATAGGCTGTCATCGGTACCCTACACTTAAAAAAGGATAGAAGAATCATGCCTATTATAATTATTGCTTTGGGAGTGGCAATATTGCTTGTATTAATGATCAAATTCAAAATGAATGGATTTGTTTCATTAATCTTTGTTGCTGCCGTGGTTGGGGTGATGGAGGGAATGCATCCATTGACGGTCATCCACTCGATTGAAAAAGGGATTGGCGGAACGCTAGGCGGACTAGCCTTAATTTTAGGATTTGGCGCCATGCTGGGGAAGATTATTTCTGACAGCGGCGCAGCGCAACGAATCGCCATGACGTTAATGAAGCGGTTGGGTAAAAAGCGAATCCAGTTGGCTATGCTGCTCACCGGGATTGTGGTTGGGCTGGCTATGTTCTTTGAAGTTGGGTTCGTCCTCTTACTGCCGCTAGTTTATACCATTGTCTTAGCGTCTGATTTGTCGCTGATGTATGTCGGGATTCCAATGGTTGTCGCTTTGTCTGTGACGCACTGTTTTTTACCTCCGCATCCAGCTCCGACCGCAATTGCGCAGATCTTCAGTGCTAATTTAGGGGTCGTCTTATTTTACGGGACGATTATTCTCATCCCAACCGTAATTGTTGCAGGTCCAATTTTTACGCGATTTGTCCGTCATATGGACAAAGAGCCACCGCAGGATTTATGTAACCCTCATATGTTTAAAGATTCAGAAATGCCAAAATTTTCTGAAAGTATTTTTGTGGCAACGTTGCCGGTCATTCTCATGGCAATTGGTACCATTACTAAATTTACGCTGCCGGATGGGAATATAGTTCGTGAGGTCCTGACGTTTATTGGGAACGCATCAGTGGCACTTTTTATCGCCGTTATTCTTGGCATTTTTAAACTGGGTTTAAAAAATGGTCGTGATCTGTCCACGGTGATGAAATCTCTGGAGAACTCGATCGCCTCGATCGCTATGATCGTGTTTATTATCGCCGGTGGTGGGGCCTTTAAACAGGTGCTGGTTGATTCTGGAGTTAGCAATTATATTGCCCATTTAATGCATGGCTCATCTATATCCCCGCTGTTAATGTGCTGGTTAGTTGCGGCAATGTTGCGCGTCGCTTTGGGCTCGGCAACGGTCGCTTCGCTTACCGCTGCAGGGATTGTGCTGCCATTGGCTGCCGCCAGTCATGCCGATCCGGCCTTAATGGTTTTAGCAACTGGTGCTGGGAGTGTGATCGCATCGCATGTGAATGATCCCGGCTTTTGGTTATTTAAAGGGTATTTTAATCTGACGGTGACCGAAACACTGAAAACTTGGACGGTCTTAGAAACGATTATCTCAGTCATGGGGCTGATTGGGGTTTTGTCTCTCAACGCGATAGTGCACTAAACCTATGGGCGTCCCGAGTTCGGGGCGCTTATCTTCCTCACTGCTTTTTCGCATTTGATGCTGATTGATCAATATCGTATCTGAGAATAATCATGAAAAATAAAAGACCTACGTTATTGGATGTGGCAAATCAGGTGGGTGTCACTAAAATGACTGTCAGCCGTTATCTTCGACAGCCAGAGAATGTTGCTCTAGCGACAGGGAGCAAGATACAGCATGCGATTGACGAACTCGGATTTGTGCCGAGTCGGGCTCCTGAGATTTTAGCGAACTCAAAGAGTTATGCGATAGGAGTGTTGTTACCGTCGCTGACTAACCAAGTTTTTGCCCAGGTTCTGCGTGGACTGGAGTCTCAAACAGAAGCCGCCGGTTATCAGACCATGCTGGCGCACTATGGCTATAGTGAAGAAATAGAAGAAAAACGGATAGAGTCACTCCTTTCTTATAATATCGATGGTTTGCTTTTATCCGATCGCCGTCATACACCGCGCGTTAATAAAATTTTGCAAAGTGCTGGTATTCCAGTGATCGAAATGATGGATATCGATGTTCCCGGTCAATATCCTGTCGTTGGTTTTAATAACCATATGGCAGCCTATACGATGACTCAAGCAATGATTCAACGTGGCTATCAACATGTGGTTTACTTGGGCGCTCGCATGGATGCACGTACTTCGTTAAAGCAACATGGCTATGAACAAGCGATGGTGGATGCTGGTTTAACACACTATTCTGTGACGACAGAAAAAGCATCTTCCTTTTCATTGGGGGGACAGTTACTCGATGAGTGTCTGAGGCGTTATCCTCAGTGTGATGGTATTTTTTGTACGAATGATGACCTTGCGATTGGGGCTATATTTGAGTGCCAGAAACGGGGGCTCGACATTCCCGGTCAAATTGCGGTCGCCGGTTTTCATGGCCATGATATGGGGCAGGTCATGTGTCCTCAGTTAGCCTCGGTTATCACTCCCAGAGAAGCGATCGGACGAATCGCCGCACGCCAGATGCTGGCGCGGCTTGCTGGACAGACCAGCCATGAGTCGGTAGTTGATTTAGGATATAAGTTACACTTTGGGCAAAGTATCTAAGCATGCTTTAAAGCTCGTGACAGCTTTGGTCTTGCTGGATAATGATTGCAGCGTTGATGTTCGTTAGAACCTCTGGCTGCGACTTTATACTAACAATGTTGGTAAATACTAACTTTGTTTTTATACCTTGTCCCTATTCGGTTTTATATCAGTTTCCATGGATTATGTGAGCTATGATCCGCATTGCCAGCGATGTTATAAAAATTACTGAGATCACTGCCATGGCAATGCGATTTAGGCTCACGGCTTATCGTTAAAATAAGCCATGAGGGTTGTTTGGCACTGCGTTACCACATTCTCAAAAGTATCATCAATCGTCACCGTTCGTACGTCTGGTTCAGTTTGATCGGGAACTTCGAGTGCATCAAATTGGCTCTGCAACAAACTGAGGGGCATGAAGTGATCTTGTCGAGCCTGCATCCGTTCAGCTATGACTTCGATACTGCCTTGTAAGTGAATAAACAACACATTAGGGTTGCCATCGCGAATTTTATCTCGGTAGGCTTTTTTTAACGCTGAACAGACGAGCACACCGCGTTCATGCTTATGAAATATAGAGAAGACTGCATCACGGATACGTTCTAGCCAGGGCGCCCGGTCATTGTCGTTTAACGCTTGCCCGGATGACATTTTTAGTAAATTGTGTCGAGTATGTAAGTCATCACCATCGATAAATTTAGCGTCAAGCCGATTTGCTAGCGCCTCACCTACTGATGATTTGCCACATGAAGAGACGCCAATGAGAACTACACAAAAACTTTTCAAGGTTACACCACTATTCGAAATTATTGTTGTCATTTTTTACCCTAGCAAGTTACCGGTAACTATTCGTTGGGTAAAGTCTTGTTTACGAAAATTGAAGACTGCGTCGCTATATAAAGAAAATAAGCAGTGAAAAAGAACAGGATATTTTGCGGTGACGATTTTTGAGCTGCAAGTTGAGTAAAAAGCAACCATGATAGTGACCATGTGCCGAGTTTAAATACCGCTTTGGTCGATGAGAACCACCGATAAAGGCAGTTGAGGGCTTATCATCGACAGGTTATGGGTTGAGTGATCGTGATTAAATGGCTAAGTTAGCAACCCAAGTTTAGACCCTTTATTTTTAGCTATTTAAAAAATCCAATAAAAACAATTAATTATAAAACACCCCCGTTAACAAGGGTCAAGAGGGTTTCTCTCGGTAAGTTCTTGTTAAAAAGAATTTTTATGCTATCTTTTTCTAGTTCACTGCCGCATAGGCAGCTTAGAAAATTTTGCTTTTCTTCGGCTGAATTTCAATACCGTTCACTGCCGCATAGGCAGCTTAGAAAATTTGGGAAATCCCTGAATGACAATCTAGTTCGTTCACTGCCGCATAGGCAGCTTAGAAAACTCATCAGCATGAGAAATACGGCGGTCAGCAGTTCACTGCCGCATAGGCAGCTTAGAAACGTTGCAAATCCAATGCCGTGCCAGTCGCTGAGTTCACTGCCGCATAGGCAGCTTAGGCAACGCGGGACCGAAACGTAGTTTCGCAGCCCAAGGAGGTGAGGTCATGGATGACCGATGTGAGCCCGCTCCAGGGAAGGATTGTTCGCTCGAGCGCTGAAATTAGCAGACTCCCGGCATTCGCTGCGCTACTGACCGGGCTACGGGGCTTAGGCGACATAACTTCGATATAGGACCGAAACGGAGTTTCGCAGCCTAAGGAGGTGAGGTCATAAGACCTGCGTGAGCCTGCTCCAGGGAAGGATTGTTCGCTCGTACGCTGAAATAAGCAGAACTCCCGGCATTCGCTGCGCTGCTGACCGGGCTACGGGGCTTAGGCGACATAAATTCGCTATAGCACCGAAACGGAGTTTCGCAGCCAGATGAGGTCATGAGACCTGCGTGAGCCCGCTCTAGGGAAGAATATCTTGCTTGTATGCTGAAATAGCAGATAGCAGACTTGACTGTATCGTGGTCAAAATCCGTCAGGATAAACAAGTCCTCAATAAGTCGGTTTATCTGGCCCTCGGCGTCAATATGGAAGGTCAGAAAGAGCTACTCGGCATGTGGTTATCTGAAAACGAAGGGGCTAAGTTCTGGCTAAATGTACTGACCGAGTTATAAAATCGAGGCGTCAGAGACATTCTTATCGCTTGTGTTGATGGACTGAAAGGTTTCCCTGACGCCATCAACACTGCTTTCCCTAATACCCAAATCCAGCTCTGTATCGTCCATATGGTGCGAAACTCGATGAAATACGTGCCGTGGAAAGACTACAAGGTGGTTGCTGCGGATCTGAAAGCCATCTACCAATCGAAAACCGAAGCTGAAGCCTTGCTAGCGTTGGATAAGTTTGCTGATAAATGGGACGCTAAATACCCTCAAATCAGCCGCTCCTGGACAACCCACTGGGCTAATCTCAATACGCTGTTTAACTACCCAGAGGACATCTGGAAGGCGATTTACACGACTAACGCGATCGAGTCGTTGAACAGTGTAATCAGAAAAGCCATCAAAAAACGTAAGCTGTTCCCAACAGATGAATCGGCCAAGAAAGTCATCTTCTTAGCGATCCAAGATGCTTCTAAGAAATGGACGATGTCCATAACTGGCGACAAGCCCTGAACCGTTTTATGATTATGTTCGAAGACAGACTGAGTGATTATATGTAACCCAGACAGTTACACAAAATTATTTACAGTCTCCTACCCATTCTTCGAGCAATGGTTTTATCAGTTCTCTTAACTTTTCAACCTATTTAGTTGACTGTCTAATTCATCTAGCTGAAGGGTGACCTGCTTACTACAGTCATTCGTCTGATGAGCAAACTGTGCCAATACCTCGGCGGCATCTTCAATTTTACTCAACATTCCAGCGATATCCACACTCACTTGGCTTTGCTCTTCGGCTGCTGAGGCCACTTGTTGAATATTATCATTAATAAGCTCTATTTCATTCACTATCATAGAAAGGTTGTTATTTACTTCTTCCGTAGACTGAACGGACAATGCTACTTTTTCGCCACTATTAGCTATGCTAGTGACAGCAATTTTCACTTCTTGTTGTAGATTATTGATTAAGCCATCAATCTCTTCAGTGGAGTTTTGCGTTTTAGAAGCAAGACTACGCACTTCATCAGCCACCACTGCAAAGCCACGACCTTGCTCACCAGCTCGAGCCGCTTCAATGGCCGCATTCAGTGCCAATAAGTTGGTTTGTTCTGCAACACTACGGATCACTTCAAGAATTTGGTTAATATCACCAGAACGTGCAGACACTTTGTCAATGGAGTCTTTTGCATTTTCCATACTGCTGCTAAGTTCTTGAACCGTGTTTGTTGAAGTAACGATACTACTTTGAGACTGGCGAACGGTACTATTCATTAATTTTATTTTTTCCGCCAAACCAGCTGTAATTTGAGCTACATCATGAGCGGCTTTAGACATTTCTTCAGTAGAAACAACCACATTTGCAATCTCTTCTTTTTGCTTCGCAGTCTCTTTTAATGAGCTATGGCTAGCACTCACGTTCTCACCAGATGATTCACGAACTCTGCTACCGATGGATTTTAGCGAATTCACCATATCGCGAAGCTTTTGTAAAAAGAGATTAAAACCTGCGCTTAGTTCGTTTAACTCCGCATGAGCATCAAGATTTAGTGTCTGCGTTAAATCACCATCATTACCGGATAATTGACCCACCTGTTTATTGAGTAACTGCAACGGACGAATAATAGAGCGCACAATCAATAGCATTAGCAATGTCGCAACAATGGATACAATTACAGCGAGCGTCAACTGTTCGATAAGTGCTTTTTGTTTAACGCTTTCCATTATCTCTAATTTCGCGTCCAACTTAGCCATTGCAACGGATATAGGTAGGCTAATCAAAAAATTCCACTGAGTGACGGCATTTCCCAGAGTCAAAGGCTGAGCGATGACCAATTGACCATCTTGCTCTATTACGCCACCTTTATTCGCTAGATCTAACAAGGCTTGACCATTCTCAGTATCAACCGTTTTAAATGGTTTTCCTAAGCTTTTATTGTATTGACTAGAAGCAACAATCAAACCTTTTTGACTGACGATGGTCACTGAACCTTGCCCATCATATAACCCTTTGGATAACTTGCTCGCAAACTCTTGCATGACAGGTAAATCTATATCGGCACCAACAATGCCTTTGAATACGCCCGACTCAATAATAGGTACGGTAAGGCTCGTCATCAGCATTTGACTACCATTGGGTAAATCAAACAAGTAGGGTTCAACAATACAGGTTTTTAGTGTTTCTTTAGGGCATAAATACCACTCAGCAATACGCTGTCCATAATCATCTTTATCATTAATATATTTAATTTGTGCATTTTCAGTTGGGTAGTAAGTGATCTCACCATTTTTAGTTGAAGCCACGCTCACGGCGAACGAGCCATCGTTTTTCGCGCTCACATGGGTATCTTTACCTACGTATTCACGATCCTTATGATCAAATGAATTGGGTTCAAAAAAGGTATATAAAACACTGGCGTTAGGTGCATTTTTTTTTGCGGATGTTATCAGATGTGCGATTTGCTCTCTCGACAAATGATGCGATAACTTTAAGTTATCAGACAATTGGGTGGCTACAACGTTTACTATATCTAGGTTTTTCTCAACATAAGCTTGAATTTGTTTGCCCGCAATACGAGTATTTAACTTAAGCTTTGATATTGCTGACGCTTTAAGATCCACCGTGGCATCTTGCTTTAACTTATCACTCAAAGAAGAAATCTCTGAATACGTTTGCCAAGTAAATAATAAAGAAATAAATAAAATAGGCCCTATACTAATTAGTAGTAATTTATTTCTTAGAGAGACTCTAGCCATAATATCCCTTTATATTTTGCTAAGCTAGCATTGACCCTAGTATTAGTTAAGCACAAATTTTTACATATAAGCGCATATTTTTGCTTAACGACTCATCTATAATTATGCCTAAACACGACTTAACCTCTTTCTATAGCCGCTTGTATCCAAATATCGGCGAGTGTGCCAATGATGTTAGATTTCGCGTAGGGTCTTGATTCATCCTTTTTATTATCTCGCACTCGCCATACATCACTCCCTACAACAGATAAGTACAAATATTGTGTAACCGTGACCAAAATTGATCATAAAATCAATAGTGTTAGTGCTAGAACTATTATGTTTTGGCCGCACTGCACAAGCTAAACCATTACTCAAAATTAAAGACTATTCGTGATCGGGAAAAACCAATATCCAAAAGGCCAATAATATTCTCTCTGCAAGAAAGCCAATAAAGGTCTTTTTCTATGCGAGCTAATAGTTCTCCAGTCATCTCTATCCCTATTGACCTTGCGGAAAAATCGCCATACACGTAATGACCAGAAAAAAGACATTGATCGATAAAATTTTGATCTTTAGTCAGTTAGAACTCGGTTATACAGTGGCCCCCCTTTCTATAAGACATGACAAACTACTAATGTCTTGTTCCTCTAGAACAACGCCCTAATCTTCAGAACACTCGTTTTGGATAAGCTCAGAGCTCCAACGTGAACGTTGGTAACCTAAGCTCTGAGGATTCAACGTTAATAACGTTGTTAATACGGCGGCAATTTTAAGAAAAGGAAGTGTTGCAGCCCTGCCTCGAGTGGCGCTTTCTAATCCTTCAATACCACAATCCGCATACCAATTAATCCAACGTCCAATGGATGAGCGAGCGGCAGCAAGAAGCTGATACAGCGGTAACAGAATGGCCTTGAGAAGTTACGCATCGGCAGTTTTGCTTCAAGCCGGGCTTAATCGATGCATACCCTTATAATGACGATCCTTCTTTATTTGGAGAACAATTTGATACCGACGGCACCTCCGGGATGAATTTCCAGCAAGTCCTGTTCCTGATAATTCGATCGAATCATGAGTCCGATACAGATTGAATCACATAATGACAGAGCCTGAATAATGGAAGTGGTTGCGAGGGTCGCGAGTGGGTCTGATTCTTGGGTGTTAGGAAGTACGACCGTCAGATCTGACCAAGCTGTCAGAGGAGCCTGAGCATTTTCAGTAATCAGTATAATCGGAATTTGCTGCGCCGACAGATAAGGGATCATTGCATCAAGTTCAGTTGAGTAGCCACCTCGGGTAAACATAATCACTATATCATTGCGGGTTATAATTCCGAGTTCGCCATGGACTGCATCCGTTGGATTAAAGTAAATTGCTGGCACTTTGATTGATGCCAGCATATGGGCGAACTTTCTGGCAACAATCCCAGATGTCCCGACCCCGGTGATCAAGCGATTTCCCTGACAAGATTCGATTTTTTGAAGACATTGCTGCCAGTTATCGCGGGAGAGATCCTCCGAGAGGGTTTGGATTGCATCCCGATACATTGTCCAGCAACGCGTCGCTGCTTGCCAAGCTTTGGTCATGATATATCTCGCTTATTTATCCATAATTCGTTGGTATTCCATCAGGTCGTTGTAGAGCTTGTGAAATACTTCATATTTCAGATCGTAGTAGCGGGTGATAGCGTTGGTTTGTGGTGTGACTGTTTTCCCGGTACGGCTCATTTGTTCCATCGCGTCATCAAATGACTCAAATGAGCGCGAGGCAACCGCTCCCATCATGGCACTGCCTAGTAACATTGCTTCTTTTTGTTCTGGAAGCAGCATCAAACAGCGAGTCGCATTGACATGCTCTTGAACGAAGATTGGGTTTTTTGTACCTCCGCCACTGGCGACCAGGGTGTTGATCGCATATCCCTTGTCATTGAGGGATTCGATAATGTGGCGGGTGCCAAGCGCGATGGCCTGAATTGCTGCCAGATATTGGACTGCCATATCAGCAGGTGTGCGAGAGAGTCGCTGTCCGGTAACGATTCCGGTCAGGTTAGGATCGGCCCTGGGTGAACGGTTACCGTGAAAATAAGGCAACATATGGACATCTTTGGTCAGGTAAGCCACCTGCTCGATGCTGCCCGCCATCTCGATTAAGATTTCGTTGAGAACTTCATAGATCGTTTTATTGCTATCAACCGCTTGTTGCTCGAGTTTGTCATAGCAGGGGTGAGATTGAATCACATGGTCAATTAAAGCTCCGGTTGCTGACTGTCCTCCTTCATTTAACCAAAACCCGGGTAATACCGCTGAATAATAAGGCCCCCAAACGCCGTGGATGAATCGTGCCGATTTTGAGATAGCCATATGGGCGGTGGAGGTACCGCCGATCATGACAATTCGTTTATCGAAATCCGGTCGCTCGCCAGATGCGCCGGTAGAGCCGATAATTCCTAAGGTTCCCGCATGGGCATCGATAATCGAGGTACTCACGGCAGTCCCCGGGTACAACCCGAGAGCTTTGGCTGCATCACGGCTTAGCCCCTGACCCACGGGTTTGCCCATGATCTGAATATCATTGCCGATTTTTTTGGCATTATTGTCTAACAGCTCTGTTAAGCCTACTTCTTCGAAAAAAGAGCGATCCCATCGATTCTCATGACCTAAATAGGTCCATTTGCAGACCGTTGAACACAATGACCGAGTATTACTGTTCGTTGCTTTCCATGTTAAAAAATCTGGTAAATCAAAAACATAACCTATCTTATCCCAGGTGTTTGGCATATGTTGTTTCAGCCAAAGTAGCTTGGGAATTTCCATCTCCGGAGAGATAATTCCACCAACAAATTCAAGAACCGGATGCCCCGTTTGGTTAACTCGTTGTGCTTGCGTGATGGCTCGATGATCCATCCAGACGATAATATTTTGCTCATCCTGTCCTGTCGGACTGACTGTGACCGGTTCTCCTTCTTGGTCAAGAACAACGAGTGAGCAGGTGGCATCGAAGCCAATGCCTTTAATCTGGATGGGATCTATTCTAGCAATGTTGATCGCATCCCGGACGGCCCCACAAACGGCATTCCAGATATCATCAGATGACTGCTCGACAAAATTTTGCTGAGGTTTGAATAACTGAATATCGCGTTTAGCGAAACTCACCATGATGCCCTTAACATCGAAAATACCCGCTCTGGCGCTCCCTGTTCCGACATCTACACCGAGGAAAAAGCTTGTCATAGTTTATTACCTTATGATTTAAATAAAATTCGTTTGATGAAGATAAAAGCAATCAGTGTAATGCCCCAGATCGCCATAGTGAGCTGGCTGCTGATCCCTAGTATATTGAATCCACTTTCAATCAACTGGAGTATAATAAGGGATATGAATACACCAGCTATTCGACCAAATCCGCCGTCTGGATTTAAACCACCTAATACGCAAGCTAAAATAGTTGTCAGTAAATAAGACTCTCCATACCCCGCTTTAGCAGAGTTAAATTGCGACATCATCATAATTGCAGCCAAAAAGCTGAAGAGCGCAGAAATAATATATACGATGATCGTTATCTTACTAACATTAATACCACTATAAAAACTTGATTTTTCATTTTTACCAATGAGATAAATTGATTTTCCAAGCGCTGTTTTATTTAAAATAATATAAATAAATATAAATGAAGCAAGCAGAATGAATATTGAGTAAGGAACACCTAAAAAGCTACTATTGGTGATGGCCTGTATGGAGGGTGGAAAACCTGAAATAACTTTACCTCCACTGATCTGAATGTTAAGTCCAGAAATTAAAACCATCGTCCCTAATGTGACGAGAATTGGCGAGGCTCTAAAATAAGAAATAATAATGCCATTGCCGAACCCAATAATCAGACTGACCAGTAATCCCATGAACAGGCCAATAAAAAGATAGGTCGTGCTGTCTGTATGAGCAGTAATAAAATAAGCGCAGGCAAGGGCGCTCGCATTGGCTCCCGATACAATGGATAAATTAATTCCTCCGGATAACATACTGACTGCCATTCCTAAAGAGAGCAGGGTAATAATCGGCAATTGTGAAAGGATCGAACTCAAGCTGCCTTGATTAAAGAACTGGTTGCCCATGACAAAATAAAACACGATTAAGATGGTGGCTAATAAAATCATCTGGACCAGATAAGCGGGCTCTCGTTTGATAGATGTCAGCAGATTCATACTAAGCTCCTGGATTTTTTATTGTGCATGGCTGTCACAATGATGCTGATTATTATGATCAATCCGGTGATCACTGAATGCCAATAAGAGGATACGCCGAGCAGTGTTAGACCATTGTCGATGACTGCGATTAGGATAACGCCGAGCAAGGTTCCCAGAATGGTCCCTTTTCCTCCTTGGATACTGGCACCGCCGATAACGACGGCCGCGAGTACGGTGAGCTCGTAACCAAACATCGAGTTAGGCGCAACTGATTGTGCTATCTGAGCTTGGCTCACCGCTGCAATCCCTGAAAGAGCTCCCATGTAACCGTAGACATATAAGTAGACTTTACGAATGCTGATACCCAGCCGTTGTGCTGATTCTGCATTGCTACCGACCGCAAATATTTGCCTTCCTAACCGGGTTTTATTCATAAATATGTAACTGAATAGAAACACAGCTACCACCGATAGGATCGGTAACGTAATTAGATAATCGGTATATCCCTGCACTTTAACTGGAATAAGATTAATGCCATTCATGAACCAGTCAGGAAAATTGTATAGCCAGTCGCCATCTGAAAAATAGATAAGAAATCCATAAAAGATGTTCATCGTGGCAATGGTGATAATAATAGAGGGGACTTTCGTGTAGTAAATAATGAGCCCATTGAGTATGCCAAGGGCAATTCCGACTATAATTGATACGGCAAATATACTTATGAATCCAACATTATGGTGAAGCATATAGATGCCCATCAAATATTGGCAAGTTGCTGTAGTTGCCGGAAAGGAAATATCAATTCCTCCGGAAATCAGCACGATTACAAGTCCGCAAGCGAGTATCCCTAACATCGAATAGTTAGAGATAATATCGAGAACATTATCGATAGAAAAAAAGTCTTTATTGACTGTGCTAATGATAATGCATAGAACAATCACCAGACCGGCGAGAAAAAACTCTTGTCGTTTAAAAAAATTTGAAGTGATACTGTTAGCCATAGACTGCCTCTGTAATCTCTTCCATACTCGACTGATAGGGGGAATATTCTTTAATAAATTCGCCGTTTTTCATGTGGATAATCCGGTTACTATTAAAGTAGGCTTCTTCCACTTCATCGGTAATCATCAGAACGCCAATGCCTTCTTTGGCTAGTTGTTTGACAATATTGTAAATTTCGTCTTTATTGGCAACATCAACACCAACTGTCGGAGAATCAAGTAGCAATAATTTGGGCCGAGTAACAACCCATTTGGCAATTGAAACTCGTTGTGCATTTCCTCCGGACAGAGTATTCGTGGGGTTATAAATATTGGTGGTTTTGATATTTAAATCGTCTACTAATTGATTGACTAATGTCTCTGATTTATTTCTATCAATCAGGCCGATATTGTTTTTTATCCTTTTTAATATGGTCGCCAAGATATTCTCAATAATTGGATAATCCATAATTAATCCAATATTCATCCGATCTTCTGAGACATACGCAATTCCTTTGTCGATCGCATCTCGGTTTGACTTGAGCCTAACGGGACTATTCTCTAATTGAATTTGGCCGGAGTCTGTTGCCAGCATGCCAAAAATAGTCTGGCATAACTCTGTTCGCCCAGAACCTAATGGGCCGACAATTGACACGATTTCACCTTTATAAAGGGTCAAATCAATGTGGTTGAATTTTCCTTTGACAGACAAATTGGAAATTTCTAATAGTTTTTCTTGCCGGGCTGTTGTTGGCGTTAGGGATGACTCAATACTTTTGCCAATCATGAGTTCAGTTAGACGAGTTTTATCGAGACTATCCGATGCATACGTTCCAATTAACTTGCCATCTCTGATGATACTGGTGCGATCTGAGACCTGCATAATCTCATCCAGCTTATGGCTGATAAAAACGATTGTGGTACCAGAGCTTTTCAAATCTGCGATGATTTTTAATAAGTCCCGGATCTCCTGGCTGGTTAATGACGCGGTTGGCTCATCCATAATAATCACGCGGGCTTGTTGTTCGAGCGCGCGACAGATTGCAACCAGTTGTTGTTGGGCAATCGTCAGATCCTCAACCGTTAAATTGGGATCCAGATGAATATTAATCTGCGCCATTACCGCTTTGGCTCGAGCTACCATTTTCTTCTGATTTTTAAACAGTTTTCCACCTGGTAACATCATGTGAAAAGCAATATTTTCCGCAACCGAAAGGGCTGGGAATAATGACAGATCTTGGTAAATAATCTGGATACCGTATTTTTGTGATTGCACGGGTGAAAGACGCGTATGCTGCTCACCGTCAATTTCTATGCTACCGCCATGTTCAGGGGCATAAACGCCGGATATAATTTTTACTAAGGTACTTTTCCCGCAGCCATTTTGGCCCACAAAGCTGTGCACTTCTCCCTTATGCAGCGATAAGCTGACATCGTTGAGAGCCGTTACCCCCGGAAATTTTTTGCTGATATGTTTAAGATTTATAAACTCTTCCATAATTGAATCCCTTTCATCCCCTCCGAGGAGGGGATCTGGAAATTAAAAGCCAAGGGTTTTTGCATTCTTTTTGGTAACTACGAGTGTTTTATCAAAGCGGATCACGTGATCTTTGCGGTCAATGGTGGCTTTTCCTAATCCTTTAATCGTGAGGCCATCCGTCACTTTTTTATGTTGAATCAACATGTTTGCCACAGTGACCGCGGCATAGCCGGCGTCTTTTGGATCCCATAAAAATACTTTTTTAATATCGCCTCGAGCCAGATACGGTGCCGCCTGGGCTGGAATGGCGATCCCAACCACCGATACTTTTTTAGCTGCGTGTTTGCGGGCTACGGCTTGGCCAGCACCGATGGGGCCCAATGAACCATAGCCAATCACACCTTTGAAATCAGGGTAGGTTTTCATCAAGTCCAGAGTGGCGTTATAGGATTTTTGAATACTTTCAGCCACAGGAAGGCGACTGGTGACCTCATGCATTTGGGGATATTTTTGTTTTTGATACTTAATTGAGATGTTGGCCCATGTGTTATGCAGAGGAACGGTGAGAGAACCAACATAGATAGCGTATCCCCCTTTTTTATGCATTGATTTAGCCAGGGCATCCATATTTTCCTGAGCATATTTCTGGTTGTCGATGGTTTCAATATCCCAGTTGCCTAGGCCGCTACCAGGCGCTTCGTTGGTAATTACCACAATCCCTGCATCTCTGGCTTTTTTGAGAACTGGCTGTAGCACTTTGGCGTCATTAGGGACAACGACGATACCATCTACTTTTTTAGCGATAAGATCTTCAATGATTTTCACCTGCTGCGCTGGGTCTGGGGTGGAGGCACCAACCGAGTAGGCATGAATATTTAAATCTTTAGCGGCTTGGTCGACGCCAACATCCATCCGCTTAAACCAAGGAATGCCTGTTACTTTTTCAACGACTGCAATGTTTGTTTGAGCGATAGACCCGGCCGAAAAGAGTACGGTCAGGGCTAATAGGTTAAATTTTACTAATTTATTGATACTGACAGAGTTCATATCCTTATCCTCACAAAGCTCTGCTGGATAAAAGGGGCTTTGTTTATCTGTTATGAATTAGTTGTGTTGTAGGGTACCTGACGACAGTTTAAGCAAGGTACGCATCGCTCACCTTTGTACTGAAAGCATGAGCTTGTAGGGAAGTATGCAATTTTGCAGATTGTTTACTATTCATCCGATATGGAAATGTGATATGGGTTCTTTTTATGTTAAATTTTGGTTAAAAAATATTAAAAATATAGTTATGTATATGAACGTAGTTATTTAACTACGATTTTAAAGATATATAATCAGATTTAATAGCAAATATATAACATAATTTTAACAAATAAAGGTCATTAATTCTGAGGGAAGCATTTTTTATCGCTCAATCGCTCTTAATTTCACCATAAAATGTGAAGCAGATATCATAATTTATAGTAACTTATTTGTTATTAATTATATTTTTAACAATTTTTTATCAAATGGTGTGGCTGTTATAGCATTAGTCTTCTGGGGCGTTAAAAAATGATAGGTTAGAGTCGTCAAGACGATTGTTGAGAAGTCCCATGTTATGTATGGAAGATAGCGGCAACGACACAAAGTCGCGAAGCTGTCTATCTTGATATTAAAAAATCCAAGTATGAGAGTATGAAGTGCGCTTTTATAAAGTCCATTCTCTATTTTGCAGAACAACTCGATACCCATCAATGTCCATAAATGTTTTACCTACGACATCCCAATAATCGTTATAAGCAGGCACTAGGGTAAATCCAGCGGTCTGCATTTGCTGACAACACTGTTGCCAAACATCTTGTTCAGGGATATAGAAAACTAGCAAATTATCCTGAGTCGGCGCAGACCCCACCGTGGTTCCATTATGATGAGTGAACTCTAGATGATAGTTATGTCCATCATGCCCAATAATCGAACCATCAAAGCCATTGTGATCGGTAAATGAGCCCAATAATTTAAAACCGAGCCCAGTGATATACATTTCGGTGATTTTGGCTAAGTTGTCGGTTGGGCGAGCGACTCTTAGCTTTGATGATTTAGGAACCATTTTATTATCCAAGACACTGTATAAATAGAAAACTTTACACTCGGTATGGGAAAGGCCATTGGGAGCGTTCACTACATAATTCTGCCATAATGTTTAGGATTCTTATAGTGAGTTGCTCTACTTACATCGACCGATTATTAACACAATGGTATTTATGAAATAGTTAAGCTAGCAACCCAAGTTTAACCCCTTTATTTTTGGCTATTGAAAAAATCCAATAAAAACAATTAATTATTGTATACCCTTGTTAATAAGGGTCAAGAGGGTTTCTCGGGGTAAGTTCTTGTTAAAAAGAATTTTTATGCTATCTTTTTCTAGTTCACTGCCGCATAGGCAGCTTAGAAAGCTTTAGACATGTTGACTTTTATGTCTACCACGTTCACTGCCGCATAGGCAGCTTAGAAAGTCGTATGGGTACTCGCAGCGCTGTACGCAATGTTCACTGCCGCATAGGCAGCTTAGAAAAATCATCAGAAACGACCTCGAAGTTATCAACTGTTCACTGCCGCATAGGCAGCTTAGAAAATTGCAAAGAAGTCGCTAGTTGTTTAGAAAAAGTTCACTGCCGCATAGGCAGCTTAGAAAACTACGATAAAGTGTTGCCATTATTTATATTCGTTCACTGCCGCATAGGCAGCTTAGGCGACGCAGGACCGAAACGGAGTTTCGCAGCCTAAGGAGGTGAGGTCATGAGACCTGAGTGAGCCCGCTCTAGGGAAGGATTGTTTGCTAGTATGTTGAAATAAGCAGACTCCCGGCATTCGCTGCGCTTCTGACCGGGCTACGGGGCTTAGGCGACATAACTTCGATATAGCACCGAAACGGAGTTTCGCAGCCTAAGGAGATGAGGTCATGGATGACTGATGTGAGCCCGCTCCAGGGAAGGATTGTTCGCTCGTATGCTGAAATAAGCAGAACTCCCGGCATTCGCTGCGCTGCTGACCGAGCTACGGGCTTAGGCGACATAACTTCGATATAGCACCGAAACGGAGTTTTGCAGCCAGATGAGGTCATGAGACCTGAGTGAGGCCGCTCTAGGGAAGGATTGTTCGCTCATATGCTGCAAATAAGCAGACTCCCGGCTTGTGTTGCTGACCGTTACACATAGGCAGCTTAATATCAATAATCGAGGTGAGTGACCGAATTTCTGAATTTGTTTTTATAGAGTAATCATACGCCTGTATATCACTGCCATAATGTCTGAAGGTGACCTAAGGTGGGGCGGACACGCGTACTTTATTGGTGATAATTCTTATAAGAATGGTATTGCTCTTGGGGCAAAATAGTTCCTCTCAACCAAACACATTCATCTTCGCTGTTTTTGGCCCGTATACATTTTCCGCTTTATAAGTTGATAAAACACGCGCGAAATGTACGCATGGCAACATGACCTATCGTGTTACCCGTACCTCAACGCATTTTATGCACTCTTCTACACTTATTCTTGGCTATTTGATTTGACTTAGTTAACACATCAGACGATGTGTTAGAAATTAAAATGTAGCGAAGATCACTTTTTTATAAAAATAATGTAGTGTTTGCTACATTCGTTCATATAATGCTCTCTAGAACAATATAATGGAGCAAAGGCCCTACTATGAAAAAATTCAAGCTGTTTTCTAGAGCACAGAACTTAGGAAAAGCATTTATGCTACCGATAGCAGTTCTGCCTGCTGCTGGTCTCCTTTTAGGGATTGGTGGCGTATTCTCCAACCCACACACTGTACATATGTATCCAGTACTGGATGTTCCTTTCTTGCAATCTCTGTTTATTTTAATGAGAAGTGCAGGTCAGATTGTTTTTGCTAATTTGTCTTTACTCTTTTGTGTTGGTGTGGCGGTAGGTCTGGCTAAATCAGATAAAGGTACGGCTGGTCTTGCATCGGTATTGGCATTCTTGATTATGAATGTGACTATCAACGCAATGCTTACCATCAATGGAACGTTAGCCTCTACAAACCTGAAAGAAGTAGGTCAAGCAATGGTTTTGGGGATTCAGACCTTGCAAACCGGGGTACTCGGTGGGATCTTGTGCGGCTTACTTGTGGCCGTTGTGCATGGCAGGTACTACAAAGTAGAACTGCATTCTTTGTTAGCCTTTTTTAGCGGTTCTCGCTTTGTCCCTATTGTTGCATCTTTTGCTTCTATCTTTTTGGGTGTTCTACTTTATTTTTGTTGGCCATTTATCCAATCAGGTATTTCTGGTTTAGGCGTATTAGTTGAAAAAACCGGGTATGCAGGAACGTTCGCATTTGGCGTAATATTAAAATTATTATTACCGCTAGGGCTACATCATATTTTCTATATGCCATTTTGGTATACAAGTGTTGGTGGTGAGGCGGTTGTTAATGGGCATTTAGTTCAGGGCACTCAGAATATATTCTTTGCGCAACTTGCAGATCCAAATACTGTTAAGTATTACGAGGGGGTTTCTCGGTTCATGTCTGGGCGCTTTGCTGATTTTATGTTCGGATTGCCGGGCGCCGCATTAGCGATGTATCACTGTGTGAAGCCGGAAAACCGTAAAAAAGTGGCTGGTATCTTGTTATCTGCAGCTGTAACGTCTTTTGTCACAGGTATTACAGAGCCTCTTGAGTTTCTTTTCTTGTTTACGGCTCCGATTTTGTATGTATTTCATGTGATTGGGGTCGGTCTTGCGTTCATGTTGTGCAATATATTCAATATCACCGTAGGTATGACATTCTCTGGTGGCGTCATTGACTTTACTCTCTTTGGTATTTTGCAAGGTAATGCTAAAACCAACTATTTGATGATGTTCCCGGTAGGGGCGTTTATGTTTACCTATTACTATATTGGCTTCCGAGTCTTAATTACGTGGAAAGATTTAAAAACTCCAGGCCGTGGTGATGACTATGAATCCGATGTTCAAGATGATGCGCAAGATGCAGGAAGTGACACACCTAAATTGGGTACCGATGACAAAATAAAAGGGATTATAGATGCCTTTGGTGGTCGAGATAATATTATCGATTTAGATTGTTGCGCGACTCGGTTAAGAGTGAACGTCAAAGATATGAGTAGTGTAGAAGATAAGGCGTTTAAACGATATGGAGCTATCGCGTCTGTGATTAAAAGTGATGGTATTCAGGTTATATTTGGGCCTCAAGTGACGGTGATTAAAAACCAACTTGATGAATATATGAATCGCTAATACAACAAAATAAGTTAATGATTATATAGGTTAAAAAATGAAAGCAGTAGTTCTCATGTTTGATACATTAACACGCCATCATTTATCAACGTATGGTGGAGATGCGATTACACCTAATTTTGAACGCCTTGCGCAAAAAACTGTTCAGTTTAATAAGTTTTTTGTCGGTAGTATGCCTTGCATGCCGGCAAGAAGAGATATGCATACAGGGCGTTACAATTTTCTCCATAGAAGTTGGGGGCCTATTGAACCATTTGATTTCTCAATGCCTGAATATTTATCAAAAAATAAAATTCATACGCATTTAGTAACGGATCATAAACATTATTGGCGCGATGGTGGCGCCACTTATCATACGCGTTATACCACTTTTGAATTTGTGCGTGGTCAAGAAGGTGATGCCTGGAAAGGGCATGTTGAAAAGCCAGATGTTGTTTACGATGCGGAAGGGCAGGAAGAGCAAGCCGTGGTGGAGCGACGCAAAAAGCGTATAGCTCAAGATATGATCAACCGTGATTATATGAAAACGGAAGTCGAGCATACCCTTAATCGAACGATCGAAAAGGGGCTTGAATTTATAAGGAAGAATTTAGAGCAAGACAATTGGTTTTTACAATTAGAATGTTTTGATCCCCACGAGCCGTTTTTTGTTCCAGAAAAATATTTGCAGATGTATGGATGTACGCAATCAGATTTTAATGGCTGGATGTATTATAACGCGAATACAGATTCACATGAAAAACAAGAGCTGATAAAGAAATTCTACAAGGCATTAGTCACTATGTGTGACAGCTATTTGGGTAAGGTGCTCGATCTGTTCGATGAACATCAGCTCTGGGATGACACCATGCTGATGGTCTGTACTGATCACGGGTTTTTGTTAGGTGAGCATGATTGGTGGGGTAAAAATATCATGCCTTTGTATGAAGAAGTTGCTCATACGCCATTCTTTTATTGGGATCCACGTTTGCAGATGCAAGGTGTCGAAACGGACCTGTTAGGTCAGCTTATTGACGTACCGGCAACTTTATTGGATTTCTTTGGCTATGATTTGCCCCCGCATATGCATGGCCGTCCTTTATATTCGGCATTACGAGATAAAAAGCCTATCCGCACGCATGCTTTATTTGGGTATTTTGGCGCGCATTTAAATATTACTGATGGGCAATATGTTTATATGCGAGCGCCCAAAGAAAGAACGAATTCTCAGTATGAATATACGTTAATGCCAACCGCAATTGATAGTCGGTTCAAAATGGAACAGCTGAAACAGACAACATTATGCGAAGGTTTTTCGTTTACTGATTATGCACCTCTAATGAAAATACCGACGGCGGTAAATTACACTAATTCTTATCGATTTGGTGACAAACTGTTCGATATTGAAGCCGATAAAATGCAAACTAATCCATTAGATGATAGCAAATTAGAAGTATTGCTCTTAACGAAGATTAAACAGCTATTGATTGATAATGAAGCGCCAAGCGAGTTATATCAACGCTATATGCTGGATGATATTTCAGAACAATCTCTTAGACGTGAAAAACAAGATTATTATGAATATCAATTTTCTTCTTATAAAGATTATAAGCTTAGCCATCATTGTGTTGCCGAAGGGTTAGAGGTTCTGAGTCACATTAGCGAGCATCCAGAGCAAGACCGCAAAGCTTTAATGGCGTTACTAGACAGCAGTAACGAAAGCGTCATTACTCCTGAGCAGGTGTATGGTTTTGCGAGAACACTCTACCAAGGAGAGCTTCTTAAAAAGTCTATATATCAGCTCAATCTTGCCATGAGATATAATTGATGGCAGAAAGTTACTCTATTGAAAATGATTACTTGTCTGTTGAGGTAAAGCCGTTGGGCGCAGAAATTGTGTCCATCTGGTGTAAACAGCATTGTGTAGAACAGATGTGGCAGGGAAACGAGTGGCAAGGTCGGGCGCCTATTTTATTTCCGAACGTTGGGAATATGTCTCAAGGTGCATATGAGGTCGCAGGGCAAACGTATCAATTGCCAAGGCATGGATTCGCTAGGAATAGCTATTTTGAGTTAAGAGAACATCGCTCAGATAGTATTACTCTGGGGCTTAGCGATGACAGTGTTACTTGGCAGAATTATCCGTATCATTTTAATTTGTTAGTCACTTATCGTTTAGAGCATGAGACGGTTCAGGTGACGTTTAATGTGACTAACCCCCAGGCCGAGGATTTATTATTTTCGTTGGGGTTTCATCCGGCATTTGCGATAGGCAGTCATGCGACGGTGAGGTTCGAGCGTGCACCCCATGGTTATTATTATGGCGATAGTGGGACTGTGGATTTCGAAAAACAGGCCCTTATCCCTATGAATGGTGAACTTAAATTAGAATCAATCGATTTTAATAGGGGAGCAATATACTTAAGGAATGTTCAAAAACAGAAGATTACGTTGAGAAGTCCATGCAGACAACTGGCTCTCTCGATACCTGATGTCCCTTATATAGTGATTTGGAAAAAACCAGGGGCCGATTTTATATGTATTGAGCCTTGCTTTGGGATCACGACCCCTTCTCATGAGGTTATTCTACCGTTGGAGCAGAAGCCTGGCATTATTACTCTGAGCTCAAAGAAAGCGTTTATAGCTCAGTACAATATCACCACAATGTAGCAACTGCTACATTGTGGTGATATAATTGAATTTATTTATACAAATGTTATTAGCTTATGTCTCCAGCTCCGCTACTACTCAAACTAAGAAATGCACGTTTTTCCATGACTAAAGCGGAATCTTTGATTGTGGATAAGATTATTGAGGACCCCAGTTATTTCGTTCATGCCTCTGCACGTGAGTGTTCAACAGTGATTGGGGTAAGTGATGCTTCGGTTATTCGTTTTTGTCAAAAATATTGTGGGCTTAGTTTTCAAGATTTTAAAGAAACACTACATCGAGAACTGATTGAATCTTCACAAGTAGAGCGTCGTTCTATCTCCCCGGATATCTATATTGAAGACAAACTAGATGTCATGATTGATAAAGTTGAATCGATTATTAATTATAGTGTTCGAGATACGAAAGCTTTATTAAATATAGACGTTTTACAGTTAGCAATCACTGCCTTAGAAGCAGCATCACGGTTATTTTTTATTGGTCTTGGAGGCTCTGGGTTATCGGCGATCGAGGCTGGTTATAAATTCAATCGTATTGGTTTTGATGCGAATAGCTTTAATGAGAAACATACGATGTACTATAAAGTTCAATATAGTAAGCCCGATGATCTGGTTGTCGTGATCTCACATTCAGGGGAGACTGAAGATTTGATTAAAGCGACAAAAACGGCACAACAAAATGGCTCGACTATTCTTGCAATTACACAAAATCCGCAATCTTCAATTGGTAAACTAGCGCAAATTGTACTGCAAAACAGTTCAGAAGGTGAATTGTACCAAGGAGATTCGATTGGCACTCGTATCTCACAAATGTATTTACTTGATGTTTTATATACAGAAGCATTAAAACACTGCTTTGATCAGGTGAAATCATCGAAAATTAATATTAGGAGTAAGATTAATTGATATGAGTTGGAAAAAAGATGGAATAGATCCTGATTATCGTTTTTCATTAGCGAATGAACGGACTTACCTTGCATGGATTCGCACTGCTATTGCTATTTTAGCGGGTGCTATTGCGATTGACCAATTGTCGGTCAATCTTGGAACGCCAATGTTGAGGATTATATTATCAGTTATCTTATGTGGTTTTTCTGCTATTGTTGCGGGTTGGGCTTATATTCGTTGGAGCCAGAATGAATTCGCCATGCGAGCTGAGAAACCACTGAGTTATCCTTGGATTATGAAGGTTATCAGCTTATTATTTGGCGGTATTTCCTTCATGATAATGCTGGTTATTGTTGTTGGGTGATCTTATGGAAACGCCTGGTCTTCAGTATGAACGTACACTATTATCTTGGTGGCGAACACTGTTATCCACAGTGGTGATTGTTGCGGCAATTAGTCGTGTTGGCTTAGTATCCTCAAATGTTTTTTTAGTTATATCTGCAATAGCTTTACTATTTGGTACAGTTTTTATGAGTATTATGACAACGATTGAACTCAGTCGTAATATTAAAAATTCAATGAGTTTAATTTATGGTCCTTTCGCCTTTAATAAAAAGATACTAAGTTCAATATTAATTTTATCTGCTGTATTTTATATCTTTTATTTAATCAATAAATTGTTCTTAATATACTAAGATTGGGGTTAATTATGGATGCCGTTCAACAGTGCGTTATCATGAGTAAGCCGAGTAGTTCTAAATGTAATTTAGACTGCAGTTATTGCTTTTATCTAGAAAAAGAAAAACTTTACCCTGATCAAAGTCGATGGCAAATGTCAGATGAAACTTTAGAAAGATATATATACCAATATATTGAAGCACAAAGTGGCGTCGATGTGCAATTTGCATGGCAAGGTGGCGAACCTACTTTAATGGGAGTTGACTTTTTTAGGAAAGTTGTAAAGTTATGTGAAAAATACGGTGCAGGTAAATGTATTTCTCATGCGTTTCAAACCAACGGTGTATTAATTAATGAAGAATGGTGCGAGTTTTTCATTGAAAATAAGTTTTTAATTGGTTTGTCTATTGATGGCCCTCAAAAGTTTCATGATCATTATCGAGTAAACCGTGCCCAACGTGGTAGCTTTGATAAAGTTATGGCTGCGGTTGATTTATTTAAAAAATATAATGTGGAATTTACTACATTAACGGTAATCAGTGATGTCAACGCTGAACATGGGGTGGAGGTATACCGTTTTCTGAAGGAAATAGGGTCAACATATATGCAGTTCATACCATTGGTAGAACGTGCAGCAAGAGAAGATCCCAAAGATGGTTTAATGTTAGTTACGCCGGATAGAGTCGAAGCCGATGTCACTTCTTGGTCTGTATCACCGCTTCAATATGGGCATTTTCTGACCTCTATTTTTGATGAATGGGTAACCCGAGATGTGGGGAAAGTGTTTGTCCAAACGTTTGATAATACAATTTCTTCTTGGTGTGGTGAACACCCAGGAATCTGTATATTTTCAGAAACATGTGGTCATTCTTTTGCGCTAGAAGCAAATGGTGATCTATACAACTGTGACCATTTTGTTTATCCCGAGCATAAGCTTGGGAATATCCATGATATTCCTATTAAAGAAATGAATAATAGTCAACAGGCAATAGAATTTGGACAGAATAAGAAGGACTTACTCACGTTAGATTGTAAAAATTGTGCATTTTTATTTGCTTGTAATGGCGGATGTCCTAAGCATCGTTTTAATGTTTCGCCATCGGGACATCCTCGGCACAACTATTTTTGTGAAGGTTATAAACATTATTTCAACCATGTTGCTGAAACGATGGATAAAATACGTGAGCTAGTTTTTAATCGATATCCTATTAACGATATAATGATATTAAAAGGGATGAACTTGGTGAAAAGCTCTTCGAAAAAGAACACCTTTAAACCGGTAGGTAGAAATGAGCCATGTCCATGTGGTAGTGGCAAGAAATATAAAAAATGTTGTATGGATTAATGGTAAGAAATGATTGATACCGGCATGGAACGAGAAGAATCGAATGGAAGCCGACGCTTTAAATTTGCTCAGTCAACATTGCAGTTACGGAATGGCCCATTGAGTTTAACGACCGTAAAAAGAATAGCTCTAGAGTAAAGGTCGATGTGGATATCCGATGGGGCGGGATAGAGAACGTTTTTTGACTCAAAGAGCTCTGTTTGATGCTCTCTTCTGGATAGACAGTTTGGATATCGAAACAGTTAAAAACTATTCGCGTTGACCGCATTAAAAAACTCGTCATGGTTGAGTACTTGCTTATTGAGAAAGACCAT
Source organism: Celerinatantimonas diazotrophica (assembly GCF_004339545.1). Taxonomy (GTDB): domain Bacteria; phylum Pseudomonadota; class Gammaproteobacteria; order Enterobacterales; family Celerinatantimonadaceae; genus Celerinatantimonas; species Celerinatantimonas diazotrophica. The sequence continues at coordinate 525,628 of NZ_SMGD01000011.1, read as the reverse complement.
CCAATGTCACTGGAATATTGTTATTACATCAGCTCAAAATCACTAACCGTCTGGGTCATTGGGGTTTGATGTCAACATGCTTGAAGATGCCTAACCCCCCAACAGTCTTGTGGCCCCCCAAGACGTTGCCTCATGAATCCTTGCTTCTTAAAGAAGTTTTAACCGCAAATACCCGAAGTGATAAAAATGAACATTTGTGTATTCGCTTTGATGCAGGTTCTGCGATAAGCAATGTTGCCGGGATTAAAATTTCCATTTTCATGTTCTTCCCTCTTGGGGTGTATGACGTTATAAAAAATAGTTTTCAACAGCTAGATAGTCGCGTTCAATGGAAAATATTCTAAGCATCTATGACTCAATAAAGTGCCTGATATTGGCTAAAAACGGTGTTTAAAAACATATTAAAAGCACGCCGCTCAACAATACAAAGGGGCTGGTATAAGCCCCCTTGTGGCTGTTATTTAAATTGGCCGGGTGTATAGCTGCCGACATCGGCGCCTAAGCCGATAGCAAAGCGGTTCCAGCTGTTGATGGTATTGATGGCGAGAGTCAGAACAGTTATTTGTTCCTCGGAAAAGTGCGCTCGGATCTCATCGTATGTCGACGCAGCAACAGGTGCGGTAGCTACCGAGGTCAGAGCTTCAGCCCATGCCAGAGCAGCGCGTTCTGGTCGGTTAAAAAAAGGTGTTTCGCGCCAAGCGCTAAGTGTAAACAACCGCTGAGAGGATTCGTCGGCGGCCATTGCATCTTGTGTGTACATATCCAGACAATAGGCACAGCCGTTCATCTGGGAAACTCTGATTTTAACCAGCTCCAGTAATTGCTGCGATACTCCCTCTGGCTTGGTACTCTGAGTGCGAATAAACTTTTCTATATTGAGCATGGTCTGCATGGCATCGGGAGATGCTTGGTAATAGTTGAGACGAAAGGTCACGGTATACTCCTGTTGACTAGAAAACGGATTCAGGATATTCGTTGTGACTGATGGTGAATTGTAAAATTGCGACATCTGCTGGGAGTTCAGGAACAATGGAAAGATTACCGGTTATTCAGGCAGGTCGTTTTACTTGCAGCCGGTCATCACTCCGACTTCGCCCGTTTATTCAGTGTATCTGGCAGCTAGCGGGTGATTTCAGATCCAGCCATGACGCTTTCGAACTGATGCACCCAGAAGGGGGTTGGGGATTTATATTTAATCTGACAGAGGCCTCCGTCATGCTGAACGGATTACCGTATCGCTCTGCGGTGTTGGTCTCGGGTCCCGGTTTGCAGAGTGTGAAATTTGCTGTACACGGCAAGGCCGATCTTGTCGGGATACGCTTTGTCAGGGGAATGGCTGCCGGGATATCAGGGCAATCAATGAGTGCGCTGGTGGGGTTTTATGGGGCAGAAAGTGATTCCGAGCTGCGGTTAGGAACCTGTCAGATTGCACAGCAACTTGCGCTAACGACAGATAGTTGTGAACGGGTCGCGTTGCTGGAAACATGGGCTGAAGCGTTGTTCTATCGGGCATCTTGTCCGGACGCCAGATTGGTGGAGAAACTGAGAGTGCTTGAGCAGAACCAGTACTTATGCTCTGTTAATGCAGTTGCCAAATGGTCCGCCTTGGGGAGCCGGCAACTGGAACGTTATTTTCGGCAGTGGGTTGGACTGACTCCCAAACAGTTCATCCGATTGCAACGCATTCGCACGGTTCGGCGCATGCTCAATCATCGCCAGCCGACCACTGAAAGGCTGACAGATATCGCTTATGCATCAGGATATTATGATCAGGCCCATTTTAATCGTGACTTCAGGCAGATGGTTGGGATGACACCTGGGGAATATCTGTGTCGGGCTTGTGAGCGAAATGCTCGCTGAGTTTATGCCGTCCGATGGTGTTTTTACATTATGACAGCCTTCATTGTGCACGATTTCTTAGTCTCTAGAGAGTCAATTATATCGTTACTATCATGTTGTACTATAAGGAACATCGTTTGGCCCTTTGAGCGACGATTTGGAGCGAGCTTAATTGTACCTTTAGTTACTTTTTGTGAGGAATGGGCTTCGTAGTGTTTGCTTTTAGCGATAGGTGTTAATTTGTCGCGCTAAGATGTTGGACTGTGCTGTGCTATAGCAGTTGATTTGTTCCTCTGTTCTATCTCTTCAGAAAATTGTTTTCACAAAGCTAGTGACCACTGTTAATGCTAAATCTTCAACGAATTTTATGGTTTCTTGGCCGGAGTAGGGGAGTAATTCGCTGATAAAAGGTCTGATATTCATTTTGTTTTCGGCCTTGGCTGCGCTGAACTCTTGGTTATCGCGGTATAAAGCTGAGGTATCCGCCAATGCCTTATGACCCCGATTCATGACATTCTGAGTGGATAAATGAGCCAGTCGTGGCATGGAGCCTTGCCAGAGGAGGGCGTGTTTGCCACTCGTTGCAACAGAATAGAGGCCTTATTGGGAAAATATTGATAGAGGGAGCCGACACTCATTCCTGCTCTTTCGGCCACGCTTGTACTCGTAAAACGGTTGGTTCCTTCTTGCGTTAAAATATGAATCGAGGCTTCTAATATCGCAGCAACCAGCACTTTTTGGGGTTCTGCTGTTTTGGCTTTTCTTCTGAATAAATCATTAGTTATTTTTTTATGCACCACGATATATCTGCATGCAAATATGAATGCCTCTCAGAATTAGGACGTAGCGTTTAATTCAGGTATAAGAATGATAAGAGGCGTTCCAAGCGCTGAACAACGGTTGTCGTAAAGTGATAAAGGCAATGGTGATTTGTTTAACTACTTCGATTTTGACCTCTTCCGCGGGTAATTTTCATAGCTCATGAACACTTCTTTATTGACTCATTTAGGTAACTCAAAACTGTTTAGTACATCAGTGGCGATTCATAATTATTATATGAATGAGTTTGTCCAGCTATTAATTGAGCCTCATCACACCGAGAAGAGGTTGATTATAAATATTATTGAATTAGGAAACACCATAGAGTCTAATTATTCTTTAATTTTCAAGGGCATTCAATCTGCACCAATAGCATATTCATCATCATTTTCCATGCTCGAGCTCACATTAAAAAAGATACTGGAAAATAGTGTCGTTTTTGTGAGTTCAATGGCAATACTTAGCGAGTTCTCTTGAACTGGTATTGAATCGAAGTATATTCGCCATAAGTGCAAACGTTTGCGATAACGTTTTCATTTATGGTTAATGTGAATCAGTGAAAAATATTTTATGAAACATGAAATTGATCTGAAAGGCTTGGTATCAGTCTTGTGATTCCTTTCATTCTGGATGGCTACGTTGATTTTCCAGTTATCAAACGCATAAGTCTATGGTTGGTCAGTGTTGATGACGTTAAAAGGCTACTTCTTCAGATAAGCAGGTGAATACCTATTTGATGTGGAGGGGCCATGTAAAGTCTTTCGTACGCTGAAAGCAGGAACTTCAGTGGGATTGTTGTATCCATCTCATGGTTGATTAAGTTTTGGGGATCAGGAAGGAGCGCCGAAAAAACGCTACTACGACAAGTATGTTCGGCCTGCTGGATTAATTAATAATAAGGCTAGATTCGAAGTCATTCTAGCCACCCTATAGATATTTAATTCAAACGTGAAAAATTGTAGGTACGATATGGCATCTAAGATGAGAATAGAAACGGCTGAAGTCGAAGGAAGCTCGTATCAGCAAGGTGAGAGAACATCTAATTGGTATAGAGTTTTGCTCTTAATGGGACCTGCATTTGTTGCTGGTGCATGGCGATTTGGTCCTGGAGCTTTGACATCTGCTGTGCAAGCTGGGAGTCAGTATGGATATCACCTTCTCTGGGTGATAGTCGTATCCGGTGTTTTAATGTTTTTTTATAATGATATGTCTGTTCGGATCGGTCTTGCTACTGGAGAGCAATCGTTAATAGATACAATAAAGGAGCATCTTGGACAGAAAATCGGTGTATTAGCAGGAGTTGGCGTATTTTTTATCACATTATGTTTTTCTGTTGGAAACGCGGTCGGGTCAGGAATCGCTCTACAGCTACTCTTTGGAGGGTCAGTTAGTGCCTGGGTTTTAGCTTCCACTGTGACCGTCGGCATTTTAATTGCCATGAAAAATGCATATCGGGCGTTAGAGAAAATGCTTATTGCATTAATAGCAATAATGTCATTAGGGTTTTTGGGATCTGCAGTACTAAGTGACCCAAATTGGGTGCATGTTTCATTGGGATTTATTCCTTCAATACCATCTGACGCTGGATATCTACTTATTGCCTTAATTGGAACGAATTTTTCAATAAATTCTGCATTTTATAGTGGATATTCAATTCATGAAAGAGGGCTTAAGCCTGAGCAATATAAGGGGCTTACGATAGCTGATACAATCCCCGGAAATATAGCAACTGCAGTTATGACCATTTTAGTTATTATTGTGTCAGCTGCTGTCTTTAACGTAACCGGTGAAACAGTCAATAACTTTACTCAGCTTGCTAAGGTTCTAGAACCATTATCCGGGAAAATAGGGGCAATGGTTTTTAGTATTGGCTTTTTTGCTGCAGCTTTCTCTTCTATGGCGGCCAATGCTTCAGCCGGGGGGACATTATTGTGTGATTCGATCGGCTGGGGCAACAAATTATCTTGCTCTAAAGTTAAAATTTTTGTCTATGGAATTCTGATATTTGGAGCATTGGTAGCGATATTCAATAATGGCTCCCCAATTAAGTTAATAATAGTAGCACAAGCTTTGACGGTTCTTGTGGCTCCCTTTCTAGGAATTTTATTATTTATTCTTTCTTCTAAGAAAAACATAATGGGCTGTTTGGCTAACAAGATTATCCATAAAGTATTTGGTTCTATAGGAATATTGGTAATCGTGTTGTTGTCTCTTCGGTTGATCGTAAAATTACTATAGTTGCACAGCTGTGATAGTGCCAAGAGTCCTGCTTTTGGCACTATTTTTGACGAAAATTGTTTGATTCAAAAACTTTTAAGAGCATTTAAATTGCTTATCATGTCATATTTGTAAGTCCTTACTTTTATAAGGACTCAGTTATTACTTAAGTAACTCAATCATAAGGGATTAGCACATGAGCAGAACATATTACACAGAGGGTTTAAAGTCTAAACTGATTGACTAAGTCGCTGAATATTGTCATGGGCTTTGTTCGGAAGAGTGATTATAAATAAATATTAGGTTAAATGAGCAGAGCAAAGGTAGTGAAAAATGGCCTAAAAGCGGAGTTTCTGTAAGCTGAAAATAGAAATAGAGTTAAAGCGCGTGACGATGTAAAAGGAAATATTGAGTGAAGCCGCCAGAGGGGGCAAAGTATTTATTCATCACCGAGCGAGCAAGTGATGTGTCAGCTCCATAGCTGGGACATAGGGTTGTTCAGTTAATAATGCTAGGCGCAACGATGATCTTAACAGAGAGCTATCTGAGTGAGCCTGAAAGGTAGAACTTTTTTCAGCGCGACTGAGAGTATCTAGAGCCCTAGAGGCTTATTTTTATTTATAATAATTTAAAAGTGATTGTCTAAACGTAATGCTTTGTTATCTAACTAAAAGTTTACCCTTTATAAGCAATTGACGAATATCTTGGGATTAAGCTTGGCATCACTTCTACAATATTTTGGGTTCTATCCCCAAATAAAAGCTCAATCGCTTTATAAGCAATAAAATCTAAAGGTATATGGACAGACGATATAGGAGTCGGTAGCATGCTTAACACGGGCGTATCGTTATAACCAATTAGAGCAAAATCTTTACCTGGTAGTAAGTTAAACTTTTTCGCAGCGGACATAACACCCAAGGCTAGATTATCCGTAACCGCAAAAATTGCTGTTGGTCGATCCTCTAGGGCAAAAAGTACATGGCCTGCAGCTTCTCCAGATTCAAAATCGAATCGTGATTGAATACATAATTGTGGGGAAAATTTTAGACCTGCTTCGATTAATGCTTTTTCATATCCTTTTGTTCGTCCCAATGAATTAGATGAATAATTAGGTCCAGCAACAATCCCGATTCTCGTATGACCCAGATCTAGCAAATGACGAGTCGCAATATATCCACCATGAATATCATTTCCTACAACAGAAGCACTTTCATTATCTGTTCTCAAGGCTAATGTGTAAGGTATGCCTAAATCCTTTAGCTTTCCTGTCGAATTATGATCCAATCGAGATGTCGCAAGTATGAGTCCATCGACACGTCTGCCTAGAAGAGATTCAATCGCTTTTTCCTCTTCTTCCAAACTATCACCACAAGTAGCTACAACCGTAAAATAGCCATTATGCTGAGCCACTTTTGCCAATTCTTCATATAAAATTGCCATTACAGTATCAGTCAGATGAGGAACTAATACACCTATGGTCCCCGTTCCCCCTCTTCTGAGGCTAGAGGCCATGACATCTCTTGTATAGCCAAGGTTTTTTGCTACAGCTCTCACTTTTTCTGCCGATTTACTTTTGGATTTAGGTAATCGTTCATCTAGTATTCGCGATACTGTTGAGATACTGACACCAGCAACTCTTGCGACATCTTTTAAAGTCACAGGGAGGGTATTCGTTGAGCCTTTTGAATTAGTTAACTTATTCATTTAAGTAATTTTTTACGGTAAATAAACGGGTTTAATTATAACATTAGTAAGACATTACCTCCAATCGGCAAGGAAGTTATTCTGTTATAACTTCATTCTTTTTTAGCGCTACCGCTCACTCTTCTTCATTTATTTTGAAAGGAATATATTGGATGATTTCTGAGCACCAGATCACGGAAATAAAAAGATCATGTGATTCTACTCATTTATGTGAGTTCAATGGCAATACTTAGCATGTTCTCTTGAATCGACATCGAATCGAAGTATATTCACTAAAAATGAAAACGTTTGCAGTAACGTTTTCATATTGCTGACAAGTGTAAATATATGGGAAATATCTTATGAAACGTGAAATTGATCTGAAAGGCTTAGTTCCGGCCCCTGTAACTCCTTTTACTCTGGATGGCAGTGTTGATTTTCCTGCAATCAAACGCTTAGGTTCATGGTTGGCAAGTGTTGATGGTGTTAAAGGGTTAGTCGTTCTGGGACACGCAGGTGAAGGCACCTATTTGACGTCGCAAGAGCAATGTGAGGTCATTGGTGCATTTAAAGATGCAGTCAATGATTCGATTCCAATTATCGCCGGTATTACTGGAGAAGGAGACATGGTCGCTGCTAAAGAAGCTAAGCGTGCTTTGGATGCGGGGGCTTCAGCAGGATTGTTATATCCATCTCATGGTTGGTTACGTTTTGGGTATCAGGATGGCGCGCCACAAGCACGTTATGCAAGAGTGCATGAAGAAAGTGGATTGCCTCTCATCTTATTCCAATATCCTGATGTCACTAAAGCAACTTATAGTCTGCAAACACTTTTAGATATTGCTAAACAGCCGGGTGTCATTGCCATGAAAAATGGTGTCCGTAATATGCGCCGATGGGATACCGAGATTCCAATTATTCGTCGTGAGTGCCCAGAACTAACGATCTTAACTTGTCATGATGAATATTTGCTTCACACCATGTTTGATGTTGATGGGGCACTTGTCGGTTATGGCGGTCTTGCTCCAGAGCCACTAGTTGAATTAATTGCAGCAGGGAAAGCGCGTGATTATCCTCGGGCTCGTGCTATCCACGATAGATTATTTCCGGTAACTCAGGCGGTTTATCATCGAGGTTCGCATATGGAAGGTACTGTTGCTCTCAAAGAAGGGTTGGTGGCTCGTGGTATTCTCGAACATGCAACGGTTCGCAGCCCTCTGCATCCTTTAAAAGAAGGCGCTCATGAAGAGATTGCAGCTGCACTTCGGTCTGCGAAACTCGTCGATTAATTTGAAAATAGGGTAGCCAGTAAATCGGTTACTGGCTCTTTACTCTGATCGCATTATTGGTGTGGCCTTGATTTAATGATGAGCGTAACTAGGGACTGTTGACCTTTGGTGGTTGAATTTTGTTCAAATTAAACGCATTTTGAACGCGGCGCCTCCTGCGTCGCTTAATGAGTGAAGCAAGCAGGGGGCAACAAAGTTCAGGATGCGTTTAAATGAACCCCAAGGGCAGTATCTGAGAGGAATTTATCCAGCGTTAAACGTTCTTTGTGGAGAATAACTACACGGCACAACGTTTGCCTTGCCTAAATCCCTCTCAGATTTCTGCAAAACTAATCACAAAAGGTCAACAGTCCCTAGTCAGTGATAACCGAATAAAGTGAGAAAATGGCAAGAAGGGATAGTTAGCCACCTCAATAACCCTGATATTGACTCTCATGTTATGAAATTTTCACTTGAAAGGAGGATAGAGTAACCGGAGCTGGGTGCTCCTGGATAAAAGCCGACTGAAAGTCGGCTTGAGGTTATAAATTTTGGGTGACTTGAACGACTTTGCCGATGATTCGACAATTTCCGTTAATTTGGATAGGTTTAAAATCGGGGTTTAAAGGCATCAGGTATTTATAAGGAGGATCCCAAATTAATTTTTTTATTGTAGCTTCTGATGTTCCATCTAAGATTGCCACAACAACTTTTCCATATAGATCTTCGATACAACCATAATTGGGTTCTACGATTACTGTAGAGCCTTCAGGAATAGTTGGCAAACCATTCGGATTTGTCATCGATTCGCCCCGAACCGTTAAAGCAAAAGCTTCTTCGGATACGTGCATCGTAGTATGACTCCAACCTAATACATCGGTCAGCTTTGCACTGGCATGGGTTTCTGTCCATGAACCCGCTTGAACTGAAGAGATAATAGGTACTGCATGTAACTGAGATACATTAGGGATTACAGTTATATCATCGGAGGGGGTATCACCTGTTCCATAGAGTAACCATTCCGGTGTTGTTTTTAACACATCGGCCAACCGATGGAGGTTTTCACCATCTGGCTTGGTTGTTGCTGATTCCCACTTAGTTACAGAGACACGGCTAACCCCTAGCATTTTCGCAAGGCTAGCTTGTGTCATTCCTAACTGAATCCGTCGAGAGCGGATCCGCTCATGCATCTCTTTCATAGTGTAACCAATGTTACATCAAGTTAATGTAACAAGTGTTTGCTAAATGATGTACCTTTTGTTACATTTACCTAAATTGATAAGGAAGTTTTATCGAAAAGGTACGCGTTTTACGGTATTTCGGTTATGTCACTCAAACTGCGTTAGCGTTAGATATCACCCATCCAGCAGTGTCTCGATGGAATGAAATTATTCCAGAAAAACAAGCGCTTCGTATCGCTATGCTGACTCACGGTGCACTGGAATATGATCCCGCGCTTTATCACTGCAATCAGCATAGGCCAAAGACGCCACCTGCGCCACGACAAAGCAAGTAAATCGCTGAGTGTTTTTGGGTATACCGAGTGGCTCGCTATGGCTAGTACGAGTGAAAACTTCTTATCAAGTGGCAAAAGATTCAATTTAAGCAGTAGGTGAAATGAAAATGAGTAATGTCGTTGCTCTTAGACCTGAGTTGATAGCTCCCGATGCGGCGAGTGATCAACGGGTTCAGGATAATAAACAGGGTGGATTTATTGTGCTCTGGCGAAGTTTATTTGAACAGGGTTGGTCTGTGAATGTGTATCGATTAGCTGCGTTTGTTCGGTTATTAGCACGAGCTTCTCATCAGGCGAGGGTAGTCCGTTATAAGTCAAAGAACTGGCAGTTAAGTCGTGGACAGTTAGTGGTCAATGCCAGTGAGTTGGCCCAAGAACTGCGAGACACAAATAACCGTCCGATGACTCGTGCGCAGGTTAAAAGGTTGCTAGATGGGTTTAAGTCTCAAGGCATCATTGAGATGGAGGGGACACCTTTTGGTTCCATTGTAACGATCTGTCACTATGACCAATATCAGTCCGCTGGTTTAGCGATTGCATCCAGACATGCTGATGATCTGGCGCAATATAGTGCGACGGGCGATCACTTCCCCGAGACAGCTGTTGTACCACCTTGCGATCAACCTGATCCTTTGGGGGACAAGGGGGCCGGGCCGAGTGGTGATCAGCCTTGTGTTGCAGGTTGTGATCACCATCCCATAGCAACAACAGAACAACCATTCAAACAATCTAGTCAGAGTAAAGAACTGGGTTCGGACTTGGGTGAGTCCGAACTTAACAATTCAAAATTTAACTTTGATGCAGATGATTTAAAAACAGCTGCGTGGATGGCCAAACGAGTAGTGCAAATTCACCAGCAGGAAAATCTTCCAGGTAAGGTCCCTACGCCTAATCTCAAGAATTGGTCAACGACTATCAGCCGGATGAGACGTATCGACAAACTCACTCATCACGATATCTGTGCCTTGTTTGATTGGTGTTGTCGTGATGATTTTGAGCGAGCTAATGTGCGTAGCCCGGAAAAACTGCGAAAACGTTTTTCGCAACTTTGGTTAAAGGCATTTAGCCAACCTCAGGCACTAGATGACCTTGATAATGACGATGACATGAGTTGGATGGAAGGCATCACAATTTCACCAACCAATGGAGGGCACTAGCAATGCAGACGGTTCAGAACTCAATCGCTCAGCTGAAGGCGAATCCAATACCGGCTGATGAGCAATCAGGGGCGTTGTCACCAAGCGCTGCGGACGGTGAGTTTTTTATCGAAATTTGGCGACAACTGAAAGTAGCTTTCCCCGCTTGGCGGCAAGCATTTGCGAACAAAACCGCGGAGCAGTCAGCGAAGCGGGTGTGGTTAATGGCATTAATCGAGAACGGCGTAACTCGTGATGAGCAGATCCAGATTGGCTTGCGCATGGCGCGCCGGATGGATTCGCCTTTTTTCCCAAGTCCTGGACAATTTATCAAGTGGTGTCGACCCACCCCCGAGATGCTTGGGTTACCGGATAGCGAGACCGCCTATAGACAGGCGGTGGCGTTACGTCCCACCCATCTTGTGGTGAAAGCGGCGATTCGAGCCACACGGTTTGAACGGAGGGCTTTGGTGGAGTCGGAATTTCGCAAAGTTTTTGAGCGCTGCTACACCATTATCTGTCGTCGTTATGCGCGGGGGGAAGATCTTGAGGCGGCCATTGCATCGGCGATTCCCGACAAGGCAACAGCAAAGCCTGTTAGTGCCGAACAGGGGATGAACTATATCGCTGCCACTCGTCGCCGATTAGGGCTGCGAGGCGAACGGACCAAAACAAAATAACTGATAGCTGGATAGCAATTGAGAAGGAGAAAAAATGATGAATCTAAGTCGACCGGAAATGACCTTTCATTGGCGAGAAAGTATAGCTGCTGGCCGAGCGGTGATTACAGAAGAAAAACAACTTGCGCCGCAACCTGAAATTCGTCCTATAGAGGAGTATGAATCAGAAACAATTTTACGAGGCATCTGCGAGCCGGTCCGTTCTAAGAATCTTGAGAAAGCGATGGTGGAATATCTGACCACTCAAGGCTCGATGCGAAGGGTTGCTAAAAAATGGGGCGTGAGCTCAACGACGCTATGTCGCCATTTGGGAATGCTAAATCGAGTGACTCGGGAGAGGTTATTGAGTCATTTATATTAATGAATCCTCATTTATAGGACTCCCCAAGTTATATACTTTAATGGATGATAGAAAAGATCCCAGAAGGTTTTAGTTTAAGAAAGGTATTTTACTGTTTCTTATAAAGTCGAAAAAAATAAACATAAAACAATATTGCCAAAATAAATAGATTCGATAGATGATTAGCTATTGATTAAAAAAGAACAAATTTAATACCTGATGTTAACGAATGCAATTTTCATTTAAAATTGCAGGTTAATTGTGTCTTAATTTTGCAAGATGATGGGCCATGCTTTGCATTATTATAAATATTGAAATAAGTGATTAGATGTTATGTCGAACAGCTTAGGTGCATCTAGAAAATTATAAATGCACCCTTTATCTATTCTTTAATTTTTATTTCAAGGCGAACACTACCATGATTATTAAAGTAGAAATTCCATGCATCATTGGCATATGCATAAAAATAGCCTGATTTCTGAGGAGTGAAGTCATCTAATCGATTACCAATGAGAAATGTCTCATGATTACCTAATAGATGGGGATTATTGGCGGGCTTTAAATTACAAGCAACTGAACCTATCAGACTAAACCAAGGGGATTTTTCATTTCGTTTGGTGCCTGGGATATAAGCTGATGGATTTCTTTCTAGTTTCTTTAAAAGAGATTTAAGTTTGCCAATGGCTGACATTATACAGTGAACTATTTTTTGAAAGTGAAACTTATGGTCGCTCTTCCCATTGGCATCATAAATTAAGTTGTTATCTTTCCATGTGCCAATGGCCTGAAACGAATAGTGTTTTCCTTTTTCTAGCCAGATCCCCGTTTCATTCCATTGCTGGTCGGCATAAATACTCATCGATGTTCCCTGTGGATAGATTGTGTGATTTAAATGATAAGGGGCATCAGAGATGGGGGGAGTAGAATATCGCGCTAAAGCAAATTCAGAGTATTGACTGGATTCGCTGATAAAGTTTGGAATACTCCTGGGCCTTGTTTCGAGTAGCTTAAATATCCCAGTACATGAATCATGTCTCGGAGCTAAGCTGTTTGGATGGATTTGCTCTGTCATTTTTAGCTCAAAGTTTAAATTTGTAGCTTCTGATTCACGAATCATCCAGATGAGGGTGCAATCGGATAGTCCTGTTTCAGGATAGCCGCCACCCACATCGGTATGAACCCCCGGAAACCATTTTTGCACGAGGTCTACATGGTCTTGTTTTGCCTGTGTTTCATCCCATAAGGTTGGCTGAAATGTTTTTCGCTTTTCATCGATGGATAAGGCCTGTCTGGCATGTTTAATGTTTTTACTGAGTTGGGTATTATAAAAATAATATTTTTGCGGATTATCAAATAGCTTTAAAATACCCATTTCATCAGGAATGCCCAACGAGCCAACCGTATCCCATACCCCAATAAAGAAAATTTCGATATTAGTGGTAAACTCCCCATTGCTACTCCAGTTGGCAAGTGGTTGGTTTTTTCTATACCCTAATGAAAAGGCTTTATCTATTTTATGCCATATGTCTGAGTCATCTAATTGCTTAGTTTTCAGCAGTCCGCATTTTGTAATGAATCCCGCTAAACAGCGTACCGTATATGCGCCACGGCTAAAGCCATATAAATAGATATGATCCCCTTCTTGGTAGTTTTCACAAAGAAAGCGATAGGCACTTTTGATATTTCGATTGATCCCTTCGCCTAATCCACCACCAAGAAGTTTCTGTTTGATACTATGACCTGTTCCAACACCGGGGTGGTAATATTTGACTTGTTGGGTTCCATGGTCATCAACTGGTGATAGTGCATTATAGATTCGCACCACATTGGTCGGTGATAAAATATCCCCTGTTTCTTGATCTAACCTATCCCATGTTCCATCACAACAACAAATAATATTTTTCATTATAAGTTAATCTCTTCGCTATATGTAAATGTATATTACATCATTAAGCTTTAGTTATTGTGATCTTTTTTACAAATTAATCAGTAATGGGATAATAAAAGTTGAGCCTTCACTTTATGAAATTTAAATAAAATCACTTGCATGGCTAGATTATTATTATTTTGCTATTGAGTGTTCCACTTATATTTATATCATCTATTACGCGAATAATTTATAAAGAGGTGGCATATGTTGAATAATCCGATTGAAGCTTGGCATGATGCTTTTTGTTCGATTCGTTCTCGTTCTGGTGATGGTAGTAGCGGTATTACTTGGGATGTGATGCAAGGTGAGTTAGCCAAAGTGAAACATGCGATTTTAGCTTTGCCTAAGAAACAACTGGATATTGGGATGGTGATGTTTGCCCCTGATGATGTGCAGGGCAAATACCTTGAGCGAACTGCACAATTTATTTACCGCCAGATGCTGGAGCTTAATCCCAATTGGGGGAAAAGTTTAAAGCAAATCAGACGAGTTTCTCTGTTGGTCGATGTTGTTATGATTAAATGCCGACGAGAGCTGAATGACCCTCAAGCCATGGTCTCTAATACGGAAATCGCCGCGACTATTGGAGTCAGTGCATCAGCATATAGTCGTGATTATCAAGCTTATGTGGAACAGACGGTCGAACAGCTCAAACCCGTGGCAACCGATGCTTTAATGGTGGTTGAAAATGTCTGTTCGAATATTCGTCAGCAGTACCAGATCGCCTGTTGATGTCGCTTTATTTTCATAAAAAGCCATGTGCTATATTCGGGTACCGAAAGACGATCACAATACTCGTTTGATTGATTCTTCAATCAAATCACAGCAAGAAGTGATGGCAAAAGCCCCAAAAGTTAAAAGCTAGTACCTTATTTCCGATGCTTTCTTTTTTTAAAAGCAGCCTTTTGGGCTGTTTTTTGTTTTAAGTGGCTTGCAATTTGTGAACGTCCCACGCATTGTTTATCTAACCTGCTGATGAGTAGGACTAAAAGCCTGTAAATTTCGATTTACGGGCTTTTTTGTATCTGAATAGAGCAAATCGCTGTTTTTTGTTTTGAGTGGCTTGCAATTTGTGAACGTCCCACGCATTGTTTATCTAACCTGCTGATGAGTATGACTAAAAGCCTGTAAATTTTGATTTATGGGCTTTTTTGTATCCGAATAGAGTGAACCTATGAAATTGTTATCTAAAGGGGCGACATTATTAGCCTCCCGTCAAGCGCTGATTGGCTTGAGTTGTGGTGTAGGTTTGGCCGCGATTGGTGTGCTTGCCTGGTTTTTTCACCACAATCCTATTTTTGCATCCTTCGTCAGTTTTGTGATTAGCCTGATTCGTTCTGGAACCGTGGTGTTACTGGCGTGGTTCACCTTGCGTTTTTTTGATCGCAGTAGTCACCTGACATTTTACCAATGGTCGAGCCGTGTTGATGATAAATATCACCAGATTGCCATGGGCCTGTATTTTGGCATGCGCTGCCTTGCTGTATTCCTCGCCTTCGCTATCGGCATGGCATAGCGTTTACGACTGGCGCATTAAGAAGGCCGCTCGGCATTATCTTCCTTATGAGCCTTGGTTGCTTTATAAGGCCCAACTGATTCAGGAATCTTCATTAAACCCTAAGGCCCAAAGCGCCGTGGGAGCTAAGGGAATTGCGCAATTTATGCCGCAGACCTGGATTGAAACGACGCAGGCGCTCGGATTTCACGGTCAGCCAACTGATGTGCGTTTAGCCATTCCAGCCGGGGCCTACTACATGGCTAAATTACGTTATGTCTGGCATTGGCCACGGCCTGAAACTGACCGCTATAACCTGGCGTTGGCGTGTTACAACGTTGGTTGTGGATGGATATTGAAGGCCCAAAAAGCTTGTGGTGATCCATCTTTATATCAACCGATTATGGCGTGTTTACCAAAGGTGATGAAAGACCCGAACGAGACGCTCCATTACGCGCCTAAAATTCGGCAGATATATGAGGAGCTATCTCGTGAGTAAAGTAGCCATATGGGGTTGCCTGGGGTTGGCGTTATTTGCTGCCTTTCAGCAATGGCGACTTGGTGGATTACAGACGGATCTGCGCTTAGCCCATAAAGATATTCAGACATTAATGGTCAACCGTGATGAGTTGGCACAATCGTTATCAAGTTCAGAGGCGAATAACCACGCCCTTAAACAAGAGATCCAACGCCGCGAACAGATCTTGCTCCACAGGAACAAGCAACTGGTCGCGCAGCGTACCCATTTCGCTGAGCTTGCGGAGCAACTGGAAGGACTGAAAAAAACCGATGAAAAAGTTAAATCGTGGTCTATGGTTCGTGTTCCCGATGCTGTTATCCGCTTGCTCGGCACATCCACCTATAGAGAAGGTGATCGTCCAAACAAAGTACGAAAAAATTCTGCCGCCGAGAGAGTACATTCAGCCGACCGTTGACCCCAAACCACCGAGCATCCCCGCAGTGAACGATGCTCTTGTCTATTACGGACTAGATTTACAAGCAGCACTGCAACGCTGTAATGCCGATAAACGGAGCTTAAGACAATGGCAAGCCACACAAGCCAAGTAAGCCAAACTGTTTCGAATGTATCCTCTGGGATTGCCTTATCTCAGAGTGTGCAAAACAGTAGCTTTGCGAAGTCATTGTTATCGGCCTCTTTTGATCAATTGATTCATGGCCAGTTCCATTTTCAGGCTGGCGATATTGTCACCCTGATTGTGACCTCTATTGTGATCTATAACTTTGTAGTGTCACGCATAAAGGGGCGGAAAACTGACATTTAATAAACAATATCCACGACAGTTTTGTTCTGTGCTTGCGGGGTTCGCCCCGCTTTTTTATGGCGACTGGATAGCGATTGAATCACTGGGCAGTGAACTATCTTAATAGGCTTCGCTCGCCTTGTGGCGGCGATTATAAGACTGCCCATCAAAATGAAAGATGTGATTTCAAAATACGACTAACAATCTTGGTTTACCGTGATCCCCCGACCCTCGAGGTCGACTAGCTATATGGATAGACTCATGAGCGAGCAACAACCCTTATTAGATCAATACTGTGACAACTTGGCCAACTACCTGACTCAGCACTGTACATGGCTTAAATCAGCCCATGATTATCGGCAACAAATTGTCCCGATTAAGACGCCATATGCATTTATTAATATTGCTGGTTGGCATGTGGCGAACAATGGCCCGCATAGTGGGCAAACCAGTTTATGTTTAGATGTTCAAATCCTAGTCGTCGAGAGCCAATTTGCACAGGATTATCGACGTACTGTGCGTAACGGTGCGGCCGAGCTGACCTGTGCTATTTCAGATAGCACTCTTAATATGCCATTCCATCCTGCCCAAGTGGTTTGCGCACAGCCGTATACTTTGGATAAGGCGGTTTGGGAGATTCGTTACCAACATAGCGTTGATTTTGGTCAGAATCTGTTTGAGACCGAAGGTACTCCCCCAACGAAAGTGCGGGTCGGTGTGAGTCCTGATATTGGTATTGGCCATAAGGACGATTACCAGCAAGTGATTCCGGAGCCGACTGATGAGTGATGAGAGTCAGATTTTACGGGATATTCAACGGCGCTTGAGCAATTTGGTTCGCAAAGGGCGAGTTCACAGTGTGGATTTCACCCAGACACCGCCTCGCGTTCGGGTTGAATATGCGCCGAGGGCGACCACCACCTGGCTACCTTGGGTAGGTGGGCGCGCTTCCAGTCAGTCACGAACCGACTGGGAGCCGCTGGCTGTTGGCGAGCAGTGCCTGATTTTATCACAAAGTGGTGAGCTCAGCGCCGGCGTGGTATTGCCAGCGATGCTCGACAGTCAAAGTCCGCCGCCCAGCACTTCTGCTGATGAGCATGTCACTCAATATGCCGATGGCACACAAACTCGTTATAACCGCAAAACCCATCAACTGAGTGTCATGGTCAAAGGGGATGTCTCGGTGCAATGCGACAACAATCTTAGCTGTCAGGCCGGTGGTGATATCACGCTTTCGGCCACCGGGAATATGAAACTTAAAGCAGCACGGATTGACTTAAACGAATGACTTGGACACCCACAAACAACCAGCTAGTGATGGCTATGGATAGTGAGACTGTGGATAAGCAGCTTGCTTATATCCCTTTGGCAGGGGAGACCATCAGTGCTTATCAATGGATGATTACACCCGCTCAGTCGGTTTTTACCGTCACCTGCAATGTGGCAAGCGGGGTGCATCTGACGGCTGATGCTCTTAGTGGTTTATTTCATCCTGACTATCTGCGTTACCGAGACGGCAAACAACTGCTTGAAGTGAGCCGTTGGGAGGCGCTGCCTGCAGGTATGGATCTCTATGATTTTCATCCAACGCGTGATGGCCAGCGCGATTACATACTGACCGTCACCGCCCAGATCCACTTTATTGATTCGCTCACTGGCAGCGAGCAGGACTATGAAAAGCAACAGAGCTGGACGATGACAGTGCGCCACGATTATTCATCTGGGCGCGCTTTACTAGAGGAGTATTTCAATGCCAGCAGTCACACGTAAAGGCGATGGTGGTACCGGCCATGGGGATTTTCCGCCACGCAATAGTACGGGCGGAAGTAACACTGTTTTTTGTAACGGTATCGCGGTCCACCGTGTAGGGGATGGTTGGAGCGTGCATTGTAATTCGCATCCAACTTGTCACAGCGGAACGCTAGCCAGTGGCTCTGGCAGTGTATTTGCCAATGGCAAAGCGCTAGGCCGAATTGGTGACCGAGTGGATTGTGGCAGCTTGGTGGCTGCCGGGAGTAGCAACGTTTTTGCAGGGGGCTAAATGCAGGGAATGAACCGATATACCGGGAAGACGCTCTCGGGGATTGATCATTTAAAACAGTCCATTATGGACATCTTAACCACACCCGTTGGCTCACGAGTGATGCGCCGAACCTATGGTAGCAATCTGTATGCGCATGTGGATGCGCCCATGAATATGGCGACGCGATTGGATATTTTTACCGATACTGTCGATGCCTTATCCAACTGGGAGCCGCGGATCGCAGTTGAGAAAATTGAAGTGACCTCGGCTTCCCGAGGGCAATTTGTATTATCCATTACGGGTAAATATCGACCCAATGGTGAGCCGATCACAATGGAAGGAATAGAAATTCAATGAGTATTTCTGATTTATCGACGTTGCCGGCCCCCTCACTGTTAGAGGAACTGGATTATGAGCAGGTGCTAGAGGAGATGCTCACGCGTTATCGAGTGCAAAATTCAACCTTTGATGCTTTGCTGGAGTCGGATCCAATTTATAAGGCATTTGAAGTTGCTGCTTACTTTCGTATGAAAGACCGCCAACGCGTTAATGAAGCAGCTAAAGCGGTGATGCTGGCCCTGGCCACTGGCAGTGATTTAGACCAAATTGCGGTTCGCTATGATGTGCAGCGCCAACTCATCACTCCCGCAGATAATCACACGATTCCACCGACTCAAGCAGTGTATGAGTCGGACGATGATCTGCGGCGGCGGGTGTTATTGGCTTTTGAAGGGTTATCAGTGGCAGGCCCTGAACAGGCGTATAAATTTCATGCTCTCTCTGCTGACCCAAGCATTGCTGATGCGAGCGCAATCATGCCCAGTCGCGGGCAAGTTTTAGTGACCTTATTATCCCGTGAAGGGGATGGTCACGCCAGTGATGAGCAGATCAAGGCTGTGGAGCAGGCGCTCAATGCCGAAGAGGTCAGGCCACTTACCGATGAGGTGATCGTCCAATCAGCGGCGGTCGTGAAATACTCCATCACCGCCACGCTTTATATGCAGGATGATCCCGGACAGAGCCCCATCATGGATGCAGCTCGTCAAGCCCTACAGACTTATGTGAGTAGTCTGTCTCGCTTAGGCCGCAATATTCGGCGTAGTGCCATTATTGCGGCGATGAGTGTTGCCGGGGTGCAATATGTGGAATTAACGGCGCCGGCCAAAGATATTGTGCTCAGTAAAGAACAGGCCAGTTTCTGCACGCAAATTCAATTAAAAAACGGAGGCGGTGATGACAGCTAAACAGCTTTTGCCGCCGAATGCCACCGCTTTGGAAAAAGCGTTCGTAGATGCGATGACGCCGGAGCTGGCGGTGCCGATTCGGGATATCTGGGATCCCAAGCGTTGTCCATCCCAGTTTTTACCCTATCTGGCTCAGAGCTTCTCAGTCGACCGTTGGGATGAAAACTGGCGTGAAGATGAAAAAAGAGCCGCGATTGAAGCGGCTTTTTTTATTCACCTGCATAAAGGAACCAAAGCGGCCATCCGTCGCGTGGTCGAGCCACTGGGGTTTTTAATTCAGGTGATTGAGTGGTTTCAAACTTCGCCGCGTGGTGATCCTTATACTTTTTCGCTGGTCATTGGCGTCAAGGATAAAGGGATTACCGATACCATGTATGAGCAGATGGTCAAATTAATCTTTGATGCAAAACCACTACGGGCGGAGCTGATGGGGCTCGATATTCAAGCTCAGAGTAACGGCTCTATTTCTGTCGGGGCCTGCTGTTATACCGGGGAGACCGTGGTGGTTTACCCGTATGCACCAGGCACAATTACGGTCACCGGAAGCATCTATTCTGGCGGCTCTGATCACACCATTGATACAGTGAGTATTTATCCTCATGAATGAATTTTTTACTATTCTAACCACGGTTGGCGCCGCTAAGCTGGCAAATGCGACGGCATTGGGTACGACCATCGAGATTACCGAAATGGCAGTGGGTGATGGCGGCGGTAAGGCGGTGACACCGAATCAGTCGCAAACGTCACTTGTGCATACATTGCGCCGCAAACCCCTCAACTCCATTACCATCGATCCTGATAATCCAAACTGGGTTATCTGTGAGCAAGTGTTACCGCCTGAGATCGGTGGATGGACGATTCGGGAAGTGGGGCTGTTTGATACCGCTGGCGATCTGATTGCCGTGGGCAACTTTCCAGAGACTTATAAACCGCTGTTAAGTGAAGGAAGTGGTCGGACTCAGACCATTCGAATCGTGCTGGAAGTGAGTTCAGCCAGCAGTGTTGAGTTGAAAATTGATCCATCCGTCGTGTTGGCGACCCGAGAATATGTCAACCAACAGGATGCCAGTGTTTTGCAGCAGGCTAAAGACTACGCCAGTCAGCAAGATACCAGTTTAAAAGCCTATGTTGATACTCAAGATAAAGCTGGCCAAACCGCCGCCAAAGCGGATGCGACGAAAAAGGCCAACCAGACACTCGATGATGCTAAAGGCTACGCGGACAGCCAAGATGCGAAGATGTTAGCCAGTGCCAAAGCCGATGCGAGCAATAAAGCCAATGCCGCAGAGTCGGCCGCGAAAAACTATGCACAGGCGCAAGACAATAGCTTGAAAACCTATGTGGATACTCAGGATAAAAGCTACCAAACGGCCGCCACGACGGATGCAATGAAAAAGGCTAATCAGGCACTAGCGGATGCTAAAAGTTATGCCGACAGCCAAGATGCGAAAATGTTAGCGAGTGCTAAGACTGATGCAAGCAGTAAAGCCAGTGCAGCAGAGTCGAGTGCTAAAAATTATGCATCTCAGCAAGACAATATAGTACAAGCTCAAGCATTGGCGGCTGCTAAAAGCTATGCGAATACGCAAGATGCTGCGACATTAAAAAGTGCCAATAGCCATACTGACGGTGCCGTGAATACAGCGCTGAGTAAAGCTAAGAGCTATGCTGATGCACAAGATGCCAAAGTCTTATCGAGTGCCAATACGGATGCAAGCAGTAAAGCCAATGCCGCCGAGTCATCAGCCAAAAGTTATGCGGATACTAAAGATGCGGCCCACGTCAGGGCCAGTGATCCGCATTCACAGTATTTGAATGAATCGCGTTTTAATAGCGTGATTGGTAGTTATCTTTCGAACAATCCGCAAGCAACCGTTGGTCAGATAATTCTAGTGCCAGCCACAACTGCACCATCAGGGTATTTGAAAGCCAATGGCGCGTCTCTTTCTCGAAGCACTTATGCCAAATTGTGGGCCTATGCGCAAGCCAGTGGCAATTTAGTGGACGAAAAGAGCAAAGACATTGGGAATTTTGGTTCTGGCGATGGTTCGAGTACGTTTACGGTGCCTGATTTGCGTGGGGAATTTTTACGATTTTTGGATGATGGGCGCGGGGTTGATTCGAGTCGAACCATCGGGAGTTATCAGGCGCAGGCCATTCAATCGCATTATCACAGAGTGGGTCACTCATCGAGCAACTTAGGTTCGGATGGCATTGCTGGGGGGAGTCATGATAGATACTATAAAAACACGACTTCAACCGGAGGCACTGAAACCCGGCCTCGCAACATTGCCTTACTGGCTTGCATTAAATATTAGGAATTAAGATGACCGATACAATCTATCACTATGATGCGACTACTGGTGCCTATCAGGGAGCCGGTGAAGCCGATGTAAATCCACTGGATATGGACAACCCATTAATCTCGGCCAATGCCACGGTGATTGTCCCACCAGAGAGTACCGATGGCATGATCGCCGTCTTTGCTGATGGGGCATGGAGTCAGAAGAAAGATCACCGAGACCAAACCATCTATGACATCACTGATTACACGCAGTCCAAAATGGTCACCGATTTAGGGGAAGTGCCCGAGGGTTGGACATTGCAAAAGCCAGAAGAGTTCAGTCTCTGGAATGCTCAATCAGGGAAATGGGAATATTCGCAAGACTTAGAACGTCCGGTAAAAGCTTCTAGTGTTCGCACCGAGCGTGATGCTATTGCCGACCGCGTCAGCCGTGAGATTAACCGCCTCGAAGATGCCGGCAAAGATGCCAACGCGTGGCGGCAATATCGTGTGGCGCTGCGTAATGTGCCTGAGCAAGAGGGGTTCCCATTTAAGGTGCAATGGCCCAAAGCTCCCGGTGAGTTCACCGGCAAATAATCTGTACTAACTTAATTTAACCCCAATCATGACCCGCTTCGAGCGGGTTTTTTATTACTCCAAACATAGGAATTAGCTATGACGCAATTTCTCCATGGTGTCGAAGTCATTGAAGTCGATAGTGGCTCTCGCTCCATTCAAACGGTTAAGACAGCCGTCATTGGACTGGTAGGGACGGCGCCGGATAGTGCCGGAGCGACCGCTGCCAGTTTACAAAAAGGGAGTGCAGTGATTAACGATGGTTTGTTATTTACTGCTATTGAGGCCGGTACTGGTGGCCATGCTATCAGTGTGACGTTTGTGGATCCGGGCACTGCCAATGCTGAGTTGGGTGTCTCGGTGGTGGGCCAGAAAATTACCGTTCATCTTGCCACCGACGGTGACAGTGCGCTCAGCTCGACTGCGTCCGATGTGCAGGCGGTGATTGTTGCCAATACCGATGCAGCTGCGTTAGTGAATGTAAAAGCACTGGGAACTGGTGAGGGGATTGTGGTCAATGACGCTGAGGCTTATCTCAGTGGTGGCCGCGATGAACCCTTCCCCTTGAATACCCCAGTGGCCGTGGCTGGTAGTCAGCAACAGGTTAATCAACTTGGCAAAGCTGGCACGCTGTATAAAGCGTTTGATGACATCTTTGATCAAACCGGTGCACTGGTAATTGTTGTGCGAGTGGCCGAAGGCAGCTCAGATGCCGAAACTCAGGCCAATATCATCCAAGGGATGCGAGTGTTGTTATCGGCGCAGACTCAGACCGGTTATAAACCGCGGATCTTAATTGCCCCCGAGTTTAGCCAATATGATGCGGTGGCTGCCGAGATGCAAACCCAAGCCGCTCGACTGCGCGCAGTCGCTTACTTTGATTGTGAGCAGGGCGCGAGCTATACCGATGCTATTAAACGGCAGCGTAAATATGACAAACGCTGTGAGCTGATGTGGCCCTGGGTCACCGTGTTTGATGAGGATTTGGCAAAAAATGTCAACCGTCCGCTATCGGCGCGTGCCGCGGGATTGCGAGCACGTATTGATGCTGAAAAAGGAGCCTGGTGGTCGAAATCCAATCAGGAAATTTACGGGATTGTCGGCACAGCGCAAGCGGTTGATTGGACCTTGGATGATCCTAATACCACCGCCAACATGCTCAATGAAAACCATGTGAGCACCGTGATCCAACAGAATGGCTTTCGTTTTTGGGGCAACCGCAATTGCTCGGATGATCGCCAATGGATGTTTGAACAGACTGTGCGTACCGCAGATATGATTAATGATTCAATTCAACTCAATCACCTGTGGGCGGTCGACCGCAACCTGACCAAGACCTACTTTGATGAGGTCTGTGAAGGCGTTAATGATTACCTGCGGCAGTTAAAAGCCGAAGGCGCAATTTACGACGGTAAATGTTCGGCTGACCCCGATCTAAATTCATCCGCAACCGTGAAACAGGGACTGGCTTACTTTGATTTTGACTTTGAGCCGCCGTTCCCTGCTGAGCATATTATTTTCCGCAGTCGCCTCAATGGGGACTATATCGAAGAGGTATTTAACTAATGGCAGCAGATCATCTGTTAAAAAGCTGGGCCGTGTGGGTTGATGGTGTTGGCAAAGCCGGCAATTGTAAAGACTACACACCGCCTGTATTAGAAGTGAAAACCGTGGATTTTTCCGCGGGCGATATGGATATGCCAATCCCGGTAGACGACGGGATGAATCCGATGGAGACCTCGTTGTCTATTTACGGTTTGGATCCCAATATCATGCCGTTGTTTGGCTTTCAAACGGGTAAAAACACATCACTATCGGTGCGTTCAGTATTTACCGATGCTCAAGGAACTCCCTTTGAATGTTCCGAAGCCATGCGCGGGCTTATCACTAAAATTGAACGCGATGCGCAAGATAGTGGTTCACAGCGCGATAAAGCAATGAAAGTTACGATGAAGCTTAACTATTACAAAATGGTGTGGGCAGATGTCAAATTGGTGGAAATCGACCCGGTGAATCATGTCCGTTCGTTCGGTCATGTCGATACGCTGAAGCAGATCCGCAGCGCCATGAAGCTGTTTTAATCCATTTTATAACACTCTTGAGCTATCAGGCTGCTTCGGCAGCCTTTTTTATCTTATTGTTAAGGAAATTATCAATGGCTTACCCAGTGAAGAACGAAGTTTTGACTCTGCAGTTTCCAGTCACTTTTAATGAAAAAGAATATACCACGCTTGAGTTTCGTCGCCCGAAAGTGCGGGATAACCTGATTGCCGATAAACAAAACCAAGCGGATGCTGACAAAGAGATTGCTTTGATGGCATTACTCAGTGATGTCGAGCAAGGCGTTATCCATGAACTGGATATGATGGACTATGTTGCGGGGCAGCAAATCATCATGGGTTTTCAAAAGCAGGACTCGGGGTCGAGCGTCAATACATCGACCAAGGGCTCCTAGCACTGGCCCATTACACCGGCTGGCAGTTGGATACGCTGCTGGAATTATCAACCGAACAATTTATCACCTTCCTTGAAATTATTCCCCAAGAGGAGCGTTCATGCTGACCCAAAATTTAACAACCGTCGCGTCCCTCGGGGCGACGGTGGGCAGCTCATTTACCCAGTTAGGCAGTACCATTACTCAGTCGATGGGAACGGCCAATAAGAGCGTGAAAGAGCTCACCCAAGAGCAGAAAAAGCTCTCGACACACATCAAACAAAGCAAGTTAGCGGGGGCGGATGTTTCTTTGCTAGCGCGCCAGTATCAAACTCTTGGTCAACAGATTGAGCAAGCGACCAAGCGTGCTCAATCCTCAGGGCAAGGTCAGGAGATCGGTGCTGGCTTTAAACGTGCAACCCAATTAGGTAGTACGGCGATAGGCTCCATTTGGAATACCGCGACGGCGCTCGGTGGGCTGATAACCCACACCAACCAACAAACAGCCGCGATAGCAAAATTGGCGCATGCTCAGGGAATGAATGTGTCACAGTTCCAGGCCTGGAATGGTGTAGCCAAACAGGCCGGAGTGTTTGGTGCGAACATCAGCACTATGATGACCAAACTCAGCCATAAATACGCCGAGTTTCAAGCTCAAGGGACTAAGAGCCCAATGGCTGCTGCATTTGGGAAACTGGATATATCCCCCAAAATGATGGCGGGTATGCATGCCGCTCAGCAGTTTGAAGTGGTCATGAAACGCCTGCAAAAGGTCAAAAGCCAGCAACAGGCGGGGGACCTTGCCAAGATGTTACTGGGCAGTGGCGGCGATCAAGTCATCGGCTATATTCGCAGCACTCACAAAGGGCTGGATAACTTGCTGCAGACACAGTCCAAATTCAACTTGTTAACCCATCAAGGGGCATCCGGCGCAACTCGTTATAACCATGCATTTAAAAATTTGCGTACCGTGGTCAGTAGTGGCTGGCAGGAGATTTCTGGGATCGTGGGGGGCGCAATGTCTGGGAGCTTAAATCAACTGAATGGTTTGTTGGTTAACTTTGTCAAAAACAATAAAACACAGCTGGTCAGTTTTTTCAAAAGTTTGGCTCAAGGGGCGCAGCTCACTGTGTCGGCGCTACTCACGTTGGGGCAGGGCATTAATCGTGTTGTCCAGTTTATGGGCGGTTGGCAGACGGTAGGGCTTGCGATGGCATCGCTGCTCACTGGCAGACTCGTCGCCGGGCTATTTAGCTTTAGAACGGTCTTACAAGGCGCGATGACAAGTATCAGAGAAGCGCAAGGTGTGATGGCGGCCTTTAATTTGGTGATGCAAGCGAATCCGATCGGTGTCGTGACCGCTGTGGTTGGCGGGCTTGTTTTCGCTGGTGTTGAGCTGTATCGCCACTGGGATACGGTGGTCGGTTGGTTTCATGGTGCATTGGACTGGTTCAAGAGCGCTTTTCCCAAGACCTTTGGCGTGATTAAGGCGGTGTTAAGTTGGTCACCGATCGCAACCATTCAATCGGCCTGGGGAGTAATCACTGGTTATTTCAGTGGCTTGTGGACCAATATTTCCTCAGAGTTTACTCATTTCTGGGCAGGCATTAAAACCCTCTTTGGTTGGACGCCGCTGGGATTAGTGCTGAACAACTGGGAATCGCTCAGTGATTATTTCAGTGGTCTGTGGGCCAATGTGACAGCGCTCTTTAAAGCCGGTTGGGGCGCGGTAAAATCCTTATTTAGTTGGTCACCGATCGCAACCATTCAATCGACTTGGGGGGCAATCACTGGTTATTTTAATGAGTTGTGGACCAATATTTCCTCCGTGTTTACTCACTTCTGGGCAGGCGTTAAAACCCTCTTTGGTTGGACGCCGCTGGGTTTAGTGCTGAACAACTGGGGAGCGCTCAGTGATTATTTCAGTGGTCTGTGGGCCAATGTGACAGCGCTCTTTAAAGCCGGTTGGGGCGCGGTAAAATCTTTGCTGAGTTGGGCCCCGCTGGCAGAAGTGAAAGCTAGCTTCCAACCCCTGACACTGTATTTTGAAAAACTCTGGAACAAGATTACAGGGATCTTCAAAAAAGGATTTGGCTGGGTAAAAGGTAAACTCGGCAAGATAAAATCATGGGTGGGTAAACTGGCGTTCTGGAAAAGCAAAGATTCAGCGCAACAAAAGCCAGAACCTCCCAAAACCCCCAAAGCTGAACCTAGCAAAATAGGTAAGACGATGCGCCGCGTCGCTCGAGTGAATGCTGCCGTCATGGCGGGGACTCTGGTTGGCGCTGCGGCGGCAACTGCAGCGGTCAACCCACCCAATAGCACTGGGATGTCACAAGGGGCTCAACGGACCAAGGCCGCATTGCAACACGTCTATCAAGGCTCGCAGACTTCGCATGTTCGTCAGGTTAATGTCGGTGGCATTACGGTGGTTGCTGCGCCCGGGCAATCGCCAGCACAGGTTGGTGATGCTGTTTATAGCCGTTTTGCTGAGGCTGATGGCGCCGCACTTTATGATTTTCCGGAGGCTTAACGATGTCGCAACCGATGCTCTCTCTAGGTCGTTTTCACTTCTCAGTGGATACCGCTACTTATAACAGCCTGTCACGAAACTATGGTTGGCATTGGAAGGCCAATTCTCGCGTGGGAAAACGGGATATTTTGCAATATACGGGGCAGCAAGCCCCGAGTATTTCCCTGAATGGTACTGTCGCCACAACGTATCGCTCGGTCGGAACCCAGCAGATCCAAAAGCTGGTGAGTTTGGCCAACAAGGGCCAGCCTTTGCTGATGATCAGCGGTGACGGTGACAAATTAGGATATTGGGCAATTCAGAAAATACAGGAAACTAACCGCCGCTTTGTTCGTGGTGGATCCCCGCGTTTTCAAGACTTTTCAATGGAGCTTATCTATTATGGCGACGATTTACAGAACCCGTGACGGGGATGTACTAGACCGAATCTGTCACGATTATTATGGCCGTTCCTCGGCGATAATGGACGTTTATGATGTGAATCCGGGATTAGTTGAATATAACGTTATACTTCCCGCAGGGATTGACATTATTTTGCCTGATTTGGCTGAGCCAGTAGCGCAGGGGACTGCGTTATGGGATTGAACTATCAGCCGCAGTTCTCATTGCATGCCGATGGCAAAGATATCACTCAGGCGATCTGGGACAATTTGCTCAGTATTAGTTTGCGCGATAACGCGGGGAAAAAATCAGACCAGCTTACTATTGATATAGTTCTTCCTGTCAGTGCGGTCACGCCTCCTAAAGGGGCGGTGTTGAATTTCTCGCTAGGGTTTAATGGTTCACTCGTCGATAAAGGGCGATTTATTGTTGATGAGCTGACATTAAGCGGCCCGCCAAGACGGTTGCAAATTGTTGCTAATGCCGCGCCGATGGATAACACCAAACAGAGCGGTTTGCTGCAAAGCCATAAAACTCGCAGTTGGGATGAAGTGACTTTGAGTAGCTTAGTGGCCACTATTGCCAAGGAGAATGACCTGACCCCTAAAGTGAGCCCCGATATGGCTACTCGAACCATTGCTCATATTGATCAGGTTAATGAAAGCGATATGGCATTGCTGACCCGTATCGCCCAGCAGTATGGTGCGGTCGTTAAACCCGCCAATGGTTATCTATTATTTACCACCGATGCGGCCGGAAAAACTGCATCCGGCAGTAAGATGCCAGTTTTTAAGCTATCGTCAGGGCATGTTAAAACATGGCAGTGCCGATTCAGCAGTCGCCGGAATGTGAAGCGCGTGATTGCGACGTATCATGATGTAGCAACTGGCAACACGGAACAAGTTAGCATTGGCAGTGGCGAGCCGGTGTATCGAATTTTATACACCTACCCCAATCAAGCCGAAGCACAAGCCGCTGCCCAAGCTCGCATTAAAACGGCTCAAGGTAGCAGTGATTCGTTAGCAATTACGATGGATGGCCAGAGTGACTTTATGGCAATGGTCGCTGAAGGATATGTCCAGCTCAGTGGGTTTGGCGACCGAGAAGACGAGCCTCAATGGCGGATCAAATCGATTGAATGGAAGTTATCAAGCTCCGGCATGACTATGCATATTGCTGGTGATCGTGGTGTACCTAATTAAAACACGATGGTTTTTAGTACTTATGTTGAATTTGATTTTAGCGACTAGTACTCATATTTACACTTTGAACCGACGCGCCCTGACGGTCAAACCATCAGGGCAATTTCATCTCATCGATTAGGTGAATCAGAGCATAGCGCTGATCGCCATGCAGAACAGTGTAGATATAAACAGAATTGAAGGGGCACCTTTAAACAGTAGCTGATTAAACAATACATCTTTGTGTTCTTCCCTTTCGGCACTCAGGATAAGACTCCCTCCTGAGGAGAAAGGTGAAAGACAGGTCGCTTGTGCACCGATAATAATTGTAGTAAACAGAATCGCAGGATTAAGTTGTGTAGACAGTGCAATTGCAGGAATAATCGGGAATAGTGCTGGTGCAACGACCCCTAACGTACTGGCAAACAGCGACATACAACCACCAACCAGACAAAGCACGACTGGCACAAACAGGTTCGGTATATTTCCACTAATCCAGTTAGCCAGTAGTTCTATAGTACCCGCCTTAATCGCAATAGAAATGAGCATGCCAACCCCACAAATCATAATCATCGTCGGCCATGGCACATTGGCAATGATATCTTTTTGATCACCGAGTCGCATTAAGAGCGCTATGATCGAGAAGACAATGGCAATTAGAGCGATATTAATTTTGGAATTCATAAAGGTAATAGTCTCATTACCCGGGAAAATTTTGTGCATGATCGGGAAGAAAAGCACGGTAGCGACCATCAGAACAATTAACTTAAGCATGTATGCTTGTTGCTTAGTAAAAGGTTCTGGTAATACCGATGAAAAACTAGATGTATCGATCTGATGACGCCCGGTAATCGTAAGGGTCGTTAACACGATCAAAGGGATCACAACCGAAATTGAAAAAATAGTGAAGGTATAGGCAAAGGCATCTTGAGCATATCCGGCCGATTCAATTAATCCACTGAAAATAATCCCACTGGCACTTGTCATAAAATTGGAACCCGCCAGACAACCAAAGTTAACGGCCATTATTCCAGTTAGTTTATTGAGCTTGGTTTTCTCACAGAGGATCAGAGTGATAGGGCCAAAGAATGCCAATACTGAGTAATATCCGGCGCCAAGTCCGGCAATGATGGTCGCGGATATAAAAATTGCCAGTGGAAGCAATTGCGGAACCTTTCTGGTTCGATATAACAGGTGTTGTGCCAATTTATCTAACGTGCCATTGTTTATCGCAAAATTATAGAAAATCGACACAGAAAATATAATGAAAAATATTTTAATTGGCCATGTTTTAATAACTGCCGAAGCGGACATATCCAGAACAAAGCAACCAATAAAATAGGCAAACCCCATGGCAAAGAAGCCTGTATTGATCTTAGTTTTGTAACCCAGCGCAATCGATGCCGCAATAGCCATTATAATTATAAAACTTGTCATAATGAGTAACACCAATTATTAGTTAATGCCCAGAGCTTTAGCTGGATTTGTTCTTGTCATTTTATAAATATCTTCTGGTGATATTCCCTTATCCGCTAGGTAGTCAATGCTTTGCTGAAAAGCAACTTCCCAGTGAGGATTTTCAACCTGCCCACCATCAGTATTAATAATTATGTTATCCGGGCCGAGTTCATTCACCAGATTATAATTATCCTCAAGGTTACTCTTATATTTACCACCGCCCATGGGTTGTGCATAACAGCGCTCAAGATAGACATCATATTCCCGGACTAATGCTGCCTGTTGCTGTGTCGATAACCCAACAACCCAGAATTCTGGATGGTTGATTACAATTTTATTAATTCCCATATTTTTCGCGTGTCGGGCCACAACAAATATATCATCTGCCGATAAATGTCCAGTTGCTAAAGTCACATCATATTTTTTGACTAATGCAAGAATTTCTTTGAGTTTTTCAACCGGTTCATTATTTTTAACACAGACAATACCGCCTGATTTACCTAGCTTTTCCAGTTGATTATCGGCATGAATGGTTGGCAACCAGACAATTTTTGCCCCCAGTTTTAATGCAGTTTCAACAGCGACCGGATTTAATCCTCCGACAGCATAATTGAGAACAATCCCACCATACATGGTAAATTTTTTTTCGTTGTATACTTTCCGGTTATATTCATTGACCAGAAAAGCTCGATTCATAGTTGTCCCATGATGAGATTTTATGACAACAGCTTTTGCCCCAACGCTTCGTGCAGCATCGGATAATTCCAGATCTGAATATGCTCTTTCCCGAATATCCGGTGCAGAGTGGACATGAAGCTCGACAATACCTTCCAGATTATTTGTGCTCATCTTTTATCCTTTCGACTAATGTTATTATTTTTTTATAATAAAGAATGGAGAGCAGCTGAAATGAGAAAAAAAGCTTTATTTTTACTTTTTAAAAGGTAATTAAGGTATTAAAGGTTTTAATTAAAAATCTGATGCATCAGATCACAAAAGTCATCTATCAAAGATGACTTTATAATATAGCAATGCATGTGAATAAATATTTTTATCTAACAACTTTTTGATAACACCTCTGTGGTCTACCGACTTTACCAAGAACAACATTTGCAGATAAAAAGCCACGGACAACCGCATATTCTAAATATCTTCTGGCCGTTGTTTTACTGATACCGGCTTTATTGCAGATAGCATCTGAGGTATACACCTGTCCATCATCAAAAACAGATATAACGCGTTGAAGCGTGATATCATCGATTCCTTTGGGGTGCTGGCCCAGAGAATCTGTACAAATATGTGTGTTATATAACTTATTGATGAATGATTGGTTTACATTGTCGTCATTTCTTAAGGCGATATGTTTATGGAAGTTATAGTAACGTTCTAAAGAGTCATTGATCTGTTCCATCGCAAACGGTTTGATCATGTAATCGAATGCGCCGTATCGCATTGCACATAAAGCGGTCTCGATATTGTTCGCTGCCGTGACAAAGAGCACATCAACCTGTTCGTTCTTTTTCCTTAGATTCCGTAATAGGTCTAAACCCGTCCCATCGGGAAGAAAGTTATCTAACAGCATGAGATTTGGCTTAAAATGATGCAGCATCACTTGCGCATCAGCGATCGTTGAAGCGATACCGATGACTTCAAAGAAATATAGTTTAGAGATGTGTTCAGACAGTAATCCTGACATCTCTTTTACATCCTCAACAATTAGTACCTTAATTCGATTCATTTTCACATGCCTGTTTATACTGGGGAATAAATAATGTAAACATTGCCCCGCCATACTCCGATTCTTCGACAATGATATGCCCGTGATTTTTATCGACGATTTCTTTGACTAAACTTAAGCCTATCCCGTGTTCTTCATCATTCTTACTTGAATAGCCTCGTTCGAATATCAACTCGATTTTATCCTCACTAATTCCCATACCGCTGTCAGAAACTTCAACTATCAACTCATCTCCCAAGTTATTGGCAAATATAGATACGATCTTTTCTGCTCCAGGAGAACGGATGATTGACTCGAATGCATTATCTATAAAATTGCCGATGATGCATGTCAGCTCTTTATCATTCAGCGATAGTCGTTCTGCTTGAACGTTTGATAATGGACTGATTTCAAGCGCGATGCCCAATTCTCTGGCCCGACTCATCTTACTCATTAACAGACCAATCAAAATAGAAACATTGAAAGAATGGGCGATCTGTACAACCTCATTTTTTTTGATAATGTGTTCATTATGAATATATGCTTTTACTTCGTCATATTTATTCACGGCCAACAAACCAGAAATAACCGCTAACTGATTAGAAAACTCATGGCTGAGCGCCCTCAGGTTTTTCTTATCTTCTATCGCCGCATTGACCGCTTGTTCTAGCTCTTCCTTCTCTGTTTTTGGTCTGAGCGTAATGACAGTTCCCAGATATTTGCCTTGATTGCTATAAAATGGTGTCCGGTTGGCGACAAGACGTTCGCCATTACAACAAAGCGTTTGATCAACCACATTCTCTTCACTGTGCTGCAGGAAAAAATCAGCTGGATAAAGATATTTAGAAATATGTTGATTAACCATCGTTTCGTGAAGATCAACGAGATGAAGGTATTTTTCGGCAGCATAGTTCATTGCTAGAATGTTGTTAGAAGGGTTGATAGCAACCACACCTTCAAGAATGGAATTAACCATGGATTCATACAGATTAAACGCGACCTCAATTTGAGTTGGACTTTTTTGCAACATTTTTCGGTTGAGGTAGCTCACAAAAAAATGGCTGAAAGTCACAAGTAGAGCGAACAGGAATACGGAGATACCCACCACAATAATGATGTATTTGCTGATCCGGTTTACCGCAAATTTATAGGACATCCCTACAGCAACAATACCAATCACCTTGTTATGATCCATGACCGGAACACGCGACTTAATATTGGTGATCCCTTCATCACTATAGTCAACAAAGCTGGCGGGTTTTCCCTTGAGTACATTCACGATTTGATAGGCAGGCATCGTGACGCCCATGCCAACTCCCGCCGTGTTGTAAATTCGCTTACCCGTACTGTCAGCGACGACGACATAATCCGTACCTAACGGCATTCTGATGTTTTCCACCAGGTTTGCAATCACTGCCACGTTATGGTCTTTAAGTGCCTGTTTGAGATGATCGCTTGAAGCAAAAATAGTGGCTTGTTCAACTGCTGAATCCCTGGTTTCTTCAACCAGCAACGCGTGTATATTGTGGTAGACGACCACCACAAATATTGATGAAATAATGAAGGCCAGAAAACTTTGTATAAAGAAAAGCCGTCTAAAAAAGGTGAACTTCTTCAAAATTATCCTCAGCCAGTTATAAATTCCTTGATTGCTCCATTTATGGTAATGGTCTTGGAAACTTTGCCTATGATCATCATTTGACTCATTTTGAAACGTGACTTAGCACTAAATGATGATGGAGTAAAAAAATTTATAAGGTTTTAAAGGTGTTTATTTTTGAGCTTTTCTGGGAGGGCATTTGGCAGTCCTTTGTGTTTTCAAAACTTTTCAATGGCGCTTATCTATTATCAGAGCAGTTTATTGATGAGCTGAAACTATGCGTCTTGCCTCGGTGGCTACAAATTGTCGCCAATTCCACTTCGATGGATAACACCAAAGAGAACCGTTTGCCACAAAGCCATAAAACCTGCCAATGGTAGCTATTGTTTACCACCGATGCGGCCGGAAAAACCGCATCCGGTGACAATATGCCAATTTTTAAGCGACCACGGCCATTTCTTTAAAAATAACAGCAGGCTGCCTGAACGCTAAACACTTTTTAGGACGATTGTTGAGCCTCGATTGAGCAAACTGCATTTTCGTTTGCACCTCGCTCCCAAGAACTATACGGATAGGCAAAATACAATTCCGCGTTCAGTGCTTTTACGATTTCCTGATGACATGCAAACTCTCTACCATTATCGGCGGTCATGGTGTGTACGCAATCTTTGTAGGGCATCATCATTTCAATGGTCGCCCTCGTCACTGCGTCTATTGACTTTGAGGGAACTTTCTTAAACAGAGAGAACCGATTTTTCGCTGCTTGACGTCTGCGAACAGAAGACGCGTGAGCGTTCTTGGGGCAATATTGGCCGCATGTTCGGTTTCGTTTTAGTTCACGATACACCTTTGCTCGGTGACACTTTATGTTTTGGGCAATTTCAGAGATAGAAATTCCCAGTTCCCAAAGGGTCGCAATCTGATATCTTTTCCCCTTGGCCAACTACTGATAACTTATGGTCGTACGGCTTGTTTTTTGGCGAGAAGAGCGTACCACTTTCAGCAGTTGGCTTCCTCTTCTGAACCTTTCCATGAGTGTCGCCGTTCCGGCTATTTAAGAAGTCGAGCTGGGTTTTGATCTCTTTCTCTAAATCACCTACATAGATAAGAGACGTTTCGATATTGACATATTTTCCGGTTCTACTGGCACTAAACCAGTTAAAAGACCCCACAGCCATATATCTATCATCAGCAAAAATGCTCTTACTATGTACACCATTAATTATATTGATAACGATACCCAGTTCTTCCAAGGTCGCACAGCAATGTTGAAAAGCTTTCACCTTGTTCGTATCTAGGCGGTTTGAAGTAGTAGTATTGAAATGTCTATCAGTATGTATGGTTATCTGTACACCTTTGAGAAGAGCCTCTTTTAGCAACTCTAGCAGTCCTGTTGACTGCAGCTTATTCAAAAATAGCCAAGGTGAGACGATATCGATTTTTCGTTTTACTTCCTTGAGCAGTTTCGATAAAAATGCATCGTGTTCTTTTGCATTGGTGAGTAGCTTGGGATGTCCACATATTTTTAGCAAATCAGGACGCTGACCGACACTAAACTCAAGTTCATTCTTCTCGTCAGAAAAGAGGCAGTTCGCGAGTAACCCTCTTGGGCTGGATGATGGAGCGGCCTCAATGATATCTAAATCACCAAAGACCAAGAATGCGTCTTTGGCTCGAGAGACTGCAACATTGAGCATTGAAGGATCCTTATCAATAAATCCACCATCGTTGTGTCTTGTGTACACTTGGGAAAAAATGATGATTTTTCGTTCAGCTCCCTGCAAAGCGTGAACTGTACCCACCGTGAGTTGATTACCACCTTTGCCTGCTTTGATATTGTATTCAGCGCATGCTTTTTGGATTTGGTTCACTTGAGCCGAAAATGGGGTAATTATGGCCACACACTTTGATAGAGGTTGACCATAGTAATCTTCTATTTTTGTTTTGTTGGTGTGAAGCCATGCCGCGATTGTTTCTGCTTCCAACTTGTTCTGTCGGCTGCCGCCAGATGATTCTGCGATGCCGTCGATATGAAGATAACTAAACGGAGGGTAGAGATGAGCATTCGTTGCTTTTCCTCGTTTCGGGATTAGAATTCCTTGATAACAAAGATCATTGCAGTACGAAATTAATTCATCGTAGCAGCGCCTATGTTCTTGTAAAAACATCCCAGGTTCTGCTTTAGGCATATAATGAAAACGGCTTGTTTTTTGGGCTATGTGCATCACACTGCCCGTTACAACACTTCGACCAGAACCTTGAATAGCGGGGTATTCATCATCTGAGACGATGATTTTTTGTTCTTTTAAGTTTCCTCGGTCAATCGCTGAGCATATATTCCTAATTGGTGGAATTTGGTAAATATCGCCAATGACTAACGCTTTTTTTGCCAGAGCAAATGAGGCTGCGGCGACTTCAGGGGCAACTTGCCCTGCTTCATCTACGATCAAAAGGTCAATTTCATTAAACAGATAGTTAGTTTCGTATTCATTATTGCCAATGTAAGATTGGTAACTCATATGAGAGGGTAACGAATGGAATGTTGAAACAATACAGGGTGTGAGCATCATTCTGCGCCTCCAGCGAGGCTGAACCGATTTTAATCCTGTTTTGTTGTGGTCGTTTAGTTGTTGGCCTAAATTCCGACAAGAGAGTAACCAGCACGCTTCCCAGTAATGGACAGCTAAACGGAACATTCGAAAGCGGACTGTAATATCCAAAACCGAATCAATGTCGGCTAGTTTCGTCATAGTCTGTTCTTGAGTACCTTGGGTTAAGCTGTTGATCGAAGCTTTCCAACGCTGTTGTGATTGTTCAAACTGTCGGTAGTGTTCTAGCCAGGATTGATATTGGTTATTTAGCTCATCAAAATTATCTTTTCTATTTGAATAAGCTTGTTTTAAGAAGTCTTCGAATTGATCTGATGACAGATTTTCAATTTGCGCTTCATCGTGATTGAGAAGGCTAATAATGAAATTTTTCCGCTGAAGTTCGAGCTTATTTTTAATCGGTGGGAGCCACTTAAATAAACTTAACCATGTGGACTCATTAGCGAGGTAGGTTCGCCAGGCCGTCAAATGTCTTTCGGCATTATCTATCGATGCTTGAGCATTATAAACTGCCAGTTGTTGATCTGCTAGTGCTTGTTCTGGGGTGTCTCCCATAATCAAATGGATGTTTTTCAATTGTTGGTTGTATTGATTCCAATTGGCTTGAATCTCGTCTAGCAGGGCTTTCTGTTGCTGTAACTGCTCATGAAGATGTGCCTTAATAGGTTCTATATCAGCAAAGTTTTGCTGTGGAAATGCAAGCTTTGCGTTATCTAAATAATGAGCTTGCGCTTGATCTAGAAAATCCAACTGTTCGACGTGTTCATAGAAATGCCTCGTTTGATAATTTTTGGCTGCTTTAGACTCACCATAGGCGGATGGTAGATAACCACCATAGCTAAAGATATAAGGTAGCCATCGGTCTGATAGCTCGTCACTGCCTTCATCAAAGTCTTTACCAAAAGCGTCAATAATATTAGTGACTGCTTGGTTATTGGTCGATGCGGCGATGATAATGGGGGGATGACTTTCTTTCAGTGCTGACTCAATCCACAGCGATGCCACAACAGACAGAACAAAAGTGGTTTTGCCTGTGCCGGGAGGACCATTTACAGCAAGAATATCGCCGTCTTGCATAGCTAAGGTATGAGCTAAAGCATCGCATTGTGCTTTTGCGAGTGGGAAATGACGATTTGAGTGTCCTAAACGAAGATTCAATGTGTTAGATATATCAAGACATTCTTCGTACTTGGTGACTGTTTTTGCAGCGTAACAGTTTAGTAAAGGTAACTCTATGTTTGAATTGTTCAGATTATCGTACAGCTTTAAAATATATTTTGATGCGCCTGAGCATTCATTGCTTTTAGTGACGAAGCCGCTCTTTTCAATGTTTTCATAGAATTTCTCGATGCGACGTTGATCACAGTAGTCGGTAAAAAGGTTTTGAGTCAGCTCGTAGTAGTGCCTCCAATTCAATTGATGGGAGTGATATTTTTCCTTTTCTTTGAGTTCGGCAGGAATGGCTTCAGCTGTCAGTGCTGGAATTTCATGTATAGTAAGAAATTTATCTAGAGTCTCGACGTTCGCGATAGTAAATGTATCTTCGCCTTGTGGGGCAAGTAGATCACGCGGTATGAATGGTGTTGTATGTGGGAATAATAATCCTTCGCGATTTACCCACAAAGAACACAGGATCGGCGAGAGTACTTTAGGCATATTACCACTGTAATCTTTGGCGTGAACTTTTCTCAGATAATAGGTTACAGGACGAAGGTGAATTTGCACGGCAGTGATATGGTCGGGTTCATCCTGAAATAGTTTGGCTAGTACTGGAGAGCTAGGCTTCAGTTTACCGCCCTTGAATTCATCGGTCGATGTGCGCTCATACTTTTCCAGATCTTGTTTTTTTAACCCACCTTTTGCACTATCGGCATCTGCAAGTGAATTACGCCAATAATGAATCCAGCCCTGATTATCCATTCCCCTTCCTTGCCCCTTCTCTTTAAACTCTTAATTTTAATCACGTATTCTATTGTAAGCAGGGTGTTTTTTGTTATAACTTCGATCAATTTTTTTCTAAAGGGTGTTAGCGTCATTGGAAGATGCTCTTCAGAGGAATGGGCTAAAGTAAATGGCTATAAATTGGTTTCTCATGATTAGTAAGGTCAGGGAAGTCCAATCGGTTCGAGTTTTTTAGGTAAGAAAGACGTCGAAAGCGTCTTTCTTGTATTTGGTAGTGCTGAGAGGGGGTGGACCCGCCATGAATTCAAAATAACTATTTTATTTTTATTATTTTTTCTGAGTTCTGAAATGTGCCATCAACGTGCCATTTTAGAACATATTTCTATATCCTCTTTTTTAAGAGCAATACCAAGAAGAGATGTGGTTATATTTTCTTTTATATGAAAAGATTTGGTTAGGAGCTGTAAATGCTTCGCTATGGGGTGTGTTATCTTTACATAGGATAGGCAATCTGAATAAAATGTTTTAGCTGAAAAATAAAAATTTATATATTAGTTGTAATGATAAATAGAGTTCTCAACCGAAAACTCTATTAAATCGGATTTAATTAAGTTCACTCTTAACAACTAATTCACCGACGAGATTATAGACTGTACTATCGGTTCTAATTTTATCGAATGCTTTTTGTTTAGGTCCAAAGAGCATGATTATATCTGAGCCACCGAATAGGAAGTAACCAAATTCATCCCCTTTTTTAGCCATCGTCCCGACTTCATGTGTCATATGAACAGACGAAACATGTGCCATCCCGATAGGAAGAGTTGCAACTAAGCCAATATCGCCATCTTCTGATTTTGCTGTATCAATAATAACAATTCCCCGAGACTGGCTGAATTCATAACCGTTCTCTGAATCATCAGGGGCATTAAATTGTCCATCCTCTATATTTACCTGAAGATAGGTTCTTCCTGTAACAGCTCTACATTCTTCTACTAGCCCTGAAACAGGTGTGTGAAACCGATGATATGAATAAGGGCCTAAAAAATAGTGGACAAATGTTCCGCCAAAGAACTCTTTTGCGTATTTTTCTGTTTCATCATCCAATAACTTTTGAATATTATTATATTTGTGGGTTCCTTTTACTGTTATCTCTGGAATATTACCTTTTTCATCAATGTGATAGCATGCTCGGTAATGGCAATCTGCAGGAAAAGTAGGATAATGGTTGTTTCCCTGGCACGAAATAGGGCGAGTTCCAGGGTTAAGTTCCCGAGCAAAGAATTGATTCCATGTGAGCCACCCGCTAGGGGAGTTCGGCTTTCCATCGACTAATGATTCGGATACCCTAAATTCGGGGTCATCAATGAAAGTTTTTAGAATTTCATTATTGAATGAATCCGTTGTATTTAAATAATCTCCCCAAGTTGATGAATATTTCCTCATCCATTTCGAAAATTTCGGGTCATTTTGTAAGTTATCTATACTTGTGTTTGTTTTTTGATTAATTAGAAAGTACCAATGACACAGCCGATCAAATACTTCTTGCTGTTCTGGGATAACCCCGCTGTCTGGTTCCTGCCAGCCAGTGCCAGTTTGGTTCGGCTGAACGGGTTTCCACTGGGCGTACCAGACAAGATAGGCATAGTACTCATCCAAGCTAGTTGGCCAATATAATAAGTCAAATAAATGGGAATCCAGTTCTTTGTGCGCAATTTCTCGAGCGACATTTATCGAGTGCTCAACAGATTTTTTTAACTCAGTACCCTCTTTACTTTCCAGTAGATCATATAATTCTTTTACTATAGCTATGTCATTTATAATACTTATGTCAACTTTACGTATATTCATGAATTTATGCCCATATAATAATAAATATGTTAATAACAGATATTTTGTTTTGTTGTTTTTGTCAATATATTTGTGTGTAATTTACAAACATGATTCATTATTAATGATAAAGTATTAGGGGTTTTTATTTAACTCATTCTTTTTAGCTAATTCTATGAAATAAATAGATTAAAACTTTGGAATTGATTTACTCAAGAAGGAAAGTTTGTAATAGAGTTCATTTATTCTCTTTTTAGATTCAGGGATATGTTATTGGTAGGGTTTTACAAAACAGTTAGTTTAATCGCATCATAGCTTTATCTGAGCGATTATACTCTCGAATATATCTGGGGAGAAATAGCAATTTTTCGGCTAACTCAGCAGTAGTTGGCATTGAGGGGAATGTGGACAGCAGTAACAAATATCTACCCCCAAATTCAACTTCGAAGTGAGAAACTCTCTAATATCAAGCGGCCATTGCCATTTCTTTGTGATCATGTGAAATGATAGTGAGCGGATGAATGCTTAAGATGCTATGTGATCATGGTTCGAAATGATGCTGAAGAGAAGCTGTTGCTAAGGCTCTGCTCGTAAATCATAAATAAAACGTCTTGCAGATAGGATTGTTTCTAAAAAAAGAACGGCCCTCAAAGGGACCGCTCTATTATTAGCTGTTAATCTTCATCATCTAAGTCGTCTTCATTATTGGGATTGTTGATGTATGACCCTACAATGAGTTCGTCTTTATATATATCATTTGTATTTGACCTATTATTTTTTCCCTTGCTGATTTGGGTTCTTTTGCTTACCAATATTTCCCTGGTTCTGGTCATATTGGCGATTAGTACCGGAAGAACCTTTATTCGGGTTTTGCGTGTTTGCCGAATTATTTTGGGGGGTGATTTTTTTTCTCATTACGTGATTACTCCATGTTAGTAAATCGCATTACGAATTTGTTTAAGGATTTGCTCAAATTTTTCCTAGATGTTATGACATATAGGATGTTGCTCATCAGATGCGGTATACCAAATTAACAGTATTCCAGCTTCCAGCTTAAGCTCTGTAAAGGTCGGGCAACTGCAAATCTTCTAGCCCCTAAACTGAGATAGGATGTTTTCGATTTATGCCGTTTTTCAATATTTCTAACCCACTTGATATTGAATTGCGGACTTTGAATTCGAGATGTATCAAAGAGTTGCTTGGTCGAACTCATCCTTACTCATCCTCGATGAACTAAGAATCAGTATGAGTGAGTGCACTGCACTCGCAACACCTAATTTAATAAACCATCCAATGTATCATCAAATTCTTTAGCTTCGCGGTATCTGTTTTGAATGAATGACTGATATTTTTTGATGATTGGTAATTGGCTATTAACATTTAATGATGCTTGATAGGCTTCTTCTAGGTCATCATTGAAAAAATGTAAAAGCATGTTAGAGCCATCATGAGATAGCACCGCACTTTGTGCTACCAGGCTTTGCAGTAGACTAGTCATTTGGGATAACGATAATTGAGGTAATTCTTCAAAGGGGTTTGGGAGTTCGTTTGTTTCTAAGGAGTTTTCAGAGCGCAATAAATCGATTAATTGTGAAACTTTGTTACTTTGCAATTTGGTAGCTAAAATGGTCTGCCTGTTACGCAAAATACATTCTATTAAGTCAGCTGCCTGTGTCCTTTTTTCGGTACTAGAAAATATTAATTTTACTTTTTTTGTTTCTAAGAAAAAGGCTTGTAATATAACCGCGTTGTAGAGTTTTATTAGGCTAGAACGATGGATAAGTAAGTCACTTTTATTACTCGCACTTGGCGATGCTTGAGATTCCTTTTTCACCTCGAGAAAGCTCTGCTTTTTCTGGCTGCGATGACGTACAAAAGAATAGATGAGGTCTTTAAATTGTTTGTATTCTGATAACTTAATGTTGAACAGTTTTTCTATTGCATCTGGAGTCGATATGTAATCGTCACTAATTTTCACAAGACAACTCCAACAGTTTTTTTTCAGATGGTGGAAAGTCTTCTGATGCATAGTTAGCGATATATTCAGCGCGCTTAAACCAGTTTGAATAGCAGCTATGAGATTCAGCGTACTGCGTTAAAACTCCTAAACAATATCCAGCTCTCAGGCTTTGTGACAATGATGTGGTTTGTGCAGCGAGTAGGTGTTGTTCATTTCTTGATTTGTAGATATTCACTAATTCAACGCAACTATTGACCAAGGGGAATTGACTCGCAACGGATATCATTGGAAAAAAAATTAGAGCAACGGTGACCAATAAATGTTTCTTACTTAACATGCTAACCCTCATTTTTGTTAGTCGTATCATCAGCTTTCTTTTGGTTCAATTGGTCCGGTGATTTTGTCGAGTCAATTTAATAATAAGACTCCGGCTGGGTACAGCTATATATAAACTGATCAATGTTCCGATAAAAAAGACAATTTGTTCATAATGTTGCCATTGAGTGAACAATAGATTGGAAAGATGTGTATCTGATTCTAACTTAAGGAGTATAAGAAAGAGAGATAGGAAAGTGAATATGTTAAATTTGGCATACCAAAGTAACGGCGCTGTTAGTAGATCCCACCAGTGAACACTGGTTTGTTTAGAATATACCCAATATCGTTTGAGTAATATCAGTAAAACTACGAAAAATATGATTTCGACAAATGATAAATCAGCAAGTCCGGCATTATATTCGAAAATATATCTAAACTCTAAAACAATGGATGCCAAACTAATAGCTATGAGTGTTAAGAAAAAAATTCCTTTAAAAATCAATGCAATGAAATGACTAAAAGCCCAATCGATGGTTTTTAAATACCAACTAAACGTTTTAGTTAAAGGTTGATTAATGGCAGCTTTAGGCGTTGAATTATTAATTGGTGGTTCATCCATCCGTAGTCACCTGATTCGATAATAACTTATTTTTCATTGACGTTTTCTTTAATTTAACATCATTTTAACTGATAAAGATTAACCGATATCAAATTAGATTGTGTTGCTTGAGGCGAAAAGTAAGTCGTCATCACAGTGAGTGTGATGACTGATAGGTATTAGGTTATGATTGCCTGTTCAGCAACAGAAACGGTGGTTACATCTACCACTAAATGCTCGAGTATGCGAAGACTAAAATATTTAACTGTATAGAAAAGTTTTACAACTCTAAAAACGTCATTTGCATACAGGTGGTATGTCAC
This sequence comes from Celerinatantimonas diazotrophica, assembly GCF_004339545.1. Taxonomy (GTDB): domain Bacteria; phylum Pseudomonadota; class Gammaproteobacteria; order Enterobacterales; family Celerinatantimonadaceae; genus Celerinatantimonas; species Celerinatantimonas diazotrophica. Next base: position 482,475 of record NZ_SMGD01000011.1, on the reverse strand, counting down.
CGACTCAATTTACAGAAACATATTTTTTGGAACAACAAACTGTCTAGCGAAAGCTAGTAACTCCAGATTTGGAAAATGATTATCATGGACAGTTAGTCATAAGCATTGCAAATACTGATATTTTTCAGCAAGTTTCTTGCTGATTTTATGAAACCGAATGGGATGTTTATCGAGTTGATGCCCGTCCGATATGATTAAAAATGGCTATGATGGCATTACCCGTTTGAGCTATATAGCCCACTCGAGACTGTTTTTTAGAAATAGGTAATTTCTCTAACATGTCATTTATCGGTGTAAAAGAAGTTCGAGTTGAGCTAGTGCATTAAAATACACAGATGAGTTTTTCGATGAACATATAGAGTTGGATGAATCGAAAATGATATAGTGCTCCAAAATTTAAAGTTAAGAGAACATTCATGTATTCAACCGATGCAATTGCGCTCGTAAAACTTGGCGTAAATATTGAAATCACAAAAGATTCGTCACTGCACCCGACCGACGCATTAGAAATCGTAAAAATCGCCAGTGAAATTGGCACTCATGTTACCGTGAAGAAGAATTATCACACCGACGTTCTCATTGAGATGGCAAAAATTGGTCGCGACCACATGACTGTTGCTATCTAATCCACACCTTGAGATAAAAATAGTACGTGCAACATATTGGGGGCAATATGCCGCACGTTTTGTCAAAATGGTGCTTGCTAGTCTGTTAAGCTCACTGAGTGGCGCGGCTGTTTGATTGCATGTTCTGAATCAAGAGCAGGAGTGCTGAACAGCGGTATGACATCGACTTGGCGACAAACTTTATTCAAGCATGCCTGTGCTTTTAAGATGTTTTCCTTCCAGTGTTCATCCTGCGCCCACATTTCAATCACCAGCGGTACCACACATGCCGTTTCTTTCAATGTTTTGAATATTGCGTTGAAATCAACTTCTCCTTCGCCGATGACGAGATCTCGGAACTGCCCTTTGTATCCAGGGGCTACGCGATGCGTATCTTTGAGATGGATCTGTGTAATGCGTGGCTTACTCAGTTTAAGCTCGGTCACAATGTCGTAATTCCACCCAGAAATATTGCCTACATCTGGATAGGCTGTGAAGTATGGCGAATTAATTTCACGATTTAACACTTCAAACTTACTGAGTGAATTGAGGTAGTCGGTATCCATGATTTCAACCGCCAACATGACCCCCGCACGCTCTGCTAATTTAGCTGACAACTTCATGCCTTCGATAAAACGAAGGTGCGTCGCTTGGTCTGCTGGTTCGTAGTAAACGTCATAACCGGCCAGTTGAATGGTCCGAATGCCCAGTTTATACGCCAATGTGATCGCTTTCTCCATATGAATGACGGCTTGTTCACGCACACTTGGATCTGCAGAACCAAATGGAAACTTACGGTGCACACTTAAACACATCGATTGCAGAGGTATTTGGTACGCTTCACATAAATGGCGAAGTCCGTAAATTTTTTCATCGATCCAATCTAAGCGACTACGCCTTTCATCTGATTCATCAATCGATATTTCTAGAAAATCAAAGCCTAATTCTTTAGTCGTTTTGAGCCTTTCTTCCCAACTGAAGTCATTCGGTAGGGCTTTTTCATAGAGCCCTACAAGATGGCGCGGTAGGTTTTGGTACATAGTGCCCCCTACTTCCAGTAGCGATTAATTTGTTCTTTCAGTGCTTCGGCGGTTTCCTTGCCTTTATCTCCAGCCAGAGCGCGACCCGCGATAAATGTTTTCGCTTTAATACCTTCAAATAGATGTAAATCTTCAGGCACAATCCCGCCCGTAATGGAAAGTTCGATACCCAGATTAGATAGTTCGCGCATTTTCACTAAGTCCGCGTCTGTCCAACCTACACCGGCTAGTTCTGCATCACGAGAACGATGGTAAATGGCTTGTGTAATACCTAGATCAACCCAAGCCTGCGCATCTTCCATTGTCCAGTTGCCGTAAATTTCGATTTGAATTTCACTATTAAATTCATCGGCTACTTTTTTACACGCATTAATGGTCGCTATGTGAGCGGCGGCCGATACGGTAATCCAATCGGCACCCGCTTCAAAAGCCATGCGAGCCAGGATTGCCCCTCCATCGGTTGTTTTCATATCACAGACTAAGATATGGTCAGGGTGGTTTTTACGTAATGTAGAGACTGCTGTCATTCCCTCTGCAAACGCTAAAATCGTCCCCACTTCAATGACATCAACATAGCTTTCTACGTTATTTGCGACTTCAATTGCTGCCGCTAGGCTGGTTTGATCTAGGGCGATCTGGATCATTGGTTTGGTCATCGTTCTATCCTTTAATTTGTTCACGTATTAGATGGACTAGCCCATCTGGGTTGTTATCTGTTTTATATATGGCTTAAGCGGGTGTAGTTCGTAGCAACTACCGCGATGCCTAAGCCAGCTTATTGCCGCTGTGCTCGATCATGTTGATGGTCACTAATGGCCATCACTTGGGCGTTCGGTTGGCTAAGGTTGCTCATAGTTAGCTAAGCGCATTGCCCCTCGATTTTTTACCCTCAGATGGATAGGGCATCTGTTAACGCCGTTTCATCTCGAGCTAATGCAAGTTCTTGATAGATCGCAGGCTTATTGCTGTCCGTAGTAAGCATGTTCACCATGCTTACGTAGATAGTGTTTATCTGATAATTCGGGTTGAATCTTAATGTCGCTATTTAAGGAGCGCGTTGCTAATGCCATTGCCGATACCTCTTCTAACACAACCGCGTTGTGTACTGCGTCTTTGGCATTTTTTCCCCAAGAGAAGGGCGCATGTCCTATAACGATCACACTCGGAACCGCCATTGGGTCAATGTGGCGCTGAGTGAACTCTTCGATGATCACAAGGCCGGTATTTTTCTCGTATTGGTCTGCAATTTCGCGGCTTGATAGCTTGCGAGTACATGGAATGTCTCCATAAAAGTAGTCGGCATGCGTTGTCCCCAACGCTGGAATATCAATGCCTGCCTGCGCCCAAATCGTTGCACTACGAGAGTGTGTATGAACAATGCCGCCGATCTCGGGGAATGATTTATAAAGCTCTAAATGGGTAGCCGTATCACTCGAAGGATTCAGTTTCCCTTCAATAACATGGCCTTCTAAATCGACGACTACGATGTCGTCAGCCGTCATGACACTGTATTCAACCCCCGATGGTTTAATAGCAATTACGCCATTGTCACGGTCAAATTCAGAGACATTGCCCCACGTAAATGTCACTAAGCCGTATTTAGGAAGTTGTAAATTGGCTTCTAAAACACGTTGTTTCAATAGGTGATATTTGGACATATCGACTCCTTAATTCACCGCGGCTTGTGCCAGTGCCATATCAATCAAGTTCACGACATCTTGTGGTGTTTTACATGCGCGTAGCTTTGAGAAATCTTCATCAAATTCGATTAAGTTCGCGACCTGCATCGTACCTTCGATATGCTCGTCTGAATCTTTCCCCGCTAACGTGATCAGCACGTCTACGGGCTCATCTATGTCATCAAATAGGATAGGGGTTTCCAATACGGTTAGAGCGAATCCCGTTTTGATCACGCCATCTTCTGGACGACAATGCGGCATGGCGAATGCGTCATGGATGCAGATGTAGGGGCCTTCAACTGAGACTGCGTTGACGATTGCATCGTAGTAACGCGCTTCTACGACGCCTGCTTTGACCAGAGCATCGGTACCGATTTGGATGGCTGACTGCCAATCTGTTGCTTGAGCGTTCAGTCGGATTGAATTGTTTGTAATTAGCGATTCTGTTAAGTTCATGGTTTGCTCACTTATTCATTTTTATTAGTATTTTGATTAGCCCCGCAGCTGTGCCACCGGGCTAACTGGACTATTTGTGAAAGTGGTTTTTGATAAGGGAAATCAGTTCATCACCAAAGGTTTTCACCATAATCATGTTCTTCACGGCCAGTTGCTGTTTACCATCTGGGAGGTTGGTAATTTTTTCAGCAAGAGCAATTGAAGTCACAATGATGTCGAACGAGCCTAGATATGATTTGTAATCGGTAATCGCACTATTAAATGTGGTTGCGGGGACCCCTTTTTTATCTAGGAACTCTTTAATTTTCTTTGAACACATCATCGATGAGCCTTGACCTGAGCCACAACAGACTAAGACGCGTACGGGATTCTGCTCGGTTGTGCTTTCTGCTTGAGGAGCTTTTGAGGGGGCTTCAGGTTTTGCAGGAGCTTCCACGCCAATTTCTATGCCTTCTGGTGTTAAGGCTGTCATTGTTTGTGCCTGCTGTGCTTGTGCATCTTCTTCTGCTCTTAGCATTTTTGATGCGAAGTACATGTAGACCCCTGCAAGAGCTAGAATCACGAAGAAGAACAGACTTGACATAGAGATACCTTGCATAATTGGAGGAAAAACGAGAGCCCAGTCAGCCATACCCATCCAGCCATTAAACTCAGTCCCTGATTGAGCGAAGATATGAATTGCCCATGCAGAGCCTAAAACCTCGATGATGCCCATCACAAAACAGATCTTCATAACCGCTTTCCAACCCCCGAAATGGTTGGCAAATACGCCGATCGTTGCGTTAGAGAAGAACATAGGGATGAAGCCAGGGATGATCATGATTGGCGCATTGAACTCCAACATGGCGATGACTGCAGTAAATTGACCGACAGCCCCCCAAAGGAAACCAAATACCATTGCGTTTGGTGAATAGGCGTAGATAGCCGCACAGTCAATGGCGAGTACCGCATTGGGAATGAGGCGTTGAGAAATACCGTTGAATGCTTCTGAAAGTTCGGCTACGAACATGCGTACACCGGTTACGATAACTTGAATCGCCACCGCAAATTTTAGACCGGTCTCAAAGATATAGATTAGCCAGTTCGTATGGCCTGCCATCTTTTGTAGGTTATCAAGGCCGAAAGAAAGAAGAATAATGCCGAAGAATACGGTCATCACCAGCGTTGTCGCTGCAATACTATCGTGAAAGATGTGTAGCCATTTTGGTAGGTTGATGTGGTCAACGCTGTCGTTTTTATCGCCTAGTTTGGGCGCGACTTTGGTGGCAATCCAAGAAGCAAACTGTTGTTGGTGACCAATAGAGAACCCCGCACCACCGGTTACTTCTTGTGTTGGCTTGAACATGATGTTTGACGAGATACCCCAGTACAACGCCATTAATACTGCGGAGTAGATGATGGTTTCCCACATGCTGGCACCCAACACGAAGTAGAAAACCGCAATCAGGCCCGTTTGTTGGAACATGATGTGTCCCGTGAGCATGATGGTACGGATCCCCGTCACTCTTCGAAAAGCGACTAAAAGGATGTTAATCGCCAGTGCCATAAGGACGGCGTAACCCACCCAGGAGTAGTTATCTCCCATGGTTTCCATGGTCGCCATCATGGTGGTGTAAGGGTCGATGACCGAGCCTGTCAGACCATGGATTTCACTCATCTTCTCAATGACGGGTTTAAACCCAGATACCAGCGTACTCGCACCGATTTGAACAATCATAAAACCAACGATGGTTTTAATTGAACCAGAAATCACGGTCGTTGCATCGCGTTTGAGAAGAATGTAACCGATACAAGTCACGATACCCAGCAATAAAGGTGCTTTGGTCATAACCTGACTGTAAAATATATAGAAGATGTCGTATAAGAACTCCATATCTTTACCCTTAATATAATTTGTATTTTTAATAGCTCGTAGGATTCAAAGGTGTCTTGTTTTGCTCACGAGACAAACTTTAACAATCAAAAGTAATCATTCAATGCTCACTTGTGATTACTTTGATTTATATCAATTATTCACTATCGGAATGTGCTTAATTGAGCATTGGATCACATTGAAAAATATAAATTACAATAAAAACAATTACTTATATTAAATGGTGATGCGGATCTTATTTTTGTTTTGGGGTTGTTTGACAATCATAAATGTGATTGCTAGAATCAAATTGAATCAAAAGTAATCATAAAATTGTCACAGAGACAAATAGAGTGATCAATATGAATGAAGTGCAACGACACAACGGCATTTTGTCGTTACTAGAAGAAATGCAGACGATTAACGTCTCTCAGATTATTGATAGTTTTAGTGTTTCGCCTGCTACAGCTCGACGTGATATTGCAAAATTAGATGAGCTTGGCAAACTTCGAAAAGTACGCAATGGCGCTGAAAGAATAGAAAACCAAAAGAGAAAGTGGTCACCCCTTAATATTAATAGTACTGAATTTTATGAAGAGAAAGCTCAAATAGCGCATGCAGCAGCTGCGCTTTGTCAGGCGGGAGATACCGTCGTCATCAACTGTGGTTCCACAGCCTTCCTCTTAGGGCAGCAATTATGTGGAGAAGACGTCCAGATCGTAACCAACTATTTTCCTCTCGCTAGCTACTTGATTAATGAGGATCATGACGATGTGATCATCATTGGCGGCCAATACAATAGGGCTCAAAATATCTTTTTAAACCCTGCGCCGAACTCATTGGAGGGGTATGCCGGTAACTGGATGTTTACATCAGGTAAAGGCTTAACTGATGTAGGTCTCTATAAGGCCGATATGCTTACGGCAGTTGCCGAACAGCAAATGTTAGAGCAAGTCGATAAATTGGTCGTTGTGGTAGACAGCTCTAAAGTTGGCCAGCGAACGGGCATGTTATTTTGCAATACCAAGCAAATAGACATTGTGATTACCGGTAAAGCTGCCAATCCAGATGTTGTTAAACAGATTGAAGATCAAGGGACGCAAGTCATCTTAGTCTAAATCCAAAGGGCTCATCGGCCCCTAATAATTATAAATCTTAGCTCAGTGCCTTTATCCAAATTAAGGCGCTCGGCCCCCTACACCCCAAATTAGTCAAATTTGTGAAATAAATAGAAGGTATGAACATGAGCAATGTCAACGAAATCACCCGCGAGTCTTGGATTCTAAATACATTCCCTGAATGGGGGACTTGGCTCAATGAAGAGATAGAGCAAACGGTGGTTGCACCCAATACGTTCTCTATGTGGTGGTTAGGCTGTACGGGAATATGGCTAAAATCAGAAGGTGGTGCCAACCTATCTATGGATTTCTGGTGTGGTACGGGTAAAAAAACACAAGCGGTTAAAAAAATGAAGAACCAACACCAAATGATGCGTATGGGGGGAGTCGAAGCGCTTCAACCCAACTTACGTACGGCTATCTTCCCGCTAGACCCATTCGCGATTAAAGAAATAGATGCTGTCATGGCCTCTCACGACCACGGCGATCATATCGACATTAACGTGGCTGCCGCTGTTCTACAAAACTGTGGCGAACACGTCAAATTCATCGGTCCTAAAGCGTGTGTTGACCTATGGATGAAGTGGGGGGTGCCAGAAGAGCGTTGTGTGATTGCAAAAGTAGGCGATGAGATCCAAATCAAAGACGTAACCATCAAAGTGCTAGACGCATTCGACCGAACGGCTCTGGTGACACTACCAGAAGGTACATCTTCTCTAGACAAAGAGATCTTAGATAGCATGGATGAGCGTGCAGTAAACTACCTTGTGGAAACCACTGGGGGGTCAGTTTATCATTCGGGTGACTCTCATTACTCTAACTACTATGCTAAACACGGTAACGATCATAAGATCGATGTGGCATTGCTTTCTTTTGGCGAGAACCCTCGCGGCGTAACCGATAAGATGACCTCTTCAGATATTCTTCGTGCCGCTGAATCTTTGAACTGTGAAGTTGTGATCCCTTTTCACCACGACATTTGGGCTAACTTCCAAAATGATCCTCGTGAAATCGAGGTCTTATGGAACATGAAGAAAGAGCGTCTTCAATATGGTTTTGCGCCTTTCTTCTGGCAAGTCGGTGGCAAGTACACTTATCCAACCGATAAAGGACGCATTCATTACCAACACTTCCGTGGTTTTGCTGATATCTTTAAAAATGAGCCAGAGCTGCCTTACCGTGCATTTTTATAATCATGTTTCCATTATTAGGGGAGCGGTGAATCGCTCCCTTTTTATGCTCGATTAAATGCAGTTTTCATATTGCTCAGATAGTTTAAACAAGTTTTCCATCGGGAGCTTTAGAGTCTATCGTTGTTATCTCACCTAGCAATGATAGCCATTATTTAATGACGCAGCTCCATCAGTGGGGTGTGAATCGCTATTTTAGAAATAGCTTTTTCGCTAAAACCAATAATCTGCAAAACTCCATTAGCTTCGTTGAAAATCGAAAAATTAATTAGCTTAAAGTCCCAACCATTCGGGGGGACGCGAATATTTTTTGACCACTTAGAACTATCGATTGACGATTATAATTGGCTGTGATCATATACTCTTTTTTAAGAGAGAGATTAGCCAGCAATGCATATCGATGAGTTTAAAGAATATTTTCACACAGTCGCAGACAAACGCCAGTCAGCAAAGGTAACTTATTGCTTGTTTGGGGGGCTCTTCGGCTCATTGTGCGCGGTGATTGCAGGGGCTAGAGGTCAGTTTGGGGTTCGTGAATACATTCTCGGTCACCATGAGTGGTTTAAACTTCATGGCATGTTTATTAGCGATATTCCTGCCGATGATACGATAGTACGAATTATTTCTAGGATTAAACCGGAGCCATTTCACGCCGTTTTATAAATTGGATGTCAGCGGTACATTCTCTCACGGATGGTCAAGTCGTTGCCATTGATGGGAAGACACCTCGAGGCTCATATAACCGAGATGATGGGGCCAACACTATCCATATGATTAGCGCCTATGCTTCATCGAACAAGCTGCCGATTACATCCTTGCGGCCATAAAGCAATCAAGGCAAATTACGCCAAACAGTAGAGAAGGCCTTTACAGTGCAATGTGCAGCGACGTCCGACAACATCAATATTGAGCAGGGTCACGGCCGTGTTGAAGTCCGCCAGAGCCATGTAAGCAGTAATGCTCTCGATGGTGCCTTTTTTCGCTGGAAGGAACTAAAATCCATCATTGTGGTGGAAAACGTGCGCGATCGCAAAGGCAAAGCCCCAGAGCTTGAGTATCGTTACTACATCAGTTCAAAATCACTAAGCACAGAGCATGCAGCGAGCGCTGTCAGAGAGCATTGGGGGATAGAGTCGATGCACTGGGTCTTGGATGTGACTATAGCTGAGGATGCTTGCCAAATTTATAAAGACCACGGTGCTGAAAATCTATTTTGTTTACGTCACATAGGATTAAATATGTTGCGCGCAGAGCCAACCAAACTCAGTATCATTGGTAAACAGAAGCGCTGCATGATGAACACATCCATGCTGGAGGCTGTTTTAAGGGCTGGATAGAGTTCGGTGAGTAAAAAGACACTCATGCGTTCGCCCTGATAATCTTTCGTTGCTTGTGGATTTTCGAATACATCTCCTTTCAGGTATGTTCGTTTCAGTATCTCAGCTGGCTGTTCTAATACTTGTTGTTCAGTAATGAGTTCTAATTTTTGTAGAGAGTAGGACATTCTCTTCACATAAAACCTCCTGTATTGGGCTCGTTCATGCAGATGAAATATATCTTAGTGGTTTTTGAAGCAGAGATGCTTCAATAGATGAAACAGGGGGGAACTGTTTTTTTAACAAATGGAAATCACATGAGAAGAAACGACACAGGAGGACATCCCATGAGATTTTTAAAACTAAAAGAAGTAATGGAAAAAACAGTACTTAGTCGTTCAGCCATTTACCGTAAAATGAATGAAGAAGATTTTCCAAAATCAGTGAGTTTGGGGGATAGGGCTGTAGTTTGGTTGGAAGAGGACGTCGTTAACTGGATGGAAGAATGTTTATTGAATCGAGATAGATAATATCAAAATCATCCTATCAAAATGATTGTACCTATCGGTTGCATGCCTTAATATATCCACCAAGTTGCAAGTATCAAGGTATGGAATGGGATCTCAGAGAAATAAAGCTTTAGAGGATTTAAGCTACGCGCAAAAAGAGCGCTTGGCTTTTATCGACTTTTGCTTGCAGTACTTTGGTGATGTTGCAAGAACAGACCTTATCCAGCATTTTAAAACAGGACTGGCGTCTTGTTCGCGTGATTTTACTCTCTATCGTGAGTTAATGCCGGATAATCTGGTTCTCAAGCATGAAGATAAGCGTTATTACCGCACAGAACGATTTCAGCCACTTTTTGAGCATAATAGCAGTACCATACTGCAACGTTTAGTGGAAGGCTTTGGTGACGGTATCTCTATGCCGGTTAAGCCTTCTGAAGTGTGTATTCAGTCTTTTAGCCAACTTAACCCGAGTAGTGATATTGTCGCGGGACTAATGCGTGGCATTGTCCATCAGCAACCAATTCAAGTGACTTATTGGTCTTTAAGCTCAGGTGAAACACAACGCATTATTGTGCCGCATACATTGGTCAATAATGGACAACGTTGGCATGTCAGAGCGTTTGACCGCAAGCATAATCAGTTTCGGGACTTTGTCTGCACTCGGTTTACTCAGGTTGAAAATCTAGAAGAAAACGTTCCAGATGGTGAACTGAGAGAAAGTGATGATGGTTGGGATCAGTCGGTTGAACTTGAGTTAGTTCCCCATCCATCGCAATCATTCCATCAGGCTATTGCCCTGGATTTCTCTATGGAATCCTCACCTGATTGGCATCGCAGCATTAAGTTAAGACTTCCCCTTGCTGGCTATTATCTACGTTACTGGAATGTGGATTGTACGGAAGATCACAGCCTGACAGGGCGAGAACATTTATTGTGGCTGCGTAATGCCAGCCAGTTAAAAGATATTGCAGAGCTCGATATTGCCCCGAAGGCATAACGAACTTACAACAAGAATTTCGAGCCATACGCTCAACAGAATTAGGATAAACAGATGGACCACAGCGTACATAACAAACTTGTCTCATTTATCTGGAATATTGCTGACGATTGTCTGCGTGACGTTTATGTTCGGGGTAAGTACCGTGATGTCATTTTGCCTATGGTGGTGTTAAGACGTTTAGATACGCTGCTTGAGCCTAGTAAAGACGCTGTTCTGGAAGAAGTTCGCTTTCAAAAGGAAGAGATGAATGCGGTGGAGCTGGATGGTGACCCGTTGCGTGATGCGTCAGGTTATGTGTTTTACAACACCTCGAAATGGACGCTGAGAAGTTTGTATAACGCAGCGACGAACAACCAGCAAATCCTGTTGGCGAACTTCGAAGAATACTTACTTGGTTTTAGCGATAACGTAAAAGAGATTATCGAATGCTTTAACCTGAAAGCGCAGATCCGCCATATGGCGTCCAAGCAAGTACTGCTGGATGTCGTTGAGAAATTTGTTTCTCCATACATTAACCTAACTCCAAATGAAGCGACTGATCCTGATGGTTACAAGTTACCGGCGCTAAGTAACTTGGGTATGGGGTATGTGTTCGAAGAGCTTATCCGTAAATTTAACGAAGAAAACAACGAAGAAGCCGGTGAGCACTTTACGCCACGTGAAGTGATTGAGCTAATGACTCACCTGGTATTCGACCCAATCAAAGACAAACTTCCTGGTGTGATGACGGTTTATGACCCAGCCTGTGGTAGTGGCGGTATGTTGACTGAGTCGCAGAAGTTTATTGAAGAGAAGTACCCAAGCCTTGGAGCGAATCGTGATATCTACCTTTATGGTAAAGAAATCAACGATGAGACTTATGCCATTTGTAAGTCGGATATGATGATCAAAAACAACAACCCGGAACACATTAAAGTGGGCTCAACGCTTTCAACGGATGAGTTCTCGGGGATGAAGTTTGATTTTATGCTGTCTAACCCTCCTTATGGTAAGAGCTGGGCATCTGAACAGAAGTACATCAAAGATGGTAAGGATGTGATTGACCCTCGCTTCAAAGTCAAATTGAAAGACTTTTGGGGCAATGAAGAAGAACAAGATGCAACGCCACGTTCTAGTGATGGTCAATTGCTGTTTTTGATGGAGATGGTCAATAAGATGAAAGAGCCATCAGCGACAGAAACTCAGATCGGTTCTCGGATTGCTTCTGTCCATAATGGTTCAAGCTTGTTTACCGGAGATGCGGGTAGCGGTGAAAGTAATATCCGTCGTTATATCATCGAAAACGACATGCTATACGCGATTGTACAATTACCAAACAACCTGTTCTATAACACCGGTATTACTACCTACATCTGGTTATTAAGTAATAACAAACCTGATAGCCGTAAAGGTAAAGTTCAGCTGATTGATGCCAGCTTACTTTACCGAAAACTACGTAAAAATCTGGGTAACAAAAACTGTGAATTTTCACCGGAACAGATTGATGAAATCACTCAAACTTATTTCAAGTGTGCTGCGGTTGAACGTCAGTTAGATGAGAATAACGATCCTATTGGTATTGCCAGTCAGGTATTTGATAATGACGATTTTGGTTATTACAAAGTCACTATCGAGCGCCCCGATCGTCGTAAAGCAAAATTTACTCAAGAAGCGATTGAGAAATTGCGTTTTGATAAGCAACTGTCTGAGGTAATGGAGTATTTGTATTCTGAATATGGTGACAAAGTCTATGCCACAGAAGGTTACGGCGATGATCAGAAACAGAGCTTCTTAAAATCGAAGAAAAAAGAGATAGCTGCTTGGTGTGAAGATAACGACATTAACCTTAATAAAAAAGCACAGACTAAACTACTGGATGTTAAATTCTGGATATCGCTTAAAGCATTGGTTCAAACCGCAGAACAGTTGTTGAGCGCCATTGGCACTGATGAGTTTGATGATTACAACGTATTCAAATTGCAAGTTGAGCAAGAGCTTAAAGCCAACAAAATCAAGCTTTCAGCAACAGAGAAAAATGCCATTTTAAATGCCGTGAGCTGGTATGACGAAAATGCCGCTAAAGTGGTCAAGAAAGTAGTAAAACTGAATGATGAAAAACTGCAAGATTTACTTGAGTGTTATGAATGTGAAGAAGCAGATTTACCTGACTTTGGTTATTACCCAACCGGTAAAAAGCACGAATTTACCACTTATGAAAGCAGCTCAGATCTGCGTGATAGCGAATCTATTTCTCTTAAACAAAGTATCTACCAATACTTCCTCAATGAAGTGAAACCACACGTCGCTGAAGCATGGATCAATTTGGATACAGTGAAAATTGGTTACGAAATTAGTTTTAATAAATACTTCTATCGTCATAAACCACTGCGCGAACTGAGTGATGTGGCTACTGATATCATTAGCCTTGAACAAAAAGCGGAAGGTTTGATTGCACAGATCCTTGGGGTGTCAAAAGAACAAGTCAGTAGTATAGATAAGGTTCAAGGATAAGGTGATTCGTATGGAAAGTATTATAGCAATGCCAGAATATGAATCTTATAAGGATTCTGGAGTTGATTGGCTTGGGAATATTCCAACTGATTGGAATATAAAACCTGGTCTTGTCGCATTTTCTGAAAACAAGCGAAATAACAAAGGGATGAAAGAAAGTACTGTATTATCTCTTAGCTATGGAAACATTGTTATAAAGCCAGAAGAAAAATTGGTGGGGTTAGTTCCTGAATCCTTCGAAACATATCAATTAGTTGAACCTGGCGATATTATTATTCGATGCACTGATTTGCAAAATGATCAAGTTAGTCTACGTACAGGCTTAGCAAAGAATAAAGGAATAATTACCAGTGCCTACTTGAATCTCAATATTAAACCAGGCTTTAACGCAAAATTCATTCACTATTATTTGCATGCGCTTGATACTACCAAAGTTCTCTATAAGTTCGGTAGTGGGTTAAGACAAAATCTTAGTTTTTTGGATTTTAAACGATTACCTGTTTTTGACCTTCCAGAGGACATTCAAGTTGCTATTGCTAACTTTCTAGACAAGAAAACAGCTCAAATTGATGAAGCTATCGCCATTAAAGAACAGCAAATTAGTCTGTTAAAAGAACGTAAGCAAATTATTATTCAGCAGGCGGTAACCCAAGGGCTTGATCCTAATGTGCCAATGAAAGATTCCGGCGTGGATTGGATCGGACAGATTCCTGAACATTGGGATGTAGTTCCACTTAAACGGCTGGCTATTTTGAGCCCAAGTGTGCAAGTACAAAATAAAAAATCAAAAGAATTAGTTACATTTCTAGCTATGGAAAAGGTTTCAGTTGATGGGCAAATAGTCCAAGACACTTTTCTACCTGTTTGCGATGTGAGTCAAGGATTTACAGTTTTTAATCAAGATGATGTGATTGTCGCTAAAATCACACCATGTTTTGAGAATGGGAAGTCAGCGTGGCTGAATCAGCTTGATACCACGTTTGGCTATGGGTCAACAGAATTTCATGTTCTTAGATGTACGCAGCGTATTCTTGGCAGCTTTCTCTATTTAATAGTGAGTTCTCCACTGTTTTTAGTTGCAGGAGAAGCAATGATGACAGGTTCTGCCGGACAAAAGAGGGTCCCATCTTCATTTGTACAGAACTTCCCTACAGCAATACCTGATATCACAGAACAAACTAGAATTGTTGCCTCAGTCAACGAAACATTTGAGCAAATTGATTCGGTAATACAATCTACTAATAATCAAATTGAAAAACTAAAAGAATACAAAACGTCTTTAATCAACAGTGCTGTCACAGGAAAAATCAAAATAACGCCTGAAATGGTAGAAGGCTAATAGGAGGCGTTATGTTTACGGTTAATCATCAAACTAATCGAATCAGTCCGGTAAAAACTAAGAAGTTTAGTGATCTGGGCTTTACTGAGAGAAAACATCTTCAGGAATGGTTAGCTTATCAGCCGTATGCATTAGGGGAAGAACTCCTGATTATTCAAAAAGAGTTCGATGGCTTTGATGATACCCGTGAACGCCTTGATTTATTGGCGCTAGATAAAGATGGCAACCTGGTCATTATCGAGAACAAACTCGATGATTCCGGTCGTGATGTGGTTTGGCAGGCACTTAAGTACGCTTCTTACTGTGCCAGCCTGACTAAGGGGCAGATTGTTGATATTTACCAGCAGTATTTGGACCGCTATGAACCGCTGCAAGGTGAACGTGATTTATTAAACCAGCCACAAAACGCAGTGCAGCGCATCTGTGAATTCTTAGATGCACCTGATTTGGATGAAATCAAACTCAACTTGGGTAACAGCCAGCGCCTGATGTTAGTGGCCGCCAATTTCCGTAAAGAAGTGACCAGTACCGCGTTGTGGCTACTCGGTCAAGGGCTCAGTATCCAGTGCTTTAAAGTCACCCCTTATGCCCTTGATGAGCAGCTTCTTATCAATATCGATCAGATTATTCCTACCCCAGAAGCTAAAGAGCTGATGATTGGCATTAATGCCAAAGAAGCGGAAGAAAAAACCACAGAAGTTGTTCTTAAAAATCGTCACTCGGTGAGGCGAGAATATTGGGAACAGGCTTTAGAAGTGTTTCAAAAGAGCGATTGCAACCTGTATGACAATATCAGCACAACCAAAGATCACTGGCTATGCGCTGGTTCCGGTGTAACCGGTTGCCCGTTCAGCCTGATTTTTAATCAAAAGGAACTTCGTGTTGAGTTGTGGTTAAGTCGTAGCAACGGTGAAGAAAACAAATGGTTATTTGATCAATTGTTCGAACAAAAAGAGCAGATTGATTCTGCATTTGGAGAACCTCTTGAGTGGCTTCGTCTAGATGACAAGAAACAATCTCGAATCCAGTTCTCCAGTAAAGTGGAAGGCTTTAACAAAGACATTTGGCATGATCATACTACCTGGCATCTTGAGCATATGGTTAAACTGGAAAAGGCACTTAAGGCATCACTTCTGCAAGCTGCTGAAAGATTGAAACATAAGGATGTGAAATGATGGTAAGTGTCGCAACTTGTTCAGCACAACAACTTTTTGAAGGTCAAGAAATACAGGCGAGTAATGGCAAGCTACTTACTGGAGTGTTAGTTATCCCTGAATACCAGCGACCTTATTGCTGGGAAAGTCAGCAAATTGCTAGTTTGTTAGAAGATTTAAGAGAGCATTTTCATAAGCATAATGAGCTACCGTATTATTTGGGTAGCCTAATTCTTCATCACGATGAACAGCAACTGAAAATCATTGATGGTCAACAGCGTATTACTACATTAGCTCTATTCAGTTTTCTCTCTCAACAGCACCAATTGCTTGACCTACGTTTTGAATCTCCCCTTAGCCAACAACAAATTAAGACAAATCTTGATTGGTTAGCAGATCGCAAATCCAAGTGGGCGAAGCTTATCAATTTTGAGCGTATTCAGTTTTCATTGGTGGTCACTGAATCAGAGGATGATGCGTACCGCTTTTTTGAAACGCAAAACACTGGCGGTGTAAGACTTGGTGGTCCCGATATTATCAAAGCTCATCACTTAAGAGCCGTTCCTAAGGTTCATCAATCAAGATTTGCGCTCCAATGGGAAGGGTTGGGTAAATTAGACAACTCAGTCAAATCCCTTTTAAAAGGACGTTATTGGCAACAGCTGAATATGAGAGAACTCGCACCACATCAGCAAACCAAAGTGGTAAGGGATCAAATTGTTGCTGAACTTGGAGAACAAACTACCGAAGGTGATGACATTGCTTATGGTCAAGTACTGCGGTTAACAGGGATTGGTGGCGACGTTGTCCAACAAGCCGCACAACAGGGATACGAAGTCAGACAGCCGCTTAATGCGGGTATCAACACTATTCGTTACTTGGCGTATTTTCAAAACCTATATCAGCAATACTGGGTTAATCCGACGTTGCCCCATCAAGAAGGTTACAACCGCTTTATTTGCTGGCTTAAAGGGTTAGAAGGCTGTGGCTATTTACAAGGTCTCTATGAAGCGTGCCTGATGATGTACATCAGCCAGTTTGAAGAATATCAGTTAGAGTTGGCAGCGAAAAAATTATTCAGAGTCGTATACTCCCGCAGAGTGAGTAATCAGAAAGCGGTAAGAGAAAACTCGATTTCAAGTTTTGTTAAGGACTATCCCGTTTTGGACTGGATTGCTTTGAGCTATACACCTAAGCAGTGCTTTGCCTTTTTTGATGCGTTTGATTTGGTCGTCGATCCTAGCAATTTAGAATCAGATACCAATAGTGTTAAAAAACGCTTTATTGCAGAAGTGACTAAGCATTTCCAGCTGAGGTTGTCA
This sequence comes from Celerinatantimonas diazotrophica, assembly GCF_004339545.1. GTDB lineage: Bacteria > Pseudomonadota > Gammaproteobacteria > Enterobacterales > Celerinatantimonadaceae > Celerinatantimonas > Celerinatantimonas diazotrophica. The sequence continues at coordinate 465,405 of NZ_SMGD01000011.1, read as the reverse complement.
CCAGAACAGTATGCGTCTTCATTTGCTAACTTATTAACCCGTAATATCACTGAAATGACGGAGGCGGCATGAGTTCAAAGGTTGAAACAGAGCTGCTTTCATTACAAACCATCGCGACAAAAGATTTGGGCTTCGTTATTCCTTGCTACCAGCGTCCTTATGTCTGGCGTGAAGAAGAAGTGATTAAGTTATTTGACGACATTCGCGATGCTTATTTAGCGAAAGAGCCCCATTACTTTATTGGCAGTGTCTTGAGTGCGTTAAATGGCGATAAAAGCGAATATGAACTGATCGATGGGCAGCAAAGAACCACAACATTGATGTTGTTATCACTTGCCTTCAGGGCAGTAGGGATTGAGACTCAGCTGGCTCATGTGAGTATCAAAGGTGAAAATCCAAGGTTAACGTTCGAAATCAGAGAGTCAGTGCGTAACTTGCTTGGCAGCTACGCGGGACTGGACAAAATTACGAAACCCGGTGAAGAAGATATTCGTAAGGATGAGTATTTAGTGCATCTGGAAGCTAACCTTACGATTCTGAGACAGCAAGTCGATAAGTTGGCAAAACAATCAGACTTCGATATCTATGGCTTTGCTGACTACATATTTAGCCAAGTACAGTGGGTAAACAATATTGTTCCAGCATCCATGGATCTTAATCACTTGTTTTCGAGCTTAAATACAGGTGGTATACAGCTAGAACCAGTCGATTTATTGAAGGCTAAACTGTTCAAACACATTAAAACTCCAACTGACAAGGCTATATACAGCAGTATTTGGCAAGCTTGCGAACATACCGATAACTATTTTGAGCGCAATCTCAGACAGATATTCAAAAGTGCCGACTGGCAAAAACTGGAGTATGCAGATCTTGCCGATTATCAGGCAGAGAGATTTCCTCTAGTCAGTTCTAGTAATAGTGTTCAACGAGTTGGTAAGTCAATTGCAGAAATCGCATCAGGAGCGTTGGACTTAGATGTTGAACCTGAACAACATGAAAATCAAAGCGATGATTTTGATGATGAGACTGTTTATTGCCGTTCAATTATCAGTTTTGAATTGCTGTTGATTCATACGCTCAGAATTTTTAGTACCCAGAAATCGTGGGATGATCTTGTCCCTCGTATCCGTGCTAGCAATCTGATGTTGTGTTTTGAAGGGCTACTACAACAAGATGAGCGAACCATTAAATCGTTTATAGAGTTGTTATGGCAGGTTCGTTATCAGTTCGATACCTGGGTTGTAAAATGGGTCGAGCATGATGACAGAGAAGATGCTCAGTTACGTTTAACCTCGATCAGTAAGAATAAAGCCTATATCAACCGTAAAGCCAAAGAACTTGGTTTACTGGCACAATTGCAAGCTGTACGTAACTTTACCGGTGATCGCTCAGCCCAGTATTGGTTAACCGCATTTCTAAGTCGATTGGTTGCGGAGCCGAAAGCGAAAGATGAAGACGTGGTTGCACTACTGGAATGCATCGATAATCAAATGTCGCTTACCAGTACCAGTACCAGTACCAGTGAAACGCAAAAAGAAGCCAGTTTTAAACTTGCATCAGGAATATCGCCACAAACAATTCCCTGGGAAGAACAAGCCACATATCTTAAAAATTCTTTGGGAACTCGATTTGAACATTATTGGTTTCAGAAGCTGGAATACTTGCTTTGGAAAAACGGTGATAAAGCCAATGATGAAAAGCTAAAACGTTATCGGATCACTTCGAAAAACTCGGTTGAGCACGTTCATCCTCAAAATGAAGAGTACCATCACGAGCTTGAAAAGAGCCCATTAAATGCTTTTGGTAATTTAGTGCTTCTAAGCCCGGGAGAAAACTCTTCATATAGCAACCAAACGGTAGCAAAGAAAAAAGCGGATTTCGATTCTAAGCCACGTTATAACGCGTTGAAGCTGAAAGATATTTTTGAAACATACATGCAATCAGATAACCAATGGTCTGCCAACGAAATAGAAAAACATCAACAGAACATGTTGGCATTGTTGGAAAAACATTACACACAAGGAGTAATCAATGGTCAGTAATACTAACGAGCAGGCGTTAGAGGCTAGTATTGAAAAAGCACTCACTGGCCATTGTCTTGAAGATCAACCGATAGGGATTTCTGATAATCCTGTTACGCCTTATGGTATGCAACATTGCGGTTATCTATCTGGTTTCCCTTCTGATTTCAATATGCAGTATGCACTGGATGAGCGTTTCTTTTGGCAGTTTCTTGAAGACTCTCAGGAACAAGAACTGGCTAAATTGAAGAAGAACAATCCGGGTGATTGGCAACGTAAGATTTTAGAGCGTTACGACCGCCTGATCAAAAAACATGGAGTGTTGCATCTGCTTAAAAAGGGGCTGAAAGTTGATGATGCCCATTTAAACCTCATGTATCCGGCACCGTTAGCGAGCAGCAGTGACAAGGTAAAACAAAATTTTGCAGCTAATATTTTCAGTTGTACACGTCAGCTTCGTTACTCATTAGCCAATCCACTGCAAGAAATAGATATGGTGCTGTTTATCAACGGTATTCCAATTGTCACTCTTGAGTTGAAAAATGCGTGGACTGGACAAACAGCTCGTTACCATGGTCAAAAACAGTACCGTGAAGACAGAGATACTACTCAGCCACTTCTGACGTTTGGTCGTTGTCTGGTCCATATGACAGCCGATACTGATGAAGTGTATATGACCACAAAATTAGCTGGGAAAAATACTTTCTTCTTACCTTTCAATAAAGGTTATAACCATGGTAAAGGGAACCCGCCAAACCCTAACGGTCATCGAACGGCATATCTATGGGAAGAAGTCTTTACCAAAAGTAGTATCGCTAACATTATTCAACACTTTGTGCGTCTTGACGGCGGTAGCAAAACTCCATTAGCGAAACGTATCTTATTCTTCCCGCGTTACCATCAGCTTGATGTTGTACGTAAATTGATTGCTCATGCCTCCACTTATGGTGTTGGTCATACATACTTGATTCAACATTCCGCAGGGTCTGGGAAATCAAACTCTATCACCTGGGCTGCATATCAACTGATAGAAACTTATCCGGAAACTAATGAAGTTTCTGGCGGTAAGGGAATGGAACAACCATTGTTTGACTCTGTTATCGTTGTAACGGACCGTCGTTTACTTGATAAACAGTTGAGAGATAACATCAAAGAGTTCTCCGAGGTCAAAAACATTATTGCGCCAGCTTTTACCTCTTCCGAGCTTAAACGCGCATTAGAGGGTGGTAAAAAAATAATTATCACCACTATTCAAAAATTCCCTTTTATTATCGATGGGATTGAAGATCTCAGTGATAAACGTTTCGCGGTGATCATTGATGAAGCACATAGCTCTCAGTCTGGCTCTGCGCATGACAATATGAACCGGGCAATGGGTAAACAAGACGTTGAAGCGGAAGAAGACGCACAAGATAAAATTCTACAGGCGATGAAATCACGCAAAATGCGTGGTAATGCCTCGTATCTTGCTTTCACTGCAACACCTAAAAATACAACCTTGGAGAAATTTGGTCAGCAGCAACCGGATGGCACGTTTAAACCATTTCACCTTTATTCGATGAAGCAGGCGATTGAAGAAGGTTTCATTCTGGATGTGCTAGCCAACTATACGACTTACAGAAGCTATTACGAGATTGAAAAGTCGATAGCTGAAAACCCTGAGTTTGATACCAAGAAAGCTCAGAAGAAACTGAGGGCTTTTGTTGAGCGCAGTCAACAGACGATCGATACAAAAGCTGAAATCATGCTGGAGCACTTTATACCTTCTGTCGTTAACGCTAAGAAGCTAAAAGGCAAAGGTAAAGGTATGGTTGTTACTCAGAACATCGAGACTGCTATACGCTATTACAGAGCTATTCGCCGTATTCTTGAAGAGTCAGGTAATCCTTTCAAAGTTCTGATTGCTTTTTCTGGCTCAAAAACAGTTGATGGTATTGAATACACTGAAGCTGATATGAATGGCTTCGCAGAGACGGAAACGAAAGACAAATTTGATACGGATGAATATCGCTTACTGGTAGTGGCAAACAAGTACCTTACAGGGTTTGATCAAGCTAAGCTTTGCTCTATGTACGTAGACAAGAAACTTGCAGGTGTTCTGTGTGTTCAAGCATTATCCCGACTCAACCGTAGTGCACCTAAGTTGGGCAAGAAAACCGAAGATTTGTTTGTTTTGGATTTCTTTAATTCAGCAGAGGATATTCAAGCATCATTCAATCCTTTTTATACTGCAACGTCACTCTCTCAGGCTACCGACATTAATGTCCTGCATGAGCTGAAAGATGAAATGGATGATGTCGGTGTATATGAATGGTATGAAGTTGAAGATTTTGTGACTCGTTATTTTAATAATGAGGATGCACAAACCTTAAGCCCTATCATTGATACTGCAGTGGCTAGATTTGATGAAGAACTTGGTCTAGAGCCTGAAGAACAAGTTGATTTCAAAATTAAAGCCAAACAGTTTGTAAAAATTTACGGTCAGATGGCGTCAATTATGCCGTATGAAATTGTGGAATGGGAAAAACTATTCTGGTTCCTCAAATTTCTGATTCCTAAGCTGAAAGTAGATGATCCAGATGCAGATGCTTTTGATAAGCTTTTGGAATCGGTTGACCTGAGTTCATATGGGTTACAACGAGTTAAGCTTAATCAGTCGATTAAGTTGAGTGCAGATGAAACACCGGTTGATCCTCAAAACCCTAACCCTAGAAGTGCTCATGGGGGGGACTCTGAAACTGACGAGCTTGATGAAATCATCCGTACCTTTAACGAGCGCTGGTTCCAAGGGTGGAGTGCTACGCCAGAAGAGCAACGTATCAAGTTTATTAAAATTGCCGAGAGTGTCCGTCAACACCCTGATTTTGAATCGAAATACAAAAATAATCCAGACCCGGTAAACCGAGAGTTGGTGTATAAAAAAATACTGAAGGAAGTCATGCTTCGCCGCCGTAAAGAAGATATGGAGTTTTACAAGCTATTTGCTTCTGATACAGCATTCGAGACTGCGTTGATGCATAGTACGCAGCGTATGGTTGGTGGTTGATGAGAGCCTTATTGAAGATTTTTGTTTTAATGGAAATGAGTTGTTATAGATGGAAAAAATAGAAGATTTTTTAAATGTCTTGAGGCAGAGCTCAGGTACATCTTGGATGGCTGAGGAGATTGAAGATACTTTTTCTCAAGGTATATCAATGAAGGCCCAGGAAGCTGATACCGATAGTAGCTTCTTTAAATTAGTACCTCCCGATCAATTGCCAGCACCAGAAAAGAAGAAACGTCAAAAATATGAAACTAGTAGGCCCTTTACTCCTGATGAGAAAGTTGGTGTGATACTAAAATCTATCGAAGTTGCTTTTTTAGATGTACCTAAAATACGGCATTCTGCACTGGAAAATCTATTGAAGTTTGATGCGACTATTGAATCAATAAAGTTTGTGCCATCAGATAATGATGAAATATATCAAGAGGTTCTTCATGAAATTAAGGCGACTAGCATAAATGGGGATTTGACTGAAAGTCAATTCGCGTACGATGGCTTTAAAAGAATGTTAGAGAATGGCGATGACGACACTGAAAGATCTTGAAAACGCGTATAACCGACATTTAAAAAACAGGGTTCCTGTAACATCTTCTGGTGCGGCAAATGATGCTTTTGAAGTGTATGCGTTATCATTGGTGTTAGAAGCAGCTCGGCAAGAAGGAGCGTCGATATCATTTCAAACAGTTAATGGTACGAAATCTCCTAAGACATTATTTTTCAGATCATCTCCAGGGCGAATTTATTCGAAGGCTAATGATTATGCACATGCGATGATCGATTTTGGCAACGACCTGATTTTTGAAGGTCATGTCGGTGTGTATGTAGAAGGACTTGCCGGCGTTGTTCATGAATGTGATGTTTTAGTTGTTGATGCTTCTGAAGGCGAATTTTGTCGACGAAATATGGTCCATCCAAAGAAAAACCACACTGTTTTAACTGCTGAATGTAAATTTTATTCCGGCAATTTGGGGATCTCACTAGGTCGGGAATTTTTGGGAGCAACATTGGATTTAGGGAAGGAAGATCGGTTTTTCTTAAGTAACCGTGATGGAAAATCTCTTGATAGAGTACTTGCTCATCATAAAAGACAGCGTTTTCTTGGCTTGACGCCTTTAAATCCTGATTCAGAAGCACAAACAATATCACAGTTTAGAACGGCTTTTCGAAATCAAAAATCGCGTAGACGATGATGTTATATTTTTCGCGTTAATGATTAAAAAGAATTAAGTATACTGGTTTAATAAAAATATGAACCCTTTATAGTTTGATTACATTTTTGTCATAAAAAGTATCTATTAGTCTCTGGCTTTACCATACTGCTTTAAAATACAAAATGCCCGATGAAGTACAGTACATCGAGCGTTTTGACTAAAAATTATCATACCATACCAGAACGGTCAGTAAGATAATTTATACAACTTTTAGTTGATTTGTTTCCATTACTGATAAGCTCCTATGTGAAGCTTTTGCAATATCTCGCTCACCAGCACATCATGGGAATGCGATGTTCTAAGTAGTCTGTACGGTTCTACGAACCTGGTTGTCGTCTACGTGGGCTAACGCTGCTTCAACCAAATTTTGCTCATTGAGCATGGTACTGGCTAAAAACTGACTAAACGCCCTGCAAAGCCCATACGTTTTAAAATCATATTGGCAGTTTGGCTATTGCATCGCTTTTTAGGATCACGAGCTGATAGGAACACGTATTCACTGTGACTATGAATCGGCTGCATGACTTCCAGTAAAGTAAGCATCTTGGTTGGCGAGAGGGGCGGTGCTCTCTTTTTTGGATTTCTTTTAAAGCGTTATATAGCTAAACGTTGGGACTAGATAAAACCACAGTTAGCAACATGGCTTATTTTCTCATTCAAGCACTTAATATTTCCAAACTTAGCTTTCGATTCTTTAGTGAGGATTTGGACGCTTTCTTCAGAAAGCCTAACCCGACATTGAAGTGCTTTGTGGTATAATGTGTTTCTAACTTATTGATTTTTATATCTTACAGGCAAGAAAAAAGACGCTCGAAAGCGTCTTTTTTGTATTTGGTGGAGCTGGGGGGAGTTGAACCCCCGTCCAGAACCCTCTTACCCAGTGGCCCTACATGTTTAGTCGACCTTTAAATTCGCGATAATGCTGCGGGTCAACACGCCACACTATCACTAGCTTGAATTAGGTTTAACGGTTCAGCTCTCAAGCGGGAGCATCCACGCGATCCTGTTTGGGTTTGATCCCCTGTTGGTCCCCGTCTTACAGGCAGAAGCTGGGGCAGGAGAGCACTAGCAGGTTATTAAGCTGCTACTGCGTAGTTTTCGTCGTTTGCGACTATTTTTTTGCGGCTTTTAACGAGGCCAACCGCCCCTCGACATGCTCCACTGGACTCATTGATCCTGTCGAATCCTAAATCAGCCCCAGTGATTGAGCGCTAGTCTAGCACAATTACTTATCATGAAACTAGCGGCAATTTTGAGTTCGGTCTTTATTTGACCAATCTAACGATAAAAATACGATTTACCGTTCTTTAAACGTTAATTTTAATATGGGGATAGTTGCAGATTTTGCAATGGGGGCTGATTGACTGCTTTGTAAGCGGCGCAGAATATCGAATAGTTTGAATAAATGACACCTTATCATGCTACCTGATGATTGAGGCCAGACTTGATAGATATGAGCGTAGTTGAATCAGATGATTTCGAGGAAAAAATAAGCCTGTCACATTGGGACAGGCTTATATCATTTTTAACGCATTACATATTGTGTTTCATCACTCGCGCTTTGGCGCGTTGCCATTCACGTTCTTTGATGTCGCTGCGTTTATCATGTTCTCTTTTCCCTTTCGCCAGGCCTATTTCTAGTTTTACCCAAGAACGCTTCCAGTACATGCCTAAAGCGACAATGGTATATCCCTGACGTTCGGTTGAACCGATTAACTTATCTAATTCTCGCTGATTGAGTAACAATTTCCGACTGCGGGTTGGGTCTGCCACAACATGTGAGGAAGCCGCATTTAACGGATGAATAGTCGCGCCAATAAGATAAGCCTCACCGCGATGGATGATGACGTATGTATCACTAATGTTTACTTTGCCCGCGCGAAGCGATTTAACTTCCCAACCCTGTAGTTCAAGTCCGGCTTCGAATTTTTGTTCGATACTAAATTCGTGACGTGCTTTTTTATTGAGGGCGATAGTGTTGCCGCCGGGTTTCTTTTTTGTCGTTTTCTTAGCCATAGGGTGGCTATTATACCCATCTTTAAACACATGAAAACTGATATTCTTCGTCTTTATAGGTGATGATGGTAAAATTACTGTCATTATCGCGATGGGAGAGCTCATGACTAAAATTCAACGAAATGCCTTGGTCAATTATAGTGCTGAGCAGATGTATCATCTGGTCAATGATGTGGAGTCTTATCCACAGTTTCTGCCCGGTTGTGTCGGGGGAAAACTTTTGAGTCTGGAAAATAATGAAATGACTGCAACGGTCTCAGTTGCTAAAGCGGGGATTCGAGGCGAATTTACAACACATAATATCATGCATCCATATGATTGTATTGAAATTATGCTAGTGAAAGGGCCGTTTAAAAAACTCCACGGGGTATGGCATTTTAAGCAGTTTGATGAACATGCCTGTAAGGTGATCTTGGAGATGGAGTTTGAATTTTCGAATCGGCTGGTTAGTTTGGCCTTTGGCCGAATATTTAAAGAGCTGGCAGGGTCGATGGTGCAGGCATTTTGTGCTCGAGCTAAGCAGGTGTATAAGTAAATGAGTGAGCTCAATATCGAAGTGGTCTATGCGTTGCCAGAGAAGCAGACTTTGTTATCCGAAATCGTTGATGAAGGGACGACTATTGAACAAGCGATCGCTCAGTCGGGTATTTTTCAGTATCACCCAGAACTTAAGGGCCAAAAATTGGAAGTTGGCATTTTTAGTCGGGCTGCGAAATTAACCCATCAAGTGCGTGATGGTGATCGCATTGAGATTTATCGCCCGCTATTAGCTGATCCTAAAGAGTTACGCAAACTTCGAGCTCAGCGAGCTAAAAACAATGGCAAAGCGGATAAAGTGACCGGTGGTCGGCCGAATCCTCTGCGCCATAATGATTCTTAAATTAAACTAAATAAGACCGCTATATTGAATTTGCTATAGCTGAAGCAGGTGTTTGCCTCAGCTTGGCACAATTATTAGCTACTAATGTCGGACTGCACTGGCGCGTTAATTGGCGTATTAAACTGTGGGCTTGGCTTATAATCACCGCTCATGCTCGCCAGTTTATTGTCTTTAAAGGTAATAACCAGTTTTTTCTGAGTTAGTTTACCGTTACCCACCTGATAATGGTAAATATAATACCAAGTATGTGGTGTAAACAGATCAACTAGCATTGGCGGCCCCATCACATATTTTACTTGTGCAGGAGACATTCCAATACGTAATTGGTTGACCTCACTTTGTTCAATGTAGTTTCCCTGAGGGATATTAATTTTATAAACGAGCTTATCAAGCATTGAGCAGCCAGATAGCGCAAGTGTGGCCAGCATGGCCGAAAATAGCAATCGCACGCGCATCATTTTCATTCTTTTATCCTGTCTGAGGCTGCTCATAATACCAAGGACTGATTAAAAAAGAAGTCCTGATTGCCTAAATACTTAGACAGTTAAGCTTATTTTACTCATTTGAGGAGTTCTCTGGCATTGGCAAGGGTGACTTCGGTGATTTCATCTCCCGCTAGCAATCTAGCCAATTCTTCAACTCGCTGGTCACCGTTGAGCACATCCATCGTTGTTTCTGTACTCTGTTTCTGTTGTTTTTTACTGACCCGCAATTGCTGATGGCCATTCCCGGCCACCTGCGGTAAGTGTGTGACACATAGAACCTGATTGGTTTGTCCTAATAATCGCAACATCTGGCCAACAATCGCAGCGGTCGGACCGCTAATTCCCACATCAATCTCATCAAATATCAAGGTTGGAACCTGAATATTTTCAGCACAGATCACCTGAATCGCTAAGCTAATTCGTGATAATTCCCCCCCTGAGACGACTTTATTTAATGGTTGTAGCGGTTGCCCTGGGTTGGTCGTAACCAGTAGTTCGGCTTTATCCCAACCATTAGGGGAGGGATGTTCAGGATCAGAGATTATCTCTAACTGGCATTTGGCCTTAGGCATGCTAAGTTGCCGGATCGATTTTTCTAACAGATGGCTGAGTTGTTTTGCTTGGCGTTGGCGGCTTTGACTTAACCGAGCTGCAACGCTTTGATAGCTTTGCCAACTGGTTGTTATTTGCTCATCTATCTGTTTGAGTAACTCATCCATAGAAGCCATTTGCGCCAGCTCTTCGGCGAGTTTTAGGTGCAGATCGGGAAGCTGTTCCGGCGATACTTGATGCTTGCGTGCTAGATCAAGGCTGGTACTTAAACGCTGTTCTAACTGGGCAAATTCTTCAGGGTCAACGTCGAACTGATCGGCTGAATGGCTAAGTTGGTGACTGGCTTCTTCGACCTGAATAATGGCTTCTTGGATAAGATCATAAGCGCTTTGTAGTGTTGGTTCATATTCTAGGAGCTCGCTTAACTTTTTGCTGCCCTGCGAGAGCATCGCTAAGACATTCACTTCATCATCTTGACTGAATAGCATGGCGAGTTGCTGGCAACCATCGAGCAACTCTGAACTGTTTGATAAACGTTTGTGCTGTTGGTCTAATTGCTGATATTCCTCAGGTTGCAGCGCAAATTCATCAAGTTCTTGCACTTGATATTCTAATAGTTGCTGACGAGATTGCTGCGAAGCTTGTTGCGTCAATAAGCGGTCTTTTTCATGGCGCAAACTTTGCCATTGCTGAAAAGCTTGAGCGACTTGCTCTAACTGATTTTGATGGCGGCTATAGCTGTCAATAATGCGTAATTGTTCAGTTGGTTTTAGCAGTTGATGGTGGGCATGTTGCCCATGAATCGCGACTAACTTCGCACCAAGGTGTTTTAACTGACTAACGGGGACGGGGGTGGCATTAATGTATGCTTTAGAACGCCCTTCATGAGTCACTACGCGGCGTAGAATACATTCACCACTGCTGTCTAATTGGTTGTCTAGGAGCCATGTCTGGGCGGCCAGATTTTGGTGAATATCAAAACGAGCTGAGACCTCGGCGCGTTTTTCTCTGGGGCGAACCATTGCCGCTTCGGCGCGATCCCCTAAACATAGCCCCAAGGCATCAATAGCAATGGATTTACCAGCACCTGTTTCGCCGGTGATAGTGGTCATACCACTTGATAAATCAAGTTCTAAAAAACGGACAATCGCAAAATTTTGGACAGTAAGTTGGGTTAACATGCGCAATCCCCTTCGCAAAATAACATGTATATATATACAGTTGTTTTGCGAAAAGGGCAAGTTTTATACAATATTTTTAAAAGAGTGTGCTGCCCCAACCTAGTTTTTTACGCAGAACTTCAAAATAATTGTAGTTAGTCGGGTGAATCAGTCGCAGTCGCTGTGGATGTTGGCGGACAATCACCTCATCGCCCGGTTGAATAGCAATTGGAATATGGCTATCACAACTCATCATGCTGTCTGAGCGATTTTGCGGCGCAAACTTGATTGATACTTGCGATTTACCGTTAATCACCGTTGGGCGACTGCTGAGGGTGTGCGGATACATTGGAACCATGGCAATGGCTTCAAGATCTGGTGTCAAAATGGGGCCGCCGCCAGAAAGCGAGTAAGCGGTTGATCCTGTCGGTGTTGATAAAATCAGGCCGTCGGCGCGAAGGCCGAGCATAAAATTATCGTCAACATAAACATCCATTTCGAGCATATGGGCTACTTTACCCTGATGAATCACAACTTCATTCATCGCCCGGTGAACCTCTAATGTTCGACCATCACGAATGAGCTCGGCTTCTAGTAAAAAACGATGCTCGGTGATGAATTCGCCATCGAGTACTTTGGTTAGCGGCTCTTCAAAGTCGTCTGGATGAAGGTCGGTTAAAAATCCTAAATTGCCTCGATTGACCCCAATCACTGCAACATCGTGACCGCTAAATTCGCGAGCGGCGCCTAGCATATTCCCATCGCCCCCCACAACAATAGCCAAGTCGGCTTTTCTGCCTATTTCGCTGCGGCTTGCAATTTCACTGCAACAAATGGGAAGTTGCTTGGCAACTCGCTCTTCAACCAGTAAATAGTACCCTCTGTTATACAGAAAGTTATGCAACTGATTTAGGGTCTGATTTGCACCCTCATGGTTAGGCTTACCAATTAGACCGATTGTTTGAAAAATTTTATTCATAGGTAAAATTAAAATATGACATGAAGTCAGCTCACTATGAGCTATTGAGCTGACTTTATGTCACATCCTGAGTCATTATATCAAGGATAGATAATAATCAGGATTAAGCTAAGAATCCGACAGGTTTCCTTTTCAAATCGTTAACTTTGGGTTGAAACCCACAATATCATCCCCATAATAAGCCTCAAGTGTAATTTAGGCTAACTTTTTCGGAGTGTCGCATGAGTAGCGAGCAACCAAAGAACCAAACCGACCAGAATGTAGAGACGGCAGAATCTGTCGAACAAGCCACTGAAGCGCAAGAACATGCTGCTGTAGAACCTGAAGTGATCACCAAAGATGAAGCCGCTGAGCTAGATAATGCTGAGTTGGCAAGTGCTCATGCTCGTATCAGTGAGTTGGAATCACAGCTAGAAGCTGCGAACCAGAAAGTTCAGGATCAAAAAGATAGTGTCGTCCGAGCTCATGCTGAAGTTGAGAATATTCGTCGCCGTAGTGCTCAAGACGTGGAAAAAGCTCATAAATTTGCGCTTGAAAAATTCGTCAATGAACTGTTACCGGTGATTGACAACTTAGAGCGTGCTCTAGGTGCTGCGGATCAAGAAAATGAAACACTCAAGCCCATGATTGAAGGGGTTGAATTGACACTGAAATCATTCTTGAATGTGGTCGAAAAATTTGGTGTTCAGGAAATTAACCCGCAAGGTCAGACATTTGATCCGGCTAAACATCAGGCGATGGGGATGCAGGAGAGTGAAGAAGTTGCACCCAATACTGTTCTGTTGGTGATGCAAAAAGGCTATGAGTTGAATGGTCGCTTGATTCGTCCAGCAATGGTGATGATTGCTAAAGCGAAAGCATAAATTGCGGTGCTAAACTTTAAGCAATTAAAAGTGATATTCGGATCTCAGGGGCTTATGTAAGCCCCATTTTTTATGGTGTTGTTTTAGTCTCGTTGGGCTTTTGAGCGGCTTATTTGATTAGCTAGATACCTTTGGTCTGTTTAAGTGCTGAGGTGGTTCTTAGTCGTTGGTGTATTTTGGAAAGTTTCCCCGCCATCTTAAGTTATGATCGTGACCAGTTATTTTGTCGTTGCTGTTTAGTATCGAGTAAACGGATGTATAGATAATTAGAGTTGTCTATCGACTCGATGGTTTGTTATTCTTGAACAATTATTCAAACCGTAAGGAGAATACTTTGTCTAAGTTATTTACTCCATTAAAGCTTGCCGATTTAGAGTTGCCAAATCGAGTGATTGTTGCGCCGATGTGTATGTATAGCGCAGAGCACGGTAAGATGACTGACTGGCATATTCAGCATCTAGGTAGTTTATCGCAGTCCGGAGCAGGGATGCTCATTATCGAAGCGAGTGCTGTTGAGCCGCAAGGACGGATCAGTTATGGCGATGTTGGTTTATGGGATGACTTAACAGAGCAGGCTATGGGCCGGGTTCTTGAAAGTGTCCGTCGTTACTCGGATATCCCGATCGGGGTCCAGCTTGGTCATGCGGGACGTAAAGCTTCATGCGAAGTATCTTGGAAAGGCGGCGCTCAAATTGATCCGAATCATGAGTTGGGCTGGCAGACTATCGCTCCTTCTGACATTCCAGTCAATAAAGGGGATACCCCACCTTTGGCGATGACACTTGAAGATATTGAAGCGGTTAAAACAAACTTTGTGAGTGCCGCACAGCGAGCGGCTAAACTTGGGCTTGATGCGATTGAAATTCATGGTGCCCATGGTTATTTATTGCACCAGTTTTTGTCGCCGTTATCGAATCGGCGCGATGACGAATATGGTGGTTCGCTGGAAAATCGGATGCGTTTCGTGTTAGAGGTTTTTGAGGGGATTCGCGAAGTCTTTCCCAAAGAGAAACCTGTCGGCATTCGTATTTCGGCATCTGACTGGGTTGATGGCGGATGGGATATTGCTCAAAGTATTGAGCTGGCAAAAGCGCTTGAAGAACGTGGTTGTTCATATATCCATGTTTCATCAGGTGGATTAAGTGCAGCGCAAAAAATAGATATTGGCCCTGGATATCAACTCAAGTGTGCGCATCAAATTAAAGCGGCCCTTGAACAGATGCCGGTGATTGCTGTTGGCTTAATTACGGACGCTCATCAGGCTGAAAGCATCCTCATCAGTGGCCAAGCGGATGCCATTGCATTAGCTCGAGGTATATTATATGACCCGCGTTGGGCTTGGCATGCTGCTGCAGCACTAGGGGAGCATGTGACTCCCGCGCCTCAGTATTTGCGCTGTGCGCCGCACAATGCAAAAGATCTATTCAACGCTTAGATTGACGATCACCATTGTATGAGCCGGAAGCGCAAAGTGCTTCCGGCTTTTTTATGACGTTAGTAATGTTAATCGATTATAAAATACGCTAAGTTAAATGGACTGCTAGCCAATTTGTTATAACCGATGATGGGGATGAATGTGGCTCTGCAGCTAGACTGATTCATAAGACGATTCGTCGTAAGCTGAACTAGCCGTAGAGAGGTTGACTTATGCAACAGATCGAAATTTTCCCTATTCCAAGCCCTTGTATTGGCATTTGTCAGGTTAATGAAAAGGGGCTCTGTCGCGGTTGTTTTCGCAATCGCGATGAGCGCTTCTATTGGCAAAAATTAACACCTTCCCAACAACGAAATGTCATCCGTTTAGCGCATAATCGTAAATTGCGGTATCTACGTGCTAAAGCTCAGGCGACGCAATCATCAATACAACCGCATGAGCAGTCACTTGATCTTCCGTTTGATGAGTCATCTTCGTAATCCATTCAAGGGATTTAATTGATCTGTAAATGGGTTCGATACGAATCATTTCTTTTATTGATAGGAATATATCTATGCAAATTGAAACCGATACTCATACGCACACTATTAGTAGTGGTCACGCGTATAGTTCTTTGGCAGAAAATGTCGCAGCAGCAAAAGCTGCTGGTATTAAATTGATGGCTATGACCGATCATGCACCATCGATGCCGGGAGCTCCGCATCTCTGGCATTTTGGTAATTTAAAGGTTGTACCGCGGATTATCGATGGTGTTGGGGTGTTGCGTGGTGTTGAAGCCAACATCTGTCATATTGATGGTGAGATTGACGTCCCTGAGAAGCTCGTTAAACAGCTGGATCTGGTTATTGGTAGTTTACACGAACCTATTTTTGCACCAAATGATGAAAAAACAAATACACAGGCATTGATTAATGCAATGAAAAACGGGCTGGTGGATGTGATAGGCCATCCCGGAAATCCCAATTATCCCATCGATATTAATGCCGTTGTTGAAGCTGCTGCTCATTATCGGGTGCTCATTGAGCTGAACAATTCGTCGTTTTTGGGATCTCGTCGAGGGAGTCATAAAAACTGTTTAGCCATTGCAGAAGCTGCTCGGGATTCTGGAACATGGATTACCTTAGGGAGTGATTCGCACATTGCCTACACGGTGGGGCAGTTTGCTGAATGTATTGATATTATTGAGCAGGTGCAATTTCCCTTAGAGCGGTTGGTCAGTACTCATGCTGGAAAGCTGCTCGACTTTCTCGCTGAACGAGGAAAAACCACTATGGGGGAATATCATCAATTACGCTAATAAAATACAAAAAATGGATTAACTTGCAGTTAAATATAGCTATCTGATTTTAGGTAAAGGTTGGATTAATTTTATTGCGTTAAGTCTCAGGGGCTTGCCAATATTTTTGACTAAAAGTGCGGGAGTTTTAACAGCTATAAATTGGTTTTTAAGCAATATATACAAGCCTATATATAGAGAAAAAAGCTAATCAGTGATGTTGTTAGTCATAATTTTTATGACTGCATTTTATTTGTTGCAGTTTTTCTTAATTACTCAGATTATTTGCGAGCGATTTAGTCAGTGAATCGTGTAGCGCTGAAATAGAACGGAACTTGAGGGTTCGAGGCCATCGGGGAGCTTTTGGCAATGGCTGAGAGAAGCTATTCATCGCATTCATGCTAAACCATAACGGCTTACTCGAACCCTATAGGGCTAGTTCATGGTAGCTTTTTATTAAGGAAAATTACTAAATGAAAAAAACATTGATTGCTGCGTTACTCGGATTGATGGTCAGCCCTTTGGCATTAGCGGATAATGCTCCAGCGACTCAAAGTCAAACACCGGCAACCCCTTCTACCTCTGTTGCAAAAAAAGCAATGGCGCATAAAGCGGTTACTAAACCAACGATGCATAAACATAAAATGCATGCCGAATCACATAAGCTAGTTTCAGAGATCCAGAGTCAATTACATCGCTTAGGTTATAAAGTGGGTAAAATTGACGGCTTCAACGGTAAACGAACTCGGGCTGCTGTTCGTCAATTCCAGAAAGATCACCATCATAAAGTAACGGGTAAAATCAATACTCAATTATTAGCGCAATTAAAAGCAGCGAAATAATCTGACTAGAATTAAGGTGTGTTGTTTACAACACACCTTAATGGCTGAGTGAATGAAGTCAGGTTGGCCGAACAGCGGTGATGGTCTGATCTATGCCTTCAATTTTGCATCGGCATAGCTGATTGCTGTTTGTAGTCCACTCAAATAAGCGCTTAGCAGCGGGGTGATTGCAAGAAGGTGGTTATAAAAACCGAGCCAAATTAACGTGCAAATCGTTATGATCATTAAATCTTTATCGAATACTTTACTTTCGTCTGATACGTGCAGTCGTGCTCGGATCTCTTTTAAGGCGGTTTCTTCCTGAGGTCGGATATCGAGATTATTGAGCGCATCTTCGACATCGTGCATTAATGTGTCGAGTAATTTTTGGTCAAAATCAAACTGAAATCCGAGTGACTCAAAAAGATAAAATGCTGTGCAGGTCCGCAAGTTTTTCTCTTGCTTCGTGAGCCATGACGCTGCATTGGTAAATTCTGTACCGCCAAACTTCAAACCTATGGTGCTGGCAAAAATCTTATACGGATTTAAGCTGGGTTTTACGTTAGAGAAATAGTCACTTAGGATTTGCGAGACGGGCTCACTTTGCTTGTCTGATAGTTGGTAATGGTTAACGATAGTTTGGCCATCAACGTTAGCGATAGTTTTATAACCTGCGCCAAATTGGTCAATGATTTGTTGTTTGGTTTTGTTTTCTTTTTTGTAATCATTAATATAGAAGTTGCCAACAATCTCAGAGAGATCACCGAGCCAACCTGCTGCCATCAATCGATCATCCACCGTTGGCGCAATTTGCTTTAAAAATTTTGCCAAAAGGGTGGTGCTTTCTAATACTTTTTCGGGCAGCGGTGTTAGTGGTCCGTTGTGATTACTGGCATCCATAATGGCAAAGAGATGGGCAAAATCATACGCATCTTGCTTGTTATTAGTGAGGACTTCGTGGCTTCGCTTTAGAGCTTGAGTCGCCTTGCTGGTTGCAAACGGCGGAATATCTTCTGTACCTCGGATTAACTCGTGATTCCAGCCATGTGAATCGTAATATATTTTGCGAAATTTAGTGATCATGATGGCGGTGTTCTCGGTCGCCTTATTATCATTTTCGATGACTTTCATCTGTGCCAAATAATCATTAATCGCTAATGAACGAGCTTTAATGGCGTCGCTGGCTGGACATCCTGATGTCCCAAAGTCAAAGTTCAGTGAGGGATCTAGATGGTTTGCTGGCATAACACACTCCAAATTCTGTATGTCAAAATTGGAAAAGGAATTTAGCGTATGATCTAGCGCGCTAAACTATATTAAAAATTAAAACTCTCATCGAGAGGGCCAATTGAGTTTTGTTCAATGAGCAACGGTTGATTCCTCTTGCGAGAGAATGAATCGCATTTCTATAATTATTTATAACGCAATGTCTGTTGCATTCTTATCTCTTTTCATCTTTTTACTTAAGTTTGTGATGATTCAGAGTGCTTAAACGTCGACTTGGTAAAAAATTCTCCTGCTAAGAGCAAAATCTTTCGGGTCAGTCTGTTTAGCTTATATAGTTGCTTAATGCAGCTATTAAATTCATTTTTAATCAAATAGTTATAATAAAATAAAGAGATCTCTATACCCGCTTAAGCATTGCCTTTTACCATCCCGATGTCGGTTAAGTCTATTTGGTCGCGTTAGGGGAGCAGCATAAAATGAAATTTTTTTAGATTTTCCCTTGAAAAGATAAATCCGGGCCCCATCTTATTTTGCAAAGTCAATTAGTACCGAATTTGGAGACATCAATATGGGTAAAATTATTGGTATCGACCTGGGAACCACAAACTCATGTGTCGCTATCTTGGATGGCGATCGGCCAAAGGTAATTGAAAACGCTGAAGGGGATCGCACTACGCCTTCGATTATCGCATTCACAGACGATGGTGAAACATTGGTTGGTCAACCTGCAAAACGCCAGGCTGTTACTAACCCGCAAAATACCTTGTTTGCGATTAAACGTTTAATCGGCCGTCGTTTTGAAGATGACGAAGTTCAGCGCGATATCAAAATTATGCCTTTCGATATCGTTAAAGCTGATAATGGTGATGCTTGGGTTTCTGCTAAGGGCGATAAAAAAGCACCGCCACAGATTTCAGCTGAAGTGCTGAAAAAAATGAAAAAAACTGCCGAAGATTATCTCGGTGAAAAAGTGACAGAAGCCGTTATTACGGTCCCTGCTTACTTTAACGATTCACAGCGTCAGGCAACCAAAGATGCGGGTAAAATCGCAGGTTTGGATGTGAAACGTATTATCAACGAACCAACCGCTGCTGCGTTTGCTTACGGTGTTGATAGTGTCAAAGGTGATACCACTGTTGCAGTTTATGATTTAGGTGGTGGGACATTCGATATCTCGATTATTGAAATCGATGAAGTTGACGGCGAAAAAACGTTCGAAGTGTTGGCAACCAATGGTGACACTCACTTAGGTGGTGAAGACTTTGATAACCGGATGATTAACTATCTGGTTGACGAATTTAATAAAGAGCAGGGGATTGATATTCGCAATGACCCACTCGCGATGCAGCGCTTAAAAGAAGCGGCTGAAAAAGCAAAAATTGAACTGTCTTCAGCCCAGCAAACCGATGTGAATTTGCCATACATCACTGCTGATGCATCTGGTCCGAAACACTTAAATATTAAAGTGACTCGTGCCAAACTGGAATCTTTGGTTGAAGATCTGGTTCAGAAATCACTCGAACCGATGCGTGTGGCTCTTCAAGATGCTGACTTGTCAGTTTCTGAAGTAGACGAAGTGATTCTGGTTGGTGGGCAAACTCGTATGCCACTGGTACAGAAAGTTGTTAGTGAGTTCTTCGGTAAAGCACCTCGTAAAGATGTGAACCCTGATGAAGCGGTTGCCATGGGCGCTGCAATTCAAGGTGGCGTACTTTCAGGTGATAAAACTGACGTACTGCTGTTGGATGTTACACCACTGTCTCTTGGGATTGAAACCATGGGCGGCGTAATGACCAAAGTGATTGAGAAAAACACCACGATCCCAACGAAACAATCGCAGGTGTTCTCAACGGCTGATGATAACCAGAGTGCTGTTACTGTTCATGTCCTCCAGGGTGAACGTAAACGTGCCGGTGATAACAAATCATTGGGACAGTTCAACCTTGAAGGTATTCGTCCAGCGCCACGTGGGGTGCCACAAATCGAAGTGACCTTCGATGTGGATGCTGACGGTATCTTGCATGTGTCTGCTAAAGATAAAGACACGGGTAAAGAGCAGCAGATTACTATTCATGCATCGTCAGGTTTGTCTGATGATGAAGTCAGCAAAATGGTTTCTGATGCTGAAGCTCACGCGGATGACGATAAGAAATTCGAAGAGCTGGTCAGTGCTCGTAACCAAGCTGATGCATTGGTCCATAGTACTCGTAAACAGGTCGAAGAAGCAGGCGATGCTCTGCCAAGCGATGAAAAAGAGAAAATCGAGAAAGCGGTTAGTGAGCTTGAAAGTGCTTCTCGTGGTGAAGATAAAGCTGAAATTGACGCCAAAGTACAGGCCGTCGTTGAAGTTTCATCCAAACTGATGGAAATTGCCCAGCAGAAAGCGCAGGCTGCTCAAGGTGGTAGCGAGCAAGGTCAGCAACAGCAATCCGCGAATAGTGGCGACGATGTTGTTGATGCGGAGTTTGAAGAAGTGAACGACGATAAAAAATAATATCGCCTGACTTCCCTCTCCTATAGAATGCGGGCGTTGTAGTTTTACAGCGCCCGTTTGCTTTTTCACAACAGTTAAAGTCATTATGTCGAAACGAGATTACTATGAAGTGCTAGGTATCAGCAAAGATGCCAGCGAGCGAGAAATCAAAAAGGCCTACAAACGTATGGCTATGAAGTATCATCCTGACCGCACTAAGGGTGATAAAGCACTTGAAGATAAATTTAAAGAAGTAAGTGAAGCTTACGAAGTGCTCTGTGATCCGCAAAAGCGTGCGGCATACGATCAGTTCGGTCATGATGGCGTCGATCCAAACCGCGCGGGTGCGGGTGGTTTCGGTGGCGGAGCTGATTTCGGTGATATCTTCGGTGATGTCTTTGGTGATATCTTTGGCGGAGGCCGTCGTGGCGGTGGTCGCGGTCCACAACGTGGGGCAGATCTTCGTTACAATATGGAACTCACGCTGGAAGAGGCTGTTCGTGGAATAAACAAAGAGATCTACATTCCAACCATGGTGCATTGTGAACAATGCAATGGCAGTGGTGCAAAATCAGGCTCTGACGTCAAAACTTGCCCAACTTGTCATGGGCATGGTCAGGTTCAGATGCGCCAAGGATTTTTTGCGGTTCAACAGGTGTGTCCAACCTGTCATGGTAGCGGTAAAATTATCAAAGACCCATGTTCGAAATGTCATGGTGAAGGCCGTTATGAGCGGAACAAAAAACTCTCTGTTAAGATCCCAGCAGGCGTAGATACTGGCGATAGAATTCGGTTATCGGGTGAAGGTGAAGCCGGGGAACACGGTGCTCAAGCAGGTGACCTGTATGTTCAGGTAAATGTTAAAGAACATCCTATTTTTACCCGTGATGAAAACAATCTTTATTGTGAAGTGCCAATTAGTTTCACCCAAGCGGCATTAGGGGGTGAACTTGAAGTGCCGACGATTGATGGCCGCGTTAAACTTAAGATCCCCGCTGAAACACAGACGGGACGGATGTTGCGTATTCGCGGTAAAGGCGTGCAGTCGGTACGCTCAAACCGTATTGGCGATCTGATTTGTAAAGTTGTGATCGAAACGCCAGTGAAATTAAATGACGAACAGCGAGATTTGTTGCATCAGTTTGAGGCATCTCTTGATGGAACAGCGACAAAATCTGGCAAAAAACAACAACACAAACCCCGTTCTGAAGGTTTCCTTGACGGCGTGAAGAAGTTTTTTGATGATCTGACTAAATAGTCGCGTCGTGAGTTCATCGCCCATTAAAAAATCCAGCCATCAGTGCTGGATTTTTTATGCCTCAGGTCAGTTATATTTTCTGCAATTTTTACATTGTAAACTAATGTAAAGCCTATCTTGACGTTCACTTTATTGTCATCTTCGAAGACTAGTTTAGTTTGAGCCTCAAACTAATTTATTCTTAAAGACGGACGATTTTCATGAAGCTTTGCAAATTATCATTATTGGCGCTAGCTGTTGCAGGTCTTTTACAGGGATGTGCCGATCCGAGTTCAACCACAAATGCTTGGACTCAACCCAAAAAAACGGCCACACCGATTAAGCATGTGGTGGTGATTTTTGACGAAAATATTTCCTTTGATCACTACTTTGGAACCTACCCACACGCCACGAATCCTAAAGGTGAGCCGGCCTTTCATGCCAAGGCGGATACGCCAGCGGTGAATGGGTTGACTCCGGAGTTATTGACGCATAATCCAAATCAATATAATCCATTTCGGATGGTGCGAAATAAGGAGCCGTGTGATCAAGACCATGGTTATGAAGCGGAACAAGACGCTTATAATGGGGGACTCGTGAATCAATTCGTCAGTGCCACAGGGAACAAGAGTTCTCGACAATGTCAGCGTCAG
Source organism: Celerinatantimonas diazotrophica (assembly GCF_004339545.1). Lineage (GTDB taxonomy): Bacteria > Pseudomonadota > Gammaproteobacteria > Enterobacterales > Celerinatantimonadaceae > Celerinatantimonas > Celerinatantimonas diazotrophica. Next base: position 443,073 of record NZ_SMGD01000011.1, on the reverse strand, counting down.
GTGATGGGCTATTACGATGGGAATACGGTCACGGCACTGTGGAATTATGCTCAGAACTTTGCAATGAGTGATAACTCATACGGTACTATCTTTGGCCCATCGACTCCGGGTGCATTGAACTTGGTTGCCGGGCAAACAGGCCCCACTTATCCTTTGACAACCCCAGGTGTGGAACAGGGCAATCTGGTCACCGATATTGATCCCCGCTTTGATGACTGTTCATATAAAGATGTGGAAAAAGCGAAAGGGGCTGAATTGGCTACATCTGTGCAGAATGGCTTAGTTTATGTCAAAGGGCAGAATGTCGGGAATTTGTTAAATGCCAACAAAGTCAGCTGGGGTTGGTTTGAAGGCGGGTTCGACCCGACCAGTTACCATAATGGTGTGGCCCGTTGTGGCGCTAAAAGTACCAATGTTTTTGGCGGAGAAAAATCCGATTACATACCGCATCACGAACCCTTCCAGTATTATCAGTCCACCGCCAACCCTCACCATTTGCCACCAACGAGTATCGCTAAAGTTGGGCAAACTGACCAAGCTAACCATCAGTACAGTTTAAAAACGTTCTGGAAAGCGGCGCGGATGGGGAATTTACCTGCTGTAAGCTTTTTGAAACCCAAAGGTATTGAAGATGGCCATGCTGGCTATTCAAACCCAATCGATGAGCAGCACTTTTTGGTTCGCACGATTAACCGCTTGGAAAAACTACCGCAGTGGAAAAACATGGCGATTATCATCGCTTATGATGATTCGGACGGTTATTACGATCACGTTATGCCACCTAAAAACCACTTTGCTAATCAAACGGGACGTGCAGGTTATGGTCCACGGTTGCCATTGTTAGTGATCTCACCTTATGCCAAACAGAACTTTGTTGATCACACATTGACAGGGCAGAGTTCAATCATTCGCTTCATTGAAGATAATTGGCACTTAGGTCGTTTGAAAAACTCGATGGATTCACATGCCGGGGTTCTCAATAACATGTTTGACTTTAAAGATGGTGGCAAAGCCAAACCTATTTTCTTGAATGTTAAAACCGGTGAAAAAGCCTCTTAGTTAGTGGTACTGGTTTCAGTCAGAGCTTAACAACTCTGGCTGAAACTTAGGAGGGTCATGTGCGTGTTCTTCAAGCAAAATTGAGCCAGAAATTTGTCCAACTGGCTCGTTATACGCGTTATTTCCAGTTGGTTATGTTAGTTGCTTTGGCGGCGTTATTGATTGTTCCTCTGTTTTTGACGGTGCCTCAGTACGCCTGGCAAACCCCGTGGAATAACGCGCAGCTTTTTAGCGAATGGGCTTTATGGGCGATCTGGTACCCCGGGACATTGCTATCTGTTTTGCTGGTAGGACGACTTTGGTGTGGCTTTTTTTGTCCATTGGGCGCAACCAGCGAATGGGTCAGTCATCTGGGCGCTCATGTTCGTTTACCGCGCTGGCTGAAACATCCAATGACGACCGCTTGCAGCTTTTTAATCGTGACCATTTGGGCTCAGACTCTCGATGTGCGTGATGACCTGCATGCCGCATTGGTGTTGTTTGGCATTATTTTCGCGCTCGCGATTGGCTGTGGTCTGTTATTCGGCTCTGAAAAAGGGCGGGGCCGGCGAGTTTGGTGTCGTCACTTGTGTCCGATTGGTTCAGTCCTTGGAGTTTTTTCTAGGCTCGGTCGGCTGAATGTTTTCGCCAAGCAGCCTAGCGGCGGGGCAGAAGGTTATCGTGATGACGGTATGTGCCCGACCAATATTGAACTGCGCTCGAAACAAAGCTCACGTCACTGTATTAAATGTATGCGCTGTGTTAAGCCGCAATCTCGCGGTGGAATGGCGATTGAGGTGCGAGAGGTCGGCTCTGAGGTCGCCCATATTGAGCAACATGCCCCGTGTTTTTCTGAACTTTGGTTTATCTGGTTAGCGCCAGGGCTTGCTATTGCAGGATTTGTTTGGCCCAGTTCCCCCTGGTTCGTCAGCTGGCGTCAAGCGCTGGGGCATTGGGCATTAGCGCATCACTGGTTATGGGCGTTGAGGCCAGGCCCTAGTTGGTTAATGAATGAAAGTGATGTTCTGGGACAGCACTATATGTGGCTGGATTTTATCGCAATTAGTTCATTTATGTGCTCTGTCGCTGTTTTATTCGCGCTGTTCTTAATTGGGTGTAGTTACTTTGGGGCTAAATCACTAGAGAAGATTCATTCAGGAACCCTGATCGAGCGCATGAGTTTGTTTGGCTATCAGTTGGCTCCCCTAGCGATGCTGGGGATTTTGCTCGGTTTAGGGACTGCATTATTCAGTTCACTGAAAGTGGTTATCGGGCCAAGTGAGATCATTATCTTACTCATTCTGTTGGTCATTGCTTTTTCATTTAATGTGTTTAATGCAAACGGTTGGCTTAAGCAGTATCAGTTACCGGTACGGCCATTACTTTTGGCTTGGGTATCAGTGCTGGCTGGCTGTCTGTTGCTGGCCGTTGCCACGATGTGGACTATTTTTCCTTCGTTTACTATGAGTTGATTGGTTAAATCATGCGTTATTTTATTTATTGCGTCAGTTTCATGTTGGTTTTGTTCTCAAGTGGCGTTTTAGCCAAACAGTCGGTGACGCTTTCATCTAGTGATCAAGATGGTATGCATATTCAATCAGGCATTCGTTTTGAAACTAACCATTGGGTGTTATGGACTCGTCTAAAAGCACAGGCCTATAACCCAAATGGCTTTATTACCAACGATTTTATTCCCTATTGTCAGGTGAGTTATCACTTAAAGCGTTTAGCTACTAAAGCGCAAACTCAGGGACAACTGCCGATGCGACTGACGTTAACTGGGCCCGAGTATGGCCATGTCATTCAGCTCACGCAACCCGGACGTTACTTTCTGACGATTCATTATATTTCGCCTGAGCACAATGGCTTTTATCGCCATATAGATAAAGCCACTGGCGTAGCACCTTGGTGGCATCCATTTATACATAAATATCAGATGCAGGTTGCTGCCAATGGGCAAATCGTCGCTATCACTGCATTACAGGGAGTTCAACAATGATCCGTTTCTGCTTGTTGCTCATCACCGCATTGTTTTCGGGACAGATTATGGCAATGGATGTCGTATTCGGTCCCGATATCGGTATCCATGGGATGAAGGTTGGCGCCAGTTATATTCAAGGGGTCATTATGTCACCTAAGAAAAAAGGCATGCCTAAACACGCTGACATCCATCTTGAAACGGATGTTCATGCGTTGCCAGGAAATCCGCAAGGATTCCCAGCCACAGCTTGGATCCCAGGGCTTAAAATTCACTTTGTGCTCACGAAAGACGGCTCGAATTGGCGCGATGAAGGTGATTATTTGCCGATGGTTGCACAGGGCGGACCGCACTATGGAATGAATATCAAACTCGATGGTCCCGGGCATTACCGGCTGACCAACTATTATCAGCCACCCAGTGATCATGGGATGTTTTTGCTGAGCGAAGCGCAAAAAGGCGTTTATCCATGGTGGCAGCCATTTGTGCGCCATTACCAATTTGATTATTTAGGAACAGGCAAACATGGTGGGTATTAAACGTGGTTGGCTCGTATCGCTGCTCTTGGTTAGCTCATTTGCTAGGGCTGCTATGGCCGAAGCGGTGGCTACGCAGACGCCAATTAAGCATGTGGTGGTCGTGGTGCTCCAAGATGAAAGTTTTGATCGCTATTTTGGTATTTACCCTCATGCGCAGAATAATCCGACTGAAGTGGCTTTTCATGCGCGTAAAGATACACCGGCAGTGGCTGGTTTTACTCCAGCGTTACTGACACATAATCCGAACCTCACCAACCCCTATCGAATGGCGCCTGGTCAGCCGACCTGTGACCTTGGCTATGGCGTAATTGCACAACAGCGTGCCTATAACCACGGTCTCAATAATATGTTTATCTGGCAGGAAGATCAGGGACCGAATGCGATCAATGACGATGGTTGTTTTCCGCAGTCGGTGATGGGCTATTATGATGGCAATACGCTCAGTGCGATATGGGGATATGCCCAACACTATGCATTAGCCGATCACTTTTTTGCCAGCGAGTATGCAACTGTCACCGGAGGGCAGATAGACATTATTGCTGGGGTGAATCAAGGAATCATGCCAAAAGTCTTACCGGGGGTTAGTTATAAAGATGAACTGCTGGGGAATAATCCGCCGCTTTATGATGATGCTTCTAAAGGACGCTTTAAAGTATCATTACAACGCCCTAATATTGGTGATCTATTAAGCGCCCATCAGGTGAGTTGGGGCGCCTTTATTGGTGGATTTAAACCCAGTTCATATCGCGCTGATGGCACAATAGTTATGAATAAGCGAGTCATGAATCAGGCGGGATCCTTAGTAGCGGCTTATCGCAGTAACGACGATCCCTTTCAATATTTCGCATCAACTGCAAATAGGCACCATGTGCCGCCCAAGAGTCATGCTAATTTAGGCAATGATGGTCCCGCACATCACCAATATGATTTGTCACTGCTGTGGTGGGCTACTGAACATAACCAGTTGCCTGCGGTCAGTTTTGTGTTCGCTGATCATGCTCATAACGGTCATGTGGGAACCTCTTCGCCACTAGATGAGCAAGCTTTTTTGCGCCAAGTGATAAGTCATCTTAAAAACACTAAGCAATGGTCTACAACCGCAGTGATGCTGGAGTGGAGCAGTGCCAACGGTTGGTACGACCATATCACGCCTCCTCGCGCCGCTAAATCGATGTTAGGCAATGGCTACGGGCCAAGGTTGCCTTTTTTAGTGATCTCCAAATGGGCTAAACATAACTATGTTGAGCACAAGATGCTCGATCAAAGTTCAGTTTTGCGCTTCATTGAAACGAACTGGCAGCTGGGCTACTTGGGACAAGCTACGCCTGATCGCTATGCTCACTCGTTGCGCTCGATGTTTGATTTTAATCAAAAGCCATGAAGCGATAGATGACTTAGTTGTGAACAAGTGCAAACAGCAAGCTTAAATAGCTTAAGGCGATTGAGAGCAATTTATGTTTGTTCATGAGATTAAGCTTGTTATCATTAGTGCCAATTATTGATATCTTTCTTATTCAAATTGGACGATGTAGATTGCACATGAATACCTTTAAATTTTCGTTGGCTGGCTGCTTATTGGGTGTCCTTTTGCAAGGATGTGCTGCAAAAGATCCAAATGCCCCACAGGTTTGGTCGCAGACTCGTGCTACGACCACTCCCATTAAGCATCTGGTGGTGATCGTGGATGAAGGCACATCGTTTGACCGTTATTTTGCTACTTATCCCAAGGCTCAGAATCGTAAAGGCGAGCGTGTTTTTCATGCACAGCAGAACACGCCCCCTGTCAACGGATTGTCAAAGGCTTTACTGAGGCATAATCCGAATCAAATCGCGCCCTATCGGTTAAGCCGGGCCATCGTTCCTTGCGCGCAAAATAGTCAATATGATGCAAAAATTAGCGCTTATGATGGCGGCTTAGTCGATAAGTTTGTTCAGAATACGGCTAACAAAACATCGAAAGCATGTACGCGTCAGGTGATGGGTTATTACGATGGTAATACGGTCACGGCGCTGTGGAATTATGCACAGCACTATGCCATGAGTGATAACTTTTATACGTTGGATTTTGGTGCTGCTACGACAGGGGCGATTAATTTAATTGCGGCGCGTAGTGGCCCAGCATGGCCCGATGATACCAGAGGGTTAATGGCTAAACAGATCACCGATGATTTTGATCCACGTTTTGATGACTGTTCGTATGATCACATTGAAAATGCGCAAAATGCGCTATTGGCCCCGACGATTCGGGACGGGCGAGTGTACTTAAGTGGGCAAAATATCGGCAATCTGCTCGATAAGCATCATGTGAGTTGGGGGTGGTTTCAGGGCGGATTTGCGCCAACGAGTGTGAAAAATGAAGTGGCCCGCTGTGATAGTAAAAGTAAGAATGCCTTTGGTAAGCGTTCTTTTGATTATCTGCCGCATTTAAATCCATTTCAGTATTTTGAATCTACAGCGAATCCACATCATTTAAGTCCATATCATTTAGCTTCGGTAGGTTCTGCAGATCAAGCCAACCACCAATATGATCTTAAAGTGTTTTATCAGTTAGCTAAAAAGGATCAATTACCAGCGGTCAGCTTTATCAAAGCGAAATCAGCAAGTAATGGGGGCGCTGATTATTCCAGCCCATTGGATGAGCAAAAATTTCTGGTAAAAATAATTAATCAATTGCAGAAGTTACCGCAGTGGAAACACATGGCCATTGTGATTACTTATACTGATTCCGGTGGGTTTTATGATCATGTTAATCCGTTGAAAAATGCCAATAGTAACCAGAAAGGACAACAGGGATTTGGTCCCAGAGTGCCATTTTTGGCGATTTCGCCATATGCCAGAGTCAATTATGTGGATCATCATTTGTTAGATCAGCGCTCTATCATTCGTTTTATTGAGAACAACTGGCGATTAGGAACCCTTTCGCAAGGGGATGTCGCTGATGCTGGCTCACTATTAAGTTTATTTGATTTTACAAAGAGACAGGCTCAGCCACTCATTCTCGATCCGAATACGGGGCAGGTTGTTCAGACGAAAACTCATTCAGCAAACTAATGGCGTTTTGACCCATAAAGTGTGTTGAGTATGAAAAGAGGGCGAAATTACCCGTTAATTTTGTTAGTCTGGCCTTTTTAAAGCGCAAGCAAAGGAAAATTTTATGAGCGAACAGTATAACAGCGTTGAAGCGCAGGCGAGCTATGGCTACGGCATGCAGATTGGTCAGCAGATCAAGCAGGCCGCCTTTGACGGACTTGACGTAGAAGCGATGTTAAACGGGATCCGCGACATGATGACTGGTCAGTCTCCGGCTGTTGATGAGTCTTTAATCGCCGCTGCATTTGAACAGATTACATCCAAAATTGAAGCCAAGCAGGCTGAACAGCACAAAGAAAACAAAGAAGCTGGTGAGCAGTTCTTAGCTCAGAATCAGCAACGCCCTGAAGTGCAGGTAACCGCCAGTGGTCTGCAATATGAAGTAGTTGAATCCGGGGATGGCGCAACACCAAGTGAGAAAGATAAAGTTCGTGTTCATTATCACGGGACTCTGGTGGATGGCTCAGTATTTGACAGTTCAGTGCAACGTGGTGAACCGATTGAGTTCCCAGTTAATGGCGTGATTAAAGGTTGGACTGAAGCACTGCAGAATATGAAAGTCGGTGACAAATGGAAACTGTATATTCCGCAGGAACTGGCTTATGGTTCTCAGGGGGCAGGCGCTGCGATTGCACCTTATTCGGCACTGGTATTTGAAGTTGAATTGTTAGGTGTGATGTAATCCCACCTCGCTTTGAAAGCCGCCTCTTGTCAGGGCGGCTTTTTTATGGGTAAAGAAAATGGAGAATCAGCCTTTGCGCGCACATTACTCTGAGTTTTGGTATGCTCACACGGGTGATTCGGCAAAGGGACGTTATGGTAGATATTTTACAGGTACGGCGGTTAACTAAACGCTTTGACAACAAGGTCGCGGTTGATGGGATCAGTTTTTCGCTGAAAGGGGGCCAGTGTTTTGGCCTGCTCGGGCCAAATGGAGCCGGTAAAACGACGACCATTGAAATGCTTGAAGGAGTTTTAGCTCCAGATGAAGGTGAGATTTTGTTTCATGGTAAGCCTCGCTCATCCACTTTTCGTCAACTGATTGGTATTCAGTTTCAAAATACTGCGTTGCAAGAGCGTTTAAATGTATTGGAAACCTTGAAATTATTCTCTCGTTTGTATGAATCACCGCTACCAGAACGAGAACTGTTGCAGCGTTGTCAGCTCGATGAACTTGCTGAGCAAGACACCCATAAACTCTCAGGTGGTCAGCGCCAGCGATTGCTGCTAGCGATTGCCTTGATTAATGATCCACAACTCCTTTTTTTAGATGAACCAACAACGGGGCTTGATCCTCAGGCTCGGCTTAATTTCTGGAAGCTAGTTGAGCAAATAAAAGCATCGGGTAAGACGGTGTTATTGACGACTCACTACATGGATGAAGCCCATTATCTGTGCGATGAAATTGGCATCGTCGATCAAGGCCAACTTATTGCGCGAGATACACCGCAAAACCTATTGGATCAACATATTCCGGGGATTTATCTCAGTGTGAGTGCTGACTATGAGCCGTTATTGGATACGCTTGGGATTGGTTGTGAGCACCAATATGGTTGGTGTCGCTGGAAGAGCAATAATGTTAAGGCTCAAATTGAGCAGTTGCAACAAGCCGGTTTGCAATTGGGGGATATTCAAATCCAGCGTCCTAATCTAGATGATCTGTTTTTAAATCTTACTGGGCGTTCATTGAGGAGCTAGTATGTTCAATAGAATTTGGGCGCTTTTTCAGGCTCGTAATCTCGAGTCCATTCGTGATCGCAGCTCTCTTATTTGGAATATATTTTTCCCATTGGCATTACTGGTGGGGTTTTCTGTGTTTTTCTCTGGTCAAGGCAAGGTGCAATATCAGATTGGTGTGGTAGGCAAGTGGCAGCAACAAAGCCAATGGCAGCCTCTGTGGAACACCCCTTATCTGAGTTTTGATCATTATACCGACCAGAAGCAAGCCGAAAAACATTTGGCGCGTCATCAGTTGGACTTGGTTGTGGATCCAAGCCATAACCGATATTGGGTAAACCCTAAATCCCCTAAAAGTGTAATGGCCGAAAAAGTATTGGAAGGCGTGGTTAAAGTGCCGCTAACGACAGCTAAACTTTCATCTAGGCCTATTCGCTATGTCGACTGGTTTTTGCCCGGAGTGTTGGGGATGAACGTTATGTTTAGCGGTTTGTGGGGCGTAGGATATGCCATTGTTCGGTATCGCAAAAACGGGGTGTTAAAACGACTGAGCGCGACCCCGGTTCGCCCGATTGAGTTTTTGCTAGCCCAAGTTTGTTCACGATTGGTGCTGATTATGGCCATTACCGTGATCTTGTTTATCTGCGCCACACTGTTTCTGCATTTGACGATGCGTGGTAGTGTGTTGGTGTTATTTGTTATATTTATGTTAGGTGCAACATCCATGATTAGTTTAGGATTGTTGCTCGCCAGTCGCTCAAAAAGTGAAGAGTTAACCGCTGGACTGGTGAATCTAATCTCGTGGCCAATGATGTTCCTTTCACAAGTTTGGTTTTCTCTGGAAGGGGCTCCGCACTGGTTAAAATATGTTGCGGATCTATTGCCGTTAACTCAGGTTATTCATAGTGCCCGCCAGCAGATGCTTTTTGGAACCATGTCAGCCAGCGATTGGCTGGGGCTTGCTTATGTAGCGGTATTTACGGTGGTGTGTTTAGGGCTTGGAGCCTGGCGATTTCGTTGGCGTTAGTGGTGAGTCTAAAAGTTGATTATAAGAGCTGCCAGAGCAATAAATACATGGGCAGATTTTTAGCGATTCTTGAATGAGGAGAAGGATTATGTCGAAGGTGCGCATTGCGATTGTAGGATGTAATGGCCGGATGGGCAGAGTCTTACAGCAGGCAGTATTAGAACACGAAAGTGCGACTTTAGGGGCGGTCGTTGAGCGTCCTGGCTCTGATACAGTGGGTTTAGATGGCCCAGAATTGGCTGGCTTAGGTCAGCATGGGGTGTTGATCGTTGATAATTTAGATGCTGTACAAGACAGCATTGATGTCATTATTGATTTTACGCGTCCAGAAGTGACTATGAATAACTTGCATTGGGCGAAAGCAGCCGGTAAAAAATTGGTGATTGGTACCACTGGTTTTAGTGATGAGCAAAAGGAACAGATCCAGCAAGCGAGCGAGACCACAGCGATCATGATGGCGCCTAATATGAGTATTGGGGTAAACGTGATGCTGCAGTTACTCAAGCTGACCGCCAAAGTGATGGGGGAGTACACTGATATTGAAATTACCGAAGCTCATCACCGCCATAAAGTCGATGCGCCATCTGGGACCGCGTTGGCAATGGGTGAAGTGATTGCGGATGCATTGGGGCGGGATCTCAAAGAGGTGGCGGTCTATGGCCGTGAAGGTCACACCGGGGAGCGCGATAGTCAAACCATTGGTTTTTCGACGATTCGCGCGGGCGACATTGTCGGTGAGCACACGGCTATGTTTGCCGATATTGGTGAACGTATTGAAATTACGCATAAAGCGTCGAGCCGGATGACCTTTGCTAAAGGCGCTGTACGAGCGGCAGTTTGGTTAAGTGGTAAAGGAAACGGTTGCTACGATATGAGCGATGTATTGGGCTTAAAACAGCTTTAATCACACTGCACAGTCATTCCCCCGCAACGGGGGAATAGGCATGTTTTTGTCTCTTTTTTTAGCGGTCTATTTTTATTTTCAGTCTCTCTATTCCACCAGATGACAGGCAATCTTGTGTGTGTCTGGGGTCTCTGTTTTAGAGGTTAACTGCGGCAGAGATTGTGCACAAATTGGCTGAGCAAATCGACATCGGGTGCGAAACGCGCAGCCACTGGGCGGATTAATGGGAGATGGTACATCGCCCGTTAAGATAATCGCTTGTGATGGCTGGTGGGGGTTAGGCACTGGAATCGCTGACAGTAGTGATTGAGTATAAGGGTGCTTGGGATTGCGATAAAGTTCATCGCTATTAGCCTGTTCGACAATATGGCCCAGATACATCACTGCCACTTCATCGCAGATATGTTGAACGACGGCCAGATCATGGGCGATAAAAACAAATGAAAGAGCTCGCTTGTTTTTCAGATCGCTGATTAAATTCAGCACCTGTGCTTGTACCGAGACATCGAGGGCTGAAACTGGCTCATCGGCAATAATCAGTTTAGGTTCAAGCACTAGTGCTCGAGCGATTCCAATGCGCTGACGTTGGCCGCCGGAAAACTCGTGGGGGTAACGAGTTAAAATCTGCGGCCGTAATCCGACTTCTTGCATGATTTGCGCAATTTTTTCTTCGCGCTCTTGGACGGTCCCGATGTGATGGGTATCCAAGGGTTCACGTAAGATATCGTGAATGGTCATTCGCGGGCTTAACGAGGCATAAGGATCTTGGAAAATAATCTGAATGTCTTTGCGCATAGCGGTGAGCGTTTTAGCACTCATTGCGGTAAGATCTTTCCCATCAATAAGAACCTCTCCCGATGAAGGTTCCACCAAGCGTAATAAACAGCGGCCTAATGTCGATTTCCCACAACCAGATTCGCCGACAATCCCCAGTGTTTTGCCTTTTTGTAGCGTGAATGAGACATCATTGACCGCATTGAGTTGGGCGCGGTTGCGTTTTAACAAACTTTTTCCGATCAGAAAATGTTTGCTTAAGTGATTCACTTGCAACAGTGGTGTGCCGTGGCTGGATGGTTGCTCATGACTCATAGTTCACCTCACTGGCATAAAAACAAGCGACCTGATGACCCAATGGTGCAATCGAAGAAGGCTGCTCATCAATAACTTCGGTTAATTGTGGACTTTGCTGGCGGCATTTATCGCTCACATGGGGACAGCGGCTGGCGAAACGGCAGCCTTGGGGAAGATCAAATAGATCCGGTACCATGCCCTCAACGGTTGGCAATCTCGCTATTTTATTCTCTCTGATTACGGGGATAGAACGCAGTAGCCCCTGTGTGTATGGGTGTCGCGGGCTATCAAATATCGCATCAACTGTCCCTTGTTCAACGATTTCACCGCAATACATCACTACTACTCGTTGACAGGTTTCGGCCACAACGCCTAGGTCATGAGTCACCAGTACGACCGCCATCTCAAATTCTTTTTTAAGTCGCATGAGCTCACGCATCACCTGTGCCTGAATCGTCACATCTAGCGCGGTGGTCGGCTCATCGGCCAATAATAATTTAGGATTACACGATAGAGCCATGGCGATCATCACGCGCTGTCGCATGCCGCCAGAGAGCTCATGAGGGTACATGTGAACGCGTTTTTCTGGCGATGGAATACCGACTTTATCCAGCATCTGTATGGCTCTGTTTAGAGCCGCACGTTTAGAGCTTGGATTATGGTTTCGAATCACATCAATCATCTGGGTTGATATCTTTAATACCGGATTCAGCGCGGTCATCGGTTCTTGAAAGATCATCGAAATATCATTGCCACGGATCTTTCGGTAGGCTTTATCACTTAGTGAGCAAAGCTCTTGCCCTTGAAACTTGATACTGCCTTGGACGATTCTCCCCGGCGGCGATGGAATCAGCCCCATGACTGCTAATGAGGTCACTGATTTACCACAGCCAGATTCTCCCACAATCGCGAGAGTTTCACCCGGTTTGACCGAGAAGCTAATGTTGTTAATGGCCCGAGCTACGCCTTTATCGGTGCTAAATTCGACGGCTAAATGATTCACTTCCAGCAGCGAAGTGGTTGTATCTGTTTGAGTCATCACGAAACCTTCCTTGGATCAAGTGCATCCTGAAGTGAATCGGAAAACATGTTAAACGCTAGTACCAATACAAACAGCATGCCGGAGGCTGCAAAAAAGTTACAAAAATGGCCGCCGGTGACTTCTGTGCCAGCCGTGGCTAGCATGATGCCCCAACTCACCCCATTTTTAATGCCAATTCCCAAGAAACTTAATATCACCTCACTTTTGATCGCCGAGATAAACAAGAGTGTCATATCAACTAACAGAATGTGTGAGGTGTTGGGCAATAGGTGCTTAAAGATAATTTTGTACGTTGGAACACCCAATGCTCGAGCGGCTTCGGTAAATTCCATGCTTTTCAGTTTAATGATTTCAGCGCGGATCACGCGTGCCGTCCCTGTCCAGAAGGTGGTAATCATGGCGATATGCATTGAATAAGGGCTATTGGGAAGCGCAAAAGCAATGGCTGCCACTAACAGAAAATAGGGAATACAATCTAAGCAATTCATGATCCATTGGATCAGTTCATCGATGATGTTATTGGTAAAATATCCCATCATCGCCCCCATCAGTGCCCCGAGGATAGTGGCTCCTAACGCGACACTGATGCCTACTTCAAATGCTACTTTGGTGCTATAAATGGCTCGTTCAAAGATATCTTGACCGTTGATGTTGGTGCCAAACCAATGGGCGGCACTAGGTCCTTGGTAGCCGCTGGTCATCATTTGATCCCAGTTCTGGCCAATGACACCTAACCAAACCAGAATTGCGATTGCCAAATATACAAGCACAACAGCTAAACTCAGCATCCCGATTTTGTCGTGGGTAAATTTGGTGAAAGCTTTGCTCCACAGTGATTCGTGCTTTAATTTCATGCCCGAAGCTGTGACTGATGGTTGTAGTTGACTCACAAAGCCTCCTATTTCAGTGAAATTCGTGGATCGACCCATTTGTAGATCACATCTACAACACAGACGATGACAATGAATACCAGCGTGACCAGCGTGATGACCGCTTTGATAATGGGCAAATCGCCGGTTGTGATGGCGTTATAGGTGGTTAAACCAATGCCAGGAATACCGAAGAAACTTTCTAACAGCAATGACCCACCAATCAGCACAAACGGAATGGAAAAGATAATGCGCGTGATAATCGGAATGAGCGCATTTTTTAATATGTGCTTGATGAGAATTCGCACCGGTCCATGGCCAAAGGCTAAGGCGGTACGGACGTGATCTTTGTTCATCTCCTCAACTAAAATGGCACGGTAAAAACGGGTGCTATAGCCAATCGAGACTAAAACTGAGCAGAGTGTTGGGACGCTCACGTAGTAGAGATAGCTAGAAAATGAATGCACATCCCAACCATAGACCGGAAACCAGTTGAGACCGTAACTAGAGCAAAAAATCAGTTGCATGACAATAATGATGATGAGATACGAGATACTCATCCCTACAACCGACGAGGCGATCACTAATTTATCCAGCCATTTACCACGGTGATAAGCAGCGAATAACCCTAACGCCAGACTGACCAGATGACCGATAATAAAGCCAGGCACCCCCAGCTTGATTGAAATGGGAATCGTTCGGGCTAAGATAGAGGTTACTTTTTCGCCGGTTGAATCAGAGTAACCAAAATTAAAGGTGAGCATCTGTTTCAAATAATCATAATAACGTAACCAAAACGGATCGTCGTAGTGCAGCTGATGATGAATAGCCGCGATCTGGGCGGCCGTGGGATTTCGCCCTAGTAAATTGTAGGTTTGATCGGGTCCAAAGTAGACCATCAGCACGAAACTAATTAAGGTGACCCCCAATAATAGGGGGACACCGTAGGCAAGCTTGCGCAAGCAATATTGAAGTGTTTGCATAAAAAACTACTTATTCAGAACATCAATGTATTTAAACTTATCTCCGAGGAAATCATTGTTTGGCCATTGGATAACATTTTTATGCCACACATAGATATGGGTTCTGGAAAAAGAGCCAATTCCGACGCAATCATTGACCAATATCTGATTCATCTTTTTATAAATAGCGGTGCGTTCTGGCCCCGGTTGTAAGGACTCGGTTTTTTCATAGAGTGCGTTGTATTGAGGATTGTTATAGTTCGCCGCATTGGATCCTGGCGAGTGGTATGGGCCATAAAACAGTTGTAATGTATTTTGTGCATCGGGGTAATCTAACGACCATGCCATGGGGACTAACATCGTTTTACTATTTTTGACATCGCGATTAAAGTCGCCAAAACTTGCGTAAGTTTTGATTTTTATTTTATTGCTGGGGTAGCCAATTTTAATTAGGTTTCCTCGGAACTGTTCATAGAATTGGCGATATCGAACGGTGGCCATCGTGGGGTAGTATAATACGGGCAGATTATGAGCGTTCCAGCCATATTTTTTCAAAAGCCGTTTGGCACCTTGAATATCCTGAGTGATGGATGAGCGGTCCATATTTTTATCAAACCCTTCGGTTCCTGGGACAATAAAACCGGGGTAGGCATGTCCAATCCCTAAATAAAAACGGTTAATCCGCTGTGGCCAACTAAACGATTTAATAATGGCGCAGCGCAGAGCCTTATTTTGGGCATTAGTCTTCGGGTTTTTCGAAAAACCAAAGTAGTCATTGTCAAAGTTAAACAGGTTATAGACCATGCCGGATTCGCGTTTGACCAGATAGTTATATTTTTTGGCATATTCGGGTTTGAGTTTAACCGGATCTTTGGAGGCGAGGACTTCATTCATCTGGCTGACATCAACGACGCCATTGACGACTTCGTTACCTTTGGTAAACGAGTTCCAGGCTGCAGATGGCTCCTGAATCCAGTCGACTTCAACGCGGTCAACCATTGGCATGGTTTTGCCCTGCAATTTCTCTGCGCCAGAGCGAGACTCGGTTTTGGGGTCATACCCTTCACGTTTGAGATCAAAGACTTCATGACGATAGTTTTTATTGCGGACTAAAATGGTTTGGGTGCTATTGGTTGAGACCAGTTTAAATGGGCCGCTACCGACAGGATGCAACGCAAATCCTCGGCCATATTTGTCGACCACTTCATGTGGCACGATTCCAGAAAATCCCATCGCCAGGGTATAAAGCATCTGTGGGTAAGGCTGAGTTAGCTTGATTTGAATGGTGTAGCGATCGAGTGCTTTCAGGCCCGCAACGGGTTTTTGATAATCAGCGCCGTCTTTAGCCCATTGATCTAAGCCGACAATTTTACCCGCCCACAACCATTCGCCCTGCGAGTGAATCTTGGGATCAAAGTTGCGTTCTATGGAATAGACAAAATCTTGGGCGGTTACCTCCCGTCCTTTGCCATTTTTAAACGCTGGATCATCGGTAAAATGCACGCCATGTTTGATTTTAATGGTATAGGTTAAACCATCTTTTGATACGGTAGGCATACTCTGCGCTAAATCGGGTTCGAGTTGATAAGGGACTTTAAAATATTTGTATTGATAAAGCGTATCGTAAATCGATGTGACAATGTCATTACTGTACAGGGTTCCCGCTTGGGTTGGGTCAAGGGTACGAGGAGGACTGTCACCGGCATATCTGAGCACTCTGGGAGTTTGGGCAAATGCGCAGCTAGAGGCGACAATAACGGCAAGCGGCAGTAATTTTAATAATTTCATAAGCACATTCCATGTTATGGAACGGATTTATTATCCGTGTATGTTGGGGTTGTAATGATCTGATATTGACTGTTGTTATTAAGCCAGTGTGATGAAAGTGAGAAGAGCTTGAACCAATGGTGCGCAAGCAACAGCACCTTTGAGCAGGTCTCTGTCAGAGACAATGGCATTGCGATAACAATGAGTTATCAGAATTTTATTCTGATACTATTAAGCAAACAGGTTATTAGTTTGTCAATAGCCTTTAATAAAAAAATTAAATATCACTATTGCGCTTAGTCTGAATATGCAAGGAAATGATAACTGAGAGGTCAGTATTCAGCCTGTTTCACTAGGCTGAATACTGAGCAGAAACTAGGAACTAACTTCTGAAGTTGCAGCTGCTGGTTGGTCGGCCATATCACACACAAGCCCGTCAACAATGACAGCCGTTGCCGCATCGCCAGTAATATTAAGCGCGGTTCTGATCATGTCGAAAATCCGATCGAGTGCAAAAAGAAGGGGCAGCCCTTGAATCGGAATGTTGGCGGCCAATAGTACGGCGACGACCAAAAAGGTTGGCCCGGGGACACCGGCTTGGCCGACGGCACCAATGGTGGCGGTGGCAATAATGGCACAATACGCACCAAGGCCTAAGTGAACGTGAAAAAGCTGGGCGAAAAACATGGCGACTAGACCATAATAAATAGCTCCGCCAGTCATATTAATCGTGGCGCCCAGTGGCAGCACAAATGAAGTCGTAGAGTTGGAAACCTTCAGATCTTTTTCAACGGTTTCCATATTCACCGGCAACGTCGCCATTGAAGAGGCGGTTGACAAGGCTACGACCTGAGGTTTTTTCATGGCCTTAATAAATTGAATCGCAGAAGTACGACTGAGTAGTTGCACCATTAATGGATACACGATGAAGGCAAAAATGGCGATGCCTAAGACAAAAACCCAAAAAAGCTGTAAAACATCACTGAGCAGCGAAAATCCATAGTTGCCAACGGCTTTGGCCATCAATCCAAAAACCCCAATTGGGGCCACTAACATGACTTTATTAATCATCCAGATCAAGACATCACAGACCGCTTGAATGCCAGCGGTTAATGGCTCTCTACGTTGTTTGGGTAATTTGGATAGACCAATACCGAAGAACATACAAAAAACCAGAATCTGAATAATTTTGGCATGGCTCATCGCTTGAAATAGATTGGTTGGGATCATGGCGAGAATGGTTGGCCAAAAACCAGCAATCTCACCTTTATCGGCGTATTGTGTTGAAAAATGGGCATTAATCGTATGAATATCAATTCCTGCACCAGGCGTAAAAATCGCTCCCAATGCCAATGCCAGAGCAACCGCTAAAGCAGATGTTACGGCAAAGAATAATAAGGTTGTACCACCTACTTTGCCGGTGTTACTGCCACTACCTAAGCTGGCTGAGCCAACGATGATAGCGACCACAACCAGTGGAATCACCAACATTTGAATTAAGTTAATAAAGAGGGTGCCAAGTGGGGCAAACATTGCTGCTTTTGGCCCCATGACAAAACCGATCAGCGAGCCGACAATCATCGCAATGATGACCTGCACACCGACATTCTTTAAATATTTGCTCTTAAAAAACACAAAAACTCCTAGGGGGGATTTATTTTAATTTTATTCCGATTGACCGTATTGCCTTTCTTTATGTCGAAGGCTCGATAACGGCTTTGATATATTTAATAGTATAAAGCGGCCGAAATTTAGCACATAACCCTGTATAGGGACATGAGTTTCTTCCGATACTGATTAGTATGTTACTTTATCCGTCTTCAAAGTTGCGAACAATTAAACTAAAAATTGATCTGAATAGATGATTTATCGCCAAAGTTATGCATTATCGCCACTAGTTGGCGTTAAATAGCATATTAAATACTCCTTTAAGCGAGATATGGAAGAGCGGTAGATTAGCATTGATCATTTTATTAAAACAGTATATTTTTGACTATATATGCAAAAAAATAGCATTTAAATACATTCCGTCAAAAAAGTTTAAAGGTCTTTATAGGAATAAAAATGAGACAATAGAAGCGAGAAAGAGGTAGATATTTGCCATCTTCTCGTGTATATTCCGCGCAATTTGTCAAAATTTCATAACTGAATTTAGATTCAGTTCCACGTGTCGATGCTCTAGTCAGGAGGTTGCTTTGAGCAAGTCAGCATTGCTGGTCTTAGAAGACGGGACCGTTTTTCACGGCACTGCAGTTGGTGCCGGTGGACATGCGGTCGGAGAAGTTGTTTTTAATACTTCGATGACAGGATATCAAGAAATACTCACCGATCCTTCCTATTCCCGCCAAATTGTTACTCTCACTTATCCCCACATTGGAAATTACGGAACAAATACCGAAGACGAAGAATCCTCCAAAATTGAAGCTTGTGGCCTCGTCATTCGTGATTTACCCCTTCTTGCTAGTAACTTCCGATCTGAACAATCTTTAAGTGATTACCTAAACGAAAAACAAGTCGTTGCCATTGCTGATATTGATACCCGTAAATTGACTCGTATCTTGCGAGAAAAAGGTGCACAGCGGGGTTGCATCATCAGTGATGACAATATTGATGCTGAACAAGGGTTAGCTTTGGCGAAACAGTTCAGTGGTCTTAAAGGAATGGATCTGGCCAAAGAGGTGAGCACCACTGAGCCTTATGTTTGGCAGCAAGGAAGTTGGGAATTAGGTCATGGTTTTAAACAGCCAGAATCATTGCCATATCATGTGGTTGCGTATGATTTTGGGGCAAAGCGTAATATTCTGCGGCTGTTGGTGGATAGAGGTTGTAAATTAACCGTTGTTCCCGCACAAACGAGCGCGGAAGAAGTGCTTAAATTGAATCCCGATGGCATATTTTTATCCAATGGTCCAGGGGATCCAGAGCCGTGTGACTATGCGATTGCCGCGATCCAAGCCTTTTTAGAAAAATCGATTCCGATTTTTGGTATTTGTTTAGGGCACCAGCTACTGGGGCTCGCGAGTGGTGCTCACACCGTTAAAATGAAGTTTGGTCACCATGGCGGCAACCATCCGGTAAAAGACCTAAAAGCAAATCGGGTCATGATTACCGCGCAAAACCACGGTTTCGCGGTAGATGGTGAGCATTTACCAGAGTGTCTTGAGATTACTCATGTGTCATTGTTCGATGGCAGCTTACAGGGGATTCGGCGCAAAGATAAACCGGCCTTTAGTTTTCAAGGACATCCAGAAGCAAGTCCGGGCCCACATGATGCCGCGCCATTGTTCGATCACTTTATCGAGTTGATTGAATGCCATCGTCAGTCTCTGTCAGCTTAATCGAGGATTGCTCTTACTATGCCAAAACGTAATGATTTAAAAACGATTTTGATTCTAGGTGCCGGCCCGATTGTGATTGGTCAGGCATGTGAATTTGACTACTCGGGTGCCCAAGCATGTAAAGCACTGCGTGAGGAAGGATTCCGAGTGGTGCTGGTGAACTCCAACCCAGCGACGATTATGACTGACCCTGATATGGCTGATGCGACGTATATTGAGCCTATTCATTGGGAAGTCGTTGAACGGATTATTGAAAAAGAACATCCCGAAGCTATTCTGCCAACAATGGGCGGGCAGACTGCATTGAACTGTGCACTGGATCTGGAACGTCATGGCGTGTTAGCGAAACATGGCGTTGAGATGATTGGCGCAACCGCAGATGCGATTGATAAAGCTGAAGATCGGCATCGTTTTGATGAGGCGATGCGTCGAATTGGCCTGGAATGTCCGCGTTCTGGAATGGCCCATAACATGGATGAAGCAAATGCCGTGTTAGGGGAAGTGGGCTTTCCCTGCATTATTCGCCCTTCTTTTACAATGGGCGGCAGTGGCGGCGGGATTGCTTATAACAAAGATGAGTTCGAAGAGATTTGCGCGCGAGGACTGGATCTATCGCCAACCAACGAACTGCTGATTGATGAAAGCCTGATCGGTTGGAAAGAATATGAAATGGAAGTGATTCGCGATAAAGCGGATAACTGCATTATTATCTGT
This sequence comes from Celerinatantimonas diazotrophica, assembly GCF_004339545.1. GTDB lineage: Bacteria > Pseudomonadota > Gammaproteobacteria > Enterobacterales > Celerinatantimonadaceae > Celerinatantimonas > Celerinatantimonas diazotrophica. The sequence continues at coordinate 423,057 of NZ_SMGD01000011.1, read as the reverse complement.
TCAATTGAAAACTTTGATCCGATGGGAGTGCACACGGGGGACTCAATTACAGTTGCTCCTGCACAAACCCTATCTGACAAAGAGTATCAGATTATGCGGAATGCTTCGTTGGCGGTTTTGCGTGAAATCGGAGTTGAAACCGGGGGATCCAACGTGCAGTTCGGGATTAATCCTGAAGATGGCCGGATGGTGATCATTGAGATGAACCCGCGGGTATCCCGCTCATCTGCGCTGGCCTCTAAGGCAACTGGCTTCCCCATCGCTAAGGTCGCTGCAAAATTAGCGATCGGCTACACTTTGGACGAACTGCATAATGATATCACTGGGGGACGTACGCCGGCATCATTTGAACCATCGATTGATTATGTAGTTACTAAAATTCCACGCTTTAACTTTGAAAAATTCCAGGGATGTAATGATCGCCTGACGACCCAGATGAAGTCGGTTGGGGAAGTGATGGCGATTGGGCGTAACCAGCAGGAATCGTTACACAAAGCGTTGCGAGGTTTAGAAGTCGGTGCCTCGGGGTTTGATCCCAAAGTGGATTTGAGCAGTGATGATGCCATGAGCGAAATTCGCCATCAGTTAATTGATGTTGGTGCTGAGCGAATTTGGTACATCGGCGATGCGTTCCGTGCCGGCATGAGTATCGAAGATGTCTTTCAACTGACGAAAATTGACCCGTGGTTCTTGGTGCAGATTGAAGATCTGATTAAAGATGAGCTCAAAGTTGAAAAAGCAGGCTTTGCTGGATTGACAGAGCAGGAACTGCGTCGACTTAAACGCAAAGGCTTTAGTGACCTCCGTTTAGGCATTTTAACCGGGGTTAGCGAAGGGGAAATTCGCAAACTGCGGCAACGGCATAGCATCTTGCCAATCTATAAGCGGGTGGATACCTGTGCGGCTGAATTTGCCACTGATACAGCCTATATGTACTCAAGCTATGATGACGAGTGTGAAGCTAATCCATCAGATCGTAAGAAAATCATGGTGATTGGTGGTGGGCCAAACCGCATCGGTCAGGGGATTGAGTTTGATTATTGCTGCGTCCATGCTGCAATGGCCATGCGTGAAGATGGTTATGAAACCATTATGGTCAACTGTAACCCTGAGACGGTTTCGACTGACTATGATACCTCCGACCGATTATATTTTGAGCCGATCACATTAGAAGATGTGCTAGAAATTGTTCGGGTTGAAAATCCAGTTGGTGTGATTGTCCAATATGGTGGGCAGACACCGTTGAAACTAGCGCGCGATTTAGAAGCGGCAGGGGTGCCGATTATTGGAACTTCACCGGATGCGATTGACCGGGCAGAAGACCGAGAACGTTTCCAGCAGGCAGTGCAACGGCTCAATTTAAAACAGCCGCAGAACGCCACGGTTACAGCGATTAGCGACGCTGTGTCTAAAGCGATTGAGATTGGTTATCCGTTGGTGGTTCGTCCATCTTATGTGTTGGGTGGCCGCGCGATGGAAATCGTCTACGATGAAGCGGACCTGCGCCGTTACTTTAACGAAGCCGTGAGTGTCTCTAATGAATCACCCGTGCTGTTAGACCATTTCTTAGATGATGCCATTGAAGTGGATGTTGATGCGGTCTGTGATGGTGAGTTAGTCGTTATCGGTGGCATTATGGAGCATATTGAACAGGCGGGTGTGCACTCTGGCGACTCGGCTTGTTCATTACCTCCTTATACATTGAGCCATGACATCCAAGAGCAAATGCGCGAGCAAGTGAAAGCGCTAGCTCTCGAGCTAGGCGTGATTGGCCTGATGAATGTCCAGTTTGCGGTTAAGAAACAAGATATCTACCTGATCGAAGTCAATCCGCGTGCGGCTCGTACTGTGCCATTTGTGTCCAAAGCAACGGGCGTCCAGCTGGCTAAGGTGGCTGCGCGAGTGATGGCGGGTACGAATTTGACCCAACAGGGCTTTACCAAAGAGGTTATTCCACCTTATTTTTCGGTTAAAGAAGTGGTCTTGCCATTTAACAAATTCCCAGGTGCTGACCCTATCCTAGGGCCAGAAATGCGCTCAACTGGTGAAGCCATGGGAGTGGGTGAAAGCTTTTCTCAGGCTTATGCGAAAGCTGAGTTGGGAATTGGTAACGACAATATGGCGGTTGGTCGGGTGCTGTTATCGGTCCGTAATTCGGATAAGAAACGGGTCGTTGACCTTGCACGCAAACTGCAGGCATTAGGTTATGAGCTTGACGCCACACATGGTACAGCGGTGATATTAGGAGAAGCGGGTATTTATCCACGATTGGTCAATAAGGTTCATGAAGGGCGCCCGCACATTCACGACCGGATTAAAAATGGTGAATATACCTATATTGTCAATACCACCGAAGGTCGTAAGGCGATTCATGACTCTAAGCAACTGCGCGCCGCTGCATTGCAAGGTAAAGTGAACTACTCAACCACGTTGAATGGTGCTTTTGCAACCTGTCTTGCCCATAATGCTGATAATCGCTCATCGGTAATGTCAATACAACAGTTACATCAACGCGTCAAACATCACGAATAAGTGGTGAGACTTGCGAGGGGGGCTTCACCCTCTCGCTGATTCACGCTAAACTAACTATCAAATTAATAAAATTCCATCTGGGGAATGGCAACATTCTCCAGATTTTTTGCATTTACAAGAAAGGGCATAACATGAATCAGATCCCAATGACGGTACGAGGCGCGCAAAAACTGCGTGAAGAGCTCGATCATTTAAAAACTGTTCGCCGTCCTGAAATTACCGCTGCGATTGCAGAAGCTCGTGAACATGGCGACTTAAAAGAAAATGCTGAGTATCATGCCGCTCGCGAACAACAGGGTTTTTGCGAAGGCCGTATTCAGGAAATTGAAGCTAAATTATCGAATGTTCAGGTCATAGACGTGAGTAAAATACCTAACAATGGTAAGGTGATTTTTGGTGCGACCATTTCGTTAGTCAACTTAGATACTGAAAAAGAAGTGGAATATCGCATTGTCGGTGATGATGAGGCGGATATTAAGCAAAATCTTATTTCGGTCAACTCACCGATCGCTCGTGCACTGATAGGTAAAGAACTTGATGATGTGGTTGAAGTGAAAACACCAGGTGGTGTGGTCGAATACGAAATTACCAACGTAGAATATATTGCATAATAAAGCGGCTTCGGCCGCTTTTTCGTGGATGCCTTTTTTTAACGCCATTTTTAATGGCGTTTTTTTATCCCATTATTGATAAGATACGTGACGGTTGAGTGATTCAGTGATTAAGCTAAATACGCTGAATCGTCAGAATTTGAGTTGATATTTAGTCAGTATCTATTAATAATAGCTAAATTGATAGGCTAGTGGAGTGTTTATCATGTCACTATGTCACTAGCTTTAAAGAGAATGGAGTGTTAATCACTTTCTTTTGCCAAAAAACAAATAGCTTCGACTATCTTTGTCATAGTTATATCAGAGTATGTGCGGTGGCTAAGCCACATGGAATATAGGGGACACAGTTGAAACAGACGTATCATCCTTCTGCTCATGAGCAAACTGAAAGTGAAGATGAAGAGTCGCGCATTCATACTGGGCGAGAAAAAGAGCGCTTAGTGGAAGATAGAGATTATGTGCCGGTTATCATTAAGCGTACCGACCAATCGCGACGTCATCCTGATGATATTTTAGAAAATGCGATTGATGAAGGGCTAGAGCAGTTAGAGCGGCCATTTTTCTCTTTGTTTCTGTCATCAATGGCTGCAGGACTGATTCTTGGGTTTACAGCGATGTCGGTTGCTATTTTGCAGCGGCAAGTGGATGAGATCCATTGGCTGATATCTGCTCGGTTGATTACCGCTTTTGTTTATCCGCTTGGCTTTGTTATGTGCATCATGAGCGGAACTCAGCTATTTACTGAACATACTGCAACGGCAGTTTATCCCGTATTGGACAGGCGAAGTAGCTTGATGAGGTTGCTTCGATTGTGGGCTATCGTTTTACTGGGCAATATTGTTGGGGCATTTATCATTGCCTGTATGCTGGATGCTGCAGAACCAGTGATTCAGGCTCATCAAGGATATATCGCCATTGGTCATCACTTAGTAGGCTACAGTGCGGGAGCCTTGATTGTGAGTGCCATTTTAGCCGGTTGGTTGATGGCTTTGGGGGCTTGGTTGATTATGTCTACGGCTCCTATGCTCTCCCAGATAGTGGTGATCTATATCGTTACATTTGTCATTGGCATTGGTGGATTGCACCATTCCATTGCTGGGTCGGTTGAAATATTTGCTGCTTATTTAATTGATCCTTCGTTAACAATTTATGAAGTTGTTCGGTTTATAACACTTGCGGTGTTCGGGAATCTGATTGGGGGTAGTGTTTTTGTCGGGGTGCTTAACTATGCTCATATTCGTAAGACTCAGTCGGTGGAATAATCCGGCCGACTGAGCTGATAAACAGGGCGAAAAATTAGCGAGGAAGCTCGATTTTTGACTCTTCATTCGCACGATAATAAACGGCAATATTGCCAATCGCCTGTACGAGAGTCGCTTGTGTGTTAAGTGCTATGGTCTCAGTAATTTGAGATTTCAGTTCGCGATCACTACTTGGAATTTTGACTTTAATTAGCTCGTGCGTGGTTAAGGCACTATCAATTTCAGCCAGAACGCCTTCGGTCAGACCATTGCTGCCGAGTAGAACAACTGGCTTAAGTTTGTGAGCAAGTGCTTTTAAGAACTGCTTTTGTTTGTTAGATAGTTGCATCTTTTTCCAATTAAGGGTTGAAAAGCGGTATTTTACCGCCATCTAATGAGACATCCAACCGGAAAAATAGCTGTAAGGCTTGAGCTCGACCTGACAAAAACGATAATCTACGACGATATCTGGTTGTATCGTAAAATAAAGGCAGCGGTTATTCGCCGGATGCTATTGATAATGATAAAATATGGCAAAGAAAAAACATTCTGCAAGTTCGCAGCGCTGGCTTAATGAACATCATGATGATCATTATGTCCAAGAGGCAAAACGTCAGGGACTTCGTTCTCGGGCAGTATTTAAAATTGAAGAGATTCAGGCGCGTGACAAACTGATTGCTCCAGGAATGACTATTGTTGATTTAGGGGCGGCTCCTGGCGGTTGGTCGCAGTATGCGGCGGGGACAATCGATGGTAATGGTCGAGTGATAGCTTGCGATCTATTACCGATGGATCCCATTGCAGGGGTTGATTTTCTGCAGGGCGATTTTCGTGAAGAGAGTGTCCTAAATGCGATTTTGCAGCGCGTTGGTGAAAATAAAGTTGATTTGATTATGTCTGATATGGCACCCAATATGAGTGGCAATCAGGGGGTTGATCAATCACGGGCAATGTATCTGGTCGAATTGGCGTTAGATATGTGTCGAGATGTGCTTGCTCCGAATGGCAGTTTTGTGGTCAAGGTGTTTCAAGGCGAAGGCTTTGAAGCCTACCTAAAAGATGTTCGGGACTTGTTCCAAACTGTGAAAACTCGTAAACCTGATTCCTCGCGTGCGCGTTCGCGCGAAGTTTATCTGGTTGCTAGCGGTTTTAAAGGTTGAGCAAGCTTATAAGCTGTTTATTTTAGGTGATTTTTCGCCAGTAATTTTTAGCAGCATGTATTGTTGAATTTAAATGAGTTCCGTCAGCCTGAGGTTTATACTATGGCTAGCGAATTCAATCTATAGTAGGCTACATTAATATTATGTAGTTTTTATTTCTTTACCCACCTACAGAGGTCTTAGTCTTGAGTGACATGGCGAAAAATCTGATTTTGTGGCTGGTTATAGCCGTGGTGCTGATGTCTGTTTTCCAAAGTTTCAGCCCGGATACCTCCAGCTCGCAGCAAGAGGACTACTCAACGTTCGTGAAGAACGTCTCGCAAGATCAAATCCGTCAGGTCCGGATTAATGGTCAGAAAATTCAAGGTGTTAAGCGTACTGGCGAACACTTTACTACCATTATGCCGATGCCCGATCGAGATATTCTTAATGACTTACTTAACCATAACGTGAAAGTGATTGGTGAAGCGCCTAAAGAACAGAGCTTGTTAACATCGATCTTCATTTCATGGTTCCCGATGATTTTGTTAATCGGGGTTTGGATTTTCTTCATGCGTCAGATGCAAGGCGGTGGTGGTAAAGGGGCGATGTCCTTTGGTAAGAGTAAAGCTCGCCTGATGAGTGAAGACCAAATCAAAACGACGTTTGCTGATGTCGCTGGGTGTGATGAAGCCAAAGAAGACGTCGCTGAATTAGTCGATTATCTGCGCGATCCGACACGTTTTCAAAAACTGGGTGGACGTATTCCAACTGGGGTGTTGATGGTTGGCCCTCCAGGTACGGGTAAAACGTTATTAGCCAAGGCTATTGCGGGTGAAGCGAAAGTTCCATTTTTTACCATCTCTGGTTCTGATTTCGTGGAAATGTTTGTTGGTGTTGGGGCTTCTCGTGTGCGTGATATGTTCGAGCAAGCTAAAAAGTCAGCGCCTTGTATCATCTTTATCGATGAAATCGATGCGGTTGGTCGCCAGCGTGGAGCTGGTTTAGGCGGAGGGCACGATGAACGTGAACAAACGCTTAATCAGATGCTGGTCGAGATGGATGGTTTCGAAGGTAATGAAGGTATTATCGTCATTGCTGCAACTAACCGTCCGGATGTGTTAGACCCGGCATTATTGCGTCCGGGCCGTTTTGACCGTCAGGTGACAGTTGGTTTGCCAGATGTGCGTGGTCGTGAGCAGATTCTTAAAGTACATATGCGCAAAGTACCTCTGGGTGAAGATGTCGATGCCAGTGTTATTGCGCGTGGTACACCGGGCTTTTCGGGGGCCGATTTAGCCAACTTAGTTAACGAAGCGGCGTTGTTTGCAGCTCGCGGTAACAAACGAGTTGTATCAATGGATGAGTTTGAGAAGGCTAAAGATAAGATCATGATGGGCGCTGAGCGCAAATCTATGGTCATGACCGAAGATGAAAAAGAGATGACTGCTTACCATGAAGCAGGCCATGCCATCATCGGTCGTTTAGTGCCTGATCACGATCCGGTTTATAAAGTAAGTATTATTCCTCGGGGACGAGCACTGGGTGTGACGATGTATTTGCCTGAACAGGATCGTGTCAGTCATAGCAAACGACATCTGGAAAGTATGATTTCGAGTTTGTATGGTGGTCGTCTAGCTGAGCAAATTATTTATGGCGTCGAAAAAGTGTCAACCGGTGCTAGTAACGATATCGAAAGAGCAACAGATATTGCTCGCAAAATGGTGACTCAGTGGGGGCTTTCAGAAAAAATGGGGCCACTATTATATGCCGAAGAAGAAGGTGAAGTATTTTTAGGTCGCAGTGCTGCGAAGACGAAACATATGTCAGATGAAACAGCGCGAGCCATTGATGAAGAAATTCGCTTGGTCATCGATCGAAACTACAATCGTGCTAAACAACTGCTTGAAGATAACATTGAGATTCTTCATGCCATGAAAGATGCACTGATGAAATACGAAACCATTGATGCTAAACAGATTGATGATCTGATGGAGCATAAAGAGCCGCGGCCACCAGAAGATTGGGAAAAAGATAAGAATAGTAGTGATAATAATCAGCAGCCACCGAGTGCAACGGCTGCTGAGGATAACACTACAACAGAAAAAGAAGATATGGATAAGTCTCATCCGCAGGACAACAGTAAACCGGATGAAACTCCTATTCCTTAAAATGAGTTAAGTAGTATCAGCCCTGTGGTTCTCCACAGGGCTTTTTTGTTTGAAAAGGTTGATCATGAAATTAACAATAGCCGGGAAGGTTTATCATCGCCCAATGGTTATGGGGATCTTAAATTGTACGCCAGACTCGTTTTCTGACGGCGGCAGATATCTTGCGGAAGACAAAGCGATTGAACATGCCCGAGCCATGATAAAAGATGGTGCCGATATTATTGATATTGGCGGGGAGTCAACGCGTCCGGGTTCGGCTGAAGTCTGCATTGAAGAAGAACTCAATCGTACCATTGGCCCAATTAAAGCGATCAAACAGGAACTCGGTTGTTTGGTTTCGATTGATACCCGTCACGCACTGGTTATGACCAAAGCATGTGAAGCGGGGGCAGATCTGATTAACGATATTAATGCCCTGAATGAGCCGGGAGCGATTGATGCGGCAGTGCAAGCCGATGTGGCGGTATGCTTAATGCACATGCAGGGCCAACCTGAGACTATGCAAAATTCCCCTTGTTACAATAATATTCTATCAGAGGTGATAAACTATCTAAATAATCGGGCTCAGATTGCGATCGCTGCCGGCGTGAAGCCCGAAAATATCATTCTTGACCCAGGATTTGGTTTTGGTAAAAACGTTGAGCATAATTTTTCTATGTTGCGCCATCTAGAGGACTTCCAAACGCTTGGATACCCTTTGCTGGTGGGCGTGTCACGGAAAAGTATGTTTGGTAAATTGCTCAACCGAGCGGTTGATGAGCGCCTGGCGGCAAGCTTAGCAGGCGCTTGTATCGCTGCAATGAAAGGTGCGGCTATCCTCAGGGTTCATGATGTCCGTGAAACGGCAGACGTTTTAAAAGTAACTTATCACTCGATGGATCACGAATAATAATATGAGTAGAAAATATTTTGGTACGGATGGCGTGCGTGGTCGCGTCGGCGAATTTCCTATTACACCTGATTTTGCGTTAAAACTAGGTTGGGCTGCAGGGCAAGTATTCAGTCAACAAGGGACCCGTAAGGTTCTGATCGGCAAAGACACGCGAATTTCGGGCTATATGCTCGAGTCTGCGCTTGAAGCAGGATTGGCTGCGGCTGGGATTAACGCCAGTTTTATGGGGCCTATGCCAACGCCGGCGGTTGCCTATTTAACCCGGACATTTAATGCTGAAGCTGGCATTGTCATTAGTGCTTCCCATAATCCATATCATGACAATGGGATTAAATTCTTTTCGGCGCAGGGCACAAAATTACCCGATGAAGTAGAGCATGAAATTGAAGCACAAATTGCTAAACCGGTGACCTGTGTCGAATCGGCTCAGTTAGGTAAAGCGTCGCGAATTGTGGATGCAGCTGGTCGCTATATTGAGTTTTGTAAGAGTACATTCCCTTCGGATATGAATTTGAAAGGGCTCAAAATCGTGGTGGATTGTGCCAATGGGGCAACTTATCATATTGCGCCGAATGTTTTTAAAGAACTGGGGGCTGAGGTCATTGCCTTTGCAGTAGAGCCAGATGGACTGAATATCAACGCTGGATGCGGCGCAACAGATACTAAAGCTCTTAGTGCTAAAGTGCTAGAACATGAAGCTGACTTGGGGATAGCTTTTGATGGTGATGGGGATCGCGTCATGATGATCGATCATCTGGGCCATCAGGTTGATGGTGATGAACTGATGTTTATCATTGCTGCGTTTTATCAGCGTCAAGGGTTGCTAAAAGGCGGTATTGTGGGAACTCAGATGACCAACCTAGCCTTTGAGCAGGCCGTTGAAAAACTGAATATTCCGTTTGTTCGAGCCAAAGTGGGAGATCGTTATGTTATGGAGCAACTACTTGAACATAATTGGATGCTGGGTGGTGAAAATTCAGGACATATTATCTGCTTGAATCACACGACGACTGGCGATGGCATTGTTTCTGCTTTGCAAGTGTTAGCCGCGATGCGTTATCATCATCAGTCGCTTCGCGAACAGCTCGGAGGTTTGCGATTGTATCCCCAGATTTTGATTAATGTTCGTTTTAAAGGTCAACAGGATCCGCTGGAAAGTGCAGCTGTTTTAACGGTAGTTGCAAAAGCTGAGCAGCAGTTAGGTCAAGGTGGACGAGTATTGCTTCGTAAATCGGGTACTGAACCATTGTTACGAGTGATGGTTGAAGGCGATAATCATACGCTGGTTGAACGCTTAGCTAACGAAATTGCAGATGAAGTTCGTCGTCAATGTGCCTAATTGCACATAATTTCAGCGAAAAAACACTAGGATAGAAATTTTCTGCAACATTCACTTGTCAATCTTCTGCGGGTCCGTTAATATTCAGCCCGCTTCGGTAATCAGTGGTCCGCTGATTAAAGTCTTGCTAGTGATAGTGAGCCCAAGGTTAAGGTATAGCAATGTACAACATTTTATTAGGTGTATATCTGCTAGTCGCAATAGGTCTGGTTGGCCTAGTGCTGATACAGCAGGGGAAAGGCGCCGATATGGGGGCCTCATTTGGGTCCGGAGCATCAAATACTGTATTTGGCTCCTCAGGTTCAGGTAATTTCCTGACCCGGTCGACCGCGGTATTAGCAACATTGTTTTTTATAATTAGTTTGGCATTAGGTAATCTATCTGCATCACATTCTTCCAGCAGCAGTAAATGGGAGAATTTAGGAAAAGAGCCAGCAGTAACAAAACAAGTTACGCAAAAAGCTCCAGCTAAGCAAAAAGATGCAGCCAAAGTTGCAAAAGATAAAAAAACAAGCAGCTCACCGGTTGACCAAGTACCAGAGTAATTTTTAGCCGAGGTGGTGGAATTGGTAGACACGCTATCTTGAGGGGGTAGTGCCTAATTGGGCGTGCGGGTTCAAGTCCCGCTCTCGGCACCAAATATATACAACTCTTTAAAAGCGGCTGGGGCAATGTTATAATTTTCCCAGTTTTCGGACGCGGGGTGGAGCAGTCTGGTAGCTCGTCGGGCTCATAACCCGAAGGTCGTTGGTTCAAATCCGGCCCCCGCAACCAATCTCGAGGTAAGCTCGGGTAGGCACAAAGAGTTCGGTTTACTCTAAGCCCCGTATTCGGGGCTTTTTGTTATCTTCATGATGCACTTTGTGTCTTGTCTCTGGGCTTTTAGGCCCTTTTTTCTTTTCTGGAGGGGAATTTGGCAACGATTGAGCAACGCTTGACTGAGATGCTCGAACCGGCTGTTGATGCGACTGGCTATGAATTGCTGGGCGTCGAGTTTGTGAGTGCCGGAAAACATTCTGTGCTGAGGATTTATATTGATCATCCGCAGGGTATCACAGTTGATGACTGCGCTGAGGTGAGTTATCAAGTGAGCGCGATTCTTGATGTTGAGGATCCAATCAGTACTGAGTATAACCTGGAAGTTTCATCTCCGGGAATGGAGAGACCTTTGTTTAAGGCCGCTCATTATGAAAAAGTGATCGGTGATGAAATCTTTTTACAATTGCGCATGCCGGTGGAAAACCAGCGTAAATGGAAAGGGAAATTAATTGCGCTTGAAGGTGAAATTATCACACTTGAAGCTAATAATAAGCAGCAACGTATTGCTCTTTCAAATATCAAAAAAGCGCATGTAATCCCTCAGTTTGACTAAAGAGGCTCGGGAATGAATAAAGAAGTCCTATTGGTTGTTGATGCTGTTTCTAATGAAAAAGCAGTCCCTCGGGAAAAAATTTTTGAGGCGTTAGAAATCGCACTCGCAACAGCTACTAAAAAGAAATATGAAGGTGATATTGACGTTCGTGTTGAGATCGATCGCAAAAGTGGCGATTTTGATACATTTCGCCGTTGGAAGGTCGTTCAAGATCAGGAGTCTTTAGAAGCACCTTATCGTGAAATTACATTAGATGCAGCCCGTATTGATGAGCCTGAACTGAATGTTGGGGATTACGTCGAAGAACAGATTGAATCGGTGACATTTGATCGTATTACGACACAAACGGCTAAGCAAGTGATCGTTCAGAAAGTGCGGGAAGCTGAGCGGGCGCAAGTCGTTGAGCAGTTCATTGATCAGGTCGGTGAGCTGCATACAGGAGTTGTGAAAAAAGTCAGCCGCGATAGTGTTATCGTGGATTTAGGTAACAACGCCGAAGGCGTGTTACATCGTGAAGATCTACTGCCTCGAGAAGCTTTTCGTCCAGGTGATCGAATTCGTGCTTTATTGTATGCTGTTAAGCCAGAAGCACGTGGTGCACAGCTGTTTTTGAGTCGCACTCGTCCAGAGATGCTTACCGAGCTGTTCCGTATTGAAGTGCCTGAAATCGCCGAAGAGATGATTGAGCTGAAAGGGGCTGCCCGGGATCCAGGAGCACGCGCTAAAATTGCGGTTAAATCTAATGATCGGCGTATTGACCCAGTGGGCGCTTGTGTGGGAATGCGTGGGGCTCGAGTTCAGGCCGTTTCTGGTGAATTGAGTAATGAACGAGTCGATATCGTACTTTGGGATGATAATCCTGCACAGTTTGTTATTAATGCCATGGCTCCTGCAGAAGTGTCATCCATTATTGTTGATGAAGATAATCACTCGATAGATATTGCTGTTGAGCCCGATAGTCTGGCACAAGCGATTGGTCGTAGCGGTCAAAACGTGCGCTTAGCCTCTCAATTGACTGGTTGGGAGCTGAATGTGATGTCGCTTGAAGATATGCAGAAAAAACATCAGGCTGAAACGCAAAAATCACTGGAATTGTTCCAAGAACGTTTAGGCGTTGATGAGGATTTTGCTGCCGTTTTAGTTGATGAAGGTTTTAGCAGCTTAGAAGAAGTCGCCTATGTTCCGGTCAGTGAATTGTTAACCATTGATGGTATGGATGAAGATATGGTCAATGAGTTACGTGATCGTGCTAAGGCTGCGCTGGTCACTGAAGCTTTGGCTAAAGAAGAAACTTTAGGGGATAAAAAACCAAGTGAGGATCTGCTTGGCTTAGAGGGTATGACCCGTGAGTTGGCTTATGAATTGGCCGTTCGTGGTGTTTCAACCTTGGAAGATCTGGCTGAACAAGGCGTTGATGATATCGTTGACATCGACGAGTTAAACGAAGCCAAAGCAGGTGAATTAATTATGGCCGCCCGACAAATCTGTTGGTTCGGTGATGAAGAATAATAACGTCGACGGAGGAATTTCGCTATATGACAGCAGTTTCAGTAAAACAACTCGCAGACGACGTGGGTACAACCGTTGACCGCCTGATTAAACAGTTTGCCGATGCCGGTATCAAAAAGCAGGCGGCTGATGATATAGTTGCAGAAGATGAAAAGTCGAAGTTACTTGATCATCTAAAGCAACAACACGGAGAAGAAGGTCAGCCAAGTCGGATGACCTTAAAGCGTAAAACTAAAAGCACCTTGAGTATTCAAGGGACGGGCGGCAAGTCTCGTGACGTTCAGGTCGAAGTACGCAAAAAACGCACTTATGTTAAGCGCAGTGTAATTGATGAAAAATCTAAAGCTGAAGAACAAGAACGTTTAGAAGCTGAAGAGAAAGCTCGTCAGGAAGCCCAAGCGAAACGAGAAGCTGAAGAAAAAGCGCGCCAAGAGGCTCAGGAAAAAGCAGCAGCCAAAGCCAAGGCAGATGCTCAAGCGAAAGCTCAGGCAGAAAAAGCTAAAGCTGAAAAAGAAAAGGCGCACAAAGAAGCACAGGCGAAAGCCGAGAAGGCAAAGGCGGAGGCTGATCCAGAAGTGGCAGCAGCAGAACAAGCGAAACGGGAAGAACAAGAGCGGCTCAAGACTGAACAAGAGCAAGCAGCGATTGTTAAGGCCGAACAGGAAGCTAAACGAAAAGCTGAAGAAGCAAAACGTCTAGCAGAGCAAAATGAGCAACGTTGGGAAGAGGAAGAGAAAAAGCGCAAGCAAGCTGAAGACTCTGACGATTATCATTTCACAACGTCCAGCTATGCCCGAGAAGCAGAAGACGAAGAAGCTCGTAAAGAAGAGCGTCGTCCTCGGCGTAAGAAGAAAAAGGCTGCGGCTAAAGAAGAAAATGGTGATAAAGCAAACGGGAATAACAACCGTCACCAACGGGGGCGTAAAGGCGGCAAAAATCGGCGCAATCGTCAGGTCTCCACACCAACTTCAATGCAGCATGGATTTAATAAACCAGCGCAACCTGTCGAACGAGACGTTCGCATTGGCGAAACGATTACAGTAGCTGAGTTGGCTAATAAAATGGCTGTCAAAGCAACTGAAGTCATTAAAACAATGATGAAGATGGGTGCAATGGCAACGATCAACCAAGTGATTGATCAAGAAACTGCACAATTAGTCGCTGAAGATATGGGCCATAAAGTGGTTCTGGTTAAAGAGAATGCGCTTGAAGAAGAAGTTCTGCAAGAAGCTTCATCTTATCAAAGTGACGCGACTTCGCGTGCGCCAGTTGTAACGATTATGGGGCACGTCGACCACGGTAAAACTTCATTACTCGATTATGTGCGTCGCGCTAAAGTGGCCGCCGGCGAAGCCGGTGGGATTACTCAGCACATTGGTGCATATCGAGTCAAAACTGACGAAGGTCAGATGATTACGTTCTTGGATACCCCTGGACATGCGGCGTTTACCGCAATGCGTGCTCGTGGTGCTCAAGCGACCGATATCGTCGTGTTAGTTGTTGCTGCTGACGATGGTGTTATGCCACAGACTATTGAAGCGGTTCAGCATGCAAAAGCCGCTGGTGTACCTATAGTCGTTGCAGTTAACAAGATTGATAAACCAGAAGCTGACCCTGATCGTGTTAAAAATGAACTGGCTCAGTATGATGTCATCCCAGAAGATTGGGGCGGTGATACACAGTTTGTGCATGTCTCTGCTAAAACTGGGGAAGGGATTGATAATCTGCTCGAATCGATTTTGTTGCAGTCAGATATTCTGGAACTGAAATCAGTATCAACCGGTCCGGCATCAGGCGTTGTAATTGAATCTCGTCTTGATAAAGGTCGTGGTTCGGTTGCTTCAATTCTGGTTCAGCAGGGTGAGTTGAACAAAGGTGATATCATCCTCTGTGGTCTTGAGTATGGCCGTATTCGGGCAATGAAAGATGAGCATGGTCAAGATATCGAAACTGCAGGTCCATCTATCCCTGTTGAGATTCTAGGTCTCTCTGGTGTCCCATCTGCTGGTGATGAAGCCACGGTTGTTCGAGATGAGAAAAAAGCCCGTGAAGTTGCACTATATCGTCAAGGTAAATTCCGCGATGTGAAACTGGCTCGTCAGCAAAAAGCGAAACTGGAAAACATGTTTGCGAACATGGAAGAAGGTGAAGTGAATGAGCTGAACATCGTTCTCAAAGCAGATGTTCAAGGGTCATTGGAAGCGATTGCTGACTCACTGACTAAACTTTCTACTGATGAAGTGAAAGTGAACATCATTGGTCGTGGTGTTGGCGGGATTACGGAAACAGATGCAACCCTTGCAGCGGCATCCAATGCGTTGGTCTTTGGTTTCAACGTTCGTGCAGATGCATCCGCGCGTCGTGTCATTGAATCAGAACACGTTGACTTGCACTATTACAGCGTGATTTACGACCTGATTGACGAAGTCAAAAAAGCAATGTCTGGTCTGTTATCACCTGAATTCCGACAGGAAATTATTGGCTTGGCTGAGGTGCGTGAAGTCTTTAAATCACCTAAAATTGGTGCAATCGCTGGTTGTATGGTGACCGAAGGGGTGGTTAAACGTAACAACCCAATTCGTGTCCTACGGGAAAATGTCGTGATTTATGAAGGTGAACTTGAATCACTGCGCCGTCATAAAGATGACGTAAACGAAGTTCGCAACGGCATGGAATGTGGTATCGGTGTTCGTAACTATAATGACGTTCGAGTCGGCGACCTGATTGAGGTCTTTGAAACCGTAGAAGTTCAGCGTAGTTTATAATTCAATAAAGCAATTGAGCAAAAAATGGGGGCTGATTTGCCCCCATTTATATGTTTGAGGTAAATACCATGGCAAGAGAATTTAGTCGACCACAACGCGTGGCTCAGCAAGTTCAAAAAGAAGTGGCGGTTATCTTGCAGCGTGAAATTAAAGATTCACGCCTTGGTTTGGTGACGGTATCGTCGGTTGATGTGACCCGTGATCTGGCATACGCCAAAGTTTTTGTAACCTTTCTTGATGACAGTGAAGAAGGGATTAAGCAAGGTTTAGAAGCTTTGGAAGATGCCAAAGCTTATATCCGTTTATTATTAGGTAAAGCAATGCGTCTGCGTGCTGTACCTGAGCTGCGTTTTGCTTATGATAAATCACTGGTTGAGGGGATGCGGATGTCAAGTCTGGCCACTCAGGCGGTTAATGAAGACCACCGTAAGCAGCAAAAACATAATCAGCATGATGAGGATAATTAATGGCGCGTAGGACCCGTGGCCGCAAAGTGGATGGTATTTTACTGGTGGATAAACCCACCGGTAAAACTTCAAATGCGGTACTGCAACAGGTAAAACGGATCTATTTTGCACAAAAAGCTGGCCATACAGGGGCGTTAGACCCTCTGGCAACGGGTATGCTGCCTATTTGTTTAGGTGATGCAACGAAGTTTTCACAATATCTGCTTGAGTCTGATAAACGCTATCAGGTTTGCGCAAAACTAGGGCAACGAACGACCACATCTGATGCGGACGGCGAGGTGGTTGAAACTCGTGAAGTCAATGTCACGATCGCGCAAATAGAACAAGCATTGGAGCGCTTTAAAGGTGTGATTGAGCAGGTTCCATCGATTTATTCAGCTCTTAAATATCAAGGCAAGCCGCTTTACTGGTATGCTCGCGAAGGGATTGATGTCCCGCGTAAATCACGGCCAATTACTGTTTATAGTATTGATATTATCAATTTTGAAGACGATTTGTTAAAACTTGATATCCATTGCAGTAAAGGGACCTATATTCGCACTATTGTTGATGATTTAGGTGAGTTACTAGGCTGCGGAGCTCATGTGGCGCAATTGCATCGCTCTCATGTCGGTGATTATCCATCGGATCAGGTGATTAGTTTACAGAGACTTGAAGCATTATTAGAACAGGCAACAGAGCAGGAGATTGTTCCCGCAGAGCTTCTTGACCCATTACTGCTTAAAATGGATAGTGCAGTCAGTTGTTTGCCGACTATCGATGTAAGTGAAGAGTTGGGGTTACTGCTGATGCAGGGTCGAGCTGTTGAACTTGACAATGTTGCTAAAGGGGCTTTATTGCGTCTTTATGTTGGAGATGAACGCCGCTTTATTGGTATCGGGATGGTGAATGAGGATGGCCTTTTAGCGCCGAAGCGATTAATCGCGCTCGATGCTTGATCTGGGCTATATTTATGTCTAAAATGGCGCGTCCTGTTGACGCTGAATTAGTGATTGGCGTTGACATTGTTAGACTTAATTAGGAGTAATTCCATGTCACTAAACAATGAAGAAAAAGCAAAAATCGTTGCTGAATTTGGCCGTGGTGAAGGCGATACTGGTTCACCAGAAGTACAAGTTGCGTTGTTGTCTGCTCAGATTAACCATCTGCAGGACCACTTCAAAACTCATATTCATGATCATCACAGCCGTCGTGGCCTGTTGCGTATGGTTAGTCAGCGTCGTAATTTGCTTGACTACCTCAAAGGTAAAAATGCAGAACGTTATCAGTCTCTGATTTCGCGCCTGGGTTTGCGTCGCTAAGCGTCGCCCCTTTACAGGTTAAAAAGAGGAGCTCAGGCTCCTCTTTTTTAATGAATTATTTTGATATGTATTTCAGTGACGGGTTGAAAACCCAATCAACTGGTACAGTGGACAGTAGTTAAAGACTGCACTGAGGATAGGTACGACGCCAATCCACCCCCATAGACCAATATAGCCAAGCGCCATTAAGCCTATCAATACGACACCGATTACAATCCGCAAGTATTTATCCCAACCACCGACATTTGCTTGTATCATATTCTTGTCCTGTTGTGATGTATCAGTACTATTCAGTCTTCATTATATAAGATTTTTCTAATTTAATGTTTTTATTTGTATCGTTATGGTTAGAAAATGTGCTGTGTGGCATTTATCGTGACAACCACTGTAATGCTGTCAATGCAGCAGAGGGTGTTGATACAATATATGGAAACGGCAATCGTGGTTAAGATTATCTTTTATCCAATAGATGCTTTATACTAGCCGCGAAATGAAAGAAAGATTAAAAAGCGCAAACGAAGGAAATTCACGTGAATCCTATTGTTAAAAAATTCCAATATGGCCAGCATAGTGTCACGCTGGAAACGGGCGCCATTGCTCGTCAGGCTGATGCAGCGGTCATGGTGACCGTTGATGACACAGCGGTCTTTGTTACTGTTGTTGGCAAAAAAGAAGCAAAACCAGGACAAGACTTCTTCCCGCTGACAGTTAATTATCAAGAACGGACATATGCAGCTGGTCGTATTCCAGGTGGTTTCTTTAAACGTGAAGGTCGTCCATCTGAAGGTGAGACTCTGATTGCGCGTTTGATAGACCGTCCTATTCGTCCGTTATTCCCTGAAGGGTTTGTTAATGAAGTGCAGGTCGTTGCAACTGTAATGTCTGTCAACCCTCAGATTCAGCCTGATATCCCTGCTCTGATTGGTGCTTCAGCAGCATTGTCTTTGTCAGGTATTCCTTTCCATGGTCCAATTGGCGCTGCTCGTGTTGGCTTTATCAATGGTAATTATATCCTTAACCCAATGGTTGATGAATTACCTGAAAGCAAACTAGATCTCGTTGTCGCTGGGACTGAAAAAGCTGTATTGATGGTTGAGTCCGAAGCTCAAGAGCTGCCTGAAGACGTTATGCTGGGGGCTGTCATGTACGGTCACGAGCAAATGCAAGTGGTAATTGAAGCGATCAACGAATTCGCGAAAGAAGCTGGCAAACCCGCTTGGGATTGGCAAGCACCTGCGAAAAATGAAGCTCTGAGCAGTAAAGTGAAAGAGTTAGCTGAGCAGAAGTTGGGCGAAGCGTACCGAATTACTGAAAAAGCAGCTCGTTACGATGCTGTTGATGCAATTAAAAAAGAAGTTACAGATCAGCTGATTGCAGAAAATGAAGAGTTAGATCCGATGGAAATCGGTGATGAGCTGGTTAAAATTGAGAAAGCTGTTGTACGAAGTCGTATTCTGGCTGGTGAACCACGTATTGATGGTCGTGAACCTGATATGGTGCGGGCATTGGATGTGGCAACTGGTGTTCTGCCGCGTACCCATGGTAGTGCTATTTTCACCCGTGGTGAAACTCAGGCATTGGTTTCTTGTACATTGGGGACTCAGCGCGATGCACAAATGATTGATGAGCTAACTGGAACGCGCACTGATCACTTCTTATTGCATTACAATTTCCCTCCATATTGTGTGGGTGAAACTGGCATGATGGGGTCTCCTAAGCGCCGTGAGATCGGCCATGGTCGTTTGGCAAAACGTGGTATTGCTGCGGTTATGCCTGATGAGAGTGAATTCCCATACACAGTTCGTGTGGTATCAGAAATCACTGAATCAAATGGGTCTAGTTCAATGGCGTCTGTTTGTGGCTCTTCGCTAGCACTGATGGATGCAGGGGTTCCGATTAAGTCATCGGTTGCAGGGATTGCAATGGGCTTGGTTAAAGAAGGCGATCAGTTCGTCGTCCTGTCTGATATCCTCGGCGATGAAGATCACCTTGGTGATATGGACTTTAAAGTAGCCGGTACCGAAAATGGTGTAAACGCGCTGCAGATGGACATAAAAATCGAAGGGATCACGAAAGAGATCATGCAGATTGCTTTGAATCAGGCCAAAGGTGCACGTATGCATATCTTGGGCGTGATGAATGAAGCAATCGGTGGTGCACGTCAAGATATCTCTGAATTTGCGCCACGCATCCATACCATGAAGATTAGTCCAGAAAAAATTAAAGACGTGATCGGTAAAGGTGGTGCGACCATCCGTGCGCTGACCGAAGAAACAGGAACTACCATCGAGATTGAAGATGACGGTACTGTTAAAATCGCAGCAACTGATGGCGATCAGGCAAAATATGCAATTGCGCGAATTGAACAGTTAACGGCTGAAGTAGAAGTTGGACAAATTTACCAAGGTAAGGTTGTTCGTTTGGCCGATTTCGGTGCTTTTGTTCAGATCCTGCCAGGTAAAGATGGTTTGGTTCATATTTCACAAATTGCCTTTGAGCGAGTCAACAAAGTGTCTGACTACTTGAAAGTCGGTGATGAAGTGAAAGTGAAAGTACTTGAAGTAGACCGTCAAGGACGTGTTCGCTTAAGTATGAAAGAAGCTATGCCTAAACCAGAGCCAAAAACTGAAGAACCAGCAGAAGATGCCAAAGCAGATTCAACCGATAACCAGTAAGGTTAACTCGGAGCGTTTGTTCAGATGAAAAGGCCCGCTTAAAGCGGGCCTTTTTACATTTGTAATTCTTCCAATACAATGAAATTCCCGCTTATAATTTGTTTATGGTAAGCTCAGATTACATCTAATTTGTGAGATAGCTTCATGTTGTTTAGAGTTTTTCTTTTATGCTTGGCCATGGTTAGTTGCAGTGTCTGGGCGAGGACTTATCCATTACCTGCTGATAACGGCCGTCTAGTAGGCCACAATCAGTATTATATTGTTAAGAAGGGGGATACCCTTGCATCTATTGCGAATCACTTTGATATTGGCTTTTTGGCCCTAAAAAGCGCTAATCCTAAAGTCGATCCATTCTTACCGACTCCTGGAACAAAATTATTGATCCCTTTGCTTCAGATGTTACCTGAAGGTGAACGCGAAGGCATTGTTGTGAATCTGGCTCAGTTGCGGCTTTTTTTCTTCCGACCTAAAGCACATGAGGTCGATATCTTCCCGATCGGAATTGGACGAATTGGTTGGAACACGCCCACTACTACGACCTATATTTCGCAGAAAATCCCCCACCCAAGCTGGACACCTACGCAACATATTCGTAAAGAGTATGCGGCTCAGGGCAGACCCTTGCCGGAAGTTGTCCCTGCGGGGCCCAATAACCCATTGGGGGATTATGCGATGCGCTTAGCCTATGGTGCAGGGGATTATTTGATTCATGGCACTAATAAAGATTTTGGTGTTGGGCTTCGGGTCAGCTCCGGGTGTATGCGACTTTTTCCAAGGGATATTAAATATTTATTTTCAAAGGCCAAAAGGGGAATGCGGGTAAGAATTATTAATCAGCCTTTGCAATATACTCGTCAACCTGATGGCAAACTCTATCTGGAAGTCACTCGACCACTGAGTCAAACGACTAATGATCAGAATGGGGTTGTTAACCTTCCTAGTAATCCAAAACTCATAAAATTTATTACGCAACGACAGGTTGATAGTAAGAAAGTGACTGAGGCATTAAGAAGACGAGCGGGTTATCCGGTATTAATTAGCCAGTAATGAGTTATATAAGGCGTGCTGAACTTATATATTGTTCAACACGCCGAGAAGACAACACTACTTGGTGTAAGACTTAGCAATGTGGTCAATACGTTGGTTGGCGCGAGCTGCTTCTGATTTAGCTTCCTGCGCAGCCATTTTCGCAGAGTTTACATCGCTTGATAGGGTGCTCTGTTCTGCTTGTAGTGCAGAAACTTGATCAGACAGAGAATCAAGTTTATTACTTAAAGTTTTGTTACTAGTGTTAGAGCAACCCGCTAATAACAGCGGTGCCGCCAACGCGCCAGCGATTAATAAAGTCTTTTTCATTTTTTCATCCTTTCGTGACTGAATACTTATATTATCGTAATACTATATGCCAATCATAGGTAACCCGCATATTTATTCTGTTCGTTCGAACAGCTACTAAAAGCACTATCACTATATAGTATAGATATAAATAATGGATCACCGAATGTGCTTATATGTAAATTAAAAGCACTGGCATTGATGATGATGTTTAAAGTCGGTAATGTCAATTTTATAGCAACGAAGGCCTTAATTTTCATGAATTAACGCGGGTTTCATCGGGCAATATCAGCAAATATTTTAGGAGAAAACCAACTGCTGACACACCTGTCATTATAGGTAGAACATGAGTGACAGGCTAAAAGGTATTGAAAGGTCTGTTTAAATCGGTAATGATAACGACTTCAATTATTCTCTGGGCTATCCTAAAGTGTCGCTTTGGGGAAGGCTCCGCTGTAACAGTTCATCATGAATCAAAATCGCGTAACGATGCAAAACAAAGCTGCAGGCTGGCTTATTTTATTAACTGCTATTTTCTATCTATGTGCTTCATTCTTGCCTCTTGGTTCGCTTTGGGCTGGTCTTTGTGCTTGGTCAGCCGTGGTAATGTGTTGGCCTGCGTTGACTCGTTCGTCGAAACAGCAATCAAGTATTTTATTTGGGATCGGTGTATTGCTGCTGATTTGGGCTCAGTTGGTCGGCGGTCCGGTTATATTAAAAGAAGCAGCTACCCGTAATTTGCCATTGCTGACAATGTTTGTAGCGGTCTCTTTTTTATCTTTGACTAATCCCAGTGAAGAAGATAAATCTCAGCCAACAGGGCGTAAAGGATTTTGGTCGACTCTTGGCGCTTGTCATCTGCTTGGTTCAGTGATTAACCTTTCTATCGTTTTTGTGGTCGGCGACCGGCTGGCACGTGGTGGTAAACTCTCTCAGCGCCAAACACAAGTTATTATGCGAGGGTTTTGTTCTGGCGCTTATTGGTCGCCTTTTTTTGTGGCCTCTGGTGTTGCGATGACTTATTCACCGGGTGCTCAGTGGCAACATACGATGATCCCAGGGGTGCTCATGGCGGTTGCAATGGCGCTGATCACATTCTGGGAAGTCAAACGTGGTGATATCGAAGCGTTTAAAGGTTATCCACTGAAAGTGGATAGTCTCATTATGCCGATTGTTTTAGCAACTATTGTGATGGTTTGTCATCATTTGTTTACGGGGATCCATATTCTGACACTGATCAGCATTGTGGCACCTATCGGGGCTGTTTTTTTTATGCCTGTTCGTCCGCGAGTTCAGGCCTTAAGTTATTATATCAATGGTCGGCTCTCTAATGTTGCCAGTCAGTTTGCTCTCTTTCTCGCAGCTGGAGTGTTTTCAACTGGGATAGGTTGTTTGATTCAAGTTTATCCATCTATGGTTGCGTTTCATGCTAGTTCATTAACGCCTTTGGTCTTTTTAGTGGTTAGCGGGGGGATGATCCTTATTTCATTGATTGGTGTCCATCCGGTTGTCAGTATTTCCTTAATGGCACCATTATTAGCGCCTTTAGGTGCGAGTGCCAATCAGCTAGCCTTTTTGTTTCTCTCTGTGTGGGGAACCGGAACAGCTTCTAGCCCTCTATCAGGGGTTGGTTTGGCGATGATCAGTCGCTATCAGGCAACCAGCCGTAGCATTCTAAAACTTAACTTCCGTTATATGATTTTATTGTGGTTAATTGCCACTGGTGTCGATTGGGCACTATTTTAATGATGGGATGTTAAATAAGTTTAATGATGGGATGTTAAATAAGAGATTTCTCTAAGAGGTAGGCGAGCTAACTTATAGCTGTCCTATAGCTGTTAAATATTAGCAGTTTGAGCAAAGCCACCTTGCTACTCAAGGTGGCTAATGTCTCTATTTAACGACGCGTAATACAGTTGTTTCTGCAACAACAACTTGGCCGGACATTTTCTGAAGCTCTTTGACTTCATCCATGTTAGAGATAACAACGGGTGTCAAAACTGACTTCGCCTTTTCTTCTAGCAGTGCTAAATCGAACTCGATGATAGTATCACCTTTTTTCACTGACTGGCCTTCTTCAGCGATGCGTTTGAAACCTTCTCCTTTGAGCTCAACAGTATCCACTCCAAAGTGAACAAAAAGTTCAATACCGTTGTCTGATTCCAGCGAGAAAGCGTGGTTAGTTTCAAAAATTTTACCGATAGTTCCATCACAAGGTGCAACCATTTTGTTCCCAGTTGGTTTAATAGCAATTCCATCACCAACAATTTTTTCGGCAAATACAACATCAGGAACTTCTTCAATTGGCACAATTTCCCCTGATAAAGGTGCGCCAATTTCATATCCTGCGTTATCTGAACTATCTTCTGAAACTAGTTTTTTCAGTTTATCGAACAGCCCCATGCTATAAGCTCCTCAAGTCAATGCGATTTTATCAATGGCGACTAGCAAACCGCTTTTTGTTTAATAAATTCATCCATCAGGCCTGCTATTTCATCTGCTGTTGCTGATGCAAGAGCCTGTTCAGCCAGTTGTTTCGCATCTTCAAAATTAATATTGCGAACTAATTTTTTTATGCGAGGGATAGATATCGCACTCATAGAAAATTCATCAAGCCCCATACCTAAAAGCAAAATAGTTGCATTTTCATCCCCAGCTAACTCCCCACACATCCCAGTCCATTTACCAGCCGCGTGAGAGGAATCAATAACCTGCTTAATGAGGTTAAGAACCGACGGCGTCAACGGATTGTACATCTGTGAGATAAGCTCATTTCCTCGGTCAACAGCCAATGTATACTGAGTTAAATCATTAGTCCCAATACTAAAGAAGTCAACTTCTTTGATCAAATGATGGGCAATCACGGCAGCTGCAGGTGTCTCAATCATGATACCCACTTCAATGCCTTCGTCAAACGATTTACCTTCACTGCGTAGTTCTTCTTTAAGTTTTTCAATTTCTTCTTTTAAAAAGCGAATCTCTTCTACAGCAATAATCATCGGGAACATAATCCGGATTTTACCGAATGCTGAGGCCCGAAGTAGCGCACGTAACTGAGTATGCATGATTTCTGGACGGTCAAAGAAGATACGTACAGCACGCCAGCCCAAGAATGGATTCATCTCTTTAGGAAGGTTCAAATAAGGGAGGTCTTTATCACCACCAATATCCATCGTACGAATAATGATTGGGTGATTAGGCATACTTTCAGCGACATCTTTATAGGCCTGGAACTGTTCATCTTCAGTTGGCAGACTCTCACGGTCCATGAATAAGAACTCTGTCCGGTATAGGCCAACGCCTTCGGCACCGTTACGGATAGCCCCTTCAACATCTTTTAAACTACCGATGTTTGAACATACTTCAACCTGATGACCATCTAATGTAAGTGCAGGTAAATCTTTTAACTTAGCGAGTTCTTCTTTTTCAGCTAAGAAGTCACTTTGACGTTGTTTATAGACGTCTAGTTGATTTTCTGTCGGTTTAACGACAATCTCATTATTCACTGCATCCACTACGATGAGGTCACCGTTTTTGACTTTCTTGGTGATATCGTTCGTACCGACAATTGCTGGTAATTCTAATGAGCGAGCCATAATTGACGAATGCGATGTCCGTCCACCGAGATCAGTGACAAAACCCAAAACCTTGTCTAGGTTAATCTGAGCTGTTTCTGATGGTGTTAAATCACTAGCGACAACAATAACTTCTTCTTTAATCCCGCTAAGTGAAACAATTTCAATACCTAAGGCGTTTTTGACTAAGCGAGTGCCGATATCGCGAAAATCGGCAGCTCGTTCACGCAAATAGGGGTCATCTAGATTAGCCAGCATTTCAGCGTTCTGTTCAATAACTTCGTGAATGGCTCGGTCCGCTGAAGCTAACTCATCCCGGATGAAGGTTTTGATATCTTCTTCCAGTTCTTCGTCTTCAAGTAACATGATATGTCCTTCGAAGATCGCCTCTTTTTCTTCGCCGAAAGTCGCTCCTGCCATTGCCTTGATATCTTCAAGTTGTTCGGAGGTCTTTTTTCTGGCGTCTAGGAAACATTGAATTTCCCGGTCGATTTCGCTGGATTTTATAGGGTGTTTGTTAATAACGATTTGATCTTCGCTTAACAACAGTGCTTTACCAAATGCGATACCTGGTGAAGCTGGAATTCCTGATATCATAATTTAAACCTTTTAACTGAGTGATAAAGATGGGCTGATGACTATTCTAATTCGTCCATCAGAGCAACCAATTTGGTTACGGCATCTTGTTCATCAGCACCTTCAGCACGGATAGTAATTTCAGTTCCTTTAGCTAAGCCTAAAGTCTGTAACTTGAATAAACTTTTAGCGCTAGCCGATTTACCTTCACTAATGACACTGATGTCACTGTTAAAGGATTTTGCTTCTTTAACAAACTGGGCGGCAGGACGAGTGTGCAAGCCGTTTTCAGCAGTAATAACAACGCGTTTCTCAAACATAGGTGTACCTCTTTATTTTAACTATGTACTTTATTTTTAGATTTAAATGAGCGATATAAACACTCATTTTGTGATTTAGTTTGTAGTAAAATAACGATCTTTAGCCTTGTAAGATTTAATCTATATCAAACTATAGGTCAGTCTCATACGAGCCAATTTACAATTTTGATACCTTGCCCTACATACGGCCCCAAATCTTAAGCTGATCATGCATTAATTATTTTTATGTCAGTAAGAAACCACTTTTACTTTATATTCTTGTGGCAGTGACGGCTGGGCGAAAAGTATAGTGATTATTGGAGCTAATCTCAAACAGTTTAAACCCGGTCATGTGCCAACCAAGGCTTTATGTTAACACAGCTATCGAGAGTGCGATAAGTGAATATTTTCGGCTGGTGGAAGCCCAAAGTTGCAAATGAAAAAGCCAGCTTAAAAGCTGGCTTTTTGATCATTTGATACAAAATTACTGAACATTTTCAGATTCTGAGAACATGTTGGCAAACAATGGCGTACTTAAATAGCGTTCTGCTGAACTGGGTAGAATGACGACGATAGTTTTATCGGCAAACTCAGGCAATTCAGCGAGGCGAGCGGCGACAGTGACAGCAGCCCCTGATGAAATACCCGCTAAGATCCCTTCTTCTTCCATGAGTCGGTGAGCCATGGCAAATGATTCATCATCGGTTACTGTTTCAACACGATCGACTAAATCAAGATCAAGGTTTTTAGGAATAAAACCTGGACCAATCCCCTGGATCTTATGAGGGCCGGGCTTAATTTCTTGTCCCGCTTTTGCCTGTGTGATCACAGGTGAAGTGGCTGGTTCTACAGCAACACTAATAATGTTTTTACCTTTCGTTTTCTTCAGATAACGGGAGGTTCCGGTTAAAGTCCCGCCGGTACCAACACCAGCAATGAAGACATCAACTTCACCGTCAGTATCTTCCCAAATTTCAGGGCCCGTTGTTTTTTCGTGGATCTCTGGGTTCGCAGGGTTTTCGAACTGCTGCAACATGACATATTTGCTGTCACTGTCAACGATTTCTTGGGCTTTTGCAATTGCTCCTTTCATCCCTTTAGGCCCCTCAGTTAATACCAAATTAGCACCGAGGGCTTTAAGTAGTTTGCGGCGTTCAAGGCTCATGCTTGCAGGCATTGTTAAGGTGATAGGATAACCGCGAGAAGCTGCAACAAACGCAAGTGCAATCCCCGTATTACCACTGGTTGGTTCAACGATCTCTTTGCCGGGCCCTAACAAGCCTTTTTTCTCAGCATCCCACACCATGTTGGCACCAATTCGGCATTTCACACTGAAACTTGGGTTACGCGATTCGATTTTGACTAAAACATTCCCTTTCGTTACCCGATTCAGTTTTACTAGGGGGGTGTGGCCAATGGTTAGCGAGTTGTCTTCAAAAATGTTGCTCATATGGTTTTACCCTTACATTAACGTTTATTGTTTACTCTCTAGGATATAGCTTCAATTATGAAATTGAAGGAAGCTTTAGTTATAATCTTATGTAATTAAGAGATAACCATTTACTCCCAAATACTATTTACCGCTGTGTTTGATCGATTTTTTCGTAAACATCGAGGTTAAGTGAACGATAATGGTCGACCCACAATGCTGTGGCTCCGCAGATAGCGGCTGGCATTACCACCCAATTCACGAGCGGGATGCCTGTTGCAATAGTCACTAATGCACCAAACCCCCAATTCTGAGAGCGGTGCTGTGACAGCTGTTTACGCATCACTCGAAAACTTATTTTATGGTTATCAAACGGATAGTCGATATATTGAATCGCCATCATCCAAGCACTGAAAACAAACCATAAAACGGGAATGACACTTTGACCGATCCCCGGAATGAAAAAAGCCAAAGAAAGAATTAGCACTCGGGGCAGCCAATAGCATAATTTTTGCCATTCTCGGGCAAACACTCGTGGCAGATCGGTAACGAGTTCTTTAAGTTGTCCATCGGGTAGAGGCTGACCGGTAAGTAGTAGTTCGGTGCGCTCGCTCAATAGCCCGTTAAATGGAGCGGCAATCCAGTTGCCAATACTGGCAAATATAAAAGAGAACACTACAATAATGGTCAGTATGGCTAAAGGCCACAATAGCCATTGCAACCAGTGCAGTCCATTCGGTAACCACTGTTCGAACTCTGTTATCCATATCTGCAAGCGCGCATACAGCCAGTAGAAAGCCCCGGCAAATAAGAGGGTATTAACCAATAGTGGGATAATGACAAACAAGCGCAATCCAGGTTGGCTAATCAGTCGCCATCCGTAGAGGAAATAATGAGCACTGTTCATACCGGAACGGGATAAATCCTGCATAATAATACTTTCTGTTAAGTAAAATGAATTATCATATTACAAACCATCAATGGCTTTGGTAAAGTCCATTGCCAATAGCTTACTGTATTAGGAACCGATGCGCTTAAAATCAATTCGATTAGCTGGTTTTAAATCGTTTGTTGAACCAACCAAAATTCCGTTTCCCCAACAACTGACCGGTGTCGTTGGTCCGAATGGGTGTGGAAAATCGAATGTCATTGATGCTGTTCGTTGGGTCTTAGGTGAGAGCTCAGCCCGCAACCTGCGTGGTGATGCGATGACGGATGTGATTTTCAATGGCTCAACTCGGCGTGCTCCGGCGTCTAAAGCATCGGTTGAATTATCGTTTGATAATCAAAGTGGGCGGCTTGGTGGTGAATATGGTGCTTATACAGAGGTGGCTGTTCGCCGTGAAGTGACTCGGGATGGGCAAAATCTGTATTTTTTAAACGGTACTCGCTGTCGTAAAAAAGATATCACCGATCTGTTTTTAGGAACGGGCTTGGGGCCTCGCAGTTATGCGATTATCGAGCAAGGGATGATTAGCCGTTTAATCGAGTCTAAGCCTCAGGAATTACGCGTTTTTATCGATGAGGCCGCTGGCGTATCAAAGTATAAAGAGCGTCGTCGGGAAACCGAAAATCGGATCAGTCATACCCAAGAAAATCTACAGAGACTTGCCGATATTGAAGCGGAGTTGGCCCAGCAGGTTGATAAATTGCGAATTCAAGCGCAAGCCGCATTACGTTATCGGCAATTGCGTGATAAACAGCGAGATTATCGTCGTCGGCAGTCGTTGTGTCAGTTGCAGCAATTAGACCGATCCTTAGATGAAAAATCGCACTCTCAACAAGAGCAAACTCACCAGTTAGAGCTGCTTAATGCTAAATTAACTGAACTTGATGACCATGAATTGCTCCTAAATGAACAAAGTTATGAGCTAGAGCAACAATCAGATCAACTTAGAGCGAAACAGTCGGAGCGAGGCGCACAATTAGCTCGCTTAGAAGAGCAACTCATCCATCACCAACAAGGGCATCAAGCGCGTCAGGCACAAAAAGATGAGTACCTGAGTCAGATCCAAGTGTTAAGTGAAAAGCTAGTTACAGAACGTAACAAATTACCCGTTCAGCAAGCAAAAATGACGCAGCTAGAGACGGAGCTGGAAGTCGCACAGCAGCAATTAGAACAGTTAAGTGAGTATTTGCAAAGTGCCGATGAGTCTTATCAAAGTGCCAGTGAACAATTTCAGCAGGTTCAACGCCAAACGCAACAAAGCGCACAACAAATGACGCAACGTCAAGAACAGTTGCGAGGCAGTCAGCGATTACTAGAACAAACGCGCGCACGTCTGGCTGAACTGGATGAACAGCTTTGCCAAGAGCAAGATGAAGCACCCGATTTAACGGTACTTGAAGCACGCCAACTCAGTCTCGAAGAGGATTTTGAACAGGGTCAAGCGCAAGTTAAGCTGCTGGAACGCCAGCTCAATGATGCGTTAGAGACTCAGGAGCAGTGTGTTCAACGCGTTCATAAACTAGAACAGCAGCAATTTGAAAATCAGACCCGCCAGAAATCCTTAGAGCAGTTAGTCGATTCGATGGCCGAACATCATTACAGTGCTGTGCGGGCGTTGCGGGAACAGCTTACAATTGAACCGGGGTGGGAACGTGCAGTTGAAAAAGTCCTTGGGCCTTGGCTTTATGCTGAAACCGATCCGGCTCGATGCAATGATGCTTTACTCGCCATTTGGTCAACATCGGATTCGGCAACGGTTGATGCCAATACGCTGTTGAGTAAAGTGCAGGGGGCACCTGCCGTGTTATTGGATAAAATTCAATGTGCAACGAATCAATCAGCTGCGCTTAATCTGCGTGCCACGCTTAAACTAGGGGAGTCGGTGATCACTGCTGATGGTGATTGGTTCGGTGCAAATTGGCAAAATTTATTGAAAGATAAACCGGAGCAATCAGTGCTTATTCAGCAACGTCAATTGACGGAATTAGCTGAGGAATCGATTAAACTAGCGGATTGTCTTGAGGATGCTCAGCAGCATGTACAAACTGCGCGCCAAGCCGTCGAGCAGAGGCAGCGACAACTAGCGAGTCAAACAGAAAGTCTGCGTCAAACTCAAATGCAGCTTCATCAAACAGAACAACAGTTGTTGCTTGCTCAACAGCAACTGAAGCACCAGCAAAGTGTGAGGGAAAATTTAGCTGCCCAAAAGAGTAAAGCGACACAAGCCTGTGACGAAGCTTTATCGCAGTGTGAGATGCAATCTGAGCAATTAGAACAGCTTGTTGAGCTTAATGAAGAAAATCAACAGCGACTGCTCGAAGCCGAGGAACGCTTGCAGCAGACGCGGGGAGAAAAAGAGCAGTTGTCTGCGAAAAGTCAACAACTTGAGCGACAGGTTTATCAGTTACAACTAGAGTTACAGAAGTGTTTGAGTGAGCATCAACAATTAAGTGGCTGGCTACACGAGCGTGAACAACAGCTCGCGCAATGGCAACAGCAATTAAAAAAACTAGAAGAAGCAGCTAAGCAGCAACTAGATACCAGTACATTGACCGCTCAGGCTGAGCAATTGCGTCAACAGCAGCTTGAAGCGCAAAAAGAACATGAGCAATTAGAATATCAACGAGCAACATTACGTGAGCAGATCAGTGCGATGGCGGTTGCGCGTAAGACGCAAGAGCAACAAAAAAGTCAATTGCAAGAAGCTTATCAGAATCAGCAGTTGGCGCATCAGGAGTTGTTAACACGGCGACGGATTTTGCTAGAGCAGTTGGCTGAAGACGGTGTGGAGCTCAATCCACAAACTCTGGAACAAGTTGATATGAGTGTTGATTATGCTAGTGAGCTTGAGAAAATCGATCGACAGATTAAACGCCTTGGGGGGGTTAATCTGGCAGCCGAACAGGAATATGATGAGCAGCAAAAGCGATTAACTGAGCTGACTGCTCAAATCAACGATTTGCGACAGGCTCTTGAAATGTTAGAGAGTGCTATCGCAAAAATAGATCGACAAACGCGGTCAAAATTTCGTGAAACTTTTGATAAAGTAAATACGGATTTACAACACTTGTTTCCACAGGTATTCGGAGGCGGAACCGCGTGGCTGGAATTAACCGAAGATGACTTGCTAGCCACAGGGGTGACGATTATGGCTCGCCCGCCCGGGAAAAGGAATTCTACGATTAGTCTTCTTTCCGGTGGCGAAAAGGCATTAACAGCATTATCGTTAGTTTTTGCTATTTTTAGGCTTAACCCGGCACCATTTTGTATGCTTGATGAAGTAGATGCACCATTAGATGAAGTTAATGTAGGACGTTTTGCGGATTTAATCGCGAGAATGTCTGAAACTGTGCAGTTTATTTTTATCAGTCATAACCGAGTTACTATGGAAAAAGCGGATCAGTTAGCAGGAGTCACCATGCACGAGCCTGGTGTTTCTCGATTAGTTGCGGTTGATATAGCCCAGGCAGTCGCACTGGCACAATAAGAGCAGAGAAGATATATGCACCAATTGCGCATTGTTTTAATTATTATCGGTATTATCGCCATCGTCGGATTGTTAGCGCATGGTTTTATGAGCAATCGGCGTAATCGTCCTGAGAGGCTGGTGACTAAAAAAGTCAAACCGCGACGGAAAAAAACGCGTGTCACTGAGCAGAGCATTGATGATGAGCCGTTAGCTGACGATCAGGATGATGGTTTTGCACCGAACACTCAAGAATTTGATGATCTTGGCGTGGGGGAAGTTCGTGTCGTTAATCGGGATGAATCGCAGGATAATTCGCCGCAACGAGTTGAACCACAGGTGAGCTTTGATGAATCAAGTGATGAGCTTGCGGAACAGAATTTTTCTGAAGCAGAGCCAGAGATAGTCGTTTCTGAGCCTGTTCCACAAGATGAGGCTCAAGTTGAACCTCAACCCAAGCAAGCAGCGGATGAGCCTCAAGCTAAACCGCAGAGCAAACCTGCAGCGCCTGATGATGTCTATATCCTTAATGTCGTTGCGCCCAATGGTCAGATATTTGATGGCCAGAAATTGTTGGAGTGTTTAACCGGGCTGGGCCTTAAGTATGGTGAGATGAATATTTTTCACCGCCATCAACAGGCCAATGGGCAAGGGCCAGTGCTATTTAGTGTCGCTAATATTGTTAAGCCAGGAACATTTGATCCGGACCATATGGATGAATTTACCACGCATGGCGTATCATTATTTATGACCGTGCCGTGTCCTGGTGAACCCTCTCGCAACTTCAATGTGATGTATAACGCTGCGGAACGAATTGTCCGAGATATGGACGCTATTTTGCTGGACGGTCATCGTAATCCATTTACTGCCCAAACGCTGCAGCATTATCAACAGCGTATTCGTGAATATGAGCGCCAGCAATTATTGCATTCTAGCCAGTAAACACACCTGTTCACCCTTTAATTGTTCGACAAGCCTCTGCGATAGAGGCTTTTTATTTCGGAAAGAGAGTTATGCCAGCAATTGAGTCGCAACTAGAGCAACTACGTCAGCAGCTAAACGACTACGCCTATCAATACTATGTACTTGATGATCCAACCGTGCCTGATAGTGAATATGATCGATTATTTAAACAGCTTCAGGCATTAGAACATGAGCATCCAGACCTAATTACAGCTGATTCTCCAACCCAGAAAGTTGGGGGGAAAGCCCTTAGTGAATTTACCCAGGTCAGCCATGAAATTCCGATGCTATCGTTAGATAACGTCTTTGATGATGACTCACTTCAGGCGTTCATTTTAAGAGTCTGTGAACGATTAGGGCAGTATGATTTAGCGTTTTGTGCCGAGCCGAAATTGGATGGCTTAGCCGTCAGTATTCTCTATGAACAAGGGCTTCTGGTACAAGCGGCAACCCGCGGGGATGGCCAGACGGGTGAAGATATCACTGAAAACGTTAAAACGATTCGGAATGTGCCGCTTAAATTGCGTGGTGATTATCCAGCGCGTATTGAGATTCGCGGTGAAGTCGTCATGCCTCATAAGGGGTTTGAAAAGCTGAATGAGATGCGGCTGAAAAAGCAGCAAAAACCATTTGCCAATCCACGTAATGCGGCAGCTGGCAGTTTACGTCAATTGGACTCAAAAATTACTGCACAACGGCCATTGATCTTTTATGCATATGCCATTGGTGTGTGTGAAGGGGCTCTGCCTGAGACACACTTTGAGCGTTTAATGCAATTACGCCAGTGGGGAATGTCGGTCAGTCAAGAAGTCCGCTTAGTCGAAGGGGACCAAGGGTGCTTAGATTTTTACCACTCTATTGGCACACGGCGTGATTCACTCGATTATGATATCGATGGCGTCGTTTATAAGGTCAACTCTATTGCAGCCCAAGAGCAACTGGGATTTGTCGCCAGAGCGCCTCGCTGGGCAATTGCGCATAAGTTTCCAGCTCAGGAACAGTTAACGATTCTAAAAGGCGTAGAGTTTCAGGTTGGGCGAACCGGTGCGATTACACCTGTTGCTCGCCTGGAACCAGTTGCTGTGGGTGGGGTGATGGTGAGTAATGCAACATTACATAACGCCGATGAGATTGACCGCCTTGGTGTGAAAGTTGGCGATACTGTAACGGTGCGAAGGGCCGGTGATGTGATTCCACAGATCACTGGCGTCGTGATGGATCGTCGCCCAAATGATGCTCAAGCGGTGGTGTTTCCGACTCATTGCCCGGTGTGTGGTTCTGATATAGAACGGATTGAGGGTGAAGCTGTTGCGCGTTGTGCGGGAGGTTTAAGCTGCGCTGCGCAACGCAAAGAGGCTTTGAGCCACTATGTATCGCGTAAAGCGATGGATATTGACGGCTTAGGCGGGAAGCTGATTGATCAGCTGGTTGAAAATAATTTCATTCATACGCCGGCTGATCTTTACCACTTGCGTGAAAAGGCTGTGGAGTTACTTAACCTTGAGCGAATGGGAGAGCGCTCGCTAGAAAAACTGCTTGATGCAATTGACAAGTCTCGTCAGACGGTTTTTAACCGGTTTTTATACGCACTTGGGATTCGCGAAGTGGGAGAGTCTACGGCACTGAATCTGGCCCAGTATTTTGGTAATCTGGATGCACTCATGCAAGCGCAAGTTGAGCAATTGCAAAAGGTATCGGATGTCGGGGAAGTTGTGGCGAAGCACGTTTATTATTTCTTCCGTCAAGAGGAAAATCTTAAGGTCGTAAGTGCACTGCGCGAAGAGTTGACCTGGCCTGATATGGTGGTTAAAAACGAGCAACAGTTACCATTAGCTGGTCAGACGTTTGTGCTAACTGGGACATTAAACCAGTTTAACCGTTCTGATGCGAAGGCCCGTTTGCAGGCATTAGGTGCCAAAGTGGCCGGGAGTGTCTCGAAAAATACCGATGTGGTTGTGGCTGGGGAGGCGGCTGGTTCAAAACTTGCTAAAGCTGAACAGCTCGGGATTACTGTCTATGATGAAGATCAGCTGGTTGAGTTATTTGCTCTGCATGAAGCTTGATCTTTAAGTTAATTTTAATATGGCATACCGCTTAATTAGCGGTTATGCCATTTATTTTTGGGCGTTTAATTTAATCTGAAAAATTGAGATGTTTAATAAAATAGCTCTTTGTCGATGCTGATTTAATAATCAGGGCGCGGCTTCCCCTCTGTTCAAAGCTCGCTTTGATGGCGACTTACCCAGTAGCCGCTTAAGGCTAATAAAAGCATAATGACGATATACCCCAATTGAACGCTTAACCAACTTCCACTGGTCTGATGTGCCCAACCAGCTAGTGTTGGGCCAACACAGGCAATGAGATAGCCTACTGTTTGCGCCATCGCCGAAAGTTGAGCCGCTGCTTGGCTGTCGTGAGCGCAGACACTCATAAAGGTCAACGCAATAATAAATACCCCACCGGCTAAATAGCCAAGCATCACACACCATAATAATGCCCACTGTGGATAGAAAATTAACCCACCGATAGCAACGATCTGTAACAGTGCATGGCTAACCGCTAGAGTTTTCAGTGAATAACGTTTAAACATAATCGCCATGGTTAGTCCTACTAAGGCACTAACCAGCTGCATGATGCTATCGAGAAAACCTGCTTGTGAATGACTATAGCCACTAGCATTAAGCATTGCTGGAAGCCAATTGACCATGATGTAAAAGCTTAAAGAACTCATTGCCATGTACATGGTGACGGCCCAAGCTAAGGGAGAGCGCCACAGTTTAGGTAGGCTTTTTCGCGTGACATTAACGGGTTGTTTTGGCGTTGGCGAGGGCAACCATGCAAGCAGTGCGATAATGGCGATAATTGCTGGACTCAACAGTGCAATTTGCCAGTTTCCCCAGTGTTCCAGTGGCACTGCTAAGGCGGTGAATACTGACCCAGCGATACCCATCATCATGGCATAGAGCGCTGTGATTGTTCCTAATTGGTGATGGCTAAAATTTTCTTTGACCCAGCTAGGAAGTAAGACATTCGCAATAGCAATACCGATGGCGCAGACTAATGTGCCAATATATAAACTACTGAGTGAACCACTAATCCGGATAAGTAGGCCAAAAACAATGGCCAGCAGTGCCCAACTTAGCGCATTTTTTAAACCTATTCTTTGTGCCAGTTTGGCCGCAAATGGTGAAAATAGGGCAAAGATCAGTAAAGGAATCGATGCAACCAAGCCAATGGATGCACTTGAGACATGCAGAATGTTAGCTAAGTCGCTGTACAACGGACCTATCGCTGTAATGGGAGTTCTTAAATTAGCTGCTAGCAATAACAGCGTTAACAATGGGTAGGAAAAACGCATAAAAAAACCTTCTTAATCACTGCTTAGGTGCTCATGGTAATGTTCTTAGAACATACAGTTGTCTCGGAGCATTTGTTATTGAGCAAGCCAAGTTTGATGTGATGGCCTTCCTCTCTCATTTAGCGCTATGTGCTGCTTCCGTGTCTTGTGGATGTTTTAATTACGGGCCAGAAATTGATTCTGGATTGGTCAAAATGTGCTTAGAATCATCTTACTCACTGGCCTAATTTGAATCAGTATATGCTGCTTGAACTATCTAATTGTGTATAGGGGCTCAGTCTGAGCCCCTTATTGTAAATGATGCCTGGATACAAATCATACCTAAACAAACCAGTGCAATATGTCATAAGGCAATATCGCACAATTATATTTAGTGTTGAGTTAATAGTAAGAGTTAATACTGATTGGTAAAACCTTGTTTAATCAGTGTTGGTGCAACATCTGGATAGTAGATGCGGCTATAATACCCAGCCACTGAATGACTCCAATGTTCACCGTCGCTTCGACCAATATTTTCCCAATGTGCGTTCAATCTCTGATTATACTGGCGGATCTGTTCAATTAAGTTCTCACTATGATAGTGCTCTTCGTGTCGGAAGGTATCAATGGACAAGCGTGGTTTTTGTTGAGCGGGTTGATCAACGTAGCCAATTGACAATCCAGCAATAGCAAATGTATTTTCGGGCAGCTTTAACTCATCAATGACTTCTTGAGGATTTAAGCGAATTCCGCCAATAGGGACTCCTCCCAGCCCTTGTGAGTGAGCAGCCACTAACGCACTATTTAGCGCAATTCCAACGTCGGTTGAGCCCGAGACAATACTTTCAATACTTTGTTGTGCCTTTTGACTTCGATTTTCCATCTGGATGCCTAGTTTGGTTTTATGCATATCAAAGACAAACACTAAAAATATGGGAGCGGTTGCTATCCAAGGTTGACCTCCACACAATTGTGACAGGCGTTGCCGGCGTGCTTTATCTCGAACCACAATCACTGATACTTGTTGAGAGTTAATCGAAGTTGGCGCGTGGTAAGCAGCATTAATCACATTATCTAATATGTCATCGCTAACCGGCTTATCCAAAAAGCTGCGATCACTTTTATGGTTAAATAAAGTGGTGAGTACATCATTCATAAATCTCTTCCCCATCAGGCCAATGTATGTAAGCTTCTAATTAAAGTTGGAAGCTTAGGGATTGTTGACCTTTTGTGATTCGTTTTGCAGAAATCTGAGAGGGATTTAGGCAAGGCAAACGTTGTGCCGTGTAGTTATTGGCCACAAAGAACGTTTAACGCTGGATAAATTCCTCTCAGACACTGCCCTTGGGGTT
This sequence comes from Celerinatantimonas diazotrophica, assembly GCF_004339545.1. Classification (GTDB taxonomy): domain Bacteria; phylum Pseudomonadota; class Gammaproteobacteria; order Enterobacterales; family Celerinatantimonadaceae; genus Celerinatantimonas; species Celerinatantimonas diazotrophica. The sequence goes on along the minus strand of NZ_SMGD01000011.1, from coordinate 385,762 downwards.
CATTTAAACGCATCCTGAACTTTGTTGCCCCCTGCTTGCTTCACTCATTAAGCGACGCAGGGGGCGCCGCGTTCAAAATGCGTTTAATTTGAACAAAATTCAACCACCAAAGGTCAACAGTCCCTAGTAGTTTAAATGTATTTAGCTAATAAATCAGCTGACTAGCTCTGATGGCGAAGTTATCAAATGCTAATACATCAAATTCGAAAGAATAAATTTCAGCAAAATTGTCTCACTTTGCAGTGGAATTGCTATCTTGTGTAGATGGGCTATGGGGTTGTTGAGACCCATGGTGTATTGCAATGAACAGCAATGGTTTAATCATGAAGTTATGGATTAATGTGCTCGCCTATCAGCTTTGCTGGTGGTTGTTGGTCTGTTTGGGCGTTTCTGTGTTATCTGTCGTTGCAGTGCTGTTGAGCGTTGGGCTTTATCTTAGTACTGAATCAGGGCGCAGAGCAAAGTGGTGGATTATACTCATTGTGCCAGCAATCGGTATCGGTTGTGACAGTGCTTTAGCTTATTGGGGAATTTATGGCCAAGCTTGGCAAGAGCATGGTATTGCGCTTTGGTTATGCTTATTGTGGGTTGTATTTTCAACTCTACTGAATGTTTCGTTAAAGTGGTTTCAAGAGCATTTATTTTTCGCCGCGTTGTGTGGCGCCATTGGCGGGCCATCAAGTTATTGGGCCGGTGCCAAATTGGCTAATATGACGGAATTATCCTTAGATTCGTTGCAAGTCTTAGCGGTGGTTTGGTTAATATTAACCCCCACTTTTTTGTATTTATGTCGGAGTCTCTTTCGCTTGGAAGACACAGATAGTAACCACAGAGGTGAGCAATGCTCGTGACTTTATTATTGGTGTCGGCAATGGCTGTGAGCACAAATAGCTGCACCGCACCTGCTCAGCAAAACCCCCTCGGCGAATATACATTCAGTAAATGGTGGTTTGACATTTACCAGGCACGCTTATATCAGAGCAAAGGTGCTCAAGCCGCTGTTCAGGCTCAGCAAGGGACTCTCTTACAATTGACCTATTTACGTGATATCAGCCACCAGGATTTGGTGAAGCAGACCCAGGAGCAATGGCAAGCAATGCCACTGGATCCCTCTTTACCTGTCAAGCAATGGTTAAAACGTCTTAATGCTATCTGGCCGAATGTGCAAAAGGGAGATTGTATTGCATTTAAGGTCACTCAAGAGGGGGCAGGGAGTTTCTATCTGGGCACACGATATTTAGGGGAGATAACCGATCCGCGTTTTGCCAAAGCTTTTTTAGCAATTTGGCTGGGCAAGCATAGTCAATATCCTGAGCAGCGAGCCAATTTATTAGGGGAATAACATGCGAATCATATTAATAGTTATATGCAGTGTTCTGTTGGGGTCTTGCAGTACCAGCATTGGGGAATATAAAGGCAGTAAACCCGATTTTGCGTTCCGGGAATTTTTCTCCGGCCATCTCAAAGCGTGGGGAATGGTGACTGACTATTCCAACAAATTAACTCGCCGTTTTACCACAGACATCGTAGCCAGTTGGAATAAAAATACGCTGACTCTAGATGAAACATTTCACTATTTAGATGGCAAACAACAGAAACGAATTTGGCATATTAAGCTCAATGGCCATGAAATTTCGGGGCAGGCTGGCGATGTTGACGGCGTGGCAAAAGGCTCAATCGCCGGTTCAGTCGTTAATTGGCATTATTTGCTAAATGTCCCCATCGATAATAAGCAATGGACATTCAAAGTGGATGACTGGTTATACCGGATTGATCATGAAGTTGTGATTAATACCAGCACCTTGTACAAGTTTGGTTTGCCTGTTGGGCACATCACATTAATGATTAAAAAAGAGAAAGACTAGAAAAATAAGAAAGGGCAGAGAATTTGGTGGTCGTTGCTGGGCTTGAACCAGCGACCCTCGCCTTGTAAGGGCGATGCTCTCCCAACTGAGCTAAACGACCATAATGGTGGTTGCTACTGGGCTTGAACCAGTGACCCTCGCCTTGTAAGGGCGATGCTCTCCCAACTGAGCTAAGCAACCAATTGTGGTGGTCGTTGCTGGGCTTGAACCAGCGACCCTCGCCTTGTAAGGGCGATGCTCTCCCAACTGAGCTAAACGACCACTTGGTGGTTGCTACTGGGCTTGAACCAGTGACCCTCGCCTTGTAAGGGCGATGCTCTCCCAACTGAGCTAAGCAACCACTTGTGGAGGCGTATTATAGGGAGCCTCAGCGTACTGTCAACGCAAATTTTACGAAAATAAGTGTAGTTGCTGGTTTTCTCAGCAAAAATGTCGATTTAGCTGAGTGATTGCCTGTTATATTTGGAGCAAAGAGATGTTCTTTCTACCTAATACTACTCAGAGATGATGATACGCTCCGCTTCATGTGTACTTTTTCTGTTTAGCCTGCCCATCAAATTTACCGGCAAAGATAAACACGATCGCTCTGCTATGGTAAGATTGCTGCCATCTTATATTGTTGAAACTGACTGGAAAGAGAGATTTCATGACTGTTCGAACTCGAGTTGCCCCATCACCCACCGGTGATCCTCATGTGGGGACTGCTTATATTGCACTGTTCAACTATGCGTTTGCTAAATCGCAAGGTGGTGAGTTTATTTTGCGAATCGAAGATACCGACCGCACTCGCAGTACTCGAGAGTCAGAGGCGGCTATCTTAGAAAGTCTGAAATGGACCGGATTGTCTTGGGATGAAGGTCCTGATATTGGTGGTCCAGCAGGGCCTTATCGGCAAAGTGACCGTATTGATATTTACCAAAAATACGCTCAGCAATTGGTGGATGAAGGCAAAGCGTTTTACTGTTTCGCAACGGCTGATGAACTCGCTCAGATGCGTGCTGAACAAACGGCTGCTGGCGTGCAACCGCATTACGATGGTCGTGGTTTGAAATTAAGTGAAGCACAAATTAAAGCGCATCTGGATGCGGGCGACCCATATGTGATCCGGATGAAAATTCCAGAATCAGGTAGCTTTAAATTCAATGACTATCTGCGCGGTGAAGTTGAAATTCCTTGGGAACAAGTGGATATGCAGGTGTTGCTGAAAACAGACGGCTATCCAACTTATTTTCTAGCAAATGTCGTCGATGATCATTTAATGGGGATCACTCATATTTTCCGTGGTGAAGAGTGGCTCAATTCAGCACCCAAATTGATTAAACTCTATGAAGATTTTGGTTGGCAAGCGCCTCAGTTAGGTCATATGCCACTGTTGCGTAACCCTGATAAATCCAAATTGAGTAAACGTAAAAACCCAACGAGTATTTTGTATTACCAAAAAATGGGCTTTTTACCTCAGGCACTCTTGAATTATCTCGGGCGGATGGGGTGGTCGATGCCCGATGGCCGAGAAAAATTCTCGCTTGAAGAAATGGTTGAGAGTTTCGATATGAAACGGGTTTCCCTAGGGGGACCGGTATTTGATGTTGATAAACTTAAATGGCTGAACGGTTTGTGGATCCGTGAAGAACTAAACGATGAACAGCTGGCCGATGAATTGCACAAATGGGCATATAATCGAGAAACCCTGATGAAAATTATTCCTCAGGTGAAAACCCGCATGGAAGTCTTTAGTGATTTAGCGCCGATCGCTGCTCATTTTGTCAGTGGTATTCCAGAATATGATCCAGCGCTGTTACTTCATAAACTAAGTGAAGAGCAGTTCCGCGAAGGAATGCAGTTCTTTATCTGGGAGTTAGAAGCACTGCGTGAATGGAATAAAGATAATATCTTCGTGATTGCGAAAGCCATTGCTGATTATCTGGAAGTTAAAGTTAAAGATTTCTTAGAGCCTGTGTTTGTGGCCATTACTGGCAAAACGAGCTCAACTTCTGTGGTTGATGCAATGGAGATCCTTGGCCCCGATATGTCTCGAGCTCGATTGCGTGTCGCGCTACAGACTGTTGGTGTGAGCAAAAAGGTTGCTAAGAAGCTTGATAAAGCCTTTAAAGCCTACAAAGCAGCGTAGTCAGCCCCAATAGGTGAATTTAATGGGAGCCATTTATTGGCTCCCATTTTTGTATCTGCGCTATTTGACTAAGACTAACGCATGGAGTTTAACAGCGCGTGATGGGGATTTTTTAAAAATTCTTATTAAAATTGATAATCGGCAGGACGGGAAGTGCGCCATTGGCGGCATAGTTCACGAGACCTATTTGTAACCCCTGTAAGTTTTGAGTGGCATTCACAAGGCCCAGTTGAAAATAAGTTTTAGCCGAGTAGTTAACGAGCCCTAAATCAACAGTCGATTGTTGGGTACTGATATTAACAACTCCAAAATTAGCCCCTTTTAAGGAGTGAGTGACGTTTAATAGGCCAATGTTAGCCCCCTGGTCATCGCCTTCATGCCAGTTGACTAAGTTAAATGCGACTCCTCGAAAATGTTGGCGAATATGTCCGATCCCTAGAAACGGCGAGAACTGAACGCCATAAAAATTGTCTATTTCTGAGAGAGATAATAAAGGGACATCGATTCCACTGACATTGTGGGTATTCCCATACAAGATGGATAATCTGGCGCCTTTAACCGTGTTGGCTTGGGGGAGTTGTTTCCCTGCGAAGTTAAATTGCGCATGTGTTGCCCCAATTGCCGAAAAACTAACCAAATAGCTCAACAATAGGGTAAAGCAAGCAATGGCTGACTTTTGCAAGATAGCGTTTCCTTAAGTGGCTCTGAATTTGTTAAAATAAGTTATCAAGTCACGATCACGGTAACTACTCGGGAAAGTCGATATTGCATTGGTTTTTTCCGGTACTGGTCAAGTCGCGCTAAAATTTGTACAATCCGGCGCTTTTTATTTTAAAGGATCGCAACGTTCATGAGTGAGCAAAAAACGAATCTGCTGAACCTCAATCGCCAAGCAATGCGGGATTTTTTCGCCGATATGGGGGAAAAACCGTTTCGAGCTGATCAAGTGATGAAATGGATATACCATTTTGGCGTTAGCGATTTCGAACAGATGACGAATGTCAATAAGCTTTTGCGAGCGAAGTTAACTGAGTGTGCTGAAATTAGGGCTCCTGAAATTTCTAAAGAACAGCGCTCATCCGATGGGACGATCAAGTGGGCGATGTTAGTTCATGGTCAAGAGATCGAAACGGTTTATATTCCAGATCATGATCGGGCGACACTTTGTGTTTCATCTCAGGTTGGGTGTGCATTGGATTGTAAATTCTGCTCGACCGCGCAGCAGGGTTTTAACCGTAATTTAAGTGTCAGTGATATTATTGGTCAGGTTTGGCGAGCAGCTGAGGTCATCGGTTTTAGCAAACAAACTGGTAAGCGGCCGATTACCAATGTTGTGATGATGGGAATGGGCGAACCACTACTTAATTTAAATAATGTCGTACCTGCCATGGAATTGATGATGGACGATCTGGCGTTTGGCCTCAGTAAACGACGCGTGACCATCAGTACTTCTGGCGTAGTGCCGGCGCTTGATATGCTCGGCGATCGAATTGATGTGGCTTTGGCCATTTCACTGCATGCACCAAATGACAAATTGCGTAGTGAAATTATGCCAATTAACGACAAATATAATATTAGCGAGTTTCTTAGTGCCGTGAAGCGCTACATTAGCAAATCAAACGCGAATCAGGGCAAAGTCACAGTTGAGTATATATTGCTAAATAAAGTGAATGATGAAATGGATCATGCTCATGAATTAGCCGCATTACTTAAAGATACGCCTTGTAAGATTAACCTGATCCCATTTAATCCATATCCTGAATCTCCGTATGATAAACCTTCGAATAGCCGAATTGATCGGTTTAGTAAGGTGTTGACATCCTATGGCATTACCGTCGTTGTGCGCAGAACGCGCGGTGATGATATCGATGCCGCATGTGGCCAGCTGGCGGGGGATGTTATCGATAGAACGAAACGAACTTTAAAACGTCGTGAGCAAGGCAAACCGATTGCCGTTTCTATTCAGCAATAGTATTTATCTGAAGGGACTTGTATTTATGCGTAAAAAGCTGGTATTAATGGTCTTCCTTCCTTGGCTATTAAGTGGCTGTGTGACTCAGACACTGGTTGATGGTGTGCCGATTGATCAAAATCAGAACCAGCATAAAAGCAAACAGCAGGCTGCTCGTTCACGTCTGGCTTTGGCGATTAATTATTTGCATGCGGGCAATAGCGATTTGGCTAAGCATAATATTACGCTTGCCCAACAAGATGATCCGAATTTGATTGATGTGGATCTAACCTGGGGGTATTTTTACTCACAGGTTGGTCAGGTTAGTAAAGCTATCACAGCTTATCAGAAGGCGCTAAAAAAAGATCCTAACAATGGGGATGCTCTGAATAATTTAGGCGTGATTCGTTGTCATCAGGGCCAGTATCAGCAGGCCCAAAAACTATTCGAAAAAGCGCTTGATAGCTCCGGTTATACAGCAATTGATAGTACGAATGAAAATGCCGGCTTGTGTGCCTATCGTGCAGGCGAGTATGATAAGGCAAAATCTTATTTTATAGCGGCACTTGCCTATAATGCCGAACGACCGCAATCGTTGTTGGGTTTAGCGAATGTGTTGATTAAACAGCATCAGTATGCAGATGCTCGATCATACTTAAAACGTTATAGCAAGATTGCATCGGCTTCACCGCAGAGTCTGTTAGCGTGGATTAAAGTTTCACGCGGTGAGGGTAACTTAACGCAGCAGGTCCTTTGGGGAAAAGAGTTAATTACACAGTTTCCTGATGCACCTCAAACTAAAAAATACTTAGCCAATGACTACTGAACCAACAAATAGCCATGATGAAGGTTTTTCTTCGCAAGAAGAATCCAATCAGCCTTCTGCTGGACAAAAATTACAGGCAGCTCGAGAAGCTGCAGGCCTGTCGATTCAAGAAGTCGCAACGCGCTTAAATTTGCGCAGGCAAGTTATTGTAGATATTGAAAGCGACAATGCACAGGCAAGTTTATCGCTCACTTATCGCAAAGGATATATTCGCAGTTACGCCAAGTTGCTCAATGTTCCCGAAAATGAAGTGCTAGATACGACTTATCATCATCAAGATGCAGTGAAGCCCATCAAACTTGATAATCTTGCGCAACCTCTTCTTGAAGAGCGGCGCCGTGATGGCAAATTAAAATGGCTCACTATTTTAATTATTCTCGTGGTGCTGGCTTCATTAGGAGCTTGGTGGTGGCAAAATCATTCACTTAAAGATATCTGGCCATCTTCATTGAGTAAGTCAGGTTCATTAAATATCAGTAGCATTTTGCCAGACGATGATAGCAGTCAGTCATCGAATACCAATGGTACAAACAGTGCTGATACACAGCAAGCCAAAAATGAGCAGTTGCCAACGGCTGCGATGCCGAGTCCACCTGCTAATGCCGCAGCCAAAGCGGAAAAAGTTGCTGCAGAGCTTGATAAACCCGGCAGTGATGAAACGCCAACCACTGATCGTGATCCTTCTGCTGAAACAGCATTAACCAGTTCCGTGATTACTTCGAGCAATTCTCAGACATCTGAATCTGAAAGTGCCGCTGGTGATAGCAATGCTGAGCAGGTTGCCGCTAATAAGCCTAATGCTGTTCAGGGCTTAGCTACGCCTGCGCATCAATTGGAATTAAAGTTTAGTAAGGCTTGTTGGATCCAAGTGAAAGATGCCGCAGGTAATCGCTTAGCGGTTGGAGTGAAACAGCCTGGTCAGGTGTTGCAATTAAATGGGCAACCGCCTTATAAACTTATTTTGGGCGTTCCAGATGGTGTTTCAATTAAGTATGGTGGAAAAGAGTTAGCATTTAATAACAACAGTGCCAATGGTAAAGCTGCCCATATAAGTGTTCCAAATTAATTAGAGGTTGATATGAGTGGTGCTAAGCCGATTAAACGGCGTGTATCTAAGCAGATCCACGTTGGATCTGTTGCTGTAGGTGGTGACGCGCCGATTGCGGTGCAGTCTATGACAAATACTCGTACGACTGATGTCGATGCGACCGTTGCACAAATCCACCGCATTGAACAAGCGGGAGCAGATATTGTTCGGGTTTCAGTCCCAACAATGGATGCTGCCGAAGCATTTAAATTGATTCGACAGCGCGTCAACATTCCCTTAGTAGCAGACATCCATTTTGATTATCGTATTGCGCTTAAAGTTGCCGATTATGGCGTAGATTGTTTGCGTATTAATCCGGGGAATATCGGTCATGAAGGTCGGATTCGTAGCGTGGTTGATTCGGCTCGCGACCATAATATACCGATTCGTATCGGTGTGAATGGCGGTTCATTGGAAAAGGATATCCAGGAAAAATATGGTGAACCTACCGCAGAGGCGTTGGTTGAATCGGCGATGCGCCATGTGGATATTCTCGATCGATTGAATTTCGATCAATATAAAGTGAGTGTTAAAGCTTCAGACGTATTTTTGGCAGTTGGGGCTTATCGTTTACTGGCTAATCAGATTGAACAACCGTTACATTTAGGGATTACCGAAGCTGGTGGACAACGCTCCGGTTCAGTTAAATCAGCCATTGGTTTGGGAATTTTACTCAGTGAAGGTATCGGTGACACATTACGAGTTTCACTGGCGGCTGATCCGGTGGAAGAAGTCAAAGTTGGGTTTGATATCTTAAAATCGCTGCGTATCCGCAGTCGTGGTATTAATTTTATTGCCTGCCCGAGCTGTGCCCGCCAGGAGTTTGATGTGATTGGAACCGTCAATCAGCTTGAACAACGCCTAGAAGATATTGCAACGCCAATGGATGTCTCGATTATCGGGTGTGTTGTCAATGGACCGGGAGAAGCGTTGGTTTCGGATATGGGAATTGCTGGTAGCGCCCGTAAAAGTGCTTTTTATATTGGTGGAACTCGGCAAAAAGAACGCTTTGATAATGATAAACTAGTCGATGAATTAGAAGCTAAGATCCGTGCTCGAGTCGCAATGCTTGATGTCAAAAATATTGATTAATTTTTATTGGGTTAGATATTTCGTTTAGGGAAGTCATTGTGTGAGCACAGACAAGCCTGCCCATAATAATTTACCTGATGAGAGTAAGCCCTTATAATCCAAGCATTAAGAAGATTAAAATTTAACAAAAATAGAGAATAACGTGGCCAAACAGATTCAGAAGATCCGAGGGATGAACGACTTTCTGCCTGAAGAAACGACTAAATGGCAGCAGGTTGAAAACTTAATTCGTAAAGTCGTCGCCGCATACGGATATAGCGAAATTCGTACTCCTATCATTGAAAGTACAGCTTTGTTTAAACGCTCTATTGGTGAAGTGACCGATATTGTTGAAAAAGAGATGTATACCTTTGATGATCGCGATGGAGACAGCTTAACTCTGCGTCCTGAAGGGACTGCATCATGCGTCAGAGCCGGGAATCAGCATGGGCTTATTTATAATCAGGAACAGCGACTGTGGTACATGGGGCCGATGTTTCGTTATGAACGTCCACAAAAAGGTCGGTATCGGCAGTTTCACCAATTTGGTTGTGAAGTCTTTGGCTTGAATGGGCCGGATATCGATGCTGAAGTCATTATCTTAACCGCCCGGTTATGGAAAGCCTTTGGGATTGCTGACAAAGTTAAACTTGAGCTTAACTCGTTAGGCTCTAATGAAGCACGGGCTCTTTATCGCGAAAAGTTAGTCGAGCATCTCAAAGCTCACGAAGATCAGCTTGATGAGGACTCAAAACGTCGTCTAGAGAGCAATCCGTTGCGCGTGCTTGATAGTAAAGATGCGAATGTGCAGGCAGCTCTTGAAAATGCACCGAAGTTAATCGATTACTTAGACGATGAAAGTCGCAACCACTTAGATGGGTTGTGTCAGCTCTTAGACGGTGCTGGAATCAAATATGAAATTAACCATAAACTGGTTCGTGGTTTAGATTATTATAACCGCACTGTGTTTGAATGGGTCACCAAAGATCTTGGCTCCCAAGGAACTGTTTGTGCTGGCGGACGCTATGATGGCTTGGTCGAACAACTAGGAGGGCGGCCTACTCCTGCGGTTGGTTTTGCCATGGGAATGGAGCGCATGGTTCTGTTGCTCGATGCATTAGGGCGTTTGCATCAAAGTGATGCAGTTGCTGATATCTACGTGCTTGGCAGTGGTAAACAGGCAGCGGTTGTCACGAATCAATTGGCTGAACAGGTTCGCGATCAGTTGCCACGTTTGCGAGTGATGAATCACCGTGGTGGCGGTAATTTCAAAAAACAATTTAAACGTGCTGATAAGTCTGGAGCACAGGTTGCATTGATTGTTGGTGAAGACGAAATCAACAATGAGCAGGTGACAATTAAGTACCTGCGTACCGGAACCGACCAAGTTACCATCAGTCAAGAGCAGTTAATTGATTACCTGAGCGAATATTTTGTTTAATATGACCGCTTGCTAAAACGCTTAAGCACGTAGCGAGTGTTTGTTAAAAACAAACTGATTTCTATTTGAGGGGGATGTGTGGAGATATATTCCACTGAAGAACAACAAGAGCAGGCGATTATTGGTTTCCTGCAGCGTTATTGGATTGCCTTAGTTGCTGTCATCATAATTGTTATTGCTGCCTCGGTGGGGTGGTTTTTATATCAAGATCATCAAAATAATACAGCGCTCCAAGCATCAACTGCATTTGAAGCAATCATGAAGTCTAGCTCAGATGACAAAGTTGTACAGTTGCAGTCATTTATTGATAAATATCCTAATGCGAAAAGTTATCCATACATGGCGCGGATGGTTTTGGCAAAATTGTTTGTGAATAACAATAAATATCAGCAGGCTGCAGATGCGTTGAGTGTGGTTGCGCAAAAAGCTGATGAGCCACTTCGTTCTTTGGCTATGTTGCGGCTAGCTCGGGTGCAGTTGGCTCTCAAAAAAGACCAAGCTGCATTGGCAACGCTGAATGGGATCACCGGAAAACCCTATAAAGGTTCAGTTGAAGCTTTGAAAGGGGATGTGTATGTTGCCAAGGGGAATATTGGAGAAGCACGCGATGCATACCAACAGGCAATTGCTGACGGTGATGGAAGCGATCCAAGCCTCCAGTTAAAACTCGATAATTTAGCCGGAGAATAGATTTATGGTCAAAGTCTTCCGACTATTATTTGCCAGTGGACTGCTCATGTTAGTTGTGGCTTGTAGTAGCGACAAACCCGTGCATAAGCCGGCTCCTACTCCTGAAGTTGTGAACAAATTTGAGCCACAACAAGTTTGGTCTGCCAGTATTGGTGATGGTGTTGGTAACTACTATTCGCAGCTGCAACCAACCGTCGCGAATAGTACTGTTTACGCGGCTTCTCGTGGCGGAGAGGTGAAGGCCTTCAGTCTGAAAGGTAAACAGCTTTGGGATACCGATGTCACCGAACTTAAAGGTCATAAGCAGTATACTGTTGATGGCTCAGCACGTTTATCGGGTGGAATTTTAGCCGCATTCGATATGGTGTTTGTTGGGAGTGAGAACGCTCAGCTATTTGCTTTGGATGCCAAAACGGGCAAACTCAAGTGGCGAACTGCAATGCCGGGTGAAGTGGTAGCTTCGCCATCGGTAGGCGAAGGAATTTTAGCAGTCGTTACCAATAATGGACACCTTGTTGCTGTCGATCCGCAAAGTGGAAATATTCTTTGGAATATTACACTGGATCTACCTTCGTTAACGTTACGGGGTAAAGCGGTGCCTGTGATTAGTAACGGCGTGGTGATTTTAGGCCGCAGTAATGGTTCCGTGTCGGTCTTTTCGGTGAAAAATGGCCAACAAGTATTTTCAACCCGAATTGGTCAATCCAATGGCAGTACGCAATTAGAACAGCTTGCTGATGTCGATAGTCAGCCGCTATTGTTGGATAATGAGTTATTTGCGATTTCTTATAACGGCTCATTAGTTGCGCTGAACTTGCAAAATGGTCGTACAAGCTGGAAGCGTAGCTATGCCGCGTATCGGGACATGGCTATTGCAGGTAGTGAATTGTTAATCAGTGATCGCAGTAGCCATCTTGTTGATTTGGATCGCTTTAGTGGTAGTGAAAACTGGCAGCAGACGCAACTTTCTTATCGTAATATTACCGCGCCAGCTGTGGTAGGAAATTATGTCTTAGTCGGTGATTCTGAAGGTTATTTGTACTGGATTAGCCGTGATACTGGCAAATTTGTTGCAAAAGTCGATATCGGTGGGGATGGACTCTATGTTGCCCCGGTGGTGACTGATAAATTGATAATTATTCAGACTCGTGATGGTAAACTGATCGCTTATAAACGCGCGTAATCGCATTTGATCCGTTACAATAAAGCTCATGGTCATTTGACTGTGGGCTTTTTGCTTATTTTTAGGAAACAGATTTCATGGTGCTTCCTGTAGTAGCCCTGGTAGGGCGCCCGAATGTGGGCAAATCAACATTATTTAACCGTTTAACCCGCACGCGTGATGCGTTGGTAGCAGATTATCCTGGGCTGACTCGTGATCGCAAGTATGGTCAAGCACAACTGAATGGGCAACACTATATTGTCATTGATACTGGTGGGATAGAAGGCCAAGAGCAAGGAATCGACAAAGTGATGGCCGAACAGTCATTGGCAGCGATAGAAGAAGCCGATGTGGTGATGTTCATGGTCGATGCTCGGGTTGGTGTGAGTGTGGGCGATCAAGTGATCGCAGATCACTTGCGACGTCTTGAAAAACCAGTTTTTTTAGTTGCAAATAAAACCGATGGTGTTGATTCGGTGGTGGCATCGAGCGATTTTTATAGTCTCGGATTGGGTGAGGTCTATGCGATTGCGGCGGCTCATGGTCGTGGCGTGAATCAACTATTAGAAAAAGCACTCAAACCGTTGTTTAACAGTTTGCCAGATGAAGAAGACGAAGCCGGGTTGCCAACAGAGCTGTCTGAAGAAGAAGCCCTTGCAGACCGGCAAGCCGAAGATCTAGCGAACTTGCCTATTAAACTGGCAATTATTGGTCGACCCAATGTAGGCAAATCGACGTTAATTAACCGTATCTTGGGTGAGCAACGCGTGGTTGTTTATGATATGCCCGGAACCACTCGCGATAGTGTTTATATCCCTATGCAGCGGGATGCGCGTGAGTATGTGTTAATTGATACAGCCGGGGTGCGTCGGCGTGGTAAAATTATTGATAAGGTTGAGAAGTTTTCCGTTATCCAGACGCTTAAAGCAATTGAAGATGCCAATGTCTGTCTGTTAGTCATTGATGCCCGTATGGGGATTTCTGATCAGGATTTAAGTTTGCTTGGATTTATTCTCAATGCTGGCCGGGCTTTGGTTCTGGCTGTGAATAAATGGGATGGTTTGGATACAGATGTTAAAAATGAAATTAAGCGTGAACTGGATCGTCGTTTAGGCTTTATTGACTTTGCCAATGTCCATTTTATTTCAGCTTTGCATGGGACTGGTGTTGGACATTTATATGAGTCTGTTGAGGGCGCGTATAGCAGTGCGACAAAACGTATCTCAACGGCGTTATTAACCCGGATTTTGGAGATGGCTCGTGAAGATCACCAGCCACCGTTGGTTCGCGGACGCCGAGTTAAACTTCGTTACGCTCATGCGGGGGGATACAACCCGCCACGAATTGTGATTCATGGTAATCAGGTCAATTCATTACCCGATTCTTATAAACGTTATTTAATGAACTATTATCGCAAAGCGTTGGAGATGACGGGGACTCCCATTCGAATTGAGTTTAGAGAAGGTGAAAACCCATACGCCGATAAGCCTCGGAAGTTGACATTGAGCCAGCAACGAGCCCGTAAACGAATTGATAAACAGCGCCAGAGTAAGAACAAGCAATGACACTTTTATGTCCAAACTGCCAGCGAGAACTTGAGCCATCGGCAACTGATAACCATGGAGGTTATTGTTCCCACTGCCACAGCAATTTTCACAGCGTTGCCTATTGCCCCCAGTGTGAGCAGCCTCTTGAGGTGCTTCAAGCCTGTGGGGCAGTTGATTATTTCTGTAATCATTGTAATGAGCTTAAATCTAAACGACAGGTGATCTATCGTTTAGAAGAAACTCATTAGTCTTCCAGCGTATTACTCTTTTTGATGCGATCTTTAAGATCTCGGATGATGTCTGGCCAGTATTGATAGATCAGTATATGGCCAGCATTTTCAATGATATTAATCTCGCTCTTTGGAATTTCACTGCGGATCTTCTCCGCTGTTGTTAATGACACATAAGAACTCTTCCGGCCATGCCACAACAACGTTGGCGTTTTAATTTTGGAATAATTAATTTGTTTTTCCTGAGTATAACGCCTGATTTCATCGACAAATGCATTGACGCCCTGACGTCCTACTTCGGCGCAGCTGAGCTGCACTAAGCGTTGAACGTGTGATTCGTTCAACAATATACGATCATATTCATTAATCTTAGAAGCTAAAAGATCAATATAATAACTCGGTGTTTTATGTAATCCGCGTTCAATGAGTACCAAAAATAGTCGATAAAGCTGCGGATAATGTTTAGCTAACTGAACCTGCATCATGAATAGCGGGGTGGCTTTGTGATAATCATCCGGAGTGGCTAATGGCGAACCTGCGGAGATAAGGATCATTTGTTTGATTCGTTCCGGCTTTTGCAACGCCAATTCACAGGCATAATTTCCGCCAACGGCGTAACCGATTAAGGAGAATCGCTCTATTTTGAGTTGATCCATTAATTCGATAGCATCTTCATGCCATTGTCTATAGCTCAGATTGGGATTCGGATCTGAATAGCCATAGCCTGGGCGATCTGGAATAATCAGTCGCACGCCAACTCGTTTGGCCCAGTCGTTACGTAAATCAAAGCATTCCATCCGAGAACCGATAATCGAGTGACATAATAGAACCGGTTCTCCATTTGCCTGACCGCGTTCGCGATAACACAGATTACGGCCATCACTTAAGGTGATGCTTTGGTCTAATGGGCTTAGTTGTTCTTCAGTGTCATCATTATTATGACACTGGAATAACATACTCGCTGGACCTGTTAAAATTCGATTTACCAACTCGCTTTGCTTATTGACCCCTACTTTTTGATAGATTGATTTAAGCTGGGTGCGCACAGTGTTATAGCTAACATGTAGCGTTTTAGCGATATTAGGGGGGGATATACCGCGAACAATATGCTCAACAATTCGGAGTTCTTTTGGCGTTAATTGGTAAATATCAGCCAGAGCCGATAATTCGAGTGAATTCTCATAATTACTGCTTGATAAAAAGACTGCTACTTTCGCTTGTTTCTCATAAATAGACAAGGCGTGCATATTTAATGGAGTGATTACTAGCATGGGACATAGCTGTGATTCGTGGGTTTTTATTAACATCCCGCGACTTTGTATATCAAATGCCCGAGTTTTAGAAAGCTCTTTGATCAAAGCCATCATTTCTTGGTTTTGGTGCGGGTCTTTCAAAGTTAGTTTGTTGTTTGAGTTGCCAAGATAATGCGACTTAATCAGCATCTCATTCCCTAATGAATTGCAACTTTGGATTGTGCCGTCTTCGCTCACTAAGATTAATCCCACAGGAATTCGATTCAGTAACGAATGCAGTAACTGGTGATTTTCTTCAGCCGCGTAAAGTTTTTTAGTAATTTTAATAGCAAGGGAAAGGTGGCGAAATACGCGCTTGAATTTTGGATTATCCTGCAGAGGATTACTGGGGGCATGCCCATCCAGTGCATCAAAAAGTGGGTAACCACTAATCTGAGTGGGTTCGGCAAATGGACTGTATTGAGTGAGAAGGTAAAGCTGTTTGAGAAGTTCGGGCCATAACTCTGGTTCGCTAGCAGCTTGGTATATTAGTTCGATCAACCTTTCATCATTTTCAGCTGCATCTGCAACTTTATTTTCGGAGATCATCATGATCTATCCTTATCTAAACTCATTAATCCACTCTTTAATGATAATATTATCATCATGGTGGGGCGAGTATATTTAAACAATAGTTGTACAAATGCAACTTTACGAACATTAAAATAGCTAACTGATTAATTTTTCAACGAATCTAGTTGGCTAGGTATTGCTTGCTCCTCAATTGACTGGACGATGGTATGGGCTTGGCCATCTTGCAGCGTAATGGTGACTGCTTGGTTAGGCTGAAACTCTTTGATATGGGTTAGCCAATGGCCTGAATCATCTTGAACGGTACTGTAACCACGAGAGAGCACGGCTAGCGGGCTAAGGGCTTGTAACTGATTAATGGTCCATGAAAATCTGTTTTGGGCATTCTCAAAACGATTGATACTGGCTAATGTGAGACGCTCAGCAAGCTGAGTTAGATAAACAGATTTTTGTCGCAATAATCGTTGTGGCGATGCCTGATACATCCTCTGAGTTAAATGCTGACAATGTTGCTGGCGATGTTGCAGATCTTTTTGTAAAGCACTTTGTAACCGCTCGGAGTATTCATCCAGTTGCTGTTGACGGACTTGTAGCT
Source organism: Celerinatantimonas diazotrophica (assembly GCF_004339545.1). GTDB lineage: Bacteria > Pseudomonadota > Gammaproteobacteria > Enterobacterales > Celerinatantimonadaceae > Celerinatantimonas > Celerinatantimonas diazotrophica. The sequence continues at coordinate 369,346 of NZ_SMGD01000011.1, read as the reverse complement.
GGCGAAGCGGAGATTGATGATTTAGACGCTGTTTTAGATAGTGAAACTTTTGCTGCCAAATATTGCGATATTGCTCAGTTAACTGATGTAAGCGGGTGTCTAGTTGTTGGTAACTTTGAGCCAGCATATGAATGCCGTAGGCTATTTTTTCAGCGGCTGCTGATGGAGTCGGCGCTCGCCAGTCAGCCGCAAAATCGGTTAAGGTAAAATCAATTTCGTGTCCGACGGCAGAGATAATAGGCAGATGACTAGCTGCGACTAATCGAGCCAAAGGCTCATTGTTAAATGCCCATAAATCTTCAAGCGATCCGCCTCCGCGACCAATGATGAGAACATCAACTTCTTGACGCTGATTGGCAAGTGTTAATGCCTGACATAACCCTTTCGGGGCTAGTTCCCCTTGCACAGAGCTGGGGTAGAGCACCACTTGTATACTGGGGGCCAACCGCTTAAGCACTGCCGTAATATCATGAAATGCTGCACCACTGGCAGAGGTGATCACCCCAACGCGTTGGACGAGCTGTGGTAATGGTTGTTTATTTTGTTCACTAAAAAGGCCTTCAGCCGCTAGCTTGCTGCGCAGTTGCTCGTAAGCCAACTGCATCGCGCCAAGGCCGTCAGGTTGCATCGATTGCACAATGAGTTGATAGTCGCCTCGGGGTTCATAAACACTGATACGAGCCCTTACTAGAACTTGTTGTCCATCTACAACATCAAATCGAACTTTACGGTTCTGGCCTTTGAACATCGCACAGCGTACCTGCGAACGGCTGTCTTTAAGGCTGAAGTACCAGTGCCCGGAATAAGGTTTTGAAAGGTTGGATACTTCCCCTTTGAGCCAGATCTCGCCAAGAGCAGACTCGAGCATTTGACGAACTTGTGCATTGAGCTGACTGACAGAAAGAATATTCGGGTTGTTTAACAATGGGTCCATATCGGGCAATCTTGATGTCTCAAAAATTTAATCATTCAAAATACCACTTTTTATTTTACCTTGACTAGCTAAAAGCATATAATCCGTTCGCAATATTTACACCCCCAGACAGATTTTTAATTACGGTGAGATGTTGCAATGTTGAGAATTCAAAAAGAAGCTTTAACCTTCGATGATGTGCTGTTAGTACCCGCACATTCGCAGGTCCTGCCTAATACTGCGAAGCTAGAAACACAGTTAACCGCTAAAATTAAACTTAATATCCCAATGATTTCAGCAGCGATGGACACCGTTACTGAAGCGCGTTTGGCAATTGCTCTTGCCCAAGAAGGTGGCATTGGGTTTATCCACAAAAACATGTCAATTGAAGCTCAGGCATTAGAAGTACGCAAAGTTAAAAAACATGAAAATGGTGTTGTACTGAATCCAGTCACTGTTTCTGCGGATATGACGTTAAGAGAAGTGGTTGAGCTGACTGAACAAAATGGTTTTGCGAGCTATCCTGTTGTGACTGGTGATAATGAGCTGGTTGGAATTATCACCGGGCGTGATATGCGTTTTGAAAATAACCTCGATACATTGGTTAGCAAAGTGATGACGCCAAAAGAAAGGCTGATCACCACTACCGAAACCACTCGTGAGCGTGTTCAACAATTAATGCATACCAATCGCATTGAAAAAATGCTGCTTGTAGATGATGATTTCAAACTGCGCGGTATGATCACAGCCAAAGACTTTAAAAAAGCCGAAAGCAAACCGAATGCTTGTAAGGACGAACTTGGTCGTTTACGGGTCGGTGCCGCTGTCGGCGCTGGCGCTGGTAACGAAGAGCGAGTCGCTGCACTGGTTGAAGCCGGGGTCGATATATTGCTGATTGATTCATCTCATGGCCATTCACAAGGCGTGCTAGAGCGAATTCATGCGACACATTTAGCTTATCCTGATTTGCAAATTATTGGCGGTAATGTTGCCACTGCTGCCGGTGCTAAAGCGTTGGTTGAAGCTGGGGTGAGTGCAGTCAAAGTGGGGATTGGTCCGGGTTCAATTTGTACGACTCGAATTGTCACCGGTGTTGGGGTTCCACAGATTACTGCCGTTTCTGATGCCGTTGAAGCACTTGAAGGGACTGGGATTCCAGTCATCGCTGATGGTGGGATTCGCTTCTCAGGGGATATTGCGAAAGCATTAGCTGCCGGCGCCAGCTGTGTGATGGTTGGCAGCATGTTTGCGGGGACTGAAGAAGCTCCGGGCGAAATCGAATTGTATCAAGGCCGCTCTTTTAAATCATACCGCGGTATGGGTTCTTTAGGGGCTATGTCGAAAGGGTCATCAGACCGCTATTTTCAGAGTGATAATGCTGCCGATAAATTGGTCCCTGAAGGGATTGAAGGACGCATTGCCTATAAAGGGTTACTCAAAGAGATTATCCATCAGCAGATGGGCGGGTTACGCTCATGTATGGGATTGACCGGTTGTGCAACGATCAAAGAGCTCAATACCAAAGCCGAATTTGTAAAAATTACTAGCGCAGGGATGGGCGAAAGCCACGTCCATGATGTTACAATTACCAAAGAGTCCCCTAACTATCGTTCAGGTGGTTAGTAATCGTTGGCTGAGCCATCATAATGCGGCGAGGTTTTAAACCTCGCCGATTTATTTGCAGACACATTGATAGAGAATAGACAGGCTATGAGCAAAGATATCCATGACCATCGTATTTTGATCCTGGACTTTGGTTCCCAATATACACAGTTGATTGCCCGGCGTATCCGTGAGATCGGAGTGTATTGTGAACTGTGGGGATGGGATGTTGATGAAGATCAAATCCGTGAGTTTGCCCCTCATGGAATTATTTTATCCGGTGGCCCTGAGAGCGTGATAGAGGCCAATTCGCCCCGAGCCCCTGAATATGTCTTTACTGCGGGCGTTCCGGTGTTAGGGATCTGCTATGGCATGCAGACTATGTCTGTGCAATTAGGCGGTGAAGTTATTAAAGGCGTGGGTGAAGGCGAATTTGGTTATGCCCAAGTTGAAATGCAAACTCAATCCCCATTTTTAGCTGATATTCAAGATGCCCTAAGTAACGATGGCAAACCGTTGCTTGATGTGTGGATGAGCCATGGTGACAAAGTTTCTGCAATTCCAGAAGGTTTTGTGACGGTTGCTAACACAGAGACATGCCAGTATGCAGTGATGGCCAATGAAGCGAAACACTTCTATGGCGTTCAGTTTCACCCAGAAGTGACGCATACGACTCAAGGCAAGCAAATGCTTGAGAATTTTGTGCTGAATATCTGTCAATGCGAAGCGTTATGGACCGCGAGTTCTATTATTGATAATGCGGTTGCACAAATTAAAGCAGTTGTCGGCGATGAGCAAGTGATCCTAGGGTTATCGGGCGGTGTTGACTCATCGGTTGTTGCCATGTTGATTCACCAAGCCGTTGGTAAACAGTTAACTTGTGTCTTTGTCGACAACGGCCTGCTGCGTTTACATGAAGCCGATCAAGTCATGGAAATGTTTGGCGATAAATTTGGTTTAAATATTATCCGAGTCGATGCTGAAGAACGGTTTTTATCTGCTTTGGCAGGGGTTAATGATCCGGAAGAAAAACGGAAAACCATTGGTCGAGTATTCGTCGAAGTATTCGATGAACAAGCGAGCAAATTAGAGAATGCTAAATGGTTGGCCCAAGGGACTATTTATCCCGATGTGATCGAATCAGCAGGCTCTAAAACGGGTAAAGCTCATGTGATCAAATCGCATCATAATGTGGGTGGGTTACCTGAAGAGATGGAAATGGGCTTAGTTGAGCCACTTAAAGAGTTGTTCAAAGATGAAGTTCGTAAGATCGGTCTTGAATTGGGCTTACCTTACGATATGCTTTATCGCCATCCATTCCCTGGCCCGGGTCTTGGCGTTCGAGTACTTGGCGAAGTGAAAAAAGAGTATTGCGATCTGCTGCGCCGCGCCGATGCAATCTTTATTGAAGAACTCCACAAAGCTGATCTGTACAATAAAGTAAGCCAAGCCTTTACGGTGTTCTTACCTGTTCGCTCTGTAGGTGTAATGGGTGATGGCCGAAAATACGATTGGGTTGTTAGCTTACGAGCTGTTGAAACCATCGACTTTATGACAGCGCGCTGGGCACATTTACCATATGAATTCTTAGGCCGAGTGTCTAACCGTATCATTAATGAAATCGATGGTATTAGCCGTGTGGTTTACGATATTTCTGGTAAACCACCTGCGACGATTGAGTGGGAGTAGGGCTAACTATCAATAGTTGATAAAGCCTTTAGAAGATAATTGAAATGCCAGTCAGAAATACTGACTGGCATTTTTTATGGTTTTTTACTTTCCTAAAAACTTTGCGGAAATATTGGATTGCTTCGCAGTGATGTACATTGTGAGGCTGATCTTCTATTTTTTGATCGTGGCAGCACAACTGCACTACTCCGTAAACACAAAAATCACTGTAAACCAAAAATGCCACGCGTGCCGAATCTGCTTGAACAGTTCGTTATACAAAATTCCGCGCGACTTACTTTGAATCTTGACGCCTAATCCACTCTTGAGAAGCGTCACCTATTGTTAAACCCACCGAACTTTTAATCCATTGCATAAAGTCTCGGTCGAATTTAAATTGCTCACCAAATTTGGATTTAAAATAACGGCGAACGTTTTGAGTTGTCTTGTAGCTGTCCGTGATAATTGTACTGTCATCGATATCATTTTTATGCCAATCAACCTTTTCCATGGTCTGATTTCTCCATTTTTTATAACGCAAAGTTTATTTGCTGAGTGTCGCACGATATTTTGGGAACCAAAATTCGTGATAGCACGAGGTCAATTGGAACGTTTTGTTATGTGATTTTTGTCGCGGTCTGTTCTTAACGAATCAATAATCTCATCTATATCTTCTATATTTCCCCAACTACCTAAAACTGAGTCAAAAGATTTTGCATCTTTATTTTCATTAATAAGCCAATCAGCAAAAGAGTTTCCTTTATCCGATAATTCAATATAACTGTTGTTATCAGATAACAACTCAGTTCCATTTAACTTTTTCATTAAGTCCTGTCCTCCCATAGAACCAATACTCAATCCATTGTCCCGGGTAGCAAAACGGTAACTAATTATAGAAGAAATAGGAATTTTTTTAGATTGCCTTTTAAGCAATATTAAAATTTGTTTTTCATTGTTTGGTATTACGTTATCAAGTAATTTATAAAACTGCTTATCACCATATTTTTCAGACTCAGCTACCGCCTGAATAGTATCATCAGGCAACCCTTGTCCCTTAAGGGCTTGAATGAACATTTCTGGAGTAGTTTCTTTTCCATATTCATTAGGACCATAAAAGTTTTCCGGTTTAAACCATAAAAAGGCGAAGAATGTAGCTGTAACGACTGTTGCATAAGAAATGACAAATATAACCAATGCTGCTTGAGGCCAACCACTAATTTTTACGGCAGCAATACCAGCGGTAGCTTCCGCAAAAAGAATAAAGAAACCAATCAGCCATAATGGTGAATTTCTAAAGTTGTTCAATTATCACTCCCATGTTTATAGCTCTCCTCACATAACGCCGCCATAAACGGCGCGAGCTTGCGAGCGTCCGGCGACCGTAGGGAGCAAATTTGATGGCCTTGTTAGCACTACAGAAGCGCAGCCAAGCCGGAAATAAAAGGGGAAAATACAGTGATATGCGCAGAAACATTTTGCATGAAGTCCTTGTAAGCTTCTTTAAAACCGCCACTTTGGTGGCTAGCAGCCAAAGCTTGCACATTATCTATGAGTACTTTCTCAGTTTCATTGTCAAGATCATTAGACTTAATTGCAGAAATCATGTCTGCGAAAATTGTTGGCTCATTGTAATTTACTGTTACGCTTGCAGTGGCACCAGAAGAATTTATATTTATGCTAGATCCAGAATTACCGCTTACTTGAATATTTGCTTCTTGCTTCATAACCGGAATACCATTTTCCATTTTATAGAGGTCGCTATTCTGGAGCATTTGCAGCGTGACGCGTACTGCTGCCAATAACTGCTCTTGCTTTTTGAATAATGCCACCATCTGTTTTACAGACCAAAGATCAACATCATGCTCCACACAAACATCACTGGCCACATTTGGAACCTCAGGGTCGTAACTTCCATACACCCAAGTGTTTTTAAATGCTTCAACAATAGCTGTTAGTGTTGGATATCTGCTGAAATCGCTATTTATAGATAGCAGTGCATCATACATGTAAATAGCCATATCTCTGCCATCGGCATATACCGCTTCAACTTTATGACGCTTCTCGTACGGGACCCTCGAAACGAACCGAAAATCTTCTTGGTTTTTTAAATGACTCCAATCTTTATCGAAGGCCCTAAACTCTTCCCCGACTGATATTAGCCTAGATATGTAAGGAGCTACGGATTCCAAGTCTTTTCTAATTTCCAAACTGAGTTCTCCGAATTGCTAACATTTTTATATTGTGCGCGCTCAAAAACTGCCTGCACACTTTCATCCTAAATTTCTATAATCTTTATTATATCAGATAGATACATGATGCTACTGAAATACATCTCGAAATAAAGTGTGCGTGCACAATATCTTCCCAAGGCAATTCCATAACATTCTGATTTACTAGGTTTTATTCATACCATGGAAAACAAAGTGTGCACATAAAAGCAAAAAATCCTCGATCCCATCGCTCAGAGCAATAATACTGTTCATATATATATATTTCATTGTTGACTCTATCGTGACTCACAATCTCTTTAGGTTGATGCCCTTGGCGATACCCATCCACCACTGCGATTACTAGCAATCTGTAGTATGTAGTAGTCACTTTGTAGCATTACTAAAATTTAGTCAGTCTTTGGAGGTTAGAGTTAGCCAAATATCACGAGGCTAACTCTTTTAGGGGCAAAAGTGTGTTATGGATTTTAGCAACAAGATATAGATGATGAGCACATTTCTAACTAGCTGTTATATATGTTTATTTTCTTCTTATTGATATTCGAGAGAGAGTAGGGCTAGCTATCAGTAGCTAATCATGCCTTTGTAAAATCGATGAAATGCCAGTCAGTATTACTGACTGGCATTTTTTATGGATTTTTACTTTCCTAAAAACTTTGCGGAGATATTGGGTTTCTTCGCAGTGATGTTCATTGTGATGCTGGCCTTCTATTTTTTAGGGCAGTGGCTGCACAACACCGGATATGGCCTGCAGATGAAAGCCATTGTCGACAAAATGGAGGTATTCCAAAACAGGTTGGCCGAGCGTGCTTACAAGGACATGACGAGATCGGCCAATCAAATCGACAAAATGAGACGTTGGCCGTTTGGCCAACGCAAGTAGTTAGAGAGCATACGAGCCGGTGATGGTGCACCGGCCCGCATATATATCTGATCGATCTATGGTAAAATTGAGTTAGTGACCTTGCTAAATTAACAAAAGATAGATTAACTCAGATAGGCAAAAAGCAAGACCTGACACTGTTGAGCTTTACTCTTATGCAAAAAGAATAGGCCAAATTTGTCTAGGAGAGCGGTGGCAGTCCAAATTCAAAAACTCATAGTCTAGTAAATCGGTGGTGATTCATACCATATAATGATATTTTCAGACTCGCCTTTTTATTAAGTAAAAATTAATTTCTATAAGATAGTCGAATGTCAGGAATAAATGTAATACCGATGCAGGAGAAGGATTGGAATGCTGTCAAAACGATTTACCAAGCTGGTATCGATAGTGGTAATGCCACATTTCAGACTTTTGCACCGGAGTGGAGTGAATGGGATAAGAACCATATAGATATTTGTCGTTATGTCGCCTGTATAGATGATCAAGTCATCGGTTGGGTTGCGTTGTCCCCATATTCCAGCCGCCATGCTTATCGGGGGGTTGCTGAAATAAGTATCTATGTCAGCCCTCAACACCATCAACTCGGGGTAGGTAAACAACTCTTGTCCACAGTAATCAACGAGTCAGAAAAAGCAGGCTACTGGACGTTGCTATCAGGCATATTTCCTGAAAACTTAGCAAGTCTCCGATTACACCATAATCAAGGATTCAGGAAAGTCGGGCATCGCGAAAAAGTGGGTGAAATGCATGGCAAATGGCGTGATGTCATCATATTAGAAAGACGAAGTCAGAAAGTAAATTATTAATTTTAAATTTAGCCTCAGATATAAATAAATCGGAGGCTATTAAATATTTATATAACTATTGTTATAGTAGTTCAGTTATTCCTCAAATAGATTATAAATAGAGAACAAGATTCATCGAGATAGCCTATCACTATATTTCCTATCCGCACTGACTCTGTGCCAGAAAACTTGTTTGAAGGTGATCGCTAGTGCACAGGCTGATAAAGATCCTTTAGGCTGTATGACGAGGTTCGAAGGCAATAATGTAAAAGATCACGTTAGTCATATAAATCGTTGTCAGGTTTTAATTTAAAACATCAGTACCTATTAATGGTAAGTGCTGTCGATTTGTCGATTTCTTTAAACTGCCCCGGTGTTTGACCAAAACGTTCCCGGAATATCTCAATGTAAGAGCTGACATTGCTATAGCCGCTCAGATAGGCCACTTCGTTTACAGGTAATCCGGCAAAAATCCATTGAAGTGAGGAAAGTATTTTTGCCTGCTGACGCCATCGACTAAAGGTTAGCCCGGTTTCTTGATGAAACAAACGGCTAAGATTTCTTACACTTATTCCCCATTGATGAGCCAGCTGTGTCTGATCCAGTGCGCATCCGGGGTTTTTTAATAATTCATTCGCCACGTTTCTTGCCCGACGATCTTCTGGAAGTTTGAGTTGAAGTGGTAATTCAGGCAGTTGGTGCAGCTCATAGGTTAATACTTTCAGAAGTGAATTTCTGTAATCAACAGATCTGCTCAGAAAAAGGCGTTCAAGTAGCGCCAGGATAAAAATATCCCTCCCATAAACCCCTGAACAACGCAGAAAATCGATACCTGATGATTGTTCAAGATAAATACATTTTCCACTGACGGTCCCTGTACTCCGGGCTCTGTGGTACTGATTCGCCGGAAACCATCCCACCGTTCCGGGAGTGATAATCCATTGAATCAATTCCGTTTCAATTATCATCTGTCCTTTATCGAACCAAAATAACTGCCCTGATTCATGCTTGTGCCATTGCGTTGAATGCGTCACATCATGTTCAATTCGGGATGTTTTTATCTGCATGGCCGATTAGCCGTATATCTTGTCCTAATACCGATATTATACCGGTCAAGTACTGAAGTAAACTTCCTGTCATTGATCAGAAAGGTGAATTAACATGCAAAATATGAAGCAGACAGTGATTGCGGCACTACAGGTACTTATCATGGATCCGTTGCATGATGAGAGTAAAATTGAAGTATTTTTTGCTCCTGACTATCAACAGCGTGTGGATGGTAAGCAACTGGACTATCTTGAGTTTATCAGACATATGGAGGCCCTCAAATCGCATACAAAACGGATGAGCATTTCTATTAAAAGTATCGTGGCTGAAAATGATACGGTGTTCACTCATCACTATGTGAATGTAGAAAAAAATCAGGGAGAAAAGAGCAAATTTGAAGTTTTTGCCCGCTTTACTCTGTCATCTGGAAAAATTATCTGTTGTGAAGAGCTAACAAGAATGATTAATGGGTTACCCGGAGACAGCGATCTGGGGAGCAGAAGTTAATTTTTCCTTCAGTCTATAGTAAGAGGCTCGTGATAAAGCAGTTTTCTCCCTCACTTCTTTATTAGAATGTCCTTGCCGAGTTTGCATCTGAGCGGCGGCTGTTGACATGTGATGCTTACCTTCTATGTTTTGGGGTCATAGCTGCACAACAACAAACACGGCCCGAAGATGAAAGTCATTGCCAACAAAGTAGAGGTATTCCAAAACAGATTGGCCGGTCGGGCATGCAAGGATATAACGAGAACGGCCAATCAAATCGACAAAATGAGTCGCTGGCTGTTTTCCCGCAAGTAGTTAGAAATCATGCGGGCCGGTGATGGTGCACCGGCCCGCATTTTCATATACATATGGCTGATTAGGATGAAGCTGTAACTTGTTTCTGGACAAAAGCTCGTTAGAGTTTCTACTTAATTTAGAAAAATACGGATTAAATCAGGTATGGGAAAAGCCATAGTCGCAGTTGGAAAATGCAATTGTCTAGATAGCGTAGTCAAGATACGTGCAGTAGACAGACACAGTGATGTTTATTTTAACAGTATCCGAGTATCCGAGTATCCGAGTATCCGCTCATAATCCCATGATGCATTAGTGTTTCCTTCAGGGAAGAAGTGAGTCGACATCAGGTTCAGTCTGTACCAAGCCTTTCATATAGTTGACCATATAATCGTAGATTAATACTAGAACTCTCATCCGCATTGAATGAGAGTTCTATCGTATAAATTTTGTGGCTAGTTTTTAGAACAGGAATTTATAACCCAGCGAAATCATCAGTAGACTGAGTGATACTGAAATGGTTCGTTGAATCAGTTTCGCGCCATACTTCATTGCTGATGAGCTACCAACATGGTTCCCAAGTAAATTCATTGCTACTAAAGGCATTGCCAGCATATATAAGACGTTACCTGCAATCATGAAGGCGAATAATGCGCCGATGTTAGAGGAAAAGTTAAACAACTTTGAAGTCGCTGATGCTGAAACTAAATCGAACCTAAGTAAGTAGTGTAACGCCAGAATTAGAAAGCTACCGGTACCTGGACCAAAGAATCCATCATAGAAACCAATTACAAATACAGCAGTTGGAACGCCAAATAAAATGACTGTTTTATTAATTGGAGCTGAGTTATCTTCATTGCGATTCTTCTTCGGAATGAACGATAAAATTATTCCGAATGGGAGCATAAAGAGAATGATTTTACCGATAGTATCGGGATCAAAGTAGAGAATAGCTTGTGCACCCGCGTACGCACCGATGAGGCCTGCTGGGATACCTGTTGCCACGGCAGTCCAAATTACTTTTTTATTTCGTATAAAATTACGTATTGCTGCGATAGTACCTAATGTGCTGACAATTTTTTCTTGTCCAAGAGCTAATTGAGGTGGCAATCCAGCAAGGATAAAAGATGGAACTAAGATTAATCCTCCACCGCCTGCTACTGAGTCAATGAAACCGGCCGCAAAGGCCGATACCATTAATGCTATTAGTATTAAAAGTGTAATGTCGTTACCGAAGAGTTCCATACTGAAAATTCCTGTCGAAGTTATCGATCGTAGATTTTGAAAAGCACAGAAGTATCCATGCGACCAAAACCTTGTTGCTGTAGGGACTGATATTCACTGTCTACTTTTTCTGTTAACGGAAGCTCAACACCCATTTTATTTGCTTCATTTAGGCAAATGCTGAGATCTTTGTGCATCCAGTCAATTGCAAAACCAAAATCGAACTTATCTTGCGACATAGTTACGGTTCTGTTCTCCATTTGCCATGAACCCGCAGCTCCATGCTTTAACACATCAACTAACTGGTTTATATTTAGACCTGCTTTTTTTGCCAGAAGGAGGCCTTCGCTTAGCCCTTTCAATACGCCTGCAATACAGATTTGATTGACCATCTTACTGCGCTGTCCCTGGCCATTTTTTCCCATTAAAGTCGATTGCTTACCATAACTTTTCATCACGGGCTCTACGCGATCAAAAACAGTTTGTTCACCACCACACATAATTGTGAGAGCTGCATTTTCAGCTCCAGCCTGACCACCTGATACTGGAGCATCAATAAACGAAATGTTCTTTTCCATACATACTCTGGCTAATTCTTCTGCAAGTTCTGCAGATGTTGTCGTGTGGTCAACCAAAACAGATCCTGGGACCATGCTTGCGAGTACTCCGTCCTCGCCATATACAACACTTCTTACATCGTCATCATTCCCCACGCATAAAAACACAATGTCACAGTTTGTCGCAGCTAACCGAGGGGTTGGCTGGTATTCACCGGAAAATTCTTGAGCCCATAGTTTTGCTTTGCTTTCTGTACGATTAAACACTTTGGTCTTGTACCCTGCTTTTGCAAGATGACCCGCCATTGGAAAACCCATTACACCTAAACCAATAAAAGCGACGTTGTTTGATTTCATTTTATTTTCCTTAATCTTTTCCAATATGTTGAAATTCTGGGAAGGCTGGAACGATACGCTCTAACGTACTCATCCCAAACATGCGAGCTAACCAGCGGTCTGCGCCATCTGATCTAGATTTAAAACCTTCGCGACTATGTAGAAGCCGTTGATTTTTAATTATCAATACATCACCTGGCTGATATACCACGTGTTGTTTTAACGACTCGTTTTGTAGTTGTGCTTCCAGCATAACTAATGCTGCTGCGGCACTCTCGGTAAGAGGAGTGGTGTTTTCCTTGTCATAACGACATAGCATCACACCGTCTTCGCCAATTACTAAAATAGGAAGACGGCTCGAACGAGATTGACCGAATGAATCAGGCCGGTTAATACGGAAGTTAGGTTGGCATAATTCGTTGACTACGCCGCGGCTCAGTTGAGCAATCAAATTATCCAATAGAATAAAATTCGATCGAACCTTGAGATCAGAACGCAATGCCATCAGTGATAAAAATTCAGGGCAGCCACTTCGTTTTGTCAAGGGCTCACATGCTAATGGTAAATCTGGGTTATCAACATGATGACCAAAGGTAAAAGTGGAGCCATGAGATGACTTTTCATTTAGAGCATTGAGTGCAGGTACCACATACCTAAATAAGAACCCTTTATTTTCATTTTGGTATGATACAGGTTCAATTTGGGATAATTGATATATGCCAATATGGATAGCACTAGCTAAAGGAACTTTTGATGGTGGAACATAACCGTTGTAAGGTGTCGCACATAAATTGCCATCAACAGGTAAACCGCGGATAATCAGGGCGCATTGGTCATCATCTGACTTAAAACCTTGAATACTGTTGATCACTTCATCATTAAGACTGTGTTTGACTACGCTCCCAAGCCACTCTCTTACGTTAAGCCACTCATTGCCCTCTCTAAACCGTAAGTTACTTAATGCATTTTTTAACTTATTTGCAGCTTCATACGGTACATGTACTTCTTGAACACTTTGCTTTTTAAGTGTTTTTACCATTTCTTTTAGCATTTCTTAAGCCTGATTTGATGTCGTTATAGACTGCATTGAGTTGTCTCAATGTAGTTTTTTTTAGATTATGCTTGCATTTGAGCTATGTCAATAATTGTTTGTGTATTTATTTAAAAGAGTAAAAACCCAAAAGACATATGTTATAATCTTTTGGAAATTAGGATTGTCCTAGGAGGCTCCTTGTGAGTAATAGTAAGTTCATTCGTATAGCAGAAGTTATAGAGCAGAAAATTGAAACAGGTGAGTTCCCGCAAGGTTCAAAGCTACCCACCCATCGTTTACTCGCTGAGGAGCTTGGAACGACGCCTGCAACCGTTGCAAAAGCTTATAAGTTGCTTAATGACAGAGGGTGTTTGGAGTCATTTATTGGTCGTGGTACGTTTGTTAGAGCGAACTCGGAACTTGATAAAGCCATCCAAGCTCCCGATGAAGAAACAAACTTTAACTTCTCTATACTTCAACCTTGCCTGGAGAGAAATGTACCTGCATTGAAGAACGCCTACCGGCAATCTGCGGAGTTACTGACCCCGTCTGTAATTGGATATGTTGAGCATTCTGGGCATGAGGCCCATAGGGCGGCTGGTGTTAAATGGGCGAAGAAGTACGGCTTAGAGGGGGCAAACAGCGATAATATGATACTGACGAATGGGGCGCAGCACGCTTTGTCTTTACTCGTTGATACTTTGACTAAGCCAGGTGACACTATTCTAGTCGAACGACTCACCTACCCAGGTATTTTGGCGATTGTAAATATGTCTGACCGTCATGTAATTGGTGTAGATCTTGATGAGTATGGTTTATGTCCAGAAGCTTTGGCGAGTGCAATTGATGCACATCAAGCCGCAATGGTGATAGCGATTCCTAGTCATCAGAACCCAACAGGGATCTCAATGCCGGAATCCCGAAAAAAGGAAATAGCACGAGTTATCAACGATAAGAGAGTCTGGCTGGTTGAAGATGATATTTATTGCTTTTTAGATGATGAACCAGTGCCTCCAATAGCTAATTTTGCTCCAGATTATACGTTCCACATTTCTGCGTTATCTAAGGCAATTAGCCCTGCGATGCGTTGTGGTTACTTAAAAGCCCCGGAAAGTCAGATAATGGCTCTCAATGCAAATATTCGAACTAATATTTGGCTTGCGTCTCCAATTAATTTTATTGCAGCGACATTGTTAATTGAATCCGGTGATGCTTTTCGGTTAGCGGACCAACAAAGGGAAGTTGCGAATGAAAGACAGAAAATGGTAAGGGAGATTTTTACTTCCATAGAGTTCACGGCTTCTGGATACCATATTTGGCTACCATTACCTGCCCATTGGCAGCCAGATCGATTTGCTATGGAAGCAAAAAATCGAGGTGTAATAGTTACCAGTGGTAGTTACTTCTGCGCAAATAATGAAAGTACACCACATGTCAGATTGTCTTTGATGTCAATCGGGAATGAGGCTCGATTGAGAGATGGCTTGAATCAGCTCCAACGATTATTGGATTCTGACATTAATAGTTTTTTTCCATGCTAAAGGTTCGAACGAATGATTTTGAAGTAACTGAGGTGTGGATGAGCTTGGTGGAACCTCTCCCTTTTGAATAGCAAACATGTCAGTGGTCACAAGTCTATCCACATGATTAAACCTAAACCAAATTGAATCATTAGGGATATTTAGTTAAATATTGATACCAAAGAATGTATTGGGTAATAACTCTAAGCGGAAAAGGGGCAAAAGTGTGTTATGGATTTTAGCAACAAGATATAGATGATGAGAACATTTCTAACTAGCTGTTATGTAGATATTTTCTTCTCATTGATATTCGAGTGAGAGTAGGGCTAGCTATCAGTAGCTAATCATGCCTTTGTAAAATCGATGAAATGCCAGTCAGTATTACTGACTGGCATTTTTTATGGTTTTTCACTTTTCTAAAACCTTGCGGAAGTATTTGGTTTTTTCACGGTGATGCTTACCTTCTATATTAGCTGTATAACAACAAACATGGCCCGAAGATGAAAGCCATTGCCGACAAAATGCAAGCACTTCAAAACAGATTGGCCGATCATGCTTACAAGGACATGACGAGAATGGTCGATCAAACCGACCGATGATGATATACCCGGCCCATAAGTTGATATCCGTCACACGGATTATGATGAAGCCCCAATCCGCCTGATGTCAGGGATAGGCAGTGGTGTTTATTTAACCTATACTCGAATCTCACGTCCACATTTCAGTGGGATTACCGAAGATGCTTTTATGATAGAAGGAAGCAAAGAATGATCATGCCATCCAAACAAGCGCCCCCATCAGGCGTCGCAACAAATTTTCGTTGGATCGTTGTGGCGATGCTCGCTGCCATTATCCTCATCAACTACATTGACCGCTCGGCAATTTCTTATGCAATTGGACCCATGTCGAAGGAATTGAACCTCAGTGATGCGCAGCAGGGGATGATCCTTGGCGCCTTCGGTATCGGCTACGCCGTGACGACGCTTTTGGGCGGTATTCTGGTCGACCGATTCGGTGCACGGATTGTGCTGGCAGTGTCAGTTATCGCCTGGGCGGCGGCCACTGCTTTTGTCGGTGTTGCCAGCAGTTTTATTATGATCCTAGTCGCACGTGCGGCGCTTGGTCTCGCCGAGGGGCCAATGTTCCCCGGCCAGACGGGAGCCATTGCAAACTGGC
Source organism: Celerinatantimonas diazotrophica (assembly GCF_004339545.1). GTDB lineage: Bacteria > Pseudomonadota > Gammaproteobacteria > Enterobacterales > Celerinatantimonadaceae > Celerinatantimonas > Celerinatantimonas diazotrophica. Next base: position 353,591 of record NZ_SMGD01000011.1, on the reverse strand, counting down.
TATCGGGACGGGAGCGCGGACGAGCGTTGGGATATTCGCTGGTGGCGGTGCCAATCTCGCTGGCCATCGGCGCGCCGATCGTATCTTATCTCACTGCAATTACTGGCTGGCGCGAGATGTTTGTCCTGCTGGGTGCCATTAGCCTCCTGTGGATGCCGCTGTGGTGGATCCTGTTTCGCAACCACCCCAAAGATAGTAACAGGGTGAATGAAGCCGAGATCGAGATTATTGCGGATCAGGAAACGCACGATCGCGATCCCAAAACCCCTGTTGTGGAACGTGGACCCACAAGTTGGGGAAGATTGTTGACGAACGGCACGCTTTTGGCAAACTACTGGGCGTTCTTCGTTTTCGGCTACTTCTTGTTCTTCTTCATGTCATGGCTGCCAGGCTATCTGGAACAGACCTTTAAACTGTCGATCACTAGCGTCGGATGGTTCTCAATTGCGCCCTGGCTTGCTGCTGCTGTCGCGCTGGTCCTGCTTAGCAACCTGTCGGATACGCTGTTGCGATTGACCGGTAAGTTGCGCATTGCCCGAAGCTATCTAATTGCGGCGACGCAAGCGCTAGCGGCGTTGGTGATCCTGCCTGTTGCTTTCACCAACAACCTGACGTTGGCCCTTATTCTGATCACTATTGCTGTTGCTTCGTCCATGAGTGCGAATGCCGCTTTCTACGCCGTTAATATCGACGTTGCCCGTGATCGTTCCGCCACTGCGCTCGGCATCATGGACTTCGGCTTCGCGATCTCCGGCTTTTTGGCACCGTCGTTGACCGGTTGGATCGTCGGCAAAAGCGGTGGCTTCGCCGAAGCGTTCATGCTGATGTCAGCGCTCGCAGCATCCTCCGTGATCGTAACTCTGCTCTTCCACCGCCCCGACAAGGCATAGAAAGGGTGATCACATCCCCGCGCCCGGCCATCGGGCGCGGGGTAAAAGGCGTTGAATGAGACGCTGGTCTATCTCTACGGTTTTTAGAAACGTTTTCGTAAGCCCGACAAAATATCGCCCGTTCTAGACAGCGAGACTGGCAGATGCTGCACAGGATGAAGTTTTTGATGTGGAAATTCTCAAGCGAAACCTACACGGTTGAGCCATTCACCCGACTAATTGCTCTCTATATATATCCTGACCATCAACCCCCAATAGATACAAACGCAGCATTACTAAAACTTGCAATGTGGCAATATGGCATAAATAAGCGGTATATTTTTGAGTAAGTGACAAAAACAGACATCCTTCTTTTATGATTCTGACACTTCTATGAGTAACGTGCGGATTTCTCAGTTTTCACTAACAAGTTTATACCCAAAGGAGCCAATACTTTGGAGTAAAAATGACGACTTTGGGTTAGTTCAAGGACCGAGAATCCAACGTGATCGATGATCATATCAAAGTTCTTTCGCCTGTTATAAGGCCATGGGATAAATGAACTGTCATGCAGTGGCTTCAATATCGCTTCTTGTGGCGTGTGGTAAGAGCAGTGTGACAACACTCGCCAGTGTAAAAATCAGCATAATCCAAGCCATTGTCCAAGGTGTGCCATCTTTAAAAAATGCCAATAGCAGAGAGGATACAATCCCACTGCCATATTGCAGTGCACCTATGACGGCCGATGCTGATCCTGTTAAAGAGGGGACAGAGTCTAATGCCGCCGTCGTGGTATTGGCCGCAATAATGCCATTCATTGAAAAGAATAGGAGAATTGCCATCGCCACAGCGATGATACCGCCGAATTTTATCTTCACTACAACCGCTAATATTAAGGCTGCAAGAGTCGCCACGATAACTGCGACCTTAAGGAGTTGTTTTAATGAATATCGTAAGACAAGGTGCCGGTTCATCATACTCATGGCCATCACACCCAGAATATTTAGTGCAAATAACCAACCAAAGTTTTGTGGCGCTACGCCAAAATAGCGGATGTATACGAATGGTGAACCAGCCATGTATGCATACGCAGCAACGTAGAAAAATGTCAGACAAAGTGTATATCTCATGAAGTTACGGTTCTTTACAAGCACTAGATAATTGTGGAATGTTCCCGTAAATGAAAACCTGACTCGGTTCTCTTTAGGTAACGTTTCCGGCAGAGCAAATAATGAGATAAACATTAGTCCACCGATGAGCATTAATACTTCAAAAATGACATTCCAGTGACAGAAGCGAATAATTTGTCCACCGATTAAAGGTCCTAAAATTGGCGCAACAGCCATAAAGAAGAATAGTGTGGAAAACATCCTCGCGGCCTGAGTTTGACTATATGAATCACGAATCATAGCTCTTGCCAACATGGGGCCGGTACACGCCCCGAATGCTTGAACGACTCGCCAAAAAACGATTTGTGCAATATTCATTGATAGCGCGCATCCTGCCGAGCCAGCTATAAACATCAACATGCCAATAAAGAGTGGCAAGCGACGCCCAAATGCATCACTGATAGGTCCCCAGATTAATTGAGCTATCGAGAATCCGATAAGAAAAGCGGTGACGGTTAATTCAACATTCCCATGGAGTTCTCTCTCCATTAATGGCATAGCCGGTAAATATAGATCGATAGACAAAGAGGCAAAGGCCATTAGCGTGCATAGTATGGCTAGAAAAAGTGGGCTGCTTAACTTATCATTCATAGGTTTATTTACTCTCAACTTGAGTGTTTAAACTCGTCTTAAGTCCTGCGATTAGAGCGAAGGTGGCCATTATGGGAGGGATGTAAAATCGTGCAAGTAAGTGTTTATATGTATATAAATTGTATAGGTTAAGTGGTCATGCAAGACGAGAATCTAAAGCTTTTGGGGGATTTTTTACGCGCAAAGAGAGCAAGCATTCAACCTGAAGCGATTGGGTTATCAAAAACAATTCGTTCTCGATCCAAAGGGTTGAGAAGAGAAGATGTGGCATACAAAGCAGGTATCAGTACCGTTTGGTATAGTCAAATAGAACGGGGTCAAGCCTCGGGGATCTCTAAGCAAGTGCTAACCGCTATATCAGATACATTGCTGTTATCTACATCTGAATATAAATATATTTGCAATTTAGCTCATTCAATACCGGATGATGCCCCCACTGTTCAAACGAATGTCATCACATCAAAAACTAAACAACTCCTGCTTCAACTGAACCCATTACCCGCATTATTACAAAATGAGTATCTAGATATTATCAGTTCTAATGCAGCATTTGACCGTATGGTTGGATTTCCTTTAATGGAAGTTGAACCTGAAAAGAGAAATTATTTATATCTCACCATCTCAAATACTGACTGGAAAAGATTTTTAATGCTTGATAGTCAATCTAAGTTTGAAAGGCAGATAGTTCGAATGGCTGGATTTTTGAGAAATACTCTTTCTGCGCATTTTGACGATGAAAAACTAAAACTAAAAGTTAAATCATTTATCGCACTATCGCCTATATTTGCGTTAGCTTGGAAAAATAATAACGTGTTACAACCTGAAGAAATCTCATATACATATCACCATGCTTTGCTAGGAAATATCGTGTTAGAAAAACAGATATGGTGGAATATCGATGGCGAATCGAATAGTCGCCTCAATATCTATTATCCTCCTAGAAGTGCTGATAAACAGCGTCTGGCTGAACAGTTTGTCTCCTAAATAACGGTGTCACCTCTGTCACTGGAGAATATGATTAAATTTGGTCAATAAGCGTTGATACGACTCATTCTGATGCAATATCGGTGGGCCAGTTCCTCACGGGTCATGTGGAGTGCAATTGACCTTATCAGCTAAAATGTAAGATAGGTTCTTGTGGATTCTATTGGAAGATCTTATATTGCGTGATGGTGCATTAAGTGGCGCATTTGTTCCGTGATCCAATCGGTGAGTTTATTGTTTGGACTATCAAGCCGTTTCACGATGCCTATTTCAATTAACTGCTCGGTTAAGAAATCACTTTTGGCGATTTTTATTTGTTCAAAAAACCAATCGGCTTTGGCGATATGTTCTGGCACAATCGCCCAACCCTGGTTCTGCGTCACCAATTCACAAATTAAATAGTAGCTGTCTAAATCCCAATGATTCGGGCTAAGAGCTTTTTCGCGGTTCTCACCTGAGCGGTTACAGAGGACAAATTGACGGTATTGCTGTAGCTGCGAAAGATTCAATACCTTTTCTTTAGCCAGCGGATGCTTGGTACCAACAATGAGGATTTTTTTAAAATATCCCAAAGACTGTAAAGTTAGTTTTTCAGGAATAGCACTATTGCTAATCATAAAACCAATGTCGGCTTTTTGATTCGCAATGGCAATGGCAATGTCGTCTTGTGAACCATTGGTGATCACCAAATGGGTGTTCGGAAATAAGTCCCCGACTTGAGAGAAAATAGAGTGGATCGCTTCTAATGGTAACGCTTCATCAAGAGCAATACGCAACGAAATCGGCTCTTTGTTCGCAGCGGATAAAGCTCGCGAATCTAAACGTAAGCATTGGTTCAGCACGGCGCGTGCTTCGGGAAGCATTTCGTGCCCCAGTGGGGTTAATACTGGAAATTTAGAGCTGCGATCAAATAACTCAAAACCTAAATCCACCTCTAAATTCGCGATGGCACTACTAATTCGTGATTGGGCTTTATGTAACTTCCTTGCCGCTGCCGAAAAAGAACCAAGCTCAGCGGCGGTTACAAAGGCCAGTAATTGATCCAATGTCCAGTTCATGTCTTTCCCCATTAAATAGTACTCTCACGACAGGTACTCTTATCTATCCTATAAACAGATAGTAACTAACTTTCTTATATCTTAATTAGATATAATATGCCTGCATTCTTATTTTCTGGATATTTAAGTTATGCAAGCCAGTTCGCAATTTAAACCTTCACAATCTGTCGCTGGTTCATTTTGGCGTTTTGCTATTCCGTCCATTATTGCCATGTTAGTCAGTGGCTTGTATCAGATCATTGATGGTTTTTTTGTGGGTCATTATGTGGGTGCTGATGGACTGGCTGGCATCAATATGGCGATTCCCTTACTGGGGCTGATCATGGGCTTTGGTCTTCTCATTGGAATGGGCGGCGGCAGTGTGTTATCTAATTATCGAGGTGAGAATAACTTAGCTGGCACTCAAGCGACGCTCGTCACGTCGCTATGTTTGATCATTTGGATCGGCTTATTGGCTACGGTGGTGTTTATTGTCTTTGGGCAGAGCTTACTTAATATGCAGGGGGCCACTGGCGTAACTTTAGCAATGAGCTGGGATTATGTACAAATCATGTCATTTGGTGCGCTGATTTCGATTGGTGCCAGTGCGATGCCGATGCTAGTCCGAAATGATAACAGCCCAAATCTGGCAACGGTATTCATTGTGGTTGGGGCTTTAGCCAACATTGTCTTGGACTATTTCTTCTTGGGCTATCTTGATATGGGCTTAAAAGGCGCAGCTATTGCCACCCTCATTGCGCAACTGCTCACTTGCGTGTTGTGTTTGCGCTATTTTATCTCGGCAAAAGCCAAAACCCAGTTAGCCATAAAACAAATTGATAAAGCCATTGCCATTCGTATCGTGCAATTAGGGGCGTCAAACTTAGTGATGTTTATCTACTTCAGCTTTGTGATGGCATTCCATAATATGCAATTTATGGCCTATGGAAACACCACGCAACTCGCCGCCTTCGCGATTGTTGGCTACTTAGCGAGTATTTACTATTTCTTTGCCGAAGGTCTAGTGAATGGTTTGCAGCCACCCGTGAGTTATTACTTAGGCGCCAAACAGTACCAACGGATTACTGAGACGGTAAAATTGGCTTTTTCTGTCACGGTTGGCTCGGGGATCGCCTTGGTCATACTGCTGAATCTTTTCCCAGAACTCTTTATTAGCATTTTCACCACTGGCAACGAGGCATTATTTCAAGCCAGCAAAAACGGGATTCGCCTGCACTTAATGGCCCTGTATTTAGATGGTTTCTTGTTCATGGCCTCCATCTATTTCGTCGCTGTGGGGAAAAGTGGACAAGCCCTGTTTGTTTCTGTCGGCAACATGTTGATACAGCTTCCATTTCTATTCATTTTACCGAAATATCTAGGTATTGATGGTGTTTGGTTAGCCGTTCCTCTATCGAATATTGCTTTTTCATTGATCGTACTGCCAATGTTATTGATTAACCTGAAAGGCCTGATGAATATGCATCAGCAACAGGATGAGTTGATTTTGAATAAGATTTCGGATGATCAATAAAAGACTAACAGAAATAGTTTTTGTATCGCCGAGCAGTAAAAAATAAGAAATTTTGAACATGGTAGAGATGATGACATTGAGAAAGACCGCCTTTATAACTAGCTGTTATTTAGCTGGTTGATATTCAAGTCGGTTTAGCGCTGGCTACAAGTAGCTCATCAGGTCTTCATAAAATAAAAATACCAGTCAGTCATATTATTGACTGGTATTTTTTATAGTAATCATTTGGTTAATGAGTCTTGCTTACTTTGAACTTAGCCACTAAGTGTCTATGACGACTGGCATCAATGGCCGGAGGCGTACTCACATATACCACTTATTAGCGGTGACTCAGGGTAATCCACACTAGAGCCAAAGCGTAATATAATTTTTTTATTTTTTAACCCGGATAACACTAAATAAAATAGCTAAAAATACTGCGCCAGAAGCAAACCAAAATCCTAGGTGTACCGTGCGTCCAGAAGATGAAGTCAGTGAATCTGACTGGGATAGAATGATGCCAATAACCGCAGTTCCAAGGCATTGGCCAAATGTTCTCATCATCGCGAGTACTCCTGACGCATAACTACTATAGTTTGCCTTTACATTGGCCATCATTTCACGATTATTAGGACTTTGAAATAAGCCAAAACCAATGCCACAGATTAAATTTCTCCAAACAATATCTAGAATTGATGGTGTTGGTGGCAGAGCGTTCAAGAGGACTAATCCAATACCAAAAATGATCAGTCCGAGCGTTGAAATGATTGCTGGATTTTTCTTATCAGCTAGTCTGCCGGCATAGGGTGCTGTAAAAACAATACCTACAGGCCATGGAAGAAAAAGTAATGCAGATGTCAGTGGGCTATAGCTATAAACACTCTCATATAAAAATGGCAGTGCAATAAAAGTAATCCCCTGAGCGATAAACGAAATGAAAGATGTAATCGCTGATAAAGAAAAACGGCGATTCGAAAATATTTCTAACGGCAATAGCGGGATCATAGTATTGCGCTGACGATAAACGAATGCCGCGCCACTGACTAACGCAGCTATGGCATAAAACAATGCCTGTTGTTCGTTATAACGGGTTGCATGATTAGAAAACGTGTTAGCGCACAAAATGGTACTGCCCAACATGATCACAGAAAACAATGCACCTATTTTATCGAGCGGACGAGTATCAAGTTGATCCGGTTTAGGAAGGTGTCGCTGTGAACAAACTACCGCGACAACCCCTAATGGGACGTTAATCATAAACAGCCACGGCCAGTTTAACGTCACTAACAACACGCCACTGATTAATGGTGATACAGCGGTACAGGTTGCAATTAATAATGCGTTAACTCCTAAAATTCTGCCAAGTAATCGGGTGGGGAAAATCCCTCTGAGCAGTGCTGGCGCGATACTGAGTGTTGCTGCGCCTCCAATTCCTTGAATAAAACGCATAACAACCAATTCTGATAATGACGATGATAGCGCACATCCCACAGACGACAGTGTAAAAAGGATTAATCCACCCATAAACTGTCTACGAAAACCGATACGAGTCGCCAATGCAGAAAAAATAGCGAGAGACATTGCAACCGCTAGTAAATAACCATTAGCAACCCAAACTGCGTCTGAAGCACTAACTCCTAGTGATTTTGACATCTGGGGCAACGCAATATTAATCATTGAACCATCAAAGACATTCATCGTCGTCGTAACCATGACGGCCAACATTGCAAATAATCGCTCTTTACCGGGTAACCCGTCATCGCCAGCTCGACTCATGAATAGTTCCATATGCTTTCACCTCTTTTCTTTGGATGATGAAAGTTTAAACTGTTACTATCTAAGGCGTAAGACGCATGGATTTCATTATATAGTTGCACAAAACGCCATATCATTGAGACGCAATATAAATGCAGAGGGAAAGTGATGAAAATTCCGGACATGAACTTGCTTGCCGCACTGGATGTTTTACTTGTGGAAAAAAGTGTCGCGAGGGCAGCGAGTCAATTATCGTTAAGTACCTCCGCGATGAGCCGAACACTAGCGCGATTACGTTTAATCACCGGTGATCAACTGTTGGTGCGTGCGGGAAGAAACATGGTATTAACGCCTTATGCTGAGTCGATTAAAGAGCGTACAAGACATACCGTGTTTGAAGCACGAAATATCCTTCAACCTAATATTCAACCTTTAGATTTGTCAGCACTTGAACAGACTTTTACCATTCGTGCGAATGATGGGTTTATTGAAACGTTTGCATCCAAATTGATTACTCACATGGCTAAACATGCGCCGAAAGTCCGGTTACGGTTTCTGCCTAAACAGCAAAAAAGTCCAGAGGCGCTTAGAGAGGGGAAAGTTGATTTAGAAATTGGTGTACTCAAAAATATGGGACCTGAAATCCGCATCAAAGCCTTGTTTTATGATCACTTCGTGAGTGTCGTCAGAAAAGGACATCCACTTGATCAGTGTAAAACGGTAACCATTGAACAATACTGCCAATTTAGTCATATTATTGCCTCCCGAAGAGGTGATTTTTCAGGACCTGTCGATGACGAACTTAAAGCACAAGGTATCATGCGACATATCGCGGCTACCGTCCCTAGTTTTCCTGCGGCACTTGAGGTTGCTAAAAATTCAGATTTAATTGCTTTAGTACCTGCCTCATTTTTGCTAAATGAGTCATTTCATTCTGATCACGCTAGTTTGTGGGTATTTGAGCTGCCCGTGCAGACCCATGATATTACGATCTCTATGATGTGGCATCCTCGCTTGCAACTTGATTCCGCGCATATCTGGCTCAGAGAACAAGTAGCAACAGTTTGTCACGAAGCCATGGAAAAGCGTGGATTTTAAATAAAGTGAATGAGGGCAAATGGTATTAATGAGGTTATGTTGAAAACAACTAACTGCATGACCTAAGTTTGCACACTGAATTATATTTAAGCAATTGTAATTTAATACTTTTTATCTTAATTGGTATTGGCAATATCGGGTAACGCCAAACACGGTTTGATCGGTGTGGCCTATACGTAGCCGTCACCATGTTTTTTCTCTTTTTGCGACAACAGCTCGAATCGGTCCAACGGATAATTGCCGATGGTATTGGAAAAGTAGCTGTTATAACTTGCTACAATCTAATGACTGCTAACTGCATTTCCAGAGCTGATGATTATTAGGAATAAATGAAAGACATGTCAGTTAATGATTGATTGGACCCAAAGGACTGTCTGCTTTCATACATATCAAAGTTGCCCCAACGCTACTACGCTACATGAACAATATTTTCAGATGAAAAGTTCTTAAAAACAAAACACTTATATTATTTGATAATTTCATTAATCTCTGCAACACTTAATGCGTAATTTGTTAGGGAATCAAGGCTGATTCTAGGTGTTAGCATGGAAGCTAAAGTATTATCTATATTCCTTATATTGTCTTTCCCTTCAGCCATCTGTATTGCTTCTCGCTAGTTTTTACTCTCTCTAAAGGAGTTTTTATGTCTTCGCGATTAGTGTTGGGGCGTACTGCATTGGCTGCGTTTATTTCTGTGGCTGTTGCAGGGTGTTCGGTGGTGCCAAAACCACTCACTCACCAAGAAGTGATGGCCAATGCTGTGGAAAATGCAGCCATTTTGAAAAAAGATGTCGCGCCGATCACTGGACCGATTGATTTGAATGAGGCTTTTGCTCGGACAATCAAGTACAACCGAGAAGCTCGACTTAAAACGTTTGAAGCGGTCGTTTCACAAGGCCAATTATCGGTTGATAAGTTTGACATGCTACCCAAGTTGGCTGTTGCCGCAGGTTATACTCGCCGCAATAATTATGACGCATCGGCATCGGTATCGTTTGATGGGGATAAACCTGCTCCTCTAAGAGATAATCCTAACTATTTCGTTTCATCGGATAAAAGTACGGTCAACGCTAATATTGGTGCGACGTGGGATGTGTTGGACTTTGGCTTGTCTTATTACCGTGCTAAACAGCAAGCTGATCGATTTATGATTGCCAAAGAACGAGAACGTAAAGTCGTCCATAATATCATGGAGCAATCACGCAGTGCATACTACCGAGCCGTTTCTGCTGAGCGCCTATTAGCGAAAATTAACCCTTTAATTACGAAAGCTCGCAAAGCTCTATCGGATTCAGAACGTCTTGAACAGATCCGCGCCCAATCGCCAATGGAAGCGTTAATGTACCAGCGGTCTTTACTGGAAACGTTGCGAACTTTACAAGATATCCGTAAGGATCTGATGCCGGCAAAAGCTGAATTAGCTACGTTAATGGGGCTTAACCCATCAACCAAATTTCAATTGGCTGATGTCAATAATCCGAACTTCATCACACCTAAGCTCAATATTAATATTAAAGACATGGAGCGCACAGCGCTTGTTCTACGACCCGAGTTACGAGAAGCCCAATACCAAAAACGTATTACTCAGCAAGAAGTCCATTCTGCTTTTCTATCCTTGTTTCCTAGCTTGAATTTAAACCTGAGTGTTAATTACAACGACTCAGATTACTTGAGAAATAACGATTGGCGATCAGCTGGCGTAGGCGTGAACTGGAATCTGATGAATGTATTTCGTTACGGCAAGATCAAGCAACTCAATAAACTGAAAATAGCGGCGAGTGAACAACAAGCACTCGCTACCGCAATGGCTGTTATCTCGCAAGTGCATATTGCGGATATTCAATATAAAGAAGCCATTTATACTTATCAACTTTCTACCCAGTATTTTGATGTCTCGCAGCGTATCAAAACACAAGTGGAGTCCAGCCGGACGGCACAGAGCATTGGTGATTTAACGGTGATACGGGAAGAGTTGAATGCGGTGCTGGCAGAGTTACGCCGCGATGTAGCCTATGCCAATCTACAAAACGACTACGGTAAGGTTTTAGTGTCTATGGGGTTAGACCCATTGCCAGCAGGATTTGGCAATATGAGTTTAGAGCAACTATCCAAAGCATTTAAAAAGTTACAAATGAAATGGCGGCAAGGTGGCATTAACGTAATTACTGAGCGAGCCATGCAGCCTTCGTTGACGGCTCAAAGAAAAGTGGAGAGCGAAAGCTAATAATACTCATGAATTCGTATCTTCGTTCTTTTTTAATGATAGCTTTATTAACGCAGGGAATAACAGCTCGGGCAGCTCAGGATAGTACCCAGGACAGTGCTCGGGGGATTCTTGTGGCGGTTCATCAAGCGACATTATCCAGTGAGTTAGCCGCGAAAGTTATTGCACTGCCAAAACAGATGGGTGAGTCCTTTAAAAAAGGTGCCATATTGGTTCAATTAGATTGCCGTTTATTTAACGCCCAGCTTAAAAAAGTCGAAGCACAAGAGAAAGTCGCACGGGCGAAGTTAGAGAATGCCCAGCAGTTGAATCGACTTAACTCCATTGGCACATTGGATCTCACCATTGCTGAAGCTGATTTACAAAAGGTGCAAGCAGAACGAACCATAACGCAATTAAATGTATCTCGCTGCAATATCAAAGCACCATTTAATGGCAGGGTAGAGCAAATGGATATTCACCCTTTTGAGGTCGTACAACAGCGCCAAGCCTTGATGAAAATCGTTGGACGCGAGCGTCTAGAAGCCGACATCATCGTCCCTGCTCAATGGATGGAATGGTTAACGATAAATAAGACGATTATTTTACAAGTTGAAGAAACCAACCAGAGTTTAACGGCAGTGATCCGCCATATAGGGCCCAGTGTCGACCCGACCAGCCAGACGGTTCAAATTCGAGCAACTATTAAAAATGTACCTGACAAAGTGCTGCCCGGTATGAGTGTAGTGGCTAAATTTCGATAAAAAATAATGCGCAAAAAGAGCATGGCAAAAGCGCAGCGATAAGTAACAGATTGATTCTTTTTCAATAAAGCAGAATGAATCTACTTATTAATGATGACCCATTGAGGTGGCGAATATGAGAAAGCAATATTCCAACAAATTTGGCAATAAACATCAGGCACGTAAGCCGCTGATTACGGCTTTGGAGCCTCGTCTGTTGTTGGATGGTGCAGCCGTCGCCACGGCGGTAGAGGTAATGAGTGATGCCCAGTTACACCATGACGTGGCACAAACCGATGCTAATCATGTTGTAAACGCCAGCGATAGCCATCAAGACACCAGCAAGCCCATTGTCATTGCCCCGACCGAAGTCCGAGCTGTTGATCCGGCGCAAAATAGCGGTCGTAAAGAAGCTGTTTTTATCGAAAGTAACGTGGCGGATTATCAAAATTTAGTTGATAACACAAAAGCCGGTGTGGAAGTCGTGTTGCTCGATTCTAGCCAAGATGGTTTGTCGCAGATGACTGAGTGGGCAAAAACTCATAGTGATTATGATGCCATTCATATTATTAGTCACGGTTCGGAAGGCAGCGTTAATCTTGGCGCACTGAATCTGGATCGTTCTGATATTAGTGGTCGTGCTTCAGATCTAGCGCAACTGGGCTCGGCATTGACTGAACAGGGGGATTTGCTGCTCTATGGTTGTGATGTGGCAAGTGGCAAAGGGCAAGCATTTGTTGATTCCATCGCACAGCTAACCCAAGCCGATGTGGCTGCGTCTAATGATCTTACCGGAGCGGCTGATTTACATGGCGACTGGAATTTAGAGTACCATCAAGGTCATATAAAAGAAGGGGCTATTTGGGATAAAGCGGTTTTAGATCATTATTACTCTGTTTTAGCAGAAACAAACTCAGATTTTAGTGGTAAGGACACTTCAGACAGTGGAGGGACAGGGTTTAAATCATTAACTAACGGTGATTTAGTGGTGGATAATGGAGCGACACTCTTTGGTGGAGAGATGTTCCTTGCCGATACCAATGATAATGATGCAACCATCACAATAAAGGCAGATGGTGTAGATGCTGCCTCTTTTGATGTCAGTGAGGTGAAGGTATATAACTATAATACTGCTGGTGAAATAGTCTTAGATTCTAGTTCCACAATTGTCTTTAAAGATAAAGATGGTGCTGTTTTACGCACCATGGCGTTAAATGGTAACACATCAATACCTTCAAAGACTACCAGTGGTGCCCCTACGGCGTCTTCTCCCTTAAATATTTTTACCTTATTTGATAATAATACAACACCTGTGACAGGGGTTGCGCAAATAGATTTCAATTTTAAATGTAACAATACATCTCAAGTTAATCTGGCTGACCTAACATTCACCGGCATTGCTTATGATAATGTGGTTGCCCCTTCCTCTGGACCGAGTGTCCCATCAACACCAGATTTGTCGGCCGCATCCGATACCGGTATATCCAGCACGGACCACATCACCAACGATACCACGCCGACTTTTACCGTTACTGGTGTCGCCAACGGAGCGACGATTACGCTGTTCAACGATGCCAACAATGATGGAGTGGTCGATACGGGAGAGACTCTTGCGACCGGAACTGCCAGCAGCACCAGCATTCAGTTGACCAGCTCGGCCCTGACCTCCGGAACCTACAACATCAAGGCGATCCAGAACGTCGGTGGGACCGACAGCGCTGCTACTTCTGCCCAGTCGGTAACGATTGATACAACAGCGCCAACAGAGACAATTGCCTCAGCGACATTTTCGGCTGATACAACGGCTAACGGCGGTACTAACAGCGATTTTATCACCAAGACGGCTGAGCAGACGGTCAGTGGCACCTTATCAGCTAACTTGGCATCGGGAGAGAGCGTTTATTTGTCCTTGGATAATGGAGCTAACTGGAGCGCAGCGACGGCGTCCGTGGGATCGAATACGTGGTCTTTAGCTGGACAAACGCTAGAGGCGGGATCCAATACCTTGAAAGTCAAGGTGACCGACACAGCAGGCAATGACGGTTCTATTTATAGCCAAAATTACGTACTTGATACGACAGCACCGACTATTACTTCGATTGCTCGCCAAACACCCACTGGCTCCTCTACTAATGCGGACTCGCTGGTTTATCAAGTGAGCTTTTCTGAAGCCGTCTCTAACTTAGATGCTACTGACTTTACGGTAGCAGGAACAACAGCAAGTGTGACCAGTGTGTCCCAAGTGGGTAGCACCAATGTCTATAATATTACGGTATCGGGTGGGGATTTAGCGGATCTCAATGGCACGGTCTCTCTTGGTTTTTCGGGCAGTCAAAATATTCAAGATACGGCAGGCAATGCACTCACATCAACCACACCTACAGGCACTAATAATGTAAGTTTCGATGTGGTTAATTCACTGACTGTGACGACAGGCGACAATACGAATGATAATGCCACTTTTTCTAATTATGCCACTGACCTCACTGATGGCGGTGGGTTGTCGCTGGCAGAGGCCATGCATTATGCGTCGGCGAATCAGACCGTGGCGTTTAATCTAGCCTCTGACTTTGTGGATATGAATGGTCAGACTATCAACCTGGTATCTGGTGTGACACTCGATACTGACTCGATGAATGCTTTGACAATATCCAACGGTACATTGAATCTTCAGGGCAGCGCGACTGTGACTAATGGCGTTGGTGATTCGTTAAATGTTGCAAGCATCATAACAGGTGATGGTCAAACGCTTACCAAAACGGGAGAAGGCCGCCTGACTTTGTCTAGCACGTTAAACAGTGGCTCCTCTTTTAGTACCCATGTGATGGATGGGAGCCTTTCCATTTCAGATAATGGCAACCTCGGCTCCGGGGAGCTGACCTTAGATGGCAGTTCGTTAATCTTGCAAAATTCGTCCGATATCTCACATGACATCTCTCTAGGTGCTAATGGGGGAACCATTACGGTTACTAACAGTGATGTGACCGTCAGTGGTGCTATTTCTGGCTCCGGCGCACTGACTCATACTGGAGAGCGTGCATTAACCCTTTCTGGAAATAATACGTTTACTGGAGGCTTTATGCTCTCCGGAAGTGGTGGTGTAGTCGTGGCCGATGGTGGCAATCTTGGTAGTGGCGCTGTCACTCTGTCACAAGGATTAACGGTCACAGGCCAATCCATTACTTTAGCCAATAATTTCGTATTCGACGGTGGTTCGATGACGAATGCGAATAATGTCACGATTGCGGGAAACATTTCCGGTTCCGGTTCGATGGAGAAGGCAGGGGCAGGGATTTTAAACTTGTCTGGCACTGGCAATTCTTGGTCTGGTGCCGCTACCGTATCGGCGGGAACTCTAAGTGGTACGACAGCGAGCCTAACGGGGAATATTGTCAACGATGCCGCTGTCATTTTTAACCAAAGCTCGTCAGGTTCTTATAGTAAGGTGATTAGTGGAACCGGAACCGTTACTAAATCCGGTTTAGGGGCTGTGACATTTTCTGGGGCAAATACCTATACCGGTAAAACCACCGTCTCGGAGGGTGAATTGGTGCTGGATAATCTTAATGGTATGGCGTTAGCAGATACCAGTGCAGTGGCATTAACGGGCACAGGGAAATTAAGCCTTTCCAGCAACGAGACGATTGGCAACTTGAGCGGTGTTAGCGGAACTAGTGTTGATTTAGGGGGCAATACGTTGACCGTTAATCAGACCAATAGCAGCTCGTTTGCAGGAGTAATGAGTGGTACGGGAGGGCTGATTAAGACCGGTGCTAGCATGCTAACCTTGGCGGGGGCGAATACCTATACGGGAGGCACGACGATCTCTTCAGGTAAGATTTTTGTCTCTGGCGGTAGTGCGATTGCCGATGACAGTGCGGTAACTGTTGCGGCAGGTGCCACGTTGCAATTATCAACTGATGCCTCTGAAACTGTAGGCTCGATTGCAGGTACAGGCAGTATTGTTGCCAATGGCGGAACGTTAACGGTTGGCGGAAATAATACGTCAACGACTTTTAGTGGTGTCTTTAATGGCGGTGTTGCAGGCGCTGCATTAGAGAAAGTTGGGTCGGGTACTTTAACGTTATCAGGCAATAATAATTACTCAGGGAATACAACCGTCTCTGGTGGCACTTTGTCTATCGCTTCTGATGCTAACCTTGGCTTTGGTACACTCGTCTTAAATTCTGGCGCTTTATCGGTTACGGGTAATGACACTATAGATAATGCCATTACGCTACAAAATAGCAGCTCGTTAAATGTGGCATCGAATATCTCTGCTGAGTTCTCTGCTGTGATTTCAGGCTCAGGTTCACTGCTTAAAACCGGAACGGGTACAGCGACTTTATCGGCAAACAATACCTATACAGGTGCGACAACCCTTAATGCCGGGACCTTGTCTGTCACCGGTTCATTGAGTGACACGTCTACGGTTGTCGTTAACTCTGGGGCAACCTTAGCAGGTTCTGGGTCTATTTTCGCAGCAAACTCAACCCATACATTAACTGTAAACGGTGGTGGTTTTCTTGCGCCGGGTGTCCCTGGGGTTAACAGTGGAGCTGGGGAGCTTACTGTTAATGGCGATCTCGTATTAAATGGCACTTTAAAAGCGGATATTACGGGGCCGACAGCCAAAACAGAGTATGACCAAGTGACTGTTAAAGGTGATGTCTCCTTGGGGGCAAGCAGTGCTTTTGATATCGCTTATTCAGTGAGCAATAGTGGTAACACGTTTGAACTGATTGATAACCAAGGCTCGAATGTGGTGACTGGAATGCTCAATGGTGTCGCAGAAGGCGGAGCGTTAACCTCTAATGGTCATAGTTTCCAGACGAGTTATGTGGGCGGGACAGGGAATGACATCACGCTAAAAGATAACGCGGCCCCTGTCATCACCTCTGGGACAACGGGAAGTGTTAATGAAAATGCGCCGACCAGCACGGTGATCTACATGGCAACGGCGACGGATGCAGAAAACGATACTTTAACCTACAGTCTAACTGGTGCGGATGCCGCATTATTAAGTATCAACGCCAGTACGGGCGTAGTCACACTGAAAAACGCTGCGGATTATGAGACAAAAGACATCTACAGCTTCAACGTTGTTGTCACTGATAATAGTACGGGTCATCTAACGGACAGCAAAGCGGTGACCGTGAGTGTGAATGATCTGAACGACAATCCCCCTGTCATCACCTCTGGGACAACGGGCAGTGTCAATGAAAATGCCCCGACCAGTACCGTGATCTATCAGGTCACTGCGACCGATGCCGATGGTACGGCAGCGAATAATACCTTGCAGTACAGTTTGTCCGGTGCGGATGCGAATTTATTAGATATCGATGCGGTGACGGGCATGGTGACCCTCAAAGCGTCGGCAGATTTTGAAACCAAGTCCAGCTATAGCTTTAATGTGATCGCGACCGATAACGGTACTAGTCATCTAACGGACAGCAAAGCGGTGACCGTGAGTGTGAATGATCTGAATGACAATCCTCCTGTCATCACCTCTGGGACAACGGGCAGTGTCAATGAAAATGCCCCGACCAGTACGGTGATCTATCAGGTTACAGCGACGGATGCCGATGGTACGGCAGCCAATAATACTTTGCGCTACAGTTTGTCCGGTGCGGATGCGAATTTATTAGATATCGATGCAGTGACGGGCATGGTGACCCTTAAAGCGTCGGCAGATTTTGAAACCAAGTCCAGCTACAGCTTTAATGTGATCGCGACCGATAACGGTACTAGTCATCTAACGGACAGCAAAGCGGTGACCGTGAGTGTGAATGATCTGAACGACAACGCCCCCGTGATCACCTCCAGCTCGACGGGCAGTGTCAATGAAAATGCCCCGACCAGCACGGTCATCTATCAGGCTACTGCGACGGATGCCGATGGTACGGCAGCCAATAATACTCTGCGCTACAGTTTGTCCGGTGCGGATGCGAATTTATTAGATATCAATACAGTGACGGGAGCAGTAACCCTCAAAGCGTCAGCAGACTTCGAAACTAAGTCTAGCTACAGCTTTAATGTGATCGCGACAGATAACGGTACTGAAAATCTAACGGACAGCAAAGCGGTGACCGTGAGTGTGAATGATCTGAACGACAATCCCCCCGTGATCACCTCCAGTGCGACGGGCAGTGTCAATGAAAATGCTCCGACCAGTACGGTGGTCTATCAAGTCACAGCGACCGACGCCGATGGTACGGCAGCGAATAATACCTTGCAGTACAGTTTGTCCGGTGCGGATGCGAATTTATTAAATATCGACGCCATGACAGGCGCAGTCACACTGAAAAACGCTGCAGATTATGAGACGAAAAACACCTATAGTTTCAATGTTGTTGTTACCGACAGCGGTACTAGTCATCTAACGGACAGCAAAGCGGTGACCGTTAGTGTAAACGATTTGAACGACAATGCCCCCGTGATTACGTCAAGCGCGACGGGCAATGTCAATGAAAATGCCTCGACCAGTACGGTCATCTATCAGGTTACCGCGACGGATGCCGATGGTACGGCAGCGAATAATACTCTGCGCTACAGCTTATCCGGTGCGGATGCGAATTTATTAGATATCAACGCAGTGACTGGCATAGTAACCCTCAAAGCGTCGGCTGATTTTGAAACCAAATCCAGCTACAGCTTTAATGTGATCGCGACAGATAACGGTACTGAAAATCTAACGGACAGCAAAGCGGTGACCGTGAGTGTGAATGATCTGAACGACAATTCCCCTGTGATCACCTCCAGCGCGACAGGCAGTGTCAATGAAAATGCCCCGGCCAGTACGGTGATCTATCAGGTCACAGCGACGGATGCTGATGGTACGGAAGCCAATAATACTCTGCGCTACAGTTTGTCCGGTGCGGATGCGAATTTATTAGATATCAACGCGGTGACGGGCATGGTGACCCTCAAAGCGTCGGCAGATTTTGAAACCAAGTCCAGCTACAGCTTTAATGTGATCGCGACCGATAACGGTACTAGTCATCTAACGGACAGCAAAGCGGTGACCGTGAGTGTGAACGATTTGAACGACAATGCCCCCGTGATCACCTCCAGCGCGACGGGCAGTGTCAATGAAAATGCCCCGACCAGTACAGTCATCTATCAGGTTACCGCGACGGATGCCGATGGTACGGCAGCCAATAATACCCTGCGCTACAGCTTATCCGGTGCGGATGCGAATTTATTAGATATCGATGCGGTGACGGGCATGGTGACCCTCAAAGCATCGGCAGATTTTGAAACCAAGTCCAGCTACAGCTTTAATGTGATCGCGACCGATAACGGTAGTAGTCATCTAACGGACAGCAAAGCGGTGACCGTGAGTGTGAATGATCTGAACGACAACGCCCCTGTGATCACCTCCGGTGCGACGGGCAGTGTCAATGAAAATGCCCCGACCAGTACCGTGATCTATCAGGTCACTGCGACGGATGCCGATGGTACGGCAGCCAATAATACCTTGCAGTACAGTTTGTCCGGTGCGGATGCGAATTTATTAGATATCAACACAGTGACGGGAGCCGTAACCCTCAAAGCGTCAGCAGACTTCGAAACTAAGTCTAGCTACAGCTTTAATGTAATTGCGACCGACAACGGTAGCGGTCATCCAACGGATAGCAAAGCGGTTGTGGTCAATGTGAATAATGTGAACGAAGCTCCCGTGCTCACCTCGGGCGCGACGGGAAGCGTGGATGGAAATGCTCCAAGCAGCACGGTGATCTATACAGCGACCGCTACAGATACCGATAGCGACACATTAACATACAGCCTAACGGGCGCGGATGCTGCATTATTGAACATCAATGCCAGTACAGGCGCTGTTACGCTGAAAAGCTCGGCTGATTATGAGACGAAAAACACCTACAGTTTCAACGTTGTGGTTACTGATAACGGCTCCGGAAATCTAACGGATACGAAAGCCGTTGTCGTTAGTGTGAATCAGGTCGTTCCACCTGTTATAGCAGAACCACCCACTGCGCCAGCTAGTACTGCACCCCGTGTTGAATCGGTTGACAGAACATCAACTTCGCCCGATATGCCAACAATACCTCTAACTCCGTTACCTGCAGGAACCATTGCATTGGATAGAGGAGCAAGCGGCTTTGTGGGAGAAACGGTTATGCGTAGTGTCAGTATGAATACGACAGACAACGGCCGTATAAATGTGGGTAACACCGAGCCAAATGCCATTGGTACTAGTCAGCCCGCGGCTGTTATATCGACATCCCGAGTTGCTGTGAATGTGGGTGCGGATGGACAAGTTCAGGTAACCCCCGCATCTGGTGTGGCGGCAAATACGACAGGCTTAAGCATTGCCAATTTGGCCACTCAACCAGATAGAGTATCCATTGCTATAGCGGATTCAGGGGCGGCGAGTAACTACAGTGCCACATTATCGGATGGTTCGACGCTACCAAGTTGGGTGCAAATCGATCCGGTCACGGGGGAAGTCTCTATGACGCCTCCTCCGGGACAAGAAAAGATCTCGTTGAAAATTAATGCAGTGGATGCCAATGGTAATGTTCGTGTACTTGAAGTTGATCTGGACCTAGATAAATTACCAACTTCTTCGCCAAGTCAGCCATCGGCGGAGGTATCTCCTGCAAATGCGGTAAATAATGGAGGCGATTTCTTGTCATTAAATGAACAACTTAATAGAGCAGCAAGTCAACTTGATTATTATGGCCACGATTTAATGAAATTACTGGTGTCTTAATACATTATGTCAGATCAAGTTGTAGCGCAGTTATTGCAGATCGAGCAGCAGGTGAGATGCTGTGAAAAATTAACGGAACTGAGTTTTATTATAGTCAATATGACTAAAACACTCGTTTCCTATGAACAATCGGCCTATTTAATGGGCAGCGAAATTGAACATTTAACGGTCAATGCGTTGAGTGATCTTTCTCTAGTTGATCGCACCACGCCATTTTGTGCTTGGTTGGAGCAAATTGCTAAGCGTGAGGACCAACTTGACTCAGCGGCCAAGACGCATGTGATAGACATTGAGTCTTGGCCTATCGAGTTGAGAAATGACCTGAGTGAGTTTTCGCCCAACTGTATGCTTTGGTTGCCGCTACTTATTCCTTCTAAACCGAATCAGAGAGTGGGGGTACTGTGGTTAGCAAAGTCCCAACCATGGACCGCGAAAGAGATTGGTTTGTTAGAGCATCTAGCATCAAGCTATGCTCATGCCTTGCAATATTTTGTTACCCGTTCTGGATGGCGTTATTGGTTAAAACGATTTTTCTCTAAACGAATGCAATGGGGGCTTTTAGCCGCGCTTGTGTTGTTGAGTTTTATTCCCGTTCGTTTAACGGTGCTTGCTCCTGCGGAAATTGCGGCTAAGGATCCTGTTTTAATTATGGCTCCTTTGGCAGGAGCCGTCAGTAAAGTATTCGTGAAACCTGGCGATGCTATTACTCAAGGAGAGCAGGTCGTCCAGATGGATCAAACAGAGTTTAAAGGGCGTTTTGACGTGGCGCAGCGTGAACTGGAGCGAGCGCAGGCGGAGTTAAGAACCGCAGAGCAGGCAGGTTATGTTGATCGTAGAAAAAAATCTAAATTGTCTGAGTTGGAATCGCAAGTTGAGTTAAAAACCATTGAACGTGATTATCTGAAAAAAAAGCTGACGCAAACAGATATTTTGGCTGATAAAGCCGGAATCGCCGTATTGGATGACCCTGAAAAATGGAAAGGTCGCCCGGTGGTGGTCGGAGAACGCATTTTATCCATTGCCGACCCAAGTAAGGTGCAGCTTAACATTATGTTGCCAGTTAAAGATGCCATCTCCTTGACGCATGGTAATAAGGTGACGTTTTACCTAGATACGGATCCCCTGAATCCAATTCCTTTTAGTGTGAACTATTCGTCTTTTGAGCCAAGTCTAACACCTGACCAAGTGGTAGCATATCGGATTGTAGCGGATATTGAAGATGACCATCTTCCCCCTCGGATTGGGTTACGAGGGACTGCAAAATTGTATGGTAAACAAGTCTCCTTAGCCTATTATTTGTTGCGACGCCCGATTACTTTTGTCCGCCAGCGTTTAGGTTTATAGATGTTTACCGATCCGATGAATGGGCCTAGAGAGTTACCACGGTTACGTCAGAACTTACGTTTAATGACGGCTTCTCCAGATGAAGATGGGGAGCCTCGTTGGCAGATTTTAGACCCGCTTTCCAATAAGTTTTTTTTTCTATCTCGTACTGGCTTTTATTTATTTCGAGAATGGCAGCATGCGAAGACAGCTAAAGAACTACTCGCGCTTGTCAATGAGCGAGATTTGGACATTGATGCCAATGATCTGGATTTTTTTATTCGCTTTTTACAATTAAACCATCTTATTGAAATTCACACACAGCGAGATGTCGCGCGACTACAACAGGAAGTAACAAATCGCAAACAGAATGCTTTAATGTGGCTGTTACATAATTATCTATTTATTAAGATTCCCTTAGTCAGACCCGACTTATGGTTGAGTCGGTGCTTTTCAAAAATAAAATTTCTATTTAGGTTACGTTTGCACTGGGTGGCTTTTCTATTGGGGGGTATGGGCCTTGTAATGGTGTTACGTCAATGGGATACCTATACACACACCTTGCAAAATTTTTTCAATATATCTGCGATTATTTATTATGTGGGCGCTTTAGTCGTGGTGAAAACGGCTCATGAATTAGGTCATGCATTTGTTGCAAAACGTTATGGTTGCCGAGTGAGTTCCATGGGACTCGCTTTTTTGGTGATGACGCCGATTTTATATACAGATACGACGGATGCTTGGCGCTTACGCTCCCGATTCCAGCGGCTAAGTATTGTCACCGCAGGTATGCGGGTGGAAATCTATATTGCCTGCGTGGCGACCTTTCTCTGGGGTATCGTACCGGATAGTAGCTTGCGCAGTGTCTTGTTTTTTGTGGCAACGACCAGTTGGATTTCGTCACTGCTGATTAATACCAGCCCTTTTATGCGTTACGACGGTTATTACGCTTTGTCGGACTTTCTTGGTATGGAAAATCTCCAACCTCGGTCTTTTTTAGTGGGAAAATGGTTTTTGCGAGAAAGACTATTCGGATTAGGCATTGCTCCGCCTGAGCCTTTAAATCGTAAAAAATGCCTATTAATGGTTGCCTATGCGTGGAGTACTTGGGTTTATCGGTTTTTCCTCTTCATGGGGATCGCCGTTTTAGTGTATTACTTCGCGTTTAAATTGCTTGGGATCATATTGTTTTTAGTGGAGATTTTGTGGTTTTTAGTATGGCCTATTATCAAGGAGATAGGATGGTGGTTCAGGTTGAGGGAAAAAATGACGATAAATAGAACCAGCATAGTGACCTTTTGTTTAAGTCTGCTTATTTTGGGGGCTTTGTTAATCCCTTGGCAGAGTCAGATCAGTGCCCCTGCCGTCGTTACTTTTGAACGACATCAGACTTTTTACCCCAGTGAATCAGCTCAAGTTGTGGCTTGGCAGATAACGCCTGATGAAAAAGTGGAGAAGGGGCAGCCACTTATCTTATTAGAGTCCTCCGACATTGAGCAGGATATTCATTCTATTCAAATCAAGTTAGCGGCTTTGCAAACCCAGTGGCAAAGAGCCAGTTCGGGAGCCTTATCTCGTGATGCACAATTAACGTTGCAAACACAAATATCACGAGAACAATCGCGCTTATTATCATTATTAGAACGACGCGAGCGATTAGTCGTGCGGGCGCCTTTTAGTGGTTACATTGGCGAAGACCGATTGCTCAAAAAAGGGGATTATGTCAATGAAAAGATGCCGTTAGCGACCCTCTACGATCCTCAAAGTGGCATCGTCAAAGCCTATATCAAGGGGCAATCGGTGAGTCGTTTGAAAATAGGTAGTCAGGCGAGTTTTATGGGTAACGATGGGAAGCCGTTAGCGACTAAGTTAGTGGTGGAAAAAGTACTCCCTACCGCCATTACTCATCTTAGTTATCCTGGTTTATCTTCTGTATATGGTGGCCCTATTGCAGCACAGAAAATGCAACAGCAAATGATTCCAGACGATTCTATTTATGAAGTTATTCTATCCTTCCAAAGTAAATTGCCCATAACCCGACAAGAATATGGTCGCGTGGATTTATCCGTTAAACCAAGCAGCTACTTAGTCAATGGGGTACGCTATATTTATGGTATTTTAATCAGAGAGTCAGGGTTTTAATGAATCATTTGACGGGGGACACTCAGTGGGATGAAAAACAAATTAATACGATTGCGAATGATTTAGCATATTTACGCTTAAAGGTGGATTTAAAACTCGCGAATGATTATCCGGTATTTTTAGATAAAGCTTATCCTTTAGGGCGTTGTAAAGAGATCCGTGATGAAGTGTTTACTCTTTTGCAGAAAGCGTTACCTAAAGCGACAGAGCCTGGATTGGTGTTAATCCGCGAGGCGTTAGCAAAAGGCGCGACACTTGAGAAAGTTTGGGGATCGCTTCGTGGTGAATATTTTCAAAATGCTATGATTTTGGGTGACTGGTATGTTGATGTCTCTAACGATACCGTTCATCCCAATAAGCCCAGAGTAGAAATTTTGCCTCTTACCCAGTCTCATTTTTCGAGCATTGCCAGCTTTGAGCAGTTTATTAAGATCGCACGATCTTATTGGGATGTTGAGGTTTATGGTAATGATATTTGCCCTGCATTAGCCCCGTTTTTGCCGCTGATCTATGTTGACCGTAAAGGTGATAGTTGGATGGGGGAGGCGAATGATGACATGCTTGCGATGACGATGGATAGTCAATTTCTTCTCTCTGAGCGTATATTGGCAACGCTTCCCACCGTACCCATTGCCTTGAGAGGGGAATGGGATAACAAACTTAGTGCGATAAAGGCTAATCTGCTGATTCATACGCAAGGACAACCAGTCGATTTTTGCCAAGCATATCGTCAAAAGCAAAGACATCTTGATCAGTCATTTCGAGATCGCGTTGTGATGGCTTATTTATCCCTACCCAAACGCGGTTGCTAATGAGCCTCGATGGCCAAAGAAAACCGTTAGCTAGGTTGAGTATTGAATAATAAACACAAGAAGGTATCTACTCAGTGATCTATGACACTGTGATTGTTTTTGACGATGCAGATTACGTTTGGATCTCGCAGCCCATTCAACTGTTGTTTTAAATTCGTTGGTGTTCAGCCAAATCAAAAATGCTGAGCATCGTACAGACGATGATATTGAGAAATATGATTGTTCTAATCATTTATTTATTTTTCATTGATATTCGACTGTTTTTTATCAGTAGCAATATCTGACTCTTACTTAAATTTTTGAGCCCGTATCATTGCGGGCTTTTTTGTGTTGCGGTTTCACTTTGTGCGTAAACGACTAATCGTAAATGACGGTCTGCATCAATAATTAAAGAGGTGTGTTCAAACGTGGTTCTTTCGCCATCGATTTGTAAATAGCGAGTGCCATTGCATGGCGCATGTACATCGTGCTGTTTCCACCAGGTATTAAAATCAGGCGATATTTTCTTTAATTCATCCACTAATTCTTTAATGACTGTTTCCTGGTTAGAGCGCGCATAGTCACGGCGAAAACTGGATAATATTCGCGGCGCCTCAATTTCCCAGTCGATCAATAGCTCGCGCATGGCTGGGTCGGTAAATAACATCCTTAAGAGATTTCGTCTTTCGCTAGGGTGTTGCTTGAAATGAAATAGCTGGTTGGCTGTGTGGTTATAAGCTAGAACATCCCAGCGTAGATTTAATACATAAGCAGGATGTGGTGCGAGATCATCCATAAGCCGCCGAATCAAAGCGGGGACAACACACCAGGTTTTACCTGGCTCAGTGGGTGGGCGTTCATGGGCTAATAAAAACAGATGTCTGCGTTCAGCGGCATCCAGCTGAAGAACCTTTGCTAGATTATCTAAGAATGTTGCAGATACACCGATATCGCGACCTTGTTCCAGCCACGTATACCAAGTTAAACCCACACCGGCGAGTGCTGCTACTTCTTCTCTACGTAACCCGGGTGTTCGCCGTCTTCCTCCGCTTGGTAAACCTACATCATTGGGTGAGAGACGTTCACGACGAGAGCGTAAAAAAGTGGCAAGCTCGTCACGAGTTCGTTTCATGGTTCGCATCGATGTTCTCACGAATGGTATCACTAATAGTAATAGTATAATGTTTTAAATTGTAACAGTCTAATGAAGTTATAGAATGATATTTTCATAGTTTCGGAGATCCAATATGAGAACTCATTCTCAACCTTTCATTATCGATAAAATCCCTCCTGAATCGCCTCCTTGGCGCGGTTTATATGTGTTGTTACTCGCTGGTTTCGTGACTATTTTTGATTTATTTGTGGTAAATGTTGCCATTCCGAGTATGCAGAGCGGGTTGAATGCGAGTTTTTCACAAATTGAATTGATTGTGGTTGGTTATGAGTTAGCGTTTGGGATTCTACTCATAACGGGAGGCAGGCTCGGTGATATGTACGGCCGCCGCCGCTTGTTTATATTAGGTATGGCCGGATTTACCTTGGCTTCATTGCTTTGTGGAATTGCACCTCATGTCGATATGCTTATCGGGGCAAGAGTACTGCAAGGGCTTGCGGCGGCGTTGTTGTTTCCGCAAGTTTATGCCTCGATTCGGGTTAACTTTGTTGGCAATGATAGTCGGCGAGCTTTTGGTTTATTAGGAATGACTCTCGGCATGGCGGCCATCGCAGCCCAGGTATTAGGTGGATGGATTGTGCATGGAAATTTCTTTGGACTGGGCTGGCGCAGTATCTTTCTGATTAATATTCCTGTCGGAGTTATTGCCATCATGACCGCCCGTTTTATCCCGGAATCTTATGCCAAGGTACGACCCGATCTTGATTGGAGTGGGGTGGCTTTGGTTAGCCTGGGGTTGGCACTGCTGCTGATTTCTCTGCTTGAAGGTCCGGGAAAGGGGTGGCCAGAGTGGAGTCTGTGGTCGCTGGGGGGCGCTGCATTGATGCTGATATTGTTCTATCGACAACAAGAACATAATCGGCGTTCAGGCAAGTTACCGCTGGTGGATATGCAACTTCTTTTGCAAAGACGTTTCGCGTTAGGAACGTTACTCGTATTACTGGTTTACTCGACATCCAGCTCATTTTTCTTGAGTTTTGCTTTATTGGTGCAAACCGGGTTAGGCGTGGATCCATTTGTCGCGGGAAGCATTTTTGCACCGTGTAGTGTTGGCTTTGTTTTGGCGTCACTAGCGGCACCCAAACTAGTTGCCCGGTGGGATGAAAGAGCGATTGTTGTTGGCGCGTTTATCTATGCTGTGTCGATTGGTTTCTTGATTTTACAGGTGCATGAAGCCGGCGGGAAGCTAATAGCAGAACGCCTTATTCCGATCTTATTCATTGTCGGGTTTGGTCAAGGATTTGTCATGACGCCTCTGCTGAATTTAGTACTCAGTTTTGTTCAGGAAAAACAAGCTGGAATGGCTTCCGGCGTTATTTCTACCATCCAGCAACTTGGCGCCGCCTTGGGGGTTGCTGTGATCGGCATTCTGTTTACTGCAGTGCTATCGGCAAGTCATGCACAGACGCAATTAGCCGATCAGTATGCGTCTGCTTTTGTGACAGGAATGCTTTATAACTTGGGTGCAGCGGTCATCGTTTGTTTTCTGTTGCTAAGGTTGGTAGCGGCGAAGCTCCCCGCTGCCTGAGAGTGTAGCAGCTAAAATTAAAGAGCTTGAACTAGAGAATCGGGAGTTTACCGCTAAGTGCTCTAATCAACTTTGGGTGGCCGATATGACTTATGTGGCCACCTAGTCTGGCTCTATATATGTGGCGTTTTTAACGGATGTTTTTTCACGCAAGATGGTGGGTTGGCGCGTGGTCAAGTCGATGCAAACTCAATTGGTCTTGGACTGGAGCAAGCCTGGTGGGCACGCGGTCAACCGAAAGGTGTTATTCAGCATAGCTATCATGGCAGTCAATACGTGTCCACGCACTACTCTGAACGACTATCTGAAGCTGGCTTCAATGCCCTGTTGGCCGTGTCGGTGATTCATACGACTGAGACTATAAACGGACTGTACAAAACAGAAGTCATCGGCCCTGGAAAGGGGTAGAACAAGTTGAACTTGCCACATTGGCCTGGTTGTTGACTGGTTCAACAACAAACGCCTGCTTGAACCTATCGGTGACATGCCACCTGTTGAATATGAGAAAAACTATGATCGACAACTAGCCGAAGACTCGGCAGCATGACTCAAACAAATCCGCCTCCGAATATACCGATGTGAGTCACTTTACATAAATTTACATATGGCAATAGTTATATATAGCAAATGTTCGGTATGATTTAATTGCGGTCTTGATGATGCACGGGTATAACGAAGCCTGCGCGGGTTAAAGCTGCTGTTGCTGGTTTTTTCTCTGGGGTGTGTTGTTTATAGCCTTGGTGGAAAGAATTGCCTGAGATAGCTAAACATAACTCAAAAATTGACTAGGGTAATGCTCTCTATCAAGGTTTTTCCACTGATTGAGCTCATATTAAAAAGGAATCTGATGGTGTCTCGAAGAGCTCCCCCATAATCATCTTTGTCACCTTGACGATGGACTAGCCACTGTGCTGTGGAATGATCTAAATGCGCTCTCGGCTTTTGAAAAATGGGCGTTAAGATTGGGGCAGTTGTTCAAAGAGCATGGAGCAAATACGAAAAGTGTCTCTCTGCAACTGCCTAGGATGAAGTTAAGCACAAACAAGCCTCGAACCACGGCAATTATCATAAGAGCACTGATTAGCGTAGATCGTGATATGGCGCAATGAAATATAAGTATGTCCAAGGTGTACTAATGTAGACTTGATCTGACGGTGTTCTGCATAACTAAATTGCCATCTCAAGATTAAAAGTGTCTAGCAAAGTTTGGGACGTTTATACCGCTGCATTCTGAACCCAGATATAAATCATGGTATAGACTTATTTTAGGATATATTAAATAAGGGGTTCGCCCTTCATGACTCTGACTAAGAAACTACTCATTATTAGTGGGTTGATCGTTGCTGCTCTTGCGTGTGTTCAGGCCAGCATCTCTTTCTATTCGATTCGAACACAAATACTCAATAGCATCACCTCTTCAAATACGCTTTATAGCAAAAGTAGTGCTAGAACAATAAGCGAATGGTTGAATGAGAAGAAGAGTATGGTTTCGGCCATGGCAGATGCATTAAGCCGAACGGATACCACCGAGAAAATTATCAGTCAGATTAAGACGATTGATATGGCTGGTGGTTTCGGTTCGGTTTTATATGGTACCGTTGCTGGGGATACTTATCGGCCGAATGGGTTGAATACCAAAGCCGGTTATGACCCACGCGTTCGGCCTTGGTATACACATGCTATCAATAGCTCACAAGTGTACCTTAGTGAGCCTTATGTCGGAGCATCAAGCGGTGAGTTAATCACGACTGTTTCAAAGCAAGTCGTGATTGATGGCAAAGTCACTGGGGTGGTCATGGCGACTTTGCCACTTAATAAGATCAAAGAAGATATTCTCTCAATTAAGGTTCCGGGTAATGGCACTGCCTTTTTACTTTCCGCAACTGGCAAGATAATCGCTCATCCAAACTCACAGCTAGAAAATAAAGACTTTACTGAACTGACTCATGATGTCTCAGCAAATGAATTAATTGAGCATGCCGATCAAGTTAATTTGCTGGATACTAAAGTCAACGGTGTTCCGTACCTATTGACTGTATCCCGCGTGAAGGGAACCAACTGGTATCTGGTTCTCATGAGTCAAAAGAAAGTGCTGTTTAAGCCGGTGCAAAAGCAACTGACATACCAAATCATAACTGCTGTCATTATGTTTATATTGGCAATTATTATTTTGGGTGGTGCGCTCCGTTATATGCTTTCAGACTTGTTTTCAGTATCGGCTGCACTTAGCGATATTGCTGAGGGGGAAGGTGACCTAACGGTACATATTGATGCCAAAGCCAATGACGAAGTGGGCGATTTGGCCAGAAGCTTTAATCAGTTTGTTGAAAAGCTGCGCGGCATTATCTCGACTGTGAATCAGATATCCCACGAAGTACTTAACCAGTCAGATATTAGTGCCCGTTGTTCAAGTGAGCGACAGTCAAGCATTGCTAATCAACAGAATGAAGTCACGATGGTTGCAACCGCTATGACGGAAATGTCGACCACGACCGGTGAGATAGCTAATATTGCCGAAGAGACGTCTCAAAGCGCTACAAATACGGTCGAGGTTAGTAATAGAGGTAACCAGCTGTCACAAAAAAGCGAGGAATCTATTCATAAGCTTTCTGAAGAGGTCAAAAGTGCAAGCAAGGTAATCGAAGACCTTAACCAGCAAGGCGAACAGATCACTACGATAGTCTCATCAATTAATGATATTGCCGAACAAACTAACCTGCTGGCGCTGAATGCCGCTATCGAAGCTGCTCGTGCTGGAGAGCAAGGGCGGGGGTTTGCTGTTGTGGCGGATGAGGTGCGCTCGCTCTCCGCAAGAACTCGAACTTCGACAGAAGAAATAAGCCAAATGATCAAAAAACTTCAAGGAACAACATCCGAGGCGGTTGAGGTCATGAATCAGTGTCACAATTTGGCTATCCAGAGTGTTGAGGATACCAGTAATGCTGCCGATAGCTTCAAAGAGATCAAAAAATACACCGAAGCAATCAATAACATGGCCGCTCAGATTGCTACCGCAGCAGAAGAGCAAGCTGTGGTTAGTAGAGAGATTAATGCTAACACTGAGTCTATTAAGGTTATTTCTGAGCGTTTAAATGAGGATTCAGAGGAAGGTTCTATGCAGGCGAAGCACTTAAATGAGATGTCTCAGAAGCTGATTGTACAAGTTAGAAAATTTAAGCTTACGAAATAGCTTGTATTGCGATGTTAGTCGTTAAGCGTAGGCTTTTTAAGGCACCTTTGGGTGCCTTTTTAATGCGATTGCACAATGCTCTCTAAATTGTGCAACTGGAGTCATAAACTCCTGTTCGATAGACCGTCAACTTTTATTGCCAAACACCTAGGGACTGTTGACCTTTGGTGGTTGAATTTTGTTCAAATTAAACGCATTTTGAACGCGGCGCACCCTGCGTCGCTTAATGAGTGAAGCAAGCAGGGGGCAACAAAGTTCAGGATGCGTTTAAATGAACCCCAAGGGCAGTATCTGAGAGGAATTTATCCAGCGTTAAACGTTCTTTGTGGAGAATAACTACACGGCACAACGTTTGCCTTGCCTAAATCCCTCTCAGATTTCTGCAAAACTAATCACAAAAGGTCAACAGTCCCTAGCAAGCAAACCGCAATCATTCGGGTGTTTTCTTCAAGAACTGTTATTTTTGCCAATAAATGTGAAGAATATGTTCAAACTCATAGAATATCAATAAGATAGGGACTACTATATGTAAGTAATTTGTGAACTAACGAGGAACATAATATGACGCCACGATCCGTCACATCACCTAAAAAGTTTGTTATTGGCACTAATTTATTGGCTCAGCTACCTGACTATGTCAAAGATTTTGGCAATAATGCATTTATCATCTGTGATGAATTTATTCTTTCTAAAGTTGAACAGGAAGCTATTTCTGCGATTGAAAATACCGAGGGCTTGACTGCGGTAGCTGAAAAATTTCAGTATGAGTGCACGCAACAAGAAATCGATCGTAATATTGCTTTGGCAAAAGAAACGAACGCTAATGTCATCGTGGGGATTGGCGGTGGTAAAACGTTGGATACAGCCAAAGCGACCGCATATCACCAAAAATTACCAGTCATCTTGTATCCTACCATTGCTTCTACAGATGCGCCATGTACGGCTTTATCGGTGATTTATACCCAAGAGGGTGAGTTCGATCATTACCTATTCTTACCTCAAAACCCTGATGCAGTGATTGCCGATACCGATATTTTGGCGGGAGCCCCGGTGCGTTTCTTCGCGGCTGGAGTTGGGGATGCGTTAGCAACCTACTTTGAAGCCCGCGCTTGTTATGCGTGTGACGGTGTGAATTTGGTATTGAAAAAACCATCACGAACCGGTCTGGGTTTGGCTCGCTTATGTTATGAGGTTTTGAGTGAAAACGTGGCTGCTGCCATGGACGCTCTGAAAAATAAAGTGACGACACCGGCACTTGAACAAACGATAGAAGCAACCATTTATTTAAGTGGTGTTGGTGCTGAGTCTGGCGGTCTTGCTGCGGCACACGCAGTGAACAATGGGATGTCAGCAGTTCCCGATCTGCACAAAGCACAGCATGGTGAGAAAGTGGTATTTGGCCTGCTGACTCAGCTAGTGCTGGAAAATGCGCCTAAGGAAGAGATCGATAATGTTGTCCGCATTATTAAAACCGCAGGATTGCCGTTAACACTCGAGGATATGGGTCTACAAAAATTTGTGGAATCAGAGTGGCGTAAAGTTGCCGCGATTGCCTGTGATAAAGACGATACGATGGGCAATATGGTCAAATCTGTGTCTGAAACGGATGTCTATAATGCGATGGTTGCTGCCAATAACATGGCGCATCGTTATAAAGAGCAAGGCTAGTTAGCTTTGCTGCTATAAATGCCAATTGTTTTGGTTCAATTGGCATTGTGATGCTCATTATGGTGGGTTGGGGCAATTTCGACCCACCATTAATATTGCCTATCAAAATATAAACCTCTCTAATATCCAACCTGAGTTCTGGCTATTGGCGTTGGCGTGAATAAGCCAAAGACAATTGAGTATCTATTCTGCCAGCCTATTCATATCGTACGCCATATTTTTATATTTGTTTCATGACCTAAATAGAGGGATCCAGAGTAACTATTTTCATTGATGATATTGTGATGCTCTATGACGTTCATGAGCCCAGCGATAATGCTTTGAGCCGACAATCCATAACAATCGAAATTCTGTAAGCCCTTTTCTGATAAATGTTGAAATGCTGCACCTATCAAAGCCTGACTATTCGTTGCTACATAGGGAATGTGAGGGTGATCATCCGTTCATTCATAAGAGCATTTTATACCGACAATTGGAATATCGAGTGAAGATATCGCTTCTTCCATATAGATATTTCACTCATTTCTTTGAGCCTGAATATATTCACCAACCTCTTGAATGATTGGCTTGTCATAGTTTTTATTAGAATTAAATAGAATCGTTATATTAATTTTTACTTATCGTTATGTTAGTGATTAATTTATTCATTAATTGATTGGGAAGCTACTTATTTGGTGTTTTTAAAATAATTAGTATTATATTTTGATTTCTACTATTTTACAGATAAGAATAATATTCTTAGTCATACTTTTAACATATTGATTCCTAATATATAAGCTGATGCATCATAACCATCGAAGATTCATGACAGTAATAGAATTAATCACGTTAGAGAGTATAAAAATAACGTTTTAGTGAGTTACTTTGCCAAGAGGAGTACTGATCTGTATTGTATATGTACTTACTATGTCTGTGGGTTTAAAGCTTATATGTTGATAGCAGTGTCATTTATATAGTTTATTTTTAAGATTGAATGGTGATAGTCTTATTATCTCAAATCAGAGCAACGTTGCCATAAGATTGCTATGTGCTTTAAGCAAATACATTACACGAGGCCTGTTGCTAAGCGTATTATCACTTAAAATTTCTTTATTTTGTGTGGCTATAGCACTTATTTTATACGCTTTACAGAAATAAGTTATAGCGTTTATCAATCTTTTATCTATTTGTTTTATAAGGGTATAATGAGAAAAATATTTTGTTCGGGATTTGGACGAGACTCCATAGTGACAAGTTGTTATATTATTTCTTTTATATCAGTCTAGATGTCTATTCGGAATGCTTTACCTGAGATCTAAAACGGTAGCCAGACAAGTGCGGGTGCAGCTTGTCTGATCCAATGATCGAGTAGGTCAAGGTACAATCAGTAATCGAAATGACTAATATTATATAGATTAAATTGGAATTAACCCATAAAATGCACCTAAATTAAACATATCTTATGTATTGTAGCTATTTAGTTTTAGCAATATCAGCTTGATGGTATCATTACAACTTTATTAGAGCTAAGCAAACGGTGAATACTGAGTTGCGTAAGTTGGCAATTAGACCGTATAAAATAACCCGTTAATTAATCTAAATGTTTAATAAAACCTGATCACAAATAAAATAATAGTGATCATTATTTACATCAATTTTGGTTTATATGTTTTATGGATATTGTTGACTACGACTTCTTAAATGCAGCTTTTGACACGTTATCTGATAACATTTGTATTATCAATGCGTCAGGGGATATTGTGTACGTCAATGCATCATGGATACAGTTTGGGTGTGATAATGAACTCGTACTAGAGCGCTCACACTGGATAGGGGTAAATTATTTAGACGCTTGTCATGACGCCCCTCAAGAGGATCTTGTTTCAAAACGGATTATTGAAGGTATAGAGCAAATGCTAGCGGGGAAGGTGGAGTATTTTGAATGTGAATATCCATGTCATAGCCCAGAAGAGAAACTATGGTTTATTGTTTCATTAAAACGTATGTATTTTGCTAAACGATGTTATTTAGTGATTTCTCACCACAATATCACTCGGCGTAAGCTTGCCGAAGACGAAGTTAAACGGCTGGCGAATACCGACTTTTTGACAGGGGCGCTTACCCGAGCTGCTTTTGACCGGCATGCTAATTCAGTTTGGGATCAGATTTGCCATCTTTCGAAAAAATTTTGTATTGCCATGTTAGATGTGGATGATTTTAAGTCGATTAATGATAATTATGGTCATATATTTGGGGATGACTGTTTACGCCATATTGGGGTGGTTATTAAATCGATCCTGCCTGCGAGTAATGAAATCGTTTTTGCGCGATACGGCGGTGAAGAATTCATTCTATATACAACCCGGCCATTTTCTGAAACCCGTTTGCTTGTTGAACAGATAAGGCAACGATTAAGCTCCGCGGTTATTGATAGTGAGCAAGTGGATGACATTCCCGAGTTAAGTGTGAGTATTGGACTGGTTGAATTAAAACCTTGTGATTATGATAATTTGAATCAAGCGATAGATCTTGCCGACCATTTTTTATATCAAGCTAAAAAACAAGGTAAAAATTGTGTTATTTCCGTCGATTGTAAAACCCTGAGCGCTAGTCAGTGATAAAGTCAGGCTGTTCTCCCTCACTGCCATATATTGTCATTCTTGATATTTTTTAGCATGTTACATCATACTCATTTCTATTGGCTATTGTTGCAAAATAGTACAGGTTTATAGGGTTCTGATTCCGCCATCTATGAGCAGTTCT
This sequence comes from Celerinatantimonas diazotrophica, assembly GCF_004339545.1. Lineage (GTDB taxonomy): Bacteria > Pseudomonadota > Gammaproteobacteria > Enterobacterales > Celerinatantimonadaceae > Celerinatantimonas > Celerinatantimonas diazotrophica. The sequence continues at coordinate 318,334 of NZ_SMGD01000011.1, read as the reverse complement.
GAACCTATTTATAAATATTGCTTCAGGTAAATGGGCAATCCCGATTTTATACCGATTGATTGTCACGAATGATGTGATCCGTTTTGGCTAGCTACAAAGAGCGATAGGCGCAATTACTCAGAAGGAACTTACAAAACAATTACGTGCATTTGAAAAGATTGGTCTTGTCAGTCGAACTGTCTACCCAGAGATGCCACCGCGAGTTGAATACCGCATAACCGATTTAGGCATAACGTTAAAACCAACGTTGGATTCACTCGCTCACTGGATGATGCAGTATCGCAATGAGTTAGTTTCGCCGCTGCGTAGTGGTTCTATTTAGACAGAATCTTTAGACCTTTTGTAGCAAGGTCAAACGTGGGTAAACTTGTGGGTCAGTATTCTGCAAAGAAATACTTAATTGTGGATCAGGCCATTAAGAGACTCTGTTTTTATTTTGTCGGTTATTAAGTTGATTCAACAATTTTTATAGCATATCGATTGAAGAGTACCTTAGTCCCGTAGATACCTGATAAAGGCTGGAGAATACTGAGTTCTTGGAAAATAACAGAGCAACGTGTTGAGCATGTTGGTTGAACGAAGTCATAAATCCTATTGGATAAAACGGTAGGGGATAAACCCGATTTCAGCCTTTGGAAATTGGCAATTGCAGTCTCTGAAATGGCTAAAAGGGAAGTGTCACCGATATATCGTAAGTTGAAAAGAAACCGAACTAGCCGCCACTCTTGCCTCAAGTATATTGCTTTTGGGAACGAGGCAGCAATCACAACGCAAATGGCCTGTTGATACAATCTCTGAAAAACGACGGGCTGGAGAGAGCAGTCACGATTGGTAACACTCATTTTGCTCAATCAAGGATGAATCACTGTCCAAAAAGTGTTTAACGTTCAAGCCGCCAGCTGTTATTTTCAAAGAAATGGCAACAGGTGTTTGATAGTTGAGCGTGTCACACTTTGAAGTTAAATTCAGGGATGAGCAATTTTGTACAAAACACCAAGGACAGTTTGCAGTAAATTGAAAATTCATTGTGCTAAGAGTGGATTATGGACCAACAAAGTGCCTTAAAATCAAAAGAAAGAGCGAGGTTTCAGGTAGCAGATGAACTTGGCGGCATAGAACTGCTGGATGCCCAGTATGAGCGGCAGAACTTTTCTCGCCACAGTCATGAAGGTTATACGATCGGTGTCATTGAACGCGGTGCTCAGTGTTTCTACCGAACGGGAAGTAATCATGTTGCCCCACAAGACGCAATTATTCTGGTGAATGCCGATGAGATGCATACTGGTCATTCAGCGGTAGAAGGTGGCTGGGCTTATAAAGCGATGTACCCATTACCCGAACAGTTTCAGGCTATTAACCAAGAATTAGGCAATGCCAGTTATGGAGCGCCTTATTTCCCTAATGCTGTGGTGTATGATCCGGAACTGGCCAATCAATTTCGTTTGGTTTTTAATACGTTAGCGCAATCGGAAAACCGTATGCTAAGAGAAACGCTCGTGTACGCCAGTTTAGTGAAGTTAATGCTGCGTTATGGTAAAACACCGCCTAAGCTTGTTGAAACATCTAAATCTCAGCAACAATTAATGCGGGTGAAAGAGTTTCTCGATGATTATCCGCAGGCCGATGTGTCGCTGGAAGAGCTGGCTAAATTGGCGAACATCAGTCCATTTCACCTGGTTCGAGCATTTCAAAAGCAGTTTGGTTATCCGCCCCATGCGTACCAAATCCAGACCCGACTGCGTTATGCCCGTAAGCTACTTAAAGCGGGGCGTTCCATTTCGGATACCGCACAGGATTGTGGTTTTCACGATCAAAGCCATTTCCATCGCCATTTTAAAAAAGCGATGGGAATCACGCCTAAGCAATACATTCAACATTAAATCGCAAAAATTATTCTGAGCAATTTTATAGAAGAATCGGCCTCATGGTGGTAATACCATTATTTAAGCAATTTTAACTGCAATCCCTCTCTGTTACTTCAGGTAAAGAACTAGTGTTATTGGTCATTGCGTACCAGAAAAAACGATATTTAACGTTTTTTCTGGTATACACGCTCGGGGCGTCCCACTTTCCCATGCACTATTTGCGCTTCAAGAAAACCACTGTTCACGCAATACTCTAAGTAGCGACGAGCAGTAGTTTTACTGATGCCGATGGCTTTGCCTAATGATTCTGCGGTATACGCTTGATCATGCTGAAAATAAATCTCTTTAAGTTTTTCTAGCGTTAACTCATCGATGCCTTTGGGCAGGGCTTCGAGGTGCTGAGTTTTAGCCTGAAAGTTAAAGAGCTCATCTACATGACGCTGGTTCACATTATCATTAGCTTTGAGTGAGCTGATATATTTCAAATAGCGCTCTAGTGAGTCTTCCAATCGGTCATAAGCAATGGGTTTAAGCAAGTAATCAAATACCCCACAACGCACAGCTTCACGTACGGTATCCATATCGGATGCTGCGGTAATGAATATTACATCCGCAGGGTGGGTAACTGATGTTAGCTCTTTTAATAATTCAATCCCTTTGCCATCGGGTAGAAAGTTATCAAGCAAAATCAGCTTAGGTTTAAGAATTCGAATCATGTTACGAGCATCAGCCACGGTCTTAGCGACACCAACTGGCCTGAATCGATTCATACGCTGTAGATAAAAGTTATGTATTTCAGCGATATTGGGCTCATCTTCAATGATCAGTACATCAATTTGTTCCATCATATTCAGCTCTCATATTCAGCTTTTATTGGGTATAAAAATTGAAAATATTGTTCCTTGAGGCTCTGCTTCATCGAGCAATATGGTCCCTTCCGCTTGGGTCACGTATTGGTGGACTAAATACAATCCAATGCCGTGACCGGGTTGATTTTTACTGGAGACGCCTTTGGAGAAAAGAGTTTCAGAAATATCGTGGGCAATACCAGTGCCATTGTCAGCCACTTCTATCACAAGTTCTTCCCCAGAAGAAGTTAATAGTAAAGTAATCACCTTATTACTGCGTGGGTTTTTGAGTGTTGCTTCAAATGCATTATCCAATAAGTTACCTAAAATAGCGGCTAATTCATTTGACGTCATACACGTCGGTTCCTGCTCTAACTGGCAGGTTGGGTCAAATTCTAAATTGAGTCCGAGCTCTTTAGCCCGGGTATATTTTCCAAGTAACAGTCCCGCAATCACCTTGGATTGAAAAGTTTTGGCGATAAAGTCGACCAATTTTTGCTGTTGCTGGGCTTCTTGACGAATGGTGCTAATTGCTTGGTCGTAGGCACCAATCTGAATTAATCCCCCAATCACTGAAAGCCGATTCGCAAACTCGTGGCTCATCACTCTTAAATTTTCATTGTGTTGGCGGATCTGTGAAATTTGCGACGTGAGCGCATTGAAATCATTGCGCTCTCTAAAACTGACGACCCAACCGATATGTGCATCACCATCTTCGATATTAACGCGGTTGGCAACTAATGTTTCACCATTACAGGTGATCAATTCATCTTGCATGAGTTCTTCGGTTTTTGATTCATACTTACCGAAGGCATTGGCACCCAGGAAAAACTCACAAGGTGTGACATACTCTTCAATCGGTTGACCAATTAGAAATTCCGGTGGGTGGGGGATCCCCAATGTATTGAGAGCCTTGGTATTGACCGAAAGAATCTCACCTTGTCGACTCACAGCGATGGTTCCTTCATAAATACTTTGTAAGATTGATTTTTGCAGATGCAAGCTCATGGCAATTTCTTCTGGTTCCATATCAAACATTTGCTGCTTAATATGGTGAGTAAGTAACCATGCCCCAAGCGAAGAAAAGATCATCAGTACGATAAGAGCAAAGATGACGGGGTAGGAATAGAACAGTAACCAGTAGCTTACGCTATCCAGTAAATATCCAACCGAAACTACGCCAATGATCTTTCCGTTTGGCAATTTAATGCCTGCTTTTCCACGAATCGAAAGACCTAAACTACCCTTCTTTATGGTGGTATAACTGGTACCATATTTGAGTGCTTTAATATTATCGCCGCCTACCATTGGTAACCCAATTTTATATTTTTCAGGGTGAGCGAGACGAATCCCTTTTTGATTGCCAACAACAATAAAATCAGCATCAGTTATTTTCTGGAGCCTGGCCACATCTTTCTGAATTTTAGGGATATTTTTCTCTTTAAGTAATGTAATGAAGTCTGGGTCACTAGCAATCTCTTGCGCTTGAATCAGTGCTTTGGTTTTGATCTGATACTCAAGGCTGCTACTCAATGAATGGTGGAAGAATATCGCTACCAACAATAGCTGAGCTGCAACAACCGCAAGAAGTAAAAAAAATACCCTTCGCTGGAAAGAAAGCTTCTGAAAGATATATGTCTGTAAAGAAGATAAAAGTTTGATCGCCATGACGAGAGTATGCGGTGGTTATAAAATATAAAATTTGACTGGAGTCTATACCCCAGTCAAATATATTAAAATTTTCAAAAAAATATGGTGTAGATCAACCTAATACGTATTTGATCATAACCCCGGCAGCAACAGCAGAGCCGATTACACCAGCTACGTTAGGGCCCATTGCATGCATCAATAAGAAGTTTTGAGGGTTTGCTTCAAGACCAATTTTGTTGGATACGCGAGCGGCCATCGGGACAGCAGAAACGCCGGCAGAGCCAATCAATGGGTTGATCGGATCTTTACTAAAGCGGTTTAGCAACTTGGCCATTAAGACACCAGCTGCAGTACCCACACAAAAAGCGATGATCCCTAAACACAAAATACCGATGGTTTGCGGTTGCAAGAATTTATCGGCCATCAATTTAGAACCGACAGATAGGCCTAAGAAGATAGTTACGATATTGATCAATGCATTCTGTGCAGTATCTGATAAACGCTCGACTACGCCACATTCACGCATCAAATTACCGAAACAGAACATGCCTAGTAATGGTGTTGCCGAAGGCAGTAACATCGCGATTAAAATCAATAACATCAATGGAAAAAGGATTTTTTCCAATTTATGGACTTGACGTAACTGACGCATTTGAATTTGACGCTCGGCGTTAGTGGTTAATGCGCGCATGATGGGGGGTTGGATCATCGGGACCAACGCCATATATGAATATGCAGCAACTGCAATCGCTCCGAGTAGTTCAGGGGAGAGCAAGCTGGATACGTAAATTGCTGTTGGGCCGTCAGCGCCACCAATGATACCGATAGCCGCCGCTTGAGGAACACTGAAGTGCATCACTCCTAACGAGCTTAAACCTAATGCCCCAAGAATAGTGGTAAAGATACCGAATTGGGCCGCAGCTCCTAGCAGTAAGGTTTTGGGGTTTGCCAATAACGGGCCAAAGTCAGTCATGGCACCGACTCCCATAAAGATCACTAATGGGCCTGCACCAGATGCAATGATCACACTATAGAACTGATATAACATTCCGTTTGTGTAAGAGAATTGCTCTGCCAACAGATGTAAATTAGCTAGCTGAGCAGGGGTTGCTGAATGAATCGCAGCTTTGAGTGCAGCGACGCTAGTCGCGCTCCCCACATGGAGTACCTGTGCAAATGTGGCAAGGACATCGGGTTTGGCTGCATGCAGCGCATTTTCTACGGCCGACATAGCAAGTCCTGCATCCGGCAGATTCGATAAAATGCCGCCAAAACCAATTGGAACGAGCAGTAATGGTTCGAATTTTTTCACAATAGCAAGATAGAGCAACAAAAGCCCGATCACTATCATGATGGCTTGTCCCCAATTCAGGTGGAAGAAGCCAAAGTCATTCACCATTGCGATGATATTATCCATCATAGTGGTAACTACCTTACCTTAAATTATGCTAAAACCAGCAGAGAATCCCCGACTTGAACTGAGTCGCCTTCGTTCACGTCAATACTACTTATGGTGCCGGTGTGAGGAGCGCGGATTTCGGTTTCCATTTTCATCGCTTCAAGAATTAACAGCACATCACCTTCAGTGACTTTTTCACCTGGTTTGGCGTTAATTTTCCAGATGTTACCAGCAAGAGGCGCATTCATGGCTTCACCTGGGTCAGCCGTTAATGTTGCAGGCGTTGGCGTTGGAGCCGCTGCCGGGAGCGATGCCGTTGACACTTGGCTAATATCACCCCCTTCGGTGACTTTTACCACGTAGCTTTGGTTGTTAACCGTAATGGTATAAACATCGTTGTCAGTTGGAGCTTTAGCGTTCGCCACGGGTTTTTCATCCTTATTTTTGGCTTGAGGTGTAGGTTCAAATGCATCTGGGTTGTGACGATTAGCGAGGAATTTCCATGCAACCTGATCAAATAGAGCGACCATTAATACGTCATCAATGGTGTTTTCGCTCAGTTGAATGCCTTTTTCTTTGGCTTGTTGGGCAACACTTTGCTGTAACTCAACCATTTCCGGTGCGAGTTTATCGGCAGGACGACAAGTGATGGCTTCCTTACCATTAAGAACACGTTCTTGTAGAGCGGTGTTAACAGGTGCCGGAGTTCGGCCATATTCGCCTTTTAAAACGCCGGCTGTTTCTTTGGTGATGGTTTTGTAACGTTCACCCATTAACACGTTAATAACTGATTGCGTTCCAACAATTTGTGAGGTTGGAGTGACCAAGGGAATAAAGCCTAGATCTTCACGAACGCGAGGGATCTCTTCTAATACTTGATCCAGTTTATCTAGTGCATTTTGCTGTTTTAACTGACCTTCCATATTGGTGAGCATGCCGCCCGGAACCTGCGCAATCAAAATGCGAGAGTCAGAACCTTTCATCTGGCCTTCAAATTGATGATATTTCTTGCGTACTTCTCGGAAGTAAGCTGCGATTTTTTCCAGTTGATGAAGATCTAATCCCGTGTCGTAGCCAGAGTTCTGTAATGCTGCGACTAAAGATTCGGTTGCTGGGTGGCCATAAGTACCACTCATGCTTGATATCGCGGTATCAATGCGGTCAACGCCAGCTTCTATCGCTTTAAGTAACGTCATGTCTGCCATGCCGGTGGTCGAGTGACAGTGTAGGTGCAGTTCAACATCGACTTGTTTTTTCAATGTGGAGACTAATTCTGCTGCTTTATAAGGTGTTAAAATCCCCGACATATCTTTAATTGCAATAGAATCAACGCCCTCTTTAGCCAACTCTTGCGCCACGTTGACCCATGTCTGTAAATCGTGCGCAGGGCTGGTGGTGTAGCTCAATGTGCCTTGTGCATGAGCCCCTTGTTTTTTTACAGCTCGAATCGCTTGTTGCATGTTGCGTGGGTCATTCATCGCATCGAATATGCGAAAGACATCCATCCCATTTTTCACCGCACGCTCAACAAATGTATCAACTACATCATCAGCATAGTGTCGGTAACCCAGTAGGTTTTGACCACGCAGTAGCATTTGTAGTGGTGTTTTAGGCAAGGCTTTTTTCAATGCTCGGAGGCGTTCCCATGGATCTTCGCCCAGGAAGCGAATACAACTGTCAAAGGTTGCACCGCCCCAACATTCGAGTGACCAGTAGCCGATATCATCGAGTTGCTGAGCTATAGGAAGCATATCTTCTATGCGAAGACGAGTTGCAAATAGAGATTGGTGAGCATCGCGTAATACGACGTCAGTGATACCAATATGCTTGGTTGCCTGAGTCATCTAAAAATTCTCCTTTGTGATATTTTTGTATTATTTTAATTAGCTTGTCTTTGCGCTCGGTGGTGATGTACCGCGCTAGCCAATACGGCAATTAATTGGTCGCTGGGTATAGGATTAGATACAGGTGCAGACTGAATTTTTGTTTTTGCTTTGGGCTCTGAAGAGGGGGCATATCGTATAATAAGCTTCGACATTGCAGTGGTTGCAAAGACCAAAAAGATAAGGAAGATGAAGACAAATCCCATTCCGAGAGTGAGCAGGTTAATACCCTGCATAAGTAACGATGTTTCTTGCATAGCTATTTTTTCCGACAGCGAGAGAAAAGGCGCGCATCGCGCGCCAGAGGAGTGGTTACATCATCATCCCAAATACCACACTTGCAATGACCAGTACGATACCGCCACCCAGACGAGAGGACATTTGAGCGTAAGATAAAAGGTTCATACGGTTCGAAGCGGCCAGTACCTCTAAGTCACCTGAACCTCCACGGTTCGCCATGCACAAACCCGCGCTAATTGAAGATTCCACGGGATAGAAGCCCATCGTCCAGCCTGCTAGAGATGCACCGACAATAGCACCTAGTACGATAAGTGCAGCTAGAATGACATTCGTGAAGGTAATGGCACTGACTACCGCTCCTAGGTCCGTATAAGCAATACCAACACCGACCATGAGTAACCAGAGAAGTTGTTTGGAGAAGAATGAAGATAAGCGTTTTGCTCCTTCTTTTATTTCATCTGGACATAAGCCAATCCCATTTATAATGGCAACAATAATCACCATATAGGCAAAGGTATGGATTTTGACATTACCAAAGCCGGGCAATATATGTTTTGACAGTGAATATGAGAGCGTATAAATACAAGCTGCGAGCATTAGGCCAATCGCAATATCGCGTGGTGTGACATTGAGACTTTTTTCTTCTGCTTTAACATCAAATTTTGAATTACGAATTAATTCGCCATTACCCGTTATGCTCGGATATTTTTGACCTAAACCATTTAAAACTGCTGCCGCGATAATCGCAATGACGTTTGCGATGGTCAGAATCGCAATCGCAACAGAGTAATACTGTTCTTTTGAGCCACCGGTTACAGAAGCATAAATTTCTGATAAGGGAATTGCCCCTGCGCCGTTACCGCCACCCATGATGGGTAGGACATACATCATCATCATTTTGGATGGGGTAATCCCAAAAGCCAAACCGCCTAGTACACCCAGTAAAGATGCACCAGCCACGGCTGCAAGGATGGTTGGAATGTAGCCAGCGAATGAGCGCAGCAGCAGTTTACGGTTTACCGCAAGAATAGAACCGGTGATTAAGACGGCGATAAAAAGGTTTAAAAACCCGGTTTTTTTCATGACGAGGCTAACGGTTGTGACCTCACTTTGATGCAACCAACCCATTTGTACGAACCAAGCTGCAACTAAGAAAATCATCACCGGTGCACCACCGATATATTTATTAAAAATAGGTAGTCGTTTGCCTATTTCACCAAATATAGCTCCCACCACAAACATAAAACCAAAGCCACCGACGATATTGTTTGGAAGGGTATTCGTAAAGTGTGCAATGACGATAATGGCTGTCAATACAGCAAAAAGTGGTAGAGGGATCCCAAACACTTTAAAGCTTGTGAATGACAATCCGCTTGAAGTCGATGCATTTGTACTTATATGTAGGGTTTTTTCGTTCATTTTTATTATCCAGCAGGTTAAGGACACCCCATTAATGTATGGGATTAATTTTTGTATATTTGTGAAAGTAGTCATTGATTAAAGTGGAGTTTAAACACTCAATGAATTTTATGATTTTTAAAAAAATTATTTTTTTTTCAGTTAGTTACAAATTAAAGACATTAAAATCATAAAGTACTTTTACTCTGAGTAAGAAAGTGATTTAGCTCGATATTTTTATGGCTCAAACCACGCACTATTGCTCCCGTAAAGAGATAGGTGAGGTATGTGATGGTGATGTGGCAGAGTTACAGTTTTTCTAGAATATCCATCAAGCAGAGCAAACAAATACGCTCTGTTAGGCAATTTTTGTCTCTACATCATTTAGAGATTGATAAAGACGAAGATCGATTCCTTGTCGCTTATCGGCAAGGTATGAGCATTATTGCTTGTGGGGGGATAGCCGGTAATGTTTTAAAGTCCATTGCTATTTCCTCCGAATTGCAAGGAACTGGGTTTGCACTGACGTTAATGAGCGAATTGACCAACTGGGCATATGAGTTAGGTCGATTTAACCTTTTCCTGTTTACCAAACCCTGCAATGTGCCTATGTTTCGTCGATGTGGCTTCTTCTTGGTCGAAACAGTAGAGCCGAATGTGGCGTTAATGGAAAACAGCCCTAAACGGATTAGCACCTATTGTCGGGAGCTTGCGACTAAAAAAGTGCAAGGACAGAGTATTGGGAGCATTGTGATGAATGCCAATCCATTTACTCTGGGCCATCAATATTTAGTTGAGCAAGCGTGTGAGCAGTGTGATTGGGTTCATCTATTTGCTGTTCAAGAAGAAGGGAATGAATTCTCCTTTGAGAGTCGCTTAGCGATGATCTGTTCTGGCACTCATCATTTAAAAAACCTGACAATTCATATCGGATCTACTTACATTATTTCGAAAGCGACGTTCCCAACTTACTTCATTAAAGATCAACAAGTCATCAACGATGCCCAGACCGGGCTTGATCTAAAAATTTTCCGCAACGCGATCGCTCCTGCGCTTGGAATAACCCACCGTTTTGCAGGTAGTGAGCCCTTTTGTCCGGTGACCCGACATTACAACCAAGCTATGCATCAATGGCTGGAAAAAGATCTTAAAGAAGCCAGCGGGCCGGCAATAGAAGTGGTGGAGATTGAACGGTGTCAGAAAGGGAATGCACCTATCTCGGCGTCAAGAGTTCGTGACCTACTGCGTAGCGCAGATATTCCTGCGGTGCGCAGTCTTGTACCACAAACGACGTATTCCTACATCAATCAGCACTACAGTGTTCAGAGTGAAAAAGCACCAAGTTATGTTTGTGCTTAGGCGCTAATACTCTTGTGAATGTAGTGCTGGTGATATTTTACAAACTATTCATCAAGGTCGAACCCATGAAAATTTCTCATCCCGCTTTTGCGGGAACACTGGAATCCAGTGATCTTCAGGTCCGTATCGAACCAAATGTGAATGGCGGCATTGACTTGTCTCTAGACAGTCCCGTCGAGCAGCAGTTTGGTAAGAAAATTCGTCAAGTTGTATTGGCAACTTTGTCGAACATGAAAGTGGCCAATGCCAAGATCATTATTGAAGACAAAGGGGCGTTAGATTGTGTCATCAAAGCGCGCGTGCAAGCCGCGGTATTACGTGCTTGTGCTGAACAAGATATTGATTGGAGTGTTATGTCATGAGTAAACTTCGTCGCAGTATGCTGTTTGTTCCCGGCGCTAATGCAGCCATGCTGAGCAACACGTTTATCTATAAGCCAGATACGTTAATGTTCGACTTGGAAGACTCTGTTTCGCTACGTGAAAAAGATACGGCCCGGATGTTGGTTTTCCACGCTTTGCAACACCCAATGTACCAAGACATTGAAACCGTTGTTCGTGTGAATCCTTTGGAATCAGAGTTTGGTTTAAAAGACTTGAATGCGGTTGTTCGGGGTGGGGCCGATTGTGTTCGCCTGCCTAAAACCGACACCGCAAACGATGTTATTGAAATGGAAAAAACCATCGAACAGATTGAGGCTGCTTGTGGTCGCGAAGTCGGTAGTACTCAGTTATTGGCGGCTATTGAGAGTGCCCAAGGGATCAATAATTGTGTGGATATCGCGCATAGCTCAAAACGTTTGATGGGTATTGCTCTTGGCGCCGAGGACTATGTTCGCAATTTAAGAACGCAACGCTCGCCTGAAGGGATAGAGTTGTTATTTGCGCGTTGTTCAATTCTCCAAGCCGCTCGCTCCGCTAGCATCATGGCATTTGATACGGTTTATTCAGATGCCAATAACGAAGCTGGCTTCATCCAAGAAGCTGAGCTGATCAAACAATTGGGCTTTGATGGTAAATCACTGATTAATCCCCGCCAAATTGACCTAGTTCACAATGTTTTTTCGCCTACCCAGAAAGAAGTTCATTATGCAAATGCGGTGCTCGAAGCCGCAGAAGAAGCGGCTGCAAAGGGCTTAGGGGTAGCATCCCTAAACGGTAAAATGGTCGATAGTCCAATTATTGAACGTGCACGCTGGACACTTCAACGTGCTGAATCTGGTATCAAACAGTAAAGGTAGTGTCATGAGTGTTAGTACTTTAAATAATCCCCTCACTGTTGAAGAGATGGAACGTTATTCTTTAACTCCTTATACTGAAGCGTTGAAATTGACGCCACATTTAGTCAATGAGGCTGATAAAAAAAGTCGGAAAATGCAAGCATCGCTTCCTGAAGCGATCCAAGCATTGGGCTTAAAAGATGGGATGACGATCTCTTTTCATCACGCATTCCGTGGCGGAGATAAAACCATTAACATGGTGATGGATGTGATTGCTGAGTTAGGTATTAAAAACCTCACCTTAGCTCCCAGTTCATTAACTGATGTTCATTCTCCTTTGGTGAAGCACATCAAAAACGGTGTGGTATCGAAAATTTATACCTCAGGTATTCGTGGACAATTAGCCGAAGAAATTTCCCGTGGTCTGCTTGACGAGCCGGTACATATCTATTCTCATGGTGGTCGTGCCCACCTCATCCAATCAGGAAAAATCCACATCGATATGGCGTTTATTGGCGTCCCTTGTTGTGATGAGTTTGGTAATTCCAACGGTATTAAAGGCAAATCTATTTGTGGTTCTTTAGGCTATGCCAAAGTAGATGCTGAGTACGCAGACAAAGTGGTGATGCTTACTGAATCTTTGGTTGAGTATCCAGCCTATCCTGCGTCTATCCATCAAGATAATGTGGATGCGGTGGTAAAAGTTGATGAAGTGGGGGATCCGAGCAAAATCGGGGGAGATGCGACTCGCATGACGACGAATCCTCGCGAATTGCTGATTGCAAAATACTGTGCTGACGTCATCGAAAATTCGGGATATTTCTATAACGGGTTCTCAATGCAAACGGGTTCTGGTGGTGCGTCTCTGGCGGTCACTCGTTTCCTGAAAGATAAAATGATTCGTGATAATATTCGTGCTTCATTTGCGTTAGGTGGCATCACCGCGACGATGGTAGACTTGCACGAACAGGGTTTGATCGATTATCTGATGGATGTACAATGTTTTGACTCAGTGGCTGCAGATTCTCTATCTCGCAACCCTCACCATATTGAGATTTCAGCTAACGAATACGCAAACCCATCATCAAAAGGTGCCGTTGTGGATCGGCTCGATGTGGTGGTCTTGAGTGCGTTAGAAATTGATACTCAATTTAACGTTAACGTGATTACTGGTTCTGACGGTGTGATTCGTGGGGCATCAGGTGGTCATAGTGATACAGCAGCAGCTGCTAATCTTGCTATTATTGTTGCGCCACTCGTTCGCGGCCGTATTCCAACCGTCGTTGAGAAAGTCACTAATGTGGTCACTCCCGGTTCAACGATCGATGTATTGGTGACTGACCAAGGAATTGCGGTAAACCCTAACCGCCCTGAGGTGAAAGAGCGCTTTGTTGCTGCGGGTCTACCCGTGTTTGAGATATCTGAACTTCAACAGCGCGCTGAACTTCTAACAGGCAAACCTGAACCACTCGAGTTTGAAAAGCGTACTGTCGGTTTCGTGCATTACCGTGATGGTTCTATCATTGATGTGATTAAGCAGGTAAAAGTATCATGACATTTTCAGTCGGTTCTGAGGTAAGCTTAAATGAAATGCTTGCTCGTAAAGAAACTCGGGTGAAACAACAACAAGAGTGGCTTAAATGCCACTCTCTTCCTCTTGTTTCATTTACTGTCAATATCCCCGGTTCCGTTAAAATGAATTCATCCAGTCAGATTGTCATGAAGGCTGGACTCAAAGCAATCAAGAAGATGAGCCAACAGCAAGGTTGGCTGATTGTTGACTGTCAAAAAGTAATGGAGAATACCGGTCCAGAAGCTTTCATTGTTATCCAAGCTCCGTCTGTTCAGCTGCTGAAAAAAGCCATGATGACCATTGAGACTGACCACCCTCTTGGACGGCTAATGGATCTCGATGTCATTGATGTGGATGGAAAAATTATCTCTCGAGAAGACGAACAGATTGCAAAACGTCGCTGTTTAATCTGTGACGAGGACGCAAAAGTGTGTGCTCGCTCACGTCGCCATGATTTAGCGACGCTATTGGCGAAGATAGAGCAAATGACTCATGACTATGAATGTTATGATTGACTCATTATTCGATCTTCCCCAAGAGGCGACGGTGGTCGTTCCTTCTTCTCCAAGTACACAGACATTCAGCTTACCCAAGCTTGTCTCGCGTTTGGCCTACCATGCCATGATGTTAGAAGTTCATCTTACCCCGAAACCCGGTCTGGTTGATGCCCTCAACAATGGTTCTCACGATGATATGACATTGGCGACCTTTGTTGTCAGTGCCAATGCAATTGTTCCTTACTTTGCGCAGTTTGTTGATACTGGAACGGCTCACGCTCATCTTCCTGTGACGGCGCTGTTAAGTGGATTACGTCCCATTGGTGTTGAAGCTGAGCAGGCGATGTTCAGCGCGACACATGGGGTAAATACACATAAGGGAATGATCTTTAATTTAGGCTTAATCTGTGGAGCTGTGGGTTGGCTGCAAGGCAATCATCTTCAAGTGGATGAATTGCATATCAAAGAGGTGATTCGTCAATCTTGTCAGTTCTTGGTTTATGACGAGTTAAAACGCTGTACGCAGCATGCAGCGGCAACTGCTGGTGAGCAAATGTATCAGCAATATGGTTTGACGGGAGCTCGTGGTGAAGCTGCATCAGGATTAACTACGGTAATGAATTATGCACTTCCTGCCTATCGTGAATGTTTGATTGAAGGCGTTGCTACTGAGCAAGCGCTATGGCACACCTTGTTGGTGATTATGGCCAATAATGATGATAGTAATTTAGTTCATCGCGGTGGCATTGAGGGGTTGCGTTTCGTTCAGGATAGGGCGAGCTATTTACTGAAATTAGGTGGGTATCGTTACCCTAATCTTGAGAGCGAACTCATGGCGTTTGACCGAGATTTAATTGCTAAACATTTAAGTCCGGGCGGCAGTGCTGATCTGCTGGCTGCCGCATGGCTGGTTCACGAGTTAGTGCAACTTTTTGAGAATGAATCGTTTGGTTAGATCCCTGATTGCAGGGACACTGACACACTGTCTTCGCCTTGGTATATATTGCTTATAGCTTTGCTTGCCCTCTTTATTTTCCCTTTTTTGATGTGCTTTATCTTTCCTTAACTTATTTTATATGTTGTTTGCGACAACTTAAAAATAAGCAGCTCGTAAGTGTGATTGTTTGGTGGGTCTTCGGCGTATGCGTTCATGAGCAACACGCCCATCAAATAATGAAGCGGAATGAAAGGACGAGAAAGCAATAAACGACTATGGCGCATCGACTATTCCTACTAAGCGGCGGAAATAACACCCCAGTTTGTGTTCCGTGAAGTGGTGGAAATCATTTTAGATCGCAATTTTATACAAGAATGTGCCTCAGGGATGGATGTTATGATTTAATCGATTTCGGCTGCAAACCGCATCCGTCGTATATAATGCAGAGTGCAAAGTCAGGATGATTTTATGAATAGTTCCATTTCTCCGAAGTATTCTTTCAGTGAATCTAAATTGCGTTGTCTCTGGCAAGGAACCATTGCCATGTTGCCGTTGAGTGTGGCTGTTTTGCCTTGGGGAGTGCTCGCTGGTTCATTCGCTATCGATGCTGGGTTGAATCCATTTGAAAGTCAGGGATTATCTGCGATTTTATTTGCTGGCTCAGCACAATTAGTTGCGATCGGTATGATCAAAGCAGGAGCAGGGCTGATGACACTATTGCTCACAACGCTGTTTATAACCTCACGTCATTTTCTCTATAGCGTGTCGATGCGCGATAAAATAAGCCCGCTGCCCATCCGTTGGCGACTTATTCTCGGTTTTTTGTTAACCGATGAACTGTTTGCTGTATGTAGTCACCGGAATGAACAACAATTTAACCGATGGTTCGCGCTCGGGGCTGGTTTAAGTTTCTATCTGGTTTGGAACTTCGCAACGTTATTTGGCATTGTGGTGGGGAGTCAAATCAGTGCGTTGAACGAATTCGGACTAGATTTTGCGGTTGCTGCGACGTTTATAGCCATCGTCGTGCCGAATATCAAGAGCTTACCAGTCGTTGTGTCGGTCTTGGTCGCAATGGTGCTGTCTGTAGGCCTAACTGTGGCCCATGTGAATGGGGGGCTAATCATTGCGAGTGTTGGTGCAATGATTGCAGGTTACGCGACTGAACGACTGCAAGAGGAACGGTCATGATTATGTTATCCATACTGGCTATGGCTGCATTGGTTTTCCTCAGCCGTTATCTTTTTCTAGAACCTAAATTGCCTGTACGCTTAAGGCCTAGCTTACAGCGGCTATTGAGGTATTCGGGACCGGCAGTGCTGACAGCTATCTGGGCACCGATTGTATTTACGCATGACAAACTGTTGTGGCTAGATCGAACGAATCCGTATATCTGGGCTGCTCTGTTAGCTGGATTTTTGGCGTGGAAAACGAAGAATGTGTTGCTCACAACGGTCGTTAGTATGGCGGTATTTTTACTGCTCAATCTGGTGGTATTTCGTGCTTAGGTAGATTTGTTTAAGTTAATTGCATTCGTTGATCCGCAATATTGACTTGCAAGCATTAAGGATTGAAATATTCCGGTTTTATCCTCTTATTTTGAATTTATCCGTACTGTGTCCATTTCTAACGGCTATTTAACACGTGAGCTATTCAACCGATCGCTCAAAACATCAATAATCATTGGGGGGCAATGGTTCGTCTTGGTTTGAATGGCATGGGTTATACTGCCGCATTATTTTTATTATGATCGTCGCCCGTGTCAGGGCACAACTTGACCGGGAAGTCTATTTGATTGAGCAGATGTTCGGCTCGAGTGTGCCTGTCATTGGCGTTTACATGGTGAACATTCATAGTTTGGGACTTGAAGGATATAAGGTATCCATCATCTCAATGTCTTGCCATGGGTGTCAGTTGAGCAATACAAGATCCTGTTTTAAATGGGAAAATCTTGCAATTGCATCGTGAAACATCAAACAATCATTCCCCATCCATCGTGCAACATGAAGAAAATTTTTATGCTTTGGCTATGCAGCTAAGATAATAGTTTATACGCCAAAGCGTTGAATTTGCTGTTTTAAAGTACCCACCTGTACTAAAAGTTGTTCTTTCACTTCGACACAGGCTTTTGTTAAATCTGCATTTTCGCTGGCATTGCTAGCGATATTATCAATTCGGTGATTCAAATCGAGAGATAATTGGCTTTGCTCATTGGTTTTCGCAGTTATGTCTTGGTTCGATTGGCTAAAGTCATTAATCGCAGCGATAATTTCATCGAATAATACCATGGCACTTTGTGCCTCTGATGATACTTTATTGGTTAATTCTTGCGAGTCTCTCATTGCAGTAGCTGCACTACTTGAACCTTTTTGAATGCGTTCAACAACGGTTTGAATCTCAATGGTTGAAGTATGGGTACGATTGGCCAGGTTGCGAACTTCATCTGCGACAACCGCAAAGCCACGTCCAGATTCCCCAGCTCGTGCGGCTTCAATTGCAGCATTGAGCGCCAGTAAATTGGTTTGTTCAGCAATACTTCGAATCACCTCCAAAACTGAGCCAATATTTTGCCCATCTTCTTCCAGAGTACTGATCACACCTGAGGCTTGCGTCATTGAACTAACGACTTCATCCAGAGATTTGACGGTACTTTCTAGCGTTTTTTGCCCTGTGGCTGAACGTTCTTGTACTTGGGTTGCACTATTGAGTGTCTGATTGGTTGATTCTGCCACTTCACTTAATGAGCGGCTCATATCTTGTATCGATGTGGCTACTTGACTGGTATCGTGGTTCTGTCTGCGGGCTCGTTCATCAATTTGATGGAGGTTATCGCCGATGGAATCGGCAAGCCGAGTTGTGTTTCGGATGGTTTCATCAACGGTGTTAACGATTTTAAAAACCACATCGATAAAGTGATTGATATGGCTTGCTAATATGCCAATTTCATCATTACTTTTGACTTCTAACTTAGTATTCAAATTACCACTTGAACTGCCTAGTGAAGCAATTCGGGTAATCATTAAGTGGAGTGGTTTGATCACTAATTTTTTGACAGTTATCACGACCGCAATCGCAATTAAAATGGCTGCGCCTAACACCAGAAGAGAATAGTTTTTTATGCTAGCTATCGTGCTCTGCAGCTCGACAGCTGTTTTCTCAACTTTTGCATCGCCGGATTCCTCTAGGTCACCGATAAAATGTTGCATATCGTCAAAATGAGTGAGTAGTGTACTTAAAGCTTCATGTCTATTTTTATCACTGGCATTGAGTAAAGTATTTTTACTACTTTCAAATTTGTCCAAGTAAACATCTAACTGCTTGGTTTTACTGGGCTCAATTAACCCCGCTTCCTTTAACCGCTGGAAAGATTCAGTGGTTAAAGCGGTGGGTTCACTTAATGACTCTAAAGTTTTAGATTTGGTTATTTCACCAGACGCGAATCGTTGTAATTCGATTAATTGACCTTGTAAGCCAATAGTTCCTTCCATGGCGCCGTCAGCAGTTGACCACGCTGGACCAGTCACAAACTCAATCGCATTAATTAATTTGCTGATGCCTGAGTAACTTATCCAATAGTTAACCACCACTAGAGAGATAAGAATGCTAATACTAAGGTAGAGTTTCGAGCTGATTTTCATCATATATTTTTAAACCATGACATCCATTGTTTACCTAACTATAGAATTAATTATGATTTCTGCCCAATGAAGAGGGCTAAGATATTTGTTGAATAGAGAAAGGGTTGAAGTGTTAAGCACTCTCTCTGTTCATTGATGAGGGAGCAAAGGTCGTTCCGGTTCCGCCTGATAGATGTCACAGGAATGTAAGCAAGTGACTTTAGTGATTATTCAGAGCGATCCATCACTTTCTCAAACATGAAGAATTCATATTCATACAGGTCAGTCGGGCCATAGTTGCTAAGATCGGTCGGAAAGGTGGTATCGGGGTGATATCGATTGTAAAATTCAACGATCTTGAAACCACACTTGTTAAGATAGAAGTGGATGTTCCTCTTTTCAAAATAGGGGGTTGCTGTGCGCCAGATCTTTGTGGCGGGGTAGGCGGCCTCTATGGCTTGCCAGGCAGCAACGCCTAGCCCTTGATTATGATGGTCTGAGTCAATAAAAAACCACTCGAGCGAATGATGTTGCCTTTTTTTATCAAGTAGTAAAACTGCACCACCGACAGGTTTGCCATCCGCGAAAATATGATAGATAGCGGTGTCTTTGACTTGGAATGTCGACCAGATGTCTTCATTAGTAGGAATTGGTTTGCCGTGCTGCGAGCCAAACTCTTTAACCACTGCCTCCGTAAATGCCGACTTTAACTGGTCTCTGAAGGCAAGTCGCTCATCAGGGTGAACTGGCATTAATGTAACGTCTTTGGAGTGCATCATTATACCCTTTTACGCGTATCCTTGATGAGGATGGAAATCCATCCATTTGAGATAGTTGCAACTAAATCGACTATATCACACGGCCCAACGAACTCTTAAGAATAGTATGCCTCTTTATCGATATGTCCGTAAAATGCGGGTAGAACCCGATTGGCTGCAAGTGGAATATGGGCCACATCTATTGATGCATATTTTCATGCTCCACTTTATCGAAACAATCGGGATGGATATCAACGATATATGGATATTTTAACCGTTTGGGTTGCTCTACAATTGGTAAAATGTTTGTCCAATATCATTGAAGCATCTTAGCGTGGATGGCGGCGTGCTCGAGGAGCGGCCTGAATGATAGCGACAAAAATAAAGAGTGCACCTAATAGTTGCAACCAAGTTAGGGTTTGATCGAGCACGATATAACCCAATATACAGGCTGATACGCTACTGAGAAAACCAATAAATGAGATAGTGATGGGTGGGAGTTTTTCTATCCCTCGAAACCATAGGGAATAACTGACGATTGCCCCGATGATACACAAATAAAGGTAGCCCATATAATTGGATAGACTTAAATGTTCTGGTAACCCTTCGACTTCTAATGCTACCGGAAGTAGCATCGTGCCGCCTAATAGTAACTGCCATCCAGTAAAGCCCAGTAGTGTCATATTGTTGGGTCTTCCCCATTTTTTAGTCAGAACCACACCAGAGGCCATACTTAGTGTGCCGACTGAGGCGACCGATACGCCTATTAAATTAATCTGAGCGGTGTTGTTGGTGACCAATAAAATGACCCCAGAGATCCCGAATAGACAGGCAAGCAGCTGATTGGATGAGAGCTCAGAATTAAGCCATTTCCAGCTCAGTAGGATCACGACAACCGGTTGCATCGACATCACGATCGCGGCAATTCCTCCCGGTAAATAAGTTGCCGCAAAAAATAGGCAGTAGAAGAATAACCCAATGTTTAAAAAGCCAAGTAATGCTAGCCGTAGTAACCATTTTCGACTCGGAAATGCTTTGCTAATCAGAACTAAAAATAAACCTGCTGGCAGTGCACGAAGAGTGGCAGCAAGCAATGGGCTATCTGGTGGCAGTAGCTGTGTGGTCACAATATAAGTGCTGCCCCATACCAGTGGAGCAATCGCGGTTAAACCGATGTTCTTAAGTTGATTAAATGCTTGCATATTTGCACCTTAATAAATCTTCTAAAAAAGTATTTCACGTAAAAGATACTTTTTATAAAGTAATTTGCTTTTTGTTTATGATCAAGTATCTTTTTAAAAAGATTTTTACCAAGGAGACAAAATGCCAGCAGATAGTGTCGATTCCATTCTTAAGCAATGGAAGCAGGCTCGGCCTGATCTGGATTGTTCTGTGATGGGCGTGGTTGGTCGTTTACAGCGCACCAGCAAGATTTGGGAAACGAAATTGGATCGGGTCTTTAAAGATCATGGATTGAGCCGAATCGAATTTGATATCTTAGCTACGATCCGGCGCAGCAATCCGGCCGGTATCACACCCACAGAGTTATATAAAACATTGATGCTTTCTTCTGGCGCAGTCAGTACGCGTTTGGAGCAATTGGTAAAAGAAGGGGCAGTTCAGCGTCTCTCAAGTGAACATGATCGACGCAGCTGTAAAGTTATTTTGACGGCAGAAGGGAAAGCATTGATCGATACGGCGTTAGATGCTCACGTCGCTAATATGACCCACATGCTCACGAGACTGACCGCTCAAGAACAAGGGCAACTCGCCGATTTGCTGCGCAAGGTTTTGGTACACGAAGAAAACGAACCAGAGCAATAAGGCTGGTTATGTGTACGATTTCGATGACTCGACAAATAAATCGGATGATTAAGCCGATAGCATTGTGTGAGAGCGCCACTTAAGGCTTGGAAGTGGCGCTCTATTCACCTAGGGGCGCGGACTAATTTTAATATCAACCGAACCAAGTTCTAGTTCATAGTGTTCGCCTTCGTCTTGGTTTTGTAAATCAAAATCGAGAGCGAGTGTTAATGTCTCACGTTTTAGATACGCTTCGTGTGTTTCAATCCATTGGCGGATTTGGGGCGAGGTTTGGATCGAGACTTCGATTTTGTCAGTTACATCTAACGCTAATGATTTCCGAGTTTTTTGGATCCGACTGATGATTTCTCTGACCATGCCCTCAGCAATGAGCTCTTCGGTTAGTTCAGGGTCAATCGTCATGGAAATGTATCGGTCTGAGACGGCGTTAACTCCCTCTTTGGCTTTACGATAAATCATGATCTCTTCTTCGTTAAAGCACTGCCCATCAATCATTAATTGCCCTTGTTGTTGCAACTGATTAATCTCTTCTTCACCCAAATTCGCTATTAAATGAGCAAAGTGTTTCATTTGCTTACCAAGGCGCCGACCTAATACAGAAAAGTTAGCCTTCGCGTATAGCTCAATGAATTGGCTCTCTTGGAGACTAAAATCCAGCGACTTGATGTTAAGTTCAGATTGGATGTAAGGCGATAGACGTTGTATATCTTGTAACACCGCTGCGTCTCGATGCAATACAGTGGCTTGTTTGAGCGGTGTTTTGAGTTTTATTTTCAGCTCATTACGTTTTTGTCGACCCATGACTACCAGATGTTGTAAACGCTGCACACTTTGCTCAAGCCCCAGATCTTTTCGCTCTGCATTGGGTTGTGGATAATCACATAAGTGAACCGATAGGGCGGGCTCTTTCTCATGGGTATAGGCTTTGAGTTCTTGATAGATATATTCCGATAGAAAAGGCGTAAAAGGGGCCATGAGCGTCGAAAAAGTATTGAGACAGTCGTAAAGCGTCGCGTAGGCACTTTCTTTGTCTGGGTTCATCTGTGACTGCCAGAAGCGGGGACGATTTAACCGAATATACCAGTTGGTCAAATCTTCTAGAAACTCAAACAGCGGGGGAACAACCTCATACAAACGGTAAGCTTGCATTTGGTTATTCACTTTCTCTTTTAGCGTTTCAAGACGCGAGATAATCCATTGGTCCAATATATTCTCTGGGGCTAGATTCCCAGTGGATTGCCATTGATCGATATCCGCGTAGGTTTTAAAAAATTTAAACCCGTTGTACCAAGGTAGTAATACCTGCCGAACCATCTCCTGAACTCCCTTGTCGGAGAATCTTTGTTCTTCGGCTTTCACGAGTCCCGAGTTGATTAGATACAAACGTAATGCATCGGCACCATAGTCTTCCATGAGAATGTCCGGGGCCGTATAGTTCTTTAAGCGTTTCGACATCTTTTTGCCGTCTTCAGCCATGACGATGCCGTTGACGATGACATTTGTGAATGCCGGTTTGCCAAATAAACTTTCACTGAGCACTTGTAAGGTATAAAACCATCCCCGCGTCTGATCGACACCTTCGGCAATGAATGAAGCGGGGAAATTGGCTTCAAACTGTTGCTTATTCTCAAACGGATAGTGGGCTTGGGCATAAGGCATGGAACCCGATTCAAACCAGCAATCAAATACCTCGGGGATCCGTCGATATACGCCTTCTTCATGCGCTAAGGTGAAGGTCAAATCATCGACATGGTCGCGGTGTAAATCAGCAACTTTTTGCCCGGTGAGTTCAGCAAGCTGCGCCATTGAACCGATGCAAATTTGGTTGCCTGTCGTCTCGTTGATCCAGATAGGCAGCGGGGTTCCCCAGTAGCGGTTTCTGGAGACAGCCCAGTCGATGGCATTTTCTAACCATTTTTCCATGCGACCTCGTTGAATATGGTCAGGCACCCATCTTATTTGTCTATTATTTTCAACCAGTTTATCCCGTATAGCTGAGACTTTGATATACCAAGAAGGGATGGTGCGGTAGATGATCGGTGTATCCGAACGTGGACAAAATGGGTAGCTGTGCTCTATCGTCTCTTGGCGATATAACAGCCCCTTTTCTTTCAGCGTTGTGATAATGGTCTTATCGGCATCTTTGACATAACTGCCACATAAATCCCCGACTTCTTGAGTAAAACGCCCTCGACCATCTAATGGACAAACACTCGCCTCTACGCCATGTTCACGGCACACCCGTTGGTCATCTTCGCCAAATGCAGGCGCCATATGGACAATCCCTGTACCGCTCTCAACGGAGACGTAACCATCTGATAATACGCTAAAGGCGCCTTTTTCTCGTTGATCTGAAAAATAGGGAAAAAGGGGCTGATACGTTTTACCGGCTAACTCACTTCCTTTAGCGGTCGCTACTACTTTAAAATCATGACCTTTTAAAGCAGTTTCCAGTCGCTCTTGCGCTAGCCAAATGACTTTCTCGATGGTTTCATCTAATACTTTGACATAGTGGATGTCAGGATGAACACATAGAGCTAAATTGGAGGGTAGCGTCCAGGGCGTTGTCGTCCAAGCAGCCAGATAGGCCTCTTCATCTTCTAGTTTAAACAGGACAGTGATCGCTGGATCTTGTACATCTTTATAGTTGGATGAAGCTTCAAAGTTAGATAAGACGGTTTCCAGTTCGGTTGAATAGGCAACGACTTTTTCGCCTTGATACACCATTCCCTTATCCCATAACTGTTTGAAAACCCACCATACCGACTCCATGTACCAAGGCTCCATGGTGCGATAATCATTCTCGAAGTCGACCCAACGCCCTAAGCGAGTGATAGTTTTCTGCCATTGTTGGGTATAACGCTGGACGATCCCCCGACATTCATCGTTGTATTTGGTGATCCCATATTTGGCGACGGTTTCTTTAGCCGATAGGCCAAGCGTCTTATCGATTTCATGTTCAATGGGTAAACCATGACAATCCCAACCGAATCTGCGTTCAACGTGATAGCCAAGCATACTCTGATAGCGGGGAACAATATCTTTAATCGTCGATGCGACAAGGTGCCCATGGTGGGGTAGTCCTGTGGCAAATGGCGGGCCATCATAGAAAACGAATTTGGGCTTTTCTTTGGATTGATCGAGCGAGCGACGAAAGATTTGGTTGTTCTGCCAAAACTCCAGTATCGCATGTTCAGCTTTGACGAAAGAGAAGTCCGTCACATGCGTGGGTTGGTTTTGTTCCGTAGACATACTGACCTCTATGGTATTTCCTAAGAGGTGAAGTTATAAAAAACCCGCCTCTTAGGCGGGTTTCGAATGAGTTATTAGATGCGCAAACTATCCCACCATTTCGTAAGAAATGATGCTAATAATTCGTTGGATAAAAGTTTGCATATTCATACCCCGAAATTTACATGATTTAATCTGTATGTCAATAACTACGCGTTACCGTTGATGTGGCCTCGGGCAATATACCCCAGCGCATAAAGCGGTTGTGTTGGGCTGGCATGCAGGTAAGCGTCGCTAATCCATGTCACATGAAGTGGTTGCCAAGTATGGTAATCGATGCCATGGATATCCGCTGGCTGACTTGCATCATGAGTAATGGCTGCGAAATGGTGTTGATCGGTGGGGGGCGTCGGGGGTTCATCAATAAACCATGTTTTGACTTGGGGACGGCCAAAATGCTCGCACAATGCTTTAAATCCAGCACTGTTGAGAAAGGCCATCATGGCATGATGATCTTGCCACACATACAAGGGGGCGTAACAATTTACCGGACTGTGGTAGTTCGTCGCATCCTTGCGCGCATATAAGTAAGCCTTGAAGACTAATCCCGGCCAACCATTTAATAAATGGCCTTTCTCTGTGATCCGCTGCTCTATGAGTGTCATGTCGTAATCTGCGGGGAGTACGAACGTGTATTGCATTGCGATCATAATCATTTTTCCTATAAATCGGTGGCGGGAATCCCGCAAGCAAAAGACCAGTCTTCGCTCTGATTGAATTGAATGATGACCATAATGTCTTGTTCATCCAAGGGCAGAGTCTGCGTTAGGCGTTTATTCAATGCCTGATATAAAGCGCGTTTTTGCGCCTGACTACGTGGCTTGCCGGCAAAAATGTGCAAAAAAATCCCTGATTCATTGCGTTTTTGGCGTAAGTTGGGGTAATAGCCATCAAACACAATGTGCTGAGGGGCTTGCACATCAAAGATCTGAAAGCAATCGCCACTGGGGACATCAAAATGCGTCTCTAAACACTGCTGTAAAATGGTCGAAATTTCCTGATGGCCTATTTCAAATAAAGCTGGGGTGAGTGTGATTCGTGTTAAAGG
This sequence comes from Celerinatantimonas diazotrophica, assembly GCF_004339545.1. GTDB lineage: Bacteria > Pseudomonadota > Gammaproteobacteria > Enterobacterales > Celerinatantimonadaceae > Celerinatantimonas > Celerinatantimonas diazotrophica. Next base: position 292,928 of record NZ_SMGD01000011.1, on the reverse strand, counting down.
CATTTGATTTATACTCCTATGAATTGTATTGAGATTGGCTGGCATCGAGGCGTTCAAGTGCCGAGGCAGCGACCGGCCAGCCCCCATAAAAGGCTAAGTGGGTGATGGCCGCGCTCAGCTCTTTGCGACTTAAGCCATGGTCTAACGCACGCTTTAGGTGGCCAGGTAATTGTTCCATCCGGTTCAAGACCACCAGAGCCGCCACTGTGATCAAACTGCGGTCTCTTGGGCTTAATGTGTCATCCGGCCAAACTTGTCCAAATAGCACTTCAGTCGTGAGCTGATGGAATTCAGGGGCGAGCCGAGCAATCATCGCCATGAATTGTGTTTCTTGGTGGGTCATTGTTTTTCCTCGTCTGATTGAATGGTTAAGAAAATAATAAGTTGTAATTTATGTTTAAAAAATCAAAACTATTTGTATTAACTGTTTTGATTTTCAGGATGATCTATTGATGCGTAGTTTTGATTTAGATGCTCTGCGGTGTTTTGTCTTGGGGATGGAATTGGGCAGTTTTGCGCTTGCTGCCGAGCGTCTGAATCGCTCAGCTTCTGCCGCTAGTGCGCAGTTGAAAAAACTTGAGCAGCACTGCCATACGTCGTTAGCCATGAAGGTTGGGCGGCATCTTGAACCGACCGAAGCGGGTGAAGTAGTGCTCGGATATGCCCGGCGTATGCTGCAAATCAATGACGAATTGATGAACCGATTGCAGGGTAATCAGCTCGCTGGCAAAGTCACCTTTGGTTTACAAGAAGACTTTAGCGATGTGCTCTTGCCCCAGTTATTGGGCGTCTTTTCTCGGAGCCATCCACAAGTCCAGTTGCAGTCCATTGTCGGGCGTCACCAAGAGTTGCTTGATGGTATCACATCGGCTGAGTTGGACTTCTCGTTGGGCTGGGCTGGTGAGAAAAGTGCCCCTTATAGCGAGTTTTTAGCAGAGTTGCCCATGCACTGGTATGGTCCCGCTAACCCGCATCTTCGAGAATCCGTACTGACGGCAAAGCCGTTGCCATTAGTGATGCTGGACGGTTCATGCTTGCTTCGTAAACAAGCAATAGCCGCGTTGGATCACCAGGGCATTCCCTGGAAGATTAACTTTGTGGGCCGCAGCTTAAGCAATTTATGGCGTGCCGTCGAAGCTGGATTAGGCGTCACTGTGCGATCCTCGTTTAGCCATCCTGAGAGCATTACCAAATTGAGTGGTTTACCGCTATTAGGGACGCTTAAATTGTGTCTAGATAGAAAGCAATACCAGCTTGATGAAGTGCAAGCGCAGTTATATGAAGAACTCAAGCAGCAATTATTGCAGTATCTTGGCGCGTAAGGTGATAGACAGCAGTGAATATACGAGTAAGAAGTTAATATCATACCTCGATAGCACAGTATGCTATCGAGGATGATCAGCAACTTATTGATTGCCCAATGGCTCAGGGTTGAGAAGATACGACAGGAGCTTGTTTCAAGCGAAGAATATGCGGTAATAGCAAGCCTGTAATAACCACTATAATTCCTAATAGTTGTAGCCATGTCACTATTTGACCCAGCATAAATGAGGTCAATACCGAGAAGATGGGAACAAAGTTGAAAAATAGTGCGGCATTGGCAGGGCCCAGATGACGGACTCCGTTGAGCCATAATAAATAACCGGCTACTGTCCCAAAGACACCGATATAGACCACTTCGGAGATCCCGAACATGGTGCTATGGAACAATTCAGTGAACGGTTTCACTTCTGGAGAGGCTAGGCACACTGCACCAATGACTGAAGCAGCACTGACCATGCCGACAAATGTATAAGGGATCATCGGCATCCAGCGGCCAATTCCTTGGCTGAAATAGGTATAGAGGCTCCAAGCGAGCATGCCACAGAAGATAAGCTCATCCCCGCGATTAATCTGCATGGACAGTAAGGTGTTGAGATGACCATTGGTGATCACTATCAGCACGCCAGTTAGACTCACGAGTAGACTGAAGCTTTGCATTAATGAAGGAGATTTGCGCGAGGCAATGCAGGTGATTAACGAGGTTATCATGGGACTCAACGCCATGATAAGCGCGCCATTAGTGGCTTGGGTGTGGGTCAGTCCGGTAAATAGACAGAGGTTAAACCCGCCTACACCCACGACACTCACTGCAATCACCCACAGCCACTGACGTTTGCTCAAGTTGAGCTTGGGCATTCGTGCGAGCTTAAGGTATAGCCCCAGACAGATGGCGGCTATGATAAAGCGCCAAAAGACCAAGGTTAGTGCATGTACTTCGCCTAACACTTGCTTCCCAATAGGAAAACAACTGCCCCAAAAGAAGGTACAGAGGATCAGTAGTGGGATCGCTTTCAGGGTTGGATTTGATTTCATTATCACTCCGTGTGACTTGTCAGCAGGTATTCGCTAGTATATTGATTCCAATATTTGTATAAATAGACAAAAATAAGAAGTTAAATGCCAAAAATGAAATCTAATTATTCCTTAGATGACCTCCGCTGTTTTTGTTGGGTTGCTCGCTGCAGCAGTTTTAAAGAGGCTGCGCAATCGTTAGACATGCCACTTTCAACATTGAGCCGACGTATCCGTCAGTTAGAATCCGATATAGGACTTCGGTTGCTCAACCGCGATGCTCACCGGGTGGTCCTGACTCGTATTGGTGAACAATATTTCCAGCGTTCTAGCCCCCTGTTTGATGAGCTCCATGATATTGATGAAGCGCTACATCGAGACCGCTATCAGCCGCAGGGCAAGATTCGTATTTGTGCGCCAATCAATGCGGGGTTATATTTTTTGAGAAATCTGTTTTATGAGTTTTTGCAGCAATACCCCGAGATTCAATTGGATCTTCATTTCTCCAATTCACTGATTGATATTGAAGCCGAAGGGATTGATGTGGCCTTTCGGGTGGGCAATCCCATGGTTGAAAACTGGGTCGTCCGGCCGTTAAAGGATATTTACTTTATGTTGTGTGCTCATCCTGATGCTGAGGTCGCTGATATTGCTACGCCAGAAGATCTACGCGGCCATGACACCATCATTTGCCGACCGATGCTCCCGTGGCGGTTGGTGCATAAAGAGAGCGGGCAGGCATGCGAATATTATCCGCATCAAGATGCTCGATTAGAAGTTGATGAAATTTTGATGCTGACTCATGGGGTTAAAACTGGGCTAGGTATTGGCTATATTCCTGATTACTTTGCGTTGCCCATGGTAGCGCAAGGCGAGATTCAACATGTGCTCCCCGATTGGCGTAGCCAAGCCCGTACACTGTCTATGCTATACCGTGATCGTGACCACCTACCAATGCGGGTGCGCCTATTCATTGAATTTATCATTGAGCATTTTGCGCGGAACTAAAGCGCTAAAACAATGGGCCGATCATTTCTCTGTCCACTTCTTTCATGGATTTATGAATCAACATTCGGTAAATTTCAACCAAAAGGGTATCGGCTGGAATTTTCAGTATTGTGTAAGAAACTATTGAATCATCCGCGGTAGTCTAACTGTGTCGTTATAAGGGGAATTATGGAAATTTCATTACTAGCCGATCATCCAGATGAGGCACCCAAAATAGCCAAATGGTATTTTAATGAGTGGTCACATCATGCCCCAAATATGACTGAAAGTCTGGTTCTTGAAAAAGTGCTTGAGAAAACACATAACCGCGACCGATTACCGATGGTGTTAGTCGCCCATATAGATCATGAATTAGTGGGCGTCTTAGAGTTGAAGTTACGTGAAAATAATCATTACCCTGAATATGAACATTGGATTGGCGGGGTATATACTAATGCCGCTCATCGCGGGCAGGGGGTTGCAAGCCAACTGCTAGAGAAAGCAAAAGGTTTGGCGGTTGGGTTAGGTATTCAGGATTTGTATCTACAATGTGAACGCTTTAATGTGAATTTTTATCTAAAGCACGACTTTAAAGCGCTACATCAAGCTCAACATGGTAACGTTGTAACGACAATCATGCTATGGCGCTCATCCATTGCCTCTTGATTCATTGCGCGTGGCCATAATAACAATCGTCAACCACACAAACTCAGGTCACCGCAGGCAAGTGAAGCTTCCTTCTTAAAAATGTTCCTCTCCTATTAGTTCGAAAGAATAAAATGATGAGAGGGCATTATCTAACACCAACTCAGTTTTTTAATCGCACTGATGCTATGTGATGCACTGGATGAACAGCCGATAGGGTCTTTAATGGAGCTTGAAGTTTGAGCACATTTTGTAGCTATTTACGCATTATTTTATTTTTTATCGAGTTATAACTGCCATATTAATTCAAAGGGGATGGTGCGCGCACAATAAAAATGTGAATGCCAATGCTAAAGGTAGGGAGCTCAACAAATGAACATAAACTATAAAGATCTATTAGGGACCGATTTACCGATTATTCAAGCCCCGATGGCAGGCGTCCAGGGGAGTTCTTTGGCCATTGCGGTGAGTCAAGCGGGTGGATTGGGGTCGTTACCTTGTGGGATGTTGAGTACTGACAAAATTGTGAGCGAGATTGCTTTAATAAAGGCGTCGACTCGTCAGCCATTTAACCTTAATTTTTTCTGTCATGAATTGCGTCCTTACGATGCAAAACGTCAAAAAATCTGGCGCAGTAAACTGAAACCCTACTTTACTGAGTTAGGCCTTGATATGGATGTTGCCACGGGGGGAGCGAGCCGAGTCCCGTTTAGTCATGATATAGCGGATGCTATTGAACCGTTTGCTCCAGAATTTATTAGTTTTCATTTTGGTCTACCCGACAAAGATTTATTGCAGCGGGTGATGGGGTGGGGAACGACGGTCATCTCATCGGCAACCACCGTGGAAGAAGCCATTTGGTTAGAGTCGCGAGGCGTGCATGGCATTATTGCTCAAGGGCTTGAAGCGGGGGGACATCGCGGCATGTTTTTATCGAGTAACCTCTCGACACAAATGGGATTAATTTCGCTTGTTTCTCAGGTGGTAAAACGAGTCAATATTCCAGTTATAGCGGCAGGTGGCATTAGTGATAACAATACAGTGAAAGCTTGTATGCAATTGGGGGCAACCGCGGTGCAAATTGGAACCGCTTATTTATTATGCAGCGAAGCTCAAACTTCCCCAATACATCGACAGGCATTAAAAAGTGAAAAATCGTTACACACAGCAGTAACGAATATTTTTTCAGGCAAACCTGCTCGGGGTATTGTGAATCGGGTGATGGATGAGCTTGGTTATATGTCTGAATTTGTACCTGAGTATCCGTATGCGTCAATTGAAATGGCACAATTACGTCAAGGGGCTGAAAAGCAGGGCATTGATGACTTTTCTTCGCTATGGTGTGGTCAAAATACCCAAGGGTGCCAAGAAATTTCAGCCAAAGAGCTGACCCGTCAGTTGGCTGGAAAATGTTAAAAAATATAAATGAACCCCAAGGGCAGTATCTGAGAGGAATTTATCCAGCGTTAAATGTTCTTTGTGGAGAATAACTACACGGCACAACGTTTGCCTTGCCTAAATCCCTCTCAGATTTCTGCAAAACTAATCACAAAAGGTCAACAGTCCCTAATGCTTGGCTGTTTTAATCTTTGGTTGGGATGAGAGACTGTATAATCATTAAGAGAAAACCCAGTGAAAAGGGCTGTCCGTTCAGCAGCCCTACGGGTATTTTATGCTTAAATATCGCTTAAGGCGCAGCACCCTTTCATGCTTCGGTCATGCGTTGTGGTCATTGGGATAAGCAAACCATATAGGCTTATGTTATGCACTTTGTTGAACGGATAGGCTGCGAATTTGCCGATACATCCCCATCCCGGAGAGGGTGCCAAGCAGTGCCAGGGCCAACCAAATCCAATTATGGTTGAGACCGTCTAATGATAACAGCCAGCCGATAATAACGTTACCCAGAAAGGCCGCTATTCCCCCCACACAGGAATAGAGCCCGTAGTAACTCCCCAGCTCAGATTTATCACAAAAGAGTGGAATGTGTGCGCCTAATAGCGGTAACAGCAACATGGACCCCAAACTAAATATGACACCGTAAGCAATAAAACTGAGCCAAGAGAAATCGGCTACATCGACTAAAAAGCACAGAAATGACCCACCCATGAGCAATAGCCCTAATCCCATTGCTTTAGCACTACCGAGGGTACGAGAGACCCAACGACTGATCGGCATTTGCAATGTAATACCTAAAATCGACGTGGTCATAAATACCCATGTAATCACATCAGAGCCAAGACCTCGTCTTGATATTTCATTCGGCAGAGACAAATACAATTGCTGAAAAAATAGATGAAACGCACAGGCGCAGAGGATAAAGCCCATAAAATGCTCATTTTTTATCATGCTCGACCATTGTTGCCAAAAGCGTTGCTCCGTAGCAGAACGTTTTACTTGCTCACTCAGCTCCGGTAAAAAGCACCACTGAATGAAAAACAGGGCCAGAAACAACAACGCTGAAACTAGGCCAACCCACATAAAGCTGACGGCCATAAAGGAAACACCGACCAAAGGTCCAAGCAGCAGTCCTCCTTCGCGCGCCCAGTTTTGCATCGCAAAAATACGATTTCTTTGCACTTGATCGGGGGCCTGATAAGCCAAATACGCGTTGCTAGAAGGCGTAAATAGCGCCCCTGCAAAGCCCGTAAAAAAAGCCCCCAACAACAACAGCGGCAAATTTTGTGCGAGCCCCAATAGAGCAAAGCCCAATACGCGAATCAAACAGCCTAGCAAGATCAAACGCTTGTAACCTAAGTAATCTCCTAGGGTTCCCCCAATCAGGAACAGGCCTTGCTGGCTGAGTACGCGCAGACCAATGACCAGTCCAACATACCAAGGGCTCAATCCCAGCGAACGCTGCAAATGATCCGCAAGGTAAGGCAACAGCATGTAAAAACCTAGGTTGAAGGTAAAGCTGTTAAGAATCAATACGCGACTGGCGGCTGACAAGCGACGCCAGTTATTAAGAAAGTCCGAAGTATTCATGAATAATCTATTGGATACTCTCAGCTAAGAAGACGGTGAAATAAGGAATGGACAGCAAGGGCTACACCACTGCCGCTAAAGGTGCTTCATGGCCATTGCGTTGTGTTCGAATAAAGGGGATGCCGGAACTGTCAAGAATGACATCGGCTTTGACACCATAGACCGCTTTTACTAACTCTGGGGTCAGGACGTTTTTAGGTGACCCATGCGCCACTAACTTACCGTCCTTTAACACTAACAAGTTATCGGCATATTGTGCTGCCAAGTTTAAATCGTGCAGGACCATCACCGAAACCCAGTCTTTCGCTTTAGTTTGTGAATCTAAATGATCCAGCATCACTTGCTGAAAGTGTAGATCCAATGCACTGACTGGCTCGTCCAGCATAAGAATTTTGGGTTGACGCATAAGCGCTTGCGCAAACAATACCATCTGGCATTGTCCGCCACTTAATGTCCGTACATCACGATTGGCAAGATGTACAAGCCCAATTTGATGCAACGCACTCAGTGCTTCTTTGAGTAAACTATCGCCAAGTTTTAAGGATAAAGCATCAAGCTGACCCAACAACACCACTTCTAATACACTCAATCCCACATCAAGACGAATATCTTGGGGCATATAACCAAAGTGTTGACGCCAGTTGCCGAGATGTTTGCGGTCTATTTCCTGATCCTGAAAGAGAATACGCCCATGCTGAGGCACTAAATCGCCAAATAAGGCTTTCAGCAACGAGCTCTTGCCGGTGCCATTGGGGCCGATGATCACATGAGTTTGCCCAGCTTTGAGGGTAAAACTCATATCATCAGCCAGTATTAAATCATCAAAGGCGAGATGTAGATGACGAACTTCTAACATATTTAGCGTCTCTTATTTATGATCAACCAGAAGAAAAACGGCACTCCGATGATGGCCGTTACAATACCAATAGGAAACAGAGACCCTGGTACAATCACTTTGGATAAGACCGAGGCACTGGATAATAAAAACGCTCCCACGAGAAAGGATAAAGGCAAAAAGTAGCGTTGGTCTTCTCCTACTAAGATACGGGCAATATTGGGCGCAACAATACCGATAAAGCCAATGATGCCAACGAAACTAGTGACAGTTGCGGTCATAACTGCGACAACAACCAAAACTTTCATACGCAGGCGCATCACATCAACCCCTAAACTTTTGGCTCTTTCTTCTCCTAACCTTAAGGCCGTCAGCTTCCACGCATCTTTTATTAACATGCCCAAACACAGAGTGATTATCCCTGTGGTAATCCCGACATTCGTCCAACTAGCTTTGGTCAAACTGCCAAACAACCAAAACAGAATTTGTTGGCTCAACTCTGGTGAAGAAAGAAATTGCACCAAAGACAGTAGTGATTGAAATAAAAATAACAGTGCAATTCCTGCTAGAATCAACTGTCCAGAGGTAATATGACGCATCGTTGCCAGCCCAAACAGCAAACTTGCTGACAACATACAGCACACAAATGCCCCAACAGGCACCGCCACATTCGCCTCTAAGCCCAGGGAGCCTAAATACAATACTAAAGCTGCACCAAAGCCAGATGCAGCAGCCATTCCTAAGGTGTAAGGGCTGGCCATTGGATTATTCAGTAAGGTTTGCATTTCAGCCCCACCGACCCCTAACGAACCACCCACGACCACCGCCATGACAGCTATCGGTAAGCGCAGATTAGACACGATAATTTCAGTCGTATGCGATACTTCTAAGTGGAAGCCAAATAAATGCGCTAACGCATGTGTCACATCCATAACATTGATCATGGATGGGCCAGTGGCTATATCGAAAACAAAAGATAATAGCAATATCAGGGCCAACACACTGATTATCATAAAACGTCGTCGTTCATAGCTTCGCTGAGCTTTAAGGGCACTGTGAACTATATTTGAATCTATCATGTATTTTTATCCTACATTGCCCATGAACAGTGCATGACACCGTTGTAATCTAAGGCACTCCATCTTTTATCAAGGAAAATCATTGTTAAAACGCCTTGTTCTTTGCTTCTCACATAACACCAATTACTGCGCATCTGAGAACCACTAAAGAGCTATTCGCAATATAATCTTAAAAAGCAATGATAATGATTTGCATATGTATTGCAATTAAACGTAATATTCGCGCAAGTGATTATTTTGTTGTTACGGTTTTGCTAAAGCCGCTTTTGTTCGTAAGTTAAAAATATGTTGATGATGCCTTAAGGATATTTTTCATGCTTAAAAAACTATTTTGTATTGCCGCTCTGCTGTTCTCGAGTCTCTGCTTTGCTAAGACCACTACGATTACCGATGTTTTAGGACGACATGTCACCTTTGATGCACCTGCAAAACGCGTCATTGTTGGGTTTTATCCTGAGGACTATATGGCCATCGGTACCGAAGCTGCCTATGATCATGTGGTTGGCATGTCAAGATACATTTGGCAAGCCCGCAAAGCGAATTGGGACATGTATGTCAAACATCGCCCTTCACTAGCCAAAATTCCTGCCATTGGTCGAGTGGATACGAAAACTTTCTCGGTGGAAAAGGTCATCAGCCTAAACCCCGATCTTGTTATGCTAGCGGCATGGCAATACAAAGCCCTTGGTGATGATGTAAAACGCTTGGAAAACGCTGGTATTCCTGTTGTGGTTGTCGACTATAATGCCGAAACTTTAAAGCGTCATATGTTAAGTACCAAAATCATTGGGGTGATAACGGGCCAACAGAAGCGTGCTGAAGAAATCGCCAACCAATATGCTCATACCATCCACATGATTAAGAGTCGACTCGCTAAAGCGAACTTACCTAAGCCCAAAGTCTACACTGAGTTTGGCGCCTCTGGAGTCAATGACATCGGTTATACCTTTGGTAAAAACATGTGGGGAGCCATCAGCACCATTGCCGGGGGGGATAATATTGCCGCCCCTTATGTGGAATGGTGGGGAAAAATGAACCCAGAACAAATCATCGCCTCTAACCCTGACGTCATCGTGATAACAGGATACGAAGTCGGAAAAAGCGATAGCATGCTGATGGGGCAGGGGATTTCTAAAAAAGTGGCCAGAGAGCGTTTAGCCGGATTCAAAAATCGTACTGGCTGGTCGACTCTATCCGCCGTCAAAAATAATCGGATGTATGGTGCCTATCATGGCGCTTGTCGTACCATTATGGATGGAGCCATGATCGAATTCTACGCGAAAGCCCTGTATCCCAAGCTGTTTAGCGATTTGCACCCACAGCAGGATTATATAAACTTCTATAAGAAATACCTGCCAGTTGTGCCAAAAGGCACCTTTATGGTTAAGATATAACCGAGTAAAGTACCGGCCTCTTTAATTGAGGTTGTCGCCAAAGGTAGTGAACGAAGGTCATTCTGCGACAACCTTAATCTAGGTGAGCCATCCCCAAAGCCTGAGTAACCATACTACTCAGGCTTTTTTATAGTGTAGCCGCAATCGACTATTTAAAACGACTGTGTACGTCATATTAGAGAGAGCAACTGGTTAATCGAGGTGACTATGATCATCCCTGATTGAGGTTACCGTGATGGAAAACACTCGGCCTTGATATGGTGAAAGGTTAGTTCATAAAGAACGAGATATATTGCTTGCACTCAGTTGTGAAAATTTAAGTCATCAACGGGGGCCGCAATTGAGTTACAAATAGCTTGAATGGCTCGGAGTCGAAATTTTATATCGAATTTGGAAATAATTAAGCGGGTATTAACAGCAAAAAACTCTGATAGTTGAATGGGTAAAATGTATAACCCCGTAGCAAATCACAATGAATAATTTTGTTATAAAAGCATCGGAAAGAGTGTAACAGTCTCTAGGGACTATTGACCTTTTGTGATTCGTTTTGCAGAAATCTGAGAGGGATTTAGGCAAGGCAAACGTTGTGCCGTGTCGTTATTCTCCACAAAGAACGTTTAACGCTGGATAAATGCCTCTCAGATACTGCCCTTGGGGTTCATTTAAACGCATCCTGAACTTTGTTGCCCCAGCTTGCTTCACTCATTAAGCGACGCAGGGGGCGCCGCGTTCAAAATGCGTTTAATTTGAACAAAATTCAACCACCAAAGGTCAATAGTCCCTAGAGCGAGCGGTTACATATGGAGATCTTTGTCGTAATTCATATCGTACTGTACCTCGCTAAACGAGGAACTATTAAATGCATAAATTTTGTATGATCGCATGGAGCTTGTTTTTATTATCTGGATGCGCCTCATTTGGGCAAATGAAAGATGGTCTCAATACGTTAAAAGGAAAAAAAGTAAGAGTAGCAATTGATGTTCTAGGTAAGCCTTCAGATAAGCAAATAAATGCGAATAAAACGATCTATACTTGGTCGCTAAATCAGCGGGGGAGTATTGTTATTCCGCATATATTACCTGGTAATGGCAACCATACTTACTATCAAGTTATTCCTGTCAACCATCATTGCTCAATTAAGCTTATCGCAGACACCAATAACGAAATTATTAAATGGGGATATAACGGCGATATCGGAGGTTGTGCAAATTACATTAATCGGCTTAAAGCTTATCGTGAAAATACCCATCGTCGGTTAAATATACTGGTCCCTCAGGGCTCAAGTGAGTAATACAGAATTGCAATAGAAACCTGTCAATTTGGCGACGTATCGCCGATGAATGCTGTTTTTTGCTATGAGGAAGATGGCGCTATGGCTAATTGTTCAAGATAAAGATTTAGCTCGATTGATCATTTAAGGACTGATAAATTAGATCAATCAGCATGCGCTCGATACAGTTTTTGTGAGCGTGCCTGCCGAGCATGGCAATTTTTGCAAAAAATCAGCTAATAATCTAGCTGAAAAGCTCAGTCAGTTTTTTGAGTATTGGCTACCTCGTATTATTGAATAGGTGAGTCATTGGCCATTCAAATGGGTTAGATTTTTAAGTGGGTTTGCCTGGCCTTGCCTTATAAAGACACCGGTGAGATCTTTTTGGTGGTCAAAGGAACAATGGGCAGTGAATTTCGTGAGTGTGTTGTGACGGCGAAATATGTGTTGTTCCCAAAGGTGTAGAGCATCGCTTTTTTGCTGAAAGTGAATGCTATGTTCTGTTAATCGCGTCTCAGGATGTTGTTAAAACGGGAGAGGCTGGTGGAGCGCTTCAAGCGGAAAATGATATCTGGGTATAACATTTAACTGTTTTGTTTTTTTACCCTGATGGACGTTAGGGTAAATGGAGTACTCATGGAATATTCATTGAGAAGAGCGTTAGATTCAGACATTAAATTTTTGCTTAACCTTCGCAGTCTAACGATGGGCACCTACCTTAAAGAATGTGGTATGCCAACCACCGAAGATGCTTATTTAGCCCGCGTGTTATATGAATTTGAGCATGCGAAAATTATTGAAGTGAATGGTTGTCCAGTTGGCTTGTTCAAAACAAAATTTAGAGAAGATTCTAATCAATGGTATCTTATCCAAATTCAGATCCATCCCAACTATCAAAATCAAAAAATTGCAACGTCTCTTATAGAAACGTTAATTAATACCGCTAATATTACGGGGGATAGCGTAGGACTGAGTGTGGTAAAAACAAATCCAGCTCAGTATTTGTATGCAAGGCTAGGGTTTGTACAAGTTTGTGAAAATGAATTTGAATACTTTATGCAATATACCCCCCCGATTAATAGGTGCGACACACATGGCAAGGTGTAGAAGAGGAAGTCAACTACTGAAAGTGGTACGCTCTTCTTGCCAAAGAAATAAGCAATTCAACCATGAATGATCAGTAGTTGACCGCGGGTAGACGATCCCACATTTCTGCTCTTATGGAACTGGGTATTTCGGTTTCTGAAATAGCGAAATAGTTCAGAGCCATCGCCCGACGGTGTATCGGGAGCTTAACCTCAGCCACAAGGGTGGCCATTATTGCCCAAGAGAAGCCCACTAGGTGTTATTCATCAAAAAACGCACATCAGCGCGTAAATACCGGATCCCTCAGGAGCGAGTTGATTTTATCTGCCTCCTTTTAGAAGCAGATTGGAGTCCAGAACAGATTTCCAATGTATTAACTAAAGTCGGTGCTGCTGTCAGTCATGAGTGGATCTACCGATTTGTAGCGCAGGATAAATGCCTGGGTGGTAAGTTATATCGCCACTTAAGGCAAGGCCACAAGCGGTATCGGCGCGGTAAAAAGGAAATGGCTTTGTCTTGTTGATATTGCGAGTGTCGCACTTGGCAGTTGATTCGGGCCTAATCGGTGATTGGATCTAAAAAATTGCTCACGGATCCATGAGCGCTATAAATTTATATTTGCTGCCTCGGCCTGTCGACAATGTGGCTGGCTAGTTCGCCCTTTTTTACTAATTTTATGTTTAGAATTAGCTCAGGTTATAAAAACCTTGAATAGTGTAAATCATCTTGCTTTTCAAAGGAGAGTCCAACATCTTTTTGTAGGTAAGGTGATATCGTTTTGAAATGCCTATTTTTTTGATTAAATGGGGATTTAAATTTAATAAATTTCAATAGATTATGAAATTTTCTTGTATGGTAGGATCTCATTACCCTCATCTTGTTATCCTTGATTAGCTATCAGATGTAGTTATTATCAGGGCAAACGAGCTGTCTTACGAACAACGATTTGTTACAGGAACTATAATCTCTGCTTATGGATAGTCGACTACGTTATCTTTCAGCACTGTGCTTTTTTGAATCAGCTGCTCGGCTAAAAAGTTATAGTAAAGCTGCAGAAGAGCTACACGTCACGCAAGCTGCCATTAGTCAAAAATTGCGTCAACTTGAGGAACGCTTGGGATGTAAATTATTCATTCGTCGCGGGCGTGAAATGCACTTAACTGACAAAGGGCAAATACTGCACAAGCATGTTAATGATGGTTTTAATAATATAATAACTGGACTCAATAGAATTCAAAATGAACCTCTTGAGGGCGTATTAAATGTGAGTGCGCCACGTTCATTTTCAACACGGTGGTTAATGCCTAGACTATGGAAGTTCACTACGGAATTTCCTCATGTTCCAATTCGAGTACAAGCTATTAAGGAGATTGATATTCGGCATACTCAAACTGATGTCCTAATTTGGCAAGGTGATGAAAGTGTCGCACATCTTGATTTAGAGCAGGAGACGCTATTTGAAGAAGCTATTTATCCTTATTGTTCCCCCGAACTTGCTAACGCGATGAAGTTTACTTCTCCAGAACAACTACTTAAATGTTGGTTGATTGACTTTCATTCGGCTTCTTTTAGCTGGGAGAAGTGGTTTGAATATGCAAATGTCGGAGCTAAAAAAGAAGGGATTCAATGGATGGAAGTGGGGACTTTTGATATGGCAATTAATGCAGTAGTTGCTGGACATGGTGCATGTTTAGCAACGGAAAGTATTTGTGCAGATTTTGTTGAGCGAGGTCTGTTAGTCAGGCCTTTTAATATCGGTTTAAATCCGGGGATTCGCTATTCGGTAATTAGTGATCCTTCTTCTTCGAGAATTTTAAGAATCAATGCATTTAAATCATGGTTACAACAAGAATTAAATTTTTAGAGGGTTAAGTGTGTCATGAAAGCTAAGCAGCCCAATTCCATGTCTCACTAGCCTCTGCAAGAAATACTTGTAGAGTAGGAGTGTCATATACTCTTTTATTTACTGCTGATAATGGCAGTTAATTCCTATAAATGGAGCTCAATATCGTTGATCCATGTTCCTTTTGAGAGTTATAATTGAGTTAACAGTCATTAATAATGGTTATTTAAAAGCCATTAATTGTATTCGAAAAGTTATTTGTTAATATTAATATTATCAATATAAGTGATTCAAAGTTGAGCTCCCACTACCACCATTATAAGATGGCTTTAAATTAAATGTTTTATGAAACGATGTTAAATGTCGCGTTTCGAGTTGGTTTGATAGTCGTATACAATGCTCGTGGAAAAACATAAAAATATGATTTTCAATTATTTTTAATGCGGGTATAAACATAATGGCAACAAGCAGCTGCTTCTCGAATACTCCAAGCCAGGCTTTAGTTAAAACAGTTGTATATGAACTTAAGTCAAAAGGGATTCAACTTAATTGGCATCGTTTAGAAAAAGATCAAGTATACGATTTGCTCGTTTCCACTTTTGAATCTGGTTTAAGTTGGCTCTCTGATATTGAAAAGAGTCAGTTAATTAATTATATTTACACTGAGATAAAGAAAAGTGATAAACCCTATAAAGAGGACATATTGAATCAAGACGAGATAGATTTTATCTCGAATATGATTCGTAATGGTGACTTATGATCCATGAAAGTGAGTGATGGAAAAGCAAAGCAATATAATACTTCCTTATGTGAGTGTTAGTCAGGATAATATTGGTGACAATGAAGAAATATTCGAAATCTGGCGTGCGAGTGTTTCACCTTATTTTGAATGTTATCCTGTTTCAAATTTTGTTGAAAATCTGCAACAATCTTTTACGCAAATAAATTCTGGCAAGTTCCTCTTTTCAGAAATCACAATGGCTGCTCAACAGTACACGCGTAGTCATAAAACCCACAAAGATTTTAGTGAAGCTGACCACATATTACTGGAAACATTTGAATCTGGGTATAATTGTACCCGTAATGGCGATTCTCATTTTATTGAGAATGGTGGTATATCAGCCATTAATTTGAGTCAACCAGTTGAGGCCGTTTGTAGTGAAAATGCCAAAGCTAGTATTTTTGTCCTACCTCGACAGTGGTTGCTGGAAAATATCCCGCGTTTGGCCGTTGCAACAGGACCTATTTTTGAACGTCACAGCATTCATGAGCGGTTATTCAAAGACTTTATAAGCAGTATAAAAAAGCAGCTATTAACAGCAGGCGCTCAAGAATCTTCGGTTATATCGGATAGTTTAATTGCAATGTTGGATGTACTCTGTTTGAAAAGTGACTTTGATGTCTCTGAATCGATTGATGACAATATAAAATCGTCTATCAAAAAGTATATAAACGAGAATATTGGGAATTTATCGCTAACGGCTGATACGATTTGTAATCAATTTTTTATGTCGCGATCGACATTATATCGACTCTTTAAAGAAGATGGTGGGGTGACTTCCATCATACGAGAGTACCGGTTAGCGGCCTGCTTTAAGGCCCTTCATGATCCAATTAATGCTAAAAGTAGTGTTGCTGAAATTGCGTTAAAATGTGGTATACCTAATAGCAATTATTTAAGTAGTCAATTTCGAGATCGATATGACCTGACGCCACGACAAATTCGAGAGAGACAGCGTGAGGCTGAGTGGTCTGATAAATATCGTATACCAGCAGATAAAAAAACTGATTATATTATCAGTAATATGGTGAATTGGGCTCGATATTTAACTTAACCCATTTTCTAGGTCTGCTGGAAAATAGGGTGCAAGCAGCCTTTGTCCTAAATCATAACCCTCAAAAACTCGTATACCCGATCATCATCCTAACCTGCTTTTTTTAACGTTTCTGTCAGATTTGGAGTGCTATGTGATATCGCTGGAACAGGTTGGTTGAAATAGGTTTTATTACAAATTAACCGGACAATATGCTTATGTAGCAGTGATTAGTGCTCTTCAACGAATGAATTTATAAATTCTAACAGAGTGACTCACAAGCATTGGTTTATCCATCTTGTATTAAGCACATTTGTGTCTCGTTTGCTTGATAATCAAGGCTCGTTCCTTTAAAACGAGGATCATCCAAATTGTAAACATGAATCCCCCCATACCGCCAGCGGACCACCATAGGAACGCAGGTAGACCAAAAATGCATTGTACAAGAATAATCCCAGCGACCGGACCGATTAAAAAAAGTCCCATGGCTTTTAGGTGCCATACAGCTTGTACACTCGGTGATGAAAATTTGAAGGCGGCCTTCATCAAAGGCCTCCTTCAATAGTGACACTAGGCGTGGCTATCATAACCTGCCAATTTACTCAGTCGAGCACGGAAAACCCATGCTTGATAGAAGTTATAGCAAAGCATGACAGGGACAAAAACAAGCATGGTATAAGTAAATGCACCTGATGAATTTGAAGGATTTGCTGCATCAAATATTGTCATGGTATCAGGTACAAACCAAGGGAAGATGGTTACCATCATAATTGCAAAATTAATGAATACGATCACAGCCAGCCACAGCATTGCACTTACATCTCGTTTTTGATGTGAGGCATGTCGCATCGCCCAGGTGGCGTACAGAACGACAGCACCAGCCAGCACGAATGCCCACCAATAAGGCCCAATCCACTTATTTCGAGCCCATGGAAACTGAATAAATGACCAGATAACAGTACTGAGAATAGCCAACAATGCTAGGTAGAACATCACATTGGTCCATTTGAGTGCCTTATGGTAAATATCACTCTTCCGATCAAAACGAGCCCGCAGATAGACGCCACCCGCTAACGATGCAGCAATGGTTGCGGTCACGCCAGTCCAAACACTAAATGGGGTGAGAAATGCTAGATAGCTACCAGTAAATGTCGGCACCGTTGTTTGCGACACGGGGAATCCCTGAAGAAATGCCCCTAAAGAGACGCCAGCAAAAAACGCGACTATCAGGCTCCCCAGACCAAATCCCCAATCCCAATAGACTCGACTGCGCTCTGAGTAGTGATGGAATTCTAAAGATACCGCCCGCATAATGATCCCCCAAAGTACCAACATCAGCGGAATCATTAGATAGTGGAACAGTGAGCCATAAGCTATAGGAAAAGTCCCAAAAAGTGATCCTCCGACTACGACCAGCCAGGTTTCATTTGCATCCCAAGTGCCCGCCATGGAGGCCATGATGGAACCTTTTTCTTCACTATCAGCGTGAAATAAAGAATAAATGCCAGCTCCTAGATCGGAACCATCAAGAATGATGTAAATCACGACAAACAAGCCAATTAAAATCCACCAAACCAGCGTGATCCATTGGTAGTCGTGTGTAATGTTCATAATATGTTGCATATTCACATTCTCTTCTATGTCGATTAGACGGTAGGCCGTACAAACAAAGGTTTTCCTTCAGAGGCCTCTTCGTCGGGCATATCCCCCAAATGCATCGTCTCTGGAGTAACACCATGGATAACAGCTGTTTTCATATCGGGTCCTTTGTGGATCACTTTGGAAAAAAAGTACCAAGCGCCAAACCAGACAAGCAGGTCAAAGAACACAAAACCAATAAACCAAATTATCTCTGCCGTAATACTCATTTGACTCACGCCTTCTGAGGTACGCATCAATCCGTGAATAATCCAAGGTTGACGAGCAATTTCACGCGTCCACCAGCCAGTCCAAACAGCGATATAAGGCAACGTAGAACTTAAGATAACAGCGCGCAGAAACCAACGATGCTGCTGTAGCTTTGTTGCTGAGAACTGTCCGCGAATGCGTAAGTAGAGTGCCCAGAAAGCCAATAACATCAGCGCCATACCGGCCACCACCATAATACGAAAAGAGTAGAAGGGGATGAGCACGGGTGGCCGGTCTGCTTTCTTAAATTGATCCAGCCCGGGGACAGTACTCACCCACTTATGATCTTCCAGTAGACTGAGAACATGTGGGATTGCAATTTGAAAATCGTTTGTTCCTTTCTCTTCATTCGGCCATGCGAGCATATTCCAGCTGGTATTGGGGCTACCATCTGCATTATATGTATGCCAATGCCCTTCCATTGCAGCTAATGCTGCCGGGTCATATTCAGCAACGGTTCGTCCTAATGCATCTCCCATATAAACTTGCAAAGGCGCAACAATAACTAAAGCCATCAAAGAGGTGGTCAATGTGCGAATAAACAGTTTAGTGTGGCGATTTTTATAAATCATCCAAGCGGAAACACTGGCTACAAAAAACAGTCCAATCTCAAAGCAGGCGATGAGCATATGCGGGAATGCGGTCAAAAAATTAGGGTTAAAAATGGCATCTGTCCAGCTATCAACGACAAACAACCCTTTTTCAAGGTGAACGCCTGTCGGTGTTTGCATCCAGGAATTGGCATCCAAAATCCACATTGCCGATAGCATTGAAGAAAACATTACATTAAACGTGGCAAAAAGATGCATTTTCTTGCCGATTTTGCCCCAGCCAAAAATCATCAGTCCAATAAAACCCGCTTCATACATAAACGCGGTAATCGTTTCGTAACCGAGAATATTGCCAAAAAAAGGTCCGGCGGCTTGAGAAAAGGGTCCAAAGAGGATACCAAAGGCCATTTCCATGGTGATCCCCGTGGCTACACCAGCACCAAAATTGATGATGAAGAGCTTTTCAAAAAAACGGGTCAGTCGATACCACTCGTCATGGTTTGTCTTGAGCCAACGCCATTCACTAAAAAATAAAAAAGCGGCCAAACCAATCGTTAATGGGGGGTAGATTATGTGCATTGTCGTAATCCACCCAAAATCTAATCGGGCAAGGCCAATCATGAGGGAAGGGTCTGTCATTCTATTTCTCCAGACGGTTAAAAATTAATAACTGTCATGAGGCAGTTATTGGCATTTTTTGAACCAGAGCAGGTTATTTTCCCTACAACTTGCTAGTATCAGGCGTATCTTGTGGTGCTTCGTCAGTCCATGTTTAGCTTTTAAAGCGGTGGGGTTACTTATTTCGCTTATCTCAAGGTTTATCGAAACTTAAAGTACAATAGATCCTTGTTCGATGCTAGAGCAGCTTTTCCCCGACAACTTGTTAATATTATGACGCGCTTATGATGCTTATTCAATCCATCTTTAGCTTTTACTAATATAAGAATATGGAATCGATTCTTTTTTGTTCATCTGTAAACGTATTGAAATTTAAGGGACGATACTTCCTTTATCGATGAGCAAGTGATGATCGGCTAATGTTAGTAATTGCGGGCGGTGAGTAATGATGATGGCGGTGCGCCCCTGCAATAGCTTAGCTAATGCTTGGATGACTTGTTGTTCTGTGCCCGCATCCAGTCCTTCGGTGGGTTCATCTAAAATGACAATAGGTGCATCTTTAAGGAGTGCTCTGGCAATACCAAGACGCCGAATTTGCCCACCGGATAAACGCGTCGCGGCTTCTCCGACCTCAGTATTAAATCCTTCTGGTAAAGCCTGGATATCATCAAGAATCGCTGCGGCCCGGCAAGCCTCGCGTACTTCTTCATCTGTGGCATCGGGTTTAGCGAGATATAAATTAGCCGCGAGCGTGGTATTAAATAAGTGGACATGTTGCGAGACAACGGCGCAGAGTTTACGGACCGTGTCACCTTTTAAATCCTCGAGTCCTGTGCCACCAATGGTAATTTGTCCACTGTCGGCCGCCCAAAACTTAAGTAATAATTGTGTCACACTGGTTTTTCCAGAACCACTGGCGCCTTGAATCGCCAGTTTTTGCCCCTGTTTTAAGCAAAAGCTGATGTCGTGAAGTGCCGGATGTTTAGTTTGTGGGTAGGTGAAACACACTGCCTCAAAGCGAATATCAAATTGTTGTGGCGCAGCGCTAGGATGGCGTGGATCGGTCACTGCTGGCTCAGCATCAACTAAATCCAGAATGCGACTCGCAGCTCCCCATGTTTCACCTAATGCTCGAAACGCGATGGGCAATGTCGCCACAGCCTCAAAGCTGGCCATCCCAAAAAAAGCCAACATAACGAGTTCTGGCCCATTGAGTCGACCACTTTGTAATAAATAGATGGCAATCACAATCATCACCAACCAAGTGAATTGACTCACCAGTCCCGTTAACGCAGTACTACTGGCATCAATGCGATTTTGTTGTCGTTGGGGGATGACTAGGGCTTCGTTTTCCTCTTGAAGGGTTATCATGCGTTGCTGTGGGTTGCCATAGAGCGTGATTTCAGCCAACCCTCGGACCGTTTCACTGATTCGTTGGCGCAAAACTGCCCTCGCTTTGACGATATTCCGGCCGCTGTTGATGCCCAAATACAGAGCGGCCCATGGTAAAGCAAGGCCGACCATCAGCAAACCAATTAAGTTGGTCAACGCAATTGCCGGGCTCCAAAACCACAGAAACAGGATCATCAGAAAACTCGCCAACAAGGCAGCGAAGGTGGGGGTCAATATTCGCAAATAAGCATTTTCTAAGCTATCAATGTCAGCACTAATTCGGCTTAATAAATCTCCCCCTTGGTAATGCTGAATCCGTGCTGGAGCCAAGGGTTCTAATCGTTCAAAAAACCATTGGCGTAACCCCGCCAGTAGTCGAAATGTCGCTTCATGGGTCACTATTCGTTCAAAATATCGGCCAGCGGTGCGCAAAATGGCCAAGCCTCGAATCGCAGCAGCTGGAGTAAAATAATTGACAACGATAGCCCCCAGGCCACTCAAGGCCATAGCGGTGATAAACCAGCCAGATACCGCAAGTAGGGCAACATTAGCAAGAATCACTGTGGTGGCGAGTAAAATCCCAGCCAACATCCAACCCAGATAGGGACGACTGATCGCGAATAGCCAGCGGAGTTCTCTATTTTTTCTTCGTTTCATCATCCAGCCCTGCAATACTCGTGATAGCGTTGCGCGTAAGCGCCGTTTAAGGACATTAATTCCTCGGGTGCGCCTTGTTCGATGATTTTGCCTCCCTCAAGCACCACAATTTGGTCACTCTGCTCAATTGTGGTCAATCGATGGGCAATAGTGAGCAGCGTTCGGCCAACCGCCAGTCGGGCAATCGCATCGGTAATTAACCGCTCACTCTGTGGATCTAAACTGGCTGAGGGTTCATCAAGTAGAACAACCGGCGCATTCTTGTAAAAAGCACGAGCCAAGGCAATCCGCTGAATTTCCCCCCCAGAAAGCCCTTGTCCGTGCTCGCCGAGCACCGTTTGAACGCCGTGCGGCAACTGTTCAATAAAATCCAGCGCGTGTGCATCGCGCAGCGCTTGTTGGAGCGCCTGCTCATGACCGTGCTGGCGGCGCGATAGGGCAATATTTTCTTCAATAGTGCCATAAAATAAAGTCGGGTTCTGGGGCAGCCATGCCACATGCTGATACCAACTGTTCGGAGAAATCTGCGTTAACGGGGTTGTATTAATGATAATATCCCCTTGTATCGGGCTTAAAAAACCCAGTAGCAATTGCCCCAATGTCGACTTTCCGGCCCCGCTGGCACCAATTATGGCCGTGCGACTGCCTGCTGGCAGCTTAAGGCTCACGTCGCGAATCACAGGGTCCCGCTTGGGATAGGCAAACACAAGATTCGACAAGGTAATGTCTGGAGCTTGGTTGAGACACAGTTCAATATTTCCATGATGCTCAGCAGGTATGGGGGTGTTCAGTAATTCGATGATGGGTTCGACAGCCCCCAGTGCGTCCATTCGCGCGTGAAACTGAGTCCCCATACTGCGCAAAGGCAGATAAAATTCTGGGGCCAGTAACAGGACAAAAATGCCATTCAGGTAATGGATATCCGTTCCCATTAAGCGAAACCCTACATACACAGCCACCATTGCAATACTAATTGCCGCAAAAAACTCTAAGACCATCGAAGACAGAAAAGCGACTCGCAATACTTTCATTGTTTGCAAGCGATAATCTTCTGCTATTTGGCCGATAAAACGGGCTTCTCTTTGGGCAGCATGAAAAAGTTTAAGTGTTGTCAGCCCTTCGATCATGTCAAAAAAGTGGGCTCCCATTCGCGTCAGGCTGCGCCACTGCTTCTGATTGAGCTTTTCTGTTTGACTGCCAATGAGGATCATAAACACCGGTAACAACGGCGCCGTTATGGCTAGAATCAGTCCAGATATCCAATCAAATGGAAAAACAAACACCAAAATGGCCACAGGAATAATGATGGCTAATTGCCTCTGTGGTAGATACAAACTGAAATACTTCTCAAGTGCTTCGACACCATCGACCAGTTCGGTGGCTCGAGCACCGGAGCGTTGTTCACGACTCCAGGCGGGACCTAATTGATTTATCTGTTTAAATAGACGGGCTCGCAAATCGGTGCGCAGTCGCGCAGCCGCTTCAAAGGTGAATCGTTGGTTGCCGTAATTAAGCAGAGCACGGACACCAAAGATACCCACCATACAGGCTAAATATCCCCAGACAGCTTGAATGGATTTGTGCTCAATTGCCGTCGCATTCAGTACCTGGGCTAACATCCAGCACTGCGCAATTAAAAAGAAACCATTAATACTACCGATGATAATCGCGATATTAAGCGGTTTTTTTACCGTTTTCGCTTGGTTTTTGAGCCAACGTTCGAATTCAAGAGTCTTTTCTTTATCTTGTAAAGGGGCGGGGTTTGCCATGCATTAATGCTCTTTATATGCTCAAATTACTAAGACACATGATTGTGTAGAAAAATCTAATATACTCCAATTGTACTAAATAATCATAAACATGTAGATAAAATCCATTTAATGATAAATGAAATATGATTGCAAACTGGTGCTGATTTCTAAATTGATGATGGGCTAGGGAGAGGTTATTTTTCTACAGATAGCGTCTTAAATCTGTTTATCGCATCGTTCCTTGATGCGGTGTTATAAAGCAAAATGGGAACAACATCTGGAAATTGAGGATCTGCAAGGAGGTATTTTGCATGACCCTACTTGTTATCAAATTAGCTGATTTGTTCCCGAAATTTTTTGGGGCTAACTCCGGCGATACGCTTAAAAACACGGGAGAAATACAAGGGATCGCTGTAGCCAATCATACGACTGATTTTATTGATGGAATGGTTTGTGGCCAATAGTAACTGTTTTGCACGGGTTATGCGTTGATCATCGCGCCACTGGGTGATTGTCATCCCCATTTCAGCACTGAAAAGATGCCCTAGTCTTGATGATGAAATACAAACCATAGCAGCTAGCTCATCGTTGCTAAAATCCTCATTTAAGTGCTGCGACATATGTTGAACCACATCAAGAATACGAGGATCGATCCGCCGAGACATTACATTAGGTTGCAATGTCTTGCAGCGGATTAACAGTTGTTCCAGCAGGTTTAAAGCTAGATCATTATGGTATGGGTTATCACTTTTTGCCGAATGCTCAATATCAACAAATAGTGGCTCAAGATTCGTCATCATTTCTGGTTCTAGGTCGCGGGTTACAAAAACCCCATGTTGGTTATTCTGCCAATTCAGCCAATCAGACCAGAACGCTCTTGGTCGAAAATAGATCCAGCGATGGAACCAGTTTGAGCAATTAGGATGACGCCGATAATAGTGAGCTACGCCAGGTGGAAATAACAAAAGGTCTCCTTCTTTGACTTCAAAGGCATTTTCTGCGGAGAAAATACGACCTTGTCCTTTTATGGTTAAATTAATGATATAGCCTTTCATCCCCCCAGGGCGATCAATGGTAAAGTCTAGATCATTGCCTTCAATAATAGACGTTAAGCCAGCGACCAGATGGGCATCAAAGTTATAACCAGGTTTTAATGGATCAGTCTGTTCCATGAACATTCAACATTGCATTAATTTATTGGGGTAAGGATATAAAATTCTGGATTCTCTCGCATAAAGCTAAGTCACATTCTGGTTAAATGATATGGATAATGTCGCTGCGAAATGATCGGAAATAAAAAGGGATTCCGGAATTCGGCTAAAGCGGCTTCGCGAGCTGTGTACGAAATAAGCATGGTCGGTTAAATAAAATGTTGAAGGCTTTCTATCATATTGTGCAAAGTTCAACTGATGCTGGAGCTGAATATGGGCCGGACTTTCAGTTCTGGCCACGTAATCAATGGTTAGTTGCGTTGCTGATAAAGTAAACGTGAGGCTCAGAGAAAGCTGATCTGTGGGGGAAAAGCTCCATATTTCATGGTGTGATCCATGACTTCTGTGATGCCATGAGAGAGTTTCTGGAAAGACTGCAAGATGATTGAGCTGGATATCTAATGTTGCGCTAAGTGCCTCACTATTGGGACCATACAGCTTAAATTCACCATTATCAGATAAATAAAGCAGATGATGGTCATTACTAAGACAAGGAAGGTTAGGTGTCTTGGGCGGGGGAGATTTATTATCAGTGCTTAGCATAACCAATGGCTCCTTGTGAGTGATAAAGAAGAACATCAAGCCCTTTCTTTAAGAGCTTGATGTTTTTATGGTATCGGAGAGATTAGATCCCTTGTTTCAGACGATAATATAAGCTGTTTTGACGCAATTCGTTTTTAAAGCCTTGAACGGTCGTATCATTGTTAATAATCACTATTTCAGTATCAACTAACTCAGCATAGTTAATTAATGTATCAAGGCTGACATCGTGACTGCTTACCGTATGGTGGGAGCCGCCGGCGTAGATCCATGCTGCCGCAGCTGTTTCTAGATTAGGTTGAGGTTGCCATAGCGAACGACCCACTGGCAATTTAGGCAGGTCATGTTCAGGTGTAACGCAGTCGATCTGGTTGACTACCAACCGGAAACGATTCCCCAAATCAATAGGTGCGACATTTACTGCAGGACCTTTTTTCCCATTGAAAATAAGGCGAGCGACATCGCAGTCACAACCGATGGTGTGGCGATGAATTTCCAAGCTTGGTTTCGCATCGGCAATACTTGGACATACTTCTAACATATGGGCACCTAAAACTTGGTCAGTTGAACCAAAGTTATACGTGTAATCTTCCATAAACGAAGTACCGCCAGTCCGGCCCTGACCCATGACTTTCATGATGCGGGTCATGGCCGCGGTTTTCCAGTCACCTTCACCACCATAGCCATAACCTTTAGCCATCAGACGTTGTGTTGCCAGACCAGGCAAGTTAGTCAATCCATCGAGGTTTTCGAAGTTGTTAGCAAATGCTTTAGCTCCCACATCGCTTAAAAATGCTTCCATCCCCAATTCAAGGCGGGCATCATTGGCAATGATTTTCCGTGTTGTGCTGTCAGTCAAAAGGCCAGATGCAACATTATATGTCGTTGCATATTCTTCAAGTAGTGTGTTGACGTCCGCATCTGCAACTGCGTTAACCGCTTCGGCGAGTTCACCCAAGCTGTAAGCGTTGACTTCGTAGCCAAATTGAATTTGAGCACCGACTTTATTGCCTTCAGTGACAGCAACTTGACGCATATTGTCGCCAAAACGAGCCACTTTTAGCTGATGGCCTTCAGCCCAGCCAAGTGCAGCACGAGCCCAGTCATCTAACTGTTGATGAACGCGTTTATCTTGCCAATGGCCAACAATGACTTTGCGATTGAGATCGAGACGAGTGCCGATGAATCCAAACTCGCGGTCCCCATGAGCACTTTGATTGGTGTTCATGAAGTTCATGTCTATTTCGCTCCATGGCAGTTCAGAATTGAACTGAGTATGAAGATGAGCCCACGGTTTGTTTAACTCAGTCAGTCCTGCAATCCA
Source organism: Celerinatantimonas diazotrophica (assembly GCF_004339545.1). Lineage (GTDB taxonomy): Bacteria > Pseudomonadota > Gammaproteobacteria > Enterobacterales > Celerinatantimonadaceae > Celerinatantimonas > Celerinatantimonas diazotrophica. The sequence goes on along the minus strand of NZ_SMGD01000011.1, from coordinate 266,701 downwards.
CATTTTGGCAGGAGAAAAAGTATGCATCCATAGAATTAATCCGGCGCAGTTTGGATCATTATTGGCTTGACGACAGACGGCGAGAATTTCATCCGGGGTTTTTACGGTTGGTTTATAGACCAGCGGTAATAGAATATCGTTACTTTCATTGAGGCCTTTGACAATCTGTTCACTGTCAGTTGCGACCTGTTTCAAAACTTCTGGCCCGTATAAATGCTGAGAGCCTGTGACGAACCACAGTTGCTGTTGTTGAGTCGAATTCTTCATAGTGACCTCATATATTATTTGTTGGTAGATTGGCCGTAATAAGCATTTTTGCCATGTTTGCGTAGATAATGTTTATCCAGTAACCCCTGATTTACAGGTGTTGTCGCGGCATTAATTTGCAGGGTATAAAGTGCCATGCGTGCGACTTCTTCAAGGACGACAGCATTATGAACGGCGTTGGCTGGGGAAGTGCCCCATGCAAATGGCCCATGTTCTTTAACGACAATTCCGGGAATTGCCATCACTTGACTTTTGTCGATGTGTTCGGCGATGACCTTACCAGTGTTGAGCTCATAAGCTTCGTCAATTTCTTGCTGCTTTAAAGCTCGAGTACACGCAATTGGCCCATAAAAATAGTCGGCATGAGTAGTCCCAAAGGCAGGAATATCCATACCTGCCTGAGCCCAGGCTACCGCATGTGTTGAATGGGTGTGGACAATTCCCTGAATTTCTGGAAACTGTTGATAAAGCTCCAGATGAGTGGCGGTATCAGAAGATGGCTTCATTTGACCATCAGCCACTGAACCATCTTCTAAACTGACTTCTACCATGTTTTCAGCACTTAATTCAGAGTACGAAACACCGCTGGGTTTTATCAGCATAACGCCTCGTTCGCGATCGATTCCGGAGACATTTCCCCAAGTGAATGTCACCAAATGATAACGTTCAAGATCCATGTTCGCTTGCCAGACTTGATGACGTAATTGTTCAATCGATACATCACTCATTCCAATTACTCCTCTGGTACATTAGCCTGTGATTCAACATATTGCCCCAGAGTTTGGTAACTCTGATGGCGTTTAAGGTAAAACGCATGGCGCTGTTCATCGGGGTGATAATGTTCGCAAATTCGGCTGGCCATGGCTGATTGGGCTGTTTTGCTATCGGTATAGATACCTGCTGCGGTTGCGGCAAAAATAGCCGCCCCTAGTGCGCAGCATTGGTCGGATTCGACGACGGCGATTGGCTGACCCATGACGTCTGCACAGACTTGCATAACAAATGGCGATTTTTTAGCAATCCCGCCAATCGCTATCACTCGTTGAACCGCCATTCCCTGATCGGTCATACAATCCATAATTGCCTTGGCGCCGTGAGCGGTTGATTCCACCAATGCGTGGAAAACAGCTGGTGCATCACTGCCTAGATTTAATTGAGTAATGGCACCGGTGACACGCTGGTTGGCGTAAGGTGTTCGGCGACCACTGTGCCAGTCAACAGCCAGCGGTGAATGCATGTCAGGCTGATAAGCTTGGGCTGCTTCGCTCAGTTGTGGAATCAGTTGCTCGGTAATTATGCCCATCAACTGCTGAGTGTCTGTTGGACCATTCGTTAAACTGGTGAGTGGCCAGAGCAGCATATTTTTAAACCAAGCATAGATGTCCCCAAAGCCTGATTGACCGGCTTCCAGTGCGACCATATCGGGTCTTGAGCTACCTTTCACTTGGCCACAAATGCCTTTGATGGTTTTGTTACCAATTTCACTTTGCGGGGCCATCAAAATATCGCAGGTAGAGGTTCCCATTACTTTGACTAAATCGGCTTCGCCTGCACCTGCTCCTACTGCGCCCATGTGGCAGTCAAATTCGCCGATAGCAATGGCAATTCCTTCGTTTAATCCGAGTTTTTCAGCCCATTCTTTGCTCAACTCTCCGGCTTTTTCTTCCGCGGTATAAACTTTGTCGAACATCCGCTCACGAATGCCGTCAAATGTTGGGGAGATAGCACTTAGAAAATCCTGATCAGGAAGGCCTTGCCAGCTGTCATGCCAGAGTGCTTTATGGCCTGCGGCACAGATCCCGCGTTTGAGTTGGTGAGGAGCTGTACTGCCACTCAGTAGAGCAGGAACCCAATCGGCGAGTTCAACCCAGCTGTAGGTGGCTTTTGCGACTGATGCATCACTTTCCATAATGTGTGCCGCTTTAGCCCAGAACCACTCTGAAGAGTAAACACCACCGACAAAATTAGTGTAGTCAGGGAATTCTCCACCGTGAGCCAACTCATTAATGCGTTCTGCATGCGCAATACTGGTGTGGTCTTTCCACAAGATAAACATTGCGTTTGGATTCTCAGCAAACTCAGGGCGAAGTGCCAAAACTTGCCCATCAGCATCAATAGGTGCCGGCGTTGAACCCGTCGTATCGACTCCAATGCCCACAACGTAAGAAGCTGCTTCTTTGGGTAACTCACTCAGAGCGATCTGGATCGACTGCGTCATCGACTCTATATAATCCAAAGGGTGATGGCGAAATTGAGTATGGGGGGCGTCGCAAAATAGCCCCTTTTGCCAACGGGAATAATAACTGACGCCGCTACTAAGCTCTTCGCCGTTGGCTGTATCAACCACGAGTGCCCGGACTGAATCCGAACCAAAATCGAGGCCGATGACATAAGCTTTAAGTTGAGTCGCTGCCATGTGATGCTCCACAAAACATAAATAATCAATGTGTTTAATTAAAAGCATCTTAAGCCGTTATTCCCATACGATATCTAGCTACAAACATGGATGTAAGCGCTACTATGAATTAAATGAGATCTAGGCAACATTCTGGAGAGTGGAGAGATATTTTTTAAGTAAAACCAGTTGAGTGCCTAATTTATGGCATAAAGCGGTGATTAATTGATTTGATTGTGAATATTTATTAAAGAATTGAGATTTTAATCATAGTTAATATTGCTATAAATATGGATTTCGTTGCTATCTTATTGAGTTGTGATAGTGGTCACTTCCCTTAATTTTAATCTTCGACTAAAAAAGCTATGACTCGGTATGGATGATATTTGGAGTAACAACAATGAAAGCTTTGACCAAGGGATTGATTGCCGCAGCTCTGGCAAGTGCTGCGTTATTGAGCCAATCAGCAAATGCGTTCTGGGGAAGTAGTAAGGATGATCAACTTAAGCTTGGATATTTAGTAAAACAGCCTGAAGAAGCCTGGTTCCAGACTGAATGGGCTTTTGCCGATAAGGCAGGTAAAAAATATCATTTTGATGTTCTAAAAATGGCAGTGCCTGATGGAGAGAAAACCTTAAATGCGATTGATACGCTGGCTGCTTCAGGTGCCAAAGGTTTTGTGATTTGTACACCGGATCCGAAACTCGGTCCAGCCATCATGGCAAAAGCTAAGAGTTATGGACTGAAAGTTGTAACGGTGGATGACCAGTTTTTAAATGCCAAAGGCAAACCGATGACTAATGTGCCATTGATTATGATGGCTGCTAGTGAAATAGGTGAGCGCCAAGGTCAAGCCCTCTATCAAGAGATGCAAAAACGTAAATGGGATGTCAAAACGACAGCGGTTATGGCAATTACTGCTGATGAGCTTGATACCGCTCGGCGTCGTGTTGATGGTTCGATTAAAGCACTGAAAGCATCAGGGTTCCCCGCCGCCCAAATTTATCGGGTCCCGACTAAATCAAATGATATCCCAGGCGCGTTTAATGCTGGTAACTCATTGTTAGTGCAGCACCCAGATGTCAAGCAATGGTTAGTTGTTGGAATGAATGACAATACTGTACTAGGGGGTGTTCGAGCGACTGAAGGACAAGGATTTAATGCATCGAACGTGATTGGTATTGGGATTAACGGGGTCGGCGCTATTTCTGAACTTTCTAAAAAAGAGGCCACAGGGTTTTATGGGTCTTTGTTGCCAAGCCCTGATATTCACGGATTTAAAAGTATTGAAATGCTTTATAAATGGGTCGAGGACGGCAAACGTCCACCGAACATGACCAAAGTGAAAGATGTTGTGCTTATTACTCGTGATAATTTCCGTGCTGAGCTTAAGAAAAAAGGCTTAGGTAACTTGTTGAACAATTAACTCAGAACAGGTGCCTTGTTAGGCACCTTCATTCGATGAGTGCCATGAGGTTTACTATGGGCAGCAAGCAAAATTACTTCCTTGAGTTTGACCATGTCACCAAGGTTTTTCCTGGCGTAAAAGCGTTAAGTGATATTAGTTTTGGGACTGGTGAAGGGCATATTCACGCGTTATTAGGAGAAAACGGAGCCGGAAAATCAACACTACTGAAAGTCTTAAGTGGTATTTATCAACCGACGAGTGGGAGTTTGAAAATTCAAGGTGAAGAGGTCGCATTTAATAATGCTTCTGATGCGTTAAATGCTGGCGTTGCCATTATCTATCAGGAACTGAATTTAGTGCCTGAATTGAGTGTGGCTGAAAATATATTTATCGGTCAGCTTCCGACCCATTCTGGCATGATTGATCGCCACAACCTTTATGAAAAAGCACGTTCGCAATTAGCTCGCTTAGGTGAACATTTTGATCCCTCCATGTCATTAAAGAACTTATCAATTGGTCAGTGGCAGATGGTTGAGATTGCCAAGGCATTGAGTCGTAACGCAAAAATTATCGCTTTTGATGAGCCCACAAGCAGCCTGTCTCAGCGGGAGATCGAAAGCTTATTTAAAGTGATCCGCGAACTGCGTGATGAAGGCAAGGTTATTTTATACGTGTCGCATCGAATGGAGGAGATTTTCGAGTTGTGTGATGCGATTACCGTCTTTAAAGATGGCTCTCATGTTGCCACTCTCAATGAGATCGACAACGTAACTCACAATCAACTCGTCAAGCTTATGGTGGGTCGTGAAATTCACGATATTTTTCATTATCGTCCGCGCGAATATGGACAAATTGGCTTAGAACTTAAACAACTTGAAGGGCCTGGATTAAAATCTCCTATTTCTTTAGAGGTAATGCAGGGGGAGATTTTAGGATTATTTGGGCTAGTTGGGGCAGGGCGCACCGAGCTAACGCGGTTAATTTTTGGGGCGGAGAAGGCGACTTCAGGAGAAATTAAGGTTCATGGCAAACTTGTTCACATTCACACTCCCACGGATGCGATTCATGCCGGAATAACCTATTGCCCTGAAGATCGTAAAGTCTCGGGAATCGTGCCGGTATTATCGGTTCTTGAAAACACTAATATTAGTGCGCGCCCTGACCATTTGTCGATGGGCTGTGTTATCGATAACCATTGGGAAAATGGTAATGCAAGAGAGCAGGTCCGTTCGCTAAATGTTAAAACACCCTCGATGAGCCAGCTAATTGGTAACTTGTCAGGAGGAAATCAGCAAAAAGTTATTTTAGGGCGTTGGTTGTCGACCGAAATGAAGGTGATTTTACTCGATGAGCCAACTCGCGGTATCGATATTGGTGCTAAGTCAGAAATCTATGAACTGATTTTTGCGTTGGCTGAACGTGGTGTCACTGTTCTGGTGATTTCAAGTGACCTGCCTGAAGTCATCGGTATTTCTGATCGCATTATGGTGATGAAAGATGGACAGTTAACCGCTGAGCTTGAGCGCAGTGAATATAGCGAAGAGCGTATTCTTGAGTTTGCCATGCTTGGTAAATCTCAGGCAGCCTGAAGTATGAAAAGGAGAGCTAGAAATGGCTATATCAGTCTCTAAAACGGATAAACACGATTCAAATTCACCAACGCATCGAAAAGTCGATTTTAACCGGCTCTGGGATAGTTTTGGCATGCTGATGGTCTTTGTCGCACTGTTCATTTTGTGCTGCATTTTTGTGCCAAATTTTTCCTCATTTATCAATATGAAAGGCTTAGGTTTAGCCGTTTCTATGAGCGGCATGATCGCTTGTGCCAGTTTATTCTGCTTAGCGTGCGGGGACTTAGACTTGTCCGTAGCCTCGGTTGTTGCTTGTGCTGGGGTTGTAACGGCAGTTTCAATCAACATGACTCAGAGTGTGAGCCTAGGTATTTTAGCTGGCGTTTTAAGTGGGGTTTTCTTTGGCTTAATTAACGGCTTTGTTATTGCCAAACTAAAAGTGAATGCGCTGATTACAACACTTGCAACCATGCAAATTGCTCGTGGACTTGGCTATATCATCTCAGATGGTAAGGCAGTTGGCATTACTGAAGAAAAGTTCTTCGAGTTGGGTAATTCAAATATATTAGGGATTCCCACGCCGATTTGGTTAACCATTATCTGTTTTATTGTTTTTGCTTTTTTGCTGAATAAAACAGTATATGGCCGTAATACACTTGCCATTGGTGGTAACGAAGAAGCCGCTCGCCTAGCCGGTGTGAATGTTGTCAAAACAAAACTAATTATCTTCACCGTCTCCGGCGCTATATCAGCGCTAGCTGGCGTTATTCTGGCATCCCGTATGACCAGTGGTCAGCCGATGACCTCTATTGGATTTGAATTAGTGGTTATTTCGGCATGCGTGTTAGGGGGCGTGTCACTTAAAGGTGGGATCGGCAAAATTTCTTATGTTATTGCTGGGGTGCTCATTTTAGGAACCGTTGAAAATGCGATGAATTTATTGAATATTTCACCGTTTGCCCAATATGTTGTCCGCGGTACTATCTTACTGTTAGCCGTGATTTTTGACCGCTATAAACAGATGAAACAAAATCACTAACTGGCGGAATAATAGAAAAGTGGCTGCGATCTGCAGCTACTTTTGAGTGTCTTAATAGATATAGAAAGTGAGTTAAGAAAGAAGGGTTTGTTTATACCTTCTTTCTTTTTGTTTGAGCCGGCCTAAAAAATAGGGTTGATCTTTTTTCATTGATGAATACAAAAATGTTATGAAAGCAACAGTTAGATGATTGGCACTTCAATGACGATTCGACACTTGGGACTGTTTTTGAGAAATTTTTGCTTTGGTAAATATTGTTGATGTTTGTATGGGGAATATTGCTTTGGTAGGTTGCGGTTAATCGCAGAGAGCACTGAGGGCCTGAGTCGACTCATCATGTGAGATGCAGGCATAGTGACGTCGATAACAAGCCGATTGAAGAATTGCTCAAAATATAAATTTGCTATTCTGTGTATAAATAATCATTTTATCCTAGGGACTGTTGACCTTTGGTGGTTGAATTTTGTTTAAATGAACCCCAAGGGCAGTATCTGAGAGGAATTTATCCAGCGTTAAACGTTCTTTGTGGAGAATAACGACACGGCACAACGTTTGCCTTGCCTAAATCCCTCTCAGATTTCTGCAAAACTAATCACAAAAGGTCAACAGTCCCTAGCTTTCTTTAAACGAGCAGCTTTGCTCAGGTTGCTTCCCCCCTCTATACAGCATAAAGATTTTCTATTCCATTTTAGGGCGAATGTTTGTTAGTATCTGCCCCCTTTCTCATACTCTGATTTTCCAGCCTAACTCGTGCTACTGGCTAGCATCCGCTGGGTTGGTGCTACGGAGTGTGGTAAATAGGGAACGAAATATGTCAAAAAACGTAAATTAATAATTTATTGAGAATATTTACTGCATACTTATTGAAGTAAATATCAATGCTTTTGTTGCTTATAAATTATTGTGGAAACGTTTACATTTTAATTATTAGTTAAAATGTTATCTGTGTATCTTTTTAAAGATATTTTTATCATTAAAATGTGATGCAGTTTAAATTTTTACATTTTCATGTCAAAAACTATACGAATGGGTTTGAATTATGTGTAATCGGTTACAAATATGTGATCAAACGCACTTTTTGACAATGGAATAACAAATATCATAATGCGCATATTTTTGTAGTTAATTTATAGGTTATTTGGAGGCAGGATGAGCCAAACGATGTCGTCTTCAGCGACGAATAGTTCATCGAAGAGAGTGACTTTCTTTGTATGTTTTTTAGCTGCGTTGGCTGGACTTCTATTCGGGTTAGATATCGGTGTAATTGCTGGTGCTCTCCCATTTATTAAACAAACGTTTACCCTAACCGATCATCAACAAGAGTGGATTGTTAGTTCGATGATGGCTGGCGCAGCCATTGGCGCCATTGGTAGCGGTAAGTTAAACGTTATTTTAGGTCGTAAGCAAAGTTTGATGATTGGTGCGATCTTATTTGTGATTGGTTCTTTAGGATCTGCGTTCGCAACATCCCCGGAAATGTTAATTGTCATGCGGGTTTTGCTAGGGCTGGCTATTGGGATTGCTTCGTATACAGCTCCGCTTTATCTGTCTGAAATTGCACCTGAAAATATTCGCGGTAGTATGATTTCGATGTATCAGCTCATGATTACTATCGGTATTTTAGTTGCTTATGTTTCAGATACACTTTTCAGTTACCATGGTGCGTGGCGCTGGATGTTAGGGATCATTACTATTCCTGCGATTGTTTTATTGATCGGGGTATTTTTCCTTCCTGACAGTCCTCGTTGGCTTGCCGCTCGAGGTGATGATAATAAAGCTCGCCGTGTTTTAGAAATGCTACGTGATAGTAGTGAAAAAGCGAAACATGAGCTTGATGAAATTCGTAATAGTCTGAAAGTGAAGCAGGGTGGTTTTGCGCTATTTCGTGCGAATCGGTATTTCCGTAAAGCTGTCTATTTGGGCGTTTTATTGCAGGTTATTCAGCAATTTACGGGTATGAATGTGATCATGTATTACGCACCTAAAATCTTTGATTTATCTGGTTTTACCAGTACTTCAGAACAGATGTGGGGAACAGTAATCGTGGGAGCTACGAACGTACTAGCAACATTCATTGCTATTGGTTTAGTTGACCGTTGGGGACGTAAACCAACCTTGAAACTGGGCTTTTTAGTGATGGCCATTGGCATGGGTGTCTTGGGAGCTATGCTGAATATGGGCGTAGCGTCTATGGACATGAATGCTAAGTATTTCGCAATTGCAATGTTACTGATGTTTATTATTGGTTTTGCCATGAGTGCGGGCCCACTGATTTGGGTTCTGTGTTCAGAAATCCAGCCTCTTAAAGGACGTGATTTTGGGGTGACGGTTTCAACTGCGACGAACTGGATTGCCAATATGATTGTTGGTGCAACGTTCCTGACTATGTTACAGAGCTTTGGGAATGCGAATACATTCTGGATTTATGGCTCGTTAAACGTTGTGTTTATTATACTCACCTTTATGTTGATTCCAGAAACGAAAAACGTTTCGCTTGAACATATTGAAGCTAATTTGATGAGTGGTACAGCGTTAAAAGACTTGGGTAAATGATAGTAAATTAGCAGTTATTCCAAGTATGAAAAGCCGGTCTCTAGACCGGCTTTGTTATATCTGAAATAAAGCATAAGTGATTAAACCGTAAAAGCGCTCATAGAATCGACGAGTTGTTTAGATAACTGATTAAGCTTCTGGCTTTGTTCTCGTGTGTCACTAACCGCCTGCATGGCTTGTTGAGACTGATGATGCATTTGCTCACTGGTTTGTGCAACTTGGGTTGATGTGGCATTTTGTTCTTCTGCCATTGCTGCAATTTGATCAATTAATTGGCCAAGTGAGTTGACGGCCTGGCTAACATTTTGCCGAATATTTTCCTCTTCTGATAGTTCTTCATTGGACTCTTTAGCTCGTTGCGTTGCTTGAGCCATGGCTTGGGCAGCACTTTTAGCTCCCTCAGTTAGTGCATCGATACTATTTTGTATTTTTCCAGTTGAGTCTTGGGTTTTTGCAGCTAGCTGGCGAACTTCATCGGCAACGACTGCAAATCCTCGACCATGTTCGCCTGCTCGAGCCGATTCGATGGCAGCATTCAGAGCCAGTAGATTGGTTTGCTCGGCAATGGTTTGGATTACATTTAAGACAGTGGCTATTTCATCACTTAAATTCACAAAATTAGAGACTTGCTGGTTAGCACTTGCAATTTCATGATCTAACTGGTGGATCAGTGAGGATACGTGCGCTGAAACCTGTTGATTCTGTTGGTTTGTTTGGCGCAACGTGTCCACATGATGTTGAATATCTAACACGGCTTGAGTTTGTTCATCGATAGCTTGAGAGGATTCACGCATAGCTGCATTAATTTCCTCTAAGGATTGGTTTTGATGTGAAACCAAGTCAAATGCATGATCGCTGCGCACACTGAGCTGATCGATGCTTTGTTGAGATGACAAGCCGTTTTCATTCACCTTTTGAATTAAATTACGAGTTGTTTGCAGAAACCGATTAATCGAGTTTCCCATTTGGGCAATTTCGTCTTCGCCATAAGTGGGGATGGCTTGAGTTAGGTCGCCGCCACCCTGAGCGAGTTTGGAAAGACTCGTACTTAAATTTTGAATCCTTCTCTGGACTTTGATGACCAGCAAGATGCCAATAGCGGCTAATAATAATAAGCCGCCACCGATTTGAATCGCGATTGTTTTCTGAGTCATTTGATGAGATAGGCTAGTCAGCGCATTATTTAATTCAGTAGTGTTTTTCTGATTCATTTTTAATAGTGAATTGGCTAGCACATTCATCCCTTTTTGGCTGGACTGGCTCATCTGAGTAAGTAACTGTTGGCTATGGGCAACGATGGCTTGGCGTGCTTTGGCTGATTGAAGTTGTATTTTTTTCTGCTCAGCCATGAAATGGCCCATATTATAGGCAACATCCAGTTGTCCAATAACTTCCCCCTGAAATTTAATAGGTGTCTTTGTATAGTAAACTTCAGGGTCTTGTGATGCTGCATTGATGACTCGTTCTAAAGCGCGTTTCCCTTTCCCTTTTATATCGAGTTGTTCAACTCTAGGTTTAGATCGGTCTAACGAGTGTGTTAGCAGTTGTCCTGTGGGGGAAGCAAAAGCTGCTACAATGATGTTTGGGTTTTTTTGCGCGGCCAGAATGAGGTCGGTCATCTGCCCTAGATTATTATCTAAAACAGCTTCAATTGAGCTCGTTACAATTAATTGGTTATAGTTGTTAGCCTCATCTTTGAAGGCCTTAATTTGTCTTTGACTTTGGCTCTGTTGCTGTTCGTTGAGTAACTGTGTTAGAGATTGATTAAGCTCTTTGGAAAGGTTTTGTGTCGTGTGGCTCAAGTCTGTAATTTGTTGTTTTTGGTTTTGTTTTAAGGTTGCTTGCATCAGCTGAGTCTGTTGACTCAGAGAATGTTGAATAGAAGCTTGCAGTTGTTTGATCTGCATAAATGAATAAAAGCCAAGCGCTATCGTTTGTACGGCAATCAAGACAGCCGTTGCCAGTAGAATTAAGCGTAGCAAGGATTTATTAAACCTCTTTAACATCATAACGTCCCTATTTTCTAAATTTACATCGATCTGATTAACTGGCAGACACAAAAAATTAATTTCATTATGACGAGAATGTCTATATTGAACTGAGGTGCAAAGCACATATTTTATTGATAGAACTAATCTTATCTAATATTGTGTACGTCTGAATCTTCTTGAAGATGGCTTTTGTTGCCATGTTTTACAGCTGCGATTAAATTTCACCAGAGATTAATTGGAACAAATACCGACGTTAACGCATAATAATTGGATGAATTTGTTAATCGCATACGACAAGGACGGTAGATGAAAAATACACGAGTTATTTCCACTGATGATATTTTGCTGACGCTCTGTAATTCGGTCACCAAAGTATTGAGTGCCGCCACTGGCAGCGACGTGAACTATTCGGCGATGGTACAAAAAATCCATAAAACTTGTTTAAAACCAGATATTGGTTGTTTTGTTTTATTTGATGGCGGTTTCTCTGGGCTCGTTTTGATGAATTTTACTTCTCAGGCTGCTCTTGAGATCTATCAGACTTATATGAAAAATATGGGGATTTCAGAGAATGAATTAGCAACTCAACACACCTCCGATGAAGTGGCGAATGTGATGGGAGAGCTGATGAATCAAAGTATCGGTGATTTTACTGGCAAGATTGGTCGAGAGTTGCACACCAGCATTACGCAAAACCAGCCTAAAATGTTGGCTATTAACAAACAGGTGTTGATCTCTGTTGATACGAATTTAGACAGGCCTCAAGCTCGTCGAGTGACCTTTATTACCGCTCGTAACAATATCTTTTATTTGGAATTAGCGATGGATAAAACCGAATTTATTCAGATTGCTGATATTGCTGAGTCTGAAGAGACAGACCCTGATCAGATCATTGATGAAGCTAACCAACAGGCGGAGAAACCAGTGGCGCAAGTGGTTGATCAAGATCTATTGGATGAGCTGGGAATTTGAAATTTTTGATAGTTTGTTCTGGTCCATAGAATGTTACAATGATGTTTTGACTCGGGAGTGACGGTTGAGTACGCCACAAGATCATCATTTTATGGAGCAGGCTTTATTGTTAGCTAAGCAAGCTGAACAGCATGGCGAAATTCCTGTCGGTGCGCTGCTCGTTTATAAGGGGACGATCATTGGCCGAGGATGGAATCATTCGATCTCCAGTCATGATGCCACTGGTCATGCGGAAATTATGGCACTTCGCGAGGCAGGACGCTATTTGGAAAACTATCGCCTGATCGATACCACTTTATACGTTACCTTAGAACCATGTCCAATGTGTGCCGGGGCGACCGTACATGCGCGAGTCTCAAGGCTAGTTTTTGGCGCATATGATCAAAAGACAGGGGCAGCTGGCAGTGTATTTAATCTGACTTGTGATGAGCGTTTGAATCATCAATTGGATGTTGAGGGGGGAGTGGAACAAGAACGTTGTTCCGCTTTATTGAGTGAGTTTTTTCGCAACAGGCGAAAAGCCATTAAAGCCGCGAAAAAACTCAAGACTTCTCAGCAAGACTGAGATTTTTTAATTTTCGCTTTCACCAATCAGTTCAGTTAAAGCAAAACTGCGCTGACGCCATAGGGTTTTTTTATGTTGGCGCGCAAGTTGAATGCGCCGGCGAGGTGAATGCGTGGCATGATGACGTTTTTTAACCATCTTCATCCCTCCTTCTATTGTTATTTTTGTATAATGTTTTTCGCTTTTAAACCTATCAATTTTGTATGACATGTATATGACAGTCAATAAATTTTTATCAATTTATCACTTTTTTTTAATATTTTTAGCGAACCTCTTTAACCTGAGTCCAGCGCTTTTGCGCATCTAAAAGTACAAGGCTTTGATAATACTGACGAATATTGTTGACATAGTTATACGCTTCGCTACCTCGGGCGTAGCCATACTGTGTCTTTCTATACCAGCGTTTTTGCATCAATAGGGGCAAACGTTCTTTGACATCAGACCAACTGTTGGGATCAGCTCCTTGCAGTTTAGTGATTCGACGTGCATCAAGCATGTGGCCAAAGCCCATATTATAGGCGGCTAGAGCAAACCAAATTTTTTCATCATTGTGGATACTATCAGGGACCAGTGAGATCAGTCGTTGCAAGTAATCGGCTCCCCCGCGAATACTCTGCTGTGCATTTAAGCGGTTTGTAACTCCCATTAGATGCGCGGTTTTAAGTGTTAACATCATCATGCCGCGAACCCCTGTGTGGGAACGTGCGCGAGGATCCCAATGGGACTCTTGATAAGAAACAGCCGCAATGAGGCGCCAGTCTAAATTACCGCTATAACGTTTAAACCAGTCTTCATAGCGTGGCAATACTGTTTTAATCGCTCGTAAAAACGAACGGGTATCCACATAATCAAATTGTTCTATATGGCCAAAATATTTCTCTACGAGTTTGGCAATGGTTCCATCTTCATGTTTTTTACCAAAAAAATCGATTAGTACCGCATAGAATGCATCATCTTTAGAGCGATTGATTGCCCAGCTAATCGGCACGTTTTTACGCAGAACGAAGGCACTTGTAAGTTTGGGATAGTAGCGCTGTGTTAAGGCTAGAATTTTGTTGTCGACAACCGCATATTTGAGTTTGCCTTGATGGACCTCCCGCAATAAGTCTTCATCATCAAGCTGGGCATCGGCATCGATTTTAAGATTTGTAAAGCGTTTACTGAGTCGCTTTAGGACTACTTCATGAAAACTTCCGGCAGTTACGCCAATTGGGGCATCAACATCTGCTAACGATTGCGGAGGTGAAGTGCCTTTTAGATAAACCAGAACGCTGTTGACATCATAAAATTCGGGGGAAAAACGAAACTGTTCACGACGTCGCGCGGTGGGGATTAAAGATGCCGCAATCAGATCCACTCGCTTTTGCTTGAGCGCATTATAGAGGTCCTCTTGACTATACAGCGGGATCATTTTCAGTCTTAAGCCCAGTGAGTGGGCAAAGTCATGTAGTAACTCGTAATCAATCCCTGTAGGTTGATCGTTTTGGTCATAATAGAAGTTACGGGACGAATAGAGTGTCCCCACTCGGAGTTCTTTGTGATATTCGATTTGCTCAAGTTCAGAGCGAGGTTTATTCAGCGGATGACATCCGGCGAGTACCAAGAAAAGAATCAAAACCACTGTCTGTTTTAACAGACCGATAAAAGGGTGTAAGTTTATTTTTACATCCGTTTTATGCAACTGAACGCCCTAATCCTAAAAATATCGAGCTTGTTAGTTTAGCATTGATTTTTGCTTCGATCTTGTAATGAAAAAACATATATTTCAATAAATTATAAATTTTTTACTGCTTGGCTGGTTGGAGACACATAAAAATTAGCCATTACCGATGACCTCCTGTGGGGGAGCGCTATTTTCGACGAGATGTTGAAAAGTCGCTGGAGGTTAGCAATGCTTTGAGTTAATTCATCGAGTTTGTTCTTCCAAGGCGGTGACTTTAACCCTTATTATTCTTTATAATAGAGACTAATTTACCCCCCACGGTTAAATTTGGATGCTTTATAAGCATAACGTTTAGCCACAAGACGCATACGAGTACACAATTTATGGAAATCTTGCGCGGTGCTCCGGCACTTTCTGAATTTCGCATCTCTCAGTTGTTAAAGCAGGCACGTGAGCAATCGTTACCGATTGTTGATATCTATGCTGAATTCGTTCACTTTGCTGATTTAAAAGATAGTTTAAGTCAGGAGCAACATCTCGTTCTGGAAAAGTTGTTACATTATGGCCCAACGATGGTGGAACATGCCGTTGATGGTGAGCTATTTTTGGTTGCACCTCGGCCTGGAACTATTTCTCCATGGTCATCAAAGGCGACTGATATTGCTCATAATTGTGGCCTAGATACTATTGGGCGTATTGAGAGAGGAACCGCTTTTTATGTCCAATTTAGTCAGCCATTAGATGAACAGCAACAAGCGCAGTTTAAAGCACTGATTCATGATCGCATGGTCGAATCGGTATTCTCATCATTGGAACAGGCCAGTGCATTATTTAGTCATGCAACCCCAGCATCGGCTGTTAGTGTTGACGTTCTCGGTCAGGGTCGTGATGCGCTGGAAAAAGCAAATCTTGAGTTAGGGCTTGCGTTGGCTGAAGACGAGATTGATTACCTAATTGAAAACTTTGTTAAGCTCAATCGCAATCCAAATGACGTTGAACTGATGATGTTTGCTCAGGCGAATTCAGAGCACTGTCGCCATAAAATTTTTAACGCTGATTGGACTATCGATGGCGAAGTCCAGCCAAAATCATTGTTTAAAATGATTAAAAACACCTTTGAATGTCACAGTGATGGTGTGTTGTCGGCATATAAAGATAATGCATCAGTCATGGAAGGCTCTGTGGCTGGTCGTTTTTTCCCGAATAGTCACAGTTATCAGTATGGTTATCACCAGGAACCGATTCATATCCTGATGAAAGTTGAAACACACAACCATCCAACGGCTATTTCACCATTTCCGGGCGCTGCGACAGGCTCCGGTGGTGAAATTCGCGATGAAGGAGCTACGGGACGAGGGTCTAAACCGAAAGCTGGTTTAGTTGGCTTTAGTGTTAGTAACTTGCGTATTCCCGGTTTTGTGCAGCCTTGGGAAAGTGATTTTGGTAAGCCATCACGTATTGTCAGTGCACTAGATATAATGGTTGACGGTCCCTTGGGCGGAGCGGCATTTAACAACGAGTTTGGCCGACCCAATTTATTGGGGTATTTCCGCACGTACGAAGAACAAGTCAATAGCTTTAATGGTGTTGAAGTCCGTGGTTACCATAAACCTATTATGATGGCTGGTGGTGTGGGGAGCATTCGCGGCGAACATGTTGAGAAAGGTGAAATTCCTGTTTCAGCCAAAATCATTGTGCTGGGTGGCCCAGCGATGAATATTGGTCTTGGCGGCGGAGCCGCTTCTTCAATGGCATCAGGGCAGTCAGCCGAAGATTTGGATTTTGCTTCTGTTCAGCGTGGTAACCCGGAGATGGAACGGCGTTGTCAGGAAGTGATTGACCGTTGTTGGCAAATGGGAGAGCAAAACCCAATTTCGTTTATCCACGATATTGGTGCTGGGGGGCTGTCCAATGGCTGCCCAGAACTGGTCAATGATGGTGGACGCGGTGGAAGCTTCCAGCTCCGGGAGGTTCCCAATGATGAACCGGGAATGTCACCACTAGAAATTTGGTGTAACGAGTCTCAAGAACGCTATGTACTGGCGGTTCCCGCCAACCGAATTGATGAATTTGATGCCATCTGCCAGCGTGAGCGTGCACCATACGCGGTTATTGGTGAAGCAACTGAGCAGCGCGATCTTATATTGCACGATGAGCATTTTGCTAATGAGCCGATTCAATTGCCGCTAGAAGTGCTTTTAGGTAAGCCGCCAAAAATGCATCGTGATGTCCAACGCTTATCCTTTTTGGGAACGGCGCTTGATACTAGTGCAATGAGTTTAACCGATGCCGCTGAGCGCATCTTACGCTTGCCTGCGGTTGCTGAAAAAACTTTCTTGATTACCATTGGTGATCGCTCCGTCACTGGATTAGTTGCACGTGATCAAATGGTAGGGCCTTGGCAGGTGCCTGTGGCAGATTGTGCGATTACTGCTGCAAGTTATGATACCTATGCCGGTGAGGCTATGTCGATAGGTGAGCGCACGCCAACGGCGTTGATTAATCATGCAGCCAGTGCTCGCTTAGCTGTCGCCGAAGCAATAACGAACATCGCCCCTGCACCTATTGGGGCAATGAGTCAGATTAAACTCTCTGCCAACTGGATGGCAGCAGCTGGGCATCCAGGTGAAGATGCCGGATTATATGATGCGGTTAAGGCGGTCGGTGAACAGCTCTGTCCAGAACTTGAATTGACCATTCCGGTTGGTAAAGACTCAATGTCGATGAAAACTAGCTGGCAACAAGAGGGAGTCGAAAAAACAGTTACTGCACCGTTATCACTGATCATTAGTGGTTTTGCCAAAGTGAGTGATGTTCGCAAAGCGGTGACTCCACAGCTGAAAAACGATATGGGGAGCCTGCTGATCTTGATTGATTTGGGGCAGGGGAAAAACCGGTTAGGCGGCTCTTCTTTAGCACAGGTTTATAAACAATTAGGCAATATTGCTCCCGATGTCGATGATCCAGCATTGCTGCGTGGCTTTTATCTGGCTATTCAGGAACTGTTAGGTAAGGGCAAGTTGTTGGCGTACCACGACCGTAGCGATGGTGGTTTATTTACCACTGCAGCGGAAATGGCCTTTGCCGGACACTGTGGGGTGAACATCGCATTAGATCAATTGGTTGATGATGACCTCGGTGTATTGTTTAACGAAGAACTTGGTGCATTGATTCAAGTCGCTGGTGAAGATAAAGAATCGGTAATGACAACTTTGGCCGGACATGGTTTGGTCAACTGTAGCTTTGTGGTTGGCCGTGTCAATGACGATGATATGATTCGATTTACCCGTAACGGTGAGGTCGTGCTGGCTGAAACGCGAACTTATTACCGTCAAGTTTGGGCTGAAACCACTTATCAGATGCAGTTACTGCGAGATAACCCTGAATGTGCTAAAGCTGAATTTGTAGCCAAGCAGGACGTAAAAGATCCCGGGCTTCATGCTAATTTAAGTTTTGATGTGCATGAAGATGTTGCTGCACCGATGATAGCAACAGGGGTTCGCCCGCCGATCGCTATCTTACGTGAACAGGGCGTAAACTCTCATTCAGAAATGGCAGCTGCGTTTGACCGAGCTGGATTTGATGCCTTTGATGTCCATATGAGTGATGTGCTTGCAGGTCGGGTGACATTGGATAAATTTAATGCTCTTGTTGCTTGTGGTGGCTTCTCTTATGGGGATGTATTAGGTGCTGGGGAAGGGTGGGCAAAATCTATTCTTTTCAACCCGCGGGCCCGTGAGCAGTTTGCTCAGTTCTTTGAACGTTCCGATAGCTTCGCGTTAGGCGTTTGTAATGGGTGTCAGATGCTTTCAACTTTAAGTGAGTTGATTCCTGGGGCATCGCATTGGCCGCGTTTTGTTCGTAATCAATCCGAACAATTCGAAGGGCGTTTTAGTTTGGTTGAAATTCAGCCATCGCCATCGTTATTTTTCAGCGATATGCAAGGCTCGAGAATGCCGATTGCTGTTGCTCATGGGGAAGGTCAGGTTGAAGTACGCGATAGCGCACATTTGAGTGAGATTGAACGAAGTAATACGGTTGCGATGCGTTTTGTTGACCATTATGCTCAAGCGACTGAAGCTTATCCGTTTAATCCGAACGGCTCAGCAAACGGGATTACTGGTTTGACGACGACTGATGGTCGAGTCACTATCATGATGCCTCATCCTGAACGGGTGTTCCGCACCGTTGCTAACTCTTGGCATCCAGAAGATTGGGGTGAAGATAGCCCTTGGATGCGGATGTTTAGAAACGCCCGTAAACAGTTAGGATAATCCATTCGCTAAGAGTCAGTTACTCTTGTCTTTGGTGAAAACCTGTTAAAAAGTGCCAGATAGTTAAATAGATTATCTGGCACTTTTGTTTTGAATAAGCACCAGCTAGTCCGTTATGGAGCATTACTTTTTTCGGTGCAAAATCGTTGACCGAGATGATATTTAAAATTTATGTTTATTCTCTTAACTTTACTTTTGTGTTTATGTTAAAAGCGAAGAACTCCTCCTGTACCTCTTTTTGTGCAAAAAAGCTTCATCTTCGGGCAATCACTAAATCTTGATAACTGTTTGATAACTTCGTCTCGTTTAGTAATCAGTAAGTTATAAATTCTTTGAATAGTTGACTTATTATATGCCTGTATATACATGCATATAATTAATGTTGCTGTTAGTAAGGAATAATAGTTATGACTGAAGCTTTATCGTTTAACCGAAAGCTGCCCATAGCGGCTGTTGCTCTGAGTTTGTTGGTCGGTGGAAGCTTTGCTGCACAAGCAAAAGAATGGACATCGATCAAAATAGCAACAGAAGGAAATTATGAACCCTGGAATTTGACTCTTCCGGGAGGAAAAGTGTGGGGATTTGAACCTGAACTTATGGCGAATCTGTGTAAACGTATCAAGATTAAATGTGAATTAACGACGCAAAATTGGGACGGCATGATCGCTGGTTTAAATGCTGGGAAATACGATGTCATTATGGATTCAATCGTCATTACTCCAGAACGTAAAAAAGTGATTAACTTTTCTATCCCTTATGCTGCGACCCCGGCCAGCTTTATCACTAAGAAAACCGATTTATTAAGTAAAGCTCAAGATAACGTTATTAAAATTCCGGCGGGTAGCTCGAAAATAGATGCCGTTGTTGCACCACTGCAAAAAGCGTTAGAAGGGAAAATTATTGGGATTCAATCAGGTAGCGTTTATACCGATTTCATTGATAAATACTTTGCTAAGTCAACTGTGCGTGAATATAGCTCAGCTGCAGCTGCAATTTTAGATTTACGTTCCGGTCGTATTGATGCGGTTTTTGATGACGTTACTTTCTCTAATGCTTTTTTGAGCAAACCAGCTAATAAATCAATTCATTTTGCGGGCCCTAAAATTGGTGGATCAATTTGGGGTGCCGGTGAAGCCTTAGGTTTTCGTAAATCAGATACCGATTTGACTGCTAAATTTGATGCTGCGATCAAGGCTGCATTAAAAGATGGAACCGTTAAAAAATTAAGTCTGAAATGGTTTCACACTGATGTTACCCCATAGGCGGTAATTATGAATGTACTGATTCAATCTATATTTGGGGAAAACAGTTGGAGTGGCTTGATTATTCAGGCCACGATTACCACTTTGCTGTTATCCATCGTTGCGATGATTGTTGGCGCGGTTATAGGGGCATTGGTAGCTTTATGTAAATTGTCTCCTCGTCGTTTATTTAATCAAATTGGCAGTGGTTATTCGATTATCTTTCGTGGCGTTCCTGAGTTATTAATTATCTACTTGTTTTATTTTGGTGGTTCTGGATTCGTTAGTTATTTTGCAAAGATGTTTGGGCATCAGGGATTCGTCGAAATTCCTCCTTTTTTAGTGGGGGCATTAGCTATTGGACTGATTAGTGCCTCCTACCAAGGCGAAGTATTTCGAGCGGCTAAAGCGGCTCAACCAGCCGGACAAATCGAAGCAGCTCTTGCTATTGGCATGAATAGAAAGTTTATTTTTCTTCGTATTATTGTTCCACAAGTCATTCGTTATGCACTTCCCGGTTTAGCGAATGTTTGGCAAATGAGTCTGAAAGACTCTGCGCTGATCTCAGTTACCGGGGTTATCGAAATTATGCGTGCAAGCCAAATAATTTCGGGTTCGACTGGCGAATATCTGCGTTATTACATGGTTGGTGGTGCTTGTTATTTGATTTTGACATTTATCACGAACCAACTATTTGAACGTATGGAAAAAAGAATGAACCACGTTCGTTCTAAATCAGCGGCGGAGGTGGCGGCCTAATGGATATCCAATTTATCTATCATACGGCCATGAAATTGCTGGCTGCTTTACCTATCACTTTAGAACTTTTTATCTGTTCGCTGATTTTAGGTTTGTTTTTGGCACTGGTTATTTTAGCTCTTAGGATTAACCAAAATTCTCTATTAAGCTATTTTGCGCGGGGATATATTTTAGTTTTTCGTGGTACGCCATTGTTGATTCAATTATTTGTCGTTTACTACGGTTTAGGTCAACTGGAGTGGATCCAAAATAGTTTTTTGTGGCCTATTTTTCGTGAACCTTTTAACTGTGCGGTGTTATCGATTTCGCTTTGTACGGCAGGCTATACCGCAGAGATCTTTCGGGGTGCATTGCTCTCTGTTCCAAGTGGACAAATTGAAGCAGGCAAAGCCTGTGGGATGAGTCGGGCATTGTTAATCCGCCGTATTATCGCACCGATCATGATCCGTTATGCATTACCTGCGTATTCAACCGAAGCAATTATGCTAATCAAATCAACGACACTTGCCAGCCTTGTTACGGTTTGGGACGTCACCGGTGTGGCGCAGCAAATTATTCAAAGAACATACCGAACTATGGAGGTATTTATCTGTGCGGCGGTCATTTACCTCATCATCAATTATGTCATTGTGAAAATCTATGGCTGTATCGAAAAGAAACTAACGGTGCATACTAAACCGGCTGACCAAATGGCTGAATCTAAGGCCATATCTGAGGAGTCTTGTTAATGAATTCTGTTCTTCCCACGACCTTAAATGTGTCGTCATTACATAAATCGTTTGGTGCAAATCAGGTTCTCAAAGGCATTTCGTTAGAGGCTAAAAAAGGTGATGTCATCTCCATTTTAGGCTCAAGTGGCTCTGGGAAAAGTACTTTTTTACGCTGCTTAAATTTTTTAGAACAGCCTGATTCTGGAACCATTCATGTTGCCGGTGAAAAAGTTATTTTTGAGCGTGAAAAAAAGATGCATCAGAGTATTTCCAATAAGCGTATAGAATACATTCGCACACGTTTAGGGATGGTCTTTCAAAGCTTTAATTTGTGGTCTCATTTAACGGTAGAACAGAATGTACTTGAAGGCCCAAGATATGTTCTAAAGCGCTCTAAAACTGAATGTGTCGAACAAGCTCATAGTCTACTTAACCGTGTGGGAATGTTTGAAAAGCGTCATTTTTATCCTGAACAACTCTCTGGTGGTCAGCAGCAGCGAGTTGCGATAGCCAGAGCCTTGGCGATGGAGCCTGATGTGATGTTATTTGATGAACCTACGTCAGCTTTAGATCCTGAATTAGTGGGGGAGGTTTTAAAAGTGATGCGAAGTCTTGCTGACGAAGGTCGGACAATGTTGGTTGTGACTCATGAAATGGGATTTGCTCGTAACGTGTCAAATCAGGTGATCTTTATGCATCAAGGGGTTATCGATTGTAAGGGAACGCCTGATGAGATGTTTAAGCAAGGTGGCTCTCATCGATTTAGTCAGTTTATTTCTAATAGTCACGAGTGATATATGAGCGAATCGAAAAATACCGTGCTGTGGCAGGGCCAAGAAATCATTTGGCAAGATGTGGTTAAAGTTGCTCGTCACCACTCAGTTTTACAGCTTTCTGAGACTATTTGGCAACGAATTCATCAATCTCACGATATCGTTCAGCAAATTGTGACAAGTCAAACCCGGGCCTATGGTATTACCACCGGGTTAGGGGCTCTAAGTGATGTGGTGTTGGATTCAGATAAGCTTAGTCAGTTATCGCATAATACGATTCAAAGTCATGCATGTGGTGTTGGCGAGCCTCTAACCGATGAACAAACAAGAGCGATTATTTGTGCGGCTATTGCTAATTATAGCCATGGACATTCGGGGATTTCTGCGGATGTTGTAAAAGCATTGCTTGCACTGCTTAATCTGCAAATTACACCCATAGTGCCTTCCCAAGGCTCTGTTGGCTATTTAACACATATGGCACATATCAGCTTGGCATTAATTGGCATGGGTGAGGTTCATTATCAAAATCAAAGAATGAGTGCCGAGCAGGCTTTACAACTTGCTGGATTAAAACCAGTTACGCTTGGGGCCAAAGAAGGGTTAAGTCTGGTGAATGGCACGCCATGTATGACTGGGCTGGCAAGTCTGGCATTGGCCGATGCAAGTATGCTCCTTAATTGGGCGGATATTATAGGTGCTATGAGTTTTGAATCGCTTAAAGGGCAGTTAGATTGCTTGGATGAACAGATGCTTGCGCTTAAACCAAATCCTGGTATTCAAACGGTAGGTAAGCGCATTCGAGAGTGTCTTAAAGGAAGTCAAATTTTAAGCCAATGTCAGGGGATTCGAACACAAGATGCCCTAAGTATTCGCTCTATGCCGCAGGTCCATGGGGCTTGTCGGGATCAGTTTGAACATTGTGAAAAACAGATTAATTGTGAATTAAATTCGGTAACGGATAATCCATTAATTCTGGGATCTGCTCAGCAGTGGCGTGTTATTTCACAAGCTCATCCTCATGGTGAATCTATAGCAATGGCAACGGATTTACTGGCCATTGCACTCGCTGAAATTGGCTCAATGAGTGAGCGACGCCTTGACCGATTACTCAACCCACTAGTGAGCCAGTTACCCGCCTTTTTAGTTGCAGAGCCAGGCGTAAATTCAGGTATGATGATTGCTCAATATACCGCTGCGTCTTTATGTGCGGATAATAAAGCGGCTGCTCAACCCGCCGTATTAGATAATTATGTCACTTCAGCCTTACAGGAAGATCATTTAAGCTTTGGGACAAGATCTGCTTTGAAATTGCATTCGGTGGTTGCCAATACTCGTCATATTTTAGCAATTGAATATATTTTGGCAGCACAGGCAGTTGAGTTTATCGGTCCTGACCTGATGGCAACTGGTACTTTTGTCGCTTGGCAGCATATAAGAGAGAAGGTACCGAGCTGGCAATCTGATCGCTGGTTAGCGCCGGATATTGATAGTGCGACATCGCTATTAAACTATCCGTCAATGATGTAGTTAGCGAAGACATTGTTTGTGTGCCGAGATGAAATTGGAGACTGTATTGAAAGGTGCAGAGGAACAAGCTGACGCAGTGTCAGCTCATCATTGATTATAAACTGAAATTAAGGTGGATTTGCCCTGGAGTAATTTCAATGTCATCGGCAAAACGTTTCACTAACCACTGCTTGGTTTTGTCCGGGTTGAGTTTATAAATCGGTTTGTTCTTGAGGTAGATAGCCAAAGATTTCTGAATTTTAGGTAAAAATCGTTTAACAATGGGGGATAGTTTAGCAGGCTGTATATCTTTAAGTTCAATATGAAGATTCGTCAGATAAATTGCGCCTTCTTTTTTATTGTAAACAGGTTTAGAGCTGAAGATCCCCTGGCTGGTGACTTCAAAATCTTTAATAATGCTATTGATACGAATTTGGATCTGACCTGTTAGTACCACTTGTTGGGTTTTATTGCGGCCAATTTGCACGTGCAATTGACTTAATTTCGAGTCAACTTCTGCCAGAGCACCAATGTTGTACGATTGTTTATAGTCATTATGTTTTTGAAGATAATGACTAATGTCAGCTTCTGATAGTTGATAACCACATCCGCTAACAACGGTGCAGGTTAGGGTGATTAAAAGTAGTAAGAGCGTTTTTTTCAAAGTAACTCCCCTCTGTGATAAACGATGCGCGTCATTCTACCAATATTTATCAGTAAAACTATCGAGGTTTTCTTATCTGTTCTTTAAGACAGTTCATTTTGTAATTCATCCAAGCATTAAACACCATTATTGAGCTAAATATTGAGTAACAAGAATCAAAAAGTGCTGGAAAAATGACTCGTCTAAGCAGTATTATCGTTATATATATTTATATATAACGAGTAGATAACGATCATCCGGTTCGGATACGGACACTAATTTTATCGGATGAACAATATAAAATTTATTATTTACAATAAAATCAAAATCTTACAGTCTATCCAATTCTTCTTCTGTCATGTTTATTGGCAATCTTAGGAAGATTCAACACTATTTTAAAAATGGAGTTTCGATGAATCGGTTAATTTTTCGCGCGTTTCGACATCACTATATAGCGATAGTGGCTTCAGCCATGGTATTAAGCTGTGGCGTGCAAGCTGCTGAAAATGTCCATGTGACTTACGCTGGCTCAATGGGCGTAGTGATGGATAAGGTCTTAGGGCCCGCGTTTGCTAAACAAAATGGCGTGCATTTTCAGGGGCAGGGACAAGGTGCTTATGGGATGGCACATTTGTTGGCATCGAAAAAAATTGTGGCTGACGTTTTTGTTTCTATTACTCCCGGACCGATTGAGATCCTTCAAAAAGCTGGATTAGTCGACCATGCGGTCCCTATCGCAAGTACCAGTATGGTGATCGCATACAATCCTAAAGGGAAATATGCGAAACAATTTGCTCAGGCTGCAAAAGATCCTAATCAGTCATGGTGGTCGGTGTTAGAAAAACCAGATGTGCATTTTGGCCGTTCTGATCCTAAAACGGATCCACAGGGACGAAATATTATTTTTACGATGCAGTTAGCCGGATTATATTATCACCATCCTAAGCTGGCGGAAAAAGTCTTAGGTGGCATACAGAATCCTAAACAAGTCTTTACTGAAGGTGGTTTATTAACGCGTCTTGAAGATGGACAAATTGACGCTTCGTCGGGTTATGAAGCTTCGGTCAAATCGGCTGGTTTGCCATTTATTAGTTTGCCTGATCAAATTAACCTGAGTAACCCAGAGATGTCTGCTAAATGGTATAGCAAAGCAGGTTTCGATATCAAAGATGCGCAAGGTAAAATGAAACATATGCGTACTCAGCCCTTGGTCTATTACGCTGCGGTACTTAAAAATGCACCCAATCCAAAAGAAGGGAGGGCATTTATTAAGTTTATGCGCAGCAATGAAGGATTAATGATGTTGGAAAAAAGTGGTTATAGTGCGCCTAAGGGTGGCAAAATTTAGGTGCGTTCATTTTCTCTGTCTATCCCTGCGCTAGCACTGCTACTAGCCCCGTTTGTGACCTTATTAGGCATCACGCCTTGGGGGCATTTTCACCTTGATTATGGTGACAGCCAGTCGATTGTTGTATCGCTGGGATTGGGGGCTATCGCATTAGCATTTATTTTTGTTCTTGGGACGCCACTGGCATGGTGGTTGGCTCGCAGCGAATCGCATTGGCGAAAAGCTGCTGAAATCATCGTGCTAGTGCCGCTATTAACTCCGCCTTTAGCAATGGGGATGCTGCTTGTCTCTGCCTATGGTCCATATAGTTCATTGGGGCAGTTATTGCATATAGTTGGTGTATCATTAAATAATAATCCTCCGGCGTTTGTACTGGCGCAGATCTATGCCGCTATGCCATGGTATGTGTTAACTGCTAGAGCTGCATTTGAACATATTCCCCGAGATATTGAAGATGTTGCAAAAACGCTAGGTGCCAACGGGCGACAAATCTTTGTTCGATTATCACTTCCTTTGTCTGCGCGAGGATTAGCAACAGGAGCCGCGTTAGCGTGGAGTCGCATTATCGGGGAGTTTGGGGTAGTGATGGTCTTTTGTTATTTTCCGCAAGGAATACCCGTCAAATTATATATTAACTTACAAGATAGTGGGGTGAATTCCGTTTATACCTTGTTATGGTTACTATTAGTGACTGCGTTGCCATTACCATTATGGTGCCTGATGCGCCATCGAACCAATCCATCACTCACGTGATGGATCACTTTGCTCCCTCTTTTCTGCCTTGTATTTATAAATCCCAGAACTTGTTTTTCTGACACTTATCGCCATATTAGATAAGGTGTGCCGCATTTAAATATCATTATACGGTAAACTCATCTAGGCTTTTTATAAGTAAGCTAGAGCACATAACAAGTTATTCCGAGTATGGAGAAGTTCTCATCATATCGAAGAATTATAAAAGATTATGGTGGATCATTGCTATTGTAGGCATGTTTGGTAGTGTCATGACAGTAGCGTTATATTTTGATATCCCACAGAAGACGAATGTTATGACAGTGCAACAGCAGCGTTATGCAGCTGAGTGTCCCGGTTGGGTTAAGTTAGCTGACGAGCAGGTATCTACCTTGCCCAAGCAATTTAGTATTGCCAGCTGGAATATCTACAAAACGCAAAACCTAGGTTGGAATAAGGTGTTAGGGAAGCTATCTCGCCAGGCGGATATTATTGCCTTGCAAGAAGCCCGAGAATCAACGACACAGGACTTTTGGCGCCAGTTGGGATGGTCTGCGACCATGCTTGAGGCCTTTTCGATGGGGCGGAAGAGCGTTGGTGTTCAGTTGGCTTCAGCCAAACCGCCAATGCAAGTTTGTGGTAGCCGCCAGCGTGAGCCACTTATTCAATTGCCAAAATCGCTGATTATCGGTGTTTATCCACTTGCTA
Organism: Celerinatantimonas diazotrophica; assembly: GCF_004339545.1. GTDB lineage: Bacteria > Pseudomonadota > Gammaproteobacteria > Enterobacterales > Celerinatantimonadaceae > Celerinatantimonas > Celerinatantimonas diazotrophica. The sequence goes on along the minus strand of NZ_SMGD01000011.1, from coordinate 239,583 downwards.
ATCAGACCGATGAATTATGGGTTATTAGTCTTCATTCGATTAACTTTTCGTTGCAGATAGCACCATATTTACAGCAATTAAATGAGATAGCGCGTTTGATTGAACAGCATAATGGCCCGTTGGTGATTGCCGGTGATTTTAATACTTGGAGTAAGCGCCGCCAACAGGTTCTGTTGGAATGGATGTCACAACACAAGTTAATTCCAGTGCGCTTTAAAAATGACAAGCGCAGCCGTTTCTTTGGCCACGCTTTAGATCATATGTTTTATCGGGGATTGAAATTGGTGCGCAGTCGTGTGATTACAACTAACGCATCCGATCATAATGCACTACTTGCTACATTCCAATCTATACGCTCAAACGAGTAATATCGACATAGACGCGTAATTTCTGGCCTGGTTGCAGATAACTATGGCGTTTTAAATCATTCCATTTTACCAAGTCAGTCACATGTACTTTAAATTTATTAGCAATCACTGACAGTGAGTCACCACTTCGTACCTTGTAAACAATTTTGCGTGTCACACCCGTTTTCTTAGCCGATATTTTTTGCCAAATAACCAGCTTTTGACCTTTGTGCAGAGCATCTTTGGGCGATAAACCATTCCACTTGGCTAGAATATGATAATCGACATGAAATTTACGACCGATTGTCCATAAGCTGTCACCGGATTGTACTTGGTAGTGCATTTTAATTGTCGAAGGATGTGAGCGGGATTGAATCTTAGCCAACCGCTGAGTTTCGCTTAAAATATACTGACTCGGTTTTCGTACTGAAACGGGAACAACTAGGTGTTGGCCAACTCGAATCAGGTTGGATCTGAGATGGTTAACACTACGGAGCATCTTGGGAGTTGTATGATAATAGGCCGCAATTTTATTTAAGCTATCCCCTGATTTTACTAAGTGGCGTTTCCACTGCACACGCTTACTTTTAGGGAGTTTCTCTAAAGCCTCTTTAAATTTATCGACTTTATTCATGGGGATCAATAAATGATGCGATCCATTCGGATCGGTTGCCCATCGATTAAACCCTGGATTAAGCTGATACAACTTAACTAGCTTCATGTCAGCCATTCTAGCTGCTAACGCCAGATCGATTTGACTGCCGATATTAACCGATTTTAGATAAGGCTTGTTCGCGATTGCTGGCAATTGAACCCCATATTTACTCGGATGTTTAATGACTTCACATAACGCGAGTAGTTTAGGAACATAAGCTTCTGTTTCAGAGGGGAGATCCAGATGCCAGAAATCTGTCGGACGATGATGGCGCCGGTTATAGCGAATGGCATCTAATACTCGACCTTGACCTGAGTTATAAGCAGCAATCGCATTAAGCCAGTTACCATCAAATAATTTATTGAGCCATGCCAGATAATCTAGAGCGGCATCAGTAGATGCGACGACATCGCGACGACCATCGTACCACCAGTTTCGGCGAAGCCCTAAATGGGTTGCGGTATCAGGAATAATCTGCCACATGCCTGAGGCTTGCCCATGTGAATATGCAAAAGGGTCATAGGCGCTCTCTATCACCGGTAATAAAGCCAGCTCCATTGGCATTTGGCGTTTTTGCAGTTGCTCGACAACCCAATACATATAAGGCGTTGCTCGTATAGAAACACGCTTCAAATAAGAAGGATGGTGACGGAACCAGTTAAGTTGTGACTGGACGCGTTTGTCATGGAGCGGAATCTTAAAGTGCATATTATCAGCTAAACGATTCCAGATATTGGTATAAACAACTGGCTGAGTATCCTCAGCATTTTCTACCGGCACAGTCGGCTGAGACTTTGTCGCGTCAACATTGGTCGTTGTCGAATCGGGCTCAGGTTGCTTCTGCGGCGACTTTACGGCTTGAGTCGGGGTATCTGTTTGATGATGCAACCGGGTCATTTGACATCCAGTTAAAGCCATCACCATCAAACTGACCAATGTTAAACGCATTGTCTTTTCTGCCACCTTGAAAAAAATGCTGCTATGGTACGGATAGTTTTTAATCTATTCAAGTCAGAATCGGTCTTTATAGGCTCTTAATTGGGTAAAAGTGGTCATTTCAGTGCTACAGTTTATTTGTAAAAGGTGGCTAAGTGCTTGTTGCAGTGAGATTTCATGGCAACGCATAAAGGGATTAAGCTTTTTTTGTGATGCTAAAGAAAAAGGCACAGTCGGTAGTCCTTGGGCACGTTGTTTGAGCATGTTTGTTTGATATTGTTGTAATAATGGGTTGTGAGGCTCGATTGTCAGGGCAAATTTGAGATTTGCCATTGTGTACTCATGAGCTGCGTAAACTTGTGTCTCTGAATTAAGCTTAGCGATATTTGATAGACTTTCTAGCATCTGCTCAACGCTACCTTCAAAAAGTCGCCCACAACCACAATTGAACAAAGTATCGCCACAAAATAACATTTCATCAGTATAATAGACAACATGACTGATTGTATGTCCGGGAGTCGCCATCACTTTGAGTGAGCAGTTTAGTTCATCAAGTGAGACAACATCACCATCGTTGACTCGCGTAGCGTTAAAAGGCAGTTTGATATTGGCTCCGGCAATGACCTGACATTCAGGGGCATATGCTTTTAGCTTTTTCACCCCGCCGATGTGATCCATATGATGGTGGGTGAGTAAAATATATTTAAGTTGCAAATCGAGTGCTTGAAGTCGCTCGATGACTGGCCCTGCTTCTCCAGGATCGACGACTGCACAGGCTGTCTCATTCGGTTGGTGAAGTAACCAAATGTAGTTATCATCAAATGCGGGGATTGTTATAACTTGCATGGTAACGTTTCCCTTATATTGTGAAAATTATGGAACATTCTATTGATAGTATGCCAGAAACAACGGAAGGAGTCCGATGAAGCCAGCAAAAATTAGCTATAAAATCATAAGCCCTTTGCATTGGCAGGACTTCAGTGGTGGAGAATGGCTAAAAGAGCAGGAACAAATACTTCTAGATCGTTATCTAGCTAAAATCTATGGTTATTATTTGATCAAACTTGGTCACCTCAGTACGGAAATGGATTGTCAACAATCGATGATTCGTAATCATATTAATGTTGCTGCTGCGCCCAATATTGCTCGAGGAATCGTTGCTGAATTAACAGCCTTACCTATTCAGCAGAGTAGTGTTGATTTATGTTTGCTGAGCCATACCCTGGATTTTGCCAGCGATCCCCATCAAATTTTACGGGAAGTTGAGCGAGTTCTCACCAGTGATGGCTATATTATTCTCAGTGGCTTTAATCCACTCAGCTTAATGGGAGTACGTGGATATCTAGGGCGTCGTCGCGTGATCCCTTGGGCATGTCGCATGTTTGCACCAATGCGGGTAAAAGATTGGTTGCATTTATTAGGATTTGAAGTCTTACATGATGAGCGATACGCATTTACCAGTTTTTCTGGCGTCAAGCCTATCGGTGATTGGTTGGAAAATGGCGGGCGAAAATATGCCCGAACATTTTCATCTTGTTATTTTATCGTGGCTCGTAAACGAACCTCTTTTTTAACGCCTATCAGCAATAAGTGGCGTTTAAAAAAAGCGATTTCCGTCACACCGTTAGCTAGCTGATTGTTCATAGCCTGCATCGATGCCCAATTCATTTGAATTGGCGGCATTGCGGGCTAATTCATCACAGCGTTCGTTTTCCTCATGTCCGGCATGCCCTTTGACCCAGTGCCATTGAATTTGATGACGTTTTGCTGCTTGATCCAAACGTTGCCATAAGTCGACATTTTTGACTGGCTGTTTGTTTGCTGTTTTCCAGTCGCGTTTTTTCCAGTTATGGATCCACTGAGTGATGCCTTGACGAACGTACTGACTGTCCGTGGTTAAAACCACTTCACATGGGCGGGTGAGCGTCTCTAGACCAACAATAGTTGCCAGCAGCTCCATTCGGTTATTGGTGGTCAAACGAAACCCTGCGGATAATTCGCGCTCTTTGTCGGCATATTGTAGGATAGCGCCGTAACCTCCTGGACCAGGATTGCCCAGACAAGAACCGTCGGTAAATAGTTGCACTGATTTAGTCATGTTTTGATAAAATATTAGCTAAGTTATCTTTAGTTTCGCATAGGTGAACGAGTGAGCCAAATTCAACAGAAGCGATTGATCGTTTTCGATACAGAAACCACCGGTATGAACAATGATGGTCCTGTTTATCTAGGGCATCGGGTTATCGAAATTGGTTGTGTAGAAGTTGTTGATCGAAAATTAACCGGTCGAACTTATCATGTTTATATTAAGCCCGATCGCCCAGTCGATCCTGAAGCGATAGAAGTTCATGGCATTACGGATGAATATTTGGCGGATAAGCCAGAATTTAAAGAAATCGCCGATGAATTTATTGCTTTTATTCGCGGTGCCGAAATTGTTGCGCATAACGCTGGATTTGACGTGAGTTTTTTGAATCACGAATTTTCGATGTTGCAGCATCTCAATGAAACGATTGAAGATATTTGTCAGGTGACCGATTCTTTGATGGTCGCAAGGCGAGGTGAATATCTGGGGCGCGAAGTCCAGCAAGTTCTTGGTAAACCTTTACCTTCACGCAAAAACCTAGACTCGTTATGTGATTATTACGGTGTGGATAGTAGCTCAAGGACCTACCACGGCGCGTTACTTGATGCGGAATTGCTTGCTGAAGTTTTTCTAAAAATGACAGGGGGACAAAGCCGGTTAAATTTAACTGATGATCAGGGCAGCGGTGCCGATAGTTATATTCAGCGCTTAACAAAAAATCGTCCACGACTTAACGTTGTTCAGCCTGATGCGGACGAATTAAAGGCTCATCAACAGCGACTCGAACTGGTTAAAGAAAAAGGTGGTCATTGCCTCTGGCTTGAAAATGAGCAAGAAGCATCCATAAGGGAGTAGCGGTGTGCAAAGCTTGCAACGATGGTTTGTTTTAATACTGATTGGTCTGGGAATATCACAGGTTCCATCTGTGTGGGCGGTTAATAGTAAGCCTCTTATCGATGTGTATCGTAATCACAATATTCCACTGATCGATAACCGTTTTCGCATTGACCCAAAAGTAAAAAAAGCCACGTTTCTATTGCATCGTCGACCCGGTTCGCCTTCGGGAATACTCGTGCGTCCGGATGGCAGCAAAGTCTATTCTTGGAATTTGCCAAAGAATGTGGATTGGTTGGAAAATCGTAATTTAGATATTGTCACCATTACTCATCCTATGCCCGGGCCTTGGCAGGCACTTGTTGAAACAAACAGTGATAAGAATGCCGTGCAGGTGATGAGTGATGTGGCGCTGCATGTTGAGCCTTTCCCGGTTGAAGTTTTTGTTGGAGAACGGCTCGTTCTAAAAGCAAGCTTATTGGAAAATGGCAAGCCGATTGTCTTTGGTCCTTATATGGACAATGTTTTGTTGGGCGTTAGTGTCGATAGTCAGGGGAGCGTTCAGGATGTGAACTATACGGTGGGGCATAAGAAACTGACTGCCCTTGCTGATAATGGTAAGGCATATGATGGTTATCCTCGCGATGGCATATACACCGGATATGTTAAATTGGATATTCCACCTGGCAAATATGACTTTAAAGTCTCAACTGCAAATGATGTATTCACTCGGGCGTATCAGCAAATTTTACTAGTAGCTCATCAGCCCTATTCCACGGAGCTCATTCTCCCTCAAGATGATCATCCCCTGGAGCTAAAGTTAAAAATTAACCCGGATGAAATCGCGCCTGATTCAGTCATTATCGATGGCCGGATTTATAATAATATCGATTTAAATCATCATTTTGAAATCCGCACTCGAAATGCACCTAAAAATTTGATTTTTGATCTGCCAACTCCCAAAAAACCCGGGACTTATCGCATGAACGCAACGGTTTATGCGAATACGCTCGGAGGGCGGCCGGTGGTAATGGATATGCCTGAAAAGAATTTTTATCTGGCACCTAAAAAAGCACCAGTGACAGAGGCGGATGAAAAAGTTGTTGAACCACCACCACCACCGCCAGCGAAATCGCATTGGTTAGGTTGGACCATAGCTATTGTGACTATATTGTTGATTTTGATTGGGAGCGGTGTGGCTTGGATATGGTGGCGTAAACGTAAGGCCTTTAAAAAAGCACTGGAAGAAGCTTCGATTAAAGCGGATGAAAATATTGAGCTTGAGCCTCAGACGAGCGCAGTGGATAATACGACTATAGCTCCGGCAGATTCGGCAGCTCCTGGGATGGAGGAGGATGAGCCTGATTTAACTCAGGATGATGAAAAAGAGTCCCCTAAAGAGCCACCTCCTCAATAAGTTGGCTGTTTATAGAGCAGTTGACACATTTTTTACAGAAAAAAGAGAAAAGCTAGTTGACTCGCTCTGCGCAGATACGTATTATCTGCGCCGCAGCTGAGGACAGATGCGGAGTGGTAGTTCAGTTGGTTAGAATACCGGCCTGTCACGCCGGGGGTCGCGGGTTCGAGTCCCGTCTACTCCGCCAATTTCTCCTTTTTGCTGTATATTTCGATACGGAGTGGTAGTTCAGTTGGTTAGAATACCGGCCTGTCACGCCGGGGGTCGCGGGTTCGAGTCCCGTCTACTCCGCCAATTTTGTTTCGAAATAGTAAGTTGATAGTCGCGGAGTGGTAGTTCAGTTGGTTAGAATACCGGCCTGTCACGCCGGGGGTCGCGGGTTCGAGTCCCGTCTACTCCGCCAACTTCAACATCTTTACAATGAATTGCAGTCTATTGCGGAGTGGTAGTTCAGCTGGTTAGAATACCGGCCTGTCACGCCGGGGGTCGCGGGTTCGAGTCCCGTCTACTCCGCCAATTGTACTGTGATTGAGCTTTATGCGCGGAGTGGTAGTTCAGTTGGTTAGAATACCGGCCTGTCACGCCGGGGGTCGCGGGTTCGAGTCCCGTCTACTCCGCCAATTTTAAAGTTCTGATCTTCATCTCTTATATTGATATATCCTGCAAGTTTTACTTAATCCTCCCATGCTTGGCTAATGGCAGCTTTTGGTGTCTGCTCATGTTATTTCTTTCTGCCTTTTTGTGTCATCCCTGACAAAAAAATCATTATTTACTACGAGGTGATTGCGTCGATTTCTCACTTTGCTGTTGGTAGAGCGCCTTAACTGTTAGTCTAACTTGATTCGCCAAAATGGGGTCAGGTTGACCGATTAAGGCCGAGCTCTTATTCGCATTGATAATTTGGGTGGCGATAACTTGCCGTGATCTGATGTCATAGATTGCGATTTTTAAGCTTGGATGCTGAGTTTTAGGATCGGTTGCATTCCAGAATACCCATTGCGGTGAAACATAATAATAATATCCTTGAGATTTAGGACCTGCGAGACAGTCGACACTATTGCAGGCTGGGCTATAGGTTACTTTTGCCTTGCTATAGTGTTTAAAAGCTTGGGTCAGTGCCAAAGAGCCTTCATCATTCATTTGCTGGTTCTGGTTTGGGCCGTTAATCGGTTGGCGAATCCGACTAATTAAGACATTATGATGTTCTTTTAATGGTGTTGCCCAAAGAGGAAAGCTCAGAGCACTTAAACAAGTGTAAATCAGGATACAAAAGAGTTTTCTCATTGTTTACCGGTTCAGTCATTATTTTGTTTCATCATGGCGGATAACCAGTTTTGATACAACCAACTCTAAGTGACCATTTTTTGCCTACTCGATAAAAATACAAGTTTCTAGTAAATCAAAATGATTAAATTTATGGGAATAATTTCATCAAATAAGACTAATTATAAAGTATGATATTTTTAATATAATCCATTGAAAATAATGAGGTTTGTATTGCTATTATGTATAATGCATCTACCTGTGGGGTTGGGAAGTGGAAAGTTTTGTTTACATTTTTTGTAGTGATATTTCGTACCCGCTTAGGGGTAAGTATATAGTTCTACTAATTTCCTGATAAAATCCCCCTATTAAGTCAGTTACATAGCGTAGCTTGATTCGTTTTTTTAATAAATTTTGTCCGGATTAGTAATGTTTTAGCAAGTATTGAGGGAACTCGTTCATACTCGCTTGATTAGATAGAGGCCGGAATAGGGGGATATCATGGCAAATAGGCTGATTTTGATCTCATCTGGTGGTGTATTTTCATCGGCATTAATGAATCATCTGTCTTCTACATTATCAATGGACTACGAAATTTGTGTGTCACCCAGTGACTTTCCTCGTGAGAATGACCATTTCGTAGTATTAGTCGATTATCAGACGGTGCGTGCTGTAAATAGTCCATGGTTTGAATTTTTCACACCATTTAATCAGCAAATTAAAGTGTTATTACTTGATTACCCAGAAAAAGAACCCTTGGATATCGTCAGTAGTTTGAACAATGTTTGTGGCGTATTTTTCAGTTCTGATTCATTAGAAACCCTTGAAAAAGGGATCCGTAAAGTGATGGAAGGGGAAATGTGGTTTGGCCGACAGTTAGTCGGGGAATTATTGCAATTATATAAACGCAAAGTTGGGGAATCAAAACCTACTAAGCAGATTAAAATATCACCCCGAGAAGTCGAAGTTTTACGTTGTCTGTCGGTTGGTTATTCCAATCACGATGTTGCCCAAAAACTACACTTAAGCGAAAATACAGTTAAATCACATTTGTTTAATATTTTTCGCAAACTCAATGTGAAAAATCGCACTCAGGCTGTCTCTTGGTTTAATAGCCATTACAGCATGTAATATCGATAGGGTGATTCTCTTGGTCACCTTCCGTTTATTCGCTTATTTCGCAGCGGTTCATGACATGATGTTTAACGTCATGTCTTACCCTCTATCGATAGATTGACTGTTTTATCAAATATATGTGATTTGTTGCCCAACAAGGTGTATTGCTTAGTGAGGCTACGTGAAAAATCCAGTATAGTGAAGCCAGTTAAGTCAATTGAGTAGAGTTTTATGAGCCATAAATTAATCCTTTCACAACTGCAAGAAGCTGCCTCAGTCTTAGACCATTTTTTAAATGATCCGAGCAATATTGAAGCGATAGAAAATGCGGCCACTGTCATTGCTGATAGTTTTAAACAAGGTGGTAAAGTTATCTCTTGTGGCAACGGTGGTTCTCACTGTGACGCCATGCATTTTGCTGAGGAGTTAACGGGGCGTTATCGGGATAACCGTCCGGCTTATCCTGCGATTGCGATTTCAGATCCGAGTCATATTTCTTGTGTGGGGAATGACTACGGATTTAATGATATATTTTCTCGTTATTTAGAAGGCTTGGGAAACTCTGGTGATGTCCTCTTAGGTATTAGTACTAGTGGTAACTCAGCGAATATTATCAAAGCGATTGAAGTTGCACGTAAGCAGTCAATGAAAGTTGTAATTCTCACGGGTAAAGATGCTGGTAAAATGGCTGGTTTGGCTGATTGCGAAATTTGCGTGAAACACTTTGGATATGCAGACCGAATTCAGGAAATTCATATTAAAGTGATTCATATCTTAATCCAGCTGATTGAACAGAAAATGGCCGCTTAGGAGGTTTGCAGTTCGTGTGTGAGTTGTTAGGTATGAGTGCCAATGTGCCGACTGATATTTGTTTTTCGCTGACGGGGTTAGTGCAGCGTGGTGGTCATACTGGGCCTCACCGAGATGGCTGGGGCGTTACTTTTTATGAAGGTAAAGGGTGTCGGAGTTTTAAGGATCCGGCGCCTAGTGCCGAGTCCATTATTGCCAAAATGGTGTTGGATTATCCCATAAAGAGTTGTGCGGTTATTAGTCATATTCGCCAAGCTAATCGTGGTGGCGTTAGTTTAGAAAATACCCATCCATTTACCCGAGAGTTGTGGGGCCAAAATTGGACCTACGCTCATAATGGTCAACTGCGTGGCTATAAAAAACTTGATACAGGCTTTTATCGGCCTATCGGACAAACCGATAGTGAATGGGTCTTTTGTTGGATATTAGAGCAGTTGCGCAAGCGTTATTCTCGCCGACCAGGGCAGATGAATGCGGTTTTTTCATTTGTTGCTTCCTTAGCCGACGAGCTCAGAGCGCTGGGGGTTTTCAATATGCTATTGAGTAATGGTGATTACGTTATGGCATATTGCTCAAATAACTTGCATTGGATTACCCGTCGAGCGCCTTTTGGGCAAGCGCGTTTACAGGATGCGGATGTAACGGTTGATTTTCAAACCCAGACTACACCCGATGATGTTGTCACAGTTGTGGCAACGCAACCTCTGACGTGTAATGAAAATTGGCATAAAATGGTGCCAGGTGAGTTTGCATTGTTTCGCTTGGGCGAATTATGTCTTAGTCGGGTGATGAATTAACATTTAAGGCAAGGATGCCCTGAAATTAAATTTCAGGGCATTGATTTATTCAGCAGCGTATCCGTTTGGGCCTAAAGGATGATTGTCCAACCATGCTTTTTTATCGCGCATAATAAGCCTGTTTTCACAAAACCATTTGACCACTAATGGATAACTAGTGAGTTCTTGGCTGTTGACTCTTTGCGCTATTCGTTCAGCATCATCATCGGCGAAAATTGGCACTTTTGCTTGCAATATGATCGGACCACCGTCCAGCTCATCTGTGACAAAATGAATACTACAGCCACTCTCTTTATCACCATTATCCAAGGCTCGCTGATGAGTATTCAGTCCTGGATATTTAGGTAATAATGATGGGTGGATATTGAGCATTCGGCCATGATAAGTATTGACAAAATCAGTGCTCAAAATGCGCATAAATCCGGCCAATACCACCAAATCAACTGAGTAGTCGGCCAATAAATCTGCTAAAGCACGATCATAATCGATGCGTTCAGGATATTCTTGAGCACGGATAACAGCTGTATCGATTCCTGCTTCAGCTGCACGGGTTAAACCTTTTACCCGTGCTTTATTACTAACAACCAGGACGATTTCAGCATTGATATAGCAATGGTTGCAGGCATCAATTAGTGCCTGCAAATTACTGCCAAATCCTGAAATCAAAACAGCGATACGTTTGCTCGGTATCGGGTTAGGCAAAGACAACTTGTGCCTCTTCTTCGGCTTCTAAAGCTTGTATTTCACCTAATACCCAAGCTTTTTCGCCAGCTGCATGCAATGTGTCGATAGTTTGTTGAACTTTCGTTTGGGCAACGGCAACCACTAAACCTACACCGCAGTTAAAAGTGCGATACATCTCTTCTCGAGAAATATTGCCGTTTTCTTGCAGCCAGTTAAAGATTTCAGGCCATTGCCAGCTAGATTCATCAATCACTGCTTTGCAATTTTTGGGTAATACTCTGGGGATATTTTCCCAAAAGCCGCCACCGGTGATGTGCGAGAAAGCATGCACGTCAACTTGTTTAATCAAAGCTAATGCTGATTTGACATAAATGCGGGTGGGAGTAAGTAGCGTTTCGCCTAACGTAGTTTCACCAAAACTTTGAAGAGGATCTGCTCCGGAAACTTCCAGAATTTTTCGGATCAAAGAAAATCCGTTGGAATGAGGCCCACTTGAACCCAGCGCGATTAGAGCATCACCTGAGGCAACTTTAGAACCATCAATAATGTTTTCTTTTTCCACGACCCCTACACAAAAACCTGCAATATCATAGTCTTCACCATGGTACATCCCTGGCATTTCTGCAGTTTCACCACCAATCAAGGCGCATCCTGACTGTTTACAGCCGTTGCCAATTCCAGTGACTACGTCGGCTGCTGCATCGACATCCAATTTACCAGTGGCGTAATAATCTAAAAAGAATAGTGGTTCAGCCCCTTGGACAATCAGGTCGTTGACGCACATTGCGACTAGATCGATTCCGACGCTGTCGTGTTTCTTAAGGTCCATGGCCAGTCGTAGTTTGGTACCGACACCATCAGTACCTGCAACTAATACGGGCTCTTTATAACGAGCGGGGATCTGGCACAATGCGCCAAAGCCACCTAATCCACCCATGACTTCCGGGCGTGAGGTGGCTTTGCTGACACCTTTAATTCGCTCAACTAAAGCATTCCCTGCGTCAATATCGACGCCGGCATCCTTGTAACTTAGGGGGGGAGTTTGCTTACTCACAAAATTACCTGCTGCTTAGGGTTAGAATCTGGGGGTATTTTAGCAATGTTGTAAGGTCTAGAACAGTCATGGACGATTAACAGCGACATTTTCCTGTTTTCCTGTAAAATTAAACGGAATAATTAGATATTTAATGGGAGAGAAAGGATGAAGGTCGTCGAGGTTAAGCATCCCCTGATTCGACATAAACTGGGTTTAATGCGTGAAGCCGATATTAGCACGAAGCGGTTTCGTGAATTAGCAAAGGAAGTCGCCAGTCTGCTCACTTATGAAGCAACTTCAGATTTGGTCATGGAGCAGGTGACAATTGACGGTTGGGCTGGACCGGTCAATGTGGAGCAGATCCAGGGGAAAAAAGCGACCGTCGTGCCGATTTTACGTGCAGGGTTGGGGATGATGGATGGTGTGCTTGAGCATATGCCGTCAGCAAAAGTAAGCGTTGTCGGTATGTATCGTAATGAAGAAACGCTTGAGCCTGTTCCTTACTTTGAAAAATTAGTGGGACAACTTGACGAACGTTTGGCTTTGGTTGTTGACCCGATGCTAGCAACAGGTGGTTCTATGATTGCTACCATTGACCTATTAAAAGATAAAGGATGTAAAAAAATCCGGGTATTAGTCTTAGTTGCAGCGCCTGAAGGACTAAAAGCGTTAGAACAAGCTCATCCTGATATTGAGCTTTATACTGCCTCGATTGATGAAAAGTTAAATGCAGACGGTTATATTATGCCTGGGCTTGGAGATGCGGGTGATAAAATCTTCGGGACTAAATAATTTTTTATAACCATGAAAGAGGGCCGTATGCACGCGATGAAAAAAATCCTGTTTGTTTTGTTTGGATTCTGTTTAAGCCATGCGGCCTTTGCGATGCAATCTGTTGATCCATATCAGGTTACTGTTCCCGCTAGCGGTCAGTTAAGCCAAGATCAGCAAGCTGCATTTAAGCTTTTGATTGAACGTTTAACCGGTAATGATAAGGCCTTATCGAATCAAGCTATCGCAGATGCCCAATCTCACGCAGGGGATTATTTACAACAATATTCTTATCAAAATTCTCAAACACATCAACAGTTACAGGCCACCTTTAATCGCTCGCAAATAGAGACGTTGTTAACCCAATCAGGGGTTGCTTTCTGGGCTCAAGACAGGCCTATTATCTTGGTTTGGTTCGCGAGTGAACAGCAAAACCAGCGTCACATTGAGGCAGATGGTAGTGCCAGTGCGGTCGCTTTGCAAAAACAAGCAAAAGATTTGGCATTGCCGATGATTTTCCCAATTATGGATTTAGATGACTCAATGGCCGTGTCTGTCTCCGATATATGGGGGGAGTTTAATCAGCCTATCATTAAAGCGAGCCGTCGTTATGGCGCGGATATTGCGTTAACTGTTAAAAGCTATTCTGATAATGGTAGTATGCATTTAAATTGGCAAATTCTCGATGTGCATCAGGGTCAGCTGATTAATAGTGGCGAGCTCAGCGGTGATCTGTCAACGGATAGTGAGTCAAACCTGACCCATCAGATGCTTGAGCAGATAGCTAGCCAATTAGCATCACGCTATGCCGTTGTGCGGTCGGTCAAATCGGATAGTCATGTTATTTTAAGTTTTGCTCATATTGATAATTTCACCCAATATCAGCATCTCTATAGATTTTTGATGAGCCAGCCCAGCGTTGACGCAGCAAATCTGCAACAGGTGAAGGCTGATGATTACCAGTTTGAGGTACATTTAGTTGGCCCCTGGAAGTCACTCCAGTCGGCTTTGGAACTTGATGATCATTATACTTCGGTAGTCGGTGTGCCGTATCATTATGATGTCCAATAGAAATACCTAGCTGTTGTTTCTATCATGATGCCATGGTTATAATAATGAAGAATTGTTTAGAGTTGCTATTATCTGTTGACTAAATCACCACAGTTATCTCTGCCGGTTCATCTTCCTGATGATGAGCGGTTCGCAAGTTTCTATGCCGGCGAGAATTCACAGTTGCTTTCAGCGCTTCAGAACTTAGCGTTGGATCAGGGCGAGCGGATGCTCTATATCTGGGGAGCACCTGACTCTGGCCGGTCTCATTTACTTCATGCCAGTTGTGCTGAAATGAATAGTTGTAATATGGCAACAGCTTACCTTCCTTTAGATATGCATGCGATGATGGCTCCGGCTTATTTAGAAGGCTTAGAGTCTATGGCATTGGTGTGCCTAGATAATATTGATGCTGTTGCTGGCCATAAAGATTGGGAAACCGCTATTTTTGATTTCTATAATCGGCGTAAAGAGTTAGATGATTCAACGCGTTTGATTGTGACTGCCAATGCTCCGGCTAATCAGTTGGAGTGGGCTCTACCTGATCTGGCTTCGCGTTTGAGTTGGGGGGTGACTTATCGTCTGATTGAATTGTCTGATGCCCAAAAATTAAGTGCCCTGCAGCTGCGAGCTGAGTTGCGAGGTTTACGAATGCCCCTAGAGGTTGCTCGATTTTTAATCAAACGGATTTCCCGCGATATGCCGACGTTGCTCTCTACATTAGATAAGCTTGATCGAGCCTCTATTACCGAGCAACGCAAGCTTACGATCCCCTTTGTTAAAGAGACATTAGGATTATAGCCATCATCCTAATGTTGCGTTGGCTAGCTAAATAGCGTGTGAATGTTCTCAGGAGGACGGCCAATAACAGCTTTCTCACCATTGACAACTATGGGACGTTCTATCAGTTTGGGATGTTTGGCTAACACTTCAATCCATTGCTGTTCATTGAGAGTTTGGTTGGCTAATCCCAATTCTTTAAATAACTGTTCTTTACGTCTGACTAAGTCTTGTGCTGGAATTGCCAGTTTTGCCAATATCTCCTTGAGCATTGTACTATTGGGAGGTGTTTTTAAGTATTCAACAATGGCAATGTCCTGAGTGTGTTCTTTTAAAAGCTCTAACGTCTGACGTGATTTAGAGCAGCGTGGATTATGATAAATTGTGACGGTCATGGGTTCACCTTTGATTACAAATGTTGTAACTGTTCAAGTTGTTTTTGACTGGCTTTAAACTCTTTTATTCGGGCTTTTATCCGCGCTTTAGCTAAAGGATTAGAGGTCGTTCTCAGCGCATTTCTCAACTCATTAATTCCCTGAGTGTACTGGCCTCGCAGGGCAAAATATTCCCCACGGGCTTGCTGCATTTTGGCTGTTAAATGCTGGTGTTGATAGGCTTCAATGAGTGTTTGCCATCCCAACAGATCATTTTGATGTTCTCTTAAATAGCGATCCAACAGTTGTGATGCTTTAGCATCCTGTTTATTCGCCATATAGGCAGCAGCCAGGTTGATAATCACAATACGATTATCTGGATAACGTTGATAGGCATTCTGCAATCGTTTTACCGCTTTAGCTGTTTTTTTCATTGCAATATCGATATCAGATTGGGTATCGAGTATATACATACTTTGCGGATGCTTTTTAGCCAATTTTTCAATCAGTTCGTGTGCTTTTTCGTATCTTTTCTGGGCAAACAATGCCAAAGTGAGCCCGTATAAAGCTGCATCCTTGAGTCTATAATTATGATTTTCTAGCTGGTTATGAAACAAGCTGTATGCCTGATCCGGGTCTAGATCATCAAAACGAACCTGTATACGAGCCTTTGCCATCTGAAAATCGAGACTTGGCGCAATGTACTTATTTGGATATTGACTTGCTCTTGACTGAGCATCGGCAATACGCTGTGAGGTTAAAGGATGATCAACAAGCCAAGCAGGCGGCTTGCTGGAATAGCGATACTTGGATGCAAGCAAGCTAAAGAAATCGACCATCGCATGTGGGTTGAAACCACTACGATGTAAGACCTGCATTCCGATATGATCGGCTTCATATTCGTTCTGGCGGGTATAATTAATCTGATGCTGAATGCTGGCTGCCATGGTGGTTTGCATGGCTGCAATCCCCGCCATTGGATTGGCAATTGCGACAATAAATGAGCCGAGTAATCCAGCTAGGGTTAAGTGGCTGGCGGCAGCTGATTTTTCTAAGCTTCGGGCAATGTGACGTTGTGTTACATGGCTAATTTCGTGAGCCATAACCGATGCCAGCTGACTTTGAGTTTGGGCCATTACCACTGTTCCGGTATTGACCTTAACATAACCACCTAAAAAAGCGGCTGCATTAATACTACTGTCATTGACTAAAAAGAAATGAAAAGGCAGAAGGACGTTATCGGCATGGGCTACCAAGCGATGCCCTAGTTGGTTGATATAGTTTTCAAGCAGAGGGTCTTGTACAATCTGTGTACTGGCGCGCATAGCCCGCATGTAGGCGTCACCGTATTGCTTTTCTTGAGCAATGGAAAGTGCCTGGGAACCAACAATGCCAATCTCTGGCAGCGATGTGCTGTCTGCCCAGCTTTGCAGCGAAATGATGAACACCAATAATCCCAAGAATAGCTCTCTGGCTAAACCTCGAGCATGCTCACGATAAAATGTTGTGACGATCTTTATTCACCTTAATTCATAATATCAATTGCTTAATCATAACGAAATTAGTCTCAGCCGGACACTGCCATTCAAGCGTCTCGAGCTATCTCACTGATAGTATCACAAGCCAGCCGTGCCATCCGGTTAGGCCGGAGAAAATATTTATTGCTCAAAATCAGCGTGTGGCCTGTATTTTTTGCTATAAAAGAAATCAATGAGCAAAAATTTTCAGATATTCTAATACAATTAAATGATTGGTTAAAATATCCAATTTACTAGGGACTGTTGACCTTTGGTGGTTGAATTTTATTCAAATTAAACGCATTTTGAACGCGGCGCACCCTGCGTCGCTTAATGAGTGAAGCAAGCAGGGGGCAACAAAGTTCAGGATGCGTTTAAATGAACCCCAAGGGCAGTATCTGAGAGGAATTTATCCAGCGTTAAACGTTCTTTGTGGAGAATAACGACACGGCACAACGTTTGCCTTGCCTAAATCCCTCTCAGATTTCTGCAAAACTAATCACGAAAGGTCAACAGTCCCTAGATAGTGATGGTATAAATTCATACAGCGATGAAGGTCAAGCTATGGTAGTCTACGCCTTCTACTTTTGTTGAAAGGGTTATCAACTGCCTATGTTTAGCCTTTTTAAAGGTTGGTATCAGCGTAAATTCTCGGATCCGGAAGCCGTAGCGCTGGTATTTATATTGGTTGTGGGATTTTTAGTACTCTATTTTATGGGACACTTGTTAGCCCCATTGTTAGTTGCCGTGATCCTTGCATACCTTCTTGATTGGCCAATTATTCGTTTAGAAAAATTAGGTTTGGGTCGACGATGGGCCACATCACTGGTCATATTGGCTTTTGGTATTTTAGTGGTGGTGGCTGTGGTTCGGATTTTACCGACGGTCTGGACGCAGGGGGCTAATCTGATTACTGAGCTACCGACCATGTTTAACAAAGCTCAAACTTTTATGGATTCTCTGCCACAACGTTATCCCGATTTAATTGATCCAGCTTTCGTTGATACGGTCACTAAGGCTATTCAGCATCGCTTTTTAGGGATGGGTGAAAAAATGGTGCAGGCCTCCATCAGTTCGCTGATTAGTCTAGCAACACTCGCTATTTATTGTATTTTAGTGCCACTGATGCTGTTCTTTTTATTGGCTGATAAACACCGCCTGATCCGTTCAGCTTCGCGGTTTTTACCTAAAAATCGTATTTTGGTTGGTCAGGTTTGGCATGAGATGCACCAGCAAATTACCAATTATTTGCGAGGAAAAGTCATTGAGATCATTGTTGTTGGACTGGCTACCTACTTAGTTTTCTTTGTGATGGGGATGCGCTATTCAGCTCTGTTAGGCGTTGCGGTAGGGGTATCCGTACTTATCCCGTATATCGGGGCATTTGTGGTGACCGTCCCGGTGACGATGGTCGCGCTATTTCAGTGGGGACCCACTGCTGATTTTGGTTATCTGATGCTCGGGTATCTGATCGTTCAGGGGCTGGATGGTAACTTACTGGTACCATTGCTCTTTTCTGAAGCCGTTAATTTGCATCCATTAGCAATTATTATTGCCGTGATATTGTTTGGCGGTTTATGGGGATTTTGGGGAGTCTTTTTTGCCATTCCTCTGGCGACATTGGTCAAAGCTGTCCTTAATGCTTGGCCGTCAGATACGGGGAATAATGATCAACAGCTTCTAGAATAACAAGCAGGGCGTGCTCACTCACGCCCTGATTGCTTAATCGTATGTTTAACATACTTGGATTAGTTGTTATTTATGACTTCATGATGATCTTTGGTTTTGAATTTATTAGATATATGTTCGATTTTACCTGATTCATCGATTAAGAAACTGATTCGAACCACACCTATATTTTCTTTACCCATGAAGCCCACTCTTGGAAATATGCTAAGACATAAATTTTGACAATTATTAATAAAATCTATTTTTAACAGTGAGTTAGGTTAATAAATTCCTTTTTTTTTAACTCTAATTACAGCCGTTGTCATATTTTTTGGTAAATTAGACTAATTTTGACGCTTTTCCAAGTGCGAACTTGTCATAAAAAGTTTAGGCGATGTTATAAGATGAAGCTGATTATCATTGCGACAAAATAGCTCGGTGATCACAAGCATAACTTTGAGCCTGTAACTCATTTGTGGACAGAAGTTGCTTAGAGTTTCTACATAAATCAGAGAAAAAAGTATTATTTAAAATATGGTAAATACTGATATTCTTAGCTAGTTGCTATCTTTATTTATACGTTGTGACAAGAACTCAACAAATTTCTTCAACTGAGCTGGGATATATTTAGATTGAGGATATTGAGCTATCAGCTTGCCTTGATAATTACCCTCAATATGCCAGTTATCAAATAGTTCTATAACTTCTCCTGACTCCACATATTCACGTATCGAAAACTCTGGAAAGACAGAAATCCCTATCCCGCGCAAAACTGCCTCTCGTCTAATTTCACTATGATTTACATGTAATGTTCCTTGGACATGCACTGAGCATATTTGATCATTGAGTGTGAACTTCCAATATCTATCTTTTGGTTCTTCTCCCAAACACAAACAGTTGTGGTTACTTAAATCATTCGGATGAAGGGGAACACCTCGATTATCAAGGTATTTGGGGGTAGCACACATTATCAGTTTGCATTCAGTAAATATTCTTCCAACCAAAGACTCTATGGGGTGCTCTGTAATGTGAACTAATAAATCAATATCATCACGAATAACATCAACGTAGTTATCGGTCACTTTAAGTTGCAGTTCCACCTCTGGGTATTGAACCATAAAATCGAGAATTATTGGCGTCAAAATTTGCCTTGATAATGCTTTGGGCGCAGCTACTCTCAATTGACCTCTTACCTTCGAATCATCACTTTTAGCCATGCTTGATACACAGTTAGCCGCCGCCATTATGTTGTTACAAACCTGATAAATTTCATTCCCTTTGTTCGTTACTCGCATGTTTCTAGTTGTGCGCTCAAGCAATTTTAACTCTAAAGCACTTTCTAATCTCGACACTGAGCGACTGATTGAAGACGGAGAGACGCCGAGCTCTGTCGCTGTTTTAGTGAAGCTTTGTGATTCTACTACATGGACAAATATTGCCATTTCTGGCAGCAGAGAAATAATTTCATTCGTGTTCAAAACGCAAAAGTCCTTTGCATAATTAGCTAATTGTTTATTTGAGAATACTTTTAGATACTTTTCCGGTCAATTAACAAGTGGAATTAGCTAACAATGAACAAAAAAATTAGAAGTATTGATGATCCCGAATTTGTAGCAGAGTCGGTACACGATCTATTAACGATAATTTAGCTCACCGAGATGTACTTGTTATAGCGTTTACCCTGATGGAGGAATAAGTATGGAAGTGAGCAGAGTCCAAAGGAAATCCACAAGATTATCGATAACAGAACCTATGTTACTCCTAGTGGCTATTTTTTGGGGAACAAGTTATGGCCTCACGAAAGAAGCTTTACTCTTCACTAGTGTATTTCTATTTATCGCCATACGTTTTTCGCTAACTTTTATATTAATGCTACCAATATTAATCAATGACTTTCGACAGGGATTAAACAGGGATTGGAGAGTTGCTGTACCTACGGGAGTTATTTTGTCAGCAATATTTTTTTGTGAAGTTCTTGGTGTTTCGCAAACAACCGCCTCAAATGCCGCTTTTTTAATAAGCTTGTCAGTTATTTTAACTGCACTATTAGAAGTCATCATAAATAAACGAAATGTATCCATCTTGTTATATGTCCTAGCTATAGCGAGCATCACTGGCGTATTTATGCTTACAAGGAATACAAAAGAACAATTTTCTTTAAATACTGGAGACTATTTCATATTAATCGCAGCATGTCTTCGTGCAATTATGGTCACGACAACAAAACGTCTGGTGGTAAACAGAGAAATAGCGACAACAAGTCTTACAGCACTTCAATCTTTAATAGTTGCACTATCATCTTTAGTAATAACAGGGTTCTACTTACCTCTAGAAGATATCCATATCCCGAATAAGGTAGAATTTTGGTTTATAATTATGTATCTCGTCATATTCTGCACGTTATTCGCTTTCTTCGCGCAAAACTATGCAGTTCGACGAACGTCTCCAACGAGAGTATCACTATTGATGGGAAGCGAACCTTTATTTGGAGCATTATTTGCAGTAATTTGGTTACAAGAGTCGCTAAGCTTTATTCAAATGCTAGGAGGAGTCATTATAGTCGTTTGCGTTATTACAACTTCTTTGAAAGTAAAGTCGTAGATAATATTCATCTGATGCAAATGAAGTTTGTTTAATAATTTAAAAATCGAACGGCTTGCTACATTAGCGGCAGTAAGCGCCCCATAAACTCACGAGGCGCATACTACGCGACCATAAGGAGAAGTAAGGCAAACTAGGCTTGCTATGAGAACATGTCCACCTGAAATTTAGCTTGTTTGTTATGAAGCCCACGGGCTTCCAACCAAGTGTAGAATCGACTTCGAGAAATCGATACACCACGTTCGTTTAGTTGCCTAAGAACTTCAGTTTTGGAGGTCTTGGTGTCGAGAGGGTTCAATATAAACGCTGTATGCTAAATGTAGCTCACCATATGAGGCTATTTGGCCAATGGCACCTACTCACTCCATAGCTTTATGGCGACCCAACCGAGTGATATCTGATACAATGATGTTTTGTTGAGCGGAAATAACTTCCGCTCACTCAACTCTGTCTTGTGCAGACACGTGCTCTGCTATCCAATCCGTTATTTGTATGCCACTTATAGCAGCATACGCTTGATAGCTTCTTGGGGATTCGCCATCGGCTCTTCGTGAATCTGATACTCGAATGTCCCCAAGTTAACAGTTAATTGCTCATGGAAGCTTATTTGTTGTTTAGGTAGTTTAATACGACTTCATGATGATCTTTGGTTTTGAATTTATCAAATATATGTTCGATTTTACCCGATTCATCGATTAAGAAACTGGTGCGAACCACACCCATATTTTCTTTACCCATGAATTTTTTAAGTTGCCATACGCCATATTGTTCACAGACAAAGTGGTCTTCATCAGCTAACAGTGTAAAGTTTAAATTTTGTTTGTTGATGAAGTTGGTTAAGCGCTTAGGGCTGTCAGGGCTAATTCCTAAGACTACTACGCCTAAGTCATCCAGTTGTTCTTTGCTGTCTCTAAGACCGCATGCCTGAGTTGTGCACCCTGGAGTGGAGGCTTTGGGATAAAAATAGACCAATACTTTTTGTCCCTTGAAATCAGCCAAACTGACGCTTTTACTTTCCTGATTTAATAGCGTAAATTCTGGTGCCTTTTCACCTTCTTTAATCGTCGTCATATTCAAACTCCTTAAGGTTTGGGACTTTCTGCTCACTGTGGATAAATTTGTAACTCAGCCGATTCAGTGCAAAGTTTATGGCAGAGTGTTTCAAATTGTTCTCGCATTTTTTGGGGGGGAATGGTTTGCTCATCACTAATATAAGCGATCATTTCTAGCTCTAGTATCTGATGGTTTAACTGTGATCGTAATGACACCAGAGCTAAACCATGATCAGATATAAATTGAGTAAATTGACGAATAATTCCAGCACTATCGTTAATCTTAATTTTGAAATGAGCTCGTGCTGAATAGTTAGGTTGTTCATGTTCTGTGGTGCGTTTTACCACCGTAACCAGTTCTAACTCCTGACTTTTAAGTGGGAGACTTGTTTCGATACGGGTAATGGCATTCCAGTTGCCCGAAAGTAACATAATCAGCGTAAATTCCGCACCATATAAAGCCAGACGGCTATCAACAATATTGCAGCCGCAATCGCTAACGTGGCGAGTGAGTTGATTGACAATATTAGGTCGATCACGACCAACTGCTGTTACGACTAAATGATGCTCCATATATTTAAAAATCTATTGCCCTTATATGAAATTGAGCATACTCGTAACGATAGGGGATTTCCAGCTTTGCACAAGGGTGAACTCTGTTGGGAATAGAGTCATTATTCGCGATAAGCCCTCGAGCTTTAGCGTTCAAACCTTGAGTTTATTGCACTGGGTCAGTAGACTACTGGCCAGATTATAAATTCTTGATTGGAGCGTCGGCCCCTTGTTTGTTTCTTCTCGAGTTCGATTATTGATCGTTGGCAGCGTATCAGTATGGTTATCCGCATGTTCTTCTAATAGTCATCCTGGTCGAGCATTACATGGATTTGATTATTTAAATGCCAAAACTTCGGCTCCTCTGGTGGTTCCAGCACCGTATCCTAAGCCGCAAATAGCTCGAGATTATGAGATCCCAGCACTTAAACCGAACTATCGATATACTCAGTGGGTTGGTAGTAAAGTAAATATTCAACCGCCAGAGCAGATTATTGATCTGGTATCGGGTGAACTTCAGGTTCACAACCAGCAGCCTGCTTATATGTTTGAGCACTCATCCGCTCAATCGAAAGCTCAGACACAGCAATGGTTTATCACCATATTAAGAGCGTACACTCGACATTTTGGTGGGAACCTTGTTCAGCAGAAGGCTGATCCTCTGACATTTAGCTCTGGAATGCTCACAGAGAAACGTCATATTGATAATGGCTTTTTTGACAGCAAAGATATTGTCTTCAAGAGCAAATTCACTTATGAGGTGAACGTTTCACAAAGTGGTCGATCTGTGACATTGACACCACATCTGCTGTATTATCGACGCGACCCTCGTGAATATGAGCAATTGACGAATCAAATTAAACATCGCCTTGAGATTAAAGAGCTTAACCGTGTTATTGCCTTTGTGGCTAATTATCAACACACCCACAAAGCACGCACTATGCAATCAAAAGCAATGAGTGTCGCGATGAGATCCATAGATTTGCAGATGCAAAATAATGAAGGTGTTGCGACCTTAATTGCTAAAGCGAGTGTGCCTGAAACGATTCGGGCATTAGAAAAAGCATTGTCGGTTTTGGGCTTTAAAATTACAGCGTTTGTCTCTGAGGCCGGTAAAATGACCGTTGATTATGACCAGCCGTCAAGCAGTAAGCTTGCAGACTATGGCGTGAAACCCGTACAACTTGGGGAAGATAAATATTATCTGACGATTGGGGGAAATGATGGCAATACGCAAATTACTATCAGCGATGATGATGGTGTGCTAAGCCCTGCAAGACTCAATAAAATCTATCCGGCGTTGAAACATTTGCTCGCGACTATGAGTAAACCTCAATCGTAACTATTTTCTCATCTTTGATGGCAACCTGCTTAGGTTGCCATCATGACAACTCAAAATACGCCCGTTATGAATCATGTGAAATTAGTTCGTCGTCCAACTGTTGCGGCGACTGAATTAGGCAAGCTCCCTCAGGAAATACCACAAATCATTCGTCAAATTTATTTAAGCCGAGGAGTGAGCGTTAGTGATGAACTGGAGCGTAATTTAAGAGCATTACTCCCTTGGCAGCATCTTAATGGTTTAGATTCTGCTGTGGCGTTATTACTCGCTTATCAGCAACGCCGGATTATTATTGTCGGGGATTTTGATTGTGATGGCGCGACCAGTACTGCCCTGATGTTGCGCGGGCTCAAGTCTATGGGCTTTACTCAAGTCGATTTTTTGGTGCCAAATCGGTTCGAATATGGTTACGGTTTAAGTCCTGAAATTGTCAAGTTGGCTCAAGAGCGTCAGGGGGAATTAATTGTTACTGTTGATAATGGCATCTCTTCTATCAGTGGTGTGGCAGCCGCTGGAGATGCGGGTATCCCGGTTATTGTGACGGATCACCATTTACCTGGGCATGAACTACCTGATGCGGCTGCAATTGTGAATCCAAATTTAGCAGAGTGTGACTTCCCTAGTAAAAATTTAGCTGGTGTTGGTGTTGCGTTTTATCTGTTATGCGCGCTACGAGCAAAATTGCGTGAAAATGGTTTCTTTGCTAATTATCCTGAACCTAATCTGGCGCATTATCTTGATTTAGTAGCGTTGGGTACGGTGGCTGATGTGGTGGTACTTGATCACAACAACAGAGTATTAGTTCATCAAGGCTTATCACGCATTCGTGCTGGACGATGCTGTGCTGGGATTCAAGCGTTGATCGAAATCTCGGGTAAAAATCAGTCATCACTGACAGCCAGTGATCTTGGCTTTGCGTTGGGGCCGCGTTTGAACGCGGTTGGGCGCTTGGATGATATGAGCCTAGGGATCCAGTGTTTAGTCAGTGATGACCTGTTTCAGGCCCGACCAATGGCCTCGACGATGGACGAGCTCAATCGTGAACGAAAAGCAATCGAGCTAAGCATGCAGCAAGAAGCTGAGCAAAGTGTGGCTAAACTCTCTTTTGAACACCAAACCCTGCCTAACGCATTGGCTCTTTATCAAAGCGACTGGCATCAGGGTGTCGTCGGACTTGTTGCGTCACGAATTAAAGAAAAATATTATCGCCCTGTATTCGCTTTTGCCGATAGTGATGAACAAACGATTAAAGGCTCGGGACGTTCGATCAGTGGTGTACATATGCGAGATTTACTGGAGCGCATCGATACCCTAAATCCCGGATTAATTGATAAATTTGGAGGCCATGCAATGGCCGCGGGGCTCTCTTTGGCAAAAGCTAATTTTCCGATTTTTGCAGAGCAGTTAGAAAAAGTTGCCAGCGAGTGGATTCAGCCGGCACAGTTGACAGGATCATTACTCTCTGATGGTGAACTCTCAGGCGATTTATTGTCGCTAGAATTTGCGCAGTTATTACAAAAATCGGGACCGTGGGGGCAGGGGTTTAGTGAGCCTTTGTTTGATGGTTTATTTTGGTTATTAGATCAGCGTATTGTGGGGCAAAACCATCTAAAAATGACAGTGCAACCTGTTGCTGGTGGGCCAACATTAGATGCGATTGCATTTCACATTGATCGGAATTGCTGGCCTGATCAAAGCGTTCGCCAGGTGCAACTGGCTTATAAATTGGATATCAACGAGTTTCGTGGCCGTCGGAGTGTGCAGCTTTTGGTTCAGTTGTTAAACAAACAGGATATCAAGAGTGAATAATTGCCAGCATAATTCATCTAAGTATGTTTATTTCCCGCACAATTAGGTAAAATTAGCGCCCTTTAGTAAATCCTAATGACAGGTGAAAGCAATCATGTTTGAAGTCAATGCAATTCATCATATCCTCGCCGATATTAAAGAGCGTAGCGAACTGCTTCGGGGGTATCTTTGACTACGACAGTAAGAATGAGCGTTTAGAAGAGGTTACCCGGGAACTTGAACAACCAGAGATCTGGAATGAGCCGGAACGAGCTCAGAAACTGGGTAAGGAACGTGCGGCGTTAGAAGAAGTCGTTAATACCATTAATACCCTGGACCAAGGGATTGATGATGTGGAAGGATTGGTTGAGTTAGCTGTTGAAGCCGACGATGAAGAGACCTTCCAAGAGGCTGAGTCTGAAGCATCGGAGCTTTTAAAACAGCTGGAAAAATTAGAGTTTCATCGGATGTTCTCTGGTGAAATGGATCAAAGTGACTGTTATATCGATATTCAATCTGGTTCTGGTGGCACTGAAGCGCAAGACTGGGCAGCGATGTTGCTCAGGATGTATTTGCGCTGGTGTGAAGCGCATCATTTTAAAGCCGAAGTCATAGAAGAATCAGCCGGTGAAGTAGCTGGAATAAAAAGCGCCACAGTTAAAGTTCTGGGTGAATATGCATACGGCTGGTTACGTACCGAAACTGGCGTACATCGGTTAGTTCGTAAATCACCATTTGATTCCGGCGGGCGGCGTCACACCTCGTTTGCATCGGCATTTGTTTATCCTGAGATTGATGACAGCATTGAAGTCGATATTAATCCGGCCGATCTACGTATTGATGTGTATCGCGCATCTGGAGCCGGTGGTCAGCATGTAAACCGAACTGAATCTGCCGTGCGAATTACCCATTTGCCAACTAATACGGTTGTTCAATGCCAGAATGATCGCTCGCAGCACAAGAACAAAGATCAAGCGATGCGTCAGTTGAAAGCGAAGTTATATGAGCTTGAGCTGCAGAAGAAAAATGCTGAAAAACAGGCCAAAGAAGAAACTAAATCAGATATTGGTTGGGGCAGTCAGATCCGTTCATATGTGCTAGATGATTCACGGATTAAAGATTTGCGCACAGGAGTCGAGAATCGCAATACGCAAGCAGTATTGGATGGCGATTTAGATAAATTTATTGAAGCTAGCCTGAAATCAGGGCTGTAAAGAGAAGATAAAGGTTAAAGAATGACTGAACAGGTACATGACGAGAACAAGCTAATTGCTGAACGTCGAGCCAAATTGACCGAGTTACGTAAATTAGGTAAATCGAACGGCTATCCTAACGATTTTCGCCGGGATAGTTACGCTGCAGACTTAGAAGAAAAGCACGGCGATAAGACCACCGAAGAGCTCGAAGAACTGGGATTAGTGGTTAGTATCGCGGGGCGGGTCATGGCTAAGCGCGGTCCGTTCATTGTCATTCAGGATATGACCAGTCAGATCCAAGCCTATGCTTCCAAAGAGACGCAAAAAGCACTTAAAGCACTCGGTGGGCTTGATATTGGTGACATTATTGGCGTAAAAGGTGCTCTGCATAAATCAGGTCGTGGTGCTTTGTATGTGATGATGGATCATTTTGAGCTGTTGACGAAATCTTTGCGTCCGTTACCTGAAAAATTCCATGGATTGGCTGATCAAGAACAACGTTATCGCCAACGTTATGTTGACTTGATTGTCAATGAACAGTCTCGTCAGACATTTAAAGTCCGCTCGCAGGTGATGGCGGCAATTCGCCAATTTATGACACAACGTGATTTTATCGAAGTTGAAACCCCGATGATGCAGACGATTCCAGGGGGCGCTTCAGCACGGCCGTTTATCACCCATCATAATGCCTTAGATATTGATATGTACCTGCGTATTGCGCCTGAGTTATATCTCAAACGTTTGGTAGTAGGCGGGTTTGAACGTGTGTTTGAAATTAACCGCAATTTCCGTAATGAAGGTTTATCCCCTCGGCATAACCCAGAATTCACGATGATGGAATTCTACATGGCATATGCTGATTATCATGATCTTATGGATTTAACCGAAGCGTTGCTTAAATCGGTCACAGAGCAGGTTCTGGGTAGTAGTCTTGTCAAATATGGTGAAGAAGAGTTTGATTTTGGCTGCACTTATGCGCGACTTTCCATGCTTGATTCAGTGAAACAATTTAATCCTGATAATGAAGCTATTCAGCAGCTTGATCATGATAAAGTTCAGGATCGCTCTATCATGGAGCCTATTGCTAAAGCGATGGGCATTGAAATTGAATCGTATTGGGGTGCAGGTAAACTATTGACTGAAATCTTCGAAGAAACTGTTGAACATCGCCTGATTCAGCCCACGTTTATCACCCAGTATCCGGCTGAAGTGTCACCACTGGCTCGACGCAACGATGAAAATCCATTTATTACTGATCGCTTTGAATTCTTTGTCGGTGGACGTGAGATAGCGAATGGCTTCTCAGAACTGAATGATGCTGAAGATCAGGCTGAACGCTTTAAAGCGCAGGTTGCGGCAAAAGATTCTGGTGATGATGAAGCGATGTTCTATGACGATGACTATATCACTGCTTTAGAACATGGATTGCCTCCAACAGCGGGTCAGGGAATTGGGATAGATCGTTTGGTTATGCTATTTACTGATAGCCATACCATTCGTGATGTCGTCTTGTTTCCAGCATTGCGTCCGCAAAGTAAAGAGAGTTAAGTTTTCCTTTATTCGTTTTTTTGATATGACAACCGAGGCTATGATGCCTCGGTTTTTTTTATAAATGCTTTCAGTGCAACTGTTTTATGAGCAGTTGGAAAAGTTTATAGCTATAGTTGTTATTAACAGTAGTCCGCGAGCAGAGTTAAAACAATGAAGGTTATCGATGGAGATCTAATCACACTCGCTGAGCAAGGCTCATTTGATGTGATTGTACACGGTTGTAATTGCTTCAATGATATGAGCCAAGGAATTGCTGCAATGATAAAGGAGCATTTTCCTGAGGCATACATGGCTGATCAGAATACAATTCCAGGTGATCGCAATAAGCTTGGCACATTTACCAGTGCTTTGGTTGAGCGCAACGGCCACCGTTTTACAGTTGTGAACGCTTATACCCAATATGGACATGTAGGAGATGGTAATGTTGATTACGAAGCGCTGCATGTTGTTTTGGCACTGGTGAAGCAGCATTTTCATAACTTACGCATTGCTTACCCACTGATCGGCGCCGGAAGGGGAGGCGGTGACTGGGCATTACTTAAGAAAATTATCGAACAGCAGCTCGAAGGGGAAGATCACACTTTGATTCGCTATGCGTCAGCTTGATATAAACGAACGCAATTGCGTCCTTCGTCCTTAGCTTGGTAAAGGGCGTAATCGGCTTTTTCGATACCTTCTTCAAAGGTCTGAACGGACTCCGACAACTGTGCTAGTCCGATACTGACCGTGATAAACAGATGCTGATCTTCAACTATAATCGGGTGTTTACTGATCGTTTCTAGTGTACGATTGGCCCAAGTTAGTGCTTGTTCTGGTGTCTGATCTGGCATTAACACCAGAAATTCTTCGCCACCAAAGCGGGCAACTAAATCGCTCCTTCGTGTAATTGAGCTAATTAATTCAGCTATGACTCGTAATACCTGATCGCCGATCAGATGTCCGTGTTGATCGTTTACTTTTTTGAAGTAGTCAATATCAATCAGTGCTAAAAACGCATGGGGATGAATGCTACGCATGGTCTGATCCGCATATTCATACATCCCGCGGCGGTTGTATAAGCCAGTCACTTCATCGTGATTTGCATACTGCTGTATTTGATTTTGGAGTTTCTGTGCGGCGATGGCAGGAATAAATACGGCTGCTGTAAACAGATAAATTGTATCGAGAATAACTAGTGAAAGATTTGTCCAGTTATCGGCTTCAATAAATTGACTGTGTTGAGTCATGACATTTAAAAAAGTCCGAATCATCAACCCTAAAAATATAATACTAAATAAGATTGCCCAAAATTTTCTGGCGCTTTCAAAGTTTTCTAAACGCATGAAACCTAAATAAATCGTAATAAAAAGCTGCGCCAAGATAATAATATCAATTATGAATACTCGCTGTGTAAATGACGCATCATTTAGCAGGGCGACAATAATGACAAAGAAGGTAATAATGGGGAAACTGAAAATGAGTACAGCGAGTTTTGGGATATCTAATGAATGATAACGGTAAAAACCAAATGTGGTTAAGGCAATCGCAAGGCTGATTATGGTATTGCCAAACAGAATACTCACAGGCAGTGGGATCCAGAATCTGGTAAAGAGAAAAAGTAACCCAATCGCAATGCACCAATGACCTATTCCCCATAATATGACACCATGACATTGTTTTATAGAACGCAATAATAGTGTCAGAATCAAGCTGGAAACAATGCCAAGAGCAATGTCCATTATTAACAGAGTTGGTATATCAATGGGCAGCAAATTGAGGGCCTATTATAAGTAATGCCAGTCTTGACTAAAATAAGATTATTTTAGACACATTTAGTGAAATTTATTTTATATTTTTATATAAAATAACGATTAATAAAAATCATATTATAACTTCATATTTTAGCTGCAATTATGAAAAGTTGCTCCTAATTCCAGGAAAACTTCGAGTTAGGTGACGAGTCTGATCGATAAAATTCTCGGTCCATGGTTGCGACTTCTGTCGATAAGCTAAATACATGGTACGCCATAACCCTTGATTTCCCAAAGCAAGCATTTTGAGATCCAATGCCTGTCCGAGTTCTTGGACGACCCAACGGGGAAGAGCGGCGAGTGCGTCGCTTTGACTAACCTGTTGAAGCATCATTAATGGGTGACGAGTGTAATGAACGGTTGCAGGTTTAACTCCTGCTGGCTGAAGAAACTCACTGAATACATCGAGACGCTGTTCGGCGATCGGATAGGTAATAAGATGTGCTTGGCTTAGATGACTGGGTTGAAGATAGGGCTCTTTAGCCAGTGGATGGTGACTGCTGCATACGACTACCGTTTCATAATGAAAAAGAGGGGCATAATTTATCTGCTCGGTTGTTTGAGGATTGGCGCTCAAGACCCATTGTAATTCACCACTTTGCAGTGCACTTAGTGCATCAAAAGGGTGTTCATTAATCAGTTCCACATGAATTTCGGGCCATTGTTTGGAAAAGGCTTTTAATACTGGCAAAAGCCACAGATAACAGCTGTGACACTCTAAGGCGAGCGCTAATTCATTCGGAGGGATATCGGTGCGGTTACCCAGCCGTTGCTCCGCTTGATAGATTTTAGGGAGAATATCGCCTGCCAGTTCTAAAAGAATGCGGCCTGATTCAGTAAATTTTAGTGGCGTTGTTTTACGAATGAATAGCGTGCAACCCAGTCGCTGTTCCAACTCTTTGAGTTGATGTGATAAGGCTGATTGGCTGATATAGAGCTGTTCAGCAGCCCGACTAACCGAACCTGATTGGGCTAGTGACTGCAGTGTTCGAAGGTGGCGAATTTCTATCATCAATTTTACTCATGTTAATTATGAAAAAAATGATTTTTAATCATGTTAGCATGATGTCATATTTGTAGCCATCTAAACATCTATCCATCTAAAGAGGGCGTTATGGCTACACTGCACAACTTAGGTTATCCACGAATTGGTGAAGATCGCGAATTAAAGCGCGCCATTGAGAAATTCTGGCAAGGGAAAATTGACGAAGATGAACTGAAAAATATTGGGCAACAGTTACGTCGGCAAAATTATCAGACCCAACAATCGGCAGGTATTGATCTACTGCCTGTAGGCGATTTTGCTTGGTATGATCATATTCTGCAGTTAGCGCTGACATTTGGGGCTGTGCCTTCACGTCATCGCGGCAGCGGAAACTCTTCAGAGCTGACCAAGTTATTTAGTTTAGCGCGAGGCCACAGTGACGAACAAGGTAACCATGCCGCTTTGGAGATGACTAAATGGTTTGATACGAATTATCATTATTTGGTTCCTGAGTTTGAAGCCGAACAACAATTTGAGTTGGGCCACAGCCCGTTACTGGAACAAATCGACGAAGCTAACGCTCAATCGTTACCGGTGAAAGCTGTGCTGACTGGGCCATTAACATTTCTCTATCTCGGGCGGTTTGAGGGCCAGCAAAAATTATCGCTATTGCCCGCTTTGCTCAAAGGATATCAGCAACTACTGGCTAAGATTGCGGATAAGGGGATCGATTGGGTGCAGATTGATGAACCCATTTTAGCATTAGAATTAGATCCTGTTTGGCAACAAGCTTTTGCGGATACCTACCAGCAATTGGGACAGAACCCAGTTCAATTATTACTGACTAGCTACTTTGGCTCTTTATCTATTCCTTTATCTGATATTGCGCAATGGCCAGTTAGCGGTATTCATCTGGATTTGGTGCGCGCTCCATGGCAGTTGGAGGGAGCGGTAAACGAATGGCCAACTGACAAAGTGCTATCGCTTGGGGTCATTGATGGGCGAAATATCTGGCGCAGCGATTTAGACTACTGGTTTGATATTCTGCAGCCGGTGAATCAGGTGCGTGGCGATAGGCTCTGGCTTGCCCCATCTTGCAGCTTGTTACATGTTCCGGTTAACTTAGAACGCGAGGGCAAGCTTGATGCAGAATTAAAAAATTGGTTGAGCTTCGCCAAGCAGAAACTTTCAGAGTTAGTGGCGCTGGGCCATCAGCTGGATAACGAAGTGAGCGAAAAAGACCGTCATTATCTGTCACTAAGCAGACAGGTCGTCGTGAGTCGTAATCAATCGCTGCGTATTAATAACCCAGCGGTTCGCGCTCGAGTGGATGGGTTAACTGAAGATGATTTTCATCGTTCCAGTGAGTATGCTGAACGAGCAAAGATTCAGCGGCAAAGTCTAAAATTACCTTTACTGCCCACGACCACGATCGGTTCATTTCCGCAGACGTCGGATATTCGTGCAACCCGATCTGCTTTTGTCAAAGGCGATATTACTCAAACTGAATATGATGTATTTATAGCCGAACAGATTGATGAAGTGATTCAGCGTCAGGAGCAACTTGGTCTCGATGTCTTAGTACATGGTGAACCAGAGCGTAATGATATGGTGGAGTATTTTGCGCCTTATCTGAGGGGTGTGGAGCAGACGCAATATGGTTGGGTGCAAAGTTATGGAACTCGCTGTGTTAAGCCCCCCATTATTTACGGCGACGTCTGTCGAGCTGAACCGATGACGATTCATTGGAGTACATATGCACAATCACGCTCGAATAAACCAGTTAAAGGGATGCTCACCGGTCCACAGACCATTTTAGGTTGGTCATTTGTTCGCAGTGATATTCCGCGTGCAGATGTTGCTGAACAGATTGCCTTGGCTCTGCGTGATGAGGTTGATGATCTACAAAAAGCTGGAATTAGCATTATTCAGATTGATGAACCAGCATTACGTGAAGGATTACCTTTAAAACAAAGCCAGTGGCCGGAATATCTGAATCGAGCCGTGCGTGCTTTTCGTTTATGTGCCAGCGTTGCTGATGATGCCACGCAGATTCATACCCACATGTGCTACAGCCAGTTCAATGATATTATTGCTTCGATCGCACAGATGGATGCCGATGTGATTACCATCGAAACTTCTCGTTCGGCAATGAAACTGTTGGATGCCTTTCAAGATTTTAATTATCCAAATGAGATTGGTCCTGGTGTTTATGATATTCATTCGCCGGTTGTTCCTAGTTCTCAGTGGATAGAAAAATTGCTCGTGTTAGCCAGCGAGAAAATTCCACTTGAGCGGTTGTGGGTGAACCCAGACTGCGGACTGAAAACACGAGACTGGCCAGAAACCCTTGCGGCCTTGCAGGTTATGGTCGACGTTGCGCGCAAGCTGCGAGACAAGTTTAAAAATACAATTAACTAAACTTCGATTCCCCTGCATAGGGTGTAGGGGAGTTACTTCATTCGGCAAAGCTATCAGCTAAAGGGCGATTAGCCAGCACGACTCAAACATTAACTAAGAGAACTGTGTTTTTAATCGCGTCATAAAACCATGAAATGAGCGATCACGTTTTGCTGAAGTAGCGGATTTATTTTTTTATCAATTGGATGGTCAAGAATAAGCGTGGCTGGGCTATTTAAAGACTCAAATTTTCAGAAACTTTCTGAAAAAGGGTTGAGCTTAGCGCCAATTTCGGGAATCATTCATACTTCTAGAAATAACGGTGTCGCTAGGCAAGGATGCGATGCCATAAAATATTTCATTAAAGAGATATCCCCATGATTTTTGAAAGAGCCAGGAGAAACTGATGCTTAAGCGCGATATGAATATTGCTGATTATGATGAGGAGCTTTGGCAAGCCATGTCTGCAGAAGTTCGTCGTCAGGAAGAACATGTAGAATTAATCGCCTCGGAAAACTACACTAGCCCGCGAGTGATGCAAGCTCAAGGGTCTCAGTTAACCAATAAATACGCAGAAGGGTATCCTGGAAAACGTTATTATGGCGGCTGTGAATACGTTGATATCGTGGAAACTCTTGCGATTGAGCGGGCTAAAGAGCTGTTTAATGCTGATTATGCCAACGTTCAGCCTCATTCAGGCTCGCAGGCAAACGCGGCGGTATTCCAGGCGCTACTTGAACCTGGTGATACGGTACTGGGGATGAGTCTTGCCCATGGTGGACATCTGACCCACGGCGCAAAAGTTAGCTTCTCAGGTAAAATTTATAACTCTGTTCAGTATGGCATTAAGTCGGATACTGGAGAGCTTGACTATGAAGAAGTGGAAGCTCTGGCAAAAGAACACCAGCCTAAAATGATTATTGCTGGCTTCTCAGCATATTCAGGTATTGTTGACTGGCAGCGTTTTCGTGAGATTGCTGATGCTGTTGGTGCTTATCTGTTTGTTGATATGGCACATGTGGCTGGATTGGTTGCTGCAGGCTTGTATCCCAACCCGGTGCAAATTGCGGATGTTACCACCACTACGACGCATAAAACTTTAGCAGGCCCTAGAGGCGGTTTGATCCTTGCTAAAGCAAACCCTGAAATCGAGAAAAAACTGAATTCAGCGGTGTTCCCAGGGGGACAAGGTGGCCCGTTGATGCATGTGATTGCAGCGAAGGCTGTTGCTTTTAAAGAAGCAATGGAACCAGAGTTTAAAAGCTATCAACAGCGCATTTTAGATAATGCCAAAGCAATGGTGAAAGTTTTCCAAGAACGTGGTTATAAAGTGGTTTCAAATGGTACTGAGAATCATCTGTTTTTGCTTGATTTGATCGATAAAGACATTACCGGTAAGGATGCCGATGCTGCATTAGGTCAAGCGAATATTACGGTCAATAAAAACTCAGTTCCGAATGATCCTCGCTCACCATTTGTCACTTCAGGACTGCGTATTGGGACTCCGGCCATGACTCGCCGTGGTTTTACAGTTAAGGAAGCCGAATATCTCACAGGCCTTATTTGTGATGTGTTAGATGATTTGGAAAATGCAGAGAACATCAATTCAGTAAAAGCAAAAGTGATTGAATTGTGTAAAAAATTTCCAGTTTATGCTTAATTTAAGTCATTAAGCGACTGAATAAAAACGCAGCCATTGGCTGCGTTTTTTACTCTGGAGGTGAAAACACCAACTCAATATCTGAGTGATCGACCCAAAGAGGTAGTGGGCAGATTGACAACCAACACTAGTGAGCACTCACTGATCAAATCAGTTATTTAGTTAAATATCGGTCAATCGCCAGACAACCTGAACCGCTTACTATTAATGATGCACAAACGGCTAATAAGGCTAATGCATATTCAAAACCACCGTTCGATAGGAATAACCCGTGGCTGATGTGCACAGAAAAAATGGCAACCAGCATGGTAAATCCGGTAAAAAAAGCAGCTGGACGAGTCAGCAGGCCTAAAAATAAGAGCAATCCACCAAAGAATTCAGCACTACCCGAGAGTGTCGCCATTAGCAAACCAGGTTCTAATCCGACAGAAGCCATGAATTTAGCGGTACCGTGTAAGCCATAACCACCAAACCAACCAAATAGTTTTTGGCTACCGTGAGCCATAAAAATAATGCCTACTGGCAGACGTAACAAAAGTTGTGCGATACCAGCGTTGCTTTGCAACAGAGTCTTATACAAGGTCATGTCATTTTCTCTTTAATTTAGTATTTCTTGCTGTTATCTCTGTCGGACAAGAATAATGACAGAGTGCGTGTACTGAGATGCAGAATTTGACAAATTCCTCATAACTGAACAAGCTCATTGTCACTAAAAACATTGTTTAATAATATTTAACTATTCTTAGGTTGAATGTGTTTTTTGTGAACACAATTTGTGCTGGAATGGCGCTTGGCCTGCCTAAAATTGGGTAAAATTTCTGTAAACATCGACAGATAGCGCCGTTTCTAGGTAAAATGAACTCATTATTGAAACTAAATCGAGAACTCCCGTGCGTTGCCCTTTTTGTAATACCAATGATACGAAGGTGATCGATTCACGTTTAGTGAGTGAAGGTCACCAAGTTCGTCGTCGTCGTGAATGCGTGAATTGTCACGAACGTTTTACGACCTTTGAAACGGCTGAATTAGTCATGCCGAAAGTGATTAAAAGTAATGGCTCCAGAGAGCCGTTTAACGAAGATAAAATGCGTGCAGGCATGGCCCGTGCGCTAGAAAAAAGACCCGTTAGTGTTGAGGCGATTGAGCAAAGCGTCAACCATATAAAATCCCAGTTACGCGCTACGGGTGAACGAGAAGTACAAGCAAAATTGATTGGTCAGCTCGTCATGGAAGCGCTGAAAAAATTAGATAAAGTTGCATATATTCGATTTGCTTCTGTTTATCGGGCCTTTGGCGACATTCGTGAATTCGGCGAAGAGATTGCTCGTTTGGAGAAACCTTGAACAGAGTTTGTAATGGATGATTTTTCCGCGTTAGATTATGTGTATATGGCCCGTGCGATGAGACTGGCTGCAAAAGGGCGCTATACCACTCCGCCGAATCCCAATGTTGGTTGTGTATTTGTCAAAAACCAGCAGATTATTGGCGAAGGATTTCACTCTAAAGCCGGGCAAGGCCATGCTGAGGTGAATGCTATGGCTGATGCTCGGGCCAAAGGATACTCGCTTGAAGGGTCAACTTGTTATGTTACTTTAGAGCCTTGTTGTCATTATGGTCGTACACCTCCTTGTGCTCAAGCGCTGAGTGACGCGAAGGTTGCTCGAGTAGTCATGGCTATGCGTGATCCAAATCCGAAAGTGGCTGGTGGTGGCAAGTCGATGCTTGAGCAGGCTGGCATTACGGTACAAACCGGTTTGTTAGCCACGCAGGCAGAACAGCTTAATCCAGGATTTTTACTACGGATGCGTTTGGGGCGCCCGCGAGTTCGACTCAAAATTGCGATCTCTTTGGATGGTCGCACCGCACTGGCCAATGGTCAAAGCCAGTGGATTACAGGTGCGTTGGCTCGCTCTGACGTGCAACGTGAAAGAGCAGTAAGCCATGCAATATTATCAACTGCTCAAACAGTCTTAGCTGATAATGCTTCGTTAAATGTTCGTGTTAATGAATTGGGCTCTTTGGCAGAACAATTAGCTGTACCGCTGCGTCAGCCGATTCGAGTGATCATTGATCGTCGCCAACAATTAAGCGGTAATGAGCCACTGTTTCGACTATCGGGTCGAGTGATTCGGGTGATTGACCGTCCTGCTACCCACACTGTAGGCGAAACGCTACTTGTTAAGCAATGTGACAACTGGTTAGAAAAGGTGCTTTATGCATTGGCTCAACTTGAGATTAACGATCTTTGGGTCGAAGCGGGGGCGACTATGAGTGGGGCGCTATTAAGTGCTGGGCTAGTGGATGAGCTCATCGTTTACCAAGCCGCTGTGACTTTAGGTGACCAAGCCCGGGCGATGTTGCAACTTGATGATTTAACTGAATTGTCTGCAGCAAAACGTTGGGTTTTGACGTCTCAGTGCCAAGTTGGTCATGATCTGAAATTCGTATATCAGCCCAAAGAGGCCATATTGTAATGTTTACTGGAATCATTGAAGCGCGAGGAACGATTCAGGCGTTACGCAGACGCTCTGTCGATGTGCAGCTTAAAGTCGCCACTCATACACTTGATATGAGCGATGTCCATATTGGCGACAGCATTGCTGTCAATGGGGTCTGCTTAACCGTAGTTGAGTATTCTCAAGACCATTTTTGTGCTGATGTCTCCCATGAAACGTTGTCTCGCTCCAGCCTTGGGAAACTCAAGGTGGGTTCAAATGTTAACCTGGAAAAAGCGATGGCCGCCAATGGCCGTTTTGGTGGCCATATGGTCAGTGGTCATGTAGATGGTCTGGCCACGGTGAAGTCAGTGAGTCATCAGGGGCTCGGGATTGATATTTGGCTGGAATTTCCGGCTGAGCTAGGTAAATATATCGCTGAAAAAGGCTCGATTACATTAGATGGTATTAGTCTAACCGTGAATGAGCTTCGGCAAAGTCAGTTTCGTCTGACGATTATTCCACATAGCGCTGAACAAACGACTATTAGTGAGTGGCGAAAAGGTAGCCAAATCAATTTAGAAGTCGACGTTGTGGCCCGCTATTTAGAGCGTTTACTACAAAGTCCTAATTCAACGCATACTCGCAGTGATACGCTAAGCGAAGAAAAGCTTGCTGAATGTGGCTTTTTATCATTATCTCGAGGGTTATAACACTATGGCACTGAGTCCGATTAAAGACATTATTGATGATATTGCCGCAGGAAAATTTGTGGTTCTAATGGATGATGAAGATCGCGAAAATGAAGGTGATCTTATTATAGCAGCGGAAAAGATCACGCCCGCTGCTATTAATTTTATGGCACGTTATGGACGGGGCCTTATCTGTTTATCACTCACTGAGCAGCGTTGCCAGCAGTTAAATCTGCCATTGATGGTGAGCCACAATAGCGAGAAATTTGCTACTGCATTTACTGTTTCAATTGAGGCTGCGGAAGGGGTGACTACGGGAATTTCGGCAGCTGATCGAGCAACTACGGTTCAGGCCGCTGTCAAAGCAGATGCTAGTGCGGATGATATTGTGATGCCTGGTCATGTGTTTCCACTCATGGCTAGAGAAGGTGGCGTGTTAAGTCGGGCTGGACATACTGAAGCGGGGATTGATCTGGCCCGCTTAGCCGGTTTTGAACCAGCTGCTGTCATTGTTGAGATCTTAAATGAAGATGGCTCTATGGCACGCCGTGATGATCTGGAAAAGTTCTGCCAGCAGCATGAGATCAAATTAGGCACGATTGCTGATTTAATTGAGTATCGCAATATTCAAGAAACAACCATTGAAAAGGTTCAACAGTGTCAGTTGCCGACCAAATATGGCGATTTTGTATTAACGGCTTATCGTGACACTATCGCCGGGCAGATCCATTATGCACTGCGGCATGGCAATATTGACCCGCAACAACCTACTTTGGTCCGTGTTCATTTACATGATCCATTATACGATTTGTTTGGAAGTACGCGTGATGGACAGATGAGTTGGCCGATTGATCAAGCGCTCAGTCAACTGGGAAAAGAAGGCGGGGTTTTGGTACTGATCAATGAAACGGACCCGCAACAGGCGGTGCTAAATCGACTAGCGCATTATACTCAGGAAGAGCAGGGACTCACTCCAAAAATGAGACAGAACCAACGAGCTTCACGTAATGTTGGGATTGGATCGCAAATTTTGATTAGCGAGGGTGTGCAGAAGATGCGCTTGATGAGTTCCCCTAAACGCTATCATGCGTTGTCTGGATTTGGTCTAGAGGTCGTCGAGTTAGTCAGCCATTAACTTACAACCTTCCTGTAGTGTGTTAGAATAACGCGCTTTTTTATTATTTGGGATAGTTAGGGTAAATTATGAACGTGATCGAAGGAGTGGTACCGGCCCCTGAAGCCAAAATCGCCATTGTGATCGCCCGCTTTAATAGCTTTATTAATGAGAGTCTGTTAGCTGGTTCGATTGATACATTAAAACGTCAAGGTCAGGTTAAAGACGAGAATATCACTGTTGTTAAAGTCCCTGGTGCAGTGGAAATCCCGCTGGTGGCACAACAACTTGCCAAATCTGGTCAAGTCGATGCCATTATTGCCTTAGGTACAGTCATCCGGGGCGGCACTTATCATTTTGAACTTGTCTCTAATGAGTGCCACAAAGGATTGGGCCATATTATGCTTGAATATAATGTGCCAATTGCGTTCGGTGTTTTAACAACTGAATCGATCGAGCAGGCGGTAGAGCGAGCCGGAACCAAAGCCGGTAATAAGGGTACAGAGGCTGCATTAAGTGCCTTGGAAATGATTAACGTCATGAAAGAGATTGGTTAAGGAGTCTCAGTTTTGAAACCATCAGCGCGCCGGAAAGCCCGGCAGTTTGCCACCCAGGCCATCTATCAGTGGCAGATGACTGGCGATCATATCGATAATATTGAGCATCAGTTTTTAACCGAACAAGATATGAGTAAAGCCGACGTTAGCTATTTTAAACAGCTGATTGAAGGTATTGCTGTCCATCATGAAAAGCTGGATCAAATGATGTCTTCCTGCTTGGCTCGTCGTTTAGATGAGTTAGATTTAGTGGATCACGCCATTTTATTGATCGGTATGTATGAATTGACTCAGTGCAAAGATTTACCTCCTAAAGTTGCGATCAATGAAGCGATTGAGTTGGCAAAAATTTTTGCAGCTGATGACAGCCACAAGTTTGTAAATGGTGTCTTAGATAAATATTTCCATCTACAAGAGTTGAAAAAGTAATTTTTAATGGGCGAATTTGAGCTTATAGAGCGTTTTTTTGCAAAATCAGCAAAAAGATCCGATGTTGTTTTGGGAATAGGTGATGATGCTGCTTTGCTTACACCTCCTGACAATCATCAGCTCGTTGTTACAACGGATACGTTGGTTGAAGGGATTCACTTTTTCGCGGATATTCCTGCCAATGCCTTAGGGCATAAATCACTAGCGGTTAATTTAAGTGATCTCGCTGCCATGGGGGCTGAGCCTCGTTGGGCGACGTTGGCAATTACGTTGCCTTCGGCTCGTATGTCTTGGATGGAGCAGTTTTGTGAAGGCTTTTTTGAACTAGCTGAATACTATAATGTCACTCTCGTTGGAGGCGATACGACTCGAGGGCCATTGAGTTTAACAATTACTGCCCAAGGAGTTGTACCCAACGGACAAGCGTTGACTCGTTCTCATGGTCAGATTGGTGATTGGGTCTATGTGACTGGTTTTTTAGGGGGCTCGGCTCTGGGCCTAAAACATTTGCAAGGGCAGCAAAAATTAACCAGTGAGCAGCGAAGTACGTTGTTAAATCTTCATTATTATCCGCAGCCTCGGGTTCTTAGTGGCTATGGTCTGCGCGGTGTGGCTAGCAGTTGTATTGATATTTCTGATGGCTTGTTGGCAGATTTGGGGCATTTGGCGAAAGCTTCTGGATGTAGTGCCAAAATTCAGGTGGAACAACTTCCTGTTCATCCTCTGGTCGAATCATTATGTTCACCTGAAGAAGCTATTGCTCTGGCATTGTGTGGCGGTGAAGATTACGAACTATGTTTTAGTGTCTCGGAAGAAAATAAAGGGGCGCTGGAAGTTGCACTCTCATATAGCGGGGTGCACTATCATTGTATAGGTCAACTGGTTGCGGGCGATGAACCTGTTCGTCTTTATCAGGGAAAAGAAGACTACCATCTTTCTGGGTTTCGTAGCTGGGATCATTTTTACTCGAGCTAAAGGTCATTTATGGATCACTATTTGAAACGTTTATCAATGACTAACCCTATGCATCTGTTAGCGGTCGGTTTTGGTAGTGGGTTGGCTCCCAAAGCTCCGGGGACTTTCGGCTCTTTAGCTGCATTACCACTGGTGGTGTTATTGTCATGGTGGTTGCCACTATGGGGATATTTGTGCTTTTTAGTCATTGGTTTTGGCATCGGTGTGTACAGTTGCCAAGTTGCAAGTCGTGCGATGGGAATTCATGATCATGGCGGGATCGTCTGGGATGAATTTATTGGTATGGGCATTACCATGATTGCTGTTCCAATCAGTTGGCCATCAGCGCTTGTTGGATTTGTTTTATTCCGTCTTTTCGATATTACCAAACCATGGCCAATTCGTTGGTTGGATCAACATGTTAAAGGCGGCTTTGGCATTATGATCGACGATGTTTTAGCTGGAATTATGGCGTGGATTGTTCAGCTAATCTTATTTTCTTACTTGTAGTTTCCTGCTAACTGAGCCTGTTCTATCTTGTCGTTATAGTACGGCTACATCTTTGTTTTATTAATGTTGCATTAAGAATGTGACTTTTCGATAAAATAGTTTTTTTTAAATAAAAACTGTTCAATTATTCTGTTTCTTAAAATTTTATATAGATAATGTGCTGCATCCCCTTTACAGATTTGGTTAAACGTAATAATTTAGCCACTACTACTAAATTGTCTTTTTATTGATACTTTAGTTGTTAAAAATAGGGATATGCGGATTATCAGTACACGTGATCAAACGTCAATTAATTATAAAGATAATTTCGCTCACTACTACACAACATTTTGAACGGACAACGGTTTCAATCAACCGTTACTGACAGTGATGTTCAATGGAGCTAATATGAATAAAGGATTAGGACTCTTGTCCATAGCCCTTCTTGCAAGTGCTGTGGCAACTGGTGTACAGGCTAAAACCGAGACTTTGGTTTATTGTTCAGAAGCCAGCCCTGAAGGATTCAACCCGCAGTTATTCACCACTGGAACAACCTTTGATGCAAGTTCTCAAACTATTTTTGACCGTCTAGTCGAATTTAAACGCGGTACCACTGAAATTGAGCCGGGTCTTGCAACAAGCTGGGATGTCTCTGCCGATGGTAAAACGTATACATTCCATCTGCGCAAGGGTGTGAAATTCCAAACTATTAAAGGGAAGTTTACCCCAACTCGTGATTTTGATGCGGACGATGTTGTCTTTAGTTTTGAAAGGATGTTAGATAAAAAGAATCCATATCATGATGTCTCTGGCGGAAGCTATGAGTACTTTGATGGTATGGGGATGCCCAAATTGATCAAAAAAATCACTAAAGTTGATAAATATACGGTCAAATTTGAGTTGAGCCAACCCAATGCTCCTTTCCTTGCTGATTTAGCAATGGACTTTGCGTCAATTTTCTCAGCAGAACAGGCCAATCAGTTTTTAAAAGAAGGTAGACCAGAGCTGTTAGATCAAGATCCTTCTGGTACTGGTCCATTTATTAAAGTGGCTTATCGTAAAGATTCGGTTATTCGCTACATCGCGAATAAATCATACTGGCGAGGCGCTCCTAAAATTGATCGTTTAGTTTTCTCTATCACACCAGATGCGTCGGTGCGTTATGCGAAGCTTAAGGCAAACGAATGTCAGGTTATGCCTTTCCCTAACCCTGCCGATTTGAAAGAGATGGCCAAAGATCCAAATATCAAACTGATGCATCAGGCGGGTTTGAATGTAGGGTATCTGGCATTTAACGTTACTCACAAGCCATTCGGTAAGTTAAAAGTTCGCCAGGCTCTGAATCTTGCTATTAATAAAAAAGCGATTATTGACGCAATTTACCAGGGGGCTGGCGAAGTCGCTAAAAACCCAATCCCACCGACTATGTGGTCTTATAACAATAAAGTTAAAGACTATCCATATGATCCAGCCAAAGCGAAAGAACTGTTAAAAGAAGCAGGTGAGAGTCACTTTAATACCACGATTTGGGCAATGCCAGTACAGCGTCCGTATAATCCGAATGCGCGTCGTATGGCCGAGATGATTCAGGCCGACTGGAAAAAAGTGGGTGTTAACGCCAAAATCAAAAGTTATGAATGGGGGGAATACCTCAAACGTGCTCGTCAAGGTGAAGCTGATACGATTCTGATGGGTTGGACGGGTGATAATGGTGACCCAGATAACTTCCTAAATGTGCTGCTTAGTTGTGAAGCGGTTGGTAACTCAAACTATGCGCGTTGGTGTTACAAACCATTTGATGCAATCGTGCAAAAAGCTGCGCGTATTTCAAACAAAGCTGAACGCACCAAACTGTACGAAAAAGCACAAGTTATCTTTAAACAACAAGCGCCTTGGGTGACGATTGCGCACTCAGTTGTTTATGAACCTATTCGTAAAGAAGTGCATGGCTATAAAGTAGACCCATTTGGCAAACACATTTTCTATGGTGTTTCTTTAGGTAACTAATTCGTCAATTTTTTCAGGGCTTCGTTTCTTTCGGAGCCCTCCTATCAGGGGCTTTAGCCTAGACTTATAATTTATGTTGCAGTTCATTTTTAGAAGACTGATAGCGGTAGTGCCTACCTTTATCGGTATTACACTTTTGACGTTCGCGCTGATTCATGCAATCCCGGGTGATCCGATTGAAATCATGGCCGGGGAGCGTGGGATTTCAGCGGCTAGACATGCCCAAATGATGCATCAGTTGGGACTTGATCAGCCATTATATCTTCAGTATTTCCATTACGTGATTGGTATTTTTCATGGAGACTTAGGATTCTCTTTGGTCAATCATCAGCCGGTTTTAAGTGAGTTTGCATCACGATTTCCAGCCACAATGGAGCTTTCTATTTTTGCAGCGATTTTTGCGGTTGTCATCGGTTTGCCTTTCGGCATCATTGCAGCGGTAAAACGCGGTACTATTTTTGATCATGGTGTCATTGCGGTTGCTCAAGCGGGATATTCAATG
Organism: Celerinatantimonas diazotrophica; assembly: GCF_004339545.1. Classification (GTDB taxonomy): domain Bacteria; phylum Pseudomonadota; class Gammaproteobacteria; order Enterobacterales; family Celerinatantimonadaceae; genus Celerinatantimonas; species Celerinatantimonas diazotrophica. The sequence goes on along the minus strand of NZ_SMGD01000011.1, from coordinate 195,346 downwards.
CCAATTTTTTGGTGGGCATTGTTATTAATATTGTTTTTCTCTGTTCACTTGGGATGGACGCCTGTCTCTGGCCGTCTGGATGAGGCTCGATTCTGGATTGATCAGCCGACTGGATTTATGATGATTGATACGCTGCTTTCTGGGCAGCCGGGGGCATTTTTAGATGCATTACGCCACTTAATTTTGCCAGCAATTGTGCTGGGAACAATTCCCATGGCTGTGATCGCTCGTATGACTCGCTCATCAATGCTTGAAGTGCTTGGCGAAGATTATATTCGTACAGCACGGGCTAAAGGGATGGCCCCTTGGCGGGTGATTATTATCCATGCATTACGTAATGCGTTAATTCCAGTGGTTACTGTGTTTGGGTTACAGGTCGGGATTATGCTTTCAGGAGCAATTTTGACGGAAACTATTTTCTCTTGGCCTGGAATTGGCAAATGGCTGATTGATGCGATTTCACGTCGCGATTATCCAGTCGTTCAGGGAAGTATATTGCTAATTGCTACTATTATTATCGTGGTGAACTTGTTGGTCGATATTATCTACGGCATTGTGAATCCTCGAATTCGACATACCCGATAACTAGGAACCGAATTCATGTCTGAAGAACAAACTCTAATTCAGGATAATAGCCCTAAACCGATGTCACCGTTGCAAGAGTTTTGGTTTTATTTTCGCCAAAATAAGGGAGCGGTTGCTGGGCTTTTATATATCATCATTATCATTTTATTCGCATTGTTTGCTGAAGTGATTGCGCCGCATTCACCGATTCAACAGTTTCAGAATGCGTTTTTAACTCCACCATCTTGGCAGACTGGTGGTTCGACTAAATTTTTGCTTGGAACAGATGATGTCGGCCGAGATATTTTTTCGCGACTGATTTATGGGGCAAGATTGTCACTGGTTATTGGAACCATGGTAGTGACCATTAGCTTAAGCTGTGGTGTTTTATTGGGATTGATTGCCGGTTATACGCGCGGCATCCTTGATACAATTATTATGCGTATCGCCGATATTATGTTGGCCGTACCAAGCTTATTATTCGCGATTGCGATTGTTGCTATTTTAGGGCCAAGTTTGGTGAATGCGTCGGTGGCGATTGCTATTGTGTCTATCCCTCACTTCATTCGTTTAACGCGAGCTTCTGTGATTGCAGAAACCAGCCGTGATTATGTAACAGCTTCGCAGGTTGTTGGTGCAGGAGCGCTGCGTTTAATGTTTTTGACTATCTTGCCTAATTGTCTAGCTCCGTTGATTATTCAGGCAACATTAGGTTTTTCATCAGCGCTTCTTGATATGGCAGCGCTTGGTTTCCTTGGGATGGGAGCCCAACCCCCAACTCCAGAATGGGGGAGTATGTTGGCGAATGCTCGCCAGTATGTAACTCGAGCTTGGTGGGTTGTCACTTTTCCAGGAATTATGATTTTAACCACGGTATTAGCATTTAACCTGATGGGCGATGGCCTCAGGGATGCTCTAGATCCGAAGATGAAACGCTAATTAGGGCGAGATGAATTATGGCTTTATTAGAAGTAAATAACTTAAGCGTTGAGTTCGGTGATGAGGAGCGTCCGTTTCGAGCGGTTGATAACATTAGCTACCACGTTGAAAGAGGCGAGGTTGTTGGGATTGTCGGCGAATCGGGCTCAGGTAAAAGTGTTAGTTCGCTAGCAATTATGGGGCTGATAGATTACCCCGGACGAGTCGGGGCTGAGGCACTTGAACTTAACGGTCAAAAATTGCTTGAAATGTCAGATTCTAAACGCCGGAAAATTACTGGCTCAGATATTTCGATGATCTTTCAAGATCCGATGACAAGTTTAAACCCGTGCTATACAGTTGGTTTTCAGTTAACTGAAGCACTTAAGATTCATAATCACGAATTAAGTAAAAAAGAACTGCGTCAGCGTGTGATTGAATTGCTGAAGCAGGTTGGTATTCCAGCGCCTGAATCACGTATTAAATCTTATCCTCATCAGCTTTCTGGCGGGATGAGTCAGCGGGTCATGATTGCGATGGCAGTGGCTTGTAATCCAAAATTATTAATTGCGGATGAGCCAACCACAGCTCTGGATGTGACCATTCAAGCTCAGATCGTGGATTTGCTTTTGGAGCTGCAACAGCAAAAAAATATGGGGATGGTTCTCATTACGCATGATTTGGCATTGGTTGCAGAAGCAGCTGACCGAGTGATCGTGATGTACGCCGGACAAATTGTCGAAACGGGTCCCGCATCGGAAATTTTTAAACATCCGAAACATCCGTATACGCAGGCATTACTCGCTTCATTGCCAGAATCTTCCTCACATTCTGATCGATTACACGCATTGCCTGGAGTGGTTCCTGGCGCGTATGACCGCCCTAAAGGATGTTTGCTTAATCCGCGCTGCCCTTATGCGAGTGAACGGTGTCAGAATGAAGCTCCGGAGTCTATCGGACCCCGTGAGCGGCAGGTCAAATGCTTTTGGCCATTAGATGAAGCAGGGAGGCCAACTAAGTGAGTGAAGCGAAAAATAACATTTTATTTCAGGCGCATGAGTTAAGAAAACACTACCCGATCAAAGGTGGGATGTTTAAGGAAGACCAGCTTGTCAAAGCTTTGGATGGCGTTTCTTTTCAGCTGGAAAAAGGTAAAACGCTGGCGGTTGTTGGCGAGTCTGGCTGTGGCAAATCGACACTCGCTAGAAGCTTGACGCTAATCGAACCCCCAACCTCGGGAGAACTTCGTTTTGATGGTGAAGATATCCTTTCGCTGGGTCAGCATGCAGCTAAAGAACTCCGTAAACGTATTCAAATTGTGTTTCAAAACCCTTATGGCTCGCTGAATCCACGCAAAAAAGTCGGTCAGCTTCTCGAAGAGCCGTTAGTGATTAATACCGATTTGACTCGCTCTCAACGAGCTGAAAAAGCTCGGGCTATGATGGCATTGGTTGGGCTTCGCCCTGAACATTATGACCGTTATCCACATATGTTTTCAGGGGGGCAGCGCCAGCGTATTGCTATTGCTCGCGGGTTAATGCTAGATCCTGATATTTTGATTGCCGATGAGCCGGTGTCGGCACTGGATGTTTCTGTTCAGGCGCAGGTACTGAATTTGATGATGGACTTACAACAGGAGTTTGGTTTAAGTTATATCTTCATTTCGCATGATCTTTCAGTGGTTGAGCATATTGCGGATCAGGTTATTGTGATGTATTTGGGCAAAGTGGTTGAATATGGTAGTAAAGAGGAGATATTTGGGAATCCTCGTCATCCATATACAACGGCTTTACTCTCAAGTACACCGCGGCTAAATCCTGATAAACGGATTGAAAAAATTAAGCTTAAGGGTGAATTGCCATCGCCGCTTAATCCGCCATCCGGGTGTGCTTTTCACAATCGCTGTCGTTTTGCTAATGATCGTTGTACAGCACAAGTGCCAGAGCTTAAGTGGTATCAAGATACTCAAATAGCGTGTCACGCAGTTGAAGAAGACCGGATTTAGTCAGTTGATTGATTAATCCGCTACTTTTATCAAAGCCCCGTGGTTAAAACGGGGTTTTTTTCGTAACTTCTGCGTTAAGTTCTGGATTGCTATACTAGTGGTTTATCTTTTCGTCAGCGGTTATCGCTATGTTGCGTTCGTTTTTCATACTTTTTTTATTATGTAGTTGCTTACCGGTAAAGGCGCAATCCATTATTTGGGGGAGTTCCGAGGTCGTACGGTTTCACCAATTGCCCAAGGATCTTTCGTTATCAAGCCTTGCTGTTGGCAATTTACTGTATGATTCGTTATTTCGCATGGATAATTCCGGGCACCCTAAGCCGTGGTTAGTGAAAAGTTATCGGCAAGTTTCTGCTCGTCGTTATCAGTTTAATTTAAATCCGGGCGTTTCGTTTTCATCAGGTAATCCCCTAAATGCTCAAGATGTTGTCTGGAGTTTTGATAAGCTGCGCCAGCATCGCGCGTTCGCACAATTGTTTTCTGGCATCCAATCGGTCAAAGCGCTCTCCGCTGAACGCTTTGAAATTACTTTAACGCATCCCTATCAAGGGCTATTGTCTCAGCTCGCTTATTGGTTTGTTTTTGATAAGCGGTGGCTACTTGGTATGGGAAAAGGTCAAAAAGAGCTCGTTTCAGGTTCAGGTCCTTATCAAATTAGTGAAGATATTTCTGGCGTGAGGGCTGTGTTAAAACTTAAACCGCATTATTGGCGAAAGAGCCATGATGAAGGAAATGTAACTGAGTTAGAAGTCGTGCCTATTTTGCACGAACAAACCCGCTATAGCGCCCTACAGGGTAACGATGTGGATATTATCGATCATGTTTCACCGAGCCATATTGCAGCGCTAAATGCTTCATCTAATTTGGCCGCGGTGCGTATGACCGATATGGCTTGGCTTGGTATTATATTTAATCAGCAACATTCTTGGCTTACACAGAAAAAAGCGCGGGAGGCTTTATCTGTGGGCATTAACAACGCGATGCTCTATAGTTTGGTTTATGCTCCGTTAGGGCAGCTTTCCAGTCAGTTGGTGAGTGAAAAGTTTTATGACCGTTTAATATCCAAGAAAAATCAGTTTCTGAAGGCTTATCAATTACTACAGTCAGTGCGTTCTAATGATCAACCTTTGCGTTTAACGCTTGTTAGCCGCAAAGATAATCGATTCGATTTGGCTCAGACGTTAGCGATATTAAAAACAATGTTTGCCCGTATGGATATTGATCTAAAAGTGAAAGTCCTTTCTAGTGAAGATTTTGATCAGTCTTTAGCACACTGCAGTGCCAATTTATATTTAGTTTCAATTCGCCCTCAGCCAAATGACTTATCAGGTTTTTTAAAAGCAATGCTTAGTTCTTATCATGGTCATGTTGCGCGGCTACATTGTGCATTGGATAGGCACAATCTGAAAAGCCAATTTGCTCACATTAATACGCTTTCTGGTCATTCGCAAAAATCAGCTTATCAAGCTTTCCTATATCATTTGTCAAATCAATATGCTTTTAAGCCTTTATTTTGGCTTGATCAAATATGGGCTGTTAATCAAAAGATTTCATTAAAGGTGGTGCGTAATCGGCTGGGACTGATTTACTTTGATGAACTTAAAATCAATCGTAGCCGATAAGGCTAAGGCAACATTGTTGTTGCCGTGGCCTTTAATTGCTTAATCGTTGCTCAATTCCGGTACTGTCTAAGCCTAATTCAGCATAAACTTCGGCTTGAGTTCCTTGAGCAATAAATTGATCGGGCAATCCAAGCTGAATGAGTCTTGGGTGAGTTTCTCTTTGTACGAGGTGTTGGGCAACCGCTGAACCGGCTCCACCCGCAATTGCGTTATCTTCTAATGTCACTAGATATTGGTGCGTTTTTGCGAGTTCGTCAATGCAATCGGTATCAAGTGGTTTGATAAAGCGCATATCAACCACAGTGGCATCTAATGTCTCTGCAGCTTTTAAAGCCTCATATAGTAGTGGCCCAAAACACAAGATAGCCGTTTTTTGACCTTTTCGTCGGATCTTCGCTTTACCGATAGGCAAAACCTGAAGGGGTTGATCACATGGAGCATTGATTGCTCCACCGCGAGGATAACGCACAGCCGCCGGAGAGCCTAGTTTATATCCGGTGTACAACATTTGTCGGCATTCACTTTCATCAGAAGGTGCCATAATTGTTAAATTAGGGACACAGCGCAAAAAACTTAAATCAAATGCGCCTTGATGCGTTTGTCCATCCGCTCCGACCACGCCTGCCCGATCAATGGCTAGTAGAACAGGTAAGTTTTGAATAGCAATGTCGTGAATGAGCTGGTCATAGGCACGCTGCAAAAAAGTACTGTAAATCGCCACAACCGGATGTAAGCCAGCAATCGCTAGACCTGCGGCAAAAGTTAATGCGTGTTGTTCGGCAATCGCAACATCTACATATTGTTTAGGGAATCGTTTGGAGAATTCAACCATTCCCGAGCCTTCACGCATGGCTGGCGTGATCCCCATTAGTTTCTTATCTTGCTGGGCTATTTCACAGAGCCAGTTCCCAAACACTTTAGAGAAGGTTGTGGTGGTTTTCTTGGGCAGATTATCCTGAGAGGGATCGAATTTTGAAACAGCATGATAGCCAATTGGATCTTGCTCTGCTGGCAGATAACCTTTGCCTTTTTTAGTTAAAACATGTAGAAACTGCGGTCCCTTACGAGCTCGCATGTTTTTAAGTGTTTGAACCAGCGCTATCACGTCGTGGCCATCTACAGGCCCAATATAATTAAAGCCAAATTCTTCAAACAATGTTCCTGGTGGTGCAACCATCCCCTTGAGATGTTCTTCAGTGCGCTTCGCTAGTTCTTTAATTGGGGAGGGAGCTGAGTCCAATAATTTTTTACCACCTTCGCGAAACGAGGAATATGTTTGTCCCGACATCAATTTTGCCAGCGAATTGTTGAGTGCACCGACATTTTCAGAGATAGACATATCATTGTCATTTAATATCACTAATAGATCATCGGAGCAGGTTCCCCCATGATTAAGTGCTTCAAATGCCATCCCTGCCGTTAATGCACCATCTCCGATCACTGCTGCAACTTTTCGTCCTTTTTGTTCCTTGCTTGCTGCAACAGCCATCCCTAAGGCCGCACCAATTGAAGTGCTAGAGTGGCCGACACTTAGTGTGTCGTATTCGCTTTCGCCACGCCAAGGAAATGGATGTAATCCACCTTTTTGGCGAATGGTTGCCATCTGCTCTCGCCGCCCAGTTAGAATTTTATGGGGATAGGCCTGATGTCCAACATCCCAAACCAATTGGTCAAAGGGGGTTTGATAGACATAATGCAAAGCGACGGTTAACTCAACAACGCCAAGTCCCGATGCTAAGTGTCCACTCGATTGGCTCACTGTTTTTAACAAAAAAGAGCGCAGCTCTTGGCAGAGCTCGGGCAGTTTCGATAATGGCAACTGTCGCAGATCTGATGGATAATCAGCGAGAGCTAATAATGGATAATCACGAATATTTAGAGTCATAAATTGATTTTTGGCAACAGCTATTTATTGCGCTGAATAATGAAATCGGCAAGCGCAGCAAGTTTGTTTGTATTGTAGGGTAATGTGTCCAACTCGTGTAGTGCTTGATGTCTAAGATTTTGGCATTTCTGCTCAGCCTGGGCTAATCCTAATAGTCCCGGATAGGTACTTTTGTGGTGTTCAATGTCCGATCCTTGCGGTTTACCCAAGGTTTCGGTATCGGCAATGACATCCAAAATATCATCTCGTACCTGAAAAGCGAGACCAATGGCCGCTCCGTAGTTATCTAAAGCTTGTCGTTCGGCTGGTTTACTAATCCCTGCGGCTTGAGCTCCTAATTGAATTGCGGCTCTGATCAAAGCGCCAGTTTTGAGCCGATGCATTTGTTCCAGCTCTTCGAGTGACTGACGTTGGCCAGTTGCCATAATATCGATAGATTGCCCGGCACACATTCCTTGCAGACCAGCCGCTTGAGATAACGTCTGGACCATCGTTAGGCGTGTGTGAGCAGGAATTTGCTGCGCTTGGGTGAGTAAAGTAAAGGCCCACGATTGCAGAGCATCCCCAGCTAATATCGCGGTGGCTTCATCAAAGGCAATATGGCAGGTGGGTTGACCACGACGAAGCTTATCGTCATCCATTGCTGGTAGGTCATCATGAATTAACGAATACGCATGAATCGCCTCGACTGCGGCGGCGACATAATCGACTTGTTGAGTCGGGGCCTGATTCAGTTCTGCCGTTAAATAAACCAATACTGGACGAATTCGTTTGCCTCCCAAAACGAGAGAATAACGCATTGCATCACGTAAAACCGGGGCATTTGCTTCTAGTGAATTGAGTTGCTGAAGAATAAAAGTATCGACACGTTCACGATAGCTTTCTAAGATTGTTTGTAAACATTCACTCACAAAGCATCCCCTTTTGATAGCTCATCTAATGGTGCTTCAGGGGTATTTTCACGTAAGACTTTAATCTGTTGTTCAGCACTTGAGAGTTTTTGTTGACCGGCATTCGCCAGTGCAATGCCTCGTTCAAAATGTTTCATGGCTTGCTCTAAGGGCAGATCTCCCTGCTCAAGTTCTTTGACCAATTGCTCCAGTTCACTTAGTGATTCTTCAAAGCTCATATTTTCTGGTTTTTTGGCTGCCATTGAATCTCCTGAAAATTGACTAAAATTATGAATCGCGGCACAAGTAAAATTATCGCGTGTCTTCGTGCTAAGAATCAATGTGAATTTTACTTAGGTCAAATTCATGATGGTGCAATCAGAGCGGATCATAATGACATAAGCGACTAGCATTAAAGTATTTATTTTCTTAACCGATAGCTATTGTAGATTATTGTTCATAATGTATAAATGAGTTCGTTCAAATGTATGGGCGTGAATAACACTAAAGATCTTTAGAAAAGGAAGGGCGCTGTGGATTTAGCTACGCTAGTGGGCCTGTTAGGGAGTTTTGCTTTCGTACTGATGGCAATGGTGATGGGCGGCGACATAAGTGCGTTTGTGGATGTTCCATCTATTCTGATTGTGATCTGTGGGTCACTGTTTGTGGTCTTAATGAAATATAACCTTGGGCAATTTCTGGGTGCTGCAAAGATCGCTGCCAAAGCATTTTTATTTAAAGCTGATAAACCCAATGAGCTCATTCAAAAATCTGTCGAATTAGCTGACTCTGCCCGTAAGGGGGGATTTTTGGCCCTAGAAGAAGCGGAGATCCCCAATGCATTTATGGCCAAAGGGGTGGGGATGCTTGTTGATGGTTATGATGCCGAAGTGGTCCGTAGTACATTGAAAAAAGATATTGCATTAACGGTTGAGCGCCACGAAGTCGGCTCTAGTATCTTTAAAGCGATTGGTGATGTGGCACCTGCAATGGGGATGATTGGTACATTGATTGGTCTGGTTGCAATGCTCTCGAACATGTCTGACCCTAAGGCAATTGGTCCGGCAATGGCCGTGGCACTGTTAACTACATTGTATGGGGCAATTATGGCCAATATGGTGGCAATCCCTATTGCCAATAAATTGGATCTCCGTTCCGCTGAAGAGGCACTTAATCGCGCGTTAATTGTGGATGCGGTACTCGGTATTCAGGATGGACTGAACCCTAGGGTCATTGAAGGATTGCTGAAAAACTATTTGCAGTCCTCTAAGCGTGAAGTATCTGCAGAGTAATGAGGGGGTTTTATGGATGATGACGAGCAAGAGTGCAAATGTCCCCCCGGTTTACCTGCGTGGATGGCTACTTTTTCTGATTTGATGTCGCTGTTGTTATGTTTTTTTGTATTACTTCTGTCATTTTCAGAAATGGATGTGCTTAAGTTTAAGCAGATTGCTGGGTCAATGAAATATGCCTTTGGTGTACAAAATCAGCTGGAAGTGAAAGATATCCCTAAAGGGACTTCGGTAATCGCGATGAATTTTCGTCCAGGCCGACCTGAGCCAACACCGATTGAAACCATTATGCAACAAACGGTTGACATGACTCAGACCGAACTGGATTTTCAAAAAGGTGATGATGCTAAATCCGGTGGGAATGAGCGAACTTCTGCTAAGCAGGATGGTGGCCGGACACCACAGACGGATAAACGCCCTATTCCGGAAGCAACACAGTCTCAAAATGAGATGGCAAAACGGATTGCGGTTCAATTAAAAACAGAAATCAAAGAAGGGGCGTTAGAAGTTGAGTCGCTTGGCCAACAGATTATCATTCGGATACGAGAAAAAGGTTCGTTTCCTTCAGGGTCAGCCTTCTTACAGCCACAATTTCGGCCGATCATCCGTAAAATTGCGGAGGTGATTAAAGATATTCCTGGGATCGTCACCGTTTCTGGAAACACCGATAATCAACCTGCAGATTCTGAGTTGTATCGTTCTAACTGGGATCTCTCGGCACAACGAGCTGTATCGGTAGCGCAGGTGATGATTCAAGTCAAAGGGTTCAATCAGAATCGGTTGGTGGTGCGAGGTTTGGCGGATACTGATCCACTGGTCAAAAATGACACACCTGCTCATCGGGCTGAAAATCGCCGGGTTGAAATTAGTATTATGCAAGGTAAACCGAAAGTGTCTCGTCAGTTGCAGGTGACTCCGCTAAGCGATGATTAGTGCTAAGGGCATTAGCTAAAATGCAGGGATAGGCTAATGCGCATACACATTCTGAGTTGAGCAGTGTATAATCGGCGCGAATTTTTTAGCGCCGTAACCATCATGAAATTTATTATCAAACTATTCCCTGAAATTACTATAAAAAGCCGACCTGTCCGTCAGCGTTTTAGTAAAATGCTGCAGGGTAATATTCGCAATGTGCTCAATCAAATCGATGAAAATATCCGTGTTAGCCGCGATTGGGATCATCTGGTTGTCACAAGTCGTGAACCGGATAAACGTGATGCTTTAGTAGAAGCATTGAAAAGCACTCCTGGTATTCAGCATTTTTTGGAAGTGAGTAGTTTTGAGTTTACCGATCTGCATAATGCTTATGAATTAACCCATCAAGTATGGAAAGATAAACTTGCGGGTAAAACATTTTGTGTTCGGGTACGTCGGGTAGGTGAGCATGACTTCACCTCCGTTGAGGCTGAGCGTTATATCGGTGGTGGGCTAAATCAGTTTACCGATGCCGCTGGAGTGAAACTTAAACAGCCAGACGTAACGGTTCGACTTGAGATTGAAAATCAACATTTGTATGTGGTGACTCATCAGCATCAAGGTATTGGCGGTTTCCCTATTGCTACTCAGGAAAGTGTGTTGTCGCTGATTTCTGGGGGCTTTGATTCTGGGGTTTCCAGTTATGAATTGATTCGTCGTGGTTCACGTGTTCATTATTGTTTTTTCAATCTGGGGGGCGCAGCTCATGAGATTGGTGTCAAACAGATGGCGCACTACCTATGGCAAAAATATGGTTCATCACATCGAGTTAAATTTGTCACGATCGATTTTGAGCCAGTTGTCGCTGAGATCCTCACTAAAGTAGACGATTCCCAGATGGGGGTGGTTTTAAAACGAATGATGATGCGTGCTGCCGCGAAAGTTGCGCAACACTATGATATCCCGGCATTGGTTACGGGCGAAGCGGTAGGGCAGGTTTCAAGTCAGACCTTGACCAACTTATCGATGATTGACAAAGTTACAGAAACGCTCATTTTGCGCCCACTTATTGCTCGCGATAAGCAGGATATTATTGATAGTGCCAGACGTATTGGGACTGCCGATATTGCGGAGACAATGCCCGAATATTGTGGGGTGATCTCACGTAAACCAACGGTAAAAGCGGTTGAAAGTAAATTGTTAGCTGAAGAAGCTCATTTCGATACAACCATACTTGAGCAAGTGGTAGCGCAGGCTCGAATGGTTGATATTCGCGATATCGGTCGGCAAAGTAATGCTGAAGTGGTTGAGGTTGATACGGTTAATGAAGTTTCATCTGAGCAGATTGTAATTGATATTCGCTCCGATGAGGAAACCGAAAATAAACCTTTGGAAATAGATGGTGCGCAGATCTTGCATATCCCATTTTTTAAATTGGGAACAAAATTCCTCGAATTAGAGAAAGATAAACATTACTTACTCTATTGTGAGCGCGGTGTCATGAGTAAATTGCAGGCCTTGTACCTTAAAGAACAAGGCCATAGTAATGTTGGCGTTTATCGGAATCGTTGATCAATTCCCGCACATAGCATTGGCTCGGCAACTTGCCGGGCCAGCTCCTCACTGCCTAATTGGGCAAGCAATTCTAGAGCAAATTCAATCGCCGTTCCCGGTCCACGACTAGTAATTACGCGATGTTTGTGATCAACGACAACACGTTGTTCACTGCGATATTTTTCATCCAGATCAGAAAAGAAAGAAGGGTGGCTCGTCATAGTTGCTTGCGGGCAAATTCGATTAGCATGCAATACCAATGCAGGGGCTGCACAGATTGCGGCAATATATTTCGGGGGTTGGTAAAAGTCTTTAATAAACTCGATAAATTCTGGCGTATTACGCATAAATTCACTACCGCCAGCTCCGCCTGGTATCACTAAAAGCTGGTAATCATCAATATTGACATCGGTGAGTAATTTATCCGCGATGAGCCTAACACCTCGTGAGCAGGTGATTTCAAGCTCATCCCCTACACTGACTAAATCTACGATAAATTCTCCACGACGAAGCGTATCGACTAAACTAACTGTCTCTATCTCTTCGCTTCCCGGAGCTAGGGCTACCATGACATTAACCATCAGAACTCTCCTGTTGTTAGGTTCTTAACAAGATGCCTATTAAATGGAACATCCAGATTATAACGCTTGGCCATCTCTACAATATAACCATTAATCAGCTTAATTTCGGTTGGGCGGCGATAATAGACATCTTGCGCCATTGACGAATGATTCTTGGCTGTCTGTTTACAAACTTGTTGCACCAGTTGTTCTATTTCGCCACAGCTTAATGGTATTTGGCAAGCATTTGCAACTTGACTGATTTCATAACACAATTCGCGAATAACAGGTTGATAACTGGGGCTTAGAAGTTCGCCATTTAAACATTGGTCAATAGCCGTTAATGGATTAATAACACAGTTAATGGCTAGTTTACGCCAAAGGGCAATTTCTATGTTTTCATCGAAGATAACCTCTGGTAAGGCGTTGTTCAGATCGTCTAGCCAAGTCGGGCAGGGGGCCGTATGGTGATTTTTCGGATAACGTCCAATGGTAGTGATACCACTGCCATGATGAATAATATGGTTACTTTGGCGTTTAGCACCATGAGTCGTTGTGCCAGCCCAAAGAGAGTGGTCTGGATAACGATTCAGGATCTTCTGCTGAGGCCCCATGCCGTTATGCAGTGTGAGTAACTCACAGTTTTGAGTCAGATGAATGGTTTGCAGCGCGTCTAGAACTTGATAGCTTTTGGTGCAAATGAGCAATATATCGCAGTGATCTGTGGTCTGTTCAATCGGTAATTCAGCTTGATAATGGGTTTGCTCGTTTTCATAGGTCAGCTGCCGGAATGATTGCCCTTGTGAAAACTCGTTGCTCATCACGAGCGTCACTGGATATCCAGCATGGTAGAGAGACATGGCATATAATCCCCCAATTGCACCATCTCCTAAAATGCCCCAATGCATCATCCTCTCCTCTGTGCTGATGTCAGTGCTCATATAGAGAATAACCATTCAGCGATTTTAGCGGTAGCCATATTTTTATGGATAACATAATTAATATTAAAAATTAGTATTATTATGCTTGGTTTTTGAACGATGAATTGATGAAGGTCGCCACTATGAGTCAAGCCTTCAATGCTGTCATGTGAATGCTGTTAATGGCTTCGTGATGCTATTCGTTGTGCATTACTACTTCTGTTAACCGTCGTTGGTCATTGAATGTTAGTTGGGGGGAGACAAACAGAGAGTATAGCGGAGTCAGGTGATTAAACCTTATGTGAGTACTGTGATTAAAACTACTTACCCAATTGATTGCGATAATTTGCTGGCTCTACGAGAACTCGTTTTTATTCAGCAGCCATGGTCTAATGATTACTCATGTTATCCCAAGCTATTTTGATGTTAGTGATAGGCCTCCATCAACGACTAGTGTATGACCCACTATATAACTGGCCTGGTCAGATAATAGAAAGTCTACTGCGTTAACAATTTCTTCAATTTTCCCAAAACGTTTGATAGGGACAGCTTCTGATACGTCATCGCGGATATTAGGTGTTTTAAGTTGTCTTTCTTCCCAACGAGGTGTCCACGTGACTCCGGGAGCAACCGCATTAATTCGGATGCCAGAGCGAATACTTTCTAAAGCGACAGACCGAGTTAGTCCTTCAAGAGCATGTTTAGAAGCGCTATACATTGCTGCATTTGGGGTTGGTCTAACCCCATTAACGGAGCTGATATTGACGATGGATGCGCCAGATCCCATTAATTTTAGCTCAGATCTCAAGCATAAGACTTGACACCAGAAATCTACATGAAGCGTTTCTTTCAGTAGTGAGACTTCAACCTGAGGTAAATAACCACATGACACAATAGCCGGTGAGGCGTTATTGACTGCCATGTCTAATTTTTCGTAGTGTTCACGAATATAGTCAAATAGCCTTGCTAGTTGTTGCTCATCGGCAATATCTGTGCTCTGGTAGTCAACAACATTCAGCTCTGGAAATTCGTTAATCGAATTCAACCAGTTCTCTTTTGCGCGAGAACAAGTTACTACTTTAATTCCTTGCCTGACAAGCCGAAGCACCACGTGTAAACCGATGCCTTTAGAACCGCCAGTTACCAATGCCACTTTCAATTTAAGGTTCCTTTTTATTTATTATTGTAGTTATCTCAAAGAACTATCGCTGCATTTAAATACGATATTGCTGGCTTTGATGTCTGACCATTAGGGTTCGTATGTTGTTCATCATACTTAGGCTCAATATATGGCTTAATTGTTATCTCTTGGCGCCGAAGCCGGATGGTATTTGGCCAGAATTGGAATAAGAATTAAAGCGGGGATCCCAAGGATGGCGGTAAAAGTAAAGAAGTGACTGTAGCCCATCCAGTCGACCAAGTAGCCGGAAAACCCGGCTAAGAATTTAGGGAATAACAGCATGATTGAACTTAACAAAGCATATTGGGTGGCTGAGAATGCAACATTAGTTAAGGAAGACAAATAAGTTATGAAAGCAGCAGTTGCGATCCCTGCACCTAAATTATCGGCACTAATCACCACTGTCAGTAAACTGAGTGATGGTGGTTGTGTTGACATATAACTGTAGAGTAGGTTGGTACTCGCTGTGAGTAGGGCTCCGACAAAAAGAATACGCATGGTTCCAAGTCGATTGACCAAAATACCGCCTATACCCGTCCCGAGTAGGGTCATTATCACGCCAAAAACTTTGGATATACTGGCGACTTCATCTTTGCTGAATCCCATATCGACGTAGAATGTGTTTGCCATAACCCCCATGACAACATCAGCAATCCGATAGGTACTGATTAACGCTAAAATTAACACGGCAATCCAGTGATAGCGACGCCAGAAATCGATAAATGGTTCACAAAGAGCGGTGTAACTCCAGGCAATGAATCCGGCGAATTTCAAAGGGTAACCCCGGCGATGAAACTGACGGATCATGGTGATTGATGTTAATTTTCGATAAGGAACCTCTGGTTCTTTTGCTATTAGGCAACTTAATACGCCTACCCCCATTAACACAGCCATGCACAAATAGGTCAGTTGCCAAGCATGTGGCTGATAGCCTGCAGATGTACTAAATAATGCGGCCAGCCATAAAGCCCCTGCACCAGATGTGATCATGGCAAGGCGGTAGCCCGTCATGTAGGCAGCAGCCATCGCGGCTTGCAGGCGCTCCGGAGCCGATTCAATGCGAAAGGCATCGATAGCTATGTCTTGGGTTGCCGAACTAAAAGATACCATTAAAGCAAACAAACTCACTGCCATGAGGGAGTTTTGTGGGTTTAGCGTAGACATGCCGATCAGGCCAAGAATTATTCCTGCTTGCGCCAGCAACATCCAACTGCGACGCCGCCCTAAATGCCGACTGAGCCAAGGAATAGGCAGACGATCAACTAAGGGAGACCAAATCCATTTTAGGCCATAAAATAAGGCAACCCAGCTGATAAAACCAATTTCGGTGCGGCTGATTCCAGCTTCTCTTAACCAGAATGAGAATGTAGCAAAAATCAGCAAATAAGGCAGCCCGGATGAAAATCCGAAACTGAGCATCAGTAAAACTGGTTTTTTACAGTATAATTTTAAACTGCTTGTCCAGCTTTCTTTACTACTTATTTGATCCATCAGTCTTTAGGATCTTAATTGATTTGATGACGATTGGTTGAATGGGAACGTTTTTAAACTCTAGTTTATGGTCAAAATGGGTGGGGGTTCGTGATATTTTCATGACTACCTTCATGCCTTTGGTGACTTTACCAAAAACGGCATAGCCCGGCTGGTCATCATGGCCGTCTAAAAATATATTATCATGCACATTGATATAAAACTGGCGTGTTGCAGAGTCAGGGGCACTGGTGCGCGCCATTGCAATCGTTCCGGTTAAATTAGATAAACCATTATTGGATTCATTTGCGATTGGGGCAAATTCGCTGAGTTTTTCCCCTTGCTTATTGTATCCGCCCCCCTGAATCATAAAACCTTTAATGACCCGATGAAAAATGCTGCCGTCATAACTGCCATTTTTAACGTAGCGTAAAAAATTCCGACAGGTTAGTGGGGCTTTTTCACAATTTAGGGCAACATTAAAGTCGCCCATAGTCGTGGAAAATCGTACGGTTTCAGCTTGAACGCTTAAGCAGGTGAGTGCCAATGCTAATGTGAAATAGATGGGTTTCATGAGTTGTCCTGATCAAGCAGTTTATGGTCGGTAAGTAAGCCGGTTAATACAGCATTAAGAGTTTGATTTAACTGATTTTGCTGCTGGCTAATATCGACTTCAAGGCTGCCGCTGCTGCGTCGACTGGCGGTATATTGACGGACGACTTTACGATGTGCTGATTTAAATGTTGCTTTAAGAATAACTTGATCAATAGCGACATAACTGAATGGTTTTTGCTCAGCTTTACTACGTAGCGCCATGATATCGATCGTCAGATCGTTTGGGGCATTATCACTCAGTTTAATGCCACGATCCTCAAGATTGGTTTCGACCGCCTTATAAATGGCCTGGCGGACATTGTTGGCACTGGTGATGAGTTCTGCTTGTTCTTTACCTTCGTGGTGAATTGAGAGCAAAAAGCGTTGCGCGCGCAGGTCATTGACGCTCAGATGCAAACTAACTCCTGGCATCGGGCGGGCGCTCCCGGCCGAAGGATTTGGATCTAAATAAATTTGAGTCGGCTTAGATTCCTGGCTTGGCTGCGGCTTCTCTTTTGATTGAGTCGGCGTCGCGGACTTTGCTTGATGAGTCGTTTGCGTTACTGGCGCTCCGGAGTTGCTTTGTCTGGGTGTACTGCAGCCTGATAACAGCAAACTGAAAGCAGCAGCCATAATCCAAAAGACGGAGATTTTTGACAAAGACATGAGAACCTCAAATATTATTTAGTTGCTATCAGGATAACAAATTTTGCATTGGAAGCGAGAATCTTCACCGTCTGGAAGCTTTTTTTTAGCATTGGCCAATAAGGTAAATGGCGATTGGCTATCACGCAGAGTTGTCCTTGAGGAGTTAAACAGCGTTTTGCATCCGTAAACATTTGTCTGGCAATTGCTGTCGAGATAGTCTGCTGCTGGTGAAATGGCGGATTACATAAGATGAGATCGGCACATTCATTGGGTTGTTGACTCAGGCAGTGATCGGCCAACACCTGATAGCGGGGTGGCTGTTCTGGGAAATTACGCTTAAGGTTAGTTCGCGTGCTTTCTGTTGCCATCAATGATTCATCACAGCATGTGATATGTGCCTGTGGCCAACGGTCAAGGGCTGCTAGGCTTAAAAGTCCATTACCACAGCCTAAATCGATAATCTGTTTAAACTCGCCCTCAGGCATATGTTCTAATAAAAAGCGAGTACCGATATCGAGTTTGCCAAGGCAAAATACATTGGCATGATCGCTTAATTGCCATGGATAAGGGAGCGCTTGCCAGCTGCGGGGGTAAGGGCTCGGAGTGGGGGTTTTACTCAGTTGGGTAAAAATCAATCTGGCTTTGTATTTGGCCAATGATGTCGAAAGAGGCCCCAAATAGCGCTCGATTAATTTGAAAGTCCCTTTATTGAGATATTTGACCATTGCAGAAAGAATAATAGGTTGGTCTTTGTGAGCTTGCTCAGAGATGGTTGCGAGCTGATGCTCCAAATGCGATAGTGATTTGGGAATTTTAATCAGCCAGACATCGCAGTCTTGTTGCACCGCCATAGTTGAATAAGTGGTAATGGGGGATAAATGATTATCAGCACGATTACTCTGGACGCCTTGATGAGCAAGATAGGAGTCGCTATACCAAACTTGTTGATAGTCATCCAGAGCACAACTGAGAGCGCCAAATTCATCATTAAAAATGGCGACTGTTTGTGATGGATTAATATGTTGGATGACATGTTCTACTAATAGCGTATCTGCGCCATTCCAACCCTTAAGAGAATCATGACGTTGTTTGGGATAGCGTGAGATACTTAGGGTTGGTACAAATTGCTGATTGTCTATCGGGTTCATGGAATGTGTCTGAAATTTTTCGCAAATTTTAGCTGAACCTGTTGGATAATGCGAATATAAAAGCCTGGAACTTAAGTAATGTATCAGACTAAAAATAACACTCCAGAGCCAGAACGAATTGAGCTGAATCACGAAAGCTATCTACTCATCTATCCAAACTGGTCGCAACTTAACTACCAACTCCTGCGTAACAGTATTGCTTGGCAACAACATAGCATTCGCTTGTTTGGTAAACAGGTCAATGAACCTAGATTATCCGCTTGGATGGGGGATCCACAATGTGCCTATCGCTATAGCCAGCAATTACGTTTGCCAATCCCTTGGTGTGAGCCACTTAAAGAACTTCGTCAACAACTTAATCGTGAGCTGGGGACCTACTTTAATAGTGTCCTGGCTAATCTTTATCGCGATGGCGGCGATGCGATGGGCTGGCACAGTGATGACGAACCAGAGCTATTGAAAAATGCCATGATTGCATCACTGAGTTTTGGGTGTGAAAGGCGCTTCTTAATCCGTGAAAAAAAATCTCGAACTAAAGTTGGTGAGTGGGCACTGGGCAATGGTACTCTGCTGATCATGGCAGCCAAGACGCAGCAATATTATGAGCACTCGATTGCTCGGACAAAAAAAACGGTAGGTGAACGGATCAACTTAACATTTAGGCAGATTCATATTTCAGCTCAATAGATTGAAGCCTATTCCTGACAAATGAACGTTCTGTATTTATAATGCAGTCGATATTTACCTATGGAGCATTGTATGTCAGTTGCTGAACTTCTTGAAAATAAACTCCGTGAGCAATTTTGCGTTAATTTCTTGCAGGTCGTTAATGAAAGTCATCGTCATCACGTGCCACGTGGCAGCGAAAGTCATTTTAAGGTCACACTTGTTTCTGAGGCGTTTGCGGGGCAAAAGTTAATTGCCCGCCACCGGTTAGTCAATGAATGCTTAAACGAGCTTTTAGAAGGGCCTATTCACGCTTTAGCTTTGCATACATACACGCCAGAAGAATGGCAAAAACGCGCGGGCGAAGCGCCGAAAACACCAAATTGTGTTGGCAGTTAATAATCCGCTTGGTATGAACTGGACTATTCATTTAATCTGTCTAGACTTAGCATAGATATCAATCAATTAAGGAATCAATATTGATTGATAGTTGTTTATTATTTAATCATTATCGAAAGGTGTTAGCGGTAAAACGAGAATATACCCTTAAAATGAATGATTTATAATAGCCGAATGTTGATAATTGATGCTAACATAATGCCGTTTTATACAGGGTTGTAAGCTAAGTATCGTAATAGCTAACGGCTGTCACGAATTTGTTACCAGCATTAAACAATCACTCATCTTCCGACTCAATTAACTGTGTAAGAGAGTATGATTTCAATAAAAAAAGGATTGGATGTACCAATCACTGGTGCTCCAAAGCAGCAGATTACGGATAAAGTCTCTTGTGCTCATGTCGCTGTTCTTGGCGAGGAATATGTCGGTATGCGACCGACAATGAAAGTCAAAGTCGGCGATAAAGTTATCCAAGGTGACGTCTTATTTGAAGACAAAAAGAACCCCGGGGTTCTTTTCACAGCACCAGCTTCAGGTGAAGTTGTTGCAATTAACCGTGGTTCTCGGCGAGTTTTACAATCGGTTGTGATTAAGAAAAATGATCAACCCGGTAAAGACTTCGGGGCCATCTCAATGGAGCAATTGGGCTCTCTTTCTCGTCAACAAATTGTCGATAAATTAGTTCAGTCTGGTCAGTGGAGCGCATTCAAGAGTCGCCCATTCAGCCATATTCCTGCTATTGATGCTAAGCCTGCTGCCATTTTTGTGACAGCGATGGATACTAATCCCTTAGCAGCAGACGCGAAACCAATTATCGAGCGCAATGAGCAAGCCTATACCGATGGATTGCTGATTCTCAGTAAATTAACTGAGGGTGAGGTATTCGTTTGTAAAGGCGATTATTCATTACCGTCTGCAAACGCCAATAATCTTCGTGAAGAAACATTTGTTGGCCCTCATCCAGCAGGTTTGGCAGGAACGCATATTCACTTCTTAAAACCCGTTAGCCTCGCGCGGCGCGTCTGGGTCATCAATTATCAGGATGTCATTGCTTTTGGCAAACTGTTTACGAGTGGCAAAATTGATGCTGAGCGAGTTATTTCTTTAGCGGGGCCAGAGGTGAAGACGCCTCGTTTGGTGATCACTGAAGTAGGTGCGGCTTTGGATGAAATTTGTGAAGGTGAGTTGAAAATCGACGAGGGGCTCCTGCGTATTATTTCAGGTAGTGTCTTGTGCGGTACAACGGCTAAAGGCCCTCACGCATACTTAGGCCGCTATCATCAACAAGTTAGTGTGCTCAAAGAAGGAATTGAAAAAGAATTCTTAGCTTGGGCGGTTCCGGGGAAAAATAAATTTTCGCTAGCCCGCGTTTTTTCTTCTCATCTAAATCGTGCCAAAAAATTCGCTATGACAACCACTACCGGTGGCAGCGAACGAGCAATGGTACCTATTGGGTTATATGAACGGGTGATGCCACTAGATATTTTGGCGACCATGTTGTTGCGAGATTTGTTAAGTGGTGACACGGATAGTGCTCAACAATTAGGCTGTCTTGAGCTTGAAGAAGAAGATTTAGCCTTATGTTCATTTGTTTGTCCGGGCAAGTACGAGTATGGTGCTGTGCTTCGCCAGTGTTTAACCAAAATTGAAGCGGAGGGTTAAGCATGAGTCTGAAGCATTACCTTGAAAAAATTGAACCTCATTTTTTACCCGGTGGAAAATATGAAAAATGGTTTGCGTTGTATGAAGCAACTGCAACTTTTTTATATTCTCCAGGAACTGTTACTAAAGGTTTAACTCACGTTCGCGATAATCTTGATCTTAAACGGATGATGATTATCGTTTGGGCTGCGTTGCTCCCAGCATTATTTTTTGGCATGTATAACGTTGGTGCTCAAGCTAACCACGCCATCGCGGGGGGCTTGGCTCCTTTTGCAGATTGGCATACTTGGATATTGAACCTGTTTGACGTTCCTATGGGAGCGCATGCCGGTTGGATTGCGGATACGTTATATGGGGCTTGCTTTGTTGTTCCTATTTACGCGGTCACTTTTATCGTGGGTGGTTTCTGGGAAGTTTTATTCTCGATGGTCAGAAAACATGAGGTGAATGAAGGTTTCTTCGTCACATCGATTCTGTTCACGATGACGCTGCCTCCGACCATTCCTTTGTGGGAAGTGGCACTGGGGGCGACATTCGGCGTTGTGATTGCCAAAGAAGTATTTGGTGGTACAGGTAAAAACTTCCTTAACCCCGCATTAGCTGGTCGTGCGTTTTTGTTTTTTGCATATCCGATAAACATGTCAGGCGATGCAGTTTGGACTGCCGTTGATGGCTTTTCTGGTGCAACGTCATTAAGCGTTGCAGCAAGTGGTGGGTTGCCTGCTTTGGCTCATGCCGGAATCACATGGCCGGATGCCTTTTTTGGCTTCATGCAAGGTTCTGTGGGTGAAACCTCGACATTTTTGCTGCTACTGGGTGGCTTGGTCATTATGTATACGCGGATTGCTTCATGGCGAATCGTGTTAGGCGTCATGATTGGTATGATAGCCACTAGTACTATGCTTAATTTGATCGGTTCTAATACCAACTATATGTTTGCGGTTCCTGCATACTGGCATTTGGTGATGGGCGGATTTGCTTTGGGCATGTTCTTTATGGCAACAGATCCGGTTTCGGCATCCTTTACGAACAAAGGACGTTGGTGGTATGGCATTTTAATTGGTGCCATGGTGGTCTTTATTCGAGTTGTTAACCCAGCCTTCCCAGAAGGGATGATGCTTGCGATTCTGTTCTCGAACCTGTTTGCACCACTATTTGACCATTTCGTTGTTCAGGCCAATATTAAGCGGAGGATGGCACGTAATGTCGGGTAATGATTCACTAGGAAAAACCCTATCAGTTGTGATTGGTATTAGCCTGATCTGTTCGATTGTGGTTTCGGGTGCGGCTGTCGGGCTCAAAGGAATGCAGGATCACAACATAAAGGTCAATAAACAGAGCAATATTCTGCAAGTTTCAGGTGTGGATTATCAGGGTAAATCAATCACTGATGTCTATAACAAACGGATTGAACCAAAAGTTGTTAATTTGAATACTGGCGAGTATGTCCCGGCCAGTAAGATTAATCCGGTGACGTTTAATCAACGTGTGGCTGCGAAAGACCCATCGATGAGTATGGCGTTGAGTCAGAATCAAGATCTTGCTGGGATTAAACGGCGTTCTAATTATGCGACCGTCTATTTAGTTCATAATAAAGATGGCAAACTGGCTCGAGTTATTTTACCAATTCATGGACGTGGTTTATGGTCAATGATGTATGCTTTCTTGGCTGTTGCCCCCGATGGTAATACAGTGAAAGGGATCATCTATTATCAACAAGGTGAAACACCAGGACTCGGTGCTCAGGTTGAAAACCCAAGTTGGCGGGCTGAGTTTGTAGGTAAAAAGCTTTATAATGCCAATTACAAGCCCGCTTTAACGTTGATTAAAGGTGGAGCAAATCCAAACGCGCCATCGCAGGTTGATGCACTTTCAGGAGCCACATTGACCAGTAATGGTGTCAGAAATACTCTGAAATTCTGGTTAGGACCATTGGGTTATTCCAAATACCTAACCAAATTACGTCAAGGAGAACTGAATAATGGCTAATGCAAAAGAAACCAAAAAGATTCTCTTTGGACCAATTATTGCTAATAACCCTATTACCCTACAGGTATTAGGGGTTTGTTCGGCACTGGCTGTGACCAGTAAAATGCAAAATGCCTTTGTGATGGCGGTTGCACTGACAGCAGTAACAGCATTCTCGAACTTGTTTATTTCAATGATTCGTAACCATATTCCATCCAGTGTGCGAATTATTGTACAGATGGCAATTATTGCTTCGTTAGTTATCGTTGTAGACCAAGTTTTACGAGCGGTAGCTTATGATGTGTCCAAACAGTTATCCGTTTATGTTGGCTTGATTATTACCAACTGTATTGTGATGGGCCGAGCTGAAGCATATGCAATGAAAAGTCCGCCATGGGATAGTTTCCTTGATGGAATTGGTAATGGTTTAGGCTATGGCGCTATCTTAATGGTGGTGAGCTTTATTCGTGAGTTGTTAGGTTCAGGATCCATTTTTGGCTTAACAGTTCTACCTCTTATTTCGCATGGTGGCTGGTATCACCCGAATGGCTTGTTATTGCTTCCTGCGAGTGCCTTCTTTGTGATTGGTTTACTGATTTGGGCGGTGCGAACTTGGCATCCTGAACAGCAGGAACCCAAGGAGTAATAAACAATGGAACATTTAATTAGTATTTTTGTTAAATCAGTGTTCATTGAAAATATGGCACTGTCGTTTCTGTTGGGGATGTGTACATTTCTGGCTGTATCGAAAAAAGTTAAAACTGCTCTGGGGTTGGGGATCGCAGTGACTGTGGTGCTAGGGATTTCTGTCCCTGTCAACCAAGTTATCTATTTCCACTTGTTAGCCCCTGGCGCGTTGGCTTGGGCTGGTCTGCCAAATGTCGATTTGAGCTTCTTAGGGTTCATTACTTTTATTGGTGTCATTGCGGCTTTGGTTCAAATCTTAGAAATGATTTTGGATCGATATGTACCTGCGCTTTATAACGCATTGGGTATTTATCTACCGCTGATTACAGTGAACTGTGCAATTTTCGGTGGTGTGTCATTCATGGTTCAACGCCAATACGATTTCGTTGAATCGGTTGTATATGGCTTCGGGAGTGGTTTTGGCTGGTTGTTGGCAATTGTTGCTTTGGCCGGTATCCGTGAAAAGATGAAGTATTCTGATGTACCAGCTGGTTTACGAGGTTTGGGGATTACATTTCTCACTGCGGGCCTTATGGCTATGGGCTTTATGTCATTCTCTGGTGTCCAGCTTTAGTGTTAACAAACAAGGATTGAGTCGATGGAAATTGTTCTCGGCGTAGCGATGTTTACCTTGATCGTTCTCGTGCTGGTGGTTCTTATTTTGTTCGCCAAATCGAAACTGGTCAGTTCCGGTGATGTCAAAATTGAAATTAATGATGATCCTGACAAAATGGTGATTGCTCATCCTGGCACTAAATTGCTGGGGGCATTAGCCAATTCAGGTATTTTCGTATCATCAGCATGTGGCGGCGGTGGTTCCTGTGGTCAATGTCGGGTCGTCATCAAAGATGGCGGGGGTGATATTCTACCTACTGAGTTGGACCACATTAGCAAGCGTGAAGCGCGACAAGGGTGTCGTCTGTCTTGCCAAGTATCGGTTAAAAACGACCTTAAGATTGAGCTGCCAGAAGAAGTTTTCGGGATTAAAAAGTGGGAATGCGAAGTCATCTCTAATGAAAATCGGGCCACCTTTATTAAAGAACTGAAACTTAAAATTCCTGATGGTGAAAGTGTGCCATTTAGGGCAGGGGGGTATATTCAGATTGAAGCCCCTGCTTATGATATTGAGTTTAAAGATTTCGATATCCCTGAGCGCTTTCGTGATGATTGGGAACGTTTTAATTTCTTTGATCTTAAAGCTAAAACAGAAGATGAAACCATTCGCGCGTATTCAATGGCTAATTACCCCTTAGAAGAAGGGATTATTATGCTGAATGTGCGTATTGCCACACCACCCCCAAGAAATCCGCATGTGCCACCAGGGCGCATGTCATCTTATATTTTTAGTTTGAAACCCGGTGATAAAGTGACCATCAGTGGGCCATTTGGTGAGTTTTTCGCTAAAGATACAGATGCAGAAATGATCTTTATTGGTGGTGGCGCTGGTATGGCTCCAATGCGTAGCCATATTTTTGACCAGCTACGGCGACTGCATACCAAGCGTAAAATGAGTTTCTGGTATGGTGCTCGTTCGAGACGTGAAATGTTCTATGTTGAAGATTTTGATGAGCTTCAAGAAGAGAATGATAACTTTGAATGGCATGTAGCGTTATCAGATCCTATTCCAGAAGACAATTGGACGGGGAAAACGGGCTTTATTCATAACGTTCTTTATGAAAATTATCTTAAAGATCATGAAGCTCCAGAAGATTGCGAATATTACATGTGTGGTCCTCCGGTGATGAACGCAGCGGTTATTAAGATGTTGCATGATTTAGGCGTCGAAGATGAAAACATCCTTCTGGATGATTTTGGGGGCTAGTCATCATCGCTAGTAAAAAGCCAGTAACGTGTGCATGAAGTGCGGCAGGTTACTGGCTTTTTTTGTTTGTACTTGAGATGATATTTGCATCTGCTGAGTAGATTGGCGAAAATAAGCTTATAGTCTTGATGAATATTTCATCAGGCAGTTTTTTTAGTGGTGAATATATGACATATTTTTTGATCACATTTGTTGTTTTTTTAGTGATCATTGCGGCAATGTCGATTGGTTACATTATTCAACGCAAAACGATCTCTGGTAGTTGCGGGGGGATTGCAGCTCTAGGGCTGGATAAAGTTTGCGATTGTCCAGAACCATGTGAAAAACGTAAAGCAAGAATGGCTAGAGAAAAACATCTTGCGCAAATTAGAGAAGAAAACCGTATTATCTAAATGGTGACTTTTTATTCGTAGCTGCTAGAATAGCTGTATATCCATACAGCTATTTTTTTATGCGTAAAATCATTCACGTTGATATGGACTGCTTCTATGCGGCAGTTGAGATGCGAGATAATCCAGCTTTAAAAGAGGTTCCGATTGCAATTGGAGGCTCTAAGGAAACTCGTGGAGTAATTGCAACTTGTAATTATCCTGCTCGTCAATATGGTATTCATTCTGCAATGCCAACTGCTCAAGCGTTAAAATTGTGCCCACATTTGGTATTAGTTCGTGGCCGGATGGCCTTATATAAAGAGGTCTCTGCCCAAATCCGTGAGATTTTTCTCTCTTTTACCCCTTTAGTTGAGCCACTTTCTCTGGATGAAGCCTATTTAGATGTCACGAATGTCTCGTTATGTCAGGGCAGTGCTACCTTGATGGCTGAAGAGATCCGGCGACAAATTCTTGCTAAGACTGCACTGACGGCTTCCGCTGGTGTAGCACCTAATAAATTTTTAGCTAAAATCGCATCAGAAGAGAATAAGCCAGATGGTTTATTCGTGATTGCTCCGGAGCAAGCAGGTACTTTTGCTCGAAGTGTACAATTAAATAAGATCCCAGGCGTTGGGCCACGTACTTGGCAACGTTTGCAGGAATTCGGTTTGTTTACTGGGCAAGATGTTCTAGCTCATAGCCCCGAACAACTTAGTCAGTGGTTCGGCAAGTTTGGCCTAGTTCTATATCAACGCAGCCAAGGGATTGATGAGCGCAGTGTGGAGCCGACTCGAATTCGTAAATCGGTGGGGATTGAGCATACGTATCCGAGTGACTTTGCAACGTCAAGCCAGTGCTTAGATGCACTACTTGCGCAGTTACCCGAGTTGCGAGCCCGTCTTGGAAAACGTAGCTTTCATGGTGTTCAAGTTAAACTGAAGTTTACTGATTTTACTCAGACTACCGTTGCCTGTCGCAGCAGCGGTTTGTATCTGAATGAACTACAGGCATTGGTAGAGAAAGCCTATCAGCGAGGGCGGGGTAAAAAAGTGCGACTAGTTGGTTTATCTGTTTCTTTATGTGATGACCAACACCAGCAGCTTAGCCTGAGCTTTGACTGCTAAGTTAGATATAAAAAGAGGGCATTAAAACCCTCTTATATAGTATGACGAAAAAAGTTATTCGCCTTTTTGCGGAATGTTTTTCAACGTTGCTAGCAGCAATTGCCAGTATTTTTCAACGGTGACAATTTCTACTTGTTCATCAGGTGAGTGCGGGAATTGGATGGTTGGTCCAAATGACACCATATCCCAATGAGGGTAAGCTGTTTTGAACAAGCCACATTCAAGGCCAGCATGAATGACCATAATATTGGGGAGTTCACCGTAGAGGTTTGAATAGACATCCCGAACAACTTTCATAATGGGTGAGTTTGCATCGGGTTTCCAGCCTGGATATCCACCATCCGAGTAGATTTCAGCTCCCGCAAGATTAAACAGCGAAGCCAAAATATCTTCGACATAGTGGCGATGGCTGTCAACAAGAGAGCGAACCAAAAAATTCACTTTAATCAAACCATTATCAGTGGTTTCAACGACACCCATATTAAGAGAAGTTTCAACCACTCCTTTGATTTCATGACTCATGCTGATTACTCCATTTGGAGAAGCATTGAGCGCTTGAATAAAGCGAGTTGCAAAGGCAGGGGCAAAAACTTTTTGCACAGCTTCGGTAGTTTCAACAGCAATGGTCAGATTCGTTTCAATTGCACCCAGTTCGCTGTCTAAGGTTGCCTGAAATGTGTCAATAAATTGTTCCAGTTCACTTAACTTATCTTCACCAAGGACAATTGTACAATGTGCTTCACGAGGAATTGCGTTGCGTAGATTACCACCATTAAAGCTCTCTAATGCATATTCGCTTTGTTTGGCCAGCTCGCTTAATAAACGTGCTAATAATTTATTGGCATTTGCTCGGCCAGTATGAATATCTGCACCTGAATGCCCTCCTTTTAGGCCTTTAAGGCTAATTATGACAGCCTGACCTTTCGGCGCATCCTGATATTCGATCGCAAATTTGACATGGGTATCGCCGCCGCCAGCACATCCCATATAAATTTCACCTTCGGTTTCAGAATCAGTGTTGATTAAAATTTCGCCATTCAACCAACCTGGTTTCAACCCAAAAGCGCCATCCATGCCTGCTTCTTCAGTCATGGTTAACAGGGCCTCAAGAGGTCCGTGAGCGATGTGCTCAGCATCTAAAACAGCCAGAATACTAGCCAGACCAATGCCATTATCAGAGCCAAGCGTTGTCCCTTTGGCTTTAACCCATTCGCCATCGACATAGGCCTCGATTGGATCTTTGGTGAAATCGTGCTGGGTATCAGAATTGGCCTGCGGAACCATATCTAGATGGGCTTGCAGTATGGTTGGTTTCCGGTTTTCCATGCCTTTCGTTGCCGCTTTGCGCAGAAAAATGTTACCGGTTTCATCACGTTTTGCTTCAAGGCCTTTTTCTTTCGCCCAATTCATAATCCAGTCGGCGAGAGCCTGTTCATGGTATGAAGGATGAGGGATTGAGCAAATTTTCTCAAAAAACTGCCATAAGGGCTGAGGATTAAGTTCACTAAGCTTTGTCAAAATAGACCTCTTGATCGATGATAGATTGCTTTGATTCTAACTTCTTTTGCTAAGGATAACACTAGGGACTGTTGACCTTTGGTGATTAGTTTTGCAGAAATCTGAGAGGGATTTAGGCAAGGCAAACGTTGTGCCGTGTAGTTATTGGCCACAAAGAACGTTTAACGCTGGATAAATTCCTCTCAGATACTGCCCTTGGGGTTCATTTAAACGCATCCTGAACTTTGTTGCCCCCTGCTTTAACTCATTAAGCGACGCAGGGTGCGCCGCGTTCAAAATGCGTTTAATTTGAACAAAATTCAACCACCAAAGGTCAACAGTCCCTAGCGAGTGATGATTTTCCGTTTCACTGTGTATCATCGTTCAAGTGCTTTATTAGACTCGATAAGTGGACTGATATATATCGACATTTAACGAAAATAAATAATATTTTTATTAATAGTGGGTAGACTGAAATGACCAGTTTTGTCTAAATAATACGCAATAAGTTTTCAAACTAGCTGTCTTCTTTTCAAACGCGATTCATGTATGTCAAAAACTTCAGTGATTCATTGAATCAGCTCTAGTCAACCTATTCGATGGGATTTATAATACCGCGCTTTATATCCCCCCTTTCTACTGGTAGTCGGAGTACTGCTATATCGGTCCAATAATAGGAATAGGAATATGTTAGAAAAATTATTTAAACTTCGAGAGCACAATACTAATGTGCGAACCGAGGTGATTGCTGGGTTAACGACGTTTTTGACGATGGCCTATATCATTTTCGTTAACCCCTCTGTACTGAAAGACGCAGGCATGGATCAAGGCTCGGTCTTTGTCGCAACATGTTTAGCTGCTGCTGTGGGTAGCTTCATTATGGGATTTTGGGCCAATTATCCAATCGCGTTGGCTCCTGGCATGGGACTGAACGCGTTCTTTACTTATACGGTCGTGCTTCATCTGCACTATAGCTGGAATGTTGCACTAGGCGCAGTTTTCTTATCTGGTTGTATTTTCATTGCGCTGAGTTTGTTTAAGATCCGCGAATGGGTGATTAACTCAATTCCGCAAAGTCTGCGTTTGGGGATCGCCGCGGGGATTGGTTTGTTCCTTGGTTTCATTGCTCTGAAAAATGCGGGGATTGTTGTCAACAACGACGCAACTTTAGTGGGCATGAGCAGCATGAAAAGTCCTGAAACTTTGCTCGCTGCACTAGGCTTTTTTATTATTATTGCGCTGGATGCACTGAAAGTGAAAGGCAGTGTGCTGATTTCTATTTTAGCTATTTCAGTTATCTCTTTGCTGCTGGGTATGGTTCAATATCATGGTATTGTTTCTGCACCACCGAGTATTGATAAAACATTTTTACAACTTGATATTGCTGGCGCATTTAAAGTTTCAATGATTAGTGTAATTTTCGCTTTCTTATTTGTGGATCTATTTGATACTGCGGGAACTTTAATGGCGGTTGCTCAGCGCGGGAACCTTTTGGATGCTAAAGGCAACCTTCCGCGTTTGAATAAAGCACTGTTGGCGGATTCTTCTGCTACTGTGATTGGGACTATCTTTGGGACTTCAAGTACGACTAGCTACATCGAAAGTGGTTCGGGTGTAGAAGCGGGAGGACGCACAGGTCTTACTGCAGTTGTTGTTGGCTTTTTATTCATTCTGGCGCTATTGTTCTCTCCATTGGCGGAGATGATTCCAGAATATGCGACTGCTGGTGCACTGTTTTATGTTTGTGTGCTGATGGTTTCAAGTCTGTCTCATATCGAATGGAATGACTTAACAGAAGCAGCTCCTGCGGTTATTGCTGCGATTATGATGCCTCTTTCTTATTCTATCGCTGACGGGATTGCACTTGGCTTTATCTCGTATGCGGTGATTAAATTACTCAGTGGCAAATATAAACAAGTTTCTATTAGCGTTTGGTGTTTGGCGGTGATCTTTATCGTTAAATTCGCATTCGGTTAACGCAAATAAAAGGTAAGTACAATCTGGGGTCTTTATGACAGATAAATTTCACGTCTCGTGGGAGACGATGCAACGAGACGTAAGAATATTGGCGAAACGGCTGATGCCTGCAACACAGTGGACTGGCATTATAGCGGTAAGTCGTGGCGGGCTTGCACCGGCATCAGTGTTAGCTCGGGAACTAGGGATTCGTTATGTTGATACGGTTTGTATCTCTAGTTATGACCATGATAATCAGCGTGAGCTTAACGTTCTGAAAAAAGCTGAAACAGACGGTGAAGGCTTTATTGTTATCGATGACTTAGTCGATACCGGGGGTACCGCTCAGGCTATTCGCCAAATGTATCCTAAAGCACATTTCGTAACCGTTTATGCTAAACCACAGGGTAAGCCTTTGGTCGATGATTTTGTCAAAGAAGTCCCTCAGGGAACTTGGATTGAACAACCATGGGATATGGCTGAGATTTATGTGAAGCCGATTTGCGAACAAGAATAAATCGTGTTGATTCGCTTTGATCACCCTATAAAGCCATAGCATTGCTATGGCTTTATTGTATCTATAATTGACTAAATGTTAAAATAACTCATTCTTTGGGTACTCGCCGAAGATGAGTCATGGCTGAGTTTTCATCCATTCAAGGAGGCTTCGTGCTGACACGCTCAGAACAGTTGTTTCAACGGCAGCGTACAGTGCGTGAAACATCCACACTGGCAAATGCTGCTTGTATTAAAAATCTTCATTCTCAACCTAAAAATCTACTGCACACTCATGTTGAGCAGAGTCATTGGTATCGGATGATGTTGCGTGTTGAGTGGGCTTTTTTAGGGCTTTCCCCAGTTGAAATTGGAGCTATACTCGCCAACATTGCCAGTGCGACAGCTCCACGCAGTAATTATTTGCTTGATACTATTGTTGGTTATCGCCCTGGATGTTGGTGCTATGAGTGGCTGCGCTATAGTGTTAGTTTAGCTTCCAAGCAACAATTTCTAGCTGCGGCCATGGCTGCGTCGATCGCCGATTACCCTCATTTTCGTCAAGACCCATTGAGAGTGAAAGCCCGCCCACTGCTCAATAGTTATTATGAAGAAGCAATGCGTGCTCAAGAGGATGTTGAAAAATTTGAGCAGATTCAGGTTGAGGTCTCAGGGAAATCTGCCCGAGGTTACCTGCATTTACCAACAACTACCCGGCCTGTTCCGTTAGTGATTGTCTTTGCTGACTGGTCACAGCTCTATCCCGAATGGTTTGCGCTCTACCGTGAAGGGTTGGCTAAGGCCGGAATAGCGATGTTAGTCATCGAATTTTGTGGCAGCCATGGGCTCAGTGATTTTACCTGGCAACAGCATTCAGTAGCAGTTTATCAACGCTTTATTGAACTGATGATCGATTCCCCCTATATTATGAGTACACACATAGCGCTCATTGGTTATCGTTTTAGTGTTCCGACTGCCGTAAAAATAGCGCAATTAAACCCGGATAAAATCCAGAAACTGGTCTGTTTAGAACCCGCTGTCTCTAGTATTTTCTCCCAGGAGAATAGCCATCGGCAATTACCCCAGATGGTTCGCGATGGATTGGCTAGTTTTCTAGGAGGAGATAGCAGTCAGTGGCAATATGTTGCTGCTTTATTACAGCCGTTTTCTCTTAAGGTGCAAGGATTACTTAAACGGCACAGCTGGTCGGGCCAGTTATTGACGATTTATCATCACGATAGCCTGTTGGCAAGTAAAGATGATATTAAAGAGCTTTTGATGATGGCCGATACCAGTGAGAAAGTTATATTAAAAGGTCCCGATTTTAGTGATCAGCTTGCTCAAGTGACGAGAAGCGTTGTCCATTGGTTGAAAAATCAATTGAGCTATGTGTAAATAGGGATTCAGGATAATAAATTATTCAGCATAGGATGGATATATGAGCACGAATTGGCCTTCTCATGGAAGATTAATTAGCCGTTTCAATTCTCTTGGTCCTTATTTAAGAAAACCATTAAGTAGTGAAAAAGAGTATTTTTTTGATTGTTTAAGTGAATGTGCTAACACTCGTCTTGAACCGGAAAAACGCGAGTTCTATGGGTGGTGGTTGAAATTGAACGTCACTGAGCAGGGATGTTTCGAGTATCAATATTGGTATGGTTTTTTTGACCAGCAAGGCAATTGGAGTGAACAAGACATTCCAGAACAATATGATGAATCAGTCAAGAAGACATTGTTAGATTTTTATGCAAAATTGGCACAAGAAACCCAAGAATTAGAAATTGAACTGCTGCCATCACCGAGTCTTGACATTAGCCAGGTCCTTGCTGCCTAGATAATAGAAATTTATCACAAAGCGCTGTAAATACAGCGCTTGAATCCGGTACACTAGTTTCCTTCATTGTTTTTAAATCGTTATTTTCATGTCCAAAAAAACCATTGTCGTTAAATTGGGGACCAGTGTCCTAACTGGCGGAAAAACTCGCTTAGATCGTGCTCATATGATCGAATTAGTGCGTCAGTGTCAGCATTTGCATCAGCAAGGGCATCGAGTCGTGCTGGTTTCTTCCGGTGCAATCGCGGCTGGTCGCGAGCTGATCAAACTTGGACATTCTAAATTGAGTATCAGTGAGAAGCAGATGCTTGCAGCAGTGGGGCAGTGTCGGTTAATTCGGGTTTGGGACAATCTTTTTGCTTTGTATGAACTTAAGGTCGGTCAGTTATTATTAACTCGCGCCGATTTGGAAGACCGGGAGCGGTATTTGAATGCTCGAGATGCTTTGCAGGCGGTTCTTGAACATGGCATTGTTCCTATCATTAATGAAAATGATGCGGTTGCAACCAACGAAATTAAAGTCGGTGATAATGATAACTTATCAGCACGAGTTGCCATGCTCGCTGATGCTGACCATTTACTGTTGTTAACTGACCAGCGTGGCCTGTTTACAGCGGACCCTCGTAAGCACCCGGATGCCCAGTTGATTAAAGAGGTAAAAATTATTGATGATACATTGCGACGGTTGGCTGGGGATAGTGTTAGTGGCCTAGGTACGGGCGGGATGTATACCAAGTTGCAAGCAGCTGATATTGCTCGTCGCGCCGGAATCAATGTGACGATTGCGGCCGGACGGGCTGAGGCTGTGATAGAGCGAGTGATCAATGGTGAAGAGGTTGGAACGCGTTTTCCCGGTTTAGTCAATCCACTTGAGCATCGTAAGTTATGGATTTTGGCAGGTCCTCCAGCTCAAGGTAAAATAACTATTGATGAAGGGGCTTCTCGGGCCATATTAGAGCGGGGTTCTAGCTTGCTTCCTAAAGGGATTAAAGACGTCTCGGGAGACTTTCATCGAGGCGCGGTGTTAAATATCTATAATCCTGAACAGCAGTTGATTGCCCGTGGACTTAGCCGCTATAAGGCAGAAGATCTTCGAGTATTACAGGGACATCATTCTGATCAAATTGAGTCTTTATTAGGCTATCAATATGGTGATGTAGCGATTCATCGGGATGATCTAGTTGTGACACAGCTGGCAAATGATGGGGATATATTTAAATGAACTTAGAGACAATGGGGCAGCAGGCTAAATATGCGGCCAGTGTTTTGATGAAACTGGCAAATCAGCAGAAAAACCATGTATTAATTCAGATTGCTGATGCGCTTAAAGCGAACGCTGAACGGATTGTTAAGGCTAACCAACAGGATTTAGAGAATGCCCGTGCTCAGGGGATGAGTGATGCAATGTTGGATAGGTTAGCGCTCAATGAAACGCGACTAATGGCGATTGCAGAAGATATTCGTCATGTCACTCAACTAGATGATCCGGTTGGGTGTGAACTTGAAAGCCGAGTTTTAGACAACGGGATGCGTTTGACCCGTCGTCGTGTTCCACTTGGTGTGGTTGGGGTCATTTATGAAGCACGTCCCAATGTGACGATTGATATTACGGCGCTTTGTCTTAAAACCGGGAATGCGGCAATTTTACGTGGTGGTAAAGAGACGTTGCAAACCAACTTAGTGATTGTTGATGTGATTCAACAAACTTTAGCACAGGCGAATTTACCCAAAGAAAGTATTCAGTATATTGATGATCCCGCACGGGAACGGGTTGCTGAATTTTTGCGGATGGATCAGTATGTTGACATGATTATTCCGCGAGGCGGTGAAGGTTTACACCGGATGTGCCGAGAAAATAGTACCATTCCGGTGATCATCGGAGGTTTTGGTATTAGTCATATTTTCGTGGATGAAAGTGCAAATCAGCATAAGTCGTTGGATGTGATTGAGAATGCTAAAACTTCTCGGCCTTCGACGTGTAATTCTCTGGATACGCTGTTGGTGAACGCTGCAATTGCGCCAGAATTTTTGCCAAAACTGGCTGCGCGAATGAACCAAGCGGGAGTGCAGTTAGTTGCAGAAACGAAAGCATTTCAATATTTGCAAACGGCTCATAATGTGCGTAAGGCCAATGAGCAGAGTGATTTTGATACAGAATGGCTGTCGTTAGTTTTGTCGGTCAAAATCGTGGCTAATATTGATGAAGCGTTAAGCCATATGCGTGAGCATAACGCTAGCCATTCAGATGCTATTTTAACCGAATCTTTGAACCAGGCGCAGCGCTTTATGAACGAAGTCGATTCTGCTGCTGTCTATGTGAATGCTTCGACCCGGTTTACCGATGGGGGGCAGTTTGGTTTAGGGGCCGAAGTGGCTGTATCGACACAAAAACTGCATGCTCGCGGTCCGATGGGGTTAGATGCTTTAACCAGCTATAAGTGGATTGGGGTGGGAGATTACCTAACTCGCAGTTAGCTATGATTTCGTTATGTTCTATTAACAACAAGCCATGGTGTTTGCCATGGCTTGTTATTATGGTTGTCTGCGTATTCGAGGCAGTCAGTCATAGGACAGCATAGCGACTGACTGACAGTCGCTTAGATGCTAAAAATTAATTGCTATGTATGGATGCACTTTTAACTCGTTCTCTAACGGACTGGTTCGCTCCCAGACAACAAGCGGCGGTAAATAATGCATCGGTTGAGCTATTGAGCGCTGTTTCTGCTGAATCCTGAATGACACTAATGGTCATACCTACAAACACGACTTGCATCGCAATATCATTGTGAATGCCAAATAAGTTACAGGCTAGTGGGATGAGTAATAACGAACCCCCGGCAACTCCAGACGCCCCACATGCAGAGATCGTCGCTACAACGCTAAGTAACAGTGCAGTTGCAAAATCAATTTGGATACCTAGTGTATGCACTGCAGCCAATGACAACGTTGTAATTGTAATTGCAGCTCCAGCCATGTTGATGGTGGCGCCTAGTGGAATCGAAACTGAATAGGTATCTTCATCCAATTCCAGGGAACGACATATTTCCATATTGACAGGAATGTTAGCCGCAGAACTACGAGTGAAAAAAGCGGTGATCCCACTTTCACGCAAACAGCGAAATACTAGTGGGTAGGGGTTTTGACGCAACCGAAAGAATACAATCAAGGGGTTAATAATCAATGCGATGGTGAACATTGCCCCTAATAATACGCCAATCAAATGGGCATAGTTGTAAAGTTCAGCAAAGCCTGTAGTGGCAATGGTATTGGCGATAAGGCCCATAATCCCTAGTGGCGCTAATCTAATAATTGTACGAACAATCGCCGAAACACCCTCAGCCAGATCACTAAGCACATCCCGAGTTGTCTGTTGGCCTTTACGTAATACCAGACCAATTCCAATTGCCCAGCCAAGAATTGCAATATAGTTGCCAGAACTCAGTGCTTGAACAGGATTCTGTACCAATTTAAACACTAAATTATGCAGTACGACACCAATGTCTTGTGGGGGTTGATGACTTGTATCGGCAAGTCTTAAGCTTAAATGTGTCGGGAACATATAACTGAAGACAACCGCAGTCAGAGCGGCTGCAAAAGTACCAAATATATAAAGTACTAGCACTGATTTAATATTAGTCTCACTGTCATGGCGATGGTTTGCAATGGCAGACATGACCAGAATAAACACCAAAATTGGAGCAACAGCTTGTAAGGCTTTGACAAACAATTCACCGAGCATTGCTAAATCATTTTTAGCAAAATTGGGCGATAGCGAGCCGATGGCGGCTCCGAAAATGATACCAATTAAAATTTGGACGATTAGATTAGATTTGAGCATCCTGCTTAAGGTGGGCTGTTGTGTCTGTTTCATTGTGGTGTTTCTCGAATTATTTATTATTGAGTGATAAGTTATGTTTGTTTTAAAAGAATGCCCATGAACACAAACAAGGACAGCGCTCCAGCTGTCCTATCATTAGGCATTGTTTGAATTAAATGAGGGCTATAACGCCCTGTTATTTCACTTCAACTCCCTGTGCCTGTAAGTCGGCATGATAGGAAGAGCGAACTAAAGGTCCACAGGCTGCATGGGTAAAGCCCATTTCTAATGCCTGCTGTTTAAGCTGTTCAAATTCCCCCGGTGTCACATAACGTTTCACCGGCAGGTGATGACGACTGGGTTGCAGATACTGCCCTAAGGTTAGCATTGTGACGCCGTGGGCACGCAGATCTTTCATGACCTGAAGAATATCTTCATTGGTTTCGCCAAGGCCCATCATCAATCCAGATTTGGTTGGAATTTCGGGATGACGTTTTTTGAACTCTTCAAGTAGTTTTAATGACCACTGATAGTTAGCGCCAGGGCGTGCCATTTTGTAGAAATGAGGCGCAGTTTCAAGATTATGGTTAAATACATCAGGAATAGCTTGGTCGATCGCATCGAGTGCTTTATCCATCCGTCCTCGAAAATCAGGAACGAGCGTTTCGATACGAATATCTGGACTTTTTTCACGAATTGCCCGAGTACACTCAGCAAAATGGCTAGCACCACCGTCTCGTAAATCATCACGGTCAACTGAAGTAACCACAACATAGCGTAACTTCATATCGGCAACAGTTTGTGCAAGTTTTGCAGGTTCGTTGGCATCGGGCTCTAATGGTTTCCCGTGGCCAACATCGCAAAATGGGCACCGCCGAGTGCAAATATCTCCCAAAATCATGAAGGTGGCTGTGCCATGGTGAAAACACTCGGAGAGGTTTGGACAAGCAGCCTCTTCGCAAACCGAGTGAAGATTGTTTTTGCGCATTGCTTGTTTGATTTCATCAATGCGGGCAGAACTTGAAGGGAGTTTAACCCGCATCCAGTCAGGTTTACGCAGTGGTGCGTTGTCTTCTGCGATAACCTTTACCGGTATGTAAGCCATTTTATCAGCGTCTCGCAGTTTAACTCC
The DNA here is from genome assembly GCF_004339545.1 of Celerinatantimonas diazotrophica. Classification (GTDB taxonomy): domain Bacteria; phylum Pseudomonadota; class Gammaproteobacteria; order Enterobacterales; family Celerinatantimonadaceae; genus Celerinatantimonas; species Celerinatantimonas diazotrophica. The sequence goes on along the minus strand of NZ_SMGD01000011.1, from coordinate 157,751 downwards.
GGCCTCTAAATGCTTCTTTGTTGTACTCATGATATGGTTCCTAACTGTTCTTCGCTCAATGTTGCGCCTAGCAAGCCGACTAATATTGGCAAAAAAGTCTCGCTGGCCTGAGTGACCGTGGTCGGTCCACCTAAATCACTGGTCTGAGTCATCTCTAGACCAGCATATCCGCAGGGATTAATCTGATGAAACGGATTTAAATCCATATTCACGTTTAACGCCAACCCATGGAATGAACAGCCGCGGCGAACACGAAGGCCTAATGATGCTATTTTAGCATCATTGACGTAGACGCCCGGGGCATCGGCTTTCGGGTAAGCCGCTATGTGATATTGCGCAAGGGTATTCACAACTGCTTGTTCCATAATCGAAACTAAGGCGCGTACGCCTAGCTTTCTACGGCGCAGATCAAGCATCAAATATGCGATCATTTGACCTGGACCGTGGTAGGTGACTTGGCCGCCACGATCTGCCTGAAAGACTGGAATTTGTCCAGGGTTGAGCAGATGCTCTGGTTTTCCTGCTTGCCCTTGGGTAAATATCGGTGGATGTTCAACCAACCAGATCTGATCTTGGGTTGTTTCATCACGTTGCTCGGTAAATTCATGCATCCGTTGATACATGGGCTGATAATCAACCAGTCCCCAGCGAACGATTTTAATGTCGGTACATTGTTTGGTCATTATAGAACGTGACGCACATCATCAATGGCGCCTAACTGTTGATAGAGCTGTTCGATATGTTCTTTACTTGTGACCCGGATACTTAGGGTTAAAGAACGATAATTGCCTTTGGTACTCAAACGACTTGACGGTGAATAATTTCCGGGAGCTAATCGCTGCACAACTTCGAGTATTTCGCTCTCAAGTGTATCAGTAGCAACGCCCATGACTTTAAATGTAAAAGCGCATGGGAACTCGAGATATTCATCAAATTTGGTATTCATAATTGACTACGTGATCTGGTGAAACGCCGGCTTTAAGGCCGGCGCACTATCAAAACTGTCATTTTAAACGTAAATGGCCCGTTTGTCTCTAATTGCGTTAGAACCAACGAGCGAACAATTGACGAATATAATCCATCAGCTGCTTGAAGATCCCACCTTTATCAACATTTTGCAAAGCAACTAATTGATAATTGCCAACATTTTTACCGTCTAAGGTGAAATGTAATGTTCCAACAACCGCACCTTTTTTCAGCGGGGCTTCTAATGTTTTGTTTAAATCGTAGCTTGCTTTGAGGTTTTTAGCCTGGCCGCGTGGAATGGTGATCGCAACATTCTTATCGACACCTAATTCAACGTGATTAACTTTACCTTTCCAAATGCGAGCTTTGACGAAACTATCGCCAGCTTTATAGGGTTGAACGGTGTTATAAAAACGGAAACCCCATACGAGCAGTTTTTTACTTTCTGCTTCACGTGCATATTTACTCGGTGTTCCCATGACCACGGTAATTAAACGCATACCTTTATCAGTTGCTGAGGTCACCAAGTTATAACCTGCATGGCTAGTGTGGCCTGTTTTAATGCCATCCACATGCAAACTTTTATCCCATAGCAACGTGTTGCGGTTGTATTGGGTAATTCCATTGTAAGTAAATGATTTTTCAGAGTAAATTTTATACTCGTTAGGGAGGTCTTTAATCAGGTGACGAGCCAGTATAGCCATGTCACGAGCGGTAACATAGTGTTTGGGATTGTCTAGACCATCGGGGTTAACAAAGTGGCTTCCGGTCAGTCCTAAGCGCTGCGCCCAGTTATTCATCATCTGTGCAAAGGCGTCACTGCCTCCGGCAATGTAATCAGCCATAGCTACACAGGCATCGTTACCTGAATCAACGATGATCCCACGATTTAACTCCGCAACAGTGACCTGAGTATTAATTTTGAGGAACATTTTCGAGGAATCAGGAAAGTTAACAGACCATGCATCGCGACCAATCGTCACTTTATCACTATTTTTAATTGTTCCATTTTTCAGTTCCTGGCCGATGATATAACTGGTCATCATTTTGGTCAGGCTGGCTGGGGCTCTGCGTTGGTCAGCATTTTCCTCAGCAATGATTTTCCCTGAGTTGTAATCCATTACAACATAGGCCTTAGCTGAAATAGCTGGCGGGTTAGGAACAATATAGGATGCAGCAAAAACGCTGCTTGATGCGATAGTTAATGCGCATCCGACAGCCGAATATTTGAGTTTGGCGATTAATTTATTTTTCATCATCTTGCTTATTAGTCAATTAAGTTGCATTTACAGACAAGTGATACAATGATACCTGAACTTGCCTCACGATGTAGAATTATCAATGTGTATGCTTTATTTCAACAATAAAGGCATCCTTATACTGGCTTTGACGCATCTTCGCTCTTACTCGCTCGGCTAATTTGCGATTGGAATATGGACCAATCCTTAATTTTTGCCACGCGCCTGAATGAACAACAACTGCCTGATAACCTTGTTTGACAAGTGCTTGGCGTTGATGCTCTGCAATCACAGTGTCCTTAAAAGCAAGTAATTGTACATAAAAGTTGTCCGGTTGCACGAGTGTTCGTGCTTTTTTCTGCGAACTTTCTTTTTCTTTGTCTTGCGAATCTTTCCGAAGTGGACTCAACGCGACCTTTTTCACGGCTTTAGGCGCACTTGGATCAATCAATGTCACTCTCACTTTCGCCGTTCCGTGCGAGAGAATACCCAGCTTGTAGGCTGCCGCATAAGATAGGTCAATAATGCGGTTACTATGAAAGGGGCCGCGATCATTCACTCGTACAATGACCGATTTATTATTAGATAAGTTCGTTACACGGACATAACTTGGCAGTGGCAGGTGTTTATGGGCGGCACTCATCGAATACATGTCATAAATTTCACCATTAGAGGTTCGATGTCCCTGAAACTTTGCGCCATACCATGAAGCCATTCCGACTTGTTGGTAATGTTTTATCCCCACCCATACCTTATAGCGTTTGCCATTGACGGTATAATCTTTATTGCCTGCTCGACTCAGTGGTTCGACATGAGGATAAGCATCTTCGAGTGAACTTAACTTGGGGGGATTTGTTGGATAGGCATCTCGACTCATTGAGTAACGTGATGGTTTACTGGCGCAACCGACCAATAACAGCGCTAGCAGGGCGAGAATGCAATAATCACGGTTTATACGCATGTTTTAATTTTTGACTCAGTTGATAGACGGCCATCGCATACAACGGGCTGGTGTTGTAGCGGGTAATGACATAAAAATTATGAAAAGTGAGCCAATATCCGTCTTGGTCAGCTTGGGTTTTTAAGGCCAACACATTTACGGGCGTTGTTGGAGCCAGTTGTTGGGCACTGATTGCGCCTTTTTGGGCAAGCTCGCGCCATTGGTAGGGTGTTTCCCGTTTGCGATTAGCTAGATTTGTAAGTTCTTTACTTGCATTATCTAGTGGTTCAACCACCGGCTGCTGGTATTGCCAGTGATGCTGATGAAAATAGTTAGCAACACTGCCGATGGCATCAGTGGGATTATGAATAATATCGCGTTTACCATCTTTGTTAAAATCAACGGCGTAGTGCATATAACTGCTAGGGATGAATTGCCCATAGCCCATTGCCCCAGCATATGAGCCATCGATTGTGCGCAAATTCCATCCTTGTTGGTGACTTAACTTAACAAACGATGCAAATTCGCGACTAAAAAATTTACCGCGTCTGGGGTAGTGAAAACCGAGGGTGTAGAGTGAATCGAGAACTGGGTATTGGCCCATAAATCGCCCATAGCGGGTTTCGACGCCAATGATAGCAACAATAATTTGCGCAGGGACTTGGTAGGTTTTTTCGGCCCGAGCTAAAGTTTGAGCATGTTCTTTCCAGAATTTAACGCCTTGTTCGACTCGAGAATCAGTCACGAATAATTTCTGATAACGATACCAGGGTTTTGCTTCGTAGGGGCGATTAATAGCTTTGATCACACCCGGATCCTGTTTGGCTTGGGCTACCGCATCGCTGAGTACTTTTAAAGGGACTTTTGTTTGTTCACTCAGTGTTTTCAGGCGAGCGAGCGTTGCATCATCTATCGTTGCTGCTACAGCCGTTTGACTAAGCCATAGCGAAGCTGTCGCTAGAGCCCAGAAGCATTTTCTCATACACTACTCCTGTTACAGTTATTGCGCGTAAAATTTCTTGTGGGTCTGAATAGACATCAACATGCCAAATCCGGCTAATAAAGTTACGATCGAGGTTCCCCCGTAACTTACCAGAGGTAAGGGAACACCTACAACGGGTAATAATCCACTAACCATACCTATATTAACAAAAACGTAGACAAAAAATGTCAGAGTGATACTACCTGCAAGTAATCGTTCAAAGGCATTTTGTCCCTGAATTGCAATGTACAAACCGCGGCCAATAATATAAAAATAGAGTAATAACAGGATGCTAACCCCGATGAGGCCAAATTCTTCAGAAAAGACAGCGAAGATAAAATCAGTATGGCGCTCTGGGATAAAATCAAGTTGGCTTTGTGTTCCATGCATCCATCCTTTCCCGAAAATTCCACCAGAACCAATGGCGATTTTCGACTGGATGATGTGATAACCAGCCCCGAGAGGATCACTTTCTGGATGTAAAAATGTCAGCACTCGTTGGCGTTGATACTCATGCATCAAGAAAAACCACAACACTGGAATAAATGATGCGACAGCAACAAGGGCAGCCAAAACTAATCGCCAGCTCATACCGGCTAAAAACAACACAACTATTCCAGATACAGCAACTAAAAGAGCGGTTCCCAAATCCGGTTGCTTGGCAATAAGTAAAGGCGGAGAAAGCGCAATCGCTAAACCGATTAACAAATTTTTAAAGCGAATCGGGAGGGGATGTTGACTGACGAATCGCGACACCATTAATGGCACTGCAATTTTCATAATTTCAGATGGCTGAAATTTAAATAATCCTAGATTCAGCCAGCGTTGTGCCCCTTTACCAATATGGCCAATAATTAACACTGCAACCAGCATCATGAATCCGGCAAGAAAGAGCGGAGGAGCCCAGCGACGGTATGTATCTGGCGGAAACTGGGCTAAGACAATCATTACTACGATAGCAAGCAGAATACGCATCCCTTGCCGAGTCACCATGGCTCGGCTTTCACCACTGGCACTGTATAAAATGAATCCGCCCAAAATCAATACCGCTAAAAGGCCAATAAGTAATGGCCAATCGATATGCAATTTCCACCAAATAGATTCGCGTTGTTTGGTTGTGGCTTTACTCATGGCTAGTTGACTCCGGGTTACGTGCAAAATAGCTATCAAAAAGGCGACGGGCAAACATAATTGCAGGATAACTGCTACCGGCGTTCTGAAGAGCAACCGAGGCAATGATCTTTGGATGTTTAAATGGTGCATAGCCGACAAACATTCCGTTATCGCGGTGACGTTTAGCTAAGTCTTTTCGAATAGCCTCTCCATCGGCTCGGCTAACTAACTGTGCTGTCCCGGTTTTACCTGCAGCCACATAGTCGGCACCTAAAAATGCGCGATGCGCTGTTCCGTGTATGTCATTGACGACGGCATACATACCATTTTGCGCAATAGTCCAGTTTTTGGGATTATGTAACTTAATTGGTTTTCGAATATCTGGCGGGACTTCGATTTTTTGGCCATTGGCGGAAACACTATTCAATATCCTTGGTGTAATAACTTTGCCATTATTGGCTAAGATATTAATCGCTTCAGCTAATTGAAGGGGGGTTGCGGTCCAGTATCCCTGACCAATTCCAACAGAAATGGTATCCCCTTGCCACCAAGGTTGATGGTAGCGCATGTGTTTCCACTGACGACTCGGCATATTGCCTTTACTTTCTTCATGGATATCAATTCCGGTGTATTGGCCAAATCCAAATTTACTCATGTAGTTATGGATGGTATCTATACCAGTGTTGTAGGCTAGCCAATAAAAGTAGGTATCGACACTTTCTTCAATCGCTTTATGCACGTCTACCCAGCCATGTCCCCAACGTTTCCAATCTCGGAATTTTCGCTTGGTATTCGGAATTTGGAACCACCCAGGGTCAAAGATTTTCTCAGTCGGGGTGATCTTGCCTGTTTCCAATCCCATTATCGCGAGTAATGGCTTAACTGTTGACCCCGGTGGATATGTGCCTTGTGTGGCACGATTAATCAGTGGCCGATTTTGTGATTTTAGTAACTGATTATAGGCTTTAGAGCTAATTCCGTTCACAAAGGCATTCGGGTTATAGCTTGGACTGCTGGCCATAACCAAGACACCACTATCTTTGGCATCTAAAAGAACAATTGCACCGCGTTTACCCTTAAGCATCGACATCGCTTGTAATTGCAGATTAATATCAATATTTAAATACAAATCTTTGCCTGGTACCGGTGGGACTACTTTTAAAGTACGAATAATACGGCCCCGATTGTTCACTTCAACTTCTTGGTAACCGGCTTTGCCGTGTAAAAGCTGCTCATAGTATCGCTCAATGCCACGCTTACCAATGTTTCGAGTCGCTGTGTAGTTACTGAGTTGACCTTCGGCATCAAGGCGTTGCAGATCACTGGTATTAATGCGCGAGACGTAGCCAACAACATGGGTAAGTGCATCACCATAAGGATAATAGCGAGTCAGGTGAGATTCGATACTAACTCCGGGGAATTGATACTGATTGACACTAAACTTAGCCACTTGTTGGTCATTAAGTTCACTCATCAATACCACTGGTTTGAAACGTCGGGTGTGCTTAAGGTCTTTGTAAAACTGGGTGACCTCATCATCAGGAATATTTAGTAGCTTATTCAGTTTATCGACAGTGTCATGAATATTCTTGACGTCTTCCGGGATTAACTGTAGGTCAAAGGAGGGCCGATTTTCTGCTAGCAGATACCCATTGCGATCATAAATTAGTCCGCGAGGTGGAGCGATAGGTAACACATTAATTCGATTATCATTAGAACGTGTAGTGTACTGTTTGTATTGTTTTACTTGCAGGTAATAAAGATTGGCAAACAAAACGCTCAGTAAAACGATCACAAAGATCAGACAGAATAACACGCGGCGCATAAATAACGCCGACTCGGCACTATGATCTCGAAGGGCTATACGCTTTTTTAGCATACGCGTAGGCTACTCCCGATGATATGGATGGTTAGCAGTAAGGCTCCATGCGCGATACAGACTTTCTGCCACAACAATCCGAACCAACGGATGCGGGAGTGTCAAATTAGATAATGACCAGTGTTGCTCCGCAGCATTAATACATGCCGGAGATAACCCCTCTGGGCCACCAATTAGCAAACTGACATCACGGCCATCCATTTTCCAGCGTTCCAGCTGTTTGGCCAGTTTGGGAGTATCCCAGGCTTTGCCTAGAACTTCCAGACAGACGATACGGTTGCCTTTTTTAATGGCCGCCAAAGTCTGTTCCCCTTCTTTTTCAAGAATGCGCCGAATATCGGCATTCTTTCCACGTTTGCCAGCATGAATTTCAATAAGTTCTAACTCAAGATCCTTCGGAAAACGTCTTGCATATTCCTGATAGCCCTGTTCGACCCAAGCTGGCATCTTGGTACCGACAGCAATGAGCTGTATTTTCATCCGACCTGTGACTCAGCTTGTGGTTTCCATAATTTTTCTAATTGATAAAAGTCACGGGTATCATCTTGCATAACATGCACGACAACGTCACCTAAATCAACCAGAACCCATTCGCCTGCATCGGTTCCTTCGCTGCCAATAATGTGTACATCTGCTTGTTTGGCCTGCGATAAAATATTATGGGCAATCGATTGGACATGACGTTTTGAATTACCACTACAAATCACCATATGATCGGTGATAGAAGATTGCTGTTGAACATCTAAGACTGCGACATCGCGGCCTTTCATATCTTCAATTTTATCGACGACAAATTTGACGAGTGCTGTTGTCTGCACCTAATAAACTCCATGGTTAATATGACCGTTTTAGTATATCACGGGTTAACTTTAATCGTTAACCCGTATTCAATGACAGATATTTACTGAATTAGTTCTAAATGAGTTCTGTTTTTAATGGTGATTATCTAGGGACTGTTGACCTTTCGTGATTAGTTTTGCAGAAATCTGAGAGGAATTTAGGCAAGGCAAACGTTGTGCCGTGTAGTTATTCTCCACAAAGAACGTTTAACGCTGGATAAATTCCTCTCAGATACTGCCCTTGGGGTTCATTTAAACGCATCCTGAACTTTGTTGCCCCCTGCTTGCTTAACTCATTAAGCGACGCAGGGGGCGCCGCGTTCAAAATGCGTTTAATTTGAACAAAATTCAACCACCAAAGGTCAACAGTCCCTAGGCGCTGTTGCGCTTTTCAGTATGCTTTGAACAAATCTCAACCGCAAAGCTCAACAGTTCCTAGTCAGTTACAAATAAAGATGGTGCTGTTGGATATAGTCAAAAACGCTAGAGGGTAAGGTTTTCTTGGCATTGTTTGGATCGCACTGTAACTGCTCGCGAATAGATGAAGAAGCCATATCAAAAGGTTCTAATTCGGTCAGCCATATTTTGCCACAAGGCAGCTTGGTTAGTTGCTCTTTATTATCTGCCTGATGAGCATGATAAAAATGAGCGACAGATTGATTGAGCATCAGTTTATAGCCGGGCCGAGCAAATACAGCTAAATGGGCGTGAGTGGTTAGCTGCTGCCAGTTTGCCCATTTATCCAGCGCTTGAAAAGAATCCATTCCCATCGCAAAGATAATTGAGTCCTGTGGGTAGCGTGCTCGAAAAGCAGCGAGAGTCTGGCTGGTATATGAAGGGCTAGGGCGTTCGATTTCATAGCGTTCTATTTGCAGGTTTGGATACTCCTGAATGGCCAGTTCTAGCATTTCCAAGCGATGTTTGTCCAAAGTGTTGGTTTCATCTTTAAGAGGGGAACGCCAAGCTGGCATTAAGAAAGCTGTATCTAACTGCAATCGCGTACGAAGTTGTTCTAAGCTATTTAAATGGCCGTGATGGATGGGGTCAAATGATCCTCCCAAATATAAGCGAGAATTAGGCACTACGAGGGCTCCAAGTGGGAGATAGAAAAATAAGTAACAATGCTACAAATTGATTCCAACTATCGCTGTGATGGACGTCTTTAATGGCTTTATCAAGCGTGGCAAGCTGCCATCGCGCAGATTGAATTTGACTGATATTCAAGTTTTGCGCTGCTTTTAAAAGCAGAGGCTGGCGTTTATTCCAAATTTTATAGTGTTTGAAAATGAGGGCAGCTGGATGGCCTTGCTTGATTTTTTCAATCGCCTGCAGGTCTTTATCGAGCAACCAATTAAATAAAGTGAGTTCATCACCTTGCTGATTGATTTGTCGAGCAATTTGTTCAGCACGGTTAATATCTCCCATCAGCAAAGTATCGACTAGTTGATATTGGGTAAATTGACCTGAGTTAATGAGCGTCTGTTCAACCTGCTCAACACTAGTCTGACCATCCGGATAAACCAAATGAAGTTGCTCAATCACCTGATTGAGAGCCAGCAGATTACCTTCGTAGTAACTGAATAATAATTCGCTAAGTTCGTTACAGGGGCAAAGTTGATAGCCATCTAAACGGTTCTTAATCCAACGTTTAAGCTGTTGGCCTTGGGGGGTATTAGTTTGAACAATTAAACCGTATTGATCTACCCAACGAGCCCAGTTTTGTTGGAGCTGATTTTTCTTAAGTGCAGGGGTCATCAGTAATAGACAGATATCCTGATGAAGGATGTTGCTTAATTCATTTAACTGCTGTTGGGCTGTTTTGTCTAAGCTCTTTTCAAAATGGATTTCTAATAGTTTAAGTGGGCTAAACAACGAAAGTTCTTGAACCTGACTAAAAATATGTTCCCATTGAAAATCGCTGTCATAAAGAAACGATAACCGTTCGACATTTCCAGCTGCGAGTACGTGTTGACGGATCGTTTGCGCTGCTTCTTGTGATAACAAACTATCGTCACCACAAACTAAATAAGCCGGAACAACTTGTTTGAGTTGTCCGGCTAATTGTTCCGGATAGACTTTCATATCAACTAATGAATAGCGGCCAACTGGCGAATGATCTGCTCTGCAGCCATATTAGTCATTTCCTCGCTGATCAAATCCTGTTCGCGCATTTTCGCTAAAGCTTGTTCAGAGTCTTTGGTAAAGTCGCGATGCAGTTGAACTTGAATAGGGTATTGCTGATTATTTGGCATCGTTACAGTACCACTGACTTCATAACTGAGTTCACTTTCAGCATCACTACCATCTGAATAAACCGATACAACTCGGCTTGAACGCTTAGGTGAGCCCAGACTAAAAATAGGGACATTAGCACTTGGGTTATTCACCAGTTGCACATTATTACTTTTAAGCTTTTCTTTTAAAGCAAGTGTTAAGGCACTGTATGGATCTGGGCTGGCCAAATAAAGTTTATGAAATTTAGTATTAATCAAATAGTTATCACGCAGATGAAACCCACAGGCCGATAACAATATAATACTTAACGCCAATATCCCTAATTGGCTAATCCGTTTTGCCAGATGACTTACAAGTGCCCCAGAAGGGCACTGATTAACGTTACTCATTGAGCTATATCTCGCTTAATTGGCTACGATATTCAGAAGCTTACCTGGAACGTAGATGACTTTGCGAATCGTTTTTCCCTCGATAAAGCGAGCCGCGTTTTCGTCTTCCATGGCTAGTTTCTGGACGGTGTCTTTGTCTGCATCTGCCGCGACGGTCAGCTTCGCCCGCAGTTTCCCGTTGACCTGAACAATAACCAGCTTGGTTTGTTCAACCATCGCCTCTTTGTCAGCAACAGGCCAAGGCGCGGTTTCAATTGAATCACTGTGGCCGAGCTCTTGCCATAATACATGACAAATATGAGGCGTAATGGGGCTCAACATTAAAATGACTGCCTGCATTGCTTCATATCCAATCGCTCGAGTTGTAGCATTGCTGTAATCTTGTTTAGTAATTCGGTTCATCAACTCCATAATAGCAGCAATTGCTGTATTAAAAGTTTGACGGCGACCAATATCATCACTGACTTTTGCAATGGTTTTATGGAGTTCACGGCGCAGCTCTTGCTGGTCTTGGCTTAATGCTGTTACATCATAAGCTTCATTGCTGCCGGCGCTGGTTAATTCATAGCACTGACGCCAAATACGACGTAAGAAACGGTGTGCACCATCGACAGCTGAGTCTTGCCATTCCAGCGTTTGCTCTGCAGGAGCGGCAAACATCATAAACAGGCGAACGGTATCTGCGCCATACTTTTCGACCATCAATTGTGGGTCAATACCATTATTTTTCGATTTGGACATTTTACTCATGCCCGCATATTCAAGTGATTGACCGGTCTGCGCATGGGTTGCTTTGGTGATACGCCCTTTGTCATCGCGCTCAACCTGAACATCTAATGGTGAAATCCAATTCTGTCCGTTTTTTTCGTCTTCAAAATAGAATGCGTCGGCTAATACCATGCCCTGTGTCAGCAGCCGTTTAAACGGCTCATCAGATTCCACTAGACCTGTATCACGCAGTAATTTATGAAAGAAACGAGCATAAAGCAGATGTAAAATTGCGTGTTCAATTCCACCAATATATTGGTCCACTGGTAACCAATAGTTTGCGGCTTTCGGATCGAGCATCACTTCGTCACTGGTTGAGCAGAATTTTGCATAATACCAGCTCGATTCCATAAATGTATCGAAGGTATCGGTTTCGTGAAAAGCTTTTTCGCCTTTATAAGTCGTTTCTGCCCAGCTTGGATCTGCTTTGATTGGCGATTTAACACCGTCCATTTCCACATCTTCAGGTAAAATGACGGGCAGTTGGTCTTCAGGAACTGGAACGACATCGCCATTTTCCAAATTTAGCATAGGAATGGGAGATCCCCAGTAACGTTGCCGCGAAACGCCCCAATCACGTAGTCGATAGTTTACTTTTTTCTCACCCTTGCCCTGAGATTTTAACTCTTGAGCAATGGCATCAAAGCCTGCTTGAAAGTCTAAACCGTCAAATTGACCTGAATTAAATAGTGTTCCTTTCTCGGTATAGGCCTGTTCCGACAAATCGGGGGCTTGACCTTGCTCATCAAGGATCACTGCTTTTAATGGCAGATTATATTTGTTGGCAAATTCAAAATCGCGTTCGTCATGAGCTGGCACGGCCATAACAGCACCTGAACCATAATCCATCAATACAAAATTTGCGACCCAGATTGGCACTTCCTCGCCTGTGAGCGGATGAATTGCTTTCAGGCCAGTATCCATCCCTAGCTTTTCCATCGTTGCCATATCTGCTTCGGCAACCTTGGTGTTTTTACAATGCTCGATAAATTCAGCCAGTTTTGGGTTAGTTGCGGCTGCTTTTACGGCCAGTGGATGGCCTGCGGCAACACCGACATAGGAGACACCAAAAATTGTATCTGGGCGAGTGGTGTAGACTTCAAAAGAGTCTTGTTCGCCAGCAACAGTAAATTTGATTTCAACCCCTTCGGAGCGTCCAATCCAGTTACGTTGCATGGTTTTGACCTGTTCAGGCCATTCATCCATTTGGTCTAAATCGTTCAGTAACTCTTCAGCATAGGCGGTAATTTTGACAAACCATTGTGGGATCTCTTTTTGCTCGACGAGCGCTCCTGAACGCCAACCTCGACCATCTACGACCTGTTCGTTAGCCAAAACCGTCTGATCAACTGGATCCCAGTTAACCGTGGCCATCTTTTTATAAACCAGCCCTTTTTCATAAAGCTTGGTGAAGAACCATTGTTCCCATCGATAATACTCTGGTCGACAGGTCGCAATCTCACGATCCCAGTCGTAACCAAAACCCAGCTGTTTGAGCTGTTTTTTCATGTAATCGATATTTTCGTAGGTCCATTTTGCCGGTGCCGTTTTGTGCTTAATTGCAGCATTTTCGGCAGGCAAGCCAAAGGCATCCCAACCCATCGGTTGCAGAACATTTTTGCCCTGCATCCGTTGATAGCGAGAAATGACATCACCCAGTGTATAGTTACGCACATGCCCCATGTGTAATCGACCACTTGGGTAAGGAAACATACACAGGCAATAAAATTTTTCTTTACCGGGTTGTTCGGTGACTTTAAATGTCTGTTCTTGTTCCCAATTTTTTTGGACCTGGGGTTCAATGTCGTGCGGGTTATATTGCTCTTGCATGGGTGTTCATTTCCGGAAATTTAGATTGTTCAAAATGAATCTGGTCATAAGCCCTATAGGATACTGGCTCCTTGCCCAGACAACAATAGCTACAGGTTCTACTGGTACGATAATCTGCTTCTTTTGCTGTAATTTGCATCAGTAGTGAGGCTAATCCAACCTGTTTTGTGGTGAATTTTTCACACGTTTAGCCGCCATCCAATAGCCTATAAGCGCGATGATAAATAAAATGTAAATCGGCCACAGACCAATACGTTGATAGATACTTTGGCCTGTCGCTGGGATAATGGTGCCATTGAGAGCTAATGTTTTAAACATCGGCAATTCTGCACTAATTTCTCCATGGCGATTAATTAATGCGGTTATTCCTGTATTAGTCGCCCGTACGACCGGGCGTTGAAACTCAATGGCTCGCATCTGTGCTATCTGCAAGTGTTGCGCTGGACCAATGGAGTGACCAAACCAAGTATCATTACTGATGGTTAAAATCGTATCAATATCTGGCTTCATCATGGCATTTAGCTCGGTGCCAAAGGCAATTTCGTAACAGATAGCGGACAGCCAATGGTGACCTTTGACCTCTATCGGTGGTTGGTCTGGTTTGCCCCGCGAAAAATTGGACATCGGCAGATCAAAAAGCTTTGCCAGAGGTCGCAATATAGAGGCAAATGGGACAAATTCGCCAATTGGTAATAAATGGCGTTTGTAATAACGGTCTGGACCGTTGTATTGGTATGGCTGACTCTTGGCGACATCTGCTGTTTTTTGGCCCAGTACAACCAGCGCATTGTAATATTGTTGCGTTTGTTGATTCTGATGGATAATACCGGTGATGAGGGTTTGATGTCGCTGGGTCAATATGTGATCCATTGTTTTAAGGTAATCTTTAGCCTCGTATTCGGTAAATGGTAGTGCCGATTCTGGCCAGACCACGATATCTGCTTTGCTATCCCGTGTCATTTTCCAGTAACGATTTAGAGTCGGGATGCGATTGGGCGCCGCCCATTTTGTCGCAATTGATTCATTCCCCTGTACCAGCGTTACGGAGAGCGGTTTTTCCGCGTGAGTCAATGTCACATTTTTCAGTACGGTGCCCAAGGCAAAAGCAACAACAATGATGCTAAGGGCGATGAGTCCTTGACGCCTACTAGTGGATTTTGTAAATGAACACAAAGCGCTATAGAGCGCAGCTGCAACCCATAAAACGATAACACTCACACCATAAACGCCCACAATACTGGCAAAGTTTGCCAGAGGTGTACTCACCTGACTATATCCGGGCATCAACCATGGAAAACCAGTGAGTAGACGAGCTCTTAACCACTCTCCAACCATCCATGCGGCAGGAAAAGCCAAATAGCGAAAAGCAGCGGAGCGAGGGTAAGGCCATTTACAGGCTAAATAACAAGCCAGTGCCGGGAACAGCGCTAGATACAATGCCAGCACAAAAACTAACAAGTAACTAACCGTCAGCGGAATGCCACCAAATAGATACATACTGACATGGACCCAGCGCAAGCCAGTACAAAAAAGGCCTAAGCCGAAGAATAAACCAATCCGAAAAGGTGCTTGCGAGTGCTCAAGGCAGTATATGAGCCCGGCAAAAGAGACAAATATGATTGGCCACAACTGATAAGGTGCAAAAGAAAATGAAGCAATTGCCCCGGCAATTAATGCAATAAGGCAGGCCGGTAAAGTTTTCAGCACGACAACTGTTCCTCTTTAGATAAGATAAAGTGCAGATGAGTCTAACCGAGAAAGGCAGGTAAATGCCAATAATTGCGAAAAGTTATGAGATGAAAAAGCCTAAAGCAACGGGCGATGCCATGCGTTAGGCTTGGTCTATCGATTTGAGTCTTTAACTATCAACCGATGAATGTTTGACTAGTTCAGGAATCGTGACCTGAATCTGAATCACGCGGCGGCGATCAGCGCTACTTACTTTAAATAAATAGCCATCGATCGTTATTTTTTCGCCTCGGGCGGGGAGGTGGCCAAAGGCGTGCGTGACGAGCCCACCGATTGTGTCAACCTCTTCATCCGCTAACTGCGCGTTAAAAGCCTCATTAAAATCTTCAATGCTAGTCAGGGCATTGACAGCAAATGTACTGCTGTTAATTCGCCGGGTGTTCTTTCGCATCTCTTGGGCTTTAACAAACTCATCTTCGATATCACCGACAATTACTTCAAGAATATCTTCAATGGTAACAAGACCGGAGACCCCTCCAAACTCATCAACCACAATCGCCATATGGTAACGCTCTGAGCGAAACTCTTTGAGTAATTTATCTAAGCGTTTACTCTCAGGGACAACTACGGCTGGGCGTAGAATTTTAGATAGTTCTAGTTTGTGGTCGTGCTGGTCAAAGCCATAAAGTAGCAGATCTTTGGCTAGCAAAATTCCTTCGATGTGGTCTTTATCTTCATTTATGACCGGAAAACGAGAGTGGCCAGCATGAATTATAATCGGTAAAAATTGTTCAACCGTATTGGTAATATCGATAGTGATCATCTGTGAACGAGGGATCATAATGTCCCGAACCCGAAGGCTGGCAACTTCTAAAACTCCTTCAATCATTTCAGTCGTGCTTTGATCGATTAAATCACGCTCGTTGGCATCCTGAATGACGTCCACTAACTGTTGTTTATTTTGCGGTTCGCCTTGTAGCCACTGGCCAACTTTATCAAGCCAAGATTTGGCAGAACCGCTTCCAGAATGAGAATTTTCGTCGCTCATCAGTGACTATAATTCCTTATCAAGCAAATCTTCATAGGGATTTGCAATTCCAAGAGTGGCTAAAATATCGACTTCTAACGATTCCATCTGTTGTGCTTCATCATCTTCTATATGATCATAACCTAGCAGATGCAAACAACCGTGTACAACCATATGTGCCCAATGATGTGATAATGGTTTTAACTGTTCGTCTGCTTCGGACTCGACAATGACCTTACAGACCACTAGGTCCCCTAACAGGTCAGTTGTAATTCCAGCAGGAGCGGTAAACGGAAACGACAATACATTGGTAGGTTTATCTTTGCCCCGGAACTGAAAATTTAGGCTTTGACTTTCATTCGGTTCAACAATACGAACTGTCAGTTCTCCTTCGACCTTGCATGCTTTTAAAGCTTCACTAGCCCAAAGAGTAAGTTCTTCTTCTGCGGGAATATACCCGTTTTCTTCGCAGGCAATTTGCCTGTCTACAATTGCGTTCATTTAACGGTCATCTTGTTGCTGATTGTCACGTCGTTGGGATTGATCGAAGGCTTCATAGGCTTCGACTATTTCCGCAACCACAGGGTGGCGCACGACATCAGCTGATTTAAAGAAATGGAAACTTAATGAATCTACATCACGTAATACTCGAATGGCATGACGTAGCCCAGAACTTTGGTGCCTTGGCAGGTCTATCTGGGTGATATCACCAGTAATGACTGCTTTGGAGTTAAAGCCAATGCGAGTTAAGAACATTTTCATCTGCTCAGTCGTGGTGTTCTGGCTTTCATCAAGGATGATGAAGGCATCATTGAGGGTGCGTCCACGCATATAAGCGAGCGGTGCGATCTCAATGACCGAGCGTTCAATTAACTTTTCAACGCGTTCAAAACCCAGCATTTCAAATAAGGCATCATAAAGTGGGCGTAGATAAGGGTCGACTTTCTGACTTAAATCGCCGGGAAGAAATCCCAGTTTTTCGCCGGCTTCGACCGCTGGGCGAGTTAATAGAATGCGGCGAACTTCTTGGCGTTCTAGGGCATCAACTGCGCAGGCTACCGCCAGATAAGTTTTGCCGGTCCCAGCTGGGCCAATGCCAAAGGTGACATCATGATTTAAGATGCGGCCAATGTAGTCAGCCTGATTGGGGGTTCGTGGCTTAATAACACCGCGTTTGGTTGTAATCGTGGTCTGTTTTTCGTGGTAACGAGTTTCCTGAGCCTGCTCTAACACACCACTTTCTTTAATTGCCAGATGAACTTGCTCTGGTTCTAGATCTGGTACGCCGTGTCCCTTCATCGGCTGTGTATCAACATATAACTGTTTTAAAATGGATTGGCCCGCTTCGGCGTGAGTCGGTTGCCCCACAAGCGTGATATGTTCATTGTGATAGGTGATTTCAAGGCCCAATCGGCGCTCTATTTGGCGCAAATTGTCGTCAAACGGGCCAAATAAGCTGGCCAGGCGTTTGCTGTCGGCTGGTTCTAAATTAAATTCGAGAGTCTTTAAGTTTTTCGTCAATGTTTATCAAAGCCGTTTCGGCATTGCTCCTAAGCTTATAATAGAGATGCCGTTATATGGCATCTCTGATAAGTTATGGGGTAAAAGTAGTGACCCCTAGTTCATTGGGTTGCTCAGTGGTATTTTTATTGATGATCGCATTTGGCGTCGTATGTACGCGTAAGTCCATTTGCGATTCATCCCGCACCAGCTTACCGCGTAATGAATTAGGAAACACATCCGTAATTAACACATCTACAAACTGACCAATCAGTTCGGGATGACCTTCAAAGTTTACAACCCGATTATTCTCGGTTCGACCACGCAACTCCATCGGATTTTTCTTGGATGGTCCTTCCACCAGAATTCGCTGCTCGCTATCAAGCATCCGGCGACTGAACTGCATTGCATGCTGGTTGATGCGGTCTTGAAGAATGTACAACCGCTGCTTTTTGGTCTCTTCGGTAACGTCATCGGGTAAATCTGCAGCCGGTGTCCCAGGACGAGGGCTGTAAATAAAGCTGAAACTCATATCGAAATTAACTTGCTCGATCAGTTCCATTGTTTTGGCAAAGTCTTCGTCGGTTTCCCCGGGGAATCCAACAATAAAATCAGAACTAATTTCGATATCCGGACGTGCCTTACGTAATTTACGGATAATCGATTTATATTCTAATGCGGTATGAGGCCGCTTCATCAGTGTTAAAATCCGATCAGAGCCACTTTGTACCGGCAGATGCAAAAAACTGACTAGTTCTGGTGTGTCTTTATAGACTTCCACAATATCGTCAGTAAATTCAACTGGATGGCTGGTGGTATAGCGAATCCGGTCAATCCCATCGATGCTCGCAACATAGCGTAACAGCTCTGCAAAACTACAGATGTTGCCATCGTGCATGGTGCCACGATAGGCGTTCACATTTTGCCCCAACAGGTTGACTTCACGCACGCCTTTCTCGGCTAATGTAGCTATTTCATAGAGCACATCGTCCAGTGGCCGACTAATTTCTTCCCCGCGAGTGTAGGGGACAACACAAAATGAGCAGTATTTATTGCAACCTTCCATGACCGAAACAAAAGCCGAAGGGCCTTCAGCTCGTGGCTCTGGCAGACGATCAAATTTTTCGATTTCCGGGAAGCTGATATCTACAACTGAACCATGTTCTTGACGGACTTTTTTAATCATCTCGGGTAAACGATGTAAAGTTTGTGGTCCAAAGACGATATCGACAAATGGGGCACGTTCGCGAATAGCCGCACCTTCTTGAGAGGCAACACAACCCCCAACACCGATGACGAGTTCAGGGTTACTTGCTTTTAAATTTTTCCAGCGTCCCAACTGATGGAACACTTTTTCCTGAGCCTTTTCGCGGATGGAACAGGTGTTGAGCAACAGCACATCCGCTTGCGCGGGATCTTCTGTGAGCTCATAGCCGTGAGTTGCATCCAGCAGTTCTGCCATTTTGGATGAATCATACTCGTTCATCTGGCAGCCCCAGGTTTTTATATGCAGTTTTTTGGCCATGCTTTCACTCAGTTTGTTTATAGGTCGAAAATGGAGACGTATTTTACTTTTTTCAAGTCCCACTGACTAGGGAATGTTGTTCTTTTGTGATTCTTTTTGCAGCAATCCGAGGCGGATTTTAGGCAAGGCAGACGTTTGCAGTGTAACCATCAGCCAAAAAATAACGTATAACGCTGGATAAGTTTGCTTCAGATACGGCCCAGCGAGTTGACTTAAATGCACTTTGAACTTTGTTGTCTGTTTTGGCTTAATGCATTAAACATCCTCAGAATACGATCCGTTCAAAATGCATTTAATTTGAACAAAATTTAACCGCTAAAGCTCAGCTTTCCCTAGAGACAAAGCCATGTCACTTGCTAAGCTTATGAAGTTTAAACCAATATCATATTTTGTTGATGCTATTGTAAATGTGAATGCCCTCAGTTTGTCGCATATAGATGAAAAAGATAGCGTTGGGATATGTGACCTATCGTAGTAAACTAATAGCTATCAACCATTTGTTCCAAAGATTATGCAACAATACGATATCGTCGTGGTCGGTGGCGGAATGGTCGGCGCCGCCATCGCTTGTGGATTTGCCATGCAGCAGCGTAAAGTGGCAATGATTGACCCTTCAACTCCGGCTGCGTTTGACCCACACTCGAGGCCAGATTTGCGTTTATCCGCTTTTAGTTTAGGTAGTGAGCGGTTACTTCGTGAACTTGGTGCTTGGCCATTTATCGAAAAGATGCGCCTGACGCCATATATCGGGTTGCAAACTTGGGAAGCGGGACAAACTGATAAACTTAAATTTGACTGCCACGAGGTCGGGCAGGATCACTTAGGCTACATGATTGAAAATCGCATCGTCCAATTGGCTCTATGGCAGCGCTGTCGCGAACTTGGGGTAACGCTATTGCCATGGAATGATTGGCAGCTGACTCAGACACCAACGCATGCCACTTTGACCTATCAGCAGCAGTCAATCCGAGCATTGCTGGTAGTTGGCGCTGATGGAGCTAAATCTACCGTTCGACAGCAGACGGGGCTTGGTATTACCGGGTGGGATTATCGACAACGCTGTTTAAGTATAAATGTGAAGTTCGCTAAGGCTCCAGAACGCATTACCTGGCAGGAGTTTTACCCTAGCGGCCCTCGCGCATTGTTGCCATTGTATGATGATTATGGAACCTTGATTTGGTATGACCAGAGCGCTCGGATTAAATCACTGCAAGGGTTAAAGGCAGATGCTTTAAAAACTCAGATCCAAGCGGCTTTTCCAGCGCTTGAAGGTGAGTTTGAACTGCTTGATTGGGCTAACTTTGCATTGGTTCGTCGGCATGTTCATCAATATTTTAAAGGCCGAGTGGTTTTAGCGGGTGATAGTGCGCATACAATTCATCCGTTGGCAGGGCAGGGGGTGAATATTGGTTTTAAGGATGTTGCAACTTTGCTTCGCATCTTTAAAGAGCACTCTTTAAATGAGCCCTTTGAAACTTTGCTTGTGAAGTATCAACGTCAGCGTAAGTGCGATAATTTATTGATGCAGTCGGCGATGGATCTATTTTATAAGGGGTTTTCTCATCCACATTCACTCGTTAAAACAATTCGTCGTGCGGGGATCATTGTTGCTGAGCATGCTGGCGTGGCTAAGACTAAGGCACTGCGTTATGCCTTGGGGATCAATTGATTGAATGAACGTATATGGATAAGGTGCAATGAGTTTAGTGCCTTATCTTAAATAATTTTGATAAAAAATATAAATAATTTAGAGAAATAAAAAAGCCTGTCATAAACAGGCTTTTTTAAAAAATGGTGGCAGGGGTAGCTGGACTCGAACCAACGAATGACGGAATCAGAATCCGTTGCCTTACCACTTGGCTATACCCCTACAGGACTCTTGCGAGATGCCGATTGGCGGAAATTATAATCATCACGATTTGCCAGTCAACCGGTTTTCAAATTTTGAATTTTATCAAACAACTGTGCTACATAATGGTGGCTATGGCGGGACTTGAACCTGCGACCCCAGCATTATGAGTGCTGTGCTCTAACCAACTGAGCTACATAGCCAGTTTGGCAGGGGTAGCTGGATTTGAACCAGCGCATGACGGGATCAAAACCCGTTGCCTTACCACTTGGCTATACCCCTGTATAAAAAAACCCCTAAATATTTCACCAGGAGTATGGCAGGGGTAGCTGGATTCGAACCAGCGCATGACGGGATCAAAACCCGTTGCCTTACCACTTGGCTATACCCCTACAGCCTCTGAAAATGGTGCGGAAGGAGAGACTTGAACTCTCACACCTTACGGTACTAGAACCTAAATCTAGCGCGTCTACCAATTCCGCCACTTCCGCATTTTCAGTATGTTGTTTAACTTTTTCAAGTTTGGTGGCTATGGCGGGACTTGAACCTGCGACCCCAGCATTATGAGTGCTGTGCTCTAACCAACTGAGCTACATAGCCAACAACATTTCACAGCGACTTCTCCGTTGCTGCGGCGCGTATTATGCTGATATGACCATCGAGCGTCAACCTCTTTTTTGGCAAAAAAATGCAAATTCAGCCCGTTTGGCTGAATTATATACCAAATGACGAATTAATGATCTCTTTTGATGGTAAATTCAGCATAACTTGATTTTCCTGGCGCTTATTCGTTTGTTGAGTTGTACTTTTAACGATATGTCCATTGTTTGACAAGAGGTTTTAGCCAACAATGGCTCAGCGACTCGCGTGTGGCGCCAATAGATAAAAGAGAAATCGTTTGAGAGTTGGATTGTTAAAACACCTAACTCTTCTTATCTACTCGAGGCGGTTTTACCTTTTAAAAGACAAATAAAACGATAGCAAATAATTTGGATCAATCAGTTGGAGAGATTATGAGAGATGTAACGATTCGCCCCGCCAGGTTTGATGATGCAGCGACAATTTTGGGTTTAATTCAGCAACTGGCTGATTATGAAAAGCGTCCAGCAGATGTAACAGCAAGTATTAGTGATATAGAGCAGAGTTTATTTTCTAAAAGTGCGACGGCCCATGCATTGATCTGTGAAGTGGCTGGTGAAGCGATGGGGTATGCCGTGTATTTTTATAATTATTCAACATGGCTCGGTAAAAATGGCCTTTATTTAGAAGATCTTTATGTCTCGCCACAGTGCCGAGGACAGGGGGTTGGTAAAGCCTTGATAAAACATGTTGCACAAATTGCAGTGGCCAAGAGTTGCGGACGTTTTGAATGGTGTGTATTGGACTGGAATCAGCCAGCGATTGATTTTTATCGCTCAATTGGTGCAAAAGCGCAAGATGAATGGGTGATCTATCGACTTGATGGGGATGATCTACTTCGTTTTGCCAATCAGTGAGTAGAAATGGTGAGAGCTGCATTTGTGATGATGAAATATTTTCATAATTCAGATAATAGTTTAAATTACCATTAACAGACGTCTAGCCATCTAATATGATGAGTGCAATATCACTCAAAATGTAAGAGGAATTTTTCATGGCTATTCGCCCTCCATTTCGCTCTGATGTCGTCGGGAGTTATTTACGCCCAGATTACCTGCATCAAGCTCGTAAAGACTTTAGAGCAGGCCACATCTCTAAAGAAGAATTGGCTCGTGTTGAAGACTGCGCAATCAACGAATTGGTTGAACAGCAAAAAGCCGCTGGATTAAAAGTGATTACTGATGGTGAATTTCGTCGTGGTTTCTGGCATCTCGATTTCATCGAAAGCTTAAATGGAATCGAAGGGTTCGTTCCTACGCAGGGATACAATCAAAAATTCCATGGTAAAGCGGCACCTTCTTATAACATTCGGGTGATTGATCAAATTTCATTTAATGCAAATCATCCTTTCTTGACGCATTTTGCATATTTGAAAAAAGTGGCCGAAGCGGATGGTCAACATACGGCTAAAGCAACCATTCCTAGCCCAACGATGATTTTGCGTCAGGAACTGCTGGCAAATGATGGGTCATCAAAAGTGGCTGAAATCTATCCTGACTTAGCTGATTTTTATGCGGATCTGGTCACGACTTATAAAGATGCTATAAGAGCCTATTACGCCGCTGGTTGTCGTTACTTGCAGTTTGATGATACCAACTGGGCGTTCTTAGCTGATGCGAACAAACGTGAAGAGTTAAAAGCCAAAGAGATCGATGCTGATAGCATCGCGGAAATCTGTGCCCAAATTATCAATGACGCGCTTTGCGATAAACCCTCTGATATGGTTATCACGACACATGTATGTCGGGGAAATCATGCTTCATCTTGGCTATTCTCTGGTGGCTATGAGCCAATTGCTCAAGCGCTGTTCGCAACTAACTATGATGGCTACTTTTTAGAATATGATAATGATCGTGCAGGGGATTTTGCGCCGCTTCGTCACTGGCATCATAACAGTAGTCGGATTGTCTTAGGTTTAGTTACTTCAAAATTTCCGGAGCTGGAAGATAAAGACCTAATTAAGGCGCGTATTAAGGAAGCAACTGAGTATGTGCCTTTGGCTAATCTATGCTTGAGCCCACAATGTGGCTTTGCTTCAACAGAAGAAGGCAACAAAC
Source organism: Celerinatantimonas diazotrophica (assembly GCF_004339545.1). Classification (GTDB taxonomy): domain Bacteria; phylum Pseudomonadota; class Gammaproteobacteria; order Enterobacterales; family Celerinatantimonadaceae; genus Celerinatantimonas; species Celerinatantimonas diazotrophica. The sequence goes on along the minus strand of NZ_SMGD01000011.1, from coordinate 134,286 downwards.
TGAGTGTCGATGACCAATGGAATAAAATCCGTCTGATTAATGACATTGCCGCCGATATTTGGAAAGATGCCTAAAACTATTTAGTCTAAGAAAAGGCTGGCAATTGATGGTGCTGGCCTTTTTATCTATTCGCTTAGTTCAATAGTTCATCACCTAAATTGTGATTTATCAGGTGCAGAAAGCTTCAAACTGAGCCGAATCGCCTCAAGGAATCTTCTGAGCGCAAAATATGTTGTCGATGCACCTTTCTTAATACACTCTAAAATTGCAAAAGCGCACTATCGATGACCTCTTTCATCACAAAAAAAGTGCGAATTTGTCGAACGGCTGGCAGTGCAATCAGTTGTTTGGCGTGTAGATCGTTAAAATCTTCAATATCTTTAACCCGCACACGGAGTAAGTAGTCAAATTCTCCAGCGACTAATTGACAGTCTAAAATCATTGGTAATTGAGTAATTGCTTGTTCAAAATCAGCAAAACTCTGGGGCGTAGAACGATCTAAGACGACTCCGACAATTACTAGCGTCCCCAAGTTTACCGCCTTCGGGGCAATCTGTGCGTGTACCGAACGAATCAACCCGCTTTCAAAGAGCCGATTGACTCGACGATGACAGGTTGCTTGACTGATATGGACTTTTTCAGAAAGTTCTGCGTTGCTTAATCGACCATCATCCTGCAGCAAGCGTAGTAACTGACGATCGATTTTATCTAAATCTACCATCGAAATAATCTTTCATTTTAATATTGAATATTATTAATTTTTATCAAAAATAATAGTTAAAAGAAATAAAAATTAAAAAATTATTAAAAATAAGAAAGCACATTTCATTTTATAGAAGGTAGGCTAATAATCGATGAAATTAACCATGTGACGTAAAAGGAATCGATTATGTTGGAAAAATTTGAACGCTATCCACTTACATTTGGTCCGACTCCAATTGAAAAGCTCAGCCGTCTATCTGAACATCTGGGTGGAGATGTTGAAATTTATGCCAAACGTGAAGACTGCAATAGTGGGTTGGCTTTCGGTGGCAATAAAGTTCGCAAATTGGAATATATTGTTCCAGACGCTATTAAACAAGGCGCTGATACACTGGTGACTATCGGTGGTGTTCAGTCTAACCACACTCGCCAGGTGGCAGCTGTTGCCGCTAAAATTGGGATGAAGTGTCGATTAGTTCAGGAAAGCTGGGTTCCTTTTAATGATGCTGTTTATGATCGCGTCGGTAATATTTTAATGAGTCGTGTATTGGGGGCTCAGGTTGAATTGATTGATGAAGGGTTTGATATCGGCATTCGTCAGAGCTGGGAAAATGCCCTTAAAGATGTGGAAGCTAAAGGCGGAAAACCTTATCCAATTCCAGCTGGTGCATCTGAACATCCATTAGGAGGGCTAGGTTACGTCAATTTTGCTCAGGAAGTTCGCGAGCAAGAGGCTGAACTCGGGTTTAAGTTTGACTACATTGTTGTCTGCACAGTGACAGGTTCAACGATGGCTGGCATGGTCGTCGGGTTTGCCGCGGATGGCCGTGCGAAGCATGTCATCGGCATTGATGCCTCAGCAACGCCAGAGCAGAATCACGCGCAGGTTTTGCGGATTGCCCAACAGACTGCAGATTTAGTCGAACTGCAGCAACCCATTACTAAAGATGATGTGGTCATTATCGATGACTATGCGTATCCTGCCTATGGAGTGCCATCGAATGAAACAAACGAAGCGATTCGGCTGAGTGCTCGATTAGAAGGGATGATGACTGACCCTGTCTATGAAGGTAAATCAATGCAAGGGTTGATTGACTTAACTCGTAAAGGTTTTTTCCCTAAAGGTTCAAAAGTTTTATATGCCCATTTAGGCGGGGTCCCAGCGATTAACGGTTATAGTTATTTGTATCGCAACGGCTAGCAAGTTTAATGTGATTGCTCACTAAACCACGTGACTTTACCATTCTCTGAGTTTAAACGAGAATGGTTTTTTTATTATAAGATTTTGATTATTTAAAGAAATCTTGGAGTGTGTTGATCATTGGCTGATATCTTGATGGCTATCTGATTCATTACTATTCATGTGCTCGATAATGAATTGACAAAATGAGCTAACCGCTTTAGGCAGAGTCCGTCCTGCTAATATCTGTACCTCCAAATTACGAATGCCCATTCCTTTGTCACGGATCGGGATGGCCTTAAAGAGGTTTTGTTCGACTCTTTTGCGGACCGATATCTCGCCAGCTAAAGAGATCCCTGCACCCGAAATGGTAAATTGGTTAAGCGCCGACATGTAATTGCTAACAAATGCAGGGGTGTAAGCGAGTCCTTGCTGACTGGCACAAATATCAAATAGCTGCCTGACGGTTGTATCAGGGTAAGGCAATGCGAGTGGATAGGCACAAATTTGCCGAAGACTTACTCGTTTTTTATTCGCCAGTGGATGGTGATTGGGGATGAGCGCCAAAATTGGCGCAGGCTGTGAATGGATGACACGGATGTTGGAGACTGGGGTTAAACTGAATGCCAAACCAATGTCAGCGTCCCCATTCTGTACTGCTTTAGAAACCTCATGAGGTGCAAATACTTCCACCTGAAAGTAAATTCCCGGAAATGCCTTTTGATAATCTCTGATACAAAAAGGCAAAAATTCCATACTAAATCCTTCAGTAGAAGCAACCGTTACTTTGCCTTTTTCTAATCCTTCCAGTGCGGCAATTTCATCAATAACGCGGTTTGTTTCTAATGTGACCTTTCTGGCATAAGCAGCTAGCAATTCTCCTGCTGCACTTAACATCATTCCGCGAGGTTTTCGCTCAAATAATGGCGTGTTTAATTGCTCTTCTAGGGATGAAATCTGACGGCTAATTGCACTGCTTGCCACATTAAGGTGCGCAGATGCTTCACTGATTGAACCAAACTTTGCAACGTCTAAGAAGTAGCGCAGCGCGGGTGCTGTTAGATGATGAAACGATGCCATTTTAATCTCCAAGAAACTCACCAAATGAGTGCCCAAAAATGAAGCGATATCATTGCCAATTTGGCAACTTTTTATTGCTAAATTACTAATTGTGGCAATGTTTTTAATACCATAGCATGGAATATAAGTGATTCGCTAAAGCTATCTTTATTGACATGTAATTAATTGTTTTTATAGATTTTTTTTGTTTCACTTGATAAGTTCTCGGCAAGCGCTGGTGGTGAATTAAGAGAGTTGAACTTGTAACTTTATCAAAAGTGCTTGAGGGATGATTTCACCAGAATGAAAGATAAGGAAATACTTATGTCTTTGGTTAAGCACGGACTCTCATTATTAGTTGCCTCAACTCTTGCTGTCAGTTCCACCAGTGCCATTGCTGGTAAATCCGACGATACACTGGTATACGCCTCAAACAGTTGGCCTGAGAATATCAGCCCCTATCATAATAACCTGCGTGAAGGCGTTATCTTAGGGCATCTGGCATGGGACACTCTCATATATCGTGATCCAAACACGGGTAAATATAAACCTCAGCTGGCAACCCAGTGGAAGTGGAAAGATCCAACACATTTGGTCGTGCATCTACGTAAAGATGTGAAATTTCAAAATGGCGACCCATTTAGTGCCGATGATGTGGCATTTACCTTTAACTATGCGTTAAAACCCTCTTCTAAAGTGGTTACGCTGCAAAATATTAGCTGGATAAAACATGTTAATAAATTGGGTAAATACACGGTTGAGTTCGTCTTGAATAAACCTTTTCCTGCAGCGATTGAGTATTTAGCTGGCCCGTTACCGATTTATCCAGCGAAGTACTTTAAAAAAGTGGGGTTGAAAGGTTTTGACAAAGCCCCTATAGGGACCGGCCCTTATCAGATTGTCAAAGTGATTAATGGCCAAGAAGTGGATATGGTGAAAAATCCACATTATTTCAAAGAGAGCCCGCTGGGCCAGCCTCATATAGGGAAACTTAAATTTGTCGTGATCCCTGATTCGGATACGCAAGTGGCACAACTTATGACAGGTCAAGTGGACTGGATTTGGCGAGTGCCATCGGATCAAGCAGATCAACTCAAAAAGATGCCCAATATCACCGTGCTCTCCAGCGAAACGATGCGCGTTGGTTTTTTAACCATGAATAACATTGGCTCGAGTCCAGCAAGTGCGCCATTTCGAAAACTCAAAGTGCGTGAAGCGGTGAACTATGCGATGAATCGTCAAGGTATGGCGGAATCGATGGTCCGTGGTGGCAGCCATGCGCTGAGTGCTCCATGTTTCCCATCTCAGTTTGGCTGTGAGCAGCAAGATGCTGTTAAGTATCCTTATGATCCCAAAAAGGCGAAAGAGTTGTTAGCTCAAGCGGGCTATCCCAATGGCTTTACAACTGATATTTATGCTTATCGCAACCGTGACTATGTGGAAGCGGTGATTGGCGATCTTAGAAAAGTTGGTATTAAAGCGCGGTTACACTTTATGACTTATGCCGCACTACGCGATAAACAACGAGCCGGTAAAGTGCCAATTTCGTTCCAAACTTGGGGGTCATACTCGATTAACGATGTCTCAGCGATTATCAGTGTCTATTTTAAAGGCGGAGCAGACGACGAGGATAAAGATCAACAGGTTATTAAATGGTTATCTGAGGCTGATACGTCAGTCAATCCCACCCGGCGCAAAGAACTCTATGGTAAGGCGATTCATAAAATTACCAAAAATGCCTATTGGGCTCCGTTATTTACCTATTCAAGTAACTACGCGTTCACTTCGGAGCTGAAGTTTAAAGCTTATCCGGATGAACTGCCTCGTTTTTGGCAATCAAGCTGGAAATAATTGCGCTGTATTAAGCTAACAGAGGTTGATATGTTGAAATATATGCTACGCAGATTATGCATGGCGCTGGGGGTTGCCCTCACGGTATCTATGGTCTGTTTCATGTTGTTACATTTATCGGGGGATCTGGCAACGTCCATTGCCGGGCCTGAAGCGACTGCTGAACAGGTTGCTAAAATTCGCGTTCAGTTTGGCTTAAATCAACCTATCTTTGTGCAATATTTTCACTGGTTATGGGGAGCGTTGCACTTTGATTTTGGTAACTCTTATTATTTCCCTGAATCGGTCAGTTCGCTCATTTCACAACGTCTTCCCATTACTATGACGCTGGGCGGTATTGCTCTTGCAGTGGCGACTTTTATTGCCATTCCGTTGGGTGTGATTGCTGCGATTAAACAAGACACTTGGATTGATCGGCTAGCGTTACTCGTGGCTGTGTTTGGTCAAGCTATGCCGAGCTTCTTTTTTAGCTTGGTCTTGATCATCGTATTTGCAGTGACGTTGCACTGGTTACCCGTAGCTGGCAATGGTTCGTGGCGGAATTTCATCTTGCCCGCCATTGCTCTGGGTTATTACGCTACGCCATCAATTATGCGCTTGACCCGCACCGGCATGTTGGAGGTGCTAGGTTCTGATTACATCCGAACCGCGCGAGCAAAGGGGATTAGTGAAACCAAAGTCATACTTAAACATGCATTGCGCAATGCAGTTATTCCTGTGGTGGCCTTATTAGCTGTTGAACTTGGTTTTATGTTAGGTGGCTCAGTCGTGGTTGAATCGATCTTCTCATTGCAGGGGCTGGGCCAGTTGGCTTGGGATTCAATCTCACGTAACGATTATCCAGTGGTCCAAGCTATCGTTCTTATTATCGCCCTGTTTTATATCGTGTTGACATTTTTAGCCGACATGCTTAATGCCTTGCTCGATCCTAAATTGCGAATTGCATAACGGAGGCCCTATGTCTACAACCGCAATGAATGCCAATCAGTCAGTTTTGCCGGAGATCCCGATGTGGCGTAAAACGTTAAAACGGGTACTAGGCCACCATAGTTTAATGCTGGGTAGTGTGCTGTTATTGATGATTGCACTGTGTGCATTGTTCGCTCCCATTCTCGCTCCACATGACCCCTATGCTCAAGATATAAGTCAACGGATGATCCCACCGGTATGGCACGCTAAAGGGTCATGGGAACATATTTTAGGAACGGACAAATTAGGTCGCGATTATCTGAGCCGATTATTATATGGCGCTCGAATCTCACTGATTATAGGCATCGCAGCTGCGTTTATCTCAGGGTTAATTGGCACTACATTGGGCATTATAGCTGGTTATTTCGGAGGTAAAACCGATTCAGTGATCAGCTACTTGATTACTACTCGTCTGTCGATGCCCGTCATTTTAGTGGCTTTGGCGATGGCCTCGTTGGTTGGGGGATCACTGCCGATCATTATTACCTTGCTTGGCGTACTGTTGTGGGACCGATTTGCCGTCGTTGCTCGGGCCACCACCCAACAATTGCGTGAATCAGAATTTATTGCATCAGCTAAAGTGCTCGGGGCATCAACGCCTTATATTTTATTGCATGAGTTATTACCTAATATTTTAAGCCCACTGATTGTGGTTGCGACATTGGAGATGGCCCATGCGATTTTGCTCGAAGCGACTTTGTCATTTCTTGGGTTAGGCGTACAGCCGCCGCTACCATCCTGGGGATTAATGGTGGCTGAGGGCAAAGCATATATGTTCTTCCAGCCTTGGGTGATTGCGATTCCGGGGATTGCGTTAATGGTATTGGTGATGGCGATCAATTTGGTAGGTGATGGGCTGCGCGATTTGAATGCACCACAGAATCGCAGTTAATCAGGAGCTAAAAAATGCAAGAGACAATCTTGAATGTCGAAAACTTACAGGTAAGTTTACCGACTGAAAATGGCCCTCTGAATGCAGTGCGGGGGCTAGATTTTACAGTTAATCGCGGTGAAATGCTCTGTATTGTAGGCGAATCAGGCTGTGGTAAATCAATGACTTCTATGGCACTGATGGATTTATTACCGAAAAAGGCGCAGTGCCAGGCCGATAAGTTTGAGTTTCTGGGGCAGGATTTGCTGCATATGCCGAAAAAAACACGTAGCCGTTTGCGTGGATTAAATATGTCGATGATTTTTCAGGAGCCGATGACCTCGCTCAATCCATCATTTAAATTAGGGGATCAGCTCACTGAAGGAATCATGACACATCAACATATTTCTAGAAAAGAGGCTAACGAGCGGGCAATTTATTTGCTTAATCGAGCGGGAGTGCCATCTCCTGATGAGCGGTTAAACCAATATCCACATGAATTATCTGGTGGGCTTCGACAGCGAATTATGATTGCCATGGCATTAATGTGCGAACCTGACCTAATCATTGCTGACGAACCGACGACGGCACTGGATGTGACGATTCAAGCACAGATTTTAGTGCTGATTCGAGAACTCCAGCAGGAATTTGGGATGGCGGTGATCTTTATCACCCATGACTTAGGTGTAGTGGCACGCATTGCTGACCGTGTGGCGGTAATGTATGCGGGACAATTTGTTGAAATGGCAAGTGTTAAAGCGATCTATAGTCGTCCACAGCATCCTTACACCCGAGGATTACTTAATTGTATTCCGATTCCGGGGAAAACCCAGTCTGGGCAAGAGTTGGCAACGATTGCCGGAGTTGTGCCGAGTCTAATTGGTACACCGCAAGGCTGTGCTTTTGCTAATCGCTGCGAACTCGCTAAGAAGCAATGCTGCGAAACGATCCCAGCTCTAGAGCAACGTGAGGGACAACATTGGGTGCGCTGTCCTGTGACCCTTTATCCGGTGAAGGAGGCTTCATAATGGCATTGGCACTAGAACTGTGTGATCTCACTCGCCACTTTGATATCAGTCAGGGGCTATGGAAAGAAAAACGTCAATTTACCGCTGTTAATGGTGTCAGTCTGCGGATCCAGGCCGGAGAAGTGTTGGGGTTAGTTGGCGAATCTGGCTGCGGGAAAAGTACTCTGTCCAAGATGATTCTTGGTCTTTTACAACCGAGCGAAGGGAATGTGTTGATTCATGGTAAAGAGATTGATTTGAGTAAGCGCATGGCCTTGGCCAGAATGATCCAACCGGTTTTTCAAGACCCATATTCATCGCTTAATCCACGCAAACGCATTAAGGACATTATTCGTCTGCCATTATTACTACATAAAATCGGTACAAAATCGGATCAAAAGCGCCAGGTTGTTGATATTGCTAGGAAAGTTGGTTTGCCTGATCGACTGCTAGAGATGTTTCCTGGCCAATTATCTGGTGGCCAGCGTCAGCGTGTTGCCATTGCGCGAGCACTGATTCTTCACCCCCGTATTTTGATCTGTGATGAGCCAACTTCTGCGCTCGATGTATCGGTTCAAGCGCAAATTTTAAACTTGTTGATGCAGCTGAAACAGGAGTTTGGCCTGACGTACCTATTTATTAGTCATAATTTAGCTGTAGTTGAATATTTATCAGATCGTGTGGCAGTGATGAATCAGGGCTGTATTGTCGAGCAGGGCACGCGCGAGCAGATCTTTGAACACCCTCAGCATCCCTATACGCAAACGTTGTTGGCCTCTATTCTTACTCCCGATCCGGATTTAAGTCTACCGGATCTGGAATCATTCGCGTGGTCTAAAGCCGGTTAGAGAGCTGTTTTCATCTTTATATTGAGAGGATGCTTGCCTTTTGAGCAAGGTCGGGCATCTGTGTGCCAAAAAAGGAGTTGTTATGAGTCGTCAATTAGCCATGGATAGTATCAACGAGTATTTTGAATCCGGCGAGTTTTTTAAATTATTGAGCGAACGTGTTGCGGTGCGCTCTGAAAGCCAAACCCCTGAAGGATATCCGCAATTATCGGTGTATCTTCACCAGCATATGATCCCTTATCTAGAGCAAATGGGTTTTACCTGCGAAGTGATCGCTAACCCTGCTGCGGATGATCCCAACGCCTGGCCGCTGTTATTAGCGGAGCGAATTGAGGATCCGAGTCTTCTGACGTTATTAACCTATGGTCATGGTGATGTGGTGCGAGGCTATGATAATCAGTGGAAAAAGGGGTTATCACCGTGGCAAATGATCGCCGATGGTGACTTATGGTATGGCCGAGGAACCGCTGATAATAAAGGCCAACATAGTGTTAATTTAGCCGCACTCAAAAACTTATTGGAAGTCAAAGGGGAGCTTGGGTTTAACGTAAAAGTACTATTGGAAATGGGGGAAGAGACCGGTTCTCCGGGGCTCGATCTATTTTGTCAGCAGTACCAAGACCGCCTCAAAAGCGATCTCTTCATTGCTTCTGATGGGCCTCGCGTCGGAGCCCAGTACCCGACGTTATTTTTGGGTTCGCGGGGTTCAATGAATTTTGACTTAACGATTCGAGCCCGAGAAGGTTCGCATCATTCCGGCAACTGGGGCGGCTTATTATCGAATTCAGCCACCCGATTGATGAATGCTTGGAGTTGTCTGATTGATGGCAAGGGCAAGATCTTAGTTCCTGAGTTATTGCCAACACAGTTGCCTGAATCCTTGCGCGAAGCGGTGCAAGATATTCCGGTGGGGACAGGTGAATATGATCCCGAATTATCCCCCGACTGGGGTGAACCGGGGTTGACGCCAGCAGAAAGGTTATTTGGTTGGAATACCTTAGAAATTTTGGCTTGCCATGCTGGCAATCCCGACGCCCCAGCTAATGCAATTCCCGGTTCGGCCGTCATTCATGCCCAGATGCGCTTCGTGGTTGGTAGTCAAAATGAGCAGTTTCTTACTATTATTCGTCGCCACCTCCAAGCCAATGGTTTTGAGGATGTCGAGGTGACTCCTGCCGCCGCTGTGATGATGGAAGCGACTCGCCTTGATCCAGACGATCCCTGGGTTCATTGGGCGATGAATTCGATAAAAGAGACGACTGGTTATGCTGCTTCCCTAATCCCTAATTTGGGCGGTTCTCTGCCCAATGCTACCTTTGCCAATACGCTCGGCTTGCCGACTTTGTGGATCCCTCATTCATATCCAGCTTGTTTACAACATGGTCCTAATGAGCATTTTTTGGGAAGCGTGGCGAAACAATCCTTACAAATCATGACTGGTATTTTTTGGGATTTAGCCGAGCAGGGGCTCTCGATCAAGGAACATCGCCAATGAATGAACAACTTATAAGTTTTGTTTCGCAATGGTTAACGGAGCAGCAAGAGCCAATGACTGCGCTTTTGCAAGAGTTGGTCAATATTGACTCGTACAGCCATAACCAAGCGGGGCGGTTGCAAATAGCTCAGCACTTGCAGCGAGATTTGTCGCGAGAAGGCATTACTGCTGAGCTGTTACAGGAGCACGACACTTATGCGGTGAAAGCATTGGTGGGAAATGTTGATGGGCCTTTGATTGTATTATCCGGGCATATGGACACAGTGTTTGTGACCGGAGAGGTCAAAAAACGGCCATTTACTCAAGAAGGGGATAAGGCATTTGGCCCAGGGGTTGCAGATATGAAATCCGGTTTGGTGATGAACTGTTTTATTTTAAAAGCATTTCACTATTATCAGCAAACTTACGCTCAGGCATTGCCATTTCAAGTGATGTTGTTAGCCACGAGTGATGAAGAAATTGGTTCTCCCAATGGCCGTAAGGTGATTGCTGAACAAGCCAAAGGTGCGGTGGCGGTATTTAATGCCGAACCGGGACGAATTTCTGGCAATGTAGTGAATGCCCGAAAAGGAGGGAGTACTTATCAGTTTGATATTACCGGGCGTGCATCGCATGCCGGGGTGAGCCATCAAGATGGCATTAGTGCCATTGGGATCTTGGCCAAACTGATTACCAATATTCATCAGTTAACCGATTATGAGAGAGGTATTACAACCAACGTTGGGGGGGTGACCGGTGGTACCACTCCGAATACGGTTGCACAAAAAGCCACTGCCAGTTTAGATGTGCGCTATTTAACTGTTGACCAAGGAGCATGGCTAGAGGCACAAATTACCCAATGTGTCGCGGATGCGTCGGTTGCTGGCGCGAGTATTCAGTGGCACAAAAAGGTAGGTTTTGTGCCATTCGAGCAAAAGATGAGTCAAGATTTGCTCAAAGTCTATCGTCAACAAGCTAAAGCAATAGGCTTTGAAATTGATGGGGAGTTTACCGGTGGTTGTTCGGATGCGGGCTGGACTAGTGCGATGAATATTCCAACGTTATGTGCCACTGGGCCAGTAGGGGGATATACTCATACTGAACGTGAGTTTTGTGACTTAACCACATTGACGACTCGCGCGTTAATTGTAGCGCGTTGCTGCTGTGCTATTGGTTGCCCCTTAGATACAATCCGGCGTTAAACAATACTTAAACTCTAATGACAGTGAATATCAGCAGTTGATGAAAGAGATTGCAGCGATTTTAGAAGGATAACTATTTCTCGGATCTATAAGTCCGCTAGCGTATCTGTTGAGAAAACCTGAGCAGAGTATGGGGCTGGTTTTTATTTTGCTAAAAGCTGCTCAATGGCGTGGTTACGTGCTTGTAAGTATCGGACGCGAGCCTGATTGATAGTGCTTTCCTCCAATTGGTAGTGCTGCATCAGCCGTACGGCATTATAAAAGTCGTGGGCATTCCCTAGTTGCTCCTGCATTTTTTTTAATTGTTGGATTCGTTTAGCCTTGCCCTTTTTTGCTATTTGTTCATAAAGCTCAAGCATATAGCGGTAGTTTTTAAGTTTAATTCGAACTTTATGAAATGTTTCAGGTTGCTCGGCTAGTTTGTTCAAAGACTGTTTAAATCGATCACGAGTCTTTTTACGCTGAACGTTAGCGTGTGCTCGGATTTTTTTCTGTTGGTTATTTTTCTTACAACAGGTTTTTATTTGGGGTATTGCATCGGGGATATTAAGCGATTGAACTATCGGGATGAATTGATGTTGATGATGCTTAATGTCCATTTCAAGTCGCTTGGTATAATCATTAAGGTCAGCAGGATATTCATTTGATTGGGTTTGCAGCGAGCGAAATAGTTCTGCTTGTACTTGTAGGTCTCGGATTTGTGAGAGGGTTTTAAAAAGAGCGATTAAAACATCGCGCGATTGGCACAATTGTTGGCGTTTTTTGGGGCTATGTTGTTCTTTGATGAGGAGCTGTAAACCGGGTCTGATGCGGCGAATCAATACTCGTAACTGATGAATGTTTTCACCATCGTTCGGTTCCCTAAGCAACTGTTGATAGTTTGCTGCGATAACCTCGAGTAATGACAAAATATACGAATTGAAACTTTGATGCACCATCGCTTTTACCTACTGTTGATGTTGAGTTGTTTGTTCTGTAAACAATAGGAGCTTGATGAGTATAGAAGCCACAACAAAGCAAATCTGAACGTTAGTTCACGAATTACTTTTTAATCTAAGCAGATGATTAACGTTTAACGAGTGTTCTGACAGGCTAAGCTCAGAGGAGTGTTGACTCCATTGCATATACAGAGCAATGCCGTGACCCACGCAAGATTTAATTCACGCAGAGCTAACTACAAAGTATTTATCTATAAAATACATAAAGGTCAGAGTGATATCTGCTGAGCTAAAGCAGAGTAGTCATTGACTAACCAGATGGATCGCATGAGCCAAGGTGCGATATAAGTAAGTTATCGGTACACCACTGACCAGAGCTGCTACAATTGCCCACTCTTTAGTTGAACCGTTTGCCCGACCACAGGAATCACTTTGCAATCCAATACAGAATTTAGCCAGTTGGCACTTAATCCGTCTTTGTTAAATACACTCGCTGAGTTAGGTTTTACAAAGATGACACCGATTCAAGCGCAAGCTTTACCGGAAGTTTTAGCGGGAAAAGATCTACTGGCTCAGGCCAAAACAGGCTCAGGAAAAACAGCTGCGTTTGGTTTAGGCATCCTCAACCAGTTAGATGTCAAACTATTTCGCGTTCAGTCTCTAGTCTTGTGCCCAACTCGGGAACTTGCTGACCAAGTAGCCAGTGAACTGCGGCGGTTTGCCCGAGGGATCCATAATATCAAGATCCTCACTTTATGTGGTGGTGTTGCGATAGGACCGCAGATTGGTTCGCTTGAACATGGTGCCCATATTATTGTTGGAACGCCTGGACGTGTTTTAGATCATCTCAATAAGGGGCGGTTACATCTTGAATATATTCAGCAATTTGTTTTAGACGAAGCTGATCGAATGTTAGAGATGGGATTTAGTGAAGCACTGGAGACCATTACTGGGTTTATGCCAGCGAAATGTCAGCGTTTATTATTTAGCGCAACGTTTCCAGAGAGTATTGCTGTAATCGCTAAAAAGCAGATGGTCGACCCGGTTTCGATTAAGGTTGAGCAGAGCGATGATAAGGCGAATATAACCCAACAATTTGTTGCGGTGACTGACACGGGGAACCGTCAACATGCAACTCAACGAATATTACTTGCAAAGCAGCCGAAGAGTGCTGTGGTGTTTTGTAATACCAAACGAGAAACACAAGAAGTTGCAGATTATCTTAAACATGCTGGATTTGATGTTAAAGCTCTACATGGTGATTTAGACCAAAGAGAGCGTGACCAGGCATTGGCGTTATTCGCGCTTAAATGTGTCACAGTGCTGGTTGCCACTGATGTGGCGGCACGTGGCTTGGATATCGATGCACTAGATTTAGTCGTTAATTATCAATTGCCTCATGATAGTGACACTTATATTCACCGGATTGGTCGCACCGGGCGAGCCGGGGAGCAAGGTAGTGCGATAACCCTGATTGGCACAAACGATGATTACGGCTTTGCGCTATTACAAGATAAAATTGGTCCACAAGCCGTGGTTGAAATTGCCAAAGGCACTGGATTAGGGACTCATGTTGTTGAGGCTGAAATGAGCTGCATTCGAATTGATGGCGGGAAAAAGAACAAGCTTCGTCCCGGCGATATTCTAGGTGCGCTTACTGCGGACAATGAGCTGTCGGGTCAGCATGTGGGGAAAATTCAAATTCACGACATCTGGTCATATGTTGCGGTAAAACGTTCGCATATTAAATTAGCCTTGGCTAAACTGAATCGCGGCAAACTAAAAGGTAAATCTTTTCGCGCTCGAATTATGTCGTAAAAAAGAACTCTAACCATCCAATAGAGAACTCTCTGGTTAAAAAATAACTGAGCAAGATCTTGCCCGCTGGCCAACTTTTTGCTCAGTGTTCATTGCTTCTCACCTATTCCATATAATTAATCACTATTTTAGCAGGCGTAATGTTAAGCGGGCATACACAATACGCGGATATTTCTCAGCACAGGTAATTGACTACGACGAAGTCGACAACCAACTGGAAGAGCAAAAGATTTAACCCTGCTGCATCAAACAATATGACCAATTGCTGATATGAAGCGAGTACTAGAGCGGATGCCTTCAACTTGCCTTCATTGCGACAAGCTGCTAACTTACCTCTCCTAATTGATTATATTAATAATAAGTATCGCTTTGCGATTGCGATTATTGGTTCGGCGTCCGGCTTGAATTTTGATGCCTAGGACTATTCACAATAGCTACAGCGTTATTTCCTATTAGTGTTAGTTTGCTGCACGGGTTGATGCCAGTGCAGTTTCAGGTTTGTGAGAAGTCTTCATTATGTTCAAAAAATTACTTATGGCGTTATTGCTGCTGAGCTTTGCTGGCTCAGTTGTTGCTAAATCGGATCCCCTTGTGGGCCGCTATCAGCTCATTAACCAAATGGAAACGGTGTCTGTATTGGTGCTTAAACCAGATCATTCCTTTAAATGGGGTATGATTGTGGGCAGTGCTGATCTCAAGGCTCACGGGACTTGGTCTGTTGATCATGATGTGTTGCAGTTGAAAACCCCTGAGCCACCCCCATTGTCTGGATCGCCTAAGTTCACGCCGTTTTCTGAGAACGATATGAAACGGGTGCGACAGATCCCGAGTAACTTTTGGCAAGTGGCCGTTATGGTTAAAAAGGTAGGCGGTGTGCCAGATATTGCTGTGGTGGTGGAAACCGCATCGCACAAGCGCTATAAAGCGACAACGGAGCATAATGGTATTGCGCGGGTATTCAAGCCTAAAGGGGGGCAATTGGCTCGCGTTGGCTTACGTTGGGTAAACGATTCTGCGGGCTATCACTGGTTTGATGTGCCAGCCATTCAAGCTGCTAAAAACACAGCGGCTTTTTGGGTGCAAGATCCCAAGTGGGCGGCCAAGCAACCATTTGAGAAGCTGACGTTTACTATTGAAGGCGATTTACTGATTTCCAACGCCGAGCAGATGACGTATCGCAAGGTGCAGGCACAGTAGGTTAGCCTGTTACTCATGAATGCGAGAAGATACGAAAATAAACAGATCAGCCCCCTTATAAAGCCATTATTCATGCGGTTCCCCTAAAATATAGAGGGAGCCAAATGGCCGGGAGTTTTACTCTGAATCTTGATGGAACTTGCTGGTAAAGTTGTTATCACCCCCGATTAATTTGAGCTAAATTAGGAAAGAAAGGCTAAAAGCCCTGTTATGACGGGGGTTATAAAGTGGTGGCTTGGCTAATTTTTTTATTTATCTGGTTCATATGAATTCCCATCATATGATCGCTCAGAGTCTGGTCAATAGTTTACCGCAGCTTCAAGTGAGTCACGATACGAAACGTTGCTGTCAGATCGATGCGAATTTATTCTTCAGTTGAAAGTGACATTTTCTACTCCTTTGTCACCAATACCCGGGAATAATGTTCCCGGGTTGGGTTGAGGATTTAGCTTTTTGGCATCAGTGCTTTGATATCTGCTTCGGTCAGAGCTGGCATGTTATATTTTTTTAGCAGTGCTTTATATTCAGAGCTCTTACGGTACTTTTTAATTGCCGCTATTAATGCTTTACGCACTTGCTCGTTACCTTTCTTCACACCAAAGCCATGCAATACAGGGTCCAACAATTTGTCGGATGAAATGGTGATGCGTGATCCCATCCGCTGGACAACCCCTGCGGCAACCGCCGAGTCGGTGATTTGTGCGTCAACTGCGTGAGCGAGCATGGCTTGGGTTGCTTGTGGGTCAGTTGGGTACATTCTGACTTTAATGGGTTTTAAACCTTTTTTAACGCAATAACTTTTCGATACATTTTGCACTTGTTTGAGCCAGGCTGTTCCGGCCATAGAACCAATAGTGTGACCGCAAAAATCTTGCATTGTTTTAGGTTGATAACTAGCACCTTTTATCGAGAGGATAGATTCGCCACTTTTCGAGTAGGGGATCATATCGATTACTTTTAGACGGGGTGCTGTGATGTACATTGACGAGTTGATCAAGTCAAAACGGTCACCGCGTAAACCTGGAATTAGGTTCGCCCAGCGCGTGTCAATATTGCTTGCTTTACGGCCCATGATTTTTGCCAGACCATCTAGATATTCAATATCAAAACCAGCTGGTTTGTTGTTTTTCATATATTCATAGGGATAAAACGTCATATCGGACCCTGCGATGATTTTCCCTGGTTGTTTAAATGCTGCTAGAGCACTTAAACTTGAAAATGAGAAAACAACGCCGACCAGGCTCGTCGTAATGAGGCGGGCTTTAGAACGTTTAGTACGGGCTGAAAACATCATCATAATTCCTCTTATCGATTGATAGATCAGGCACTAGCCTGGTTTGTTTCGCAAAGAACGACGCCCCTTTGGGTTTTTGAGACAGTCGTAATTTATTCGGAGTTGAGCGAATTTCGCCGCTTTCGACGCCACAGCCCAACGTTTGTGCGTGAATGCTGGGCAGCCGATTATCTGCCAGCGGTAGGGCGTCTTCGGTGGCATAAACGCTAATAAAGAGTGTTCGAGGTGCACCGGTATGGTTTGGCTTTGAGGCATGCAGCAAGCGAGTGTGCATGAAGCAAACGGAACCCGCTGGTTCAAAACACGAGACTGACTGCTGGCAGTTTTCTTGTTCAACCCAACTGTCAAAATCCTTTTGCAGTGCGCTAATCTGGTCGCTGGAGAGGATATCTTCAACAATCAAATAACCTCGTTTTTGGTATTGATCGATCTGCCATTGCTCAATCATGAGTTACTCCTGAAAAATCACTTATGAAGCCAAGTTGACATCTTTTAGAAACGTTGTAACTCGGGTGCTATCGCCGTTGCGAAGTACTTGCGGTGTATCGTCACAGATCACTCTTCCCTGTTCCATAAAGATGATTCGATCGGAGACTTTGAAGGCGAAATTCATCTCATGGGTGACAATTACCATGGTGATCCCTTCTTTTGATAAATCTTCAATGACCTGCAGTACCTCGTTGACTTTTTCAGGGTCTAAGGCCGAGGTGGGTTCATCGAATAACATAATTTGTGGGCGCATCATTAAGGCTCGAGCGATTGCCACTCGTTGCTGTTGCCCACCGGATAACTGATGCGGATGTTTCCAAGCATGTTCTAACATGCCAACTTTATCTAATAACTGATAAGCCTGTAGTTTTAGCGTTTCTTTATCGCCCATGTGATGATAATTTGGCGCTAACATTAGGTTGTGTAACACATTTAGATGCGGGAATAAGTTAAAGCTCTGAAAGACCATACCAATATTGTTGCGATGTTCTGGATGTTCGATAAAACGAGATTTATCAGGGCCGTAGTGCAGACGCTGTAAAAAGGGGTTGCCATTGAGATGAATTTCACCATTATCCAACTGCTCTAACCCATTGAGTAAGCGGATCAAAGTTGTTTTACCTGATCCAGAAGGCCCTATAACTGAGACCACTTCGCCAGAGTTAACCGTCAAGTTCACTGAGCCCAATACTTCAATGTTGTTATAGGCTTTATGTAGTTTGGTCGCCTCAAGAGCTGGGCCGTCAAATTCGGTGGTCGGTGTCAGCTGTACTGGTGGGGCACTTTTGACTTTGTCGATAAGCTCGTTGGGTAACTGATGAGATTTTTTACTTTGTGTGACATCTAGATAGACTTCTAAGCGTTTGAGTAAAAAGTCAAATACCGTCACGATCATGACATAATAAATGGCGACGGCAGTCATGGTTTCCATGACTAAAAAGTTTTGAGTATAAAGTTGCTGACCAACCAGCAAAATTTCAGTGAGTGAAATCACCGATACCAGCGAGGTGAGCTTTACAATTGAGATATATTCGTTGGTCAGGGCCGGAAGAGCAACCCGGATGGCTTGTGGAATAACGACTAACCATTGAATACCGACAAAGCGGATCCCTAATGCTTGGGCCGCTTCTTTTTGTCCTTTAGGGATGGACAACAGCCCTCCGCGGTGAATTTCTGCAACATAGGCGCTTTCACACAATACCATTGAGATGAGTCCTGACCAAAATGGATTGGAAAGAACTGAACTGCTAAATGGCAACATTTGTGGAATGTTGTAAACGAAAATTAGCAGTACTAATAAAGGCAGACTGCGAAAGAACCAGATATAGATTTTGGCTGGAACATTTAAAATAACAAAACGAGACTGTTTCGCCAATGCCAGTACAAAGCCAAACACAATACTTAGCAACCAACTTGCAACGCTAAGTTTTACAACTGTCCAACTGGCCCACCAAAAATCGTGGTACTCAAATAGGCTGAACAGATAGTCCCAGTGAAACGTCATAGAGTGTGTACCTTTGTTAAACAAATTAATGAGAGACTGATTTAGATCAGAACATGTATATCTCAAATATGTTTAGCCACTATGGATGGATTGCTGGATAACTAGCAATTACTTTTTTTTTGCCTTTTAGTTTAAAAAAAACTATCTAATCGACATGCTCCTAAATCAGGCACAGCATCTTTCCCAGCAGGCCTGATATCACTTCGTCAATGCCCCAAAAAAGATCACAATTGCCCCAAATAAAGCATATTCAAAGTGGTTATACCGATACGGTCACTTTTACTGCGATAAAAATTCTATATCTGACAACGGGGTATCCCCGATTGTTACTTAAATGAGTGGCTGTGGTATGCGCTTTGCTAATAAAAAGTTATGAAGATGTGGTTTTAAGTTATATTTTTTCAATAGGTGGTGGGTAATGAGATATTTTACATTAAAACAATTGCATTATTTTTCGACCGTAGTTCAGACTGAAAGTATTGCACAAGCTTCAAGAAAGCTGCATATTGCTCAGCCATCGATTTCGATTGCTATTAAGAATCTTGAAGATTCGTTTGGTCAGCAGCTCCTTATTCGACACCATGCACAGGGCGTTTCGTTAACGCCCAGTGGTCGGCGATTTTATGATAAAGCTGTTGAGCTGCTGCGTTTATCTCATGAATTTGAGCAAAACACATTGGCCAATAGTGAAATCACCAGCGGTAAAATATCGATTGCCAGTTTCGAATCTGTTGCCCCTATGTATATTCCGCAGCTAATTGCCGGATTTAAGAAAAAATATCCGGATATTGAAATTCAACTGCACGATGGTGAACAACATGAGCTGATGGTCGGGTTGCATCGCGGCCAGTTTGATCTCGCTCTTTTGTATGATTTAGATCTAGACCATTCCATTTGCAAAGAGGAGTTAAATGCGCCGTATCGGCCTTATGCCTTGCTTCCTGCAAATCATCCTTTAGCGAGTAAAGGGCTGGTATCTCTAGCTGAGCTGAGCCGCGAGCCCATGATTTTGCTCGATATCATTCCCAGTCGAAATTATTTTTTAAGCATTTTCACCGAAAAGGGGTTACATCCTGAGGTTGCTTATGCTTCTCCCTCAATTGAAATGGTACGTTGTATGGTTGGTCAGGGGCAGGGGTTTTCGTTGTTAGTCACAAGGCCACATTCAAATATCACTTACGATGGTCAAGAGTTAGCTTGTGTGGAGATCAGTGATGAAATGGAAAGCTCGAGGTTGATTATGGCCTACCTGAAAACGAATGAGCCGACTAAACCAGCGCAGTTATTTATGGATTATTGTCGCCGGTGCAACTTTGATGTAAACATTAATCGAAGCCAGAATGAACCGATGAGCAAGCGGTTATCCGCTTAAATTAATGACTAAGAGGTGATATTTTTTCTATGTAGATCGTAAATTTATACTAATTTACGCCATTTATTTTGTGCCATAAGCTGAATTTAATCCTTCAGGAAATAATGAACTCAGTATGAAAGGCGCAGATAAATGAGCAAGAATATAACACAAATCGATACCCTCGTTGTGGGAGGTGGGCAGGCTGGTATTGCTATGAGCGAGCATTTAAGCCGCCTAGATGTTCCACATCTAGTTTTAGAAAAGCATCAGATAGCACATACCTGGCGTGACATGCGCTGGGATTCATTGGTTGCTAACGGTCCAGCTTGGCATGATCGCTTCCCGGGGATGGAGTTTGCGCATTCTGGTGCCGATGAATTTGTGCCCAAAGAACAGATTGCTGATTACTTCAATGTATATGCCGAGCAATTTAATCTACCGATCCGCTCTGGGGTCGAAGTAAAAAAAGTAACCAAAAATATTGGAAGCAATGGTTTTAGCGTTGAAACCTCTGAAGGCATGATTCACGCACAGCACATTGTTTCTGCCACGGGAGCGTTTCAAATCCCGACGATTCCAGCTATTGCCCCCGAAGACTCTGAACTTTATCAGATCCATTCAGCGAATTATCGAAATCCAGAGCAATTGCCTGAAGGTGGGGTGCTGGTGGTCGGTGCTGGTTCTTCGGGCGTGCAAATTGCTGATGAATTACAGCGTTCAGGCAAAGATGTCTATCTCTCTGTTGGGCCGCACGATCGACCACCACGCAGTTACCGTGGTCGTGACTTCGTTTGGTGGTTGGGGGTGTTAGGGCTGTGGGAAGCTCAAGCAAATGAACCGGGTAAAGAGCATGTCACAATTGCTGTCAGTGGTGCTTATGGCGGTCAGACCATCGATTTTCGACGATTAGCGGCTCAGGGATTAAACCTACTTGGGCGAACCGAGTCGTTTGCTGATGGCACTGCCTATTTTCGCAATGATTTAGCGGAAAATATTCGTATGGGAGATGAGAATTATCTGGCATTGCTTGATCAAGCTGATGAGTATATAGCGCGTAATGGACTTGATTTGCCGCCAGAGCCAGAGGCTCGTGAGTTTTTAGCGGATCCGCAATGTATGACCAAGCCGACGTTAGCGCTTGATTTAAAACATAACAATATCAATTCGATTATATGGGCAACAGGGTTCAGCTCAGATTATAGCTGGCTGCCAGCCGATGTATTAGATGATAATCTGATGCCGCAACATCAGCGTGGTGTAGGCAGTGAACCCGGCATTTACTTCTTGGGGCTTCCCTGGTTGTCTCGACGCGGGTCAACCTTCATCTGGGGCGTGTGGCATGATGCCAAATACATCGCCGACCAAATTGTTATTCAACGACAATATCAACACTATTGTGCACAAAACTAAAGCAGGAGTCGTTATCATGCCGACACATACTCGCATTCGTATGTTTAATACTAAAGAAACTTACCCTAATCAAACGCTCGATAATGATCTATGTCAGGCTGTTGTGGCAGGTAATACTGTGTATGTTCGTGGTCAAATTGGGACAGATTTTGAAGGAAATTTAGTCGGGTTAGGTGACCCTCGGGCGCAGGCTGAGCAGGCGATGAAAAATGTAAAACAGCTCTTAGACGAAGCCGGAAGCGATCTGTCTCATATCGTTAAAACAACGACTTATATTACCGACCCACGCTATCGCGAGGCGGTGTATCAAGAAGTTGGGCGTTGGTTAAAAGGTGTGTTTCCGATCTCAACAGGGCTGGTGGTTTCAGGGTTAGGACAACCTGAGTGGCTAATGGAAATTGATGTCATTGCTGTGATTCCAGAGGCTGAATAAGGGGTGTATGGATGACCATTTCTATAGCAGGATTTTGTGCTAAGACAGGCCAGTTAGGCATCGCAATTAGTTCTTCTAGTATTGCCGTCGGTGCGCGTTGTCCATGGTTACAAGCGGGAATTGGGGCGGTTTCTAGTCAAAATATTACGTTGCCTTCATTAGGCCAAGATATTTTAGAGCAGCTGAGTGATGGTAAAAGCGTTGAGCAAGCGTTAAATATTGCGATTTCGAGGGATGAATTTAATGACTTCCGTCAGGTGAGTGTGCTTGATATTCACGGCGACGCAGCTTGTTTTAGCGGCAGTAAAACATTGGGCATTCACCACAGTGTTAAAGCGCAGAACTGCATTGCTGCTGGAAATATGCTGGCTAACCAGCAAGTCATTGACGCCATGGCAAGTGCATTTGTAAACTCAACGGGTGAGCTAACAGTGCGTTTGATCGATGCGCTTAAAGCAGGGCTTGCACAAGGCGGTGAAGCAGGGCCTGTTCACTCAGCAGCGGTGAAAGTGGTCGATAGCCAAAGTTGGCCGCTGGTCGATTTACGAGTGGACTGGGCTGAGGTTGAGCCTATCGATGCACTGGAAAAGCTCTGGCTCGATTATCAGCCACAGATGATGGATTACGTAACGCGCGCGCTTGACCCTCGTAAGGCTCCGAGTTACGGGGTGCCCGGTGATGAGTGATTGTGACGAGCTTAGCCCCGAGCTTAGAGCGCATCTCCGTCAATTATTAGCCTTTGATACCACCAGCCGCGAATCGAATCTGGCATTGATTGACGCAATTGCCGATTATTTCGAAAAATTGGGTATCGCAGCAACTCGCGTTTATAACCAAGAGCGCACTAAAGCAAATTTATACGCACGGCTTGGCCCCGCGGGTAATGGCGGGGTGATGCTCTCAGGGCATACGGATGTGGTCCCTGTTGATGGCCAAAATTGGTCGGTCGAGCCATTTCAATTAACCGAGCGTGACGGCAAATGTTATGGTCGCGGCAGCGCTGATATGAAGGGCTTTCTTGGGTGTGTATTGACAGCGCTTCCGACATTTGTCAGCGCCAATCTGCGGATGCCGTTGCATCTGGCGTTTTCTTATGATGAAGAAGTTGGGTGTTTGGGAGTGCGCAGCTTAATCGCTCATTTAAATGCTTCGGTTGAAAAACCTGCAATGTGTATCATTGGTGAGCCAACCAGCATGCAACCGGTATACGGCCATAAAGGCAAAATAGGAATGCGCTGTAAGATCCATGGTTATGCTTGTCATTCGGCGTATGCGCCAAATGGGGTGAATGCCATTGAATATGCCGCCAAGTTGATTGGTAAAATCACTGAACTTGCCGAACCACTTAAAACGCAATGTGATGAACGTTTTGACCCACCATATAGCACGTTGCAAACAGGGGTGATTCAGGGCGGAAGTGCGTTAAATATTGTCCCGCAATATTGCCAGTTTGATATGGAGATGCGCTATCTGCCTAAAACGGATGCCAGTGTCACTTTTTCTGCGCTTAAGCAATATGCTCATAACAGTTTGCAGCCGCTCATGCAGCAGGTTCATGAGTCAGCTCGTGTTGAGTTCGAGCCATTATCCGCTTACCCGCCATTATTAACCGATCCTCAATCCGAGTTTGCCAGCTGGCTAAGTCAGTGGAGCGATAGTTCAGGGTTTGGCACGGTTGCCTTTGGCACTGAAGGTGGATTATTCGATGAAGCGGGGATTACCACTTTGGTTTGTGGACCAGGTAGCATGGAACAAGGTCATAAAAGTGATGAGTTTGTGACCGTCAAACAGCTTAATCGCTGTATGGCGATGCTTGATAACCTTCGGCAGTGGATGAGTGCCGATTAAAGTTTTTACCTGCTTTGATGGTTTTGTATAAAAGGAAAATCCAATGGGTTTTCCTTTTTTAATGTTCTGTTTATACATTACGGGTTTGGATCAATCTCTGTTGAGATAGCGGTTTGTCCCAATGATGGCCTGTGCTAAAAAGAGCGAATCTTTATTAAAAAGGCACGAGACATTAATGACCCAGAGTATTCACGGCCACGAAGTGATGCAAATGATGCTAAGCAGTGAGCAATCGTATACCAAAGAAAGCCTTTGTGCGGAGATCATTGCCAAATACGGACAAGACAGTCGATTCCATACCTGCTCTCAAGAAAATATGAGCGCAGAGCAATTAGTGGACTTTTTACAAAGCCGCGGTAAGTTTGTTGCAACCCAAAACGGTTTTACCACATCGGCAGATAAAATCTGCAACCACTAAAAGTAGAAACCCCAATTGGCTGATGAAAATAGGGTAGATATCCGCTTGGGTCGTGCCGTTGTAATGATATTTTAATCGGGTAACTTGCGGCCTTCTTGGTATTGAGGCAGCGCAGAGGTTATTTCATCCCAGTTTGATTTATAATCGGTGAAAATATGCGCATCAATTTGTACCGGAATATCCTCATCGAATAAGGCTAAAGCTAACTCAATTTCTGATAACGAGCAGCCTTTGGAGCGAAAGCCAATACTGGAACCACAATGTGAGCAAAATGTTCGGGTGGTGCCGTTTGGCGCAACATATTCTTTAAGCAACTCTTTGCCCGAAAGCCAAGTTAACTCGTGAACTTTTGCGAGTGTTCCATAAGCACTGCCGTGAAACTTTCTGCACATACTACAGTGGCAATGCGCAATATGTTGTTCAAATCCGTGCACTTCAAATGAAATCTCTTTACAAAGACAACTTCCTTTATATGTTTCCAGTGTGTGTTTCATCATTTTGTTTGCCCAATGTTAAGCGAGATTAAATGGTGATGAGTAGAGTGCCATAAACTTCAATAGCTCCTAACCTTGTTGATTACTATAAAGCTGCTGATTTGATATTACCTTAAGCAGTCCATAGAATGAACGAATGTAAAGGAGAATTAGAACTAATTCCCTTAGCATACTCGCACTGTCGTCTAATTAATTTGAGTAAATCCTATGAAGCAACGGTATGTGGCCTTACCTGACTCTTTATATCAAGTCATTCAACCCAGCAAGGTCGAAGATCCTAGCCTTTTGCTATTTAATCAGTCGCTGGCAGCAGAGCTGGATTTACCACCCCAACTGCTGGGCAAAGATGCGGCAGAATATTTCTCGGGGAATCAGCTGATAGCGCCACAATTAAGTCTCGCGCTTGGTTATTCTGGACATCAGTTTGGATCTTATAATCCCCAGTTGGGTGATGGTCGTGCTCATATGCTTGGGCAAATCAACGGTTATGATTGGCAGCTGAAAGGCTCAGGTTTAACAAAATATTCCCGTGGTGGTGATGGGCGTTGTGCTCTTGGGCCTGCGGTGCGCGAATACATCATGAGTGAAGCGATGCATATTCTTGGGGTTCCGAGTATGCGTACACTCGCTGTGACCACAACTGGGGAAGCGGTGTATCGACAGCAACCTGAAGTGGGGGCGGTCGTCAGTCGCATCGGTCGCAGTCATCTGCGCATAGGCAGTTTTCAATACGCTTCTTCTTTAGGTGTGATTAAAGAACTGGCTGATTTTGCCATAGGCCAACTTTGCCCTGAAGTGCTGGATGCTGACAATCCTTATCTGGCGCTTTATCAAACGGTTCAACGTACTCAGATTAATACCTTAGTCCACTGGTATCGGGTTGGTTTTATTCATGGCGTTATGAATACCGATAATGTTGCTTTAAGCGGCGAAACATTCGACTTTGGGCCCTGCGCCATGTTGGGTGAATATAAGCTAGAGCAGGTTTATAGTTCAATCGACCAACAAGGCCGCTATAGCTTTGATAACCAAAAAGGGATCATGCAATGGAATCTGGCGCGTTTTGCCGAAACGTTGATTCCTCTGATCTCTGAAAATGAACAAGAAGCGATTACTGTGCTAACGCAAGAACTGGAAAGTTTTCCAAACGCGTTTGAGCAAGAGTATGCCAAGATGTGTGCCCATAAATTGGGGTTTGATCAGAGTGACCATCCTTTGATTGCTGAGTTTTTTGAGTTATTACGAACTCATGCATGGGAGTACACTCAGATTTTTAATCAGCTCTATGATTGGCTTAACGGCGATAACGTTCAATTACCGGATGAATTATCCGACTGGTCACAGCGGTGGCAAGATGCCATTAATCACCAGCAGGCTTTGCTGCTGATGAGAACTACAAATCCTAAAGCCATCCCTCGAAACCACGAAATCGAAATGTTAATTGATGCTGCTGAAAATGATCAGAAAGATATTCAGCAACAAATAGATAACTATTTCAACCACTTAAAAGGTAACGTGGTTCCAGGTACGTCGTGGGGGAATCCTAATATTGAATTTGATCATCACTATCAAACCTTTTGTGGCACTTAAACAAGGGCTGATGATTGACCCATGACATCTAAGTTTGATTAAAACCCGATATGTACGGCAAGAACATTTAAAAGTAAGTTAGATTGTGACTGTGGCAGCATAGCCGTTTGGTGATTATAACTGACTAAAATATAAGCTTTTGTGTACAATGAAGAGAAAGGCAGTGGGTCCCCTGGTAAGTTACTGATCATGTTATTTTGTTCTTTAAGGCGATGGAATGTTGTTTTCAGTCGCCATGCGATTGTCGCCTACCAATAGTAGAGGAGAGGACGGATGGCCAAAGTTGTATCGGTGAGTAAAAGTCACAAGCATGTGTTTTCAAAAGAGACAGTTAAGTCAATTATGCTGATTCAAGGTGAAGGTGTTGAGGGGGATGCGCATCAAGGGAAAACGGTTCAACATCGTTCCAGAGTCAGAGCTAACCCGACACAGCCGAACCTTCGTCAGGTTCATTTAATTCATCATGAATTATTCGATGAACTCTATGCCGACGGATTTACCGTTGAACCGGGCTCTTTGGGTGAAAATATAACGACTCAAGGTCTCGAGTTATTATCTCTACCTAAAGGGACTATTTTAACGTTTCCAAGTGGTGCTCAAATTGCAATAACTGGTCTGCGCAATCCTTGCTCGCAAATTGAACACTTTCAAAACGGGTTGTTTGATGCGGTATTAAGCCGTGATAACTCGGGGCGCTTGGTTCGCAAGGCGGGTGTTATGGCTATTGTGCTAACCGCAGGGCAGGTCAATAGTGAAGATGATATTGCTGTCACTTTTCCTGAACAGCCCTTTGAGCCTCTTCGAGTGGTTTGAATAAAAAGTTTAGAGACGTAGTGAGCGAGCCTTGCTTTGGTGTGCAAAGAAGATTGCCGTGAATTCTGGTTTTCCTCTCTTTAAGATGAATCATTGTTTTTTAAGTCATCGGGATTGTATAAATACGACGTTTGCCTAGTGGATAGGCCATGTTAAGCTCAAACCCCGCAACAAAAAATATATGAAGGGATCTGAATTGATAAGTTCTATAGCGGTTGAAACCGAGCGGTTAATGATGGTTCCTATTACAATTAAAGAACGAGCCTTGTTTGAGCGATTGCAGACGGATCCTGCCGTGATAGAGCTATGTTTCGACCGACCAAGTGATGCGCAATTAGATGCAAAATTTCGTTCAAAATTAGTACCTTGGCAGCCTAATCAAGACAACTGGCTTTGTCTGGTGATGACCAATAAAGAGAGTCAACGAGCCGTTGGAATCACTGGCTTTTCGCTTTGTGAAGGTGTGGCTGAAGTCGGGTATTTGTTATTGCCTGAATTTCATGGTCAGCATTATGGTAGTGAATCATTGCAGGGATTAATAGATTGGGCTGTGAGTGAACATCAAATTTATGAGTATCAGGCGGTGGTCACACAAGGTAATATTGCTTCTGAACGCGTTTTGCACAAATGTGGATTTCGACTCGAACAGGTTAGAATGGATGCTTATCAGATTGGCTCAAAATTATATGACGATCATATCTATCGATTGTCGTTCAACCAAAGTGTTTAAAATAAAGGGACTCAGGGTGCTGTGATGCAAAATATTTTAATTTTGGTTGATGTCCAAAATGTCTATTACACGACGCGGCAAACATTTGCTAAGAACTTTAATTACAATAAGTTTTGGTCGCAAGTGACGCATGCTCGTCATGTTGTCAAGGCGATTGCTTATGCCGTGGATAAAGGTGATAAAAAGCAGCAAGAATTTCAGAATATTTTACGAGCCATTGGTTTTGAAGTGAAACTCAAGCCATTTATCCAACGTGCTGATGGCTCGGCAAAAGGGGATTGGGATGTCGGGATCACCATTGATGCGCTCGAATATTCCGCGCCAGCTGATGTCGTCGTATTAGTTTCTGGAGATGGAGACTTTGCCATATTAGCGGAGCATTTGCGCCATAAAAAAGGTAAACAAGTTGAGGTTTATGGTGTTGCTCATTTGACGGCTGCGGCCTTGTGTCATGCAGCTGATCGATATATTCCAATTGATAAAGAACTGTTGCTCAATTAATCGGCCAATAACCCCCATTGATTGCTTTGAGGGTAAGACAGGCAGTGAATATCCCTTTTGTATTTCTTGCTATTGCGGCAGACTTTTTAACAAAAGCCCGGTAGGATTGCCTCAAGGATAGCTTTGGAGAGATTGATGTCTGACCAACACGTTCGCTGGGCAATCGCAGGCCTTGGTAATATTGCCCACCGTTTTGTCAAAGATCTACTTAAACACGTTCCTAATGCTCGATTAGAAGCCGTGGCCGCTCGCCAATTGTCACGCGCGAAGCAGTTTGCCCAAATTTATCAAAGTCCCAAATATTACGGGTCATACCAGCAACTTGCTCAAGATCCGGATGTTGATGCGGTCTATATTGCCAGTATTCATCCACAGCATCGGGTGATGGCCAAAATTTTTTTAAATCATGGCAAGCACGTTTTAGTAGAGAAGCCGGCGTTTACGACAGTTGCTGATTGGGACGCAATGGCAGCTTTGGCGCAGAGTCAAAAACGATTGTTAGTTGAAGCGATGAAGTCAGTGACATTTCCGGCTTATCGGCAATTCAAAGAGTTTATTAAGCTTAACCAGATTACCCTTGACTCCATCGAAGCCAGTTTTGGCAATGCCAATCCATTTGATGCACAAAGCCGATTATTTGATCCGCAGTTGTGCGGTGGGGCAACGCTCGATGTGGGCGTCTATCCTCTATGGCTGTATGCTGATTTGTGCGCATTGATGGGAATTTCGCTCCCAGAACCTGTCGTTACTCATGTTCAGAGCAACCCTAAGGTTCGTGTCGATGCGACGGTTGAATATCGTTTTTCTGGCGCTATTCGCGGTTTGCTCGGCGCATCGATTAGCACTGATTTACCGCGTCAGGCCAGGATTAAGGGGCCTGATTTTACAGCGACTATCCATGATAAATGGTGGAACCCGAAAACGATAGATATGATCTATCGGGGGCAAAACTATCAAATTGTCACCCCTGAACGGGGCGGCGGTTTTGAATATGAGATTGAACATATTTCATCACTTATTTTAGCCGGTCAGGAGCAGTCAGATCTTTTGCCTGGAGCAACCACCCGTAAGGTTATCAATTCGATGCAACAAGCATTAACCTCAATTGGCTTGCAATCGTTATTGCAGGTAAATTAGGCCGAATATTGAGGTTATATCCAGTCATTTTGTTTAAAGCGATCTTTTTTGTTAACGCATGAACTTTGACGCAGATGGATCGTTGCTTCAGTAATCATAACTTTCTGCTCAATGGCGATGCCATTGATAGACTGTTTAATCACTTTAAAGATATCTTCGGCCAATTCTATCAGTGGTATATCTGCACTGCTGATACTCGGGTATAAACTCTGAGCAAGATCATGGCTGCCAATACTGGCGATGGAAAGGACTTCTGGGATCTTTATTTTTCGGCGGAAAGCTTCGCAGATTAGGGCATTGACCATATGCATATTACCACACAGTATTAGTTCGGTGGTTGGCCAGCGTAGCAAGATTTCAGGCAATAGAGATGATGCTTTGGTATAGGAAAAATCTTCGGTTAGGCTCAAAGTTTTATCTGGATTTAACCCATAGTTAATCATGGCACGTTGCCAGCCAATTATCTGCTGCTTACTCTTCCAGTTCTCATGGTTCTCACTGATAAAACAAATTTGTGAATATCCCTGCTTAATGTGTTCACAAGTCAGTTCGTAAATTGTTTTTTGCTGAGAAATACCAATATTAATATCGATGGGTACGGGAGTTTGCGAGAGTATTTCAATGACTGGAATATTTAAGTTTTTCAAAAGGGTGACGGTTTCACCATTATGTGGAGCAGACGATAAAATAACAAATTCGGGTTTGAGTAACGCAAGTGTTAGTAACTTATTATATTCTTCATTACTATTGGTGATTGATGCATCAATAATAAAATCTATGTTAGCTGCTGTTAGCAATTTTTTTAAGGCTAAGAATAGTTGACTATAAGATAGATAATCAGAGGCATAAATTAACATTAAGCCGGTTTTGTGCTCCGATTGATTATGAATAGGAATTTGATATCCCAACTCTAAAGCAACTTTCTCGATTTGCTCACGCAATTCTGCTGAGACTTTTTCTGGGGTACGAAAAGCTCTGGAGACAGTCATGCTGCCAACACCTACAATCTTGGCAATATCGGCCAAAGTGACATTTTTTTTTCGATTCAGTTTTTTATCTTCCACAGGGCATCTCACAACTTTAGAGAATATGATATGTATATCACATATCTGATATAAACAGGGTGATTTATGTTATAGCTAACACAAATCATACTATTTTAGTGACTTTGGTCACAATAAATACTGCATTCGCCGTTAATAATGTTAAAAAGACGTTATTAAGGACACCTTATGCTGACTTCTATTTTACCTAAATCAAGAATTGTTTTAATTGATTCTGTAACCGACTGGCAAGATGCTGTCAACTTATCTCTACAACCGTTATTAGATGATGGATGTATTAATGAATCTTATAAGCAAGCTATTTTTAGAATGCATCATGAAATAGGGCCTTATTATGTGTTAGGCCCCAAAATCGCCTTGCTCCATGCTCGTCCGGAAGATGGTGTCAATCAGTTGTCATTGGGCATGACCATTATTAGAGATGGCGTTTGTTTTGGCTCTGAAGATAATGATCCCGTTTATTTGATTGTGACGTTAGCGGCAACGGACAAAAACTCTCATATCGATATTATTGCGAGTGTCTCAGAACTTTTTTTAAACGAAGAAGATATAAACCAGTTAATTAAGTGCAAAGAAGTTAATGAAGTCTATTCCATTATAAAAAAATACTGAAAGAGGGAACCGTTATGAAAATTACAGTTGTTTGTGGAAATGGGTTGGGTAGCAGTCTGATGATGGAAATGATGATAAAAAAAATATTGGATGCTGAAAATGTTCAATATGACATTGATCATGTCGATTTATCATCTGTGCATGGCACTCGTTCTGACATTTTTATTGGAACAAAAGATATTACTAGTCAGTTTTCCACTGATTCTGGAGTCGTTGTATCGCTTGATAATGCAGTGAATCAGGAGGCAATGAAAGAGAAAATCTTAGCGGCCATTGACCAGCTTAATTCATAGGAGGGTAGGATAATGGGCTCATTTTTTCACTTTATTATTTATGACGTCTTATCGGTTCCTGCGGTGTTGGTCGGTTTAATCGCTCTGATTGGTTTGGTCGTACAGAAAAAATCAATCGATGAGTGTATTAAAGGGTCAGTTAAGACCACTATGGGCTTTTTGATCATTGGTGCTGGCGCAGGAATTGTCATTGCATCACTGGGAGATTTTTCGAAAATTTTCCAATTTGCGTTTGGAATTCATGGGGTCGTTCCAACGAACGAAGCAATTGTTGCCATTGCCCAGAAATCCTTTGGTAAAGAGATGGCATTAATTATGTTTTTTGGGATGATCGTCAATATTATTATTGCGCGGATTACTCCTTGGAAATATATTTTTCTGACCGGACATCATATATTGTACATGGCCGTGATGATCGCTGCTATTTTAACAGCAGCCGGCATGAGTGGCGTGTCTTTGATTGCGCTTGGTGCCGCGGTGCTGGGGGTGATTATGGTGCTAATGCCCGCTATAGCACAGCCTTATATGCGTGAAATCACTGGCTCAGATGACATTGCACTAGGACATTTTTCGACTATTTCATATGTGTTATCTGGGTTTGTTGCTAAACGCGTTGGCAACAAAGCCAAATCGACAGAAGATATTTCGGTACCAAAATCGCTAATGTTTTTACGTGACACGCCGGTTGCTATTTCCTGTACGATGGCTGTGATCTTTTTAGTGTCATGTGCTTTTGCAGGCAAAGATTATGTCAATGGCGTGAGTGGTGGACAGTACTGGGTTGTATTTTCGCTGATTCAGGCTATCACGTTTGCGGCTGGGGTTTACATCATTCTGCAAGGGGTTCGGATGTTAATCTCTGAGATCGTCCCTGCGTTTAAAGGGATCTCAGATAAATTGGTCCCCAATTCTAAACCAGCACTGGATTGCCCTATTGTTTTTCCTTATGCTCCTAATGCCGTTTTAATTGGTTTTATTAGCAGCTTTACTGCTGGATTAGTGGGGATGTTCATCTGCTATATCACCCATATCACCGTTATTATTCCAGGTGTCGTGCCGCACTTTTTCATTGGCGCGACAGCGGGAGTTTTCGGTAATGCAATGGGAGGACGTCGAGGTGCAGTTATTGGCGCATTCTGTGAAGGACTCTTGATTACCTTCTTACCAGTCTTCTTATTGCCCGTACTTGGAAACCTTGGTTATTCGAATACGACTTTCAGTGATTCTGATTTTGGTGTGGTTGGTATTTTACTGGGCCATATCGTACAAGTTTTCCATTAACTATAGTGAAAACAATCTATAAGCCTGCCATGCTTCATGGTAGGCTTTTTTGCGATAAGCGTATTGCAGTTGGATTGATCTTTAGCTTTTTATATCTGATGACTCACATACTATCATAGCCAAATTAGGGCGCGATAATATTGAATCTTCTGCTCAGTATTTAGCTTAGATCAGCGAAACCCTACCTAAGCTACGTAAAATGGCCTGCCTAATAGAGTTATTCAGGTGTGGTTTTGTGAGTTGTAGTCAGTTTGAGTTACTTGCTCCTGGTGGAGATTTAGAGTCGATTAAAGCGGCTATTGTCGCCGGTGCCGATGCAATTTATTGTGGCTTAGAGCGTTTTAACGCGCGTTCTAAAGCCTCGAATCTATCTTTCGATGAACTGAAAATAGTATTAGCGATGGCCCATCGGCATGACTGTAAGGTTTATCTGACCCTTAATATTATTTTGCTTGAAAGTGAGATTCGTGCGGTTGTTCGGTTGCTCAATAAACTGGTTCATACCAATCTTGATGGCATTATTATTCAAGATCTCGGGTTGGGGTATATTCTGAAAACGTATTTCCCGATGCTAGAGGTCCATGGTTCCACACAACTTAATACCCATAATGAAGGACAACTGGATTTTTTAGCAAACCTTGGCGTGCATCGGGTGAACTTATCGAGAGAGCTTGATTTAGCGCAGATTACTTCGTTAAGTGAATATGGCAAAAATCTCAATATACAGACTGAAGTGTTTGTTCATGGTTCGCATTGCATTGGTTTTTCAGGCTTGTGCTACATAAGTTCAGCGCGTAATGGCGCCTCAGGTAATCGTGGTCGCTGCAGCCAGCCTTGTCGTGATCGGTATCAAACCACGCAAGTGGGGGTAAATTTTCCGCTTAACCTTAAAGATATCAGTGTATTTGATAAATTCGATCAACTTGCTCATTCAGGCGTTTATTCGCTGAAAATAGAAGGGCGGATGAAGCAATCTCACTATGTTTATAACGTGGTTGAAAAGTGGCGCGAGCAGATTGATCATTTTGAGGCGAATGAACCTCTAAGCTGTGATTTAACACCTTTGTATCAGGTTTTTAATCGCGATTTTTCAGCTGGTTACTTAAACGGTGAAATCTCCAAGCTGATGTATATCGATGATCCACGAAACCATGCGCCTTATTATTTTGCGGCGCAGGCTCAGGCAGTGACTGAGGATGAACGGTATCAGATTAAACGGCAGGTTTATGATGACAACACTCAGATTATTCAAGCCATGCAGACACAGATTCAACGCCTTGAGCATCAGCAATATGAGCCTGAGCGAAAGCGACATAAGATTGCTGATATTCGGGTGCCAGTGATTAAACGCGATTATTCGCGAAAAATTGAATCCCCTCGGCTCAATATTTTAATCTCGCAAATTCAAGAAATTGAGACTTACGCAGACATTGATGCAGCGCTGTATTATCAGCTACCCAATGCATTGTATAGTCGTGTTGAACAGCTTATTGAGTTGTTCAAAACTCATACTATGCTGATTCCGTGGTTTCCTGCGGTGTTAATGGCGCAAGATTACAGTGCTGCAAAGCGTTTTTTAAGCGAAGTTCAGCCTGCTTTTATTGTGACGGATAATTCTGGCGTTGGTATGTTTGCCAAGACGTTAGCAATCGATTGGATAGCGGGCCCTCAAATGAATTTGAGCAATTCATATGCCTTACTTTGTTTACAGCAGGAATATGGCTGCAGTGGTGGGTTTATTTCTTCTGAAATTTCAGCGCGGCAGATGAAAACAATCGCTGCTACTAATGAGTTCCGGCTGTGCTTTAATATTTACCATCCGCTGAATTTACTGACCTCTCGGCAGTGTCTATTTCAGCGAACGATAGGATGTCGTAAAAAACAGATCACCCGAAGTTGTCTACCCAAATGCCAAAAACATGCCGATATTATAAATCTCAACACTCAGGCGTATATCATTGATAAACAACCAGGGGAATATAACTGCCTTTATCACCCTTATCATTATTTAAACTTAGCATTATTCGATGAGGTGGATCATTTGTATTCAGATCTGTTTATTGATCTGAGAAATATTCAAACTCAGACCCAGCTAAAAATAGACAAACACGAACTTGCCCAACAGTTTGCTGCATTTTGCGATGACCAGCAGCGTGACAAAGCCCGGCATATTTTATCAAACAGTGTTACCCCTACTACCCATGCCCAATTTATTAATGGTTTGTAAAGGCCCGTGCTGATCAGCCTCCTTATATAAAATTAGTTTGGCCTTATGCCGGTTAGACTAACTCTTGGTGATTACAGGCAGTGACCCATCATGATATTGATGGCGCCGTTGCCAGTTGTCATCATCCATCAGGTAATCACTAATATCTCATTTTATTTCGCGAAAAGATAAATTACTCATTTTAGTATCTATTTGGATTATAAGCTGTGGAACTCATCGGCTAAACAAATAAGCAAAAATCTCGGCGATTCATTCTCACTTTAAGGCACATCTTATTTCTGCTTCCTCGAGGATGAAAAATGATCTGTATTCATCATTGCTTTTTGTCATCATCTTCTTCCTTTTATGGTGAACAGAGCTAAATTTTGGCGGAGTGACAGAATAAGGATTAGAATAGATACAAAATTAACAATTTGTTAACAATTAAAAAAATTATGTGATATTAATCACAATATATGCCTGTGATTAAGATCTATTTTATTCATTGATTGTTTTTTGATCTTATTTTTATAGATATTCATCACAAAAATTCATTATTAAGTGTTTAACAATCAAACCATGACAAAATAAGGAGAAACCTATGAAAATTGGTATCGTGATTAGTGGCGGAGATGGCGCCGGTATCAATAACTTTATATTTCAGGTGGCTAGACTGTCAGGTGCTGATATCACCATTTTTAATGGCGGCATACACGGGTTGCTTAACGGTAGCAAGATCGATATTAGCTATCGCGATTTGATTGACTACTCAATTTCTTCAATGCCGATTATTTCATCAGGTCGTTCAGAGCGGTATTTAAATCCCAAAGAGTATGACCTTATTGCGAGTCGTTTGAAGAAAGAAAAAATATCCGTGCTTATTTTGGCTGGTGGTGATGGTTCGATGAAATTTCTTCATCAACTCAGTCAATACGGGGTGAACTGTTTTGGCGTCGGAATGACAGTTGATAATGATTTGGCAGGATCTGAATATACAATTGGATTTTCAACTGCTTGTGAAGAAGTTTTACATGAGGTCACAAAATTAAGAAATACCGGTCGGGCTTTGCCGAATCGAGTATTTTTGGTTGAAGTGCTTGGTGCATATTGTGGGGAACTAACACTCCAGTCTGCGATAAAATCTAATGCTGATTTTGCACTGATTCCTGAGTATATAATTCCGACTGAAGAATTAGCCAACCGGGTTAACAATAAGTTAGCCATTCAAAATAGCGTCATTATTTTATGTGCTGAAAGTTATACCCATGAATATACTCCAGGATTTCAAGGAGCGATTGATACAGTTGCAGAACAACTAGAACCTTTAATTGGTATTAGAATAAGAAAAACAACATTAGGTTTTGGTTTAAGAAATGGAAATCCGACTACGGAAGAAATTTATCAAGGTACGATTGCTGCTAGTGAAGTTGTACGTTGCATTAAAAGTGGAATGACTAACAAAGTCATCGTTATCAACGCTAGTAATAAACCAATACCCGTTAACCTTAACACGATGCAAAACCGGATCATTGATAAAGAAGGTCACTATTTTAAACTGGCAAAACAATTAGAGATCATATAAAACATAGTGTGACATAAGGAGGATTGCTATTTTAATTTATAAAAAATACTTATAAGTCATATTGAAATGCAGTATGACTTAAGAAAGGAAACTATTTAAATTTTTAAAATAATTAAAAAATATAATATGACATAGTGAAAGATAGAACATTAAGAGGGATTAACTCATGACTTATAATATATGGTGTGTATGCGGTTGTGGTTTGGGCTCTAGCTTTGCGTTAGAAATGACAGCAAAGCCCATATTAGAAAAACTTGGTATTGATTTTAGTTTAAACCATACAACTGTATCTGAAGTTTTAGCACTAAAGCCAGATGCGATTATTACCTCAAGTTCATTCTCTGATGCAATCAAAGCAAGTGCATCTCTCGAGGATGCTGAAAAAATAATTACTATTCAAAAATTCACAGACAGTAATGAAATGGAAGAGAAATTAAATAAATTCTTTAACCATAAGTAATAACATTTCTCTACTTATTTTATTTATATAACCTACAACAAACATAGCTTAATAAAAAATTAAGCTATGGGTACCCTATTCATTTTTAATGGAGCGCATATTATGAGCGCCTTTTTTGAATTTATTGTCAAAGACCTATTAGGTCAGGCATCGATACTGATTGCATTTATTGCAATGATCGGCTTGATTTTACAGAAAAAAACATACGGTAAAACTTTCGAAGGTACATTTAAAACCATGCTCGGCTTTTTAGTCATGATGGCTGGTATTAATATTATTGTCGAAACCCTCACCTTTTTAAACCGAATATTTACCACGGGATTTGGGATGACGGGTTATATTACTGATGTTGCAGCCATTGCCGGTGTTGCTAACAAACAGTTAGGCAGTGAAGTTGCTTTAACACTCATCGTGATATTTGCTACCAATATACTGATTGCCCGATTTACGCCATGGAAATATATATTTCTCACCGGTCAGGCGCTGTTATGGATGAGTACCATTGGTGCAGTCATTGGCTATAAAGCTGGGCTAACCGGACTCCCCCTGATTCTGACCGGCGGGATCTTTGGTGGCATTATGGCTGTCGCGATGCCCGCTATCGCACAACCTGTTGTGCGGCGCATCACAGGAAACGACAGTATTGCACTAGGGCACTTCTGCACTATTGGTTATATGGTTCAGGCCGCGGTGGCCAAAGTTGTCGGCAAAAACTCCAAGTCAACCGAAGACATCCAACTGCCCAAAGCATTCTCTTTCTTGAATGACACCTACCTGTCAATGGCCGTGGTGATGATCCCGATGTATCTCATTCCTGCAATTGCAGCTGGCCCAGAATACATTGCGAAATATTCGAACGGAGTGAACTACTTGATGTATGCATTCATGCAGGCGATGGTGTTTGTCGCTGGCGTCTTTGTCCTGTATTCCGGGGTTCGCTTGTTACTGCAAGAGTTAGTTCCTGCATTCCAAGGCATCGCGATGCGTTTGGTACCCAATGCAAAGCCTGCATTAGATTGTCCGGTGCTGTTTCCTTATGCACCCAATGCCGTCATTTTGGGCTTCCTGTCCACCACGGTGGGCACTGTGATTGGGATGCTACTGTTCCCAGTATTCGGACTTGCCATGATCCTGCCAGGATTATTAACCAACTTCTTCGCCGGTGGTACGGCTGGTATTTTCGGTAATGCGATAGGCGGCAGACGTGGAGCAATTATCGGTGGCGTAGTCCACGGTTTGTTCATCACTTTTTTGCCCGCAATCCTAATTCCGCTTCTTGAATCCTATGGATTTGTCGGTGTGACCTTCAGTGACTCCGATGTCATTTCATCAGGTTTGCTGCTCGGTAACGCCTTTAACGGCAATTGGGGATTTGTGGCGACATTCATCGTGTTTGTCATCGCGATTACCTATTTCGTGAACAAATCACTTTCTCGCTCTGAAGATAACAAGGATATCACCAATGAAACTGCTTAATTTCAAAGAACTCTTGCCTATTGCACAACAGCGTGGTTTTCATGCTGTGGGGTCATTTAACGTGCACTGTATTGAAATGCTTCCCGCTTATTTCGAAGCAGCGCTCGATACCAACTCACCATTGATGCTCCAAATTTCAACCGGGACTGCGGAATATTTAGGTCGCGAGTTACTGGTGGCCTCAATCAAAGCCTTGGCGCAAACGCATGATGTGCCAACCTGTTTACATCTGGATCACTGCTCCAATATCGATGACATTAAAAAGTCCATCGACAGTGGTTTCAGTAGTGTGATGTACGATGGCTCTCATTTGCCACTTAATGAAAATATCGCCAATACCAATATCGTCATTGATTATGCCCGTCAGTTTAATGTCACCGTCGAGGCGGAATTAGGTGCCATTGGGGGGGCGGAAGATGGGAAAGCCATTGCAGATAGTGGCATCGCTTTTACTTCGGTGTCAGAGGCCACGCAGTTTGTCAGTCAGGCTGACGTCGATATGCTGGCGGTCAGCATTGGGACGGTGCATGGTTCCTACACGGCTAAAACCAATATTCAGCACGCACTGTTGGAAGAGATCCATAAAGCTGTAGACAAATCACTGGTTCTCCATGGTGGCACTGGCGTCAGTGATGGAGATATGCGTGATGTCATTCGTCACGGCATGGATAAGGTCAATGTCGGCACCGAGATGAATGTTCAGTGGGTCAAACACTGCCAAGATACGTTCTCGAGCGGCAAAGTCGATGACTCAGTGCGTAAGTTTTTTATTCCGGCGCGCAAAGCAGTCAGAGAAGTGATTGCTGAGAAAATGCGCTTATTCTCTTAAATTAATTATATGGCTTACAGCCCCGCTTCGGCGGGGCAATTGAGGGGGCACGTATGCAATTTTTGAAAAAGTTATTCGCTAATCATACAGATCATCATGCAGACAAGCAGGCCACTCAAAGTCAGGCCGATGCGATACATCAAGATATTCTGCAACTGGAAGAGCGTTATGCCGCAGAACCGGATGATGTCGCTCTCCAGCAAATACTGTTGGTGAAATACACACAAGCAGCCTCAGTTTATTCGCAAGTTCCGTCATACAAAGATAGTGTCAACGATGTATTTAACAAAATGAATGAGCTGAGAAATACGGCGCGAAAAAATTTCTGAAAAGGAAACACTATGCTGAAAGAGCTTTTAGTTGAAGCCGATGCAATCCAATTACAAGTGGAAGTGAAAGATTGGCAAGATGCTTTCGATATCGCAGCTCGCCCACTGTTAGAGCATCAGTTTATTAATCTTGCTTATTTAAATGCGATTAAAACCGCGACTGAAAAAACCGGCCCATATTACGTTTTCGAAGACGAAAGGTTTGCATTGCCACATGCACGACCTGAGGACGGTGTGAACCGGCTTGGTTTTAGTTTAGTGACACTCAAGCATCCAATTACCATTCAATCAAGCCCTGAAGTTGATTTCATTATCATGTTATGTGCTTTAGACGGTCGAAGTCATATTGAACAGGGACTCCGACCGATTTTTGAACGGCTCAGTGATGAAAAGACGCGAGCGCAATTAAAACATGCGACCACGAAAGAAGAGGTGCTGAATTTACTATGAAAACTGTCATTCTTGTTAATGGAATTCCAGCTTCAGGCAAAAGCACGACAGCCATCAAAATTGCAGACTATTTTACATGTCCCTATCTGTCGCTCGATACCATTAAAGAGCCGTTTATGGAATTGTATCACGATGTGGACCGAGACTTTAATCGCAAACTCGGTAAGGCTGCTTATCAAGCGATTTGGAATACAATTGCTCAGTCCCCAGACGAATGTGTGTATGTAGTCGATGCCTGGTTTGGTTTCCGTCCCAAAAAAGAGCTACTCCAGTATATTGAGCAATCCGATGTTCACCATGTGATAGAAGTATGGAACCAAGTGTCACCGGAGACCGTCGTTGAACGTTATAAGCAGCGCTTACCCTACCGGAGGAAAGGTCATCCGGGGGCTGAATATTTGTCCGAACTTGAAACGTTAGCCCAGAAAGCCCAACCGATGGATATTGGGGAACTGATTTGGTTGGATCAAGATGATGCATCGAGTCACGCGAATCTGTTGCTGGAGGTCACCACCCTGATGGCAACTTTGTCCCCGGTCAAAAAAACATCAACTATTAAATGAACTATCGCTAAATGCCCTGCATCCGTAGGGCATTGACACGAAATAAGTTGACGGAGCAATCCACGCATCAGTTTTCATTACTAGGTCATATAGTTTTGTCGATATTGGCTTGGGGGACACCCGCTGGCAAGTTTAAAACAATTAGAAAAGTGCCCCAATGAACTGAAACCACAATCCCAATCATGGTAGCCCCGTTAAAATCGTCTCGTCACAGTTAATATAAATACAATGATATGATCAACGATTCACTATATATCATGACAATCCTTATATGGGGACCATCTGGTTTGCGATTGCGCTACAAACAGACGAAGTACCAGCTAGGTTTCTGTTTTTTATCGCTTTGTAATTGTTGCCTGTTTATTGATTGGCATCTAAAAAGTCAAAGCAGCACAGATTTGTGCTGCTGATGGATGCTATTTATTGGCTTGACCGATGCGATCCGTTTCTAAGATGGCTTCAATGAATTTTTCTTTAGTTGGGGTTCCGGGTGCGACTTGCCACTCAATGACTGATTCGGCTACGTTTGCGACGGTGGCTAAGTCATCTCGAGTTAGGCCGATTTCAGCCATCGTGGTGGGTAAGCCAAGAGATTTATTAAAGGCTGAAATACGTTCAAATTCGGCATCATTCTGATCGTATTTTAATAGACATAATACGCCAAAGGCGACGATTTCTCCGTGCAGATGGGATTCACAAGCACTAATGCGTGAACTGCCATAGTAAACGCAGTGTGCCAGTGAGCTGTTGTAGTAATATTGGTCTTGTTTTGGAATTTGCGAGCTAATATGAACTGCACAGTTTGATACAATCCCGGTCAACATCACAATATCTAATACAACTTCTTCAAGCTCGGCAGAGACTTGATTATGGCGGCAATCTTCCAGTGCTTTGTGAGCATGCTTAAGCAGTGGGGCTGTACAAGTTTTAGCAATTCCTAAGCCTAATGATGGCAAATGAGAGAGTTTCTTCTCTCGGCAGCAATATTCAACTTCGTACTCTTTACTTAGTGCATCGCCAATCCCTGCCCAAAACATTTCTGCAGGCGACTCGGCAATAATTCCGGTATGAATAAAAGTGTGCAGTGGTGGTTGATCTTCGTAGAAATATTCTTTAAATGAGCCATCACTGTTGTACATGACACTGAGCGATGTACATGCGGCACAGTTGGATGCAAGTGTTGGGAAGGTGAAAACAGGTTTATTGATTAATGACCCTAGGGTTTTTACGGCATCACAAGCTCGCCCGCCACCAACAGCAAATAGCATCTGTGCTTTTTGGACCTGTGGATGATTTTTGAGCTTTTCAACATTTTCATCGGTGGCATTTCCGCCATACCAAAGAAAATCCAGTAGGGTTAAATCGGAGCCTTGAATCGCTGTTTCAAGTGCTGATTTGGTTTTAGCTAGTGCTGTTTGGCCGCCAATGGCAATAGCTTTCGTTCCATAGGCTTTCGTTATTTCGGCAACTTTGGTGTAAGCATCTTCACCAACCGTATAGTTAGGAAGATAAATGGTCTGGTTTGACATCGTGTTCTCCTTGTTATTTCTTATTTTTTTGATGTG
The DNA here is from genome assembly GCF_004339545.1 of Celerinatantimonas diazotrophica. GTDB lineage: Bacteria > Pseudomonadota > Gammaproteobacteria > Enterobacterales > Celerinatantimonadaceae > Celerinatantimonas > Celerinatantimonas diazotrophica. The sequence goes on along the minus strand of NZ_SMGD01000011.1, from coordinate 92,445 downwards.
TTTTTTCCTGATTTGAATCGCCGATTAGCATCATTTTATGGAGGCGTTTATTGTTTAGTAAAACGTCTTTTCCGAGAACTAAGACTAAGCGAAATGAAACGGAAATTAGTTTAAGGAAATGATCAGAGCATTGTCCATAACTCTTGAATATGGCTTGTTGGTGTCATATTGGCTTAGATAGGGCACAAGTTGACTGGTTTTCCCATAAAAGTAAAAACCGTATAACAATCGCTACCAACTGACAAATCTTTTATAGAGCATTTTGAGTCAATCAAAGCTCAGAAAGGGAGATTGTGTTATTTTAGCTGGGAGAATTCGGTATTATAGCGCCGCTTTTTTATATCTGGTTTAGCAGCATAACCTATTAATAAGTATTAGAAATGTACCTAGGTTGGTGGAAATGATTGAACAGGCATTAAAGCAATATTTTGGCTTTGACCATCTCCGTGATGGTCAGCGTGAGGTCATCGACAATATCTTAAACGGCCAGTCAGCGGCCGCGATATTTCCAACTGGATCCGGTAAATCGCTCTGTTATCAACTAAGCTCGGTACTTTTGCCGCACCTGACATTAGTCATCTCACCTCTTTTGGCTTTAATCAATGATCAACTCAACTTCTTGCGTACAAAGGGGATCGCGGCCGCCAGTATTGATTCGACGCAAAGTCGAGAGCAGACCCAGCAGGTTATGAGACAAGCTCGAAGTGGTGAATTGAAGATACTGATGATTTCTGTTGAGCGCCTTAAAAATGAGCGGTTCCGTGAATTTATCTCTCAAGTTCCCATTTCACTGCTGGTGGTCGATGAGGCGCATTGTATCAGTGAGTGGGGGCATAATTTTCGCCCCGATTATTTAAAGCTACCTAATTATAAAGCCGAGCTGAGTATCCCTCAGGTTTTGTTGCTGACTGCTACGGCAACACCGGCGGTGATTGCTGATATGTGTAGCAAGTTCGCGATTGCGCAATCGACTGTCACTGTGACCGGATTCTATCGTGCTAATTTGCATCTCAGTGTGATGCCTTGTGTTGAATCTCAAAAAGAGGATGCTTTAGCAAGGCTAATTCAACAAGCACCGACAGTCGCAACCATTGTTTATGTCACTTTGCAAAAAACAGCCGAGCAAGTGGCTGAAAGTTTGATAGCTAAGGGTATCCAAGCCGTGGCTTATCATGCGGGCTTAAAGAATGATCTTAGGCAGAATATTCAACAGCAATTTATGCAGGGGAATGCCACTTGTATTGTTGCAACTATCGCTTTTGGTATGGGCGTTGATAAAGCGGATATTCGTCGAGTGATCCACTACGACTTACCTAAATCGATGGAAAACTATTCTCAGGAAATTGGTCGAGCAGGGCGCGATGGTCTTCCGGCTCAATGTATCTGCCTGGCAAATACGGAACATTTAAATGTGCTAGAGAATTTTGTCTATGGTGATACGCCCGAGCAGTCAGCTATCGAACAAGTGATTGATGAAATATACAGTTGTACTGAGGACTGGGAGGTGGTTTTAAACCAATTATCGCGAACGAGTTATATTCGTCAATTGCCCCTTAAAACACTATTGGTCTATCTTGAACTTAAAGGCGTGATTGCGTCTAGTTATAGCTATTTTGCCTCTTATCGGTTTAAGTTGATTAAAAGTGTCGACGCGATTGTTAGCCAGTTTAGTGGTGAGCGACAAACTTTTGTGCGAGCTATTTTTAACAGTGCGATTCAAGCCAGAACTTGGTATAGCTTAGATTTTGAGCAGCTGTGGCACCATAGCCACTCTCCTCGGCATCGTGTCGTTGCCGCACTTGACTATTTTCACGAAAATGGTTGGATTGAGCTACAAACCAAGCAAAGTACCGACGTCTATAAAGTAGTTAATCGTCAAATGCCTCGTGATGCCCTGACAGAGGAAATTTTCCAGCTTTTTAAGCAAAAAGAGCAGAGTGAAATCAGTCGAATTCACGCGATGGTGGCGTTTTTTCAAAGTTCACAATGCTTGAGTTTTCAATTAGCTCAGTATTTCTCAGACGAAAATGCACCACGCCATTGTGGCCAATGTAGCGTGTGCAAAGGACGCATTGCTAAGTTAGAACCTCCGCATTTGCCTGCCGTGACAGCGGCACAAATTAAAATTTGGTTGCAGCCGTTTATATCCGCGTGTCCTAACTCTGTCAGTAGTGATGCGCTCACCCGCTATTTGTGCGGTATTACCCATCCGCTGAATAGCGAACTAAAAGCGAATAAAATGGCAGGGTTTGCACGGCTGGAACGTTATCCATTTCAGTGGGTAAAAAACCAAGTGGACGAGTTATTAACTCACAATCCATTCGGTGACTGACGGCTGTTGATGGAGAGAAGTAAATCGGATCTGAGAGCCTTAAATAAGCACAAATGAGCAATTTTAAGTCGCATGATCGAGACTGTTACTTTTTATTATTCATTCTAGGAACTGTGATGAATAAATAGCCGATTTAGATAAATAATATATTAATTTCAAATAGTTATGTTAACTTTCTAACTTTTTAAGGAGCTTTTTGATATCTTTTTTCCTTCCTGTTTCAGCGATGATATGAGCCGGTGATATTTTTAAAGTGAGCGCCCGTTTTAAATAGGTAATAGCTTGTTTTTTATGGCCTTGCTGAGCTAAAAAATCAGCAAAAAAATAGAGAGTAGTTAAGTTATTTGGATGAATCGAAATCGCTTTTTTTAGATATTTTGCGGCTTTTTTATTATCCCCAAAACTAATGGGCCATCCTGGTGCACGATAGTAGAGCGCTCCTAACATGACGTATGAAGCACTATCTAGTGTGCTTGGATTAATACTGATGACATGTTCGATAAGATCTTTTGCTTGGCGGATTAATTTTAAAGGATCTGGGGCATCGTCCACGCCTGCAAGTGAAGCTAAATTGATAGCGAGCAAGAGTTGCAGGGTCAAATCTTTTTTATTTTGAGCCCGTAATTGCTTTATTCGTTTAATTAAGTGTGTATAACATTTTATCTGTTCAGTATTTGGGGATGCTTGGTATTCGCAGATCGCCCACCGCTTTTCGAGTGCCTCGGGGGAATAATTGGCACAATAGCCAGAAAAACTTGTTACTAGTAAAAAACTTAATAAAATTTTCATCTTCATGCCGCTTTCTCTCATTTCATGCTGATTTTTGTCAGCAGTTGTTATTATGGGATGTCAATGATGACATTAAGATGAAACACTCGAAGCCTTCGTTTTTAATATTTAAAAAGGCTTCGGGTTATCCTAAGGCTTGTTGCCTTTTTATCAGGTCAATTAGTGAACATAATACATGAAACATGTTTTATACTGTAGATAGAGTTGTATCTTAGTAAATGCTCAAAACCTTAAGACTCTTCGTGCATATATTTATCAAAAGCAGTTTTAAAATCTGGATGCCAGCGTGAGAGTGCTGGACGGTTTTTAATTATGTCGTCTTGTCCCCATTGGATCCGTTTTAAATCGGTCATATGATCGACCTCATTATCTGGACATAAAATATAAAAATCGTTTTGCGCCAAGCCCTGAAATAAATAATCAACAACTTGTTCAGGGCTCCATGCCCCATCAGGTTTTTCACTCATACCTTTTGCTTTGGTGAATCCGGTATAGGTAAAACCTGGGATCAGCAGATGGGCACTTATTTGTTCGGCACGCTGCTCGATTAACTCGTGAGCAACTGATTCAGCAAATGCTTTTAGACCAGCTTTGGAGACATTATAAGCGTAGTCCCCTGGGGGAAGGGTGATACCCTGTTTGGAGCCAGTGAAGATAATTGCTGCCGGTTGCTTATGGGCGATTAACTCGGGTAGAAAAATCTGGGTGATATTGATTGCGCCCAGTAGGTTGGTTTGGATTGTTTTTAGCCAGATCTCCGGTTCAGCAAACAGTTCGCCGCCACCTTCTCGTCCAGCGTTAGACATGATAATTGAGATCGTTCCCATTTGCTCAGCAAAGCGTTTGGCTGCTTCGACTTGGTTCCGATTCGCAACATCCACTACGAAGGTTTGAACATCAAGATTCTCTATTTTGAATTGCTGACGAGCCTGTTCAAGTGCAGCACTATTGATGTCGGTTAACAATACTTGCATTCCCTGTTGGGCAAATTTACGTGCAGAGGCAAGGCCTATACCACTGGCCGCTCCGGTTATCACTGCGACATTACCTGCTTTAATGGCTTGATGTGTCATGGTTATTTTCCTAAGTTGAATCAACTTCAGTTCGCCTGTTAAGTTATCAAATTAACTAAAGTTCGCCAATTGCTCTGCACATTTGTCAGGCCGATTCTGTTATAGTTCTATCACCATAAAGCAGCTTTGCCAGAGATGGCATGTAAAGAGTCAGGAATGAAACCGGAACAACCGAACAATCCATTACATGGATTAACACTTGAAAAAATATTAACCCGTTTGGTTGAACATTATGGATGGGATGGCTTATATCAAAAAATTAAGGTGAACTGTTTTGGCCATGATCCATCCATTAAATCTTCACTTAAATTTTTGCGCAAAACACAGTGGGCTCGCAGCAAGGTTGAAGATCTGTATCTGGCAACTTTTGTAAAATAGGATTTGACTCGCATTAATATAGCTTTCTCTTTAAATATCCAGCATATTTTAAAGTGAATAGCTATAATTTAGTCTCCAGAGGAGACAATATTCTATGAATGAGTTTGATAAAATGATTTCAGGGGATTTTTATTATCCCTATGATGACACTTTAAATAAGATGCGAGCCGATGCTAGAGCACTATTTGAAAAATATAACCAAACGAGCCATGAGCAATCCCAAATAAGAGAAGAGTTAATTAAAAACCTATTCGGAGCAATCGGGAAAAACTTTTTTATTGAACCTACCTTCCAGTGCGATTACGGAAAGAATATATTCATTGGTGATCACTTTTTTGCTAATTTTGGCTGCGTTATTTTAGATTGTGGTCGGGTTAGTATTGGTGATCATTGTTTTATAGGTCCTCAGGTTGGTATTTATACGGCATGTCATCCCCTTGCTCCGGCTAAGCGGGATAGAGTGATCGAGTTTACTAAGGCTGTAACGATTGGGAATAGTTGTTGGATTGGGGGGCATGCCACCATTAATCCCGGTGTGACATTGGGGAATAATGTAGTCGTAGGCTCTGGTGCTGTTGTGACCAAAAGTTTTGGCGATAATGTGGTTATTGCGGGGAATCCTGCCTCTGTGATTCGAACAATTACCGCGGACAAATGAAATACATACTTCTCGTTGCGCGTACCCGCCTTGGCAGGCTTAATTTGAACAAAATTCAACCACCAAAGGTCAACAGTCCCTAGTCGTCCTGTCAGAACTTGGGTCAAATCATCTGTTGTTTCCGGGCGGCGTCAAAGTCTTATGTTCATAAGTTGAAATATATTTTTTAATGATTGAAATGACTTTTCGGTGAATCGATGAACGGGAAACAGGGCCGGCTTCTTGACAGACAAATGCTGCATTTTCTTGTGCCAGAATGCTAATCGCTTGAGGTTTGCAGATTTGCATAAAACTAAAATGGGATGCTCCCTTGATTTCTGCATAGTGGATTTGCTGGATGTTTTGAGTTAAGTAAGGTTTTAACTGCAATTTGGGAGGGACATGTCTATCTAGCTGTGCTGCAATGACCAGTGGATGCCCATGTAATTGATTGAAACTGCTAGGCACTATAGCGGGTACAAACCCTGGTGTTATTGCGATTGTTCGAGTGACTCTTGGATCGGAATAATTGCTAGATATCATTTTCTGGTCTTGGGTGGATAATCCTTTGAAAGCCTTTTTGAAATAGCGGCAAGAAGCATCTTGGTTTTGACTGCAATAACTCTGGTACCTGTTGATATCTAGTCGGGCTCCACTTAATGCTAATGCGCTATAGCCGCCTAATGAATAACCAATTACCGTGATATTGTGTTTATTGATAAACTGAGCATATTTTCCTGACAGTACCTGGTCAATTAAAAATGAAACATCACGGGGTTGTTCCCACATCCTTAGCACTTTGTCTGGCGTCGCTTGTCCGGTGGTGTAACCGGGATAATCGGCACTGATAACGAATGCTCCTGATTGTACTAAATCATTTCCTAACCAAGAGAGATTCTTCCAGTTGCCTGAAGTGCCATGAACGAGGATATAAAGCGGCAGATTTTTTCCTTGTAAAGGGGCATTTTTAATGGCTTTAAAACCTTTAAATGCTGGGTTGTCTGCAAATAGTTGTTTGGTCTTCTGCGCTGCTGTCGGATACAGCAATTTTGCTTTTATGATGCGTTGTCTTTGTGAGTCATGATAAGTTTTTGCCACTATAGCGGTGTTTGCCGCCAAAGATATGGGGCTAATAATACATAGGCTTAATGCAATGAGTGGACGCATGGTTGGTTTATAGGCAAAAATTAAGTACTTATTTTATTAAGTATATCTCAATTGACTCAAATATTTTTGTTATTTTGGGGTATTTTTAACCATCCCCACAATTTTTAAACAGCCTTTAATATTTTTGTAAATATGTGCTCAATGGCATCCTGAATAGGTTCGTTTTTTCTACACTTATTAATAAGGCAGTGAGATTTTATATTTATGTATCTCATCTGCTGGTTTGCCGAATTGATGTTGATATAAGGACGCTTACAATGAAAAATCATTATGCGGAACCATTCAACCCAGTCTGTGACTATATTGTACAATCGATTAATTTTAATGCTAGAAGAGGGCAGCGAGTACTCTCGTATAGTGAAGCTTGCGAGATTTTAAAGGATTCTTTTCCGCACTTTATCTCACCACATGAGTTGGACAATGCCTCTGATGAGCAGTGGCAATTGCTTTGTGATCAATTGACGCTTTGTTTAAATCGGGAAGTTTCAGTCAATGAACTTCGTCAGATCTTAAGTGATTCGCTGTTCCAAGTTGATGACATTATATAGCTCATACTCATGAAAAACTGCTGATAAAGCGGATCGGATATAGCCGATTTGCTAGAGTGGCTGGCATACTGAGCGATATGATTTAAATCTAGGGTGATGTCGGTCAGGTTTATCTATGAATAATGATTACGTCCTAGAGCATTGGTCTATTTTATTGACCTGCTATCAGACAGAGCACTCGAAATGATTTATACTGAGTGCTTTATTTTGTGTGGGATAGTTTTGAAAATATCACTTAAACCAGTACAACCATCTCAGCGATATGTGATTGATAATCTTTTTCGTTATTATGTTTATGAGATGTCGGGGTTTTTAAAACTAAGTCCCAATAGCGATGGGCAATATAGTTTTAACCCAGCTATCTTAGATCCTTATTGGGAAGAATCTAAAAACTTTCATATTCCCTATTTTATTTATGCTGAGCAAGATATTGCCGGGTTTGCTTTGGTTAGACGTTACCCTCAGCAATCGGAACTTTGGGATATGGGGCAGTTTTTTGTGTTGAGAAAATATGCGTCTCAAGGGATTGGACATAAAGCTTTTAAACAGGTTTGTATTGAACATCCTGGATATTGGCAGATCCGAGTATTAAAAGAGAACCACAAAGCGTTATGTTTCTGGAAAAGCGCTGTCCAGCAGTTCAGTGGCGGCGTTTTTACCCATACACAAGAGCTTGATATCGACTTAGAGATGCACTTTTTACGCTTTGAATTTAAAACATAAAGTGACCGATTTAACTGAGTCGATACAGAAAATTGTCCCCTAATACTTTGAATTGGAACGATGGTTTATGCTCATGGAAAGTCCTAATGACTATAATTTAGAGCTGGAGTTTTTGGCTCAGGCTTCTATTGGTCGGTGGCGTGGCCGAGAATTGATCGAACTAGACGCATTTTGTGAACTTCGTGATTATCTGTGTCGATGTGCTGTACCATTAAGAGAAACGAGCATGATTTCCAAACAGATCATCGATACCATGCTGCAAGCCTATGAGGTGCTAAAGGGGGCAGAGCATATGGATTTAGCTGATGAATTTATGCAATTGTTGTCCACGATGGCAAAAAATTAGCCCTATGGGGATCGCTAAAATAGTGTTGTGTGAATCCGTTAACCGATAAACTATATGCCATTTAAATCTAAGAAGAGAATGCTATGCATAGCTGTGAGCACGACCACCATCACCCACATTATGAGCATGATATGCATGGGGTTGAACATAACGAAATTCCTTGGGAAGAGGTAGTTGCAATTCATACCTATAAAATTGCGCTGGCGAAGAAAACATTAACCTATCTGACAATTGATTTCACGAGTGGTGAGTATTTGGAATTTGTTGATGGTCATGATGATTTTGAAGTGGTGATTGAGCTGATTGAAACTTATTATCCGACCTTATTAGGCCTCAAGGAACGCTTAGCAAAAATCAACCACACGAGTGTGGTTGATTTGTATGTCAAAGAATGACCCTCGTCTAATGATTTGTCGAGCGAATAACCATCAACACGCTGATCGGAGAAGATGTGAGTCTATATCGCATCATTTCCCTTTCAGCTTGGTTAGTCGTCGCCCCAACTGGTCGTGATCAGCGCACGGAAGAGGCTTCTTCGTGAGGCTGTCCAGCGAGATTTAACGATTTTAATCACCTATCAAAGTCTTTTTGTTGACTGAATTTAATGCTATTTCGTTGGCCAAAGGCTGCTGAACGACTATTTGTCTACGAATCTAAGAACGCTGATAATTCCGCATATTTTTGTTGATAGGGGGCTCGTAAGCGAAGGTTGGCAGCACCATCTTCACTTTCTATCACCACTGGCTTAGCATGTGTAAAGCGTCTAAAACCATGAATGCCGTGATAGGCTCCGATACCAGATGCGCCAACTCCTCCAAAAGGCAGCGTATCGATGGATGCGTGAGTCATTAAATCGTTAATTACTAAAGCGCCTGATGTGGTTCTTTGAGCAAATTCGTGTTGTCGATCGCTATTTTGTCCAAAATAATAAGCGGCTAATGGGCGCGAATGTGCATTGATATAATCAATCGCTTCATCGATTTGTTGGTAAGTCTTAATCGGTAACAATGGCCCGAATATCTCCTCCTGCATGATTTTCATCTCATCAGTTACATTTAGTACTAAATGTGGTGCAATCTTGCGAGTTTTAGCATCAAAAGCCGCTTCGTGTTCTGGTGCCAGAGCGATAATATTAGCGCCTTTAGCTTGGGCATCTTCGAGTAATGATATGAGTCGATCAAAGTGTTTTTGGCTAATAATCGATGTGTAATCGGAATTGTCCACAATGCTTGGAAAGCTTTTAACCATAAACTGGCGGGCAGCGCTGACAAATGCTTCGCTATCTGTATCTGGCAACATAAGGTAATCGGGTGATATACAGATCTGCCCAGCATTAAAGGTTTTTACCGTCATGGTGCGAATAGCGGTTTGTTGGATATCAGCATCCTCAGCCATCACTACTGGGGATTTTCCGCCAAGTTCCAAGGTTATTGGCACGAGATTTTCGCTAGCAGCTCTCATCACCTGTTTGCCGATACTGCTGCTACCGGTAAAGACTAAATGGTCAAATGGCAGAGCGCTAAATGCCTGTCCGACATCAGCATCCCCCAACACTACAGTGAGTTCATCTGGTTTAAAGTACTGAGCCACCAATTTTTGCAGTAGGGCTGAGGTCTGCGGTGTCAGCTCCGAGGGTTTGAGCATTGCTGTGTTGCCAGCTGCGAATACTCCGGCTAAAGGGCCAAAGGCTAGATTGAGTGGAAAATTCCAAGGGCTGATGATGCCGACGACCCCTACGGGTTGCTGTTGGATAAATGTTTGCATTCCCTGTTCTGGCGCAGTTACGACCTCTGGTTGCATCCACTGTTCCAGGTTTTCTGATGCAAAGTTAAGGGCATTGATGCTGCTAGCAACATCCGCAAGTAATGATTGATAAGTACTGCGATGACCAAAGTCATGACTGATGGCTTCAGATAGCTGTTCGCGGTTATCGTGCAGTAGGGCAATCGCTCTTTGCAAGCGATCGCGGCGTAATTGAGCGTTGGCTGGGCCTTGCTTGAGATGAGCATCTTTTAAACGGGTTAAGGTCTTTAATAATTCAGTATGCGGTTGTTGTTGATCGTTCATAGGACTCCTCGGTCATCAAGAATGATGGATGCAAAACAAAATTTCGCCGTATACAGCGGGCTCTTTTTTTAGCTGGTTAAGAGTATGGCACAATGGTTTAAAAGCGATAACAATGCTATTTTAGTAGGGGTATAAAAATTTTTATGGGTGGTTATGTCGCTGGTCAGACTTAGAACATTTATTGAAGTTTATCGACAGCGCTCAATCAGTGGTGCGGCTCGAATGCTCAATTTAACTCAGCCGGCCGTGTCTCAGCATATCGCCGGGCTAGAAATGACTATTGGTCGACCACTATTTGCGCGACAAGCGAGTGGTGTAGTGCCAACTTCGGCTGCTGACGAGTTAGCCGCCGATATAGGCGATAAGCTAGATGCAGTTGAAGCGGCTTTAGCATCGGCGCGGGCCCGTTCACGAAATGTTCCGGGGGCATTACAGTTAATTGGTCACGCTGACTTTATGGCCGAAAAATTGGCGCCGCAGCTCGCGCCTCTTCTCGAAGCAGGGATTCGACTGCGAATGCATACCGGGGATGGCCCTTTGGTGACGCAAATGTTGCTTGAGGGGCATTGTGATTTAGGGATCTCAGCTCATCCTGTCACCGATAACCGTTTAAGAAGTGAGACGATATTGACCGATAAGGTGGTTGCTGTGGCTGCCCCGGCAGTGGTTGAACGTCTTACGAAAGCCGCTGATTTTGCAAAAGCATTATTGCAAGAGCCGCTATTGGCTTACAATCTTGAATTATCATTGGTAGACGATTGGCTTGAGCATAATCGGCTGCTGACTCCAGAGCTTCTCCCCGCTATGGTGGGGCAGGATTTACGGGCCCATCGCAGTTTATTGGTACAAGGGGTCGGCTGGTCAGTCATGCCAAAATTCTTATGCCAAAAGCAACTTAAACGGGGTGAATTAAAGTTAATTTCTCCACCTCGTTCGCATACTGATATCAACTATTATCTTATCTGGCTACCTAGTGCCCTTAGGCAACCCCGTGTCGCGCATGCCAAACAGATGCTTTTGGCACGCGTTCAATAAGAGTAATGGTTCAATGATGGCTATTTATAGCCACCTTTCATGTAACGATAAAATGCAGGATTGACCCAAGTTTTAATGGTTTGGACTTGCATCTTAGGCGTATCGTTTTGAATGTGCCTGGTTTGAGCTTGAGCATCTTCAGGTAGAACCATTAATTGTGCCTGATAATTGCCAATTGCAATGCGGTTCTCCATCAACACTTTGTAGCCTTTCATCGGTGTATATGAACGATAGAATGGTTGCCACCAAGCTTCATAAATTAAGCCTTTTTCATTTTTACTATCTTTTTTCGCATATTGATTAATCAGAGCCATGAACTGAGCTTTGCGCTGTACGCTTTTAAACTCAAAATCAAGATTATACTCTTTGGCTATAGCGATCATTTTGCCGCTAGGAAGTGTCGTCACGGGATAGGTTGGTTTACCCCATTTCGCCAAATATAGAAATGCGGATGATTTTACACTCAGTTGTACTTTTGGATCGAAGCCCTTCATACGCATTAGATAGATCAATTGGTCGGCATGGCGAATATTATTGTGACCATATCGAATCATTCGTAGCGAATTAAAATGAGAAAGATCGTCTTTATCGATGATGTTATAGCCGGTGGTGTAGCCTTTGTCGATAAATTGATTCAACTGTGCTAGGACGTTGTCATTATTGATGACATCAGCATATTTCCAAGCGTGGTTAATCCGCGCAACAATATTTTCATCATCGACGTTGCCTAGGGACTGTTGACCTTTGGTGGTTGAATTTTGTTCAAATTAAACGCATTTTGAACGCGGCGCCCCCTGTGTCGCTTAATGAGTTAAGCAAGCAGGGTGCAACAAAGTTCAGGATGCGTTTAAATGAACCCCAAGGGCAGTATCTGAGAGGAATTTATCCAGCGTTAAACGTTCTTTGTGGAGAATAACTACACGGCACAACGTTTGCCTTGTCTAAATCCCTCTCAGATTTCTGCAAAACTAATCACCAAAGGTCAACAGTCCCTAGATAATTTTCAGCGGTATCGAGTTGATCATGTACAAATTGCGTCAATTTTTGACTTAAGCGATGGGGGTGGTTTAAATCCTCAATATCGATCACTCCCAGATCGATCATTAAAGCATCGGCTTTGGAGCGGCTTTGTTTATGAGTCGAGTTCACCACTTGGGCATGGCTAAGGGTATTGGCTAGTTCTTCAAGATGCAGTGATGTCACGGCTTGCTGGGTTGTCATCGGGGCCGCGTTTACTTGTGTTGTCCAGCTCAGCAGGGTCATGAGCGCGAGAATTTTTAGTTGATGTAGATTCATAACCATTCCTTGGTGTTCAGAAAGTAGCAGGTCAGTGTCTAAAAACTTGAGTTAGTCTAGGATGTTCCAGGTTCGCTGGCGCTTTAAGCACTATACGAGCTATTATTTGTTAGGTGCAACGTTCTACCACGGATACCTTCTGTCGCCACTGTGTTTGATGAAATATATTAAATTGAGTGCCTCTTGCCGATGGGTTGAAATTTATCACAATTTTTTTCAATGGATTCAATCATATTTTAATAGCGTGATTCCCCTTCATTGTTGTTTCTTAATAGATAATATGAGGCAGAATAGTTTTCTTTAATGAGCTTATTCAATGAGTGATTATAAATTTTGTGTTTGTGTGATACCTGAGCGTTATTCGTTCAAAAAAAGCAAATTTGATATAGAAGTCAAGATGCCGTTGCACCCATTAAATCAATAGCAGCTCTATTGGCTAGCTCTGCTAGAGCACATAGTCTTAGACGTTAGTAAAAATTAATTTTAGCCCTATGGAAATAGAGTGATTCTATGCAACTTCAATTTTTAGGTACATCAGCCGGCGTTCCGACCCGGAGACGAAATGTCACGGCTCTTGCCGTTCTTTGTTCGCAGGGTAAAGGATGGTTTTTAATCGATTGCGGTGAAGGTACTCAGCATCAAGTTTTGCAGACATCACTATCGCTAAATCAATTACAGGGGATTTGTATCACGCATATGCATGGCGATCACTGCTATGGATTACCCGGACTCCTTTCAAGCGCGGCAATGAATGGTCGTAAAGCGCCTCTGACTATTATCGCTCCCAAAGGAATCCAACAATGGATAGAAGCAACTGCGTTATATAGTGAATTTAACTTGGGGTATGAACTGAGTTTTATTGAGGTCAACTCTCAACTCCATCATCGTGTCGGGGCCGTTACCATTGAAGCGGCTAAATTGTCACATCGAGTGCCATCACATGCTTATAGTTTTACTGAAAAAACTGCAGATTTTAAGCTAGACGTTGAAAAACTCATTCGTGATGGTGTTCCTCGAGGGCCGTTGTGGGGGCAGATCAGTAAAGGGATATCCGTGGCAGTGAATGATCGACAGATTAGTGCCCAAGATTACTTGATTGCCAATCACGAAGCAGAAAAAATTGTAGTCGGTGGTGATAATGACACACCTTCATTACTTGGTGAGATTTGTCATGGTTGTCAGGTGCTGGTTCATGAGGCGACTTATACTGAAGATGTTGCCCTTAAGGTGGGGAGTGATGTGGGGCATAGTTATGCACGTTTGGTGGCGGAATTTGCCCAACAAGCACAGATCGCGAATTTAGTGCTCACTCACTTTAGTCCTCGTTATCAGGACCATTTAAAAGCGGCTCATTGTATTGACGATATTCGCCATGAAGCGCAGCAGTTTTATAAGGGAAATCTATTTTTAGCACGTGATTTTGCAACGTTCGATTTAGATAAACAGGGACAGTTAAGCCTGATGAGCCGTGATTTGTAAAGAGCATCATGAGATAGGGAATGTAATGATTACAGTTGATTATAATTATCACGATGAAAATGCTCAGGTCGTTAATCGCCAATATCAGGTGAATTCTTATGCTGAGTTGCAAGAACGGATTCATCAATACCCTTGGCAACATGAGATAGAGCAGTTTGAGCGAAGTGATGAAGGTGGTGGAATTTCGATAACAAACCAGCAAGATGAGTCGGTTGTGGTGAATTATTTACTGGTGCCTATTGAGTCCGATATTGCAGGTTTATATGTTGATGTTTGCCTTTCAAGGGGATGGTTGGATTGGCCGCCAATCTGTGAGTTATAGCTATCCGTCACTTTCGCTTCGCGAGGCGGTTGGTATTTTAAAAGAGGTTATTGTTTACTCACCAGAGTCTCTGTATCAACAATATCGACTTAAGAAAAAACAATAGCGGACTATTTTTATTTAAATGACAGCCATTGCTGTCTGATTCATGTAGCAGGGGCTTGCCATAATCTAACGTCATCGATAAAGCGTCGATGCGATAAAAAATTTAGCGAGGGTCTATAGCTAATATACTCGCTAATCGGTTGAACTGATGGACTATCTTTCGTTTGCGTATTTTTGGCTATTGATCGCTAAAATTTAAGGCATGACTCATTCACAACTTCCAATATTGCCCATCCAATGAAATTGATAAACAAACCCCAATAATGAAACAGCGGTGATTGATTTGGTGATAATAATTGGCATATATTAATAATTGTATCAATATAGCTTTCTGTTTTTAATAATACAGCCTCTATTCGTAAGTGGTTGGTGGTTGTGCTTATGTTTTTTATCGAGATTATTAGACTAAGGATATGATCATGCGAATGGATTTCATCAGGCGATATGTCATTACAGTGTTGGGAGCGCTTGTGATTGGGTGGGCCGGATGTGCGCAGGCAGTCAATACAGGAGGCTTTTCCAATACGATGGGGGGCGATAGTTATCCTGCAAAGACCGTTAGCACTTTAGCTGAGCTTAAGTCTGCTGTGGCTGCAGGTTCGCATCATATTATTGTCAGAGGTACTATCTATGGTGGCCCTTCGTTGACGACCCTTACCTTTGCTTCAACACGAAACAACAATACAACGGTGGAAGGCGAGCGCGGTGGGCAGGCAGTTTTAGAGAATATTCAATTGAAGTTTGATGGTGAGAAACTTGCACTGGGTACCAATGTTGAGAACATTAAGGTTTCGAACATTACCTTTTATGGCAATATCTCAGATTTACAGCATCTGCCAACACAAGTTTATGGAACTGCAAATAATGCTGGAATTAATTATGAAGGAGTTTCATTGCGCCGGGTCACCAATGCCTATATCACGCACTGTACTTTTTATAATACCAGTGATGACTTATTGAGTGTGACCTTGTCATCAGATTATGTGACTCTCTCATTCAACCATTTTTATTTTTCTAGAAGTTGGGCCTATATGAGCCCAGATCCAGTTTGGAACTGGGTTGGTTCATACACTGATTTAGCGGGCGAACGTTTGGCAATGGTGATTGGCGCTAATTCATCCGATTCTTATGTTGCGACTGGGGCTTTACATGTCACAGTGCACCATAACTGGTTTGGTCCTTATATGCGTGGGCGGCCATTATTTCGGGGATGGGTACATCTTTACAGCAACTATTTCGATAACCATCCCGCATTGTCAGGGAGTCGCACGGCCAACGATGGTCACCGCTACCCACTGCAGCAATATAATGCAATCCAAATAAATAGTGGAAGTGTTGTGGTGTCAGAATCGAACTATTTTTATCACACCAATAATACGAATAACATCTCCACAGATTCCAGCGGCAATATTTATAAGTTTTACGAACGTAACAATGTTTATAACAACACAACCGGCAGTTCAGCATCAGGCTCTAATTTTGGCACTTCGCCAGTGGGTTACAGTTATACCATTACTGCTGCTTCTCGTGTGCCTGACTTTGTGCAGCGGAATGCAGGTCCACAATAGAACTAAGCGTTAAATCGAAGCAACCTCTGACGATAGTTTATCGTTTTGTCACAAAATTCTTATAAAGTATGAGGCTGAGGCACAAGTGATATTGATCTTTAGAGCACCCTGATATGTGCAGAGAGAGTTTTCCTTGCAAAATATTAATGATCTATATCAAATTTTGATATTTTAAGGCGTCTTAAAGCTAACGCGAATATGGTTTTGCTCTTCTCGGTTATTGAGACTGAACTCTGTTGCGTTACAGTATTAGAACCAATCCAATATTATTGACCCGCATTCTAATTTTAAAGGTGAAATATGAATCAATATATGGTTCAAATTGCAGCGATTGAAGTACAGATGATTGACCCTGAAGACGATCTGTTACCCATGCGTAAAGCGATTGCTAACGTATTAAAAAAAGCCCACCGGAGATTAAGTGCAGGTGCGTTTGCTAAATTACTAGACCAAGCAGTGCCTGCGCTAGTTAAGTATTGTGGTTGTGCTGAAGACTTTGAAAAGTTAGAGCATGTTTTAGATGACCTATATGATCATCAAGTCATTGACTCAACAGGGTATAAAGAGATTGAAACGCATTCTGCCTGCAATCGCTGGTTGTAATGTTCGTATTGAGTTTTTTGTATCGTTACCATCGTTGATATGAGCGACGTTACAAGGATAGAGAAACAGGGGGAATGGTTGGTAGAGTGTTTGGGCGGATTGTGGACGTCAGTCTTGCCAAAAACGAGGTTATCAATGGGGAGCCTCCCAACCATAGGAAATCGTGCTGCAATAGTGAGTCGTTACCCACAGGACACTTGTTCAATTGCTAACTCGCTACTTAGTATGAATGCCCAGATCATCATGGTCTTATGACTACCGGTCCAAGGCTTAGCCATTCCATTCAGGGATGGCTATATTTCCATATCAGAGATACATTGAAGGACTTAAACTAACTTAAAGTTGATTACTGATTTTTTCAATTTCCTCCTGCCATTGCTTTTGCAGGTCTGGCTTTTGATGTTTGGGTTTTCGCTGTCGGTCAGCTGCCAGTAATGATTCGAGGTGTAGCAAACGCTCTAACAGTTGCTCCTCTTCTGTATCCTCATGGTCAGCGTGTAAAGCCGTCCCTTTCTCTATTGGCTTGGCATGTTGCGCAGAATACTCAGCGTGTTCACTCAGTTGCAGATAGACCTCTTCAGCTGATAAGTACTCACTCAGCCGCCCTTGTTGAATCAGCCAGAATCGATTACAACTTTGTTCGATTAGGCTGCGATCATGACTGACCAAAACAGCAGCGCCTTCGAATGCATTTAGCGTTTCTATCAGCTCTTCTTTGCCTTCCATATCCAAGTGGTTGGTCGGTTCATCTAAAAATAACAGGTGATACCTTGCCAGCGTTAACCCGACAAATAGCAGTCGAGCTCGTTCCCCGCCACTGAGCGATTCGATCTTTTGGGTATGTCGGGCATACTCAAATCCCGCGCTGATTAATGCACGCTTGCTTTGTTCGTTACTGATTGCGGCAAAATGACCTAATGCATCGGTTAACGTATCTTGATCAGCTAGCTGTGCGAGTGATTGATCGTAATAACCTAATCGGCAACGGTCATGGAAGATCACTGAATCATCTTGGTGCTCTAAGAGCGCAGCTTGTCCTGCCTCTTGTTGCAGATAGAATCGATGGCATAGATTCAGTAATGTTGATTTACCACAGCCATTACGTCCCAACACGGCAATTCTGTCACCGCTTTTAATCCGCATGTCGGGCATCTCAAACAAAGCCGGATAGTTTGGCGCAGGTTTGACGGCAAGCGCAGACACTTCCAATAAGCGGTTTGCGGGTAGTGCTTCGCCATGCAGTTCTAAACACCACGGCGCGCCTTCGCTCAGTTCAGTTTGTTGCTCTTCCAAGCGCTCTTTTCTGGCAAACATGGTTTTGGCTTTGCGTGCTAAATCTTCATTGTCGTAAACCTTGCCCCACACCGCCAGTCGCTTCGCACTTTTCTCGATGCGGTCGATCTCCTTCTGTTCACTGTTATGACGCGCTTGATCTTGTGCATCTTTTTCTTTGAGGGCTTGCCTTGCCTGTGAGCAGGGCAGCGCAAAATGATACAGTGACTGATCGCGCATCACCCAGGTGGTATTGGTAACAGAATCCAGCAAGGTCTGGTCGTGAGACACCAACACAAATGTTCCCTTCCAGTGACTCAAAAATTGCTCTAGCCACATCAGTGACGGAAGATCTAAGTGGTTGCTGGGTTCATCGAGTAACAATAAATCAGGTTCATTGATAATAGCTCTGGCGAGTAGCAGCCGCATCTGCTGCCCGCCGCTGCAATTTTTCATAGCCATCTGCCAATCGGATTCTAAAAATCCTAATTCTGATAAAAGCATCTCGGCCCGCCAATGGCCATCGTCGCTTAGCGTTTCAGTTAATGCTGCGAGAACAGTTCTAGAGTGTAAGGGTTCAGGAAGATGTTGTTCCACATAACTCATCAAACATTGTTTGGCTTTCGCAATATGTCCTTCACTGGGCTCAATTTGTCCACTCAACAGTTTGAGCAGTGAGCTTTTGCCACAGCCATTGTGACCAATCAGGCCGACTTTATCGCCGCGATTAATGGTGACATTCAGCGATTTGAACAATGCAGTAGAGGTGAAAGAAAGGGTAAGGGATTTTGCTGTTAAAAAAGTACTCATAGTCGTCTCAAGAATTTTTGGGAGCGTAACTCCATTGTCAGAGTTGACAATAATTCTTCGAGCTTGAGAGAAAGTACTCGAGTGACGTTTTCCGTCGAAAGGTAATTATTCGCTCAAGTCGAGATTATCGCAACGCGATATCAATCACTCTTGAGCAAGTTTTAGTGCCAAATAAGCGTGGGTTAAGCGAACACCACATAGACATAAAATTCTCCTTAGATTCGTTGTGAAAATGTTGCCATTTTCGGTTGATCGGTCGTATAAATTTTAGCGTTGTCTTGGACAAAGTAAAGAATTTAAACTAATTGTCTGCCACAAAAAATAATTTTCGCTATTGTCTTATGTCGTGGTTTTAAATTCACCAGTAACGATTGCTGTGTTTGTTCAATAGTACCGAATAAAGGTGCTTATAATGGCTCCTTTTTACCAATATTTGCTTAGCAAAAAGTGGACTATCTTGGGAACTCTAACCTTACTGTACACTGGAATATTTAATGAAAAATCATAAGAAGTGACTATTATTCATGGGAAAAGATATCCCAAAAACAGTTTTTAACGCGTATATAGTTGAGTATTTTAGTTAGGTATTTGGGCTTTGTATCAGTTAATGAAATCGCTGTCAGGGCCTTTTTTGTGCGTTGTTTAATTTGTACATTTTTCTTCAATAAAAACGGGGTTTCAATTGAATGATTTAGTCAAAAAAGGTAATACTTATATGGTGGGTAGATAAAGAAGGATGCATCAGTTCTATTTCTTTGATGATTCGTTATACGATTGAAGCGACTATTCTTAAATTTTTGACTTAAGAGCGTTGCTCTATGCAGACATCTATGTGCTGTGTTTTTCCTTTGTATGTTGTGCATCCCTTTGTTATGTCACAGAAATGGTCAGCATTGCATGTAGAATCAGCGGGTCAGATTTGTTAGTGCATAATGACATGAGCCAATATGGAAAAACCGAGTTTAGTTATAGAGGTGATATGAGAGAATATGGAATTTATTCTATATAGTTCAACCAGTTCAGAGCGTTCACGATGTGTTGAATGGGCATTAAATTACAAAAATATTGATTATCAGCGCATTGAAATTGAACCTGATGAGCAGATGTCGAGCTATTTGCGAATCAATCCTTTTGCGTCTTTACCTACCCTTGGCGCTGATGGCTTTTATATTAAGGAGCCATTAGCCATTTTAGAGTATCTAGAAGAGGTTTTTCCATCAAAGCCCCTACTGGGGCGAAATGTGTTTGATAGAACCTATATTCGTCAGATTTGTGAATATGTCATCACCACAATTCAGGCCCCTATGCGGCGTTCTGTCATAAAAATGCTTTACGAAGATATGAGTGAAGAGCAATTGGTTGAATATCGCCGCAACTGGGTGTCTGAATGTTTGGTCAAGCTTAAATCACAATTATGCAATCAGTCTGATTTTATGGTGAGTTATTATTTTTCTCTTGCTGATATATTTTTAGCTGTGACGTATCAACAAGGGCAGTTGTTGGGGATCAACCCCTTACCATTTTATGAGCGCCATCAGCAATGGCTGGATCAAATCCCTCGTATTAGCTCCTCTGAACCTACTAAGTTAGCTAGGTAATAGGTCGATTCGGATCAGTGTCAATTGGCCCACTTTCCTATTTTCTGAAAAGGTGACTTATAGTCAATTTGACCCTATAGTGTGAATTTTTAATTCACAGGCTTTCTATGCAAATCAAATCTATCAGTGCGCAGCAGACTTTAGCCATTCGCCATCAAGTTTTATGGCCTGAACAAAGCATTGAATTTTGCTGTTTGGACGATGATCTTGAAGGGATGCACTATGGTGCGTTTGAAGAGAGTAAGCTGGTTTGTGTCGCTTCGGTTTTTATCCATAATAATGCCGCCAGATTACGCAAGTTTGCTACGCTTGAACCGTTTCAGAAACAGGGGATTGGCAGCGCCATGCTAAGACATATGATTGCTGATTTGCAAGCCCAACAGGTGAGTACTTTTTGGTGTGATGCGCGCCAAAGTGCGCAGGCCTTTTATGCCAAGTTTGGATTTAAGGCAGAGGGTAAGCTTTTTTATAAACAGGACATCGCTTATTCTCGTATGTCATTAGCTCTTAGCTGATTCATTATACCTGAAGTTAAAGGGACTCATTATCTATTGCGCGTAAAGTAAACTCATTTCCCACTCATTCAGTGGTCAATATTGTGGCCGCTGTTACCAATATCGAAGCTGAACCGATGGCAATGTTTAAGAGCTGCGAGTTCTTAAGATACAAAACGGTTTGTTTATAGCAATGTGTAATCGAGTTGGTAGAGAAGGGCCAATGGGTTTAGTGGCAAATCATGACTGGTTGATCCTGATAGTCAAGTGGGGCTCAAGGCTGATGAATTAATAACAGCCTCTTGATGCACAGCTTGATATAACCAAGGTCGGGTGCAGTTAACGAAACCGTCCCTCTTTGGCGTTGCGCTGCCCTGATATGAATCAGCAATAGGTGTTGATTCCTCCTCAAGGTTGCATCTTGAGCCATTTCAGCTGATGATAGGTCGGTTCTGATGTGGATGAAGTGGAAAAAGATGACGGTTCCGGCGAAAAAAAGTCTTTATAAATTACTCGAAGAACGGGTAATTGCAGGTGAAAAAAAAGCGGATATTTATGCTCCGTTTGCCCGAATGCCAGAGGCGAAACGAGTGGCTCGCATTCTAGCTCAAATTCCAACGCCGCAACGGCGTGCTCAATTTAAACGGTTAAACCAAATTTTGATGGTAGTGATTGCGGTGTTGGCACTGATTAAGGCTCTTTCTGTCTTTTTGTACGTGCACCAAAATGCCATGCCCTATGGCGGGTTATACATTTTAATGGCACCCATTCTAAATATCGTTTTAATTTGGGTTATAGGTAAATACCGTGGAATTGGTTATTTGTTGATTGTGTTATTAGGGATCACTGCTTTGTCTAATGTGATTCAGAGCTTTGCACTGCAATTTTCTGGTTTAGGTTCGTTTATCAATGTGATTAATTTGTTTGGCGTGATAGCTTCTATGGCGTTGTCCCTGATTTTATTAAAGAATTTATTACCTCAAACAAACTTCCTTCTTGCACCCAAAAAGGATGCTCAAGGAAATCCAACGTTCGAAGAGTAACTTATTCATTCACTGGGCGTTGTTGCAAGTGTTGCATCACTTGTGCTAATAAGGCAATGCCCGGTTCAATTGCCTCTGGGGCAATCGCATGAAATCCTAACCGAAAGTAATTCGATGGGGCCTCATCTTCAAGAAAATAATTTCGCCCCGGTTCTATTAAAATACTCTTATGGGCCGCCCGCCAAGCGAGTGTCTCACAATTGATCTCTTTAGGGGCTTCAATCCAAAAAGCGGTTGCTCTGGTTTGGGTATAGCGGCACGTTGGTAGATATTTATCGAGTGCATTTTTGAGGAGACTCCATCGATAAGCTGAATTTTCTCGATAGTGGCGTAAAAAGCTTTCGTAATATCCCTGAGAGAGGAAGTATGCGAGTTGGTATTGGATGTAAGTCGGTGGGTGGCGATAGTTCAACCGTCGTAAGGCTCTCAGTTCATCGATTAGCTCAGCGGGTGCCACAATGTATCCTAGGCGTAAGCCGGGAGAGAACGCTTTTGACAAACTGCTCATATAGATCACCCGACCACTTTGGTCATGGGCTTTGAGTGCAGGGCGAGGGTGTTGTTCGATATTGGTGTCTGAGTCAAAATCATCTTCTAAAATAATTTGGTCGTGTTCAATTGCGTGTTGTAATAACTGCTGGCGACGTGCATTGCTCATGCATACTCCGGTTGGGGCTTGATGACTCGGAGTGACATAAAAATACTCACATTGATTTGAAAATTCATTGAGTTGCATTCCTTGTGAGTCGATAGAATGCGGATAGATACGCTGAGTCTGCAGTTTAAAGGTATTGACGGCTTCAAGATATACGGGAGATTCAACACCAATGGCTGTTTGTTCACTAAATAAGAGTTGGGAGACCAGACTGAGCGCATTTTGCGTTCCCAGAGTGATGAGTATTTCACTGGGTTGAGCAATAATGCCACGTTTGGGCAGAACATGGTTGCGCAGCTGATGAATAAGCTCTGTATCATCTTGATCGATCCGATCTAACAACCAATCATGAGGGCGCATATTGCTGGTAATTTTCCGTGCTGCCTCTCGCCACTTATCCATAGGAAACAGATTGGCATCTGGTTGCCCGTAGATAAACGGGTAGGTAAATTTCATCCAGTTAGATGGTTTATGGATTGTTAAAAACTGGCTTGGGCTATTTTTGAGCAATTTGTCCCAATTCGGTGCACTTAAGTTTTCACAAGTCACTTCAACTGGCGTATCTTGACCGAGATAATCTGGGTCATATTGCGGGGCAATATAATAACCACTACGGGGACGACTGATCAGATAGCCATCTGCACATAGACCTTCATAAACCAGTGAAACCGTATTGCGTGAGATATTTAATTGGTCACTTAAACTGCGACACGACGGTAAGGATTCATCTTTGATAAATCGTCCTGATAATATACTTGTAACAAGAACTTCGCGCAGTTGTTCCTGTAATCCACGGTCTTTATCAAGGCCTGTTTGTAAGCAACATTCGATCATTCCCTGACTCCTTTGCAATATCGCTCTTAGGTCTTTGCAATATTTATGCCTTAACAATTTAATCTGTCCCATTTTTTCCATCTAACTGGCACTATCCTAATGGATGTGATCTCGTTAATAGTGAAAAAGAGCATTTGTGAATGTTTCAAATAACAACTCATTTAAACAACAGTGGTCAATCGCAATTAAAGGTGAAATGAATGGATCTCAAATCAATGAAGCTAATTAAATTATTAGCAACAGCAATGGCTTTAACTCTCATGTGTTATTCTATTGTTGCCAAGGCGGCCGATTTACCAGAAATTGAAAAACGCGGGGTATTAAAAGTTGTTACCGAAGACAACTATGCACCTTTTAATTTTATGAAAAATGGCAAACCAGATGGTTTTCATAAAGATATTTTGATTGAACTTAAAAAATATGCGAAAGGAAAATTTAAAATCCAGCAGAGTATTTTACCTTGGACTGGTTTATTAGCGGCTGTTTCATCAGGTCAGTATGATGTAGCGATTACCGGTGCTTTAATAACGGATGACCGTCTAAAAGCATTAAATTTTGTTGCTCCTGTGGCATCGGCTCAGGATTTTTATGTCAAACGAGCAGGTGATAATCGTATTAAAAGTGTTGCAGACTTAAGTGGTAAAACTTTAGGGATCCAAGCCGGGAGTGCCTTATTAGCGCGTCTGCCTGAGCTTGAAGTGATGCTCAAGAAGACAGGTGGTAAAATTGGCAAAATTGTTCAATATCAATCATATCCTGAAGCTTATGCTGATTTGGCAAATGGCCGTTTAGATTATGTGATTAACGCGGTTATTTCAGTGAACGATTTGGTGAAAAAGCATCCTAATACTTTTGCAAAAGGGCAAGCTGTTTCGGGACATGGTTTCGTTGCTTGGCCAGTTTCTAAGACAAGTCCAAAGTTACTGAACTACTTAAGTGGTTTTGTTAAACATCTAAAAGAAACTGGGAAATTAAAAGAGCTTCAGATTAAGTGGTTTGGTCAGGCCTTTAATAATCTTCCAGATCAACCTATTACAACCGTCAAAGAGTTCCATGAATTAGCAGGAATTAAATAAATGCAGTCAAACTAGCCTTATTATTATGGCTAGTTTGTAATACCACTAATGTGTATTTTTTGAGGGGCGCCATGAATTTTGAAGCTTGGATATTATTACTTAAAGGTGCTTGGACGACATTATGGATATCGGGATTAGCAATTATAATTGGTGTCTCAGCAGGGCTATTGATTGCTTTAATTAGGCAAAAGAAAATCCCTGTTATTGAACAAATTCTCGTTTTTTACATCAGTATTGTTCGTTCGACGCCTTTAATTACACTCGTGTTATTTTTATTCCTCTCCTTACCCGCATTGGGAATTCATTTAGAAAAACACATTGCGGCTATTTTATCACTGGCTATTAACACCGCAGCGTTTAATGCTGAAATTTGGCGCTCTGCTATTCATAATTTTGCCAAGGATCAACGAGAGGCTGCCTTATCGGTAGGGATGACACCATGGATCTTTTTCCGTCATATTATGTTGCCACAAATTGTGACGGTGAGTTTACCTCCACTGGTTAATGAGATGTCTTTTCTTATCAAAGGAAGTCCGGCGATTGCCATTATTGGGCTGGTGGATTTAACTCGTGTGACAAACCGAATTGCCGCCGTAACATATCAACCTCTTTATCCTATTTTAGGCGCAGGATTAATTTATATGGTGATTGTTGGGGTACTGGTCCGTTTACAGTATATAGCCGAACGTCAGGCACATCGCTTAGCGGTGTAGGAGTATCGTGATGAATGAATGGGCTGATATCTGGAAAGCCAGAGATATTTATATCAATGGTTTTTATGAAACACTCTACTTATTTGTTGTTTCGTCCATTTTGGCATTTTTATTAGGATGTGTATTTTTATTTATTTATGAAGGGAAGTGGCGGGTTACTAATCATATTTTGATTGGCTTTGTGAGTATGATGCGGACCCTCCCATTTTTGATTCTGGCGTATTTGATGTATTACGGTCTCCCTCAGTTTGGGATCCGTTTTGATGCGACGACGGCTGGGGTATTAGCGCTTTGGTTTTACCATGGGGCCTATTTTTTTGAGATATTTAGAGGCCAACGGATTGTGATGCCCAAAGGGCTGATTGAAGCGGCTGTGGCACATGGATTTCGCCGGCACCAAGTCTTTATCCATATTATTTTGCCCTATGTGTCGATGAGTTCGTTACCACTGCTGGGCAACCAGCTTATTATCTGTCTGAAAGATACCGCCTTTTTGTGCATTATCACGGTGCAAGAAATTACTGCGGCGGCTAATAGTGTACAGGCTACGTATTTCATACCGCTAAAAGCATTTTTAGTGGCTATCGCATTATATTGGGTAATTGGATTAGTGCTGGAATTTAGTGTGCGCAAATTACGGTTATTCAGTCGAAAAAGAGGATTTACCCATGTCTAATGAAGCTGCGATTCGAGTGACTCGACTATCTAAACAATTTGATGGTGTTGAAGTTCTAAGAGACATTAATTTAGATATAAATAAAGGTGAAGTGGTTAGTATTTTAGGGTCATCTGGATCGGGTAAATCTACCCTTTTACGCTGCATGAACTGGCTTGAAGAGCCCGACCGAGGAAAAATTTACCTCGGTGATGAACGTATTGGCATTGACGAACAAAAAGACCGGCCAATGAGTAACAAGCAATTAGCCCAATTACGTGAACGAATTGGCATGGTCTTTCAAAGTTTTAACTTATGGCCACATCTCAATGTGTTACAAAATGTGGTGGTGTCTTTGGTGCATGTCAAAAAGATTACAAAGGCCAAAGCGCATGAGATAGCGCTCGAACAATTAGAAAAAGTTGGCATGTTGGATAAAAAAGATGTTTATCCTATCACGCTTTCTGGTGGTCAAAAGCAGCGGGTAGCTATTGCCCGCTCTTTGGCGATGAGTCCAGAAGTATTGTTGTTTGACGAGCCGACTTCGGCACTTGATCCTGAGCGTGTCGGCGAAGTTTTAAACGTAATGAAGAAACTCTCAGTGGAAGGTTATACCATGGTGGTGGTGACTCATGAAATGGAATTTGCTCGCATGGTTTCTAATAAAGTTGTGTTTTTAGAACAGGGCAAGTTGATCGAAGAAGCCACACCTGATGATTTTTTTAATCGACCTAAATCAGAGCGTGTACAACGATTTTTAACCACCTTTGGTAATTGATCCTACCCAGCTAAATAGGATTGAACAAAAGTTTATTGATAGGGATTTAATTTCATAAGCAAATGCTGATTGAGAAATAACGACAAAGTTGCAAACCGCTATCATTTTACACTGGCATGCTAGTTTAAAAATGGTGATACTCATGGCTTAATTCTTTGTGGTACAAGTGCTGGAGCCGTGTTGATGTTCGGGATCGAGAATTTATGGTTGTTTGTCCTTTCGGGGCTTTTGCTTAATATGGTACCTGGGCCAGATTCGCTACTTATTGCCGGCCGTGCAGCAGGACAAGGGTTTAAGGCTGGAAGTGCGGCAGCACTGGGTATTGGAAGCGGTACGCTTGTTCATATAACAGCTGCCGCTGTTGGCTTATCTGCTATTTTAGCGACCTCTGCTACTGCTTTTATGGTGGTTAAAGTTCTGGGGGGGATTTATCTGTTGTATATGGCATTTGGGGCATTGAAAGCCAGCTTTAGTGAATCCAGAACAACGACCAAACCATTGCAGCCCAAGTCTTTAAAACAGATCTATATGCAAGGATTTATCACTAATTTATTTAATCCCAAAGTGGCGATATTTTTTCTCTCTTTTATGCCGCAATTTATCAATCAAAGTAGTGATCACAAAGCGTTAGCGTTTTTACTGCTAGGATGCATTTTTAATTTTAATGGAATGATCTGGTGCCATTTTATCGCGTGGAGTTGTTCTTGCGTTGGTCAAAAACTATCGGTCAGTCCGAAAATTAAAAAGTGGTTGAACCGATCAGTCGGCGGATTATTTGGCTTTTTTGGGATTAAATTATTGATGTCGACTCAGCGTTAACCATTGGGTTTAGCATCAGGTTTATGATCGTGGCTATTACCATTTGCAAATACAGTCACACGAAAGCCAAATGTTTTGGCAACGTATGTCAGTACCGTTCATATCTTGAATTCCCAGCATTTTTCACCAGTACAGGTTGCCGCATAGGCTTGTTTAGAATTTGACTTACTTACGTGGCACTCTCGCATGAAAGAACTTCAACTTTGTATCGCTGAAATTGACGGGGTTATTGTTGGTTACAGCGATCTGCCAGCTTATTTTTACAATTCGTAGCTATTCAGAGCGTTGCTTTGAAGGCGTTGCTGATATTGGATGTCATTGTTGAATGCCTTTGAAGTTAGTAGCAATACGTTTTGTGACAGTATCAAATTCGCTCTAAATTAAGGCATGTTCAATGTAAATAGCGCCATCATGGTGCGTAGTGCTTTTTTATGGTTACTCTCATTGTCAAAGATCCCTAGACTATTCCCACACATAATGCGTAATTAATTGATTTTTAAAGTTAATTTTTTTGATAAAAATTTTGGAATAGTCTATGCAAATGTTCAGACAAACCGTGATACAGGTAAGTTTACGTACGCTTGATTTAGGACTCTTTAATGCATCTTGTGCTGTCAGATGTATTAAAACTCAATGTTTTAAACATGAACAATGAGTGGACTAAGTAGCCCTTATTATTTGGCGTTAAGGATTTTTGGGTTAACAAAGGAGATTTAACCATGAAGAGATTGTCTTCAGCGCTAATGTTTAGCTTGCTGGCCGGGACACCTGCGATAGCGCTAGCTGATACTCCGGTTACTGCCGCTGCTGTGCAAAACCACTTGAATTTTGTGTGGACATTGATCGCCGCCTTTTTAGTTTTCATTATGCAAGCTGGTTTTGCATTGGTGGAAATCGGTATGTGCCGAGCAAAAAATGCAGCTAATATTTTGATGAAAAACGTGATGGATTTTTGCATCGGGTCACTTGCGTTTTGGGCAATCGGTTTTGGATTGATGTTTGGTGTTTCCAATGGCGTGTTTGGAACAACTGATTTCTTCTTTAGTGGTGCAGGTGGCGATGGTGGCGCTTGGAACTACGCGTTTTGGATGTTCCAAGTGGTATTTTGTGCTACCGCTGCAACAATTATCTCTGGTGCTGTTGCTGAACGGACTAAATTTAGTGCTTATTTAATCTATTCGGTAGTTGTTTCAGCTGTGATTTATCCTGTCTTTGGCAGCTGGGCTTGGGGAAGTCTCTACCATGGCGGCGGTTGGCTTGAAAGCTTAGGCTTTATCGACTTCGCAGGATCAAGTGTAGTGCATTCGATGGGCGGTTGGTTAGCTTTGGCCGGTGCGATTGTGGTTGGGCCTCGTCTGGGGAAATTTGATAAGAAGGGTAAAGCCAAAGCAATCCCAGGACATAATATTCCGCTGGCTGGTTTAGGTGTTTTCTTGTTGTGGTTTGGTTGGTACGGATTTAACCCGGGTTCGACTACTACAGGGGATACTTCTATAGCGGAAATTGCGGTTACAACAACGCTGGCTGCAGCTGCAGCATCGATTTCATCCATGGGCTATACTTGGATGCGCTATGGCAAGAGCGATGTCGGAATGACCCTTAATGGTGCTTTAGCTGGACTTGTTGCTATTACAGCTGGATGTGCCAATGTTACCCCTCTTTCTGCAGTGATTATTGGTCTAATCGCCGGTGTCGTGGTCGTTGTTTCTGTATTGTTCTTTGATCGCATTAAAATAGATGATCCGGTTGGTGCTGTTTCTGTTCATGGTGTTTGTGGTGCTTGGGGGACTCTGGCAGCAGGCATCTTCGATAAAAGCGGTTTCTCTTGGAGTGTCGTAGGCGTTCAGGCTGTTGGTGTGATTGCTTGTTTCTTATGGGCATTTATCACAGGGCTTATTCTCTTTAAAGTAATCGATGTGGTTATCGGCATGCGGGTTACCAAAGAAGAAGAAATGGCAGGCCTTGATTATTCAGAACATGGTGCTAATTCATATGCTGATTTCCATGTTGTGAACATGTCTTCAGGCACTCATATTAGTAGCTCAACAACAGGTGCTCATGAATCTGTAGCAGGAACAGGGAAACATGCTGATGCTTGATGGTATTGCTAATTGGTGATAGCACAAGAATTCTTGATAAAAGTGCCCGGACATTGTTTCGGGTCTTTTTTATCCATATGTAATAGAAGAAATGGCGTCCCCTGCGAGATTTGAACTCACGTCTAAGACTTAGGAGGTCCTTGTTCTATCCAACTGAACTAAGGGGACGCTGATAAGACTGGGCCTGAGTATACGAATTTATCTGCTTCGAGTGAAGCCCTAGACGGCATAACCGCTTAAGAATTAAACTGTTTGAGAATAAATTTATTAAGATAAAAATCATGATTACAGAAATGAGCGATTTGTTGCAAGTTTTGTGATTCTGAGTGGCCCCATGAATACAGATAACTATTGAGGGATTATGCAATACGATTTTGATGAGATGATTGACCGCGAAAATACCAATAGCGTGAGTGTCGATGGCTGGCGAGCTCGGATATTTAAACGACACCAACACGAGCATTTTCCCTTTGATGATATAGGGTATATTCGTATGTGGGTGGCGGATATGGATTTTGCTACTCCTGAGGTTGTGCTGGATGCAATTCGTGACCGTCTGAATAAAAGAATTTTGGGCTACACACAGGTTTACGAACAAAAGTACTACGACGTGCTGCAAAGTTGGTTTCAACGCCGCTATGGTGTGACAATTGATACTTCAAAAATGGTTTTTTCTCCCGGTGTTGTTCCAGCGCTTAAACAGTTGGTTCCCTTAATCATGAAGGATGATGAGTCGATCCTTATCAGTACCCCCTCGTACACGCCATTTAAAGTTGCAGGAGATTATAATCAGCGACGGGTTCTGTATTCAGCACTGGTTAATCATAATGGCTATTATGAAATGGATTTTGCCGATCTCGAGGCTAAAATAGCGGATCCACAAAATCATATTTCGCTGTTTATTTTATGTAATCCCCACAATCCAACAGGGCGCGTTTGGTCTGAAGAGGAGTTGACTCGGTTAGCCCAGATTTGTGTTAAATATGATATTTGGATCATTGCCGATGAAATTCATTGTGATCTGTTACGCAGTGGTTTGCAGCATCATTCAATGGCAAACATTATGCCTGATTATCAAAAACTTATTCTTTGTACCGCACCAAGTAAAACATTTAACTTAGCCGGAAATCTAGTGTCACATATTTTTATTCGTGATTCGTCAGTGTTGGCTCGCTGGAAAAATCGCTATGCAGATATGCATTCACCGCTGAGTGTCGCAGCTGCACAGGCCGCTTATGAGAAGGGGGAAGATTGGCTTGAAGCGCTTAAGCGCTACCTGGATGATAATCTGGCGTTTATGGCTGAATTTGTCCAAACCAAGCTACCGTTGGCGAAGTTTACGAAACCAGAGGCTACTTATTTGGCTTGGGTTGATTTAACCGCTTATCAACAACGACTTGGCGAAGCTGAAGGCTGGGCATTTTTCTTCGCTAAAAATGCTGGGGTTGTATTAGAAGATGGGCCGATGTTTGTCGACAATGGGCAAGGCTTTGTACGACTTAATATTGCTTGCCCTCGTTCGGTACTTGGTAAGGCCCTTGAGCGCATGGCTGAGGCTTTGATTGATTAACGTTGATTGGCGCGTCATTCATATAATGGCCAACTCATCGATACCTTTGTTAATTTTTCGGTGCAATAGCAATAATACCGCAGATGCAGGGTTGGTTGGTCGCTATGGCTGTTATTTTAAGCTGGCTCATTTTTAATGGCGCAATCTTAATGACATCCCAGCTTGCTAGTTGCACATCTAGTGCAGAACCTTGGACGTGGATTGCGCCAGTCGCTGCTATGATAAAGTAGAGTGTGTCTGCGACTAGAGTTATATCTAGGTATTCGTCTTTTAACCAGCTTACATTCACATCGAAATGTGGGGCATAGATGACATTGAAATCACGCAGAGCACGCCCATGTAGTGTGCAATAAGTGTCAGCTTTACCGGCAAAGGTAAAGGTTTCGAATGCTCTCAGGGACGGGCTGTCATAACCATCGACATTCAGCGTCATACTATCACCGCTTAAGATCGAAATATTGCGTTGATAGTTATCAAACTTAGAAAATGGACCACTTTGGTTGACTTCAGCGATGGATAAGCGCCACAGAAATTCGTCACTGTGATCAGCTTTGGTGAGCTTATCAATTTCGTAGGTATAACCTTGACCGTTTTTCCAAGGCACTTTTAAAAATTCGGTTTGGCGAATGATGGTGTGTTTCAGCATAATTTAAAACCAGTGTTATGGTGTGTTCTTAGCCTACCATCTCTTGGTTATAACGCTAACTATGAATGAAAAACCAGCACAATAATGTGATGGTTTTTCATGGCGGTAGAGATTTAGCTGATGTGTTGGCGCTGATGAGGCGCGTTCAAGTCTATTTCCGGCCCAACGGGGACAATCTGAGTCGGATTAATCATATCGTGGCTTTGATAGTAATGGCCTTTGATATGGTCAAAATGAATAGTCTGGGCAATGCCGTCCATCTGATAGAGTTCACGCAGATATCCAAATAGATTTGGATAATCACTAATTCGGCGAATATTACATTTAAAGTGGCCATAGTAAACGGCATCAAAACGCACCAATGTCGTGAATAACCGCCAGTCAGCCTCAGTTAATGTGTCTCCAAGCAGATAACGATGCGTTGCTAATCGTGCTTCGAGTTGATCAAGCGTCTTAAACAGTGGATAAACCGAATCCTCATATGCTTGCTGAGTAGTCGCAAATCCTGCTTTATAAACACCGTTGTTGACGGTGTCGTAGATCTGGTTGTTTAATTTATCAATTTCACCACGAAGCGCTTGTGGATAATAATCACCAGCTTTGGCACCGACTTCATCAAAGGCACTATTGAACATGCGTATAATATCCGCTGATTCATTAGAGACGATGGTTTGACGTTCGCTATCCCAAAGAACAGGTACAGTGACTCGGCCGCTGTAATTGGGATCAGCTTTTAAATAAAGCTGGTAGAGGTAATCAAGACCATAGAGTTTATCGCCAGTGACATCCGTGCCTGGTGCGAAAGTCCAGCCATGCTCTGCCATAAACCAGTTGACCACGGATACATCAATCAGCTCGTTAAGCCCCTTAAGCTGACGAAAGATCATGGTCCGATTAGCCCAAGGACAGGCATGAGAAATATACAGATGGTAACGACCAGCTTGCGCTTTAAACCCGTTAACTCCGCTGGGACCGGCACTACCATCGGGGGTGACCCAGTTTCTAAATTGTGCTTCACTGCGTTTGAATTGACCTTGGTTTTCAGCTGTGTTGTACCATTGGTCATGCCATTGACCATTGATTAAACGTCCCATAAAACCTCCTAGAGTGGCTTAAAAGCGATTAGCGCGAAAGTCTTCAAATGCTTGATAAACTTCTTCTCGAGTATTCATCACAAAAGGCCCACCCCATGCGATTGGTTCACGAAGTGGTTTGCCAGTAATGACCAGCACACGTGAATCGGTTTTTGCCTGAAGTGTTAATTGACTGCCTTCGCTTAAAACTCCTAATTGATAGGCTTTGACTTGATGCTCGCTGCCAACCACAGTGACATCGCCACTAATTGTGTAAACAAATCCCACATGCTCAACCGGGATGGGTAAGCTGACTGATTTTTCCGCAACTAATGAAATGTCAAAATAACTAGCCTGGGTCTGCTCTGTTTGAATCGGACCTTGGGTCCCTTTCGCGCTTTGGCCCGCGATCACTCGAATAATGTTGCCATTTTCATCAATGTCGCAGGGGATTTCGTCACTGCTGTGTTCCTGATAGTGTGGCTGACTCATTTTGTCTTTGGCGGGTAGATTAACCCACAATTGAAATCCTTTGAGTAAGCCTTCTTTTTGCTCAGGCATTTCTGAGTGAACAACGCCTCGTCCGGCGGTCATCCACTGTATGCCACCTTCTTCAATAACGCCTTCATGGCCTTGATTGTCTTTGTGCCGCATTCGGCCATTAAGAATATAGGTGACTGTCTCAAATCCACGATGGGGGTGACTTGGAAAACCCGCCAGATAATCATCAGGTTGATCCGATTCGAAGCAATCTAACAGTAAAAATGGGTCGAGGTGATCAAGTTGTCCGGTTCCAATCATTCGAGTTAACTTTACGCCCGCGCCATCGCTAGTGGGTTGGCCGGGAACCACTTTAGTAATTGTGCGTTCTTGACTCATGATATTCCTCAAATGTGGTTTTGATTTACTAAGAGCTTAACTATAATCTTTTTTGCAATAAACAGTCTTTTTTGGAAATCATTGTTGCTAAAAAAAGAACAATGATAGGAGGCAGCATGGGCCAGATTGAACAAATGAAGATTTTTGTGCGGGTAGTTGAATCCGGATCGATAAGTGAAGCTGCCAGACAGCTGAATATGGCCAAATCGATGGTGAGCCGACAGTTATCTGAATTAGAAAAGGATTTAGGGATTGTACTGGCTAAACGAACCACGCGACGAATAACCCTTACAGATGTTGGACGCCATTATTATCAGCAAAGTTTGGGAATCATCGATGAAGTGGAACGACTCAATCAGCAAACGCGTCAAGATGGTTCACAAATCGCAGGACCACTGCATGTTGCAGCTCCAGTGAGTTTTGGAACACTGCATCTGTCTGCAGCAGTGAGCGCTTTTGTGAAAAAATATCCTAATATTCAACTGCATCTAAGTTTATCCGATAGTCAGCATCATTTGGTTGAAGAAGGGATAGATGTTGCTTTGCGAATTGCTCAGCTGGAGGACTCAAGTCTTAAAGCACGCTATTTAACCCCGATCCGTTTTATGTTGGTGGCAAGCCCAGATTATTTAAGTCAGCATGGTCCGATGAATACTCCTGAGGATTTAGCTGGAAAAGATATTCTGCATTATAGCTTTCAGCAAAGTACCCGCTGGCATCTGTATCAAGGTGAACGTAGTGAAACGGTTGACTATCAGGCCATGTTTAGTGCTGACAATGGGGAAATTTTGCGAGATTTGGCGATTGCCGGACAAGGTGTGACGATGTTGCCGACTTTTATTTGCTGGCAAGCCATTGTAACCGGCCAACTGGTGAATATTTTAAGTGATTATCAACCTGCCAGTCTTGATGCCTGGCTAGTCTATCCCAATATGCGCTATCAGTCTCGTCGCGCTAGAGTGTTTATGGATTTTTTACTGGAGCGATTTTCGAATAATCCATATTGGGATCAGGCGCTTCGCCATTCTAGGGACTGTTGACCTTTGGTGGTTGAATTTTGTTCAAATTAAACGCATTTTGAACGCGGCGCCCCCTGCGTCGCTTAATGAGTGAAGCAAGCAGGGGGTAACAAAGTTCAGGATGCGTTTAAATGAACCCCAAGGGCAGTATCTGAGAGGAATTTATCCAGCGTTAAACGTTCTTTGTGGAGAATAACGACACGGCACAACGTTT
Organism: Celerinatantimonas diazotrophica; assembly: GCF_004339545.1. Lineage (GTDB taxonomy): Bacteria > Pseudomonadota > Gammaproteobacteria > Enterobacterales > Celerinatantimonadaceae > Celerinatantimonas > Celerinatantimonas diazotrophica. The sequence goes on along the minus strand of NZ_SMGD01000011.1, from coordinate 57,730 downwards.
GCCTTGCCTAAATCCCTCACAGATTTCTGCAAAACTAATCACAAAAGGTCAACAGTCCCTAGTAATTAGTGAATAAGATTCTGGAGGTTAGATTAACTATGATTGTGCTCTCCAGTGATACCTAAAAAATTCAGTATGTTGACGCAAAGAGTGAATCATTTTCTCATCGATTTGCCATTACTCGCATACATTTTTGAGGTACGTTATAAGACAAATTTCCTGAATGTAGGGAAATGATTATACTCAGTTCTATTGACAATTTAAGCGAATGAGGGATGTATGGGGCGAACGAAGATTCCACGGAAAATATGCGGACGAGCTGCCAATAGCTGTTTTAAGCCCAATGGCGTGCCGATGGCTCAGTTGGCCCAACAGATTTTAGCTGCCGACGAATTTGAAGCGATGCGTTTGGTTGACTGGCAAGGGTTGCAGCAGCAAGAGGCCGCGAGTGAGATGAATATTTCGCGGCAAACATTGGCGAACCTTGTCAAAGCTGCGCGCTTTAAGGTTACCGACTGTTTGTTACATGGCAAAGCACTGATGATTGATCAGCATCATAAAGATCCACCTTTGTTGCTTTAAGTGAGCTATTTTATTTGGCATATGCCAAATAACTCCTTAATATTTAGCATATGCTAAATATTAAGGACGAAAGATGAAAATTGCATTTCCATTTCAAAAAGACAAAGTAGCGAATCACTTTTCTAAAGCGGAGGCATTTTGTTGTTGGGATCTTGAGGTGCCCGGACAGCGTATTGAGTTTGCCAATCCTTCAACTGATGAAGGCTGTGCGGGGCACCAACTCATTGTGCAGAGAATGGTGGATTTTGGCGTCTCGAACATTATTGTTCGTCAAATTGGTCAGCGTATGTTGTCGCGTTTACTAAGTGCATCTATTCGTGTTTGGCAATTAAAAGGCCCGCTATCGGTGGATGATATTGACTTGTATCAGCAGAACTGGGCACAAGTGGCCACTGAGTTGACAGAAGCGGAACAAGGTCGAGAATCAGTTAATTTCACGAAAAAACATTCACAATGTGCAAGCCAATGTCAGACCGAGAAGAAGTGCTGCGAAACCGGTCACCATCAAGGTCGTGGGCATTGCCACTGTTCCCATCACCATTAGGAACAATGTTGTGGATGCTATTAAATCCCACCGGAACTGTATCGCATGTTCAGAGCATCATTTAATTCCTTCACTGGCGTTGCATTTTGATTGGCTGGATAAGCTGAGGATGCATAGCCGCTTTTTTATCAAATCAGACTATCAAGGCTATGAGGGGTTATTACATGGTGGTGTTGCGAGTACGTTACTTGATGCGATAATGACGCACCATCTGTTGGCGCGCAACATCATGGCTCTGACCGGTTCTCTTAAGCTTCGTTTCCATCAACGTGTTGAGGTGAATCAGTGGGTTGATTTGTATGCCCGAGAGCAGTCTTTTCGCCATGGTGTATATAGTATGCGTGCAACATTACTATTGGCTAATCATGACTTAGCCATTGAAGCAACAGCTCATTTCATGCCAGTGGCCGAAGCAACTATTAAATAAGAGTAAGATAGATAAGTCAGGAAGTTTTAAACTAGATTAGAAATGGTGGAGGGGGACGGATTCGAACCATCGAAGCTTGCGCGGCAGATTTACAGTCTGCTCCCTTTGGCCACTCGGGAACCCCTCCACAAGTGCGAAGCGCATATTATCTGGGTGGGCGATCTTTGTAAATGCTCTCTTTAAAAAAATGACTGATTTTTTGTTTATTTGCGTAAAATATACTCATTTGCAATGCTTTTTAGTTGGCATAACTGAAGTTTTCAACATATTTGCCGTTAACAACAACAGATTCTGTTTTGTTGTGAGGCGCTATGCTTGCCAATTCGATTCGCCAATCGGTTTATTGCGATGAATTACAGCTGGGAAGTTGTTTAAATCATTGTATTGAATCGGGGCATCAGGCAACATTTAGTTTATGGTTAAGTTTGTTAAGCCCGGATGTCTGTGATCAGCCACAGTTCGATTTTGTGCCTGAGTCGTCTGAGCAAGCAGCAATTAATTGGCGAGTTTATTTTCAACTGGATAGTGGACAGTCACTGTATGCGAATGACAAAGAGTGGGCATCAGAGATAAAGCGTAAGGATTACGTTCAGAATGGCTCGTTGGTTGCGCTGCATTTGGATAAAGCACTTAAACAGCCGTCATTTTGTTATGAGAAGCCTCCTCATATAGATCTTGAAGTGATCAACAACTTATCGTTATTAGCACAGCTCAAATATCGTCAACGCCATCAGAGTGATGAGAGCGTTGCGCACCAAGATGATGTAGAACAGATAAAACCCGCAGCGATGGTTCATGTGTTAGAAGGTTTCGATTATTCTAAACCACTCACACTCGCTACGGCTTAATCTTCAGTACTAACTTAACGAAATACGACCGTACGGTTCCCGGTCACAAACACGCGTTCTTCAGTTACAAATCTAAGAGCGCGGCTCAGTACATATTTTTCAACATCACGCCCCGCACTAGCCATTCGTTCAGCACTGTAGGTATGATCCGTATGGATAACATCCTGTTCAATGATGGGACCTTCGTCTAAATTATTGGTGACAAAATGTGCTGTTGCACCAATCATCTTGACGCCTCGGTCAAATGCTTGCTGATAAGGCCGGGCACCAATAAATGCTGGTAAGAATGAATGATGAATGTTGATGATGCGATGTGGGTAAGCAGCAACCAGTTCAGGAGTTAAGATCCGCATATATTTAGCAAGCACGACGTAGTCTGGTTGATAGTGAGCTATTTGCTCCTGGATGAATTTTTCGTGTTCACTGCGAGAGAGCCCTTCATGACTAATCAAGTGAAAGGGGATCGAAAATTTCTCCGTTAGATTTTGCAATGTGTCGTAGTTACCAATGACCGCTGCAATTTCAACGTTCAGATCGCCATAAGATGCTTTCATCAGAATATCACCCAGACAATGGGCTTCTTTGGTTACGAGTATCACAATTCGTTTGCGACCATTATCAACCAACCGATATTGTCCACCTGCGGGGAGATGCGCCTTTAGTTCACTTTCAAATGCGTCGTCATCAAGCTCTCCGGCGAGTTCGGTTCGCATGAAAAATCGGTTGTGACTATCATCAACAAATTCATTATTTTTTATAATGTTGAGATGATGTTGGGAACAAAGTCCGGTAATTCTTGCGATTAACCCTTTTTCATCGGGGCAGTCGGTTAACAAAATTTTATGTTGCATAGTGCTCTCAGTTATAAATTATGTTCGTTGGTGCTCATTAGCTTGTTTTGCGGCTGAGACAACATTGCTTGAATTTTCTTCCACTTTGACAAGGGCATGGATCATTCCGGCCAATCGCTTTGGGATTCATTTCTCCTGTTGTATAAAACCAGCGTTCATCTTGTTTGATAAATTCAGACCGCTCATGCAAACATACGCGTGTATCGCTGTTCTGATACCAAGCTTTAAATTCGACAACACCAAAGTGCTCATCGGGAGAAATGGCTTGGAAAATTATCTTCAGCTTTATCCATGTCACATCTTGCTGACTTAACTGCTCAATCGTTAATCCTTGGCGATAGTCAGGGTGGTGAGTTTGATAAAGATACTCCCCTAATCCTAATACGAAGGCACTATAACGAGAGCGCATCAAAGCCGCAGGCGTTGGCGCGACTAGTTCTGCTTGATGATAACGCTGGCAGCATTGTTCATAAGTCAAGCCACTGTGGCAGTAACAGGTTTGCATGGTTTTCACTAGGCCAGTATTTAAGGGGGGTTAATGTAGCGTTTTGAGCTATAAATTCAACTATGATTATAACTGACATTACTTATTTTTATGAAAACAAAAGGATATAGATCGCATCTATTGGTCAAAAAATTGTCAATTTATCAGTAGAAGGTTACCATGCATTATAGTTGTTGCGTCTGTTTGGACTGTTATAAGTTAAAACAGACTCTCTATAAATAGGAGGTTATTGTGTCTATATCACGAACCATCCAATTGCCCGATGGAGCTGAAATTCCTGCCTTGGGGCAGGGAACTTGGTGGATGGGCGACGATGCTGATTTACGTCATCAAGAAATAGAAGCCTTACGCCGTGGTGTTGAGCTTGGATTAACCGTTATTGATTCGGCCGAGATGTATGGGGATGGCAAGTCGGAAGCACTTGTTGGTGAAGCGATTGCGGGTTGCCGGGAATCGGTATTTCTAGTCTCGAAGTTTTTACCAAATCATGCTGCGGGCAAAGAATTACAGCAAAGTTTAGAGCAGTCACTACAACGATTAAATACTGATTACCTAGATCTCTATTTATTACATTGGCGTGGACATACACCTCTGCAGCAAACGGTGCAAGATCTTGAGCAATTGTGCGCTGAAGGTGTTATAAAACGCTGGGGGGTTTCTAATTTTGATGTTTGCGATATGCAAGAACTGTTGGCCTGTGAAGGTGGTGAGAACTGTCAAGTGAATCAGGTTTTGTACCATCTTGGCTCCCGTGGGGTCGAGTTTGATCTCAAACCTTTTCTAGTTGAGCATCATATCCCTCTTATTGCTTATTCACCATTGGCTCAGGCTGGGCGACTTCGTGAAGAAGTATTGGCCAGTGATACATTGCGTCAAGTGGCCGATGAGCATGATGCAGATCCGTTTCAAATTATGTTAGCGTGGAGCATCCGTGATCATCATACGTTAGCGATTCCTAAATCAGCTAATGTGGTCCATGTTGAACGGAATGCTAAAGCAGGCCTGATTGAGCTTAGCGAGACTCAACTACAAATGCTAGATCAGGCTTTTATGCCACCTAGTCATAAGATGCCATTAGATATAATTTAGTTGGAATTTCTTAATCATAGCGTAATAATCAAATATATCGCAGATGGTTAGTCGGAGTGAATTAGACTTGTTTAATCGTATAAGGGGTCATGGACGAAACTAGTATATGGGTGCATCTGACCCTTGAGTCAACGCTCTCTCGCATTGTTGCAATTATTTACACACTACTGATTTTTTCGGTAGTGTTTCGTGTCATCATGCGACGTCGTGAGATTGGCTTTTCCTTAGCATGGCTTGCTTTGATTATGGGCATTCCTCTTGCCGGCGTTATTCTATATGGCTTGTTCGGCGAGCTAAAGTTAGGTAGTCGCCGTGCCGAGCAAAGTCGACTGATGTATCGGCCTTATAAGTCATGGTTAAAATCTAATACCTATCAAAGCGATACTCAAGCATCGATACTCGCAGCCCCCATTGCGAACTTGGTTCGCGTGCGAACAGGGATGCCGTTTCAAAGTGGTAATCGCATTGGGCTTTTAAGTGAGACGTCACAAATTATCAGCCAGCTCATAAAAGATATTCAGCATGCCAAAGAAGAGTGCTTGTTTGAGTTTTACATCTGGTCCAATGGCGGGATGGTGGATCAGGTCAATGAAGCATTATTAGCGGCGGTGGCCCGTGGCGTGGATTGTCGAATTTTGCTTGATTCGGTCGGCAGTCGAGAATTTATGCACAGCGATTGGGCTAAACGGCTTCGTGAAGGCGGGGTTCATATTGTTGAAGTTCTACCCGTTGGCACGTTACGGTTACTATTCCAACGGCAGGATTTACGTATGCATCGTAAAATGGTCGTGATTGATCGCCAAATCGGTTACACCGGTTCGATGAATATGGTTGATCCGCGTTACTTTAAACAAGAGTCGGGGGTTGGACAGTGGGTGGATGTGATGACTCGATTGCGAGGCCCGACAGTTGACTCAATGTGGATCACTTTTAATTGGGATTGGGAGCTTGAAACGGGCGAACGGTTACTTCAGCCCGTGAGTACCGTCTATCTACCACAAACGCAGGGCAGCCGTTCTCAGTTAATTCCATCAGGCCCAAAATTTAGCGATGATATGATCCCGCAGATTTTGTTGCAGGCGATTTATAATGCGCGTTCTAGTATCTGTTTAACCACACCTTATTTTGTTCCTGAAGAAAGCTTAGCTGGTGCATTAAAGTCGGTTGCTCAACGGGGTGTAAAAGTCGATATTATTTTGCCAGAGCAGAACGATTCAAAAATGGTTAAATATGCCAGTCGGGTGTTTATGGAAGAACTGATGAATGCTGGCGTCGAAATTCATCAGTTTAAGGGCGGATTGCTCCATACCAAAAGTGTTTTGGTTGATAAAAAAATGGTGTTGATTGGCACTGTGAACCTTGATAGACGTAGTTTTTGGTTGAACTTTGAGGTGACGTTATTAGTGGATGATAGTCAATTTGCCAAGCAGGTTGTTGCCTTGCAAAGCAGTTATCGAGAGCGCTCAAGCCAGATCGTTCTAAATCATTGGCGCAGTCGTCCATTAAAAGAACGATTACTAGAAAACCTCTTTTATCTACTTAGCCCGCTATTATAGATATGATAATGTCAGTAAGGACATCTAACATACTAAATTGTTATCAAAGGCAAGTAATGTTAGGCTCTTATCTGAACCTGGCCTTGAAACTTATGGGTTGATGATTAATTTAATAACATATATAGGAAAACATATGAAACAGGGAGCTGGGCTAATTAGCGCATGTTTGGTCTGTTTTGGATTGCTTAGCGGTTGTAGCTCACAAACGGCTACAAAGACTGATTCGGTTAAGCAACCCACAAGTGATGAAGCGATGGAGCAATGTTGGCAACAGGTCGCAGCACGTTCTGAACTGGCTAGCTGTTTACAAAAAGTGCTCTCTAAAGCTGGCGCAGAGGCTGATAAAGCAGAGAAAAAAGCGGCTCGACAGTCTCATACATTGGATATGACAACCAGTGCAGATATTAAAGCGCAGCGGAATTTCCTAGCCGCAAAGCGGAGTTTTCATCAGTTCAGAGAGCGTTTCTGTCGCTGGCATGAGTCAATGACTGTCGGTGGTGGTAGCGGCGCTGGAGATAGCTATCGAGCTTGCTATGTTGAAACCACTCGTTGGTGGACGGCTTTGCTGAATCGTCAGACTAATTCGGATTAATAAAAATAATGTATAAAACGGCAGTTTATGCTGCCGTTCAATTGTGCTTATTCGTTTAAGTACTACCGCTATCCCCGTCTATATGTCACTTAGAAAATCAATCTATAGATACACCACTGTTAATTAGATATAGCTATTGTTCCGTTTGGATGATAGAGATGAGTATGACCAAGCTCATTGATTTAAATTAATCTTCGGTATGCCATAACCTCTATTCAGGTAGCCAAATTCACTATGCTACCAATAATGGCGGATGTATTGCTCGTATTAAGGGCTTTATTACTGCGCTTTGCTTTGTAACTATCTTTTTGATTTATTTATAGTTAATCGATACTGATATGGATAGTGTTCAGCGAAAAGAGATTTTTATCGCAATGGAAGGTCAAATGGTTACATACCAAAGATTAATAAAAGCCCCCATATGGGGGCGATCAAAAGTAGTGGCTTAATCAGGGAATAGGTTAATTTAGGTAGCGATTTCTTAAATGTTCTCTGAAATATTGAGGATTAAGTGTTTCACCTGTCGCTTGTCTAACTAATTCATCTGTCGTTAAGAGGCTCCCTTTACTCCAAATATTGTCAGATAACCAAGTGGAAATAGGTGTCAGGTCACCACCTTGAATGGCATTCTCAATGTTGACTGTTTTTTGCATTGAGGCCATAAATTGAGCGGCATACATGGCTCCTAGCGTATAGCTCGGGAAATAGCCGAAACTGCCGTCTGTCCAGTGAATGTCTTGCATACAACCATCACGATAATTTCCTGCCGTGGAAAGCCCTAAATATTTCTGCATCAGCTCATCCCACATTTGAGGAATATCATCTACCTCAATTGCGCCACTAATGAGATCACGTTCAATCTGATAGCGAAGCAGAATATGTGCAGGATAGGTAACTTCATCTGCATCGATGCGAATATAACTAGGTTCTACTTTTAAATAATGTTGGCAAAGCTGAGTAAGACTAAGTTCTGGTACGAGTTCTTCGCGTAGCCAAGGAAGGATCTGTTGTAAAAATGATGGTTGTTTGGCTAGCTGCATTTCAAAAAACAGGCTCTGGCTTTCGTGGATGCCCATGGAACGTGCTTGACCGACTGGTAGAGTGCGCCATTGCTGTGGCAAATTCTGTTCATATCGGGCATGACCAGTTTCATGCACAATTCCCATTAAGCTTCGAGAAAAATCATCACTCTCGTAACGGGTTGTAATACGCACATCTTCTGCCACACCGCCACAGAACGGGTGCACGCTAACATCAAGTCGACCATGGTTAAAATCAAATCCTAGATATTCCATGATTTTCAATCCGACGCGCTTTTGTGCTGCGGCGTCATAATGACCTGGTTTGAGTCTTTGCCAGCTCTTTTGATGCGCTTGCACTTCGCTAATCAGTTCGGGTAGCCATTGGTTCATTGGTAAAAAAAGTTGATCCAGACGTTGTTGGGTCATCTCTGGTTCATACTGGTCGAGCAAAGCATCATAGGGAAGCATACCTGTCATAGAAGCGCGGATATTTGCTTCTTCGCGACTTAATGTAACCACTTCTTTAAGCAGTGGCTTAAACCCTTCCCAGTTATTATTACGGCGTTGTTCTCGCCAAGCGTGCTCACAGCGGTTGCCAGCAATACTTTTCGCTCTGACGAGTTCCGCGGGCAACATCGTAGCTTGTTGCCACTGATGGCGCATCTCCGTTAACGACTGTTGCTGGGGGATATCAAGGGATTCTTCTGCAGCGCAATCAAACCATTCATCAAGAGCAGACAATTTGTAGGCTTGGTGAATGGTGATAGCTAATTCTGATAATGCGTTGCTTCGGGCTTCATTACCTCCAGCCGGCATTTGTGTAGCCTGATCCCATCCAACAATAGCCTGCAGGTGTTGCAGATGATAGATACTTTTAAAATGCTCTGTAAGTTTTTGGTAAAAAGATGTGGCCATAGTGGCTCCCTTATCGTATCAATTGTTGGGATGATTAACTTAAGTGGCGAGCGTGATGTTCTTGGTTATCAATTTTTCTCTCAAGACTTTTACGTAGAAGTACATAAATAGCACCGTAGCCACCATGCATCGGTTGAGCCGTATGCAGCGCTAACACTTCATCTAGCTGTGGTAACCAGTGACAGACATAACTTTTCATTCGTGCTGGAGGGGTTGATTTTTCACCTTTGCCATGAATGATTAATACACAACGATGACCATTGGATTGACTTTGGTGAATAAATTTTAAAATTTGTAGCCGAGCCTGTTCAATGCGAAGCTTATGTAGATCGATTCTGTCACCGATTGAATATTTTCCTAAACGCAGTTTTTTAAACACACCTTCTTGGATACCTGATTTCTTATAACTCACTAAATCATCAGGCTTGAGCTGCGGAGGCAGGGTATCCGATAAACCATCTTTTACATCATCCAGCTGCGCACATGCAGAGGCTCGTCTGGCGAGCTGAGCATCGCTTGGTTGGCTGGGTGTATGGTATGATAAATGGCGGTCTTGTTTGATGGGTGCAACACCTTGTAGCTGTTGTCTAAACAGGTCTAATTCGTCTGTCATCGCAACCTCCTGCAATCGCTTCGGTGACATTACAACTCATTTAATGGTCAGTTAAATGATCTTTTTGAAGTATAAATTTACTGCATTAAATATTGTGATTTGTATTTCATCACAAATTTGTATCGTCATTTTATGCACTTATCTTTTTGACTTGATACCCCGCCTTCTGTAGTAAACGAACAAGCCCATCAGGGCCGCCTAAATGCAGGGCTCCAACCACGACAAATTGTCGCCCGGGTGTTTTGATTTGCGTTAGTTTTCGCAGCCACTGACGGTTACGTTGTTTTAAGATGTCATTTGAGAAATCTTTAGCAATATTCGATGGATCCTCATTCAAAAGCTCGATCAATTTTTCTTCTTGGCCACTTCGCCAAGCATGCACTATCTCGTGCAACGTTTTTTTCATGGCATGATGAGTTTCTATACTTTGATGGAGCAATTGAACCTGATCTTTTCTTAGTTTAGCTAATACTTGAAATTGTGCTGTTACACTTTCAAGTGAACGCACTGGTTTGTGTGTTTGACTGGCAAGGGATAGAAAATAATGATCAATACCTAGCGAGCTATCGTAGCCAAGCTTTTGATAAAACTGTTGGTTTAATATAATGCTAATATACCATGGTGCGATGGTATCCAATTGTGTCATCGATAAGTGTAACTGTTTTGCTTTGGTTTGGAGTCTTTGATACAACGATGTTGGAATGATTTGAGCAAGTTTTTGACCCGGTTTCAGATGAATTAACTCTTTAATTTTGCCTCGAGTGCGTGCAGATATGTGGCGCGTATCTACCTCGACCCATAATTGGTGACTCTGCTTAAAAGCTTCGAGTGCTTTTTGCGGCAATGGATAAAGTTTTTGCGTGCCAATATGAATGGAACCAAATAAATAGAGCGTCTGATCATCGCGTTGGGCTTGCCAAAGAGCTGGCTTTGCCTGGGCGACTAAGGGCAGACACACTAAGAATAGTGTTAGCCAGTTCCGGTAAGGGAGTACTTTCACTATACGCCTCCTTTTAGCAGAACTCGATCCAGCCAGCGCGTTGGTAAAATTCGCCGAGCTATACCGGTAAAGATGCTGGCGCGGGTGACATAATAGCGTGGTTTAGGTGAGGCATGGGTGAGAGCCTTCAGTAGCGCTTGGGCAACAGCTTCTGGTTCCAGTGTATGAGAATTAAGTGGTTTATCACTAGCAAGACGCGTTAACGTTGCCTGATAGTTATCTCGATGGCGTGAAGATTGCCAATCAATCGTATTCAAAAACACGGTTTTGGCATTGTGTCGAAATTGACTATTAATGGGACCCGTTTCAATCAGTGATATTCGGATGGGGGTATCGGCTAATTCCAAACGCAGGGTATCGGTATACCCCTCTAAAGCAAATTTAGATGCGCTGTATGCCCCGCGAAAGCGTAATGCTGCTAAACCCAATACAGAACTGTTCTGGACAATGCGTCCATGACCTTGGACAAGCATTTTTTTGACGGCTAACTGGGTCAAATGGTGCCAGCCAAAAAAGTTACTTTCAAATTGGGCTTTAAGATCACAGGTTTTAAGGTCTTCTAGCGCACCTGTTTGCCCATATGCACCATTATTAAAAAGGGCATCAATACGCCCATCTAATAGCTCTAAGGCCTGGGTAAAACCTCGTTCTATGGAATCGCAATTTGCCAGATCAAGAAGGACAGTTGGTATATTTTGTTGTCGAAGACGCTCTACATCACTGCGTTTTCGGCAACTTGCTACAACCTGATAGCCTTGCTCTGCTAGTCGTTGCGCGCAGTGGTAGCCGATCCCACTGGAACAGCCAGTTAAAAGAACATGAGATACATCGGCCATAATCATTCAACAACTATTATAATTATCTTTTGACTATACCACTAACATGTCAGTTACTTCTACGTCCAACGGGGTAAAAGCTAAATTGTATTATTATCTGAAGTAATCCGAGATGATTAGAATTTTCAGATTGGGTCTGGGGGCCGGCACGCTTATAATCGCAGCCACTTAACTCCCCCTGGATTGGTTCATTATGTTGATTTACATTATTAATGTCTGCGTGAAGTTCTTTTTCATGTGTGCCCCGTTTTTTGTATTGTCAACCTACATTGCGATTACGCGGCGTTGGGAAGATAGCGTACGCCGTAAGTTAGCGATCAAGGTCATGATCGCCAGCATATTTATGTGCGTGATTGTATATATGGGGGGCGATTTTATTTTTTCGCTATTTGGCATAAATATTCACTCGTTTCGGATTGGCACGGGAGTGATTTTATTGTTGACTGCGATACAACTTTCGACTGGTGGAGATAGTGCCTCGAAAGTGAGTGCTGATGTGACGCCAAGTGATGTGATGATTGTGCCATTAACGACTCCGGTCATTGTCGGGCCGGCGATTCTTGGGGCGATCGTAGTGATGGCTGCTGAAGCACATTCGGTTGGAACTCGTATTGCCGATTTAACCGGGATTACAGCCGCTATGTTGTTGATTGGTTTTATTTTGTATATCAGTTCAACCGTCGAACGTCTTGTGACTAAGCAGGGGATCTCAGTGATGACGAAGATCAGTGGTTTGATTTTGTCAGCTATTGCCGCGCAGATGATTATGACTGGTGTGAAAGCTTTTATTGATTAATACAATACAGGGCAGCAGACCGCTGCCCACTGTCACTCACTGAAATTTAAAGTCTGTGAGCTCCATTGCGCTCCATTGTTTGCCTTTACGAAGTACTTGTAATTTTATCAGTTGATAATCAAGTTTAGGGGCCAGCCACATATAAGTCTGACGATCCCCGTTTTGGATACGTTTGAGCCGTATGGTTTTAAATGTCCCTGCCGGGACTTTTAATGTTTCTGTTCCATCAATTTTAAATTTGTAGTCTTTTATTTTATCCCCTTCCACATAATGGTAGTGAAAGCTGGTTTGTCCGGATTTAACATCATTTTGGAACTGAATTTGAAATGCAGTAGAGTCGAGAGTGTTTCCCCAACTGCCTGCTGGGAAGTGTTTGGTTTTATTATCGCTTTTGACAATTAACCCCCCCTTACCATCGGCTTTGCCAGTAATGGTTGTTGAACCTAGGAACACTCGCTTATAACGACTGAACTTTTCGGTCACAATCTTGTGATCTTTATAGCGAAAATAGCTGGTATCGTCATAACTCATGCCCACACCACCTAAGACTTTGGCTGTGCTTGTTGCTTCGTAGTTGCCATTAGATTTTGCCTCTAATGTGCGAGAACCATGACCAATAGCCGCATTTTTAAAGTAGGCCTTATAATCAGCCTTGAAGGGTTTAACTGGTTGCCATGATTGAGCCTGGGCAGTATTGGCTATCCCAATCGTTAATAGTGCTGCAATGGTAACCACAGGTTTTAGCATAGTGTCACGTCTGTTTTTTATCATACTATCAGTATGCCAAATCTTACTTAAAAACAAAATGGCCCCGCATTAGCAGGGCCATGAAGTACAAGCAAGTAGCTAGGTTGATTATTTAGCAGCTACTTCTTTTTTGCTGCGACTAGCAGATTTAGGCGCTTTTTTTTCAGCAACTGGTTCTTGCTCCTGTTCTTCTTCACGTTCATATGTTTCTACGTAGTGGTTTCCGTAGAATGAATCGATGAGGATCTGTTTCAGTTCGCTAATTAATGGATAACGAGGGTTCGCTCCAGTACATTGGTCATCAAATGCTTCAACTGCAAGTTGGTCAATTTTTGACATGAAGTCAGCTTCAGATACTCCAGCAGCTTGAATAGATGTTGGAATATCCAATTCAATTTTTAATGCTTCTAACCAATCCAGCAGTGCATCGATTTTATCCTGAGTACGACCTTCACGGAAACCAAGATGTTCAGCAATTTCGGCATAACGAGCCCGCGCTTTTGGACGGTCATACTGAGAAAATGCAGCCTGCTTGGTTGGCAAGTTAGTGGCGTTGTAGCGAATAACGTTAGTGAGTAACAAAGCGTTAGCTAAACCATGTGGCACATGGAACATCGCACCTAATTTATGTGCCATTGAGTGACAAATTCCCAAGAATGCTTGTGCAAATGCGATACCGGCAATGGTTGCCCCGTTGTGCACTTTTTCGCGAGCAATTGGATCTTTGCTGCCATTATGATAAGCACTTGGTAGATATTCTTTTAACAAGCTCAAGGCCTGTAAAGCCTGTCCATCAGAGAACTCATTAGCCATGATTGATACATAGGCTTCCATCGCATGAGTCACGGCATCATAACCACCAAATGCAGTGAGCGATTTAGGCATATTCATCACTAAGTTCGCGTCAATGACTGCCATGTTTGGTGTTAATTGATAGTCGGCCAGAGGGTATTTTTTACCTGTATAATCATCAGTAACGACGGCAAAAGGAGTCACTTCTGAGCCTGTTCCTGAAGTGGTGGTAATTGCAACCATAGTTGCTTTCGCACCCATTTTAGGGAATTTGTAAATACGTTTACGAATATCCATGAAACGAAGTGCTAGATCTTCGAAATGAACTTCTGGATGTTCGTACATAACCCACATGATTTTGGCAGCATCCATTGGTGAACCACCACCTAATGCGATAATTACATCGGGTTTGAACTGATTAAGTAGGTCAGCCCCTTTACGAACGATGCTTAAAGTCGGGTCGGCTTCAACTTCATAGAAAACTTCAGTTTCCATGCCTTTTTCATGCAGAATCTCAATCAGTTCATCTGCGTAACCGTTGTTGAACAAGAAACGGTCAGTTACAACACATGCGCGTTTTTTGCCAACTAAATCGTCCATTGCTTCTGGTAGACAGCCGCGACGGAAGTAAATTGATTGAGGAAGTTTATGCCATAACATGTTTTCTGCCCGTTTTGCGACTGTTTTTTTGTTGATCAAATGTTTAGGACCAACGTTTTCAGAAATGGAGTTCCCCCCCCATGAACCACAACCTAAGGTCAGAGATGGTGCCAGAGCAAAGTTATAAAGGTCGCCAATCCCACCTTGAGAGGTTGGAGTGTTGATCAAAATACGAGCGGTTTTCATTTTTTCGCCGAAGTAATTGATGCGATCTTTATTTAAATCTTGATCAGTATATAAAGCAGATGTATGGCCAATCCCACCGATGTTAACCATCTCTTCAGCTTGTTCGACTGCATGTGCGAAGTCTTTGGCAACGAACATTCCTAAAGTCGGAGAGAGTTTTTCATGAGCAAATTCATCAGCTGCATCGACATGAAGGCCTTCACCAATGAGTACTTTGGTCCAAGCTGGAACAGAAACCCCAGCCATTTCAGCAATTTTACTTGCTGGTTGTCCGACGATTTTGGCGTTCAATGCACCATTGATCATTAATACTTTACGAACTTTGTCGGCTTCTTCTTTAGAAAGGATATAACCGCCATAGTTTGAGAAACGTTCTTTAACTGCCTCGTAAACATCCTGGACAATAATGACGGCTTGTTCTGATGCGCAGACAACCCCGTTATCGAATGTTTTAGACATTAAGATTGAAGAAACAGCACGTTTGATATCTGCAGTTTCATCAATAACAACCGGAGTATTCCCAGCGCCCACACCAATGGCAGGTTTGCCTGATGAGTAAGCTGCTTTAACCATGCCTGGGCCACCAGTGGCTAAAATCAAGTTAATGTCGTTGTGGTGCATTAATGCATTAGATAATTCAACTGATGGTTCATCAATCCAGCCAACGATATCTTTGGGGGCACCAGCAGCAACAGCCGCATCAAGTACAATTTGAGCCGCTCTATTTGTTGATTTTTTAGCGCGTGGGTGAGGGGAGAAGATAATCCCATTACGAGTTTTTAAACTAATCAACGCTTTGAAAATAGCGGTTGAAGTCGGGTTAGTCGTTGGAACAATCCCGCATAGTAAGCCAATGGGTTCAGCGATAGTAATCGTCCCCATTTCTTCGTTTTCGTCTAGGATGCCGCAGGTTTGGTCGTCTTTATACTTGTTATAAATGTATTCAGAAGCAAAATGGTTTTTAATCACTTTATCTTCAATGATCCCCATGCCTGATTCCGCAGCCGCCATTTGTGCTAATGGAATGCGTTCATCTGCAGCAGCTAATGCCGCAGCACGGAAAATTTTGTCAACTTGTTCCTGGCTATAGGTCGCATAAACCGCCTGAGCTTTTTTAACTCGTGCGACTAGAGCATCAAGTTCAGTAACATTGGTGACAGTCATAAATCTCTCCTTAAGTTTAGAAAGCTGTTTAGCAAGGGACGTATAAGCAGTGTAGTATGAAACACCCACATTTGGTCGCCACAGCATCCTTGCTAACCAACCTTCGGTGCCTAGTATATGAATAGTCTAAATAACAAAACTTGACGTGGATCAGTTGTTGTTTAGTTACAAATGAAATTTCAAAATGAGATCAAAATTACTCTTTTAGGTCTTTGTAACGCACTATTTTAGTTTTTTAACGTAAAACGATCGCTGTCAATATTACATTTTGTTGCAAACTTACAAAATATTCTATCATCCCTTTTATCCACTCTAAATGCCGTTGAGCCTATTCAATATATAGCGTTTGTTGCTTTATTGATTGTGACTTGCCAAGAGGCTCTTTATCTGTAGGATATGTGCCGTTTTTTATGTCAGTTTTTAGATACAGATGATGTAAATCAACATAATTATTCTGAAAAATTGATTTTATATGGTAGTTAAATTTTTGTAGGTATCACATTGACGAATAATTGTTTGTCCAAGTCAGCCCATAGATGTACAATCCATGGTTGATTGTCCGTCAAACAGGATAATTATCTGTTTAGTGATGATTTAATTAGAAATAATAACCGTTCACAAAGTGACTATTTTAGCACTATTTTCCGTTTGGGATGCTCTTATAAAAATGGAGATTTGTTTGAATGAATTTAAATAAGAAAATGCTTAGCTCGCTCATTGTTTCAGCGATGCTAAGTGCAACCACAGCATATGCAGCGACAGTTCCAGCCGGAACAAAGCTTGCGAAAAAACAGGTCATGGTCATTAACAACGGGGCTGAACCTGGATCGTTAGATCCACAATTGGTTCAAGGTGTACCCGGGCAGCATCTCGCGCAGCAGTTGTTTGAAGGTCTTGTTTCTCAAGATAGCAACGGTAAAACTGTTCCTGGTGTTGCTAAAAGCTGGGATAATAAAGACAACAAAGTCTTTACGTTCCATCTGCGTGATGATGCAAAATGGTCAAATGGTAAACCGGTAACGGCTCAGGATTTTGTTTATGCTTGGCGTCGCCTGGTCAATCCCAAAACTGCATCTCCTTATGCATATTATTTACAGTTAACTAACATCCTGAACGTTGATGGTATTGTTGATGGTAAAAAAGATCCGAAAACATTGGGTGTTAAAGCCTTAAATGCGCACACTTTGCAGGTGACATTGTCTTCTCCAGTACCTTATTTTGTAAAAATGATGGCTAACGCATCTGTATTTCCGGTCTATCCGCCCGCAATTAAAAAGTGGGGAGATAAATGGACGCAGCCGGGACATATGGTTTCCAACGGTGCTTATAAACTCGTCAAGTGGGTTGTTAACGGTCGTATTGTCATGACCCGTAATGATCAATACTGGGATAATAAGCATACCGTTATTAATAAGGTTACTTTTTTACCTATTTCCGATCAAGTCGCTGCCATGAACCGCTTTATGGCCGGGGGAATCGATATGACTTATGAAGTGCCAAACGAACAGTTTAAGCACTTGAAAAAAGATTACCCGCAAGATCTGAAAGTGACACCATACCTGTGTAACTACTACTACGATTTTAACAACAAAAAGCCACCATTTAATGATGTCCGTGTTCGTAAAGCACTCTCTTATGCGATTAACCGCAATATCATCACTAAATTTGTAACCGGTAAAGGTGAAAAACCTTTATATGGCTTCGTTCCTAATGGCGTTGAAGGTTTCCATACTCCGAAAATTGCCTATGCAGAAATGACTCAAGCACAACGCTTAGCGAAAGCGAAAGCGCTGATGAAAGAAGCCGGTTATGGTAAAGGTGGTAAACCTTTAGATGTTTCTATTTTGTATAACACCAGTGCTAACCATAAGAAAATTGCACTGGCAGTTGGGCAAATGTGGAAAGCGATTGGTGTCAATGTCACATTAGAAAATCAAGAATGGAAAACATTCTTGCAAACGCGTCAGAACCACAATTTTACCGTTGCTCGTGATGCATGGTGTGGGGACTATAATGAAGCATCGACCTTCATGACGTTGTTGATGACTGGCAATGCCCAAAACAACGCTGATTACAGTAATCCTAAATATGATGCGATTATGAAAAAAGCGTTAGATACAGCTAATGATGCAGCTCGTAATAAGCTGTATGAGAAAGCAGAAGAAATTTTCGCTAAGGATATGCCAGTTGCGCCTGTTTACTCTTATGTAAATGCACGTTTGGTAAAACCTATCGTTGGTGGCTACCCAATGCATAACGCACTGGATTACTACTATGTGAAAAATTTCTATCTGAAAGCGAAATAATTCAGTCGTAAGATTTGACTGATACGTGCGGGTGCTGACTGGCCCTCCCCAGCAGCACCTTTTATACACTTAAGTTGTGGTAACGAATCTCGAACGAGACTAGTTTATGTTAAAGTTTATTTTCAAGCGTATATTGGAAGCGATTCCGACTTTGTTGGTGCTGATTACGGTATCATTTTTTATGATGCGGTTTGCACCAGGGAATCCGTTTTCAAGTGAACGTGAATTGCCTCCTGCCGTCGAAGCAAACCTGAATGCAAAATATGGCTTAGACAAGCCTCTTGTCGTGCAATATTTCAATTACATGAAAAACATGTTGCATGGTGATTTAGGTCCTTCATTTAAATACAAAGATAAGGATGTTACATCTTTGATTGAACAATCTTTACCGGTATCAGCACGAATTGGAATTTATGCTTTTATCCTCGCTGTTGTTATGGGTGTTGTTGTCGGGACGCTATCAGCGCTTAAACAAAATACATGGCTTGATTATACGACCATGTCGACTGCAATGATTGGGGTTGTGATGCCCTCATTCGTCATTGCACCAGTATTGGTTTATATATTTGCATTATGGTTGAAAATTCTACCAGCTGGAGGGTGGAATGGTGGAGATTTTCGGCACATGGTTCTGCCCGTGGTGGGGATGGCGCTTTTGTATGTTGCGACATTTGCAAGGATTACCCGCGGTAGCATGATTGAAACGTTGCACTCTAACTTTATTCGGACCGCTAAAGCCAAAGGGATGCCTTATTTACGGGTGGTCTTAAAACATGCTTTAAGACCTGCATTGTTGCCTGTGATCTCATACATGGGGCCTGCTTTTGTCGGTATTATCACCGGATCTGTTGTGATTGAGACTATTTTTGGTCTTCCTGGAATCGGCCAGTTATTTATTAACGGAGCTCTAAACCGTGACTATTCGTTAGTTCTTGGAGTAACAATTGTCATTGGTGTTTTGACTATTTTCTTTAACGCTATTGTTGACATTTTATTAGCGTTAGTCGATCCGAAAATTCGAATATAGGGAGCCGGCAAGTTTATGTTGTTATCTAAAAAATCCAGCAAAGCGGTTAGTGATAACTTGGCTGATCAGCTGGAAGTAGAAGGGCGTAGCCTTTGGCAAGATGCGTTTCGGCGTTTTCGACGTAATCATGCGGCGATGACCAGTCTGGCTATTCTAATTTTTATCATTTTATTTGTATTGATTGGACCTTATTTCTCTCAATACCCATATGATGCGACGGATTGGGCCCATATGTCTTCACCACCTTCGTTTGCAACTGGGCATTATTTCGGAACTGATTCCCTAGGCCGTGACCTATATGTTCGTTCTTTACTGGGTGGGCGTATTTCGTTACTGGTTGGCGTTTTGGGGGCTTTTGTTGCAGTCGTCATTGGTACTCTTTATGGGGCGACTTCCGGCTTTATCGGCGGTGGCGTTGACCGAATCATGATGCGTATTCTGGAAATTTTGTACTCTATTCCGTTTATGTTTTTAGTGATTCTGCTCGTGACTTTTTTCGGACGAGATATCATGCTGATATTTGTCGCGATAGGTGCAGTATCTTG
This sequence comes from Celerinatantimonas diazotrophica, assembly GCF_004339545.1. Classification (GTDB taxonomy): domain Bacteria; phylum Pseudomonadota; class Gammaproteobacteria; order Enterobacterales; family Celerinatantimonadaceae; genus Celerinatantimonas; species Celerinatantimonas diazotrophica. The sequence goes on along the minus strand of NZ_SMGD01000011.1, from coordinate 38,127 downwards.
GCTGGATATGGCAAGGGTGGTGCGCGGTCAGACCTTGAGTTTGCGTAACAAAGAGTTTATTGAAGCAGCCGAAGTGTGTGGTGTTTCTCGTTGGAATATTATTACTAAACACGTCATTCCTAATGTACTGGGAATTGTCGCCGTGTATGCAACGTTATTGGTGCCAAATATGATTCTTCTTGAATCTTTCTTAAGTTTCTTAGGACTGGGGGTTCAAGAGCCGATGACTAGCTGGGGAGCGCTATTACAAGATGGTGCTCAGAATATGAACATTGCTATTTGGCAATTGTTAGTCCCTGGCATCTTTATGGTCGTAACGCTGTTTTGTTTTAACTATATTGGCGATGGTTTGCGTGATGCTCTTGATCCAAAAGATCGTTAAATCAGCAGCTCGGTAACGAAGGAATAACCATGAATTTATTAGAAGTAAAAGATCTGCGAGTTGAATTTTCAACGCCGGATGGCACGGTTACCGCAGTGAATGATTTAAATTTTAGCCTCAAGGCTGGTGAAACCTTAGGAATTGTAGGTGAGTCTGGTTCCGGTAAAAGCCAGACCGCATTTGCGCTGATGGGATTACTTGCTTCCAATGGGATCATCTCTGGTAGCGCTAATTTCGAAGGACGGGAGATTTTGAATCTCCCAGAAAAGAAACTAAATAAGATCCGTGCTGAAAAGATTGCAATGATCTTCCAAGACCCAATGACAAGTTTAAATCCTTATATGAAAGTAGGGGAGCAACTCATTGAGGTATTAAAATTGCACAAAGGTATGGATAAACGCACGGCATATGCTGAATCAGTCAAAATGCTAGATGCGGTAAAAATGCCTGAGTCACGTAAGCGCATGAATATGTATCCGCACGAATTTTCCGGGGGGATGCGTCAGCGCGTCATGATTGCAATGGCGCTATTGTGTCGTCCGCAGCTATTGATTGCTGATGAACCGACTACCGCATTGGATGTGACAGTGCAAGCACAGATCATGCAATTGTTGAATGAGCTAAAAGATGATTTCAACACAGCAATTATCATGATTACTCATGACTTAGGTGTGGTTGCCGGTATCTGTGACAAAGTGCTGGTGATGTATGCTGGCCGGACGATGGAATACGGGACTTCTAAGGAAGTATTTTATTCTCCTTCACATCCATATAGCGCTGGTTTATTAAAAGCTATTCCTCGGCTTGATTCACAGGGGGATATTTTGCCAACTATCCCGGGTAATCCGCCTAATTTATTGCGCTTACCTAAAGGGTGCCCTTTTCAGGAACGTTGCGAACGAGTCATGCCCCAATGCTCTCGCGAAACTCCAGAGCTACTTGAGTTTGATCATGGTCGGCAACGAGCGTGTTTCTGGGATTGGCATGAGGAGAGTTGCAAATGAGCGATAAGAAAGTTTTATTAGATGTCGAAGATTTGAAGGTGTATTTCGACATCAAAAGTAGTCGGGGCTGGCCGTGGGCGAAACCTAGTACACTAAAGGCTGTTGACGGGGTTTCGGTTCGTTTGATTGAAGGTGAAACACTCGGTGTCGTCGGTGAGTCTGGTTGTGGTAAGTCAACTTTTGCTAGGGCTATTATTGGTCTAGTGGGAGCTCGAGGTGGTAAAGTCGTTTGGTTAGGGCAAGATTTGACCAAAGTTAGTGCTAAAGCGCTTCACCAAACCCGTAAAGATATTCAGATGATTTTTCAGGATCCGCTGGCGTCTCTGAATCCGCGAATGACCATCGGTGAAATTATTGCTGAGCCACTTAAAACCTTTCATCCAAATTTGTCAAAACGTGAAGTGAAAGACAAAGTGAAGTCGATGATGATGCGAGTTGGTTTGCTTCCTAACTTGATTAACCGTTATCCGCATGAGTTTTCAGGTGGCCAATGCCAGCGTATTGGGATTGCTCGAGCGCTGATTCTCGAACCGAAAATGGTGATCTGCGATGAGCCCGTTTCTGCCCTTGATGTTTCAATTCAGGCGCAGGTTGTGAACTTACTCAAAGAAGTTCAGCAAGAGATGGGATTAAGTCTCATCTTTATTGCACATGATCTGTCAGTCGTGAAGCATATTTCTGATCGCGTTTTAGTGATGTACTTAGGTAATGCGATGGAAACTGGGACGTCAGCAGAGTTGTTTGATAATCCGACACACCCTTATACTAAGGCGTTGATGACAGCTGTACCTATTCCAGATCCTGATTTGGAGCGAGGTAAATCAATTGAATTGCTTGAAGGTGAGTTACCATCACCGATCAATCCGCCTTCTGGATGTGTATTTAGAACACGTTGCCCGATTGCTACAGATGAATGTGCTAAGGAAAAGCCAAAATTGAAGGGAACTTCTCATCAGGTTGCATGCTGGCGTGTGAGTATCTAAATATTTTTCGCGATAAGCTTGAAGTCTTAGGGCGTGTTGACCGAAACAGGTTAATGTTAGTCACCTAGAACCAAATGCTGACGATAGTTGAGTTAACTCATCGGAAGTATTAAAGTTTTAGAGTGTGTACACATCATCCTTCTGATTAGTAGGCGATTGTTCAGAATCTAAGGTGATAGCGCATCTATCATGTTTAAATGATCGCTTAATCGCTGGAAAACCATCAGTGATGGTCAACACGGCCCCTAAATAGCTGGGGCTTTTTATTTTGGGTGACATGGGGAGGCCGATTGCAACTAAAGCGTCCTTTGAGATGGCTAGGTGTGACTGTTTTAATGGTTATGGTCATCTTGGTCGGTATTGATCAATATATGCGCTGGTCAACTCAGGCATTTGTGTATAAGAGCGTTAAAAATGTACCGGCGGAACCCACGGCTTTGGTCTTGGGAACCTCGAAGTATGTCGGTAAACGATTAAATCCGTTTTATATGAACCGAGTTCTAAAGGCGGTTGCTTTGTACCGGCAAGGGAAAATTAAACATATCCTAGTGAGTGGTGACCGGGCATCTCGTTACTACAATGAACCCCGGACGATGTATAATGATCTCGTCAAACGAGGTGTTCCCGGCAATATCATCGAAATCGATAATGCTGGTTTTCGAACGCTTGATTCGATAGAGCATGCCAAAATGGTGTTTGGTCAAACCCATCTTATTATTATTTCCCAGCGGTTTCATTTGGCAAGAGCATTGTTTATTGCGCGCTATTTTAAACTTGATTGCGTTGGATTAATTGCTGCAGATGCGCCATTTGACTATTACTGGCGTACACGTCTAAGAGAAGTACTGGCTCGAACATGGGCAGTCGTTGAGCTATACATTCTCCGGCCATGGCGTGCCATGTTTAATTAACTCACTTAAAACTATAGCAATTTGCAAATTTATCCCGGCTTTGTAATTGCAAATTGCAACATGTAAATATTTAACATCTTTCTGTTAAAACACGTTTTAGATAAATTAATTATTAAAAATTATCGATAAATAAGTAAGTTATAACTATTTATGAAAATTTAATGAAATTTGGCATGACCTTTGTATCTATAAGCTCAGAACCTGCGATGAGGTAGATGGATATGATGGACTGGAATAATTGGCTAAACGATGGGTGTCAGGCGTTGGGTATGCAAAGCGGTATCGTGACCGTTTGTTGTGGGCGTCATCTGACCGTTGTGCATCATGCTGACCGTTGTGATTTAGTCGTCTCTGGCGATAGTTATGACCGTTCGAATACATTTTGTAATCAGGTCATGGTTGAACGCAACTGTGTCACTTACAATGCGCCAGCTGGCTTTCGGGAACAATTTCGCCTGGGCAATATAGAAATTGCAACATCTATCCAGGCTTATATTGGCTTCCCTCTCATCGTACGCGATGCGGTGTTTGGAACATTGAGTTTTAGTTCCACTGAGCGTAAAAGTGAAGGATTTTCAGCTCATGATCTGTTCTTGGTGGAAATGATGGCCGGAGATTACGTTCACTATAACTTATCTCCCGATCAGGCTGATTTATGATGTTAGATCTTGCGTAATGCGAGATGTCCCTAGCTTGCCCGGTCATTTTGGCCGGGCTTTTTTATCCAAATAAACGTTGATGTAGTTTAAGTGCATAATCGTCGGTCATTCCGGCAATATAATCTGCAATTACTCGGTAAGGATTATCCTGCTGAGCTTTTAACCACCGTTCTTGGGTATTTAAAGGGAGTAGCCGCAAGGGATCGCTGCTAAAGGCTTCAAAAAGCTCCATTACTGTTTGTTGTCCGCGATAACGGATTTGCTCGATATCTGGTGTGCGAATGACATAATGCAGGACAAACTGTTTTAAATAATTCAAACCACTGCAGTATGGTTCTCGTAATTTAGCTTGGTAAGCCAGCAGAGGTTCCTTAACCGCTTCATCATAAGCGATATCGATTGCAGTGATGAATGCATTAACTAAGGCTCCTATTGCATTTTTCTGTGCATAATGGTGGCCACTGAACAGTTGTGCGGTCATTTCATCAATATGTTCGCTGAGCCAACATGGCCCTATAGATTTTATATTATCAACGACATGTTCTTGCCAAAGCTCGCGGTTCAATAGATTCATAACAATTGCGTCTTCTAGATCATGAACCCCATAAGCAATATCGTCAGCTAGTTCCATAATGGAGCAGTCGAATGATTTATGGCACGTTTTCCGATGTGTTGTTATGCCATCACCACGGACCATCTGCAGGTAAGCAAGGTCGGTTGGTTCAAGGGGAGTGATCAGCCAGTCGTATTGGGCATTATCATCTTGATAGAGCCCTTTAGCCGGAAGCCAGTCAGAGGCTTTAAGTTGGCGAAAGTTGGCAACTGCACTTGGAGGATTTTTTCGAGTCAGTACATCAATAGATACCGGATATTTACACACTCCGAGCAATGTCCGCCGAGTCAAATTCATCCCATGCTCTTTAGTATATGGTTCAAGCTTGGTTAGGATCCGGAAAGTTTGTGCATTTCCTTCGAAACCACCGTGATTGCGCATCATGTAATTAAGAGCAATTTCGCCGCCATGGCCAAATGGGGGATGCCCAATATCATGAGCTAAGCAGATACCTTCAATTAATGCCGGATCGGCTAACGGCACTGCTGAATCAGGCATCTGCGCCAACTGACTGATGATTCCGGTACCAATCTGGGCCACTTCCAATGAATGAGTCAGGCGGGTTCGATAAAAATCGTTATAACCGATACTTAAAACTTGTGTCTTATTTTGTAATCGACGAAAAGCGGCTGAATGTAAAATTCGTCCTCGGTCTCTTTGCCAAGGGCTTCGAGGGTCATGCTCACGAGGTGGCAGACTTTCGTTAAATCGATGTTGCCAAGCAACAGTTTTATCATCTACTACCATGAATTGGCCAATTAAAATCGCTCATTATCCTAATTTAGAAGTGCTGGTGGTGATGCGTCAAGCAAAATCAATTGCTTTAGACACTGCCTTCGAAGAGGGAAATCCGTATAATAGGCTCAAATGCTTGATTAATTGATGGAGGTTCCATGGCTGAGCAACTGCCTGTCGTAATTACTGTTGATGGGCCAAGTGGCGTAGGGAAAGGAACGTTATGTGCGAGAATTGCCAGCAAGCTTGGGTATCACTTACTTGATAGTGGTGCAATTTATCGAGTTTTGGCATTGGCTGCTTTGCATCACAAAGTCAACATTGATGATGAAGACTCGCTTTGTCTAGTAGCGGCTCACCTGGATGTTCGTTTTGAGCGTACCGATTCGCTGGTGCGGGTCATCCTTGAAGGGGAAAATGTTTCTGATGAGTTACGCTTGGAAAAAACAGGTGAAACGGCATCTAAAATTGCTGCATTTCCACGGGTTCGTGAAGCCTTATTACGTCGGCAACGAGCATTCCGCCAGCCCCCAGGGTTAGTTGCTGATGGACGAGATATGGGAACGATTGTGTTCCCTGAGGCCAGAGTAAAGATCTTTCTGGATGCTAGCCCAACCGTGCGAGCAAAACGTCGCTATAACCAGTTGCAAGCGAATGGCATTAATGTTAACGTTGAAAGCCTTTTAAATGATATTAAGATAAGAGATGATCGTGATCGCAATCGAGCTGTTGCTCCGTTAGTGCCAGCAGCAGATGCATTAGTGATCGATTCTTCTAACCTTAGTATTGAGGATGTCGTTACACAAGCTTTTGCTTTTATCGACTCAAAACTAACCCGATAATTTTTCGGGAATTGGAAACTTGCAAAATGGATTTTGCAAGTTGTTGAAATAACCCCATTTAGCGGGATAGCTAGATGGTCGTTTTTATATATGTAAAATTAAACATGACTGAATCTTTTGCTCAACTCTTTGAAGAATCTCTTCACGATCTGGAATTTCGTTCTGGTTCGATTGTTAAAGGTACTGTGGTTGCCATTCAGAACGGTATGGTTCTGGTTGATGCAGGCCTGAAATCCGAGTCTGCAATCCCTGCAGAGCAATTCAAAAACAGCGCCGGCGAACTGGAAGTTGAAGTTGGTCAGGAAGTTGATGTAGCTCTGGACGCGGTGGAAGATGGTTTCGGTGAGACGATTCTGTCTCGCGAGAAAGCTAAACGCCATGAAGCTTGGGTACAGTTGGAAGCTGCATACGAAGAGCAAGCGACTGTTACTGGCGTTATCAACGGCAAAGTGAAAGGTGGCTTTACTGTTGAAGTAAACAATATCCGAGCATTCTTGCCTGGTTCCTTGGTTGATGTTCGTCCTGTACGTGACACATCTCACCTGGAAGGCAAAGAGCTAGAATTCAAAGTTATCAAGCTGGATCAGAAACGTAACAACGTCGTTGTATCTCGTCGTGCTGTAATTGAAAAAGAACACAGTGCAGAACGTGAACAGCTACTGGAAAATCTGCAAGAAGGCCAAGAAGTCAAAGGTATCGTTAAGAACCTTACTGATTACGGCGCATTTGTTGATTTGGGCGGCGTAGATGGCTTGTTGCATATTACTGATATGGCTTGGAAACGGGTTAAACACCCAAGTGAAATCGTTAACGTTGGTGATGAAATCAATGTTAAAGTTCTGAAATTTGACCGTGAACGGACTCGTGTATCGCTGGGTCTGAAACAACTGGGTGAAGATCCATGGGTAGCAATTGCTAGCCGTTATCCTGAAGGTACTCGTCTGGAAGGTCGCGTCACTAACCTGACTGATTATGGTTGCTTCGTTGAAATCGAAGACGGTGTCGAAGGCTTAGTTCACGTTTCAGAAATGGATTGGACTAACAAAAACATCCACCCATCTAAAGTTGTTAACGTTGGTGATGTGGTTGAAGTCATGGTTCTGGATATCGATGAAGAACGTCGTCGTATCTCTTTGGGCTTGAAACAGTGTAAAGCTAATCCTTGGGATTCATTTGCTGAGAATCACGCTAAAGGCGACCGTGTTAGTGGTAAGATTAAATCAATCACTGATTTCGGTATCTTCATTGGTTTAGAAGGCGGTATCGATGGCTTGGTTCACTTGTCAGATATCAGTTGGAACACTCCAGGTGAAGAAGCCGTTCGTGAATACAAAAAAGGCGACGAAATCGAAGCTGTTGTCCTGCAAGTTGATGCAGAACGTGAACGGATTAGCCTCGGTGTTAAACAGTTAGCTGCTGACCCATTCAATAACTATCTGGATAATTTGAAAAAAGGTGTTATTGTTGAAGGTACAGTTAGCGCAGTTGATGCTAAAGGTGCTACAGTTGAATTAGCTGATAGTGTTGAAGGCTACATTCGAGTTGCAGATCTTTCTCGCGAACGTGTTGAAGATGCTTCAACTGTTTTATCTGTCGGTGACAGCGTTAACGCTAAATTTGTTGGTGTAGACCGTAAAAACCGTACCATTAGCCTGTCTATCCGTGCGAAAGACGAAGCTGATGAAAAAGAAGCAATGGCTAGCCTGAATGCGCAGGATGATGCGCAGATTGGTAATGCTATGGCCGAAGCGTTTAAAGCAGCCGCAAAAGGCGAATAAACGTGAAAATTCAGGGGGATCTTGGATCTCCCCTGATTCCATTCTAAACTGAGAGTAGTTCTTTAATCATTGCTTTCGGGGTGCATATGACCAAATCTGACCTGATAGAACGGCTAGCAACAAAATATATGAATCTTTCTGCTAAAGATATTGAGTTAGCTATTAAAGAGATTCTCGAGCAGATGGCAAGTTCATTGCAAGATGGGGATCGTATAGAAATTCGAGGTTTTGGCAGTTTTTCTTTACATTATCGAGCTCCGCGTGTTGGCCGTAATCCCAAAACTGGAGAGAAGGTTGAGCTTACAGGCAAATATGTTCCACATTTTAAGCCTGGCAAAGAGTTGCGTGAGCGTGTAAATCTTAATACGACACCGCGATAATTTAACCGGTTTCCACTTTGCCCAGCGATGAAGGTGAACCGGGTTTATTCTTGGGAGAGCGTCATTGAAGGCATTAGTTATTCTGGTGGTAGTGATCGTCTTTTTTGTTTTAGCTTTAGCAATTGGGGCACAGAATGACCAATTAGTTTCTGTTCACTATTTGGTTGCAAGCTCTGATTTGCGAGTATCTTGGCTAATGGCGATCATGTTTATTATTGGATTTGTTATTGCTTGCCTTGGATTAGGCTTTTTCTATACAAAAACTCGCCTGCAACTTTTGTCTTTACGGCGTAAACATCGTAAACAGCAGCGTGAATTAGAACAAGCGAAATCTATTCAGAGCGGAGACTAATATTCCGTGTTTGGATTGTTGTTCTTACTGTTGCCTGTTGCAGTTGCTTATGGTTGGTATATGGGGCAACGTAGTGTTAGGCAGCAGCGCAAGCGTAAGTCTAACCAGTTATCCCGACAATATGTTACTGGCTTAAATTTGCTGCTATCTGATCAATCAGATAAAGCAGTTGATTTGTTTATCGACCTCTTGCAGGTTGATTCTGATACGATTGAAACTCATTTGGCATTGGGAAATTTGTTCCGTCAGCGGGGTGAGGTCGACCGTGCCATTCGTATTCACCAAAATTTAATTGCCCGTCCCAATTTAGATGTAGAGCAGCGGCAATTAGCTTTGTTACAATTATCGAAAGATTATCAAGTCGCTGGTTTATTTGATCGAGCTGAGAGCATACTGCTTGAATTAACCAACGAACCAGAGCACAGTGAAAATGCGCTCAAAAATTTACTTTTTTTGTATCAGCAGACTCGAGAATGGCGCAAAGCCATTGGCATTGGCGAGCAGATCTCTCCTCAATGGATAAGTAATATCCAAACTCAAATTTCCCATTTCTACTGTGAACTCGCTTTAGAAGAAGAAACTTCTGGTAATTTCAAGCGTGTCCAAGGTTATTTAAGAAAAGCACTCCAACATGATTCGCGTTGTGTGCGGGCAAGACTGCACCTGGCTCAGTTTTTAGTTGAGCAGCAACGTTATAAAGAAGCTTCTCGCTGGATCGACGATTTGCCAGAGATTGATGTCGATTTACTTAGCGATTATGTTCCGTTAGTTGAACAAATATACGAAGGATTAGTGGACGAGCGTGGCTTTCGTGAATATTTAGAAAGAGCGATGCGCCTAGGGGCTGGGGCCTCGGTGACGCTTAAGTTAGCGACGTTGATTGAACACGAAAATATTGGTAGCGCTCAACGCATGGTTTTAGATGAACTGAAGCGTCGGCCTACAATGCGAGGTTTTCATAAATTAATTGATTACCACGTGCAGCAAGCCGAGCCCGGGCAGGCTCGACAGAGTCTTCAGGCGCTCAGAGATTTAGTGGCTCGGCAAATGTTAATTAGGCCCCGTTATCGTTGCCAGAAATGCGGCTTTTCGAGCCACGCAATGTATTGGCACTGCCCTTCATGTAAAAGTTGGGGCACCGTAAAACCTGTTCGTGGTTTAGATGGAGAGTAATAGTGATAAAAGACCCTAAAGTGATCATCGCACTAGATTTTGACAAAAAAGAGCAGTGTCTTGATTTTGTTCATCAGCTTGACCCTAAAGCATGCCGGCTAAAAATAGGGAAAGAGATGTTCACTCGTTTTGGACCAGAACTGGTTGAATATTTGCAGTCACTGGGATTTGATATTTTTTTGGATCTTAAATTTCACGATATTCCTAATACAGTGGCTAAAGCAGTTCAATCAGCAGCTGATTTGGGGGTTTGGATGGTAAATGTTCATGCCAGTGGTGGGCGGCGTATGATGACGGCTGCAAAAGAGGCCCTTAAAGCATACGAGAAACCTCCCAAGTTGATAGCTGTGACAGTCTTAACCAGTATGGAGTCTCAAGATCTTCAGGAGGTTGGCTATACAAGCGATGTTGCTGAACAGGTCAAACGCTTAGCGACACTTTCGGTTGATTGTGGTTTAGATGGGGTGGTTTGTTCAGCTCAAGAGTCTCATTTACTTCGGCAGTACTGCCCAGATGAATTTTTATTGGTGACGCCGGGAATTCGCCTCAATGATAGTGCTAGCGATGACCAGCGGCGAATTATGACCCCAGAGAAGGCGCTCGCCGAAGGTTCGAGTTACTTGGTTGTTGGTCGTCCCATCACACAGAGTGAAAACCCTGTTCAGGTTCTTAATGCAATTAATACGTCATTAAATTAGCCCTTATGACTCAAGGCCGGTGGAAGCTGGCCTTGATAGCGTAGGCCAGTTTGATCAGTATAAATAACCCTATAGCCACAATTACAAATGTTCGGTGAACAGCGGTTGCAACGGGCATTCCCAGGAGCTTTTGATCCCCTAGACCCGCTGGGTGAAAATATTCTAAAGTGAGTTTAATTGCCGTTGCAACAAGCAATAACGACGACTCTATTTTGTGCCTAGGGAATTGCTTTAATAAAGCATAAACAAATAATCCATGTAATAACCCGGAAAGCCCTACATAATCACTAAGATGGCTAAAATACAGCAATGCTGTGTTACTGATAGTGATCAAGGCAATGATTAAAGTTAGCCACTGCCAGGGACTAAACAGTTTCGCATATAAAAGAGTAATCACGGCCAACGCAATCAAGTTAATTGCACAGTGTAGCCAGTTGGCATGGACTAACACTCCGGTTGCCAAACGCCACCACTGGCCATGCTCAATGGCTAGTTTATTCCAGCTTAAGACGTTAACCCATGGTTGTGTAATCAGTGCCGCGATTGCCACCACAGCACTGATCCACACACTCTGAGAATTGGATAATCTCTTAATCTTCATACTCCAGCGGATCAACCTGACCATTTTTAGCGAATGCTTCGAGGCGCTCTTGACATGCACCACAGCGCCCACATGCTTTCTCTCGGCCGTTGTAGCAGGTCCAGGTTTGGCTATAATCCAGCCCCATTGTTAAACCATCTTTTAGAATTTCAATTTTGCTTTGGTGTAAATAAGGGCTGACAATTTCAACGGGGTCATAGTTGGCAATCTGACTGACCGCATTCATTTTATTAACAAATTCAGGTCGACAATCCGGATAGATGGCATGGTCGCCTGAATGAGCACCGTAGTATACTTTGTGTGCCCCAATGGAAACGGCATAACCGATCGCTAGTGAGAGCAAGATCATATTACGATTAGGGACGACCGTCGATTTCATACTCTCTTCAGCATAATGACCTTCGGGAATATCGATATCGGAGGTAAGAGACGAGCCCTGCAATAATTGGTTGATTGCTGTAATATCAATTACTTTATGTTTAAGTCCTAATTTTTGGGTTACGCGACGGGCAACGTCAATTTCTTTTTTATGGCGTTGACCGTAATCAAAAGTTAATGGATAGGCATCATACCCTTCTTGTAATGCTTTATTTAAAACAGTGTAGGAGTCCATGCCTCCTGAGTAGATAATGACAACTTTTTCTTTCATGTGGGGTTGCGCTTCTATTTGCTATTGTCTATAAACAACGGATTTTCGCTCAAATAAGTCTAGGTGACAAATGTCTGATGTAATTTATCGTGTCAATGAGGTTTTTGAGACCATTCAAGGGGAGGGTTTTTACAGTGGAACGCCAGCTGTATTTATCCGCATGCAAGGATGTGATGTTGGATGCCCATGGTGTGACACAAAGCATACATGGACTGTAGCGCTCGATGATGAACGTTCATTGGCAGAGATTAATCAACCTAGTGGTGATCGGCAACGATGGGCTCAGGCAAGTGCTGATGAGCTTTTAGTATTGATCCAATCCTATCAAGCAAAGCATATTGTTATCACGGGTGGCGAACCATGTTGGTATGATTTAAAACCTTTGACGGCAAAACTTCATGATCAAGGTTATATGTGCCAGCTTGAGACGAGTGGTACCTATGACATCCAAATTGATGAACGTTCATTTGTCACTGTTTCACCTAAGATTAATATGCGTGGTAAGCGGGATGTTCTAGCCAGTGCTATGCAAAGAGCTAATGAAGTGAAGCATCCGGTCGGGCGTCAAAGCGATATAGATGCACTTGATGCATTGCTCGTTCATTGTCCCACAGAAGCTCAAATCGCTTTGCAACCGATCAGTCAGCAAAAACGTGCGACTGATTTATGTATTCAAACTTGTATTGACCGAAATTGGCGTCTTTCGGTTCAATTACACAAGTATATAGGGGTGTTGTAAGTTTCTATTACATCGTAGATAGTGGTTTAGCGAAAGACTCGGAATTATTTATTTAGAAAATAGCTAAGCTAGAAGCATTAATAAATATGAATGAGTAAGCAATGCAAACTGTTTTTATTAACAAAATGGTTTTTATAACTGACCTTATGCGTCAATCAGATATTGAGTAGGAGCATAAAAGGTAAGGGAATTGATAAACATCAATAAGACTCGAGATTTGAGTTGTAAAAGATGTTAATTTTTTGATTCTTGGGTTATTAGATTGGTTAATAAAATAAAAAAGTCGGCAAAAAGCCGACTTTTTGGGATCTAAATGACTAGATTAGAAAATCGTCTTTAGATTTACCTTCATTATCGATTGCGTGTTGGATAACTGCTGGTGTCCGTCCTTGACCTGTCCAAGTTTTTTCCACGCCATCTTCAATATAACGATATTTAGGAGGCAGAGGCGCGCGTTTACGACGACCAGGAGTAGCAGCTTTCGATTCGAAAACTTCTACTAATTCTGAAGGATCAATTCCATCCTGTTCCATCATTTCTTTATATTGTTTGAGTTTTTCAAGTTTAGCTTGCTCTTGAGCTTGACGAGTTTGTTCAATATCACGACGTTCTTGAACAATTGCTTCCAATTTACCCAAGGTTTCTTCCATTTGTTCCAAAGACAATTCTTTAGTGGCAGCTTTTAAGCTGCGTGCGTTTAAGAATGTTTTCAGGAAATCACTCATAGTTGGTTCCCACTGTTGATTAGTTACATTTGGCGCTAATAATTAAAATCCTGATAATTTTTATTCATTAAATCTTTTTTGTCAAATTATCTTATAAAAATTTAATGTTTTATTTGTATTTATTAATAGTAATTAATAGAAAAGTTATTCTATAACTAAAAGACTTGAATTTCTAAATTTAGGCGTTAGGATGGCAGCCTAATCTTACATGTAGAGGTGCAACTGCAATAAGTAGGGCTCTTGAGGGTGATTCCGAAGACGGAGTTTGAAAGGTGTTGTTGCCGAAGTTAAGAGATGAGATCAACCATCCTTAGCTGGTCATATAGCTGAATAAGCATGTGACTGTCATAGTACAATGGACTATGGAGAGCTACTAAAAGATATATTTGTTTATTCTTTAAGTAGATCTCCTTTTAAATTTATAGAGAGATCATGGTGTTAACTTCTTATTCAGATTCTATATACTCTTTGCTTCCCCCAGCAGTTGCCTTATTGATGGCAATATTGACGCGCCGGGTTCTACTATCTCTTGCCTGTGGAATTATTTTAGGCGCCGTGTTATTAACTCAGGGAAATGTCATTAACAGTGGCCAGTATATAGTAGGGATTGTAAGTGGGTTAGTCTGGAGCGATGGACACTTAAAAAGTAGTAATGTCAATATATTAGTGTTTTTATTGTTATTAGGTGCAATGACCGGCTTAATGCAAATAAATGGGTCGACTCATGCCTTTGCGACTTGGGCTCGGAAACGAATAAAAACACAAAAAGGTGCGTCGTTATTCACTGCTTTATTATGTTTTATCATTTTTATTGATGATTATTTTCACAGTTTGGCGGTAGGGAGTATTGCTCGCCCATTAACGGACCGAGCTCATGTTTCACGAGCTAAATTAGCTTACTTATTAGATTCAACAGCTGCTCCTATGTGTGTGATCATGCCAATATCGAGCTGGGGAGCTTATATAATTGCGCAAATTGGTGACATTTTGCAGCATCATGGGGTCGATAATATCACGCCATTAAATGCCTTCCTTAATATTATCCCATTAAATTTTTATGCAATATTTGCTCTTACTTGTGCATTTGCTGTGGCCTACTTCAATATAAATATTGGCAGTATGGCAAAGCATGAACAAAATGCTGACCAAGGTCAGTTATATGATTTAGCTAAGGGAGAACCTGCCGGAACATCCAGTGGGTTCGATGCCGTTATTGATGGGTCACCTTTGGGGTTAATTCTGCCATTAATTATATTGGCTCTTGCGACATTTGCTGCTTTTATCGTGACCGGATATCAGGGACTTGCTGTGGATACCCCCGTATCATTTTTGAATATTTTAAAACAGACGGATGTGCCAAGCTCATTAGTTATGGGTGGCTTAGGCGGTCTACTCACTTCAATTCTTTTTAGTTTATATCTTAAAGCACGATTTAGTATTGTCAGTCGAACTGTCGTAAAAGGTGCTTATTCGATGGCTGGCGCTATTTTAGTTTTGTTTTTTGCCTGGACGATTTCGCAAGTGATTCATCAAGTCAATACAGGAATTTATTTATCTAATATTGTTAAGTCAGTGCATATTGCTGGGGCTTGGCTTCCGGTGATTTTATTTATTATTGCTGGAGTTATGGCATTTGCGACAGGAACGAGTTGGGGAACGTTTGGTGTGATGTTACCGATTGCTGGTGACATTGCAGGGGCTGCGTATCCTGAGCTGATGTTGCCTGTTTTAGCTGCAGTTTTGGCAGGCTCTGTATTTGGCGATCATTGCTCACCCATATCGGATACCACCATCCTTTCTTCGACCGGGGCGGGGTGTCATCATATTGATCATGTGACGACTCAATTTCCATATGCATTTTTTACTGCGGCGATAGCGGCGATTGGATACGTGATTGTAGGGTGGACTTCTAATGTATTTATCGCGCTACTTTGTGGGTTGGTCTTGTTAGCCGCAGGTCTGGTATGGTTTAATCTGCGCTCCAACCACCAGAGCGTCTCGACTTTGGCACAGTATGATCAATAGATTAAACTAGTTGGCTTATCTCATTCTAAATTAAAGGATTGTCATGGCGTCTCTTCATTATAAATATGCCGCAATGAATTCGGGGAAATCGACACAGTTGATTCAGGCTCATTTTAATTATTTAGAGCGCGGTATGACGCCTTTGGCAATGATTCCTGCGATTGATGATCGAGCTGGGAAAGGAATCATTTCGGCACGTATAGGCCTGTCTTTAGCTGCCTACTCTTTTAATGCAGAAGAAGATTTATATGACTTAGTGTGTCATTGGCATGAAAAACTTGATGTTATTATTGTTGATGAAGCGCAGTTTTTAACAAAAGCCCAGGTGTATCAGCTTGCCCATATTGTGGATGAGCTGAAAATTCCGGTAATTGCCTATGGCCTTAAAACAGATTTTAAGTGTGAGCTGTTTGAAGGTGCATATTATCTATTGTGTCTGGCGGATAAATTTGAAGAACTCAAGACGATATGCTGGTGTGGTAATAAAGCACATTTTAATGCCCGTGTTGATGAATGTGGAAATATTTTGCGAGATGGGCAGCAAGTCGAGATAGGGGGAAATGAACGCTATATTTCTTTATGCCGTAAGCACTTTATGCAAGGACAAGCCGTTCCGCCCCGTGATATGCCAATAAAATAATAGTTATAGTTCGGTAGAGCTATTTCACTTCATCTATTTTCTGATAATCTTGTTGTCAAAATCACCAGCGTTTTAAAAGAGTATATTTGATGAATTGGCAATGTTCGTCTGCTTCCCCGCGTTTAGGGATCGCTTTAGGTAGTGGTGCTGCCAAAGGATGGGCTCATATTGGTGTTCTTGATGAATTGGTTAAGTTAGGGATTCAACCTCACTACATTGCTGGATGCTCTATTGGTGCATATGTGGGAGCCGCTTTTGCGAATGATCGTTTGGATGAACTCGGACAATGGGTGCAGACATTAACAAATTGGCAAGTGGTGAAATTGCTTGATCTAGGGATTCACCACGGGGGATTACTTCTAGGGAAAAAAGTGTTTGCCGTGACAGAGGCCTTGTTAGGCTCGCGTCGAATTGAATCCTCTCGATTGCCTTTTGCCGCTGTTGCAACCGAATTGTATACAGGCAAAGAAGTATGGTTAAAGCGCGGTAACATGCGTCGCGCCGTTCGTGCTTCTTGTGCAATGCCTGGCTTATTTTCTCCGATTCGTTGGCATGGACGTTGGTTGATTGATGGCGCTATTTCAAACCCTGTACCGGTGTCATTGTGTCGAGCGATGGGTGCCAGCCATGTGATTGCCGTCGATCTGCAAGCGAACCGCATTAGTCAAAATGCTATGGCCAATACACCTATCCTATTAGAAGATCGTCGGGTTCCTACGGAAGAGCTTGCGCGTCAGGAATCTTTATTTGCTCGAGCGATGGGCGTTGGTCAGGGGTATTTTCATTCGGTCGTCGATAGAATTGGTCGTCATAAAAAGCCAAAAGATCTGACTAAACCAAATATGATGGCAGTTATGTCGGGTGCGCTTGATATTCTTGAAGACAAATTAAAGCGTTCGCGTATGGCCGGGGATCCGCCAGAAGTTTTAATTACGCCCAAAGTTGCAGATATTGGATTAATGGAATTCTTTCGTGCTCAAGAGGCTATTGAAGCGGGGCGTCAGGCGGTACGTAAACAAGCCGAAGTGCTAGAGGTTTTTTGTACCAGAGGGTAATTTCTGTTTGATAGTTGTTGATTTAGATCAATATGTAATAGTGCTATCTGGATTGTTTTGCTGCATTTAATCCAGCAGAGCGTATAGTTAGAATCAGTTTGATTTTTGTAAATAAGAGAGGTGGTTTTATGAAATCTCAAGCAGATGAATGTTTAGCTTGTAGCTGTGTTGAGATCGGCAGTGTTATCGATGGTTCCGAATGCAGTACGCCTATTGATAAGACTTTTGATAGTCGGGATGAAGCTGAACAAGCTCTAGCGCTATTAACCACTAAAGTTCGTAAAGCTGAAAACGAACCCGCCCAAATTGATGTTGAAATTACAGCTAAGGGCGATCAGTTCCATCTTAATGGACAGGTTGTGTTTAGTTGTCAGGCTGAAAACTTAATTTTTCAAATGTCGCTGCGTTGATTCAATTTGAGTCAATGAGTTGGCTTATAAAAAGCCGAGGTCATTTGAATTGAACCCCAATAGTTGGATCCAACTATTGGGGTTTTTGTATCTAAAGACCGTGGTAAATAGAGAATGTTTTAGCAAAATGTTGTTTGAGTCATACTTGGGCCTTTAATCAAACAACGTTTAACGCTGGATAAATTCCTCTCAGCTACTGCCCTTGAGGTTCATTTATACGCATCCTGAACTTTGTTGCACCCTGCTTGCTTAACTGATTAAGCGGCGCAGGTTGAAGCGCGTTCAAAATGCGTTTAATTTGAACGAAATTCAGCCACTAAAGATCAACAGTCCCTAGTAGCTTTTATGAAAACCTATTAAAGACCTAGTTCGGGTTTAATCTGTTCAACCCATTGATTAATACGTTCTGGCGTTAAGTCAGCTTGATTATCTTGATCGATGACCAATCCGACAAACTCTTTGCTCTCATCATCGAGCGCCCCTGAACTGGTAAATTCATAACCAGCTGATGGCCAACTGCCGATCATGGTCGCGCCAGCATCAGCGAAAATGTCATAGAGCTCACCAAGCGCATCGACAAATTCATCTGCATACCCCATCTGATCGCCTAGACCAAACATTGCGATTTTTTTGCCGCTAAAATCGGCGTCATCCATATGTTGATCAACAAATTCTTGCCAGCTTTCAGTTTCAGCTTGAGCATCTAATCCTGGTAATTCGCCATCACCTAAAGTTGGCGTCCCCAGAATGAGTACATCATAACCCATTAAATCGTCTAAAGAGACGCGGTTGATATTGATAGGTTTAGCAACTTGTTCGTCATTGAGCGCTTTGTGGATCCATTTAGCTACTTTTCGTGTATTGCCGGTGTCAGTTCCGAAGAAAATGCCTACTTGGGTCATAATGTATTACTCCTTCACATTCTGTAAATTTGAAACAGTTTTGTTATTTAGAATTAATCTTCATCATCGTCGTCGTCATCTTCATCGTCGCTTACTACGCGTTCGATAGGACGATATATTTCTACTCGAGCACCATCTGTCACTGGTGTGTCCAGCGAACAAATTTTGCCGAAAATTCCTACTTTGCATTGCTCAAAATTTAGCTCTGGAAAGTCATTTAAAACATTTGAACGGACAATGGCTTCTTGCACATTGATTGGGTCAGTAACCTCTAGCGCAACCCATTTGCCTTTATTACCGGCTGCATGCGCGACTGAAATCTTCATGATGCCGACTCCATTGAGGTTCGACTAACCGCTTGTTTGCGCTTTGCCACTAGCTTATCAACCAATCGGTGACCAACAATCAGCAGCCCTAGGAAGAAGAAACCGCCACTTGGTAAAATCGCTGGCAAAAACCCTTTGTAGTGAGGCAGAACGGTGATTTCCATCCAAGTGAAATGTGCCCCTAAGAGTAAATTTGCATGACTAAATAGCGTGCCTTGACCGATAATTTCGCGGGCTCCACCAAGGAGCACTAGCGCGAAGGTGAAACCAATTCCCGTGGCAAAACCATCGACTAATGATGGAACGGGTGAGTTTTTCGACGCGTAACTTTCAGCACGACCGAAAATGGCACAGTTGGTAACAATCAATGGAATGAACAGACCCAGAATTTTATGCAGATCATGAACCCAAGCATTCATCGCTTGGTCAACTAATGTCACCAAAGCTGCGATAATAATGGTAAAGACGGGGATCCTTACTTGCGGGGTCACTAACCCTCGAATCATAGAGATACATAAGTTAGAGAGCATGATAACCACGAGCGTTGCCAGCCCCATGCCTAACCCATTGGTGGCTGAGCTTGTTACCGCAAGCGTCGGGCAAAGAGCTAATGCCTGTTTTAATACGACGTTATTAGGCCATAATCCTTCGTACACTTGGCCTAGATATTCTTTAATTGCCATCAGCTACCTCCTTATGGTGAATAAATACAGTGCTGTTATGACGGAACATTTCTAATGTCTGTCGAATCCCTTTCACAACGCCACGAGGTGTGATCGTTGCTCCAGTAAACGCTGAGAAATGCCCACCATCTTTGGTGACTAACCATTGTGATTCGGGCGGTTTTTTAAGTGATAATCCTGCAAATTGTAAAATCCAATTGCTTTTATCTGCTTCAATTTTGTCGCCAAGCCCAGGCGTTTCGTTGTGTGCTAAAACTCGCACACCAGTTAACACACCATTTGGTTTAATCCCTATCATCAACTTAATGGGACCAGAGTATCCTTGGGCGATACTGTTAAAGATAAATGCCGAAGGTGTGCCATTTTTGGTTGCTAGGAAATAATCCACTGTTTGACCATCGGCCAACGTTAACTTGATTTCATGTTTGCTTGGGTCATTGTCATAAAGTGATTGAGGCAGAACCTGTTGAATCTTGTTTAACTGGTCGTTGTGTTCCTGAATCTTAATGAGTGGGCCAATCCAACGATTAGAGAGCATGACTAACAGTGCTACGATCAATGCAAAGATGGCCAGAGTGAGAGCCTGAGTGTGGGCCGGTTTAATGGTCGTTGTATCGGTCATAATTTTCTCCGCGGGGTGTTGTGTCCATAGATAACTGGGCGGGTGTAATGCTCAATCAGCGGATTTATGCCGTTACATAACAAGATTGCGAACGCAACACCTTCAGGGTAATTGGCAAATTGGCGAATTAGCCAGACTAGTAATCCGAATGTTCCGCCATAAATCCATTGTCCCAAGCGTGATGAAGGTGCTGTTACCGGGTCTGTTACGATAAAAATTGCGGCAAAAACAAGTGCGCCCGATGTAAGTTGCTGCAATGGTGGGAGGGTGTGCGTAGGCGCAAATAGGTACATCAACGTTGCGGGGATCATACAGCCCAATAGGCTGGATATGACCAGTGGATATTCGATCACTCGCTTATAGAACAGATAAGCCCCGCCAATCACCAATGCCACAATGGATGTTTCCCCCATACTTCCGGCGGTATCCCCAAGCAGTAACTTAGTCAGTTTAACAATGTGATAGCCGGTTTCGTGGGCAAGTGGTGTGGCTGCAGTGATCGCATCAGCGCCCATCATATGCCAGCTATGTAACGATGGTTCAGGCCAATGGGTCATTTCGACTGGAAAAGCGATGAGCAGAACAACACGAGCGAACATTGCCGGGTTAAATAAATTCTGTCCTAACCCGCCATAGCATTGTTTGCCAAAAGCAATGCCCAGAGCACTGCCTAGAGCCCCCATCCAAACGGGCGCATGGGGTGGTAGACTCATTGCTAGAATAATTGCGGTTACGATAGCCGAGCCATCGCCTAAGCTACCTTGGCAGTTCGAATTGATTTTATGGCAGAGCCATTCTGTGACCACTGCTGCAATAACGCATCCTGCTGAGAGCATTAATGCGGGTGGGCCAAACAGGTAAATTGAAAATAACCAAGCTGGAGCGAGCGCATACAACACATAACGCATCATTTGCTCAATTCGCACCCCAAGGTGAGTAAATGGGGCTTGCAAGATCATATGGTTTCCTCCTGCGCAGGACTATTTCGCCGAGATTTACGTTTCGCTGCTTTAGCCGCCTTGGCTGCCTTTTTCGCTTCAGCTTCAGCTGCTAGACGCTGCTGATGGTCGGCTGCGCGCTGACGTGTTGTTTCAGATTTCGTAGTCATGTAACGCTGTTTTTTAAGTTCAAATTTGCCCCAGTTGAAACTGGCTGTTAGCGGCAGCGATGCCGGACAGACATAAGCACAAGCCCCACAAGATAAGCATTGTGAAAGGCCATGCGTTTTAGCTTCGTCGAATTGCTCATGCTGGACTAAAGGAAGTAAATGAAGGGGTTGTAATTGCATTGGACAAACTTGCGCGCAGCGACCGCAACGCAAGCAACTTGAGGGAACTGAAATATTACTTTCAGTTTCATCCAGCATTAATATTCCACAAGTGCCTTTGACAATTGGCTGATGGACACTGGTAATCATTCTGCCCATCATCGGACCCCCCATAATTTGTTGTGTTGGCGTCTGAACTAATCCTCCACATTGGCTGATCAAATGGGAAATAGGGGTTCCAATGGGGGCGAGAATATTTCGTGGCTGAGTGACTGCTCGGCCACTGATGGTGACGACTCGGTGGGTCATAGGACGGCCAATGCGAATCGCTTCAAAAACAGCAATGCAACTAGCAACATTATGGACAAGAACGCCATAGCTGGCTGAACGACGTCCTTCAGCTAGTTGGATCCCCGTCAGAGCTCGAATGAGCTGTTTCGATGAACCTAATGGATACAAGGCCGGAAGCGGATGAACATGAATATTCTCATCTTCACTGGTTGCCGATGTCATCGCATCAATTGCTTCGGGTTTATTTTTTTCAATGCCAATGATGGCTTGTTTAGCTTTGGTTATCTGCATTAGCAGACGAATTCCCCCGACGATCTGAGCCGATTGCTCGCGCATCACTCGGTCATCACAGGTCATGTAAGGTTCACATTCACTGCCATTAATCAGCAGTGAGTCGATGTCGTATTTGTCACATAATTCGAGCTTATCGTACAAAGGAAACATCGCTCCCCCCATGCCAACGATTCCGGCGTTTTTTATTAGCTCAAGCATCAGTGCTGGCTCATGGGGCGGTGTTTCTTTAATCGGCTGTGGCGGCGGTGGGATTTGAACTCTATCCGGTTTAATTTCAATTTGTTGTTCATCTACACCGACCACGCGACCATTTAAAGGCGCATGGACAGGGGCACTAAATCGACCATTTGCTGATGCTATTAATTGTCCTGCGGAAACTGCATCACCTTCGCGAACAATCGCCAATGCTTTGGCTCCTGGGTGCTGTTTCAGTTGTAGATACAATCTTGGTGGAAGCTCATTCAAACGCTCGATAGGCTGATTGCGAGTGAGTGATTTCCCATCATCTACCGGGTGAATTCCACCAGCAATATTTTTCGCAAAATTAAACATGATTTTCTTCCAATTGCAGCGAATGAAGGGAAGGTTTGGGCAGTGGGTTGATAAGATGAGGATCTTGATACAATGCAATGCCATCATGAGGACATATAGCGATACATTGTTCACACCCCGTGCATGCCTCAGACACGATGCCATGTAACTGTTTAGGTGCGCCAATAATGGCATCAAATGGGCACTGTTTTAGGCAACGTCCACAGCCATCGCATTTTTCAGTGTCAATCCCTGCGACCATCTCTACCGATTTATCACCATCAGTGCTCAGTGTGACCCCTAACTTTTCGGCAATTTGGTGATTAACCATTGAGGAGCAAAGAGGGCAACCGTTTGCTGGTAGTTCATTGGCAACCATTGCTTTGGCAGCTTCTGAACAGCCCGGAAAACCGCATTGACCACACTGTCCATTGGGCAGTAAGTCGGTGATTTCGGCTTCAAGTGGGTTTTTCGCAACATACCAACGAATCGCTGCAATCCCGAGAAGGTAGCCAACAATTGCAGCCAATAGTGGAAATGCAAGTAAATTTAGCATCGCAACTCTCCTTATTTGGCCATTCCTGCAAACCCGGTAAATGCCATTGCCAGTGTGCCTGCGGTGATAAATGCAATTGGATTTCCAGCAAAAATTTTCGGGACTTCACTTAACGATAAGCGCACGCGCAGACCGGCAAACATGACAATCACTAACGTAAAACCAACCGCGCTGGCAAAGCCATACATCACTGTTTGAATGAGTGTCAGTTGTTCCTGGACAATTAACAATGCAACCCCTAAAACTGCGCAGTTTGTGGTGATAAGCGGTAAGAAGATCCCCAACACACGGTGTAGTGCTGGACTTTGTTTGGCAATATATAGCTCAGTCAACTGAACCATCACGGCAATGACCATAATTAGGCTCAGCAGACGAAGATATCCCAGTCCGAGAGGCTCAAGAACGCCATATTCTAATAACCAAGTTGCGATTGAGCTCATGGTTAAAACGAAGGTCGTGGCTAGCCCCATACTAAAAGCAGAGTTGATATCGCGACTGACTCCCATAAATGGGCAGAGTCCTAGAAAGCGTGCAAAAATAACGTTATTCACCAATACATTTGCAACAAATAACAGCAGCAAGGTTTGCATGATTCATCTCATTTAGTGACCCCGAATGAATTCCATATTGCGAAACTTATGCCAATGATAAAGTGCACAGTAAAAGTGCAATTTTGGTTAAAATTGAATCAATATAGAGCAACTTTTAATCGATAAATCAGGTAGAAACGACCAAACACCTATATATAGTGTGGTTTTAGTAAGGGCGCGGTTTATGCATTAATTCGCTATGGCCGATGAGCGTTTCCGGCTAGCTCTAACAAATTGTCAGGTTTCGTACAGTGTCATTCAAGGAGGTCTTTATGGCAGATGTGATGCAACCAACCTATCGTTCGATAGATTGGGCTAAGCAATTTGGAGAACTGCTTAGCAGTGTGCCAGAAGGATTATTTTTGCAAGTGGTAGAGCAGGCCCCAATTGCGATTTCTATTACTGATTTAAACGCGAATATCTGTTATGCCAATCAGCGTTTTTCTCAGCTAACTGGTTATTCCTTAAAAGAGCTAAAGGGACAAAATCAGCGCATGTTGTCCTCTCATCAAACGCCCAAAGAGTGCTATCAAACACTGTGGAAGCAAATCACCTCTGGTAAAGTATGGAGCGGAAAGCTAGTCAATCGTACTCGCGGTGGAACTGATTATTTAGCTGAAATTACGATTGCTCCTGTTTTTGATTCCGAAGATGCAATCAGTCATTTTATTGGAATTCAAAGAGATATTAGCCAGTCTTATCAGCTTACTCAGGAGCTGAGTAATCAAAAAGCAGATTTTGAGTCAGTCCTCAATGCCACCGATAGTTTAACGGTTGTGTTTGATGAAAATGAAAAAGTTATTTTAGATAATTTAGCCTATAAAACCATGCGCACTGACTTAAGTGGGAGCGAACCACTGAGTTTTATTGCTCAGCAGATGCAACAACAGTTGCAGATGCCGCTTAGCGACTTACAGGCTTCGCACGAGCCAGTCACAATTGAATATTGGGTGCGTGGCGAAAAGAAATGGTTATCCCTCAGTTGCCAGCCATTAGCGCATGTCAATGAACAAGCCAGCCATTATTTTAGCCATGATACGAAGCGCTTGTATGTGTTAATTGCTCAGGATTGTACTGCCGATCATCAGCTTTTGGTGCAAAATCACTTAGAACAGCTACAAGGGCAGTTATCTGATAGCAAAATGTTAGCCGCTATTCGCGAGACACTGCAGACCGCTGCTTATCAGTTAAGCCAACCGATTAATTTGCTTTATGCGATGGTGCGATTAAATCATCCTTTTAGTGACAGATCGAGTGACCCTTCCAAAGCCTTGAATGAAATTCTAAGAAGTGCTGAGCAAGCGTTAACCACTATTCAAGGCAGTATGCCGCGCCTCAAGCCCGAAATGCCAGTTTGTTTTGACATGAATTCATTGATTGAAGACTTAACGCTGCTTGCCAATAGCCGCGCCCGCCGTTTGGGGGTCATGGTACAAATTGGTGGACGGATTGATACCCCATTATTTGCACCCAGAGTTCGGATTCTAAGTGCATTGGATCTAGTGGTCGAGCATGCCTTAGTTGCCGCCGTCAAAGGTGGCCACGATCAAGAAAACCATCAACCTATAGTGAATATTGCGTTTAGCACTGATGAAGGCCAGGTCAGTGTGCGTATTGATGATAATGGGCCGCTACTTTCCAAAGAGGCTTGTCACCGCATTATGCAGCCATTTTATAACCGGGAGTTGTTGCGCAATGAATTTGGTTTAGGGTTGTGTCTGGCAAGGGATGTGATTTTGGAAAACGGTGGAACGATGGATGTTGTTCCAGTCAACAACGGGGGAAGTCGAGTTATTTTGACGTTACCTGTTAAAAAAGAAAGGGAGGCTTTTGATGACCGTGAACTCGATAGGACATGAATTTTCTTCACGTCAGCAATTAATTGCGTTACAGCGTTTAAGTCTGGTTATGAGTAGAACGCTTAACTTAGAAGAGGCTCTTTCTCAAATGCTAGCATGCCTACAAGAACAAGTATCTATGCAGCTTGGAATGGTTGCTCTTTATAACCCTGATCAACAGGCGTTGATGTTGGAGAAACTGTATGGTGTGTCTGCTGAAGTGAGTAAAGATGTCTCGCAAATTCGCTACCGTTTAGGCGAAGGAATATTGGGGCAGGTGATGCGCCAAGGCGAGGCAGCGGTTGTCGTTAAACTCGAGAATGAACCGCGCTTTTTAGACCGACTTAATGTCTATGACTATCAGTTGCCGTTTATTTGTGTGCCAATTTTGGGCCCTGATGCCAAACCATTTGGTGTATTGGCTGCGCAGCCGATGGCGAATCGACCCGAAGAACTGTCGGCTAGAACGCGATTTTTAGAAGTTGTGGCGAATTTGGTTGGGCAAACCGTGCGCTTAGTTGGTCAGGCTAAATCGCAACACGAAGGGTTAATTGAAGAGCGTGATCAACTGCGCCGTAAAATTCGTTCTCAGTATGGTTTTGCCAATATGGTGGGCAAAACCCCCGCTATGCGGCAGGTCTTTTCGACAGTTCGACAAGTGGCTAAATGGGATACGACGGTGCTAATTCGTGGTGAAAGCGGCACAGGTAAAGAGCTGATTGCCAATGCGATTCACTATAATTCACCGCGCTCTAATCAGAGCTTTGTGCGCTTAAACTGTGCGGCATTACCGGAAAACTTATTAGAAAGTGAACTGTTCGGTCATGAAAAAGGAGCCTTTACTGGGGCGATGCGTCAGAGAAAAGGTCGTTTTGAACAGGCCGATGGGGGAACCATTTTTTTAGATGAAATCGGTGAGATCAGTCCGTTATTTCAAGCCAAGTTGTTGCGTGTTTTACAAGAGGGGGAGTTTGAGCGAGTGGGTGGCAATGAAACTCTTAAAGTGGATGTTCGAGTGGTGACGGCGACTAACAAAGATCTTGAGAAAAAAGTGCGCGACGGAGAGTTCCGAGAAGATTTGTATTATCGACTCAATGTGATGCCCATTGAACTGCCACCGCTTCGCGAGCGAATTGAAGATATTGATTCATTAGCCGAATTTTTATTGGATAAATTGAGTAAGAAACAGCACCGTAAATTGCATATCAGCGAAGGGGCCATAAGGCTGCTGATGGCACATACTTGGTCGGGAAATGTGCGAGAATTAGAGAACTGTTTAGAGCGAGCGGCGGTATTAAGTGAATCGGGTTTGATTGATCGCGATATGATCATTTTAGAAAAATCGCCGATGCAACCAAAGCCACAATCAAGTGCAAGCGTTGCAACCAATCCTATTTCGCATTACAGCAGTGCGGTTTCGCCGCAAGATGAAAATTTAGATGAACGTCAGCGAGTTATCGCAGCACTTGAAGCTAGTGGTTGGGTTCAAGCTAAAGCCGCGCGTATTCTGGGCATGACACCGCGCCAGATAGCTTATCGTATTCAGGTTATGGATATAAAAATGAGGCATCTGTAAGATCTGCGACAATGTTGGGATGATGCGCGACAAAAGTTATCTACAAAGCAAGCTGAAATGATAAAAATATAATAAAAACAGTAAATTATAAAAAATCCTGAGCGGCCTATGATTTGCAGTACTTAAAGATAGACAAAGATCAGTTTATGTTAAGGAGATATAATGGGGTCATGTTCAGGAAGCTGTCATCCCGAATCGGGACATCTGCCAACGTTGTCACGAGCAATGAGCGAGCGAGTTGCTAATCACCCATGTTATTCATCAACGACTAGCCACCGATTTGCCAGGATGCATCTGGCGGTGGCTCCTGCATGTAATATGCAGTGTCATTATTGTAACCGTAAATTTGATTGTTCGAATGAATCCCGTCCTGGGGTTGTTTCTGAATTATTGACACCTAAACAAGCGTTACATAAAGCACTACATGTTGCGGCGGCACTGCCCCAATTATCAGTCATTGGGATTGCAGGGCCTGGCGATCCACTGGCTAATCCACAAAAAACATTTCGCACGCTAGAGCTCATTAAACAGAATTTACCTGATATTCGTTTATGTCTATCTACAAATGGATTAGCTCTGCCTAAATATGTGGATAGGATTGCTGATTTGGGAGTGGATCATGTCACTATCACCATTAATACGCTGGATGCGCATGTTGCTGCCGATATTTATGAGTGGATGGCATACGAAGGACGCAGCTATAAAGGATTAACTGCCGGACAACTCTTGATTGACCAGCAGATGGAAGGGATGCGTAAACTAGTTGAAAAAGGCATCTTAGTTAAAGTCAACTCGGTGTTCATCCCTCGTTTAAACTCTCAGCATTTGCCTGAGCTAAGTCGAGAACTGCAACGCCAGAAAGTCTTTTTACATAATGTGATGCCGCTTTTGGCTAAGCCTGAATACGGCACCCATTTTGGTTTGAATCATGAGCCAGAGCCGACTACTGAACAGTTGACCGAAGTCCGTCAGCAATGTGGCCAGAGTATCGTCCAGATGACTCATTGTCAGCAATGCCGAGCAGATGCAATTGGCTTGTTAGGCGAAGATCGCAGTCAGCAATTTAATTTAGCCGATTTGTCAGACAAAGCTCCGGATTATCAGCAAGTGTTGGTTAATCGAACCAAAATTCAGGCTGATTTAGTCAGTGCAGGCGCGGCTGAGGATGAAGATGCTATGTTAGTTGCGGTAGCCAGCACAGAGCAAATTGCGATCGATCAGCACTTTGGTCATGCTCAATCCTTTTTGATCTATTCAGTGAGTTCTGAAGGCGTATATTTCGTTCAGCATCGCCGGGTTCCACAATATTGTACTGGTGATGAGCAGTGCGATGAATCATCTGATGTTCAAGCCGTCTTGCAAATTCTTGAAGATATTGATGCTGTTTTCTGTGCACGAATTGGGATGGCCCCATGGCGTAAGCTCGAAGCTCAACATACGACTCCTGTTGTCGATTACGCGTGGCAGCCGATCCATCAGGCTATTGCCCAATGGTGGCAACTAAATAAGCCTGAGTTACTCGCGCGTAGCGAGGTGAGCTAATGGTTGAAGTTGAAACAAAATTATTTTCTTGGTGTCAATTATTGTTAAAACGGCAGCGGCAGGGATTTGGTATTTTAGGCGAGCATCTGCAGCTGTCACCTCAAATGTACGCTCAGTTGCTGGGCTCTGGTGAAGCGACCCCGTTAAAAAATCCTGAACATGATAAGCTGAAAGCGCAATTGCTCGGTTTGCAAAAACAGCGCCGCGCGGATGAGTTTAGCGAATTGTATGAATGGTTAGCTCGTTTTCAAGTACATGAGCCTTGGGATATGGCAATGATCGTTGCCAGCGCTAGTTTGGGGTTTCACCATTTGTGGCAAGATTTAGGTTTGCCTGAGCGTCCAATGCTAACCCAATTGATGAATGATTGTTTTCCAGAGCTTGGGGCGCGAAACCATCCCGCGATGCGCTGGAAGAAGTTTTTTTATCGCCAACTTTGTTTAGGACAAGGAGCCTTGGTTTGTCGCTCTCCAACGTGTGAACAGTGTTCATCTTATTCGGAGTGTTTTGAATAATGCGCGCTGTTAAATTTAGCATCGATGAGTAAAGTTTGATTATCACCAGAGTCGAGATTCTCTATATACCCAGAGCACACAACAGTCGAACGATTGATTATTGTGTTGCAGGTGCTTTAATCCGTCAGTGATCGCGACCTTCCCCCTCTTTTATTGAGCAATCGCCAGTGTTTGCATGATCTCCTTGAGTTCTTCGAGACTATCCCTTTTTTGTCATCACATTCGCTTATTTTTCTATATTGCTATCTTCAGTTTGTTTTGTTGGTTTGTCGGCTCTACGACAATCGGGCTGATTTTGTGGGGGTTAGTACGGTGAGTTTTTTCTTTGAAACAAATAAAAGCAATAAAAATCATATAGATAATTGCATCGGCGAGGTTTGGTACAAACTGTGCACATCTATTGCTGTACTCATTGATTAAAGGAGAAACAACATGGCAATGCGTCAATGCGCCATTTATGGCAAAGGTGGGATTGGTAAATCAACAACGACTCAGAACTTGGTAGCAGCTTTAGCGGAAGCCAATCAAAAAGTGATGATTGTCGGTTGTGACCCTAAAGCGGATTCTACTCGCCTTATGCTTCACGCGAAAGCTCAGAACACCATTATGGAAATGGCCGCTGAAGCAGGTTCGGTTGAAGATCTTGAACTAGAGGATGTGCTAAAAGTTGGCTACGGCGGGGTGAAATGCGTTGAATCAGGTGGCCCAGAGCCAGGTGTTGGTTGTGCTGGTCGTGGGGTTATCACAGCGATTAACTTCCTCGAAGAAGAAGGCGCTTACGATGATGACTTAGACTTTGTTTTTTATGACGTACTAGGTGACGTTGTATGCGGCGGGTTCGCAATGCCTATTCGCGAAAACAAAGCGCAAGAAATCTACATCGTATGTTCTG
Organism: Celerinatantimonas diazotrophica; assembly: GCF_004339545.1. Taxonomy (GTDB): domain Bacteria; phylum Pseudomonadota; class Gammaproteobacteria; order Enterobacterales; family Celerinatantimonadaceae; genus Celerinatantimonas; species Celerinatantimonas diazotrophica. The sequence continues at coordinate 8,348 of NZ_SMGD01000011.1, read as the reverse complement.
GCGAAATGATGGCGATGTATGCGGCAAACAACATCTCGAAGGGGATTTGCAAATACGCAAAATCAGGAAGCGTTCGTCTGGCTGGTTTGATTTGTAACTCTCGTAATACTGACCGTGAAGATGAACTCATCATGGCTCTGGCTGAAAAATTAGGCACTCAGATGATCCACTTTGTCCCTCGTGACAACGTTGTTCAACGTGCTGAAATTCGTCGTATGACGGTTATCGAATACGACCCAACCGCTAACCAGGCCAATGAATATCGCACCTTAGCTAAAAAGGTCATCGCGAACACTAAATTTGCGATTCCAACTCCAATCACCATGGATGAACTTGAAGAATTGCTGATGGAATTTGGTGTGCTCAAAGAAGAAGACGAAAGCATCATCGGTAAAGCCGCAACCGTTGCTTAACCTTAGATAGGTCGGTGGCAAGCAGGAGTACCTCTTATGACAGACAGAACAGCTGAACAGAATCAGGCGCTCATTCAGGAAGTCCTTGAAGTTTATCCTGAAAAAGCGCGGAAAAATCGTGCCAAACACTTAACGACAAGTGATCCCAAAAGTGACGGCAAATGCGTCGTCTCAAACCGTAAATCAGTTCCTGGGGTAATGACCATTCGTGGTTGTGCTTATGCAGGTTCTAAAGGGGTGGTGTTTGGTCCTTTAAAAGATATTATCCATATTTCTCACGGTCCAGTCGGTTGCGGTATGTATTCAACCAATGGTCGTCGAAACTACTTAACTGGAGTTTCTGGGGTCGATAGTTTTTCTAACTTGAATTTCACTTCAGACTTCCAAGAACGCGATATTGTGTTTGGTGGCGATAAAAAACTGACCACTATTTTGGAAGAAGTAGACACTTTATTTCCTATGAATAAAGGCACCACTGTGCAGTCTGAATGCCCCGTTGGGTTGATTGGGGATGATATCGAAGCTGTCGCCAAAGCCAATAAAAAACGGAATGGTAAAACTTGTATTCCGGTTCGTTGTGAAGGCTTTCGCGGGGTTTCGCAATCATTGGGTCACCATATTGCCAACGATGCAATGCGTGACTGGGTTTTAAGTAACCGTGATGGTGATGATTCTTTTGAAACAACCGATTATGACGTTGCCATTATTGGCGACTATAACATCGGTGGTGATGCTTGGAGTTCACGTATCTTACTTGAACAGATGGGGCTGCGAGTTATTGCTCAGTGGTCTGGGGATGGCACATTATCAGAAATCGAAAATACGCCAAAAGCGAAATTAAATCTGGTTCACTGCTATCGTTCAATGAACTATATCGCTCGGCATATGGAAGAAAAATACAATATTCCTTGGATGGAATACAACCTCTTCGGCCCAACTAAAATTGCTGAATCTTTGCGCACAATTGCGGCATTCTTTGATGAAAATATTCAACAGAAAGCCGAAGCCGTTATCGAATTATATCGCGCTGAATATCAAGCAGTTATCGATAAATATCGTCCTCGTTTAGAAGGCAAAAAAGTCATGTTGTATGTCGGCGGGCTGCGCTCTCGTCACGTGATTGGTGCCTATGAAGACTTAGGGATGGAAATTGTCGGTGCTGGTTATGAATTTGCGCATGCGGATGACTATGACCGTACCGTCGGAATGCTCAAAGAAGCAACTCTGTTGTACGACGATATCACCAGTTATGAACTTGAACAGTTTGTTAAAAATGTGAAACCGGACTTAGTCGGTTCCGGGATCAAAGAAAAATACATATTCCAGAAAATGGGGATCCCTTTCCGACAAATGCACAGCTGGGATTATTCGGGGCCATATCACGGCTACGATGGCTTCGCTATCTTTGCCCGTGATATGGATATGACATTGAACAATCCATGCTGGTCATTGACGACTCCACCATGGTTGAAAAAAGATGTTAGCGAATCTGAGCCTGCTCACGAGGAACAAGTCGCTTAAGTTAAGGAGAAGATCATGGCGCAAACAATTGATGAAATAAAACCCGGATATCCTCTGTTTGAGCAAAGCGAATATCAGGATGTCTTTGCCCGTAAAAAGGCTGATTATGAAGAAGCTCCAACACCGGAAAAAGTGCGAGAAGTGTTTGAGTGGACGACCACTAAAGAATATGAAGACCTTAACTTTCAGCGTAAAGCTCTGACCATTAACCCGGCTAAAATGTGTCAACCGCTAGGCGCTGTTTTATGTTCGCTTAGTTTTAAAAATACATTGCCATATGTGCATGGTAGTCAGGGCTGTGTTGCCTATTTTCGGACCTACTTTAACCGGCATTTTAAAGAACCAATTGCTTGTGTCTCTGACTCAATGACAGAAGATGCTGCGGTATTTGGTGGCCATAAAAATATGAGCGATGGTTTACAGAACGCTTATGCGCTTTATAAACCAGAAATTATCGCAGTATCGACTACCTGTATGGCTGAAGTGATCGGGGATGACTTAAACGCGTATACGTTGAATGCGAAAAAAGATGGTTTTGTTCCTGAAGAACTGCCATTGCCATTTGCCCATACTCCTAGTTTTGCCGGTAGTCATGTTACGGGTTGGGATGGCATGTTTGAAGGGTTTTGTCGCTGTTTTACCGCTAATAGCATGGAGGGTAAAAAAGCAGGCAGTAATGGCAAAATCAATTTAGTGACCGGTTTTGATACTTATCTTGGTAACTATCGTGTTCTAAAACGAATGATGGATAACATGAATGTTGATTATTCATTGCTTGGCGATCCGTCTGAAGTTTTAGATACTCCTGCTGATGGTGAGTACCATATGTACGCTGGTGGTACGACCCAGGAAGAAATGAAAGATGCACCTAATGCTATAGATACGCTTCTTTTACAGCCCCATGAGCTCACTAAAACTCAGAAATATATCAAAACAAACTGGGATCAGCCTTTAACTAGTGTGCGCGTGCCAATTGGTTTAAGGGCAACGGATGAATTGCTGATGGCGATTAGTGAACTCACTGGCAACCCCATCGGTGAGAAACTGACCAAGGAACGGGGCCGTCTAGTCGATATGATGACTGACTCACACACTTGGTTGCACGGCAAACAGTTTGGTTTATATGGCGACCCTGATTTTGTAATGGGCTTGTCACGGTTTTTGATGGAACTGGGCGCTGAACCAACGGTAATTCTGTGTCATAACGCCAACAAACGTTGGAAAAAAGAGATGGATCAAATCCTCTCAGAATCACCATTCGGACAGAATAGTGAAGTGTTTGTCGGTAAAGACTTATGGCATTTCCGTTCATTGATGTTTACTCGCAAACCAGACTTCATGATCGGTAATTCATACGGCAAATTTATTCAGCGCGATACCTTAGCTAAAGGTAAAGAATTTGAAGTTCCACTGATTCGTCTTGGTTTCCCTCTGTTTGACCGTCACCATTTACATCGTCAAACCACTTGGGGATATGAAGGCGCCATGCAGATCCTAACTACTCTAGTGAATGCAGTACTTGAAAAACTAGATGAAGATACCATGGGAATGGGAACAACAGACTACGCGTTCGATTTAGTTCGTTAAGTTTAGTTCAAGAACAGGTGCTGATTTGGCACCTGTTTTTCGTTTTATTGATAAGGACGGCCTATGCCAAACGTGATACTTCGTGAACAAGCCGACGGTTTGTATTGTTATATCGCCAAACGTGACCTGGAAGCTAAGATTGTCGATATTGAATTTGACCAGCCAGATTGTTGGGGTGGCCGACTTGAGCTTGCAGATGGGCAAGCCTGGTATATGGCACCGCAGACGGCAATTCCTAAATTTCCATTTAAAGTGCGTTTGTCCCGTGCAAGCTAAATAGGGAGTTGTGTTATGTCTTCACCGGAACAAACCCAATTACTATTTCGCCGCTATCAATTGGCGGAAATTTTTCATATTCCGCTTCGGGATATTAATTTAAAAGCACTGTTAGATAGTGATTTCACAACCATTGCTGATGATCTGGGTATTAGTCTAAGTGAATTAGAGCAAGTGTTGGCTGAGCCGCTTGATGAGCGCTGGCAGTTACTTGAAAGACGAACTCCGTTACCCGCTAATACACTTCGTTGTGCTGTCGCAAGTATGGATGGCGAATGGATTAATGGCCATTTTAGTCGCTGTCCAATCATGTACGTTTATGATGTCAGTGAGTCAGGCACTTCGATTGTTGGTCTTCGTAAGATGCCAGAAGAAGCAGGTGAAATGGGTCATCAAGGGCGAGTGAACGCTATTAATGACTGTCAATTGCTCTTTGTTGCTGCCATTGGCGGGCCGGCTGCTGCTCGGGTGATTCGTGCTGATATCTATCCGATGAAAGTACGCAATGTAGAAGCAATTGAGCAAACCTTGGAGCGGCTTTGTGAACGGTTAAGTTCAGGTTCTTTACCGCCTTGGCTTAAAAAAGTAATGGGGCAGTCATGGCAGATGGAGGATTGGTCTGCATGAGATGACATTTTGTGTTGTTTGTTGCAAAGCTGACAGCTATCAATGCCCGTCTCACGCACTTGTAGGGTTAGAACAGTCTATGCATAGGTTAGTAATCAAAAGCAAATAATAGTAACGATGTTTTGTTTTAACGATGCAAGTTGCGTTGAGGAGGTTATATGAAGCAAGCGACGCTAAAAGTTCTCATGGATGAACCGTTATGTGAGCATAACAATAAGGGGAAAACTGGCTGTCAGCCCCCGAAACCCGGAGCAACTGCTGGTGGGTGTGCGTTTGATGGGGCGCAAATTGCATTATTACCTATTGCTGATGTCGCCCATCTAGTGCATGGCCCCATCGGTTGCGCGGGTAGCTCTTGGGATAACCGAGGCAGCTATTCAAGTATTCCTGGTCTGTTTCGTTTGGGGATGACCACGGATTTAAGTGAGCCCGATATCATTATGGGGCGAGGTGAAAGCAAGCTAGTTGCCGCCGTTGGGTATATCAAAAAACACTACCATCCTGAAGCTGTTTTTATCTATAACACCTGTGTTCCTGCAATGGAAGGTGATGATATAAATGCCTCGGCAAGGCTTGCCAGCGAACGGCATCAAATTCCAGTGATTGTGGTTGATGCGGCCGGTTTTTATGGGAGTAAAAATTTAGGCAACCGCATCGCTGGTGAAGTCATGGTCGATAAAGTGGTCGGTACCCGAGAACCAATCCCCGGGCCAGAAGGTGTGCATGACATTGCTCTTATCGGCGAATTTAATATTGCCGGAGAGTTTTGGTCGGTCCAAAAACTGTTTGATGAGTTAGGGATTCGCGTTCTCGCTTCGCTTTCTGGAGATGCTCGGTTTAAAGAAATTCAGACGATGCACCGCTCTGAGCTCAATATGGTGGTGTGTTCACGCTCCATGATGAATGTGGCGCGTAAGCTCCAAGACAGTTATCAAACTCCGTGGTTTGAGGGCAGTTTTTACGGATGTCGCGCTATTGCGCAGGCGCTTCGCACCATTGGTGAAAAAATTGCTGACCCGGATTTAATTGAGCGTACTGAAGCATTGATTGAGCGCCAAGAACAAGCTATTGCGGCACCGCTGGCAGAATATCGCCGCAAACTACAAGGCAAACGGGTATTACTTTATACCGGTGGCGTGAAATCGTGGTCGGTAGTTTCAGCTTTGCAGGATTTAGGCTTAGATGTAGTTGCAACCAGCACACGCAAATCAACCGAAGCCGATAAAGCCCGCATTCGGGAATTAATGGGTGATGATGCGTTAATGTTGGATGATTCTAATCCGCGCCATTTGTTGGACATCTGCTATCACTATCAAGCTGATGTGATGGTAGCTGGTGGTCGTAACCGTTATACCGCACTCAAAGCACGGTTGCCATTTCTAGATATTAACCAAGAACGTGAACATCCTTATGCAGGCTATGAAGGGTTGCTTGAGCTAGGTCGTCAGCTCTGCTTAACGCTAACTAGCCCTATCTGGCCACAAGTGCGAAATCGGGCAAGTTGGCAGAATCCGCAAGGGGGGGTGATGCATGGCTGAGGTTATAAAAATCCGCAAACCGCTAAGCATATCTCCGCTTAAAACCGGGCAAGTATTGGGCGCGACGATTGCTGCTTTAGGACTCGCCGATAGCATGGCATTAATGCATGCCGCACAGGGGTGTAGTTCATTTGCCAAAGCTTTTTTTGTCCGCCATTTTCAAGAACCAGTTGCCTTGCAGTCTACCGCCATGGATCCAATTTCGACGATTATGGGCTCAGATGGCAATGTCAAAAAGGCATTGGATCATTTGGCTAAAAATAGTGCTTTGCACTTAGTCGTGGTGATGAGCAATGGCTTAAGTGAAGCGCAAGGTGCTGATTTAAAACGGGCGATACGTGAATTTCGAGTCGAATATCCACAGCATGAAAAACTCACCGTTTTAACGGTTAACACGCCTGATTTTTATGGATCTTTAGAAAATGGATATGCCGCAGTCATTGATGCGGTGGTCAATCAATTAGTCGAAGAAAAACGCTCCGCTCAGACCCGCAAAAAGCGGATCAACGTGTTGTTGGGCCATAGTTTTACGGCTGGTGATGTCGAAGCTGTGCAGCGCTTGTTTGAAGCATTTGGGCTCAAACCAACGCTATTGCCCGACATCAGTGAGTCGTTAGATGGTCATTTAGGTGAGCAAGATTACTCAGCAGTTTCATTAGGTGGAACAGGTTTGAGTGATATTCAGCGAATGGGGGAGAGCATCGCCACGGTCGCACTTGGTTACAGTTGCCACAGCGGCGCTAAATTGCTGGCTCAAAAAACAGGAGTACCCAGCTACTACTTTGACCATTTGGGCAACATTGAACAGTGTGACCGTTTAATTGAATTGTTGATTGAGTTAACCGGACGGCAGGTTCCAGATTATATAAATCGCCAGCGTCGCCAACTGCAAGATGCCATGCTCGATTGCCATAATGAGCTCAATGGTGTTCGGATTGCATTGGCTGGTGAGCCTGAATTACTCGGGTATTGGTTGGCTATTGCCCGGCAAGTTGGTTTGGATGAGCAGGTTGTTGTTGCGCCTGCTCAACAGAGTCAACTGATAGAAATGCCGACAGAACAGATACTGCTAGGTGATTTTAGTGATTTGCGCGAGCAGCTTAAGGTCACACCAGCGGAGGTTTTAATCGCTAATTCACATGGCCAGATGCTAGCACAAGAGCTGGGCATGTCGCATATTTTAAGTGGTTTCCCGATTTTTGATTATTTTGGGGGCTTTCGCCAGCACCGTCAGCTTTATGCTGGTATCCGGGATACGTTGTTTGAACTGGGGAACATCGTTCATCAGCGTCATGAACACCGTGATATTTATCATAGCCCGCTTAAACAACATTGGCCGGAAGCGGCCAGCCAGAGAGCTTAGGGGGTAAACGATGGAAAGCGCAAAAGTTTGCCGACAATTGCAGTTAGCCAATGCGTCGGACAATTTTTTTTCAGTAGCCTTTGCCAGCAGTGATCAGCATCAGGTCGATCAGCATTTCGCCAGTGCGTCACGATTTGCTGTGTATGGTATTGGTGAAAAACAACTGCAGTTAATGAAAATCATTGAAATGAGTGAGCTTCCGTCAGGACATCGCCAGGACAATATTGAAATGCGTTTGGATTTATTAGGCGAATGTCTGGCAGTTTATGTTGTTGCTGTTGGTGATGCGGTCGTTCGTCAATTATGGGAGCGAGGCATCAGACCGGTACGTGTTGCCCAAGGTAGCTCAATATTGGCTTTGTTAGGTGAACTGCAGCGTGAATTAACTCGTCAAAGTAGTCCACTTCGTCGGCAGATGAGCAACCGGCAGACACCAACTGATGAAAATTGGCAAGAGTACTAAGATGACTATGAAGGAGAATAAATATGGTAACGGCAGTAACAGCTGACGGAAGCCCTTGGGAGCCGCAGTTTATTCGGGCTGTTGACAGTAGCGAGTGCATCGGTTGTGGGCGTTGCTACAAAGTTTGTGGGCGTGATGTGTTCGAATTAATCGAGAATGAAGATGATGATGGCGATGATGATTACTCTGATGATGTCCGAATGGTCATGACTGTGAGTCATGCTGGTGACTGTATTGGTTGTGGTGCTTGTGAACGAGTTTGTCCCAGAAATTGCCATCAGCATTAAATGTAAATAACCCAAAAGTGGTGTTCGTGTCGTAGATTTGGGCCATATTTTCATGGCCTTTTTTGTTTGTTTTTCTTTTTATCTCTTTGTCTAGGGCGTGTTGATCTTTGCTGTACATATTTTATTCAGCAATACATCGGTAGCCACATTATCGTAAATGCCAGTGATACCATACTGACGTAATTCCTTGCTAACTTGTCATATCTCGTTGATATAGAACGAAAGTGCTTAATCCTTGCGAAAGCATTCTCAACCAGATGTCGATACTTATAG